>JABIFF010000019.1 GCA_018650845.1 Chloroflexota bacterium | reverse complement strand
CTCTTCAGCGCCAACCCCAGCACTAACCGAATCACTCCCATCAGCCGAACCGCATCCAACAAAGAGTGCCAAACCCAGCAGCAGCGAACCCAGCAATAAGAATTTTCGAATGTTCATAATGCGGCAGTATAGGTGAACCAATACTGACGTGCAGATGAGATAGAAAATTAAAAAGAAAAAGGCCCCGGGAATAACCCCGAGGCCTTTCTCGTATTAGCTTTTCGTAGAGAACTACGCAGCCAGGTCTTCGCTGACCTCTTCAGTCGATCCACCAGCATCCAACTTGAAGCGTGCAACAGCGGATGTAAGAACACCAGCCATGTCGCCAAGTGCGGATGATGAAGCAACAACTTCTTCAACCTGCGAGCTAAGCTCTTCAGTTGCAGCCGAGGACTCTTCTACCGATGCACCAGTCTGAGTGGTGATAGCGGAGATTGAACCCATTGCCTGCTGTACCTGATCGTTAGAAGCAGCCATCTCTTCAGTCGCAGCGGTCGTCTCCTCAGTGATCGCCATGACTCCTTCGATTGACTTGACCATCTCGTCACTAGAAGCGGTAACTTCTTCAGCTGCTGCTGAAATCTGTTCCACCTGGTTAGTAACAACCTGGACAGCGCTCTGGATCTCGTTGAGTGACTCACCAGCTTCGTTAGCCAGTTCAGAACCACGTTCAACTTCTTCGGTACCCTTCTCGGTCGCCTTGACTGACTCTTCAACACCCTTTTGGACGCCGTCGATAAGTCCTGCGATTTCAGAAGTAGCAGTCGTAACCCGTTCAGCAAGCTGTCGAACTTCATCGGCAACAACTGCGAATCCACGACCCTGTTCACCAGCACGAGCAGCCTCAATAGCGGCGTTCAATGCGAGCAAGTTTGTCTGAGCGGCAATGTCGTCAATAACTGCGACGATCTTGCCAATTTCAGCCGACTGTTCACCGAGGTTGCCGATTCGATCTGCAACGTCGCTAACAGCACTCTTGATCTGACCCATACCTTCAACAGTCTGCTCAACGATGCCGAGACCCTTACGGGCGGCGTCATCAGCATTCTTAGAACCTTCAGCGGCTTCCTGAGCGTTGCTTGCAACTTCAGTAATAGCACGAGAAACTTCGTTGATTGTTGTGGTTGTGTCTTCAACAGTCTTGTTCTGCTGCTGAGCACCTTCTGCGATCTGGTCGATAGCAGAACCGAGCTGTTTTACAGACTCAGTAGTGTCACTAACTGCAGATTCCTGATCAGCAGCGCCCTTTGAAAGACCCTGTGCCTGTTCAGCAATGTTCTGTGTTGCAGAACCAGCCTGCTCAGATGCAGATGCAAGCTGTTCACTTGCAGCCGATACATCGCCTGCTGTCTCAGATACCTGACCAACGATCTCTCGTAGGTTGGCAACCATGTCGACGTTTGCCTGTCCAAGTCGACCGAGTTGTTCGCCCATCGAATTGAATGCACGACCGAGATCACCGACTTCGTCCTGAGACTTAGCGTCGATGCTTGTGATCGATACTTCAGATGTCTTTGTTAGGTCACCAGCAGCAACTGCTTCGGTAACAGCAACGAGCTGCGGAAGAATTTCATCAGCAAGCTCTTCGGCTGCGGAAGAAACGTGCTTTACGCCTGTTGCGATTGATCGAGCCATGTAGAAACCAGCTGCAATTACAACACCGATCGAAATGATCAGTACAAGCAGGAATGTGTTCAACAATGCCTTTGCAGGAATCAAAGCTTCAGCTTCGTCGATCTCTGAGAGGATTGCCCAGTCAAGACCAGCGATCTCGAGCGGAGCATATGACGATAGAACGGGGTTTCCGTTGTAGTCGATGATGATGCTTGTGTTTGTCTCACCAGCAATAGCTCGGCGAGCACCTTCGGTGTCAACACCGTTGTCAGCAACGTTACCAGCGAACGATGCGTTCATACTGTGACCTGTTGGGTCAAGGAACGAGTCGGTACGCATGAGCTTGTCGAAACCAATCAGGTACGACTCACCAGTCTCGCCCATGCCGTCACGCTGCTGCATGATGACGTTGATAGCTTCGAGTGGGAGCTGCAATGCAACTACACCAACAACGTCTCCACCGTCGTATACCGGTGCGGAAACGAATCCAGCTGGTACACCACCACTAGGTGCGTACGGTGCAAAGTCCTGAACAGAGATGGTCGATAGACCCTTCTGGAAAACTTCACCGAGCGGGCTAGATGAGAGCGAACCAGTTACAAGGTTTTCACCAAGGTCTGATTCTTTGAACGCAGTCCAGACGATATCTCCAGTATTGGAGATGAGGAATAGGTCGTAGTAACCGTACTCATCGTTGTACTGAGTCAACCACTCAGCATGCTGGTCTGCGGCAGCTGCGTAGAGTGGACCATTGTCTACTCCGTCTTCAGCCATGAACGCAGTCTCAAACGCACCAAGTGCGTCCTTAACAGTTGCGTTTGACGAAAGAACGCTAACGTCACCAAGTCGCTCACCGAAGTAACCTTCGATCTGCGCTGTCTTAATACCTCGTACAGCCTCAAGCTTCTGGAACGACTCACTTGTAAGTGAATCTGCAGCCTTCTGGTAGGAAATCAATCCCACAGTTGCTGCCGGCACCACGCCGAGCACGAGGAATGCAAGGATCAGCTTACCTAGAAGCGATCCGAACAAAAATTTCATGGTTTTTGTGACCATGTGTTATACCCCTGAATTCTCTAGAACATTCGATTCGGCCAGATCACGAATCTCTCTCAGATTTGTAGCCCCAATCGCAGCGATGTGATTCGCTATCGATCGATTCAAAACTTCCGAGATTTCCGTGCAGTTCACCCAGACCGACCGCCTGATGTGAATCTCCCCAACCGTTATTTTTTCTGGACAGCCAGTCCGACGGTTCAACGTCACACTTCGCTAGCCACTCAATCGAGAATCGGCTTTTATTTCATATTTCGCATCACGGTCAGCCGCTATTCATGCGTATCGAAAACACAGGTACTAAATCACAGATAAGCATTCGCCAATCTTGAATTTACGGGTCCACCGGATCGTAGTTTCATATCCAAGCTCATACCGGTCTGGCTCAGCACCTCGTTAACACATAACGCCCCAAACTTGGCGTTTGGGGCGTTATGTATCTCAGGGGGAGATAACGAAATATTTCGAAGCGGAAGAAACGTATGAACTAATCGAAAATTCGAACCTTGTGCATGGCCGTCTCAACGCTGAGCCGTGGCATCAAGCCAGAAAGCTTCGAACACTGATCAACCGTTGTCTCTTTACATATGTCTGCCAGCTCACCAACCACAGCCTTCAAGCTGCCGGTGTGTGCCGCGCTGCGTAGTCGTGAAATTGCGATATCTGAGTTGTTAGTGTTTTGCGTGCTCATTATTTACCTCGTACAAAGTCAGATGCACTTAGTAGAAAAGAGATGCAGCAGCCTAACTAAGTTCAGGCCAAACCGATTCCATCTGCCAGGCTTCGATTCCACTAAACTTCGCCGTTCCACCCCGAGCAAATACCGAAACCCCAGTGCTGTCATCTCGATCAGGATATGCACGAAGCGTCAAACACTGACGTTCGTTGGCGAACACCTCGATGATGCTCTTATCAATGAAAATTCTCAGCTCGATATTCTCATCGTCACCAACGTCTAACGGCCCTACTTCAGCTGGACGAGGAATCAGATCCTCACGAATCGACGAGTTCACGCCATCGATCTGCAGCTGTGCAGTTCCAAATCTAGGGTGTCCCTTTGGAAAGAACGAAATCCGAGTCGTCTCTTCCGCGTCAGGTGATCGCAGTACGTTCAGGCCAACTTCATGAGCCGAACCGGGATCGATAGTCACCGATATTTCAATAGCGTTCCCGCCAATCGACTCCAACACGACCTCGTCGCCCGCTCCAAGCGTTACATCATCAGCCACTGAATGCTCGCCTCGAAGCGAAGACATCTCAGCGACAGGCTCGATCTTCAGCGAATTGTCTTCACGCAACGAAAGGTGGGTCGGCAAAGTCATAATGTCGCTCCACCCCTGAGGCTCCCTGCTCTCCTTAACGTTGAAGATAGCCAGAAACCTGCCGCTATCGTCGACAGTCGCCGAAGGGGCATGAAGACTCCCAACAGCAAGAGGACCGTTGTTCAATCTACCGTGGTAATCCGAAGTAAATTTGTGGGTCGATTTATCGTAGTCACCCACAAAATACTGGCCACCCCGCTTGTGGCTGAAGAACAGCAGCATGTGCTTTCCATTGCCTATCGGCCAGAAATTCGGCACAGCGTAATCTTCGCCAGGCTCAGTGTTGTAGTCAGTTGAAATCAACTCACCAACGTAATCCCAATTCGTTAGATCAGTCGAATGAAATAGATGATCTACACCCTCGCAATCGACGCTTCGCTCGCCGTTCTTGAACACGCCAGAAAGTGCGTAGTAGCCATCATCTTCTTTCCAGATACACGGATCGAACACTCGGTAAGGCGCACCCGTCGCTTCGTCCAACGGCACCATAGGAATCACCGGATTATCGGGATGTTTTTTCCAATCGATCAACAAATCATCTGAAGCCGTGGCGATGGCATTCCCTGCCTGAGTTCCGTGATAAGTGGCGATCACCCGATCATCTTCAACCAAAGTCTGGCCGCTAAAACAATCGTTCTCCTGATCCGGGTACAGAGCGACTGGCAGGTCTTTCCACCTCACCAGATCCTCGCTCACCGCATGCCCCCAATGAACCTGATCGATGCCGTCAGCCCTGAACTGATAGAAGAGGTGGTACAGACCCTTCCACTGGCACAATCCGTTCGGATCGTTCATGAAATTCTCTGGTGGCGAAAAGTGAAATGTCGGCCGGTGCTTGTCCGCTGACAGCCGTTCTCTCGAAGCAGTCCAGCGAGCCACTTCCTCGTCTAGTTCCGTTGAACCCAGTGATTTGAGTTGATCATCTAGGGCAATCATAAGTTGGCTCCACGTTCAGAATTGCAGACATTCTCACTAATGCGCCAAACCTAGACGAGATACCTCTCACCAGCAAGCAAATTAACCGTTGTTCTGCACGTAACTCGTGATTTCTGGCATCGAGCTCACAACCGGACCATCCCAATCGACAACGCCCACACGCATAACTTCGCCCGACTCAGGAGTGAGGTCGCTAATCATCACGGCGTCCATCCCAGCCCTAACCGCGCCGTTCAATTCGTCCGATCCACCGTCGCCAACAAATAGAGCTTCGCTTGCAGGAACTTCCAACAAATCCAGCACACCCTTGTACGCACGTGCATCGGGTTTTCGAACGTGGGTCACACACGAATAGTGCGCTGCTGAAAAGTACGGAAAGAAGTCGGTTTCAGCCCAAACCGCCGGTACGTCGTACACACAATCGGTCACTAACCCAAGCGCACAATCCATCTCGACGAGATCATCCAGCATCTCTAGAGCGCCGTTTTTTGGAGTTAAGAATTCTCGAGTTATCGAACGTCGAATGTCCATACACTTCGCCAACTGCGACTCAGAGACTTCGACACCAACCAACTCCGCTGCCGCCAGAATATCGCCTTCCGACGATTCAAATCTGCCGTCCAATCGACCGTCGTTAATCGACATCCACGGTTCGTTCAGCTCTTCAAACGAAATACCGAGAGCCGTTGCAACATCGCCAACCATCTGTCGATAAACCGGCATTGGAGGAGGTTCGATTAGCGTGCCGAATAGGTCGAATAGAACGGCTTTGTACATTCGTGATCCTCTTTTACTTCTCTGGCGATCGATGTCGAAAGTTCAACTTTCCATCGCCCAACACTAATAATCTCCCGGCAACAAATCATTTCTGTAACACCCAAAAAGGTCCAACCACCTGTAAATTAGCCCGCATATTTCAGTTACAGCAGACACGAGCCGTTCTTACCGGCGGGAAAATCACATGAGCAACGAAAAAATCGGATTTGTCGGACTCGGCATGATGGGCCTGCCAATGGCGCGCAATCTCGTCAACGACGGCTACACAGTCACCGTATTCGATCTCAACGACGCAACGGTGAACGCTGCGAAAGAATTTGGCGCGGCGTCGGAGGAATCTGGTGCGGCAGTCGCAAGAATCTCCAACATCGTAATCACGATGGTTCCCGATTCTGAACATGTTGAAGCTGTTATCGCGGGTCCAAACGGAATTCTTGAAGGGCTTCAAAAAGGCTCTGTCGTGATCGACATGAGCACCATCGATCCTGAAATGGGCAAGAAAATGTCCAACCTGATCGAGGCGCAAGGTTCAAGCTTTATCGATGCACCCGTAACCGGCGGCGTTGGCGGCGCTGAGGCGGGAACACTTTCGATTCTCGTAGGCGGAAACGCCGAGATCTTCGAACGAGCACTCCCTGTACTGAACGTACTCGGCGGCGATGTTTCTCACATGGGCCCCGTAGGTTCTGGCCACACGACGAAAATCGCTAACCAGCTAATCGGTGTGGCTACTCTCGCAGGAATTTCCGAAGCGTTCGTACTCGCCAAGAAATCCGGTCTCGATATGCAAGCGTTCTTCGACGCTGTGAAAAATGGCGCAGGTCGATCTTGGGCTCTCGAAACGCTTGGCCCAAAGATTCTCGAAGGCGATTTTGCTCCCGGCTTCATGGTCAAGCACATGCAGAAAGATCTTCGTTTGGCTGGCCAAATCGCAGCCGATACCGGCACAGCTCTTCCTACGAGCACACTCATCGCCCAGCTATACCGCTCGGTACAAGCCGATGGTCCTGAAGCCGTGAATCAGGGGCACCAGGCGTTGGTTCAGGCAATCGAGAAAATGTCGAACGAAGAAGCTCGCAGCTAGCAATAATTACGGCTAGCTAGCTCTCGATTATCGGCAGCATGATGCTCGATGCATGCGCTCCGCCCGTGTGCATCGAATTATTCGCCTTTTGAGTTCCTGTGTGCCGACCTATCGGTTCGCCAGTATTCGGATTCACATCAAATCGTGGAAAATTACTCGATGCGATATCGACCCGAATTCTGTGGCCTTTGGCAAACAGATTCGATACCGGTGGTAGTTCGATCTGAACCTCGCAAATCTCGCCGGGTGTCATCAACTTCTCCGCTGCATAACCTTCTCGGAATCGAGCACGGCGAATCGAATCCTCCAGAGGCAAGTGAAATCCTTCTGGATACTCTTCGCTCGGTGGGTAAACGTCGATCAACTTAGCAGTGAAATCCGTGTCCAAAGAATCGGACGAAACCCAAAGATTCACCATAATCGGCCCGGTAACTTCGACTTCCTCAGCCAGCAGCTCAGTCTGAAAAACGTTCACGTCAGCACGATCCGCTAACAATGCTGGCGTGTCGACTGGACGACTCTTCGAAACGATCGTCGAGTCCCGTTCCTTCTGGTGCAGAGGACCATCCGGAATCAGCGATCTCATACGAGCGCGCTGCGGCACATATGCGCTATCCAAGTCGTCAGGCAACACAATCCATTCGTAAAAGCCGGTTACATTTCCGCTGATCGACGGCACTGGATTTTCGGGATCATGAACCCATGAAACAGAAGTCTCGCCATGCCCTTGCTCTTCGCTGTTCAAACCACCATCGGCTGTCATATAGAAAGGCGTAACAGCGGTTCGGGCAAGCGGCCATTCCTGCTCAGCGCGCCATTCACCGCCATGCTGAATTCTGCCACCAGAATCGAATGAACCGTCGCCGCCGCCCATCACGAATATCCGCACCGGATCGTCATCCTCAACGCCGGTATCGATATCTTTTAGCCATCGATCAAACCAACGGAATCGTTCAGCGTTCAGAACCTTATCGCCCCACTCAGCTTCCGAACCGAACTCAACATCACCGACAAACGAAGCACCCTTGCCTCGCATCGAAACATGATTCCATGGGCCTAATATCAACCGCTGCGGAGTCGAATTTTTCGCCGTCATGTGCGCAAACTGTTCCGATGTTTCTGCCGCGAACGGGTCGTACCAGCCCGAGCTGTAAACCGCTGGAATATCTGCCATTCGATCGTAGTGCTGAGCGTGATCTAGCGATTCCTGCTTCCACCAGTCGGTGTACTCGCCGTCCCGGTAGTAATGCATCAGAACTTTTTCAAGATTCGGCACCGCAGCTATCGGCGTATTGCCCTCACTGAATGGCTGCTTCCAAATTTCTTCGCTCAGCCGTTCCGCGCCTCGTTCGATTCGTTCGATAGCGGCTGGATTGTCAGCGATTTCTTGAGAATCGTAACCATGCAAATACAGTGCGCCGTACATGTGCAATGCCATCGCACCGCCCTGCCGAACTTCCCATCGAAACGCATTCGTCGGTGCAACATCAACCCACAACGCAGCGAGGTGTGGCGGTCGATATAGCGACGCCATGTTTTGAACGATCCCGCCGTGAGATGCCCCAACCATGCCAACTCTCCCGTTGGACCAGTCTTGAGCAGCCGCCCACTCGATAGTGTCGTAGCCATCGAGCCCTTCCTTCTGGTTGGCGGTGTGAAAGTAATCGCCTGTTCCTTCTGAATCGCCACGTCCACGTAGATCTTGAAGAACCACAACATATCCACGCGGCACAAACGCTTTCGCTACCGCATCGATCCATATAACCGGGTTCGATTTATCGTAGGAAGTACGACCCACTAACACCGGAAATTGCCCGTCCAAAGCGTTTCCGTCATCGTCCGCGGGTCGGTAAATATCCGTTGCCAAACGAACGCCATCCCGCATTGGGATCATGACGTTTTGAGAAGCGACAATTCCGAAATTATTTTCTTGAGGAGCGTTCATTGATGGCATCGAATTATTTTGGATAGATGTGGAGAAGTCGAGGGTTGATGCACCATACATCCTCAAGCCATGGGCGTGTTCTACAACGAGGACATCGCCCGAATTTTTTCGACAAACAGCCGACCCGCTACATCGATTACTCAAGCGTTAACACGCTTTGTTAGCGCAATTACTCAAGTCCAGACTCAATTACCCCAGAACTAACCTGTTGCGGCGTAGACGCTCGCCAGTTCACATGCGATATTTCCCAGTTCCAGCCCACGAATATCGATGGCTATCGGCACGCTTTGTGCAGCAATAAAAACCCTCGGACAAGCACGGACGAATTACGGATATATGGCGATCGAGCGCACTCAAAACGAATTCTCACCATCACAAGCGCCGGTAAACGCCAACAATGTGGATATCGTCGAGATAATTCACAACCTCGCCGACCCTGCGATTCTTGTCGGGACTGACCGGAAGATCGCAGCCGCCAACAGTGCCATTAACGAACTATTCGGCTGGGGAGAATCAGGGCTAGCGGGTCAACTTCTGGACGTTTTGATCCCGTCGTCTATTGGTCAAACTCACCCAGATTGGGTTAAATCTTTCTTCGACCGTCCTGCTTCTCGATCCATGAGCGAAAATCCCATGATCGAAGGAATCCGAAAAGATGGTTCACGAGTTCAGGTCGACATCTCGCTCACGCCAATCGTCCAACAAGGCGAGCCCATGGCGTTGGCTATCGTCCACGACACGTCCAGAACTGCCGAAAGCTACAGCCAACGAATCGCTGAACTCACCGCTCTCACAGAAATCTCGAACCTAGCCAAGAGCAAATTAGATGCCCTCGACATCATCGACAAGCTCGCACGCCAGTGTCGAAATCTTATTCCGTATGACAGGTTCGTCGTTGTTACGTTCGATCGAGAAAAAGCGTTAGCAAAAGACTGGTTTATCGCTGGCAACAAAACCGAGAACGACAAGCCTTGGCACGATTATCAGCTAAGCACGGAACAAGTTAACGAATATCTAACGCTGAGAGAACCATTCATCGTGCGGTCGAGCGCCGAGCACACCCTGCTTTCATCTATGGAAGCTAACGTCGCCCGATTCAATGAGGGTTACCGAACCCTGCTTTGCACCCCGCTGATATGGGCAGGCGAGATTATCGGTGTGATCAATTTCCGATCTAAATCAGCCTCGGCCTACAACGACGACTCACTAAAGGTCGCCAACCAAATCTCAACTGTGGCGGCTTCGACCATAGGTCGCAGCAAAATGACGATAGCTCAAACGCAAGCTGACCATCAGCGTGCCACTATCACGAGCATCAGCAACAGCGTTGCACAAGCCAACGACGTCCGCAGAATATTCGACTCAATCGCCCTTCAAATCGACGAAATCATTCCGATCGACCGTATCGTACTCAGCTCGCTAAACTCCGATAAAACCGGATACTTTGTCGAAGCCGATTGGGGACCTTCGGACGAACAGCTACGGCCTGGCGTTACAAAAAAACTTGTCAGGTACAGCCACTGAACTAGCTTTGCTTGCAGGTACGCCGATCATTCTCTCTAAGAATCAGATAGAAAATATATCTGCGCATAATCGACCTGATGGCGGAGATCCTGCCCCGATGAATTCGTGGATCGCCGCTCCGCTTAAGCTGCGAGGCGAAGCTGTGGGAGTGATGCACTTCCGAACGTTCAACCCCAATGCTTACGACCGCACCCATCTTGATTACGCACAACAGCTGGCGGCAATTTTCACCACGACCATCGAAAGCTATTCCTTCTCACGTGATAACGAACGTGAGCGACAAATACGGAACACGGTTGTCACTCTTAACCGAAAAGCTATTGAGGGTGCGCCTATCGACGTGCTCGCAGATACCACCGGAAACCTACTCAGCCAGTTCATTGACTATGATCGGTTTTCCGCAGTTTCTATCGATGTTGAAAAATCCGAAACTACCGTTCTGTACCAGTCTGGTCTTGACGTAACCGGTGGTGGTTCTAGCAGCAAAATGCCGTACTCAGGAATGGCTACCGCCGGCATGTCTCAATTCGGTGACATCAGCGAACTTCCATCCCCATGGAGCGACCGCCTAAAAGAGGCAGGCTTACGCTCGTGGATGTACATGGCAATCGGTGGTGAATCGGATAAACCAATCGGCGCACTTTGGATCAGCTCCAAAAAACAATCGGCATTCGATTCGCGTGACCTAGAAATCGTCGAGAGAATCGGTGGCGTTCTGGCGCCGGTATTCCACGCCAATGCCCTAGAACAAGCTCATGAACAGCTTGAAGGCGAACGAGTACGATCACAATCTCTGGCAACCCAAACAGCAATTCTGGAATCAGAAGCCAGAACTAAGTCCGAATTCATCAGCTCCATCTCGCATGAATTCAAAACACCTCTAACAAGTGTTGTCGCCTTCTCAAGCCTGCTCAGGCGTGACGAAAGCATGACCGAGCGCCAGAAGAAACAGCTCGATCTTATCCAGAGCAACGCTTGGCGACTCGAAAAAATGATCGACGATCTTTTGCACGTCGCTTCAGCTGACGCCGGACGCCTCACATTCGATATCAAAGAAGTGAACGTTGCGGCAATGGCACAGGAAGTTTGCGAAGGAATAAACCCAGTAGCAAAAGCCGCCGGCAAACGACTTGTATGGCGTACTTCTAAAGTCGAATCCTCGGCAGCTGTCGACCCAGTTAGGTACGCACAGGCTGTTCAAAACATCGTCAGCAACGCAGTGAAATATTCACCATCCGGAACCGCCATCACTGCATCCCTCTGTGAAATCGATGGCGGCATCGAGCTTCTAGTCCGGAACAAGGGCAAACTAAGCCAAAAGGAATCTGAACAAGCGTTCAGCAGGTTCACCCGGCTCGACAATGAAGTGACTCGCAGCACCCCAGGAACTGGACTCGGCCTGTCTATCACGAGAGAAATTCTCGATGAAATGAGCGGAACCATTAGCCTAGATTCAAATCAGCACTGCGTAGAAGCGCGAATTCGAGTTCCGATTTTCACGGAATAGATGCGTGGCGAATGCACACCGCTCGGTGCTGCACGCCTTCAGGTGATTCGTTATGGCCTCGAATTGATCTTCATTTTCAAACAAAGGGCAATCAATTCACCGACTCACCTCGATACCCAAGCGGTGTGCACTCCCTAGTTAATACGTCGTCGCACAGAGTTGGATTCACCGCGCCTTAGAATCTATCGGCTCTGTGGGCACGCTAATCACTCGAGCAAACAAACACACCTGCTAAAGAACGGCGTATGCTGTCGCCAAATCGGTTGAACCAATTGTTCAACTCGATACTTCGACAAACGGCACGAACAGGTGGAATCCAAATGGCGCTGGACAAACAGCAACTCGAAGAAATGTATCGACGAATGTGTCGCATTCGATACTTCGAAGAGGCAGTTATTGAAATTCACTCATCTGGTGAATTGATCGGTCCGGCTCACCCGTACATCGGTGAAGAAGCCGTAGCCGTTGGAGCATGCGCAGCACTCCGCGACAGCGACAGAATCGCTGGCAACCACCGATCACACGGCCACCCAATCGCTAAAGGTGGCGACGTAAATCGCGCCATGGCAGAAATCCTCGGAAAATCCGGTGGCTACTGCAAAGGCAAGGGCGGATCGATGCATCTCGCCGATTTCTCTATTGGCATTCTGGGCGAATCTGGAATCGTCGCATCATCAGTTCCTATCGCCACCGGAGCCGCTCTCGCAGCAAAACTCAGCAAGCAGGATTTCGTATCCCTTGTCTTCTTCGGCGATGGAGCTTCCAACCAAGGAGCCTGCCACGAGTCGATGAATATGGCTGCACTCTGGGATCTGCCCGTAATCTTCATGTGCGAGAACAACGGATACGCCATTACAACGTCATACAAAAACTCTGTGTCCGTCGACCACGTTAGCGACCGCGCCAGTGCCTACGGAATGCCCGGAGTACTAGTCGACGGACAAGATGCGATAGCCGTTCATGAAGCGACAAGCGAAGCCGTTCGACGTGCCCGTGCGGGAGAAGGTCCAACCCTAATCGAGGCGATGACATACCGCTACGAAGATCACTCGCTGGGTCTCGACCGCATCCGAAAATCTGAATACCGATCCCAAGAAGAAGTCGACGAAGCTATGAAGCGCGATCCGCTTCCGATCCACCGCGAAGCGATGATCACCCACGGCTTCGCAACCGAAGCTGAATGCGACGCTATCGAAGCCGAAGTTCACACTGAAATCGATGGCGCAGTCGAGTTCGCCCGAAACAGCCCATTCCCCGAGCCTGGCGATCTATTCGACGATATGTGGGCAACACCCGTCTAACCACAGCCGTATCGAATCAGCCAAAGTCACCAGCAGCCCAAAAGTAAAAAAATGCCAACTAAGACCTATATTCAGGCAATCGCCGAAGCCACCATCGAAGAGATGGAACGCGACCAAACAGTTTTCACGATGGGCGAAGATCTACGCCAATCCGTCTACGGCGCAACCGCCGGATTGGTCGATCGATTCGGTGAAGACAGAGTTCTCGACACCCCTCTATCTGAAAACGGATTCTTCGGAGCCGCTCTCGGTGCTTCGCTCTGTGGAATGCGACCCATTGTCGAAACCGTAACTAGCTTCCTATGGGTCGGCATGGATCAACTCGTTTCGCAAGGATCGAAGATGCGATACATGTTCGGCGGGCAAGCTGAACTACCCGTTACCTTCCGTGTTCGAATGTTCTACGCACGAGGTGCCGCAGCGCACCATTCCGACCGAAACTACCCGGTGTTCATGAACACACCCGGAATCAAAATTATTTGCCCTTCGAACGCCTACGACGCCAAGGGACTAATGAAGACGGCTGTTCGTGACAACGATGTTTGCCTACTTTTTGAAGACGGTATAGCGATCAGTTCACGTACCGAAGTTCCCGATAACGACGAGCTTCCAGATGGCGAACTCCTCGTTCCGTTTGGAGTCGCAAGAACCGTGCAAACAGGATCCGACGTCACAATAGTCGGAATCGCTGGCGGCGTTCAGCACGCAATCGACGCTGCCAAAGTTCTGGCTGCTGAAGGTATTTCGGTAGAAGTCATCGACCCTCGAACGCTTGTGCCACTCGATAAGGAATCGATACTGAAATCAGTCGCCAAAACAGGCCGTCTGGTGATCGTCGATCCCGCACACAAAATGTGCTCGGCAGCATCGGAAATTGCGGCGATAGTCGCTCAAGAAGGATTCTGGGATTTACAGGCGCCGGTGCAGGTCGTGGCTTCGGAACAAATCAACGTCCCCTACTCACCAGCCCTCGAACCACTAATCTACCCAACCCCCGAAAAAGTAATCGCCGCAGTACGAGTAGTGCTGGACTAAAAAGGGTCATCATCGCCACCTTGTCATCCTGAGCCCCGTCGAAGGGTGCTCGTAACCTAGGGCCCGAAGTAGTCCCGCCCAACACCCCCTAAGTACCACCCTGCTGTTCATTCACGCCCAATCGTGCAATGCTCAAGTTATGTTGCGCCAAAGGAACATACGTTCCCTACTGCTATTCCTCGTACTAGCGGCGTTCCCGCTCGTCGTGGTCGCATGCGAAACCGAGCAGATTCAGTACTACCTCACGCCGACGATGGCTCGCCCAGGACCTAATTCAGTTCCGGGATCAACTCCAATCGCCGCTGCCACCGAACTACCTGCCACAGAAGCGGCAGCATCTACCCCAAATCCGACGATCGGACTCAGGCCAAATGAATCGCTCACCCCGACCACACTTCCTGAGCGTGTAAAAGTCGTCATACCGCCGTATCACTTCGCAACATCGGAAGAAGCACTTGCTGCTGCCGATCAACTTGGCTGCAGTGGCTGGGCGGATGTCACTGTTGGCGGTGCGCCTTACTCACGAGCCTGTGCCGATGATGCGCAATTCGAGCGACTTGTGAACGCTCTCGACATCGCGCCGACTCCTCAGCCGCTTGCACGCCTGAACACTCCAACACCTGCTCCATCAGCGGAACAAGTGACGCCAACCAAGGCGCCGAATAACTCGTTCATCCCACCCATCACTCCTGCTTCTGTCGTCCCAAAAGACCCTCCGCCCTATCACTACACTACGGCCGACGAAGCACTCGCCGGAGCCAGCGAACTGGGTTGCTCGGGTTGGAGTGGTGTTACCCACGACGGCGTCTCATATTTCAGAGCGTGCGGCAGCAACCGTGACTACGAACTACTTACATCCGGCGCGCCAGTCACTCTTTCAGGCGAAGCATGCACGATCGAAAGCGATCCGACTGCCCGATTCACTCACCCCCCAACCGATCTCGAAAACATCTCGGCGATCAACCCTGCAGGGTCGCCCATCGGTGGAGTGATCAAACCCCACTCGTACATCTTCAACGTCGCAGGATCAGCAAGCCGTTTCGCCCGCGTTCCCGTCTATGCGGTCGCCGATTCAGTACTCACAGCGGTCTCCTACTACGACACTCCATCGGGAGCCGGTGAATATCTGCTCTTCTTCGACGTAACGTGCGAGATCAGTTTCAAGTTCGACCACATCTCCGAAGTAGTCCCCAAAATTGCCGCCGTTGCTCCAGCCACCCCGTCTCAAGGCAGTGCAACATCACGCACCGAACTGATCGAATTCAAGGCTGGTGAAATCGTTGCTTATACCGTCGGAGCTGGCGGTCAGGGACCGTGGGATTTCGGAGCCTACGATCTCACCTTCACAAACCAATTCGCAAATCAGGAACGATACGAAATCGGGCAAATGTCACAGTCGTTGCACACTGTCTGCCCATACGAATATTTTGACGAACCGCTGAGTTCGCAGATGCTCGCACTACTCGGTACCCACGGACAGCAAATCTTGCCCGGCATTCCTTGCTACACAACCGAACGAGATGTTCTCGGCGCAGCTTCTGGAGCATGGTTCGCTTCGCCCGTGATGGGCTACGAGGGTTCAGTTTTCTCGGCAGCACTACTGGCGGGCGACTTTATTGCGGTCACCGGAATCGGTGGTGATTTGCGAGTTGCCAAGGGGGAACCAACGTGGCTAGATCCTGCCGATCTCACAAGCTCCCACTGCTATTCAAGCAACGGCGACTGGCGATTTATCGAAATCATCGGCGACGGCATGACTATGAAGGCGGCCGGTGGGCAAGGCGCCTGCCCGAATTCACTCCCGGCTGACGCGACTACTTACTACCGATAACGCCGTGAGCCACTTCAGCATCCATGTTCGATCCACCTCCGCTGTAATCGGCTTTGCAATGTTCTTGTTCGCCATCGGCTGCGCAGAAACGGATCTTGGAAACAACATGTCGGCTGCACCAACTGCAACCGAAACACAAACAACCCCTTCTCAGACAAAGACAAAGCCCACCCCAACTTCAAGCCCGACCACTAAAGCAGCCGTCACGGTTGAACCGAACACCCCCACTCCGCAAGAAACATCAACCTCGGCTATTTCGCCAAGCCCCACGTCAACGAACCCTCCCCCGGCACCAACCGCCACGCCGATGCCTCTGAGCACGCCCACACCGATACCCACGCCCCCTCCTGCCCACTTCCTCACTCAAGAAGAAGTCGAAGCTGCTCTGCCCGATCTCAACTGCTCCGGATGGGTTCAAGTTCCTATCGGCGACATCACCTACTACCGAGCATGTGCCGCCGATCCTGACTACGAAATCAGTGTCATGGGCGCGCCATCAAATCTATCGGGTGGTCTTTGCAATATCGACAGCGATCCAACCGTTCGATTCACAGCCGCCCCAACCGATCTATCGCTCATCAAAGTAATTGTTCCGCCCGGCTCGCCTTCAGGCGGCACAATCGCTGGCCACTCGTATCTGCACAGCAAAGCCGGAGCCGATGACGAAACTATCCGCATTCCGGTCTACGCACCGGCCGATTCGATTCTCAGCTCGATGTCGTACTACATATCGAACGGAGGGGATAAGAATTTTTACTTCCTCACTTTCGATATGAGCTGTGAGATCAGTTATAAATTCGACCACCTTGTGGAACTCGCACCGACAATCGACGAAGTAGCTCCCGGCACAGCTGTCGAATCGAGCGCAACCAATAGCGTCGATCCTCCTATCACTTTTGAAGCCGGCGAATTGATCGGATATACCGACGGCGGCACCTGGGATTTCGGAGCTTTTGACACTACCCACGTAAACCAATTTGCAAATCAAGAGCGCTATTCAAGAACCAGATTTTCGCAAGCCGTTCACGAAATATGCCCCTATGACTATTACGACGATTCGCTAAAGAGCCAGTTCTACGCATTGTTCGGAAATCCCGGCGGCGATCGTGTCGCCGTATCGGATTGCTCGCCTGCGAAAGACGTGCTCGGTTCAGCTGCGGGCCAATGGTTCGACTCACCAGACGTTGAATCAGGTCAATCAATGCTCGGAATCGCCATGCAGCCCGGCGGCATAGTCGAAATATCAAGTGAATCGAGCAACATGCGGGTGTATCCAGGAAACCCTACGTGGCTAGATCTTGAACAGCTCACTACCGCTCACTGCTACGCCAGCGATGGTCAATGGACCTATATAGAAATCAACACTGACGGGCTGCAGATGCAACTAGCGAACGGCGATGGCGACTGCCCAAGCACACTTCCAACTGACGCCGTTACCTACTACCGGTAGTTACTCACTCACTCGAGAAATTCAGAACTCAATTCGTGAACTGCTCTAACCGGCCAGCCACGAAATCGCAACCTTCTTCTCGCCAACAGATCACGACTGAATTCTGAACGATTCGGTAAGGCAACGGCGATTTTTCGATCTCGTACGTTTCGTTGAGCCAGGCACTTTCGACATCGAAATGATCGGTGGAAACGATCTCTTCTCCGGTCATGGATTCGGAATAGAGAATGCTCACCACCCAAATGTATCCAGAGTTTCGAGAGTTACCTCGAAATACGTGAATGCCATCACGTTCTTCTTCTAAACGAGTCTCGAAATCCAGCGCCAAAATATCGAGTGCTTCGACGTTTCTCGGCGCACCATCACGGCTCAATACAAACCACGCGGCAACCGCAAGCCCAATGATCAACACCAAGGTCAGCGTAATCGAACGACGACTCACCGGAGCACCGCGCCTGTTTTTCCTACTTTTCTCCGTCTCTCCATACCAATCGATCAACGTAACCATCCGATCAGTTGTTTATTTTTCAAAGAGTGAATTAGGACCATCAGGATTGTTGGGATCGAGGAGATTAAGACGCTGAACGTCTCGTAGCAGATTCTTTTTATAGACTCCACAGTTTTGCGCGAAACCGCAGAAAATAATCAGATTATGAAACTCGAACTCTGATCCACGAATATGTTCGTTCGGGAACTCTTGCGCTAGCTCTTCGGTGGCAATCGCCATCCGATCTCTGATCCGATCCACCACATCATCCAACTCGCTATCGGTCGCACCGGTACGCAATATCATCGTCACAGGCGCTGATCCAAATCGTGAGTACTCTGTGTAGCCTGGAGTTTCTTCGACGTGTTCAACTTTGAAAGTATCCCTCACATGAGCGTCAGTGAAGGTGTACGTGGTCGAGTCGTGAAATACCAAAAACCACAGACCGACGATCAGGGCGAGAATCACCGTCATGCCAACAATTCGATCGCGCCACGCTACAAGCCGACCGAACCTTTTAGGTTTGGGGCTGTAGGTGTATAACAGCGGATCTTCTGTGTATTGATTCACTCTGGCTGGCATCCTCGCAAACAGAGACAGACGTATTTCACACCTCGAATTACCAGTGCGCCAATTTCGATATTCGTAACATTGAAAAGCACTGATAACCGAACTGGATGCAACGATAGCATTTATGCAAACTCTTCGACCGCGCCGAACAGTTCGGTGTTCGGTGACTCTCGTACATCACTCGTTGATCCATCTCAAACTCTTCTAGCAAACACTAGAAAACGCCAAAAGTGTAAGATCGCACTCCGAACTAATTTCGCTCAGTGGCTTCACCGCTACGATCAACATGATTTTCAAACTGCGAACATTGACCTTCCTACTCATCATCGCCATAGCGACGATGGCTCCTGTTTGCGTGTTGTCGGGCGGTGAAACTACAGAAATTTCAAGCAGTACTGAACTAAGTTCAGGCGCTCTAGTCGAAGTGATTGGCGATAGCGCAGAGGTCAAAATAAGCCGAAGTTCGACGTCTTCACTCGAACTAAAAATTACTAGCCACAACTCAGAGTTCGTCGATTTTTACACTCAATCCCTTGCTGGCTCACCAAGCACCCACTTCGTCATATCAGCCACCACGAGCGCAGACGCAATAGTGAAAGCCAACTCGACTATCGAACTCGCTATTCCAGCCGGTGTACAACTCGCGGTTAGAACGACAAACCGAGGAATAACAGTAGATTCTGTAGATCTCATTTCAGCTTCCCTAGAAACCACCGATGGCAAAATATCGGTAACGAATTCCAGTGGTGATTTCGATCTCGACACCACGAACTTCGAAGTTACCGTGCAGGCAGTCGATGGGTACGTAAACATCGCCACAACTAACGCGCACGTCTGGTTCGACGGAGTTGTCGATGAAGGCACGAATTCCATATCGACAACCAACGGCGATATTTCACTGCGACTCCGAAGTGGTTCAAACGTTCTCGCCACAGGCAGTACACACAACGGCGAAGTGACTATCGATGGTGGCAGCGATGGCGTGACGAAAGATGGCGATACCGCCACGCTCGAACACCTCGTAAATGACGGCCAAGCCACGTTGAACATATCTAACGGCCCAGGCGCCATCCACATCAACCCCGACACTATCGCCGTGTTCGATGGGGACAGCTAATATCGGGTACATGCCCGATCACAAACTGCCTGCTCAGTTGGAGAAAATCCTCTCCGACAGCTTTTATATTCGCACTACTGTCACTCGCAAGAACGGCAACAAACGCACGATCGAAACAACCTACGTTTGGTCACAAGAAAACGGCGTAAATAAAATCATTCTCTCGGGCTACCCGGGAAAGCGTGATTGGGTGGCGAGCATGGCTCGAAATGCGGAAGTTACTGTTCACTCAGTAGAGTTCGAACCATGGTTCGACATTCCCGGCGAAGCACGAGTTGTACGAGATCTAAACGAGAAACTGCCCAAAATATTTGCGTTCATCGAACACTGGGCACTACGACCCGGCTTCCCGCGAACCAAATTCAAAATTCTGCTCGGAGCCGTAAAAATCAATCGAGCGCTAAAGCTACCGTGGTGGGGGCCCTTCATCATCGCCAAGCGGGTGTTTACCGGAATGCCGTGCGTCGAAATCACGTTTACCGGAGATGCCGTCCTCCGTGCCGACGGCGCGCCACCGCCACTCTCGGAACCTCAAGACGGACGACCGTTCTAGATCACTCGCGGTAGTCATTCTGAACGGGATTCAGAATGACTACCGCGAGCACGAAGTAGCTCTCCACCCAACGCCTCAATCTGATGTTTTTTCGCTCGAACGCTCCGGCAGATATCCATTCGCTGCCGATTCAGCGATCTTCCGAACTTCAGGCTCAAAGTCGTCCGATCCCGACATCCAGTTCAAATACGGTGCGTCGTTGTTCACGACCTCGATTAATCGCTCACCCCGATGCTTGCCAAAGTTGATCAGCGCATCGCCCTCGTCGCTCCAAATGAACTTACCTTCGGAATCGATAGCAGTTTCGTCGATACCCTTCGCCCACGCCGATATCGCCGACGGAGTAGTTGGCATTTCGGACGAACTAATCAGCTCGCCCTGAAGAATCGCAAATACGTTTCGAGCACCTTGAGCATCATCGCTCGCTTCAGGTTTCGTCCCACCAACAAATCGTGCGTAAGCCGAATTCAAATTTCGAGGCTCAAGTCGATGGAACACTGTCATCGCGTCGACAACAGCTACACCGTCGGTAGAAAACTCGACGCCGTTCCGCTCAAACTCAGCAAGTAGAAGTGGCAATCCGAATCGTTCGATCCCAAACCCTGCGAGATCACAGCCAGCCAGATGTTCTGCCAACGCTCGTGCGTAAGCCTTGAATACAGGTTTACCCATCACGTCCAAATCGGAAATACCGTGCACCTGTGTAGCGCCCGGAGGGATGGACATTTCAGGATTCACAACGACCGATCTCACATGTTCGCTGCCATCTGGACTAACGCGAAATACCGAAAGCTTCACGATACGAGCATTCGAAGGATCAAGCCCTGTCGACTGAACATCAAGCACAGCCAGAGGACGTGATAGTTCAAGGGAACGTTCTGAGGCCACTTCACTGTTATTTGAAGAATTTTCCGACATTGCACCTGACATTTCACCCGAAAACGTGAGCGTAGCACGAAACCCCGAAAATTCCTCCACCACTGTCATTCTGAATTCAAGCTTGCCCCGAGCACCGTCGAACGGGTTCAGGATCTATCGACCACTATCACCCGTCGATATTTCGGCCAACAAACCCAAACACGAGCCCTCTCCCCATGTACTACCGTGAAATCGTCGCTAATATAGATAACCCGCAGCTCGCATCAAGCCGCTTCGTTCCGAACGATTAGCAGCCCTGATACACGAGCACCCCAAGAGCCGGAGTGGCGGAATGGCAGACGCGATGGATTCAAAATCCATTGGGGTAACACCCGTGTGGGTTCGACTCCCACCTTCGGCACCAAATTCTCTTTCGTTCATCCCTGTGAATGCGCGCCTCAAAAGCTGTGCACGCATGAACTTTGTGCCACAATGCGCCACGTTGGGGATTCTTTCCAAAAGAGATAAGACACTCCGATACCTTTTCACTGCTTTGTAACCGGAGATACTTCCCACATGAACCCCGTTAGAGAATTACTAAGGTCTGGCAAGACCGTTATCGGAACTGCTGGATCAGCCTTCGGCGATATGACTGTGTTAGCCGATGCCGGTTTCGACTTCCTGCTGTTCGACTCTCAGCACACACCAGTCGAAGTTAAGCAGATGATCCCCAACATCCAGTCGATCAAAGGCAAAAAAGCCAAGCCGATCATCCGTGTCAGCGCCAACCAGCCCGATCTCATCTGCTTCGCACTCGACGCAGGTGCCATGGGCGTGATCGTTCCGATGGTCAATACCAAAGAAGAAGCCGAAGCGATGGTTCGAGCCTCCAAGTATTCACCAGATGGCGACCGCAGCCACTCGGGTCCTCGTGGTGAGTTCGGCGAAGCAGCCGACTACCGCAGCTATCTCGATATGGTCAACGAAGAGTTGATGATCATCCCGATGATCGAAACTCAGCAGGCCATCGACAACCTCGACGAAATTCTCAGCGTGCCCGGAATCGACGTGCTCCTGATTGGCCCGTCGGATCTTTCTATCGAACTCAACACGCCGCTCGACTACACCAGCGATGCCTACACAAAGGGTCTCGACACTATCGCCGAAGCTTGCAAGCGACACGGTGTTGTCCCCGGTATGTACTTCATCCCCCCAACTCTTGAAGCGAATGATCTCGTTGCCAAAGGGTACAAGTTCTTCACCATGCCGTCGGCACCATGGGCAACTGAAGGCATCAAAAATGGCCTCTCAAACATCGACAGGTAGTTTTCACAAACAACTGAACGCATAGTCACGTGAGAACGCCCTCGCTACTGCTTGGGCGTTCTTGCTTTAACTGGCGAAGGCATAGTTTCGACAGGCACGGTCTTCAGTATCGAAGTGAAGTGTGCCGACTCCACCTCGATACGTTGCGACCCTGTTGCTCAGCCGATCGTCTCTGCCAATCACCCACTAACTCGCAACCGGTGGAACCACAAGCACCGGGTGACCAGACGTTCGCAGCACCTTGTCGGCCACGCTTCCCACCACGAGCCGTTTGAAACCGCTCTGTCCCCGAGTGCCGATCACTATCATCGTGTTGTCGTTCTCTTCAGCAATCGCAATCAACGTAGCCGCAGGGCTGCCCGTTGGCGTCCGCATCGTCGCGGCTACCCCAGCTGTCTTCGCTTGCTCAACAAACGGCTCCAGATACTCTGCAGCCATATCGCTCGCTCGACTGTAAGAAACGGGGCTTGCGTAGTAGATGCCGGCGTCACCCATAGCGGCGTGGTACGCCATGTTGCTCACCCGCACGAAGAGCAGCTCTGCACCCATCTTTGCAGCGATAGTGCTTGCCAGTGGAACTACCGATTCAGAGACCTCGGAACCATCCAAAGGCACCACGACCACTTCAGGCTTCACAGGCATCGTCTCCGATACTCCCTCAGGTCTTACGGCCAACACGGGTATCGTCGAGCGAGTTACTACTCTGTCGGTGACACTGCCAAGTACGCCACGTGCGATCAGCGACTCGCGGTGAGTCGACATTGTGATCACATCGACGTTCTCTTCCTCGGCGACCTTAAGAATTTCTTCTTCGGGTTTGCCGATAGTCACCATTGCTCGAACTTTGAAGCCACGGGATGAAAGCCGATTCGCCACGTCGTTGACGTAGGCGTTTGCTCGCTGAGCAACCTGCTCGATCATCTGGGTCCCGTAGCCACTGCGGTCTTCCGTCTGCGGAGCAGTTGGGGCGCCAGTGATGACTCCACCAAATGCCACTCCTACCGTCGATTCATCAGCGCCTTTTGCGGCGTCTTGAGGGTGTGAATCTCGTGCTGGCCTGTCACGACCCGCACCTTCTCCCGATCTATCGATCTTGTCGGGATCGACAACCATCAGAAGAATGAAATCCGAATCGAATGCTTCGGCCAGCCCCTCGCTCCATCCGGCAATCTTTTCAGCATTCGCCGAACCGTCCAACGGAATTAGAACTTTGTTAAGCATGACTCACGTCCTCTCGCTCAACTCACTGTCTATCGACTATTCAGATAGTCGTTACTGCTTCCTCATATTCTCGTAGATCAAGGCATGAGTTCATACCGAAATGCGTGGTGTGATTGTGAGATCACATGTGCGATTGAAACCAGTGACTTGAATTCAATTACCGGGCTGACAAAAGTATTCTGAATTCACCTAAAAGTCGCGTTATGATCAATCCATTACACTCCAAATAACGAAAGGGATTCCCAACATGGACATCGAAATAAAACAGGTACAAAAACGACCCGTGATCGGAATCAGGCGACAATTCCCTTTAGATCAAGTTGGCGATTTCATCCGTGAAACCTTTGAGAAAGTTGGGCCATATTTCAGTTCCAACGGCATGGAGATGACGGGACCTCCTGTCGCGATTTTCTTTGAACCACCCAACGAAGGAATGATGGACACTGCAGCCGGTGCCCCCGTGACAAAAGTGACGGCAACCACCGACGAAATCATCGAGTTAGAACTTTCGGAAGGTAAAGTCGCTACTGCCTTATATATAGGTCCATACGAAGGCATCGCCAACGCGTGGGAAGAGATGATGTCTGTTATCTCAAAACGCGGCGAAAAGACTGTCGAACCCTGCTGGGAGGAGTGCTTTTTTTTGCGTCATTTGGATGAATGCGATGTTGGTTCAACTAACTAAGAGCTTGATTTGTCAGCTTCGATCCAACGTTCAACATTCACACCCTTGATGAGCAACCACAACGGCAATAGCAGTTCGCCGATGAATGTGTAAGTCGACATTTCAAAATTGGCATCAGGCACCAAGAAATAGATGAATGCATCTAGGACGTATCCGATTCCACCAATCAACAGCAGGTAGCCCAAAACTTTCGGAATGTATCCCGAAATCACGATTGCGTAGCCCATCGGCAACAACCAGAGCCCCCAGAACAAACTTGCGATGAAAATTCCCGATTCATGTAGATCGAGAGCTGACATTACTTGAGCGTTGATCTGTTCGGTATCGAATACATCTAGATAATCCGCTCCACTCACCAACTGCAGAACGTGTGCGTTGTTGATTTCATTGAACATGGCAATTGGCACAGCAAGCAAAATCAGCACAACCATCGCTTGTGCAAGCAATTTATTTGCCGGTCGTAGGATTCTGTAGAGAGTGAACACCAAGGCAGTGTTGACTACAGGAATAAGCAAAGCGGCTAAGATTCCGATGCGGAACATAGACTCGGATTCAATGATATTCGCAACTGTTTTTACCGGGTCACCATCGACGATCAAAGTTGAAGGGACGTAGATAATGCCTACGAAGCCCAGCGGAACCATCACCAGATAGAGAACGGCAGCCAATCGGGCATAAAACATCGGTGACTTATCAGACAAGTTACTGATCAAAACTCTTCCACTCCCTCAATTCTGGCGTCAACTAATACACCATATCCTGCCCCAACCCACCCGAACGCCAACAAATCGACCGGCAACGGAGCGGGTCGATCACACGTCGTCATCAACCGTAAAATCCCGTAGTTGGCATCTTTGGCGCGCCTTTTTGATTCTTGTGTGCATCTCATAATTCAGAGATTCGCAGAATGACTAAGTTACGAAACTACCTAGCGACGAAGCCAAGACCATGAGCACACAGACTCTCAACGTTGAACTCGACTACGATCCACAAGCAAAACAGGCCAGCGATGCAGCAGGAAAGCCTGGCGGGTACATCGGAAGCGGTGTCGGCACCGCAACCGGCGACATAAATGGATCTATCGCTTGGGACCTGTACGAAGATCAGTCGCCCGAAAAATGTGATGCAAGTTTTGTAGGAGTAATCACCACACCGACCGGCGACGAAATTAACTTCCAGACTCGTGGAATGCTGCTAGCTCCCACCCCGGCGGAACCGGCAATTTTCCGTACCAATTCCGAAATTGTAATCGTCGCAAATCAGCAATTCCCAAGCGATCTAAAAGGTGATTGGATCGGCACTTTCGACGCCTCGACCTATCACCACAGCTACGTGGTGAACGTGCAATGAAAATCGAACT
>JABIFF010000009.1 GCA_018650845.1 Chloroflexota bacterium | reverse complement strand
AGGGTGACCGAAGTGCACACCAGCGACAAAAAGCGAACGCAGGTCGAGAGGCGCCAGAGTCTCCTCTTGCTCAGTTTCTACTGCAGCAACTTGCGGGGTCTCTGAAGTCGTCAATTACTTGCCTCTACTTCCGGTTCAACAGCTTTAGAACCGGTCTCGTATAAAAAATATCGCCGCACACAAATAGACGCAGGACTTGCCTGCGCCGAACAATCGTGCAACGAATCGACCTACATTCTAACACAGCTCCAGTTCAAATCCAGAGCAGAATCAAGTCGATATTTCGAACCCGAATCTAGATGTGATCGAGCGGTGATAACCAGCCCCGCTGAGCTGCTAATGCAGCCGCATGGGCACGGTTGTGAGTGTGCGTTTTATCGAGTATTTTCACGACGTAGTTCTTCACCGTTTGCTCTGCCAAGCCAACGTGATGACCAATGTTTTTACTCGGCTCGCCACGTGCAATGAGTTCAAGAATTTTAATCTCATCGGTTGTAAGCGGATTGTTTACTGCTGCATGATCATCATCGTCAGAATCAGGATCTGTCAGACCAGCGAGAATTTCGAACGAACCTGAATCGCTCTGAGCCAGCTGTTTTAGCAACGGACTTCCCTTCGATTCAACAAGACTACAAATAGCGTCTTCCAACTCATCAGCATCGGCAGATTCACTGATGTACGCCCAAGCCCCGGCATGTGCCGCGTCTAAAAGAAATTGCTCGCTTCTACCCAACCCAATGAACAGTAATTTTGGTGGTGAAAGCTCGTCTAACTCTCGTTGCTGATCAGGATCCGGAGATTCGTCTACTAGTCGTACATCGGATTCCGCGGCGTATCCAATACTCCCTTTTACAACCAGGAATCTGGCATTACGCCCCAGCAAACTCAGCATCGCTTTCTCAAGTTCGTTATCGGAAAGTGCCAAATGCACAGTAATCCGCGGCACGTCTTGGGCGACGGTGTCTTGAGTCAACGGAATTAGGAGTGGTTGGGTGTTGTCGGGCTTCAGCGACACCGAGGTTCGTTCTTAATCAGATAATTGAGTTGCCAAACATCCGCACAAATGCACGCAATCCGAGTCATCATAGTTGGCGTATTAATCTCTAACCAGCTAACACAATTGCTTCATTCAAAATTCAACCGACTTGGCTTATCGTGAACCTATCTCAACGAACAAGCATCGGATTTAGTAACTGATTGACAGCTTCGGAAAATATGTTTCCCACGCAATATGGGAAACAACAAGAAGGTTCAAGATCGCCAATTGAGGTCGAACTTGGATACGACTAGGAAGAATTAGTTCAAAATATGACAACGGCTAGCACGGGATTTTCACAAGACGAAGTCGGGTTCAACCCGAAAAATCTCCCTATCCCAGCGACTATCGCAGCTTTGATTGCCGGCTTGGCTCTCGTAGCAGGACTTATCGTTGGCCCGGGGGCGAACGATTTCATTGGTGGAGCACTTAACTACTCTGCCGATAGCGCCGGTTTCGTTGGCGATATCGGTTCGTTTCTACCGCTTGGCTTTGCTTTTGCAGCCGGAATGGTGGCGACAGTGAATCCTTGTGGATTCGTGATGCTCCCTGCTTTCCTAACGATGTATCTCACCGATCAGCAAGGTGATCCAGATTCGGGTCAGGCAGCACGCGGGCTCTCACGATCGTTAATCAAAGCGCTTTACGTTAGTGCTGCTTTGGGAGCGGGATTCGTTCTGCTATTTGGCGGTGTTGGCTTAGCAATCTCTTCGGGCGCTCGATCATTCATCACTATCTTCCCATGGATCGGTTTCTTCCTCGGATTCGTCATGGCTGGCTTAGGTGCGTATCTATTCGCCGGCGGCAAGCTTTACAACAACCGAGCGCAGTCGGCAGCTTCCCGCATCGGAACCGCTTCCGACACCAGCGTGAAGGGTTACTTCCTCTTCGGAATTTCTTACGCAGTTGCATCGCTAAGCTGCACTCTTCCGATCTTCTTAGGACTTATTAGCAGCTCGTTGGCAACCGGTGGAATTGTCGAAGCGACGGGCCAGTTCCTCGCTTACGCACTCGGTATGACGTTCATCATCACCGTGCTGACCATTGGAATTGCCGTGTTCAAGGGTGCGATGGTGAACCAAATTCGCCGAATCATGCCCTATGTTCACCCAATCTCGGCTGGAGTACTAATTCTCGTTGGCGGGTACCTGATCTTCTACTGGCTCACCGAAGGCGAAGTATCCCGTAACTTCGGCATCGGGTAGCAGTGGCTACGTCTACTAGCAGTTCGGTAGACGTTGGCGAATAAGCTACGACCACACGCTGGATAAATCTGCCTGAGGCGCAATTCGTAAAGTGCCATCCTGAGGCTCTCGAAGGGCGGCAAACGCACGCCAACAACAAACAAAGCCGTCCTCCTGAGCCACGTGGCAGGGTGATTGTCGGGATCTGCCCGAACCTTTCGAACTGCACCCTGAATCCAGCCAGCCGTAGTACGATTTATCCTCGCTATTTAAGAAGTGAGGAAAATCTTGCAGACACGTGAATACGGCACAACCGGACAACAGCTTTCGATAATCGCGTTCGCTGGAATCGTCGTTAGAGACGAAACCGCCGAAGATTCGCAACGCTACGTGTCATGGGCAATCGACCAGGGCATCAACTACTTCGATGTCGCCCCCGGCTATGGCAACGCACAGAACATGCTTGGCCCTGCGCTTCAGCAATACCGAAACGACGTTTTTCTCTCGTGCAAAACCAACAAGCGAGACGCCGTCTCCGCACAAGCTGAACTCGAAGAATCGTTAAAACTGCTTCGCACCGATCACTTCGATCTGTACCAACTTCACGCCATGTCTACTATGGAAGATCTCGAAACTGTCACCGGCCCCGGTGGAGCGCTCGAAGTTCTTTCAAAAGCACGTGACGAAGGGTTAGTAAAACACCTCGGATTCTCAGTGCATTCTGTTGAAGTAGCAATCGAACTAATGAATCGGTTCGATTTCGATTCCGTCCTCTTCCCAGTCAATTTCACCACGTGGTTCGAAGCCGGATTCGGCAAGGGAATAATGGACGAAGCAGAAAAACGTGGCGTCACACGATTGGCCCTCAAAGGCGCGGCTCACCACGCACTAGAAGATCGTAATCACCGGGTTAGACCCAAGACTTGGTACGCACCAATCGAAGACCGTGACCTGATGAAACTAGCGCTTCGTTGGACTCTCTCGCAGCCAATTACCGCAGCCATTCCTCCTGGTGATCCTGAACTCTGGCAAATGGCTGTCGAAATCGGCCAAGACTTCACACCAATCACCCCAGAAGAAGAAGCAATCCTACGCAACGAAGCCAAAGGCAAAAAGCCGTTATTTGAACTAGCGCACGCCTAGCAACGAATCCCAACAAAACAAAAAGCCCGCTCGCCATTAACCAGGCGAACGGGCTTTTCTATTTAGCAACTGACAGTCGAACTGCCAGAAAACGTAGCCACAGCTACCCGGCGATGACTGGGTTGTGCAGCACACCAATGTGCTCAAGCTCAACAGTCACATCACCACCTACGTTGATCGGTGGAGTAGTTCCCGAAGTACCAGTCCAAATCATGTCACCCGGGTAGAGAGTCACGTACTGGCTAAGGAACGAAATCGCCTGAGCCGTAGTGAAAATCATCTCTGATGAGTGACACTTCTGCCCCTCAACACCGTTTACCAAACCACGAATGCTTACATCCTGCGGGTCGATATCCGTAACCATGAACGGACCTGTAGGACCGAACGTGTCGGAAGACTTAGCGCGCCACCACTGAATGTCGGAATCTGCGCCAGACTGCCATTCTCGTGCACTAACGTCGTTACCAGCTGTGTAGCCGAAAACGTAGTCGAGCGCATCAGCTTCAGAAACCTTGCTGGCTTCCTTACCGATGATCGCAATCAGCTCTGACTCACAAACAACCAGACCTGCATCAGCAGGAAGCTTGATCGGGTCGCCAGGACCGATGATTGCGTTGGTGTTCTTGTAGAACGGCTGTGGGCGAGTTGGACGGTCGGCACCAAGAAGGTGTGAACCGTAGTTCAACGCAAGGCAAAGCATTTTGCTTGGGTTGGGGTTTG
Source organism: Chloroflexota bacterium (assembly GCA_018650845.1). GTDB lineage: Bacteria > Chloroflexota > Dehalococcoidia > Lucifugimonadales > Lucifugimonadaceae > Lucifugimonas. Next base: position 51,656 of record JABIFF010000009.1, on the reverse strand, counting down.
GAGCAAGAATCTTCACTTCGTTCAGGTCGTGCGTAGCGCCTGTCTCAGAGTAATCCTGACCAATTGGCGAATTGGAAATCTCTTTTACGGTCTCGCCATCAACAACGCCATATGCTGCGTCGCCGCCGTTTGAAAATCGTACAAACTTCATTTTCTTCTGCATTCCTTCGGTCTGCGCCCGTATCACCGGAGCTCGAAACAAATATCTATATCGCTACCTGCTCGCCAGTGTCTCGATATTTCGTGGATTTAACAACGAAACGCTGGAGAGATCTGATCTTGAGCGGAAACATGTTACTCCCGTATCCGCGGTATGCTCATGCCCGCACCGGGAATTTTCGTCAGTCGATCTAAAATCGACCGCACAATTCAGATTCGTTGTTCAACCCAGTCTCAAACGTCAAAGCAAGGTAAAAAATTGTTCGATCTTATTATTAGGAATGGAACGGTTGTCGATGGCACAGGCTCGGCGAAATTCAAAGCCGACGTCGCAATCAAAGGCGATACCGTCGTATCTGTTGGTGAGATTACTGGCGAAGCAGCCCGCGAAATTGATGCCACAGGCAAGATCGTCACACCCGGCTTCATCGACCTTCACACCCACTCCGATAATTCGTTCCTGATCGACCCACTTGCCGATTCGAAACTCACGCAAGGCGTTACTTTCGAACTAATGGGCAACTGCGGCATGAGCTACTGCGCTCCACTGCTTTCCGAGCAGAACGTGAACGGATTCAAAGAACGTACCGACAAGTACGACCCGAACTACCAGCCGATTTGGTCGACTATGGACGGTTACCTGTCAGCACTTGAAGAATCTGGCTCGACTATCAACATCGCAGCACAGATCGGACACGGAACCGTCCGAGGAGCGGTCATGGGCATGGAAGCCCGAATGCCGACCCCAGACGAGCTAAACCAGATGATCGGCATATTCGCCGATTCTCTCGACGCTGGTGCGCTAGGTATGTCGACCGGCCTCTGGTACGGCCCCGGCTCCTACTCGCTCGCCGACGAAATCATCGCTGTCACGCAACCAGCTGCCGATCGAGGCAAGCTCTATTCATCGCACATTCGTTCAGAAGCAGACGACCTAAGCGGACTCTTCCCTGCTCACGCTGAAGCTATCGAAGTAGGACGACGCACCGGTGCACGAATTCAAATTTCACACGTGAAAGCAGTTGGGCCAAAGTTCTGGGGACGTGGCTACGAATTGATAGAAGGAATGGAACGCGCACGCAGCGAAGGAATCGATGTCGCCGGCGACCAGTATCCGTACGAGTGGTCGTCAACCGGATTCTCGGGCGCAATGTTTGCTCGATGGGCATTGGAAGGTGGACGAGAAAAAACTCTTGAACGCCTCGGCGATTCCGATATTCGAGCTCAGGTTCGAAGCGACGTCACCTACTACATCAACCGAAACCACTCGGCTGAAGGCTGTGTAATCGCCAGCTTCCCGCCCGACCAATCGCTTGAGGGTCGCAGCCTGCAAGATATCGCCGATGAATGGGGCTGCGAGCCAGAAGAAGCAGCACTTCGTTTGTACGAACAGTCAGAAGGTTCTTACGTACTCCATTCGATGGAGCTTCAGGACATCGACTCGATTGCCAAATGGCCGCTAATGTCGATCGCCTCCGACGGTTCATCGCTACGTGATGAAGGGCCGCTTTCGTCGGGCAAGCCGCACCCACGAAGCTACGCAACTAATTCAGTAATCATCGAACAGTTTGTGCAGCAACGCGGACTCTTCACCATCGAGGAAGCCATTCACAAAATGACTGCCCTACCCGCTTCTCGCCTGAATCTTTCAAGGCGAGGGCGAATCGCTCCCGGCCAGATCGCCGACGTGCTGATCTTCGATCCTGCAAACGTAAAACAGCACAACGATTTCGTGAACCCGCACGTCTATTCCTCTGGCATGGACTACGTATTCGTCAACGGCAAGCCAGCCCTAGAAAACGGCAAGCCAAACGGCACACTACCGGGCAGGGTTATGCGTTCGCTAGACGATTAGTCGTCTCGGAACATGATCGAAAAGCAGCTGCTACCCCTCTCCCAGCGGGAGAGGTTGGGGTGAGGGAGAGTCGTACGAAATTGGGTGTGCGCCGGATAAAAATATGTCATCCTGAGGCTCTCGAAGGACGGCACACAAGGCACCAATAGTCCTTCCTGTCACCCTGAATTCATTTTCAGGGTCAAACGCCCACCGCCAACATTTTCTATCTATAACCTCAGCACAATGTCATCCTGAGGCTATCAAAGGACGGCACACAAGGCGAAAACGTAAGCGCAGTTAGAACTGTGCGCCCGTCGCACAATACCCCGACTCCTGCGGAGGGATCCTCGGTGGATGAGAGGTGATAGGCAACCTTGGACGATTTAGACTATCGCCCCCGCCACACCAGATCCCTCGTTACCTCGGGAAATCTATTTTGGGCAGCCTGAAAACGAATCAGAAAGCGAAAAGTCTGAGAAAACCGCTAAGACCGACGCGAACCAGCGCCGCTTGAGCGTCGTTTCGACGCCCCACCGCGTCCCGAACCTGGCCTACGTTTCGACTTAGATCCGGGCCTTCGAGAATCGCCAGAATCGAACGTTGCTCGCCTGTCTTCAGCCCCGGCGCGCCGCACTGGTCGGTTCGCCTGAAACGCCAGTCGTCGGTCGTTTCGAGTTTCCTGCTCAGGCTTCTTCCATTCCTTGAACGGCTTGCCAACTCGCTTCGTTTCGATAGCGAGATCCATCAGAGATTCAACTTCTCTTCCGGAAAGCTCACGAACTCCGCGCTTCGGAAGATCATCCAACCCGACCATGCCGAAGCGAATCCGGCGCAATCGAATCACAGGCGTTTCAATCGAATCGAACATACGGCGAACGATACGATTACGACCTTCATGAATCGTGATCTCAACCTTGCGTCGACGATTCGAAACGATCTTAATTTTTGCCGGAGCGGTTGGCCCGTCCTCCAGCATAATTCCACGCTCAAGAAGCACTTTGTTCTCCTCAGTAAGTGCGTTGGCCAGCTCGGCGAGATAGGTCTTTTCAATCTCGAAGCTGGGGTGGGCCATCTTCTGCGAAAAATCACCGTCGTTCGTCAGAAGCAACAGACCCTCTGTATCGACATCTAGTCGACCAATCGGATAAATACGCTCTCGAACATCAACCAAATCCATCACTGTCGGACGGTCGTGCGGATCAGTAACAGTAGTCACATACCCGGTCGGTTTGTTCAGCAGCAAATATCGTTTTTGCTCGGCAGAAACCTGGTTCCCGTCCGCAACAATATCGTCGGTTTCAAGATCGGCCTGATCGCCAATTTTTGCAACCACGCCATTAACTTGAATACGCCCTTCGGCGATCATCTGCTCCGATTTACGAAGCGATGCAATGCCGGCTGCGGCGAGTATTTTGTGAAGTCGTTGTTTCATCTCTATTAACGAGTCTCTCACAGAAGATTGTTAGCCACAGTTAAATGACCAGTTCCAAATAAAACAGAGTTCGGCTCGCATCTTGGGGTGATGAAGTTTAGTATCGCCAGTGAATCGCACATTCCCTCATCGAAAGTCTCAGAATGACCTACGACCTCGTTATCAAAAACGGCACTGTGATCGACCCTGCACAGGGTATTCACGCTAAAAAAGACATCGCAGTTGCCGGTGGCAAAATCGCCGCTATCGAAGACTATGTCTCCGATGCCGATACCCACGATGTAATCGAGGCCGAAGGCAATCTCGTAACACCCGGTCTCGTCGATCTTCACGTTCACGTTTGGTGGGGAGTCGCCCATCTTGCCGTTGAGGCCGACCCAGCCTGTGTCTATCGAGGTGTAACCACCGCTATCGATGCGGGATCGTCGGGTGCGAACACAATTGCTGGATTCCACCGATACGTAATGGATACTGCCGCCACCCGTGTTCTGGCTTTCCTTCACATTTCAGGGATGGGTCAGCTCGATAACGACATCGGAGAGCTCGAAGATATTCGTTGGGCCCGTGTCGAGAAGGCGGTCGAAGCCGCAAAACTTCATGCCGATCGAATCGTAGGAATCAAAGTTCGACTCACCGACAACATCGTTGGGCCAAACGACCTAGTTGCACTCGACCGAGCACTTGAAGCCGGAGAAGAACTCCAGAAGCCTGTGATGATCCACGTTGGCGGATCGGTCAACCAATTCGAACAGTTCATGGAAAAACTTCGCCCCGGCGATATCGTTACTCACTCATTCACGGGTCGACCGCATGGCATTCTCGATAACAACAACAAGGTGGTCGACGCAGCTTGGGACGCGATCAAACGAGGCGTTATTTTCGATGTTGGTCACGGTGCGGGTTCGTTCTCGTTCCCAGTTGCCGAGGCATGTTTGGAACAGGGTCTTGGCCCTGGCACGGTTTCATCCGATGTGCACCGCTACAACATCCGTGGCCCAGTGTTTGACCTTATGACGACGCTCTCGAAATACGTGCATCTCGGCTACTCGGTTGATGAGGCACTTGCGCTTGGAACCATGAAGCCAGCAGCCGCAGTGAATCTTCCCGATCACATTGGCACGCTGAAAGTCGGAGCCGATGCCGATATTGCGGTTATCCAACACAGAGAAGGTCCCGTAACGTTCACCGACGCCGATGGCAACGAACGCGCCGGCAATCAACTAATGCTGCCCGTAGAAACACTTCGCAAAGGCCGTCGCTTCAACCCGCAGCACTCAGCCCACCCAAAACTAGTAGGCCATCCCCACAAGCACTAGGCGAGACTGGGGTTCAGCCAGATAAATATCATCCTGAGCCCCGTCGAAGGGTCACAACAGAACAATCGCAGACGCCGCATGACACCCGACTCCTGCGGAGGGATCTTCGGTGGATGGGCGGTGTGTGGTTGGCTAATGGTTGGGCCACCGCTCGATCAACGCTGACTATCGACCACCCAACCCCAGATCCCTCGTTCCCTCGGGAAATCAGATCTGTGCAAACGACGAGTTACCTACCGCGCCTTGTACGCAGCCCTCAACTCGCTCTGCTCAGGCTCAGGCAAATACTTCACAGCCTCGCGAAAAGTCACGCCAGAAATAACGGACATGTGACGTCGCACATACGCAGCAACAGGCTCGGATCTGATTTTTGAGAGATCGCGAAGTACCCAGCCGATTGCTTTGCGAACGAAGAATTCTTTCTCTTCGATCATGGAATCTGCATAGCCAACAAATCGTGACCACTCGTCATCGCTTTCTCGAAGACTCCTCATGAGAACGAGAAGCGAAAACCTACGCAACCAAAAGTTGGCGTCTCTGCTCCACGAGTCCAAGATGCCGCCAACATCAGGCAATCCCTGCTCGACGAGTCTTCCAGCCGGGCCACTCAAAGGATCGACCAGCGCCCACGTGTGGCACTTTCCAATCAAATCAGCGATGAAGTTCAAGTCTTCAGGCTCAAGCAGTTTCGAATACTTATCGAGAAGTAGAACCCCGAACAGCTGCATTTCGAAGTGCGACCAATCGAAGCACTCTAACGATTTGCGAAGCAGTTCTTCCCGCTCAGTAATTGGGTTCTCTTTCATCTCGCGTTTGAGAGCGGCTCGAACAACCGGTACTGCAACCCCGAAAAAGTCGAGCTCCGATTTCAGATAACCCTTTTGAGCCGCCGCACGTTCGGAAGATCCGTCCAGTGCAAACCGATGCGCTACTTGAGAGAGATCAATCTCAGCCATATCTCTACTCGAACGGCTTCAGAATATGAACGCCAAATTGTTCTTCTCGCCCCCGCACATCAACCTGTTGAGCGGGTACTCCCGAATACGCTGAGCCCAATTCGGAATAAACACTTTCAGATACCACGATCTGACCAGCCGACGCCTCATTTTGAATACGTGATGCTGTGTTCACCGTATCGCCAAGAGCCGTGAAGTCGTTCACATCTCCAGTCCCCACCTTGCCGACATACGCCATGCCGTGGTTAATTCCTATTCCAACTGGCAACCACGGTTCTTTTCCAGAACCATAGCCGACACCCTCAAGAATCTCGGTCGCTGCTTCCACCGCGGCGTTTTGCATAGGAACTTTGGCGGCGGGAACGAAAAATGCCATCACCTCGTCACCGATCATCTTGTCGATAACAGCCCGCTTCGGGATCAAAGCAGTCATCGCTACGTCGTAGAACCGATTCAACAACGCTGCGAACGCGACAGGTCCAATTTCCTCAGCAATCGCTGTCGATCCTCGAACATCCGCAAACAAAACTGAAATTTCAACTTCCGCACCACCGGTGGGTAATACGGTGTCTCAGTAGTTGCACATCTCGGGATTTTTTCGTGACGGAGTTCGATTCCTCAGCGCCTTCATTATTACGCCGCTAACACCGCTCATCGGAACTAGGCAGAACGAACAGCGGTGGCTGCCAGGCAAGTACGAAGATGGTTTATCTTCATGCCCCTCGACAAGAGTGTGCCGCCACATCTCGGTAATGGCAGGATCGATATCGCTGTGCTCTGTCATGAACGCCTATAGCTCGATTCGAATGAAACCTTAGTAGTTGGGTGAGAGTCTATGCCGAAAACCGAATATTCAGCAATCCAATTACGCCAATCTCACGCACATTCGCCAGTGTTCGCATATTCTTGGATGCATACAAAGCGCGATTAGGCACATAATCGGTCGATCAGATACGAACGACCGGGAGAACTACGGATGGCGAACAAGAACGGGCGAATCGGAATTCTAGTTGGTGGCGGACCAGCTCCAGGCATCAACAGCGTTATTTCAGCTGCTGTCATTGAAGCTGTCCATTCTGGATACGACGCTGTCGGCATCAAAAACGGCTACGAATATCTTGTAAAAGGCGACACTTCCCAAACTGTCGATCTCGAGATCGACGACGTCGCAACTATCCACACTCGTGGTGGATCGATTCTGCACACTTCACGAACGAATCCAACAAAGCGTTCTGAAGATCTTGAAACGTGTGTCGCCACTCTTAAGAAGCTCAATATTCAAAATCTGATCACGATCGGTGGAGACGACACTTCATTCGGTGCATCAGAAATTGCACGTGCGGCCAACGGTGAAATTCGGGTAGCCCATGTCCCGAAAACCATCGATAACGACCTCCCTTTGCCGGGAGATATGCCTACGTTCGGATACGAAACAGCCCGGCACGTTGGCTCAGAAATCGTGATGAACCTCAAGGAAGATTCACGAACCACCAACCGGTGGTATTTCATCATTGCAATGGGCCGCCATGCAGGTCACCTTGCACTCGGAATCGGCAAATCTTCAGCATCGACAATCACGTTGATCCCAGAAGAATTCCCCGATGAGACCGTGAGCCTCTCAGAAGTATGTGACGTACTCGAAGGCGCAATTCTCAAGCGGCGCGCTTTGGGTCGTCCCGACGGTATAGCGATCATTGCCGAGGGTGTTGCTAGCAAGCTGAACATCAACGATCTACGAAATATCTCAGGCGTGGAAATCCCTCGAGATGAGTATGGAAACATCCGACTCGCCGATCTGCCATTCGCTCGAATTCTTCGTGCTGAAGTCGAACGACGATTCGAGGAACGTGGCGAATCCATGGGTATCGTCGATCTCACACTCGGCTACGAATTGCGATCTGCTCCGCCAATTCCGTTCGACATCGACTACACCCGAACACTCGGACACGGCGCAGTTCGATTCTTGCTCACTGACCCAACAGACGATCCACGCACTGCGCAAGGCGCAATGATCTGCACTGTCGATAATAGGCTTCAACCCGTTCCGTTCGAAGACATGCGTGATGCCAACACCGGGAAAACAATCGTCCGAATGGTCGATACCGACAACCTTTACTACGATGTTGCCCGTCGCTACATGACTCGAATTGAGCAATCTGACCTCGATGACGAGGAGATTCTCGGCGATATTGCCGCAAGCGCTTCAATGCAGCCCGACGCTTTCAAACGTCGATTCGCAGTGAAGAGCTAATAGGCCAAACCGTAGTGGTAAGCCAAACAACTCAACTCGCCGTCAAAGCCGAAGCTGTGGTCAAGAATTTTGGCGAGACAGCGGTTCTGCGCGGCTTAGATCTTGAGCTTCCCACAGGCGAAGTAACCGTTCTGCTCGGCACAAACGGCGCTGGCAAGTCGACTCTATTACGAATATTGGCGATGCTCACCCAGATCGATTCTGGAAGCATTTCGATGCACGGTGTCGACATTGCTCAAAACGGGCCAGTCGTGCGTGCACTGACAGGTTCAGTGCTCCACTCGCCAATGCTCTACGCCGATATGACCGTTCGAGAAAACCTGCTCTTCTTCGCTGAAATGTACCGACTCCAGAACGTCGATGATCTTATTTCGAGTACAACCGTTCAGGTTGGTATCGAACAAAGAATCGATGATCGAGTTCGCACGTTGTCGCACGGCTTTCAGAAGAGAGTAGCTCTTGCACGTGCCCTCATGCACGACCCACAATTGCTGTTGCTTGATGAACCAGAATCAGGACTCGACAGCCGTTCGGTTGAACAGCTCGATCGAATCATCGAGAACTACAAATCTATGGGCCGCTCGGTCGTAATGACGACCCACATCGTTGAGCACGCTCTCGAAATAGCCGACCGAGCCGTTGTACTCAACAACGGAACAGTTGGACTCAACTCAACGAATCCAGCTGCCGACAAAACAGAAATCCTGGCTGCGTATTCATCAAAGGCCAACGACCAATGATGGGATCACTCGCCATCATCTGGGCGATAGGCCGAAAAGACCTACTGCTCGAAATTCGCAATAAGGACGTCGTAGTCGCAGTCGCCGGATTCGCCCTGCTCGTACTCGTAATTTTCACGTTTGCGATCGACCTAAACCAAGGCAATGCAAAGCTGGTCGGCCCCGGCGTGTTGTGGGCAGGAATCGCTTTCGCGGGTGTAACCGGGCATAATAGAGCATTCGCACTTGAAGTCGAAGGCAGCACGCTCGAAGCCCTGATGCTGGCGCCCATTAGCCGTGATCTCATCTATCTCGGCAAAGCACTCGGCAATTTCCTATTTATCGCAGTGGCACAAATTATTGTCATCCCGGTGTTTGCCGTTCTCTTCAACCTCGTCGTGTTCCGATGGGAGATGCTCGCCATCGCCCTGCTAACCACTCTCGGCTTTAGCGCAGTCGGAACACTGTTCGCCGCAATGTCGGTACGGGTGCGAGCAAGAGAAGTGATGCTGCCATTGCTGTTTCTGCCAGTTGTAACCCCACTCTTAATGGCGGCTGTCGAATCGACCAGCCACATGGTCAACGGTCGCAGTTGGTCCGATATGGCACAGTGGCTTCAACTAGCTGTTGCGTTCGATGTGGCGTTCATCGTTGTATCGGCATTCATCTTCCAGCACATCCTCGAAGACTAAGCAGCAGCTAACCCCGCTTGAATCGACACGTTCAGCACATACAAAGCTTTATCTGAATTTAACGTCGTTCGTGATAAAATTCTCTAAGTATTCGCACAGCAGAAATTTGTACACACACTCTTGTTGAATAAAGTCCTCGATCTACTCGACCCACTGTTGATCCTCAGCGCCGCCCTCATGGGTGTTGCGCTCTACCTGATTTTCATTTGGGTTCCCACCGAAACAAATCAAGGTGCAGTCCAGCGAATCCTCTACTTCCACGTTCCCGTGGCATGGGGATCGATGCTCGGTATTTTCGTAGTGAGCGGCAGTTCGTTCATGTACCTCTGGAAGAAAACAGAGAAATGGGACCGACTTGCAGTAGCCTCTGCTGAAGTCGGAGTCATATTCGGCGGCATGATGCTTCTTTCGGGAATGATCTGGGCACGACCTGTATGGGCGGTTTGGTGGACCGGCGAAGCAAAACTCACCACAGCGCTTATTCTTTTCTTCATCTACGTCGCATACCTGATGTTCCGTGCCTACTTCCCACCCGGAGCACAGCGACAACGCCTCGCAGCCATCATCGGTGTAATCGGCGCAGTCGATACTCCCATCATCTACTTCGCAGCCAACCTATGGTCGCAGGCGCACCCGCCGTTGATCACAGGCCCGGCAGCCGATGCTGAATCAGCGCTCGGCAGTGATCTAGGAATCGTCCTTACGGCATCGACTGTGGCATTTACATTCCTGTTTATTTACTTAGTTCAGACTCGATACAAAATCCGTAAGTCTGAAGATGATCTTGTCGAACTAAAGAGAGCCGTTTCAACGTCAGCAATGACGGGAGCCAACTAAAGTTGATATCCAACGTGACCAATACCGTTACTACTACGAGGACAATTCGATTTGTCCTTGCAGCCTTCATTGCGTTGAGTGCATTCGCATTTGCGACTCAAATATCTTCGGCTGAACACGAACCTCCAGTGAGCGGAATCGTCGTTGGAGTTGAAACCGACGACAACGGCAACTTAACTCGATTCGCAGTTTCCGATTCCACCGGAACGGTGACCACGTTCACTATTTTCGATGGAACCGAATACGGTCTCGAGAATCAGGCTGGCGATCGTTGGGTTTCGACTCAAGGCGAAGAACCATCTGAATCGGCTCGACGGCTACGAGATCACCGCGAACGATTCGCACCAATCACAGTAGTTTTTGAAAACGGAACAGCGTTTTCTGTCGTAGAACGTGAACAAGGGAAGCTCGAAACAAACCTCGGCTACCTATTCGCAGTGTTCGCAGTTACGTGGGCACTCTTCTTCGCATATGTTCTCTACATGGGTCGAAAACAGCGAGTGCTGCAGCACGAAATCGCTCGACTCAAAGGCAAAATCGGCTAACAGTTTCTAGATATGACTAACGAACCCAACGACCAACAGCAAGATACTCAACAGCCACAAGCTGTAGCCGCAGCAGCTCGCACATCAACCCTCATGGGGCCACGTGCCAAACTAGCGTTCGCATTCGTGCTTGTCGCAGCCGCTCTCGCTTACTTTGCTTTCACAGCATTCGAAGGCGCCACAGTTGACTATCTCTCAGTCGCCCAGGTCGCCGACGTAGCACCAACAGCTATTGATCGACAGGTTGGTGTCACAGGCAAGCTCGTACAAGATTCGTACGTTCGGGATGCCGACGGCCTAACAGCTCACTTCTCGATCAAAGACGAAGATGGAATTGGCGAGCTTCGGGTTACATACGCGGGTGAAATCGGGCAGGTGTTCTTCAACGATCACTCCGAAATTATTCTGCAAGGCCAGAAGCTAGTCGATGGTTCGTTCAATGCCGATAACCTGACCGTTCGTTGTCCATCGAAGTACCTGACAGAAGCTGAACAGGCTGAAATCGATGCGCAGAACAACGGCGATCCTTCGGCTCCGCCCTACCAGCCTGATTACTTCGACCAAGAAGCCTAATCTGGGTGCTCGACAAATTCGGGCACTGATCGGCCAGCTACATAGTCGCCGCCAGTCACAGATCTAACGATGTCATCCTGAGCACCGTCGAAGGGTGGTAGCACAGGTGCTACTCGATTCGGCTCGCTCGGAATTTTGGACTTACAACTGCGATAAAGATCGTAAATACGATCAGCCCAATCGCCAAACTCGTCAATGCGGTGCGCAAACCGAACGCGGCAGCAAGCGAGCCGCTTGCCAATCCGCCAAGCGGAAATCCCGACCAAGCAATCTCGTAAGCGCCAATAACTCTGCCCCTGACTTCAGCAGGAACGTTGAACTGAATTACCGCGATACCTAGGGCTACGTGTACCGAATTGAAGTAGCCAAGCAGGAACGCAAACGGCAGCGCCATCGACATGCTGTTGGTGTGCGCCCAAGCGATTACAAATGCCCCGAACAGCAAGTCGGTTATCAACAACGCAGGACCAGCTCTTCGAACACCGCCGGTCCACGACATCGTCATCGCCCCAGCCACAGCTCCAATGCCTACGCCCGCAAACAGTAAGCCGAGACCAGCTTCATCGGTGTTGAAAATATCTTTTGCGTACGCAGGAAGAATGAAAACCAAGCCACCCAATGCGAGAGCGTTCACAGCGGTGAACATCAAATTCAATCGAAGAATTGGACGTTCTTTGATAACTCGAACCACTTCAATAAGATCAGGAACTATTCCAGCCGACTTTGGTCGCTCTGGCTGCTTCACCGGACCAAACGTCGTGTAAATCAGGAACGCTGAACCGAATAAACCGGCTATCACGCCGTAAGCGATACCAGGCCCAGCGGCCCCTAGTAGGAAACCACCGATCAATGGACCCGCAACGCGAGCACCGTTGAATACTGACTGATCAAGCGATATCGCTCGCACGAGAATTTTCTTCGGCACGACGTCAGGAAGCAGTGAAAGTCTCGAAATCCAGTCGATCGCCAGTCCCGATCCTTGGAACCCTCCGGCAATCACGATGTGCCACGGTTCAAGTGAATCAGTGGCGTACAGAGCTGCGATAACAAGCATGGGCGCACCGGCTATCACCGATCCGATTTTCAGCATGCGAGTACGTGGAATTCGATCGGCAAGCACCCCACCGAACACACCAACAACGATATTCGGCAGTCCAACAGCAGCTCCAAGAGCCGCCAGCCACAACGTCGAACCCGTCAGTTCAAATAGCAGGTAACCCTGCGCCACGTTGGTTAATTGGTGTGCCGTGCCCCAAGCCAAAGTCGCCGAAACAAATCTTTGCAGCGACGAATTACGTAATGAATCAACAAAGCCAATTCCACCACTATCCTGTGGCGAATCGGTCTGAGTTTCTTTATCGGTTACTTCTACTTCAGGCATAACGGGTCATTGTGAACCCATCCCAATCAAAACGGTGGCGGTAACCGATCATTCAGAACGAGAACTCAGATCACACCAAGCGTTTTCGGCGGTAACTCGCCCACTGATACAATTCAATTCACGATATGACCCCAGATGTAACCTTCACCACATACCTTGTCGCAGCAGCGATAGCCTTTGGCTTCGGTGCTGTTCCTGTGGCATACACAGTTGGTCGCCTGAACGGCATCAATGTTTTCAAAGTGGGTTCGCGCCAGGCCGGTGCAACAAACGTTTGGCGCGAGGTGTCACGCAAACAGGGTGTCATCGTCACTCTTATTGACGCGGCCAAAGGCGCAACCGCCATCTTTATGGCTCGCCAACTCGGTCTTCAAGGACCTGAACTACTCGTTCCATCAACCGCCGCAGTAGCCGGGCACTGGAACTCTCCACTGACGAAATTCAAAGGCGGCGATGGTGTTGTGACTCTGATGGGTACATCGGTGGGCATTGCGCCAGTGGTCGTTCTTATCGGCATCGCTATCGGAACAGCGTTCTCAGTCATCATGAACAAGAAGCTGGCTCACCCGAGTTTGTGGGGCGGAATAGTTGGATACGGCACGTTCATCGCACTGTCATTCCGACCCAATTCGAACATCGACCCTCTTCTCGTTTACGGCCTCACCGGTATCGGCATCGCGATCATGTTGCACAGTATGTATTTCCACAAACGGCACAAACAGTACTTTCAGTCGGGTCCAATCGATGACGAACAAGACTCATTGTTGCATCAAGATCGACTTGGCTGAGCAGCCATAAAACGAGCATAAAAAAAACGGCGAATGAATCGCCGTTTTTTAGTTAACACATATTTTGAAGAAGATTATTCGTCGGTAATTTTCTTCAGAGATTCTTTTAGTGAATCGGGGACATCCTGCTGCGGAGCCTGTCGAACCAAGCCAACTGTCTGCGCAAGACTCGTCATCCACCCGTCGCAGTCACCACAGAATCCTAGGTGGTGACGAATGCGCGACGTAAGGTTAGTCGCAACTTCACCATCGATGAAATCCGACGCGTTGTCGTGCACTTCTGCACAATCGCCCATGCCTTCAGCACAAGGATCGTCAGGCGAGTGTGTCTCGTCTCTACCGATCAATTTGTCTATCCACGACGCTGAGCCGCTCAAGTTAGTCTCCATACTGTCGAGAAAAAAATATCCGCACATCACCCGACAGTTAATAGGATGCAGTGTATGCGTAAACGATTCAAAGAGCATTCACATGCACACCGCACCGTTCACGAATTCTAATGATCATACTACCTAAATCCCTCTAAATGAGCAGATTTCTCCCGAAAAACCCTGCATCGAATTTCAAACTATCTACTCTAATTTGCAGTCAAGATAATTCACTTATTCTGGTAGAGTGATCGTTCTGAGCGACGCTTGTATTTCGCAAGGCGAGGCCCAGATAACTCAACCTTCAGTTCTGCATTCGAGCAATCTCACCTTTTATGGACGCACAAGAATTCACGGAAATAGCCGAGAAACACTCGGGATTCGTGTACAACGTTGCGTATCGAATGATGGGCAATCCGCACGACGCTGAAGAAGTAGCGCAAGATGCCTTCGTTTCGGCCTACAAGGCCCGAGACCGCTTCCGTGGCGACGCACAGCCTACAACGTGGCTGTACCGAATTACGGTCAACGCGGCGCTCATGCGCATCCGCAAAGACAAACGCGGCAAAGAGATGACAGTCTCTGAAGATTCACGACCCGATGTTGCGTCTACCAACTGGGCTGAATCGCCTGTAGCTGCGACGATGAACAGCGAGCTAGCTGGCAGAATCGATGGAGCAATCAACGAATTGCCGGAAGATCTGCGAGTAGCTGTGATTCTCCGTGATGTGCAGGGGCTTTCGAATCAGGAAGCCGCCGATACTCTCGATGTATCCGTATCTGCACTCAAAGCACGGCTTCACCGAGGCCGCATAGCCCTCCGTGACTCGCTAGAAACCTACGTAGCCGAACGCGCCAAGAACGACTAGCTCCTGTTCTTCAGCTGCGTGAGTGGTCAAGTCGCTCCTCCCAGCGGGAGAGGGCTTGGGTGAGGGATGTACCCCCAATTGACCTCTATCGCCATCATTGTCATTGCCAGGAGGAACGACGTGGCAATCAGTCGGCTATACCCAAAATCTTCCTATCAATCTCAGAACTGACGCAACTGACCCGCGATCTTGGCCTTCAGTCGTCAGCAGCATTGCTCGTCAACGTTGATTGCCACGTCAGCCGCTGGCTTCCTCGCAATGACAGGTCGACGACTCTTCACAAACGCCCAGAACGTCCGATCCTGTCATTCTGAACTTGATTCAGAATCACTAGCGAGCGCTAATCGTCGTACTTGCTGACGACTCTCTCTACATCGGCGAAACATCCTCCTAGACCATAATTCTGAATCAAGTTCAGAATGACAACAAGAGATCGTTAGCCCCGCTCACCATCAACAAATAAAAAAGCCCCGCACATGGCGGGGCTTTTTCGTTTTACTCAAAGAAGAGTAGAAACTCTACATCTGAAGCAGGTACGAATCCAACAATTCATCGTTAGTTCGCTTAGGAGCTCGAGCTGCAATTTCTTCGTATCGATCCTGAAGCGTCTTGCCTTCCTTCTTGAAGATAACTCCAAGAGGAACACCGGGACGGCTAAGTAGATCGTTAGCATCCTCAACACTGCTTGGGTCGTGATCTTCAGGAATATCGTAAGCGAGTCCCTTGATCCCTTCCTTCGGCTTGCCCTTAAGGATGTCGTAGGTGTCGTTGTACGTCGTACAAGGCGACTGTACGTGAACGATGCTGAAGCCCTTGTGGTTCATGGCTTCCTGAATCATCTTGGCCAGTACACGAGGCTTGCTCGAGTAGTACGAAGCGATGTAAGTCACACCAATCGACATGTACAGCTTGAGAGGAGAAACCGGAGTTTCGATCTTTCCAAGCGGTGTCGAAGTTGTAACTGCACCGAACGCACTCGTTGGTGATGACTGACCTTTAGTAAGGCCGTACACACCGTTATCCATAACAACAGCTGTCATATCGATATTTCGGTTGGCAGCCGGGCCAATGTGCTCACCACCAATTGAAAGGAAGTCACCGTCACCGGCAACAACAACCGTGTTCAATTTTGGGTTGCCCTGCTTCACGCCGAATGCGATTGGCAGTGACCGACCGTGAATTCCGTGAATGCCAAAAGGCTGATCGCCCTCAACAAGGTGAACCATGTTTCCAGAACAACCAATACCAGCAACAACAACGTTGTTCGCCTGTGGCTCTTCATGTTCAACGGAGTAACCCTCGAGTGCTACCTGAAGTGCTCGTCGCACTCCAAAGTCGCCACATCCCGGGCACCACGCGAAATCGTATTCAGGATTGCGCTTGCTCATGCTGTAACTCCAGCCCCGATTAGCTCGCTAATACTATCCACAAGATCAGCAGGCCTGAACGGCAGACCTGTGTACTGAGTAATCGACTCAGCGTTGTAGCCCTCCATACGGAGAAGCGACGACCACTGTCCCAAGTAGTTTAGTTCAGGAACAATAATCTTTTTTCCAGTTTTCAGAACATCAGTGACTTCTGAAGGAAGCGGGTTGAGCGATACCGAGTAAAGCCATCCAACATCCGCACCCTGCTCTCGAAGCCTGTCGTAAGCCTCACGAGCTGGACCCTTCGAGCTACCCCAAGGCATGATGATTGTCTCAGCATCGGCGTTCTCGATTTCGTAGTGCGCACCGTCAAGAAGATCAAGCTTCTTGAATCGTCGCTCCATCAAACGCACGTGGTGTCGAGGCAGGTGAGTCGTGTCACCAATCTCGTCGTGCTCGGAGCCGTTCGCAACGTAAGCGCCCGGACCACCAGGAATCGGCATACCCGGAAGAGGCGTTGAGCCATCCCACGAGTCATACCGCTTGCCAGTGTCGCTTTCGCTAACAGTAGCTCGGCTTTCAGCGCTTACCTTAGAAAGATCAGGTCGGCGGATGTTCTCACCACGCTCAGCAAGACCAAACTCTGTGACCAGAATTACAGGCCCCTGATATCGCTCTGCCCAGTTCTGAGCCAGCGCAGCAGCGTAGAAACATTCTTCGATAGTGCCCGGTGCAAGCACTGGCATTCGAATATCGCCGTGTGCCGGGTGCATGCAGGTGTAAAGGTCAGACTGTTCCGACTTGGTCGGTAGTCCCGTTGCAGGGCCACCACGCTGAACGTTGGTGACAACCATCGGAATCTCAGTCATCCATGCAAGGCCGAGACCTTCGCTCATAAGCGAGAAGCCAGGACCAGCAGTAGCGGTCATCGCTTTCTTACCTGCGAATCCAGCACCGAGAGTGGCGTTGATTGCTTCGATTTCAGATGCAACCTGATGAACGAATCGTCCTTCGCCCCACAAGTTGTTCTCCATCCAAACCAGAATCGTTGTGGCAGGAGAAATCGGGTAACCAGCGTAGAAATCGAGTCCAGCAGCTGTGGAACCCATAGCGATAGCAGCGTTACCCGTGATTACGATCTGTTGGTAATCAGGCGGTGTCGCAGCTTCTAGCTGACCAACATTGAACCCACTCGTCTTAGCAACGTCGACACCGAGGCGAACTGCCTTGATGTTGGCTTCGATGATTTCAGCATCACCGGGGCGACCACGCGTGAATCGCTGGGTGATGAATTCGTCGATCTCTTCAAGCTTGAAATCAATCAGCTGTGCGACTGCGCCAATCGTAACCATGTTCGCTGCTCGAGCGTTTCCGGTCGATTTAGCAAGTTCGTCGGCCTTGATACCGAAGTAGTTCCCGCCCTCAGGCAGGTCGTACTCTTCAGCGTTGTAAACCGTCACACCACCGGGATTCAAATCCTCATTGTGGTGGTCGTATGCGTACTGGTTCAGAGCAACCAGAACGTCAACACCGTCACCAGAGCTCAGCACTGGTGTGGTTGAAATCCGTACCTGCGATGACGCTGGTCCACCCATAATCTGGGATGGGAACGTGGAGTGAGTCTGTACGAAGTACCCTGCATGAGCAGCAGCTCGTGCAAGAGCATCAGCGGAAGTGACCAGTCCCTGTCCGCCCTCTCCGGCGAATCGGATGACGAAGTCGTGCTTATCCAATGTTTACTACCTTCTCCCGAGTATTAGTACTCGGCGAACTAGTTTGCCTTACGCTCAACTGAACAAATCAGTTCAGATTTGGGCGCAAAAAAACCGCATCTGTCTTTCTCAATGCGGTTAATGTTTATTCGAAATATCCTGAGAACGGACTGAAAAATGAGATAGCTCGTAGAAAGCAGTTGTTCCAGCCGAACTACTGCCAATTATGTCTACTTGAATTAAACGTGTGCTTCGAAGTGCCATTTCAGTGCGTTTACCCAACCATCAATTATCGAATTTGTTCAGTTCAGTGTCAATTTATTTAGGGGTTGAATTTAGGTCTGATATTTCTATGAAATAAAACTCGGGCCGCTAGCGTTTGACCGATTGCATCCTCAAACTTAGAATCCGCTCACGTATTTATAGTTATCAAACATCGATTCAATCTCGGTTACAGTTCCAAACTATGGCTCGACAACGCACAACAGATCACTCAATCGACCGCTGGTCCGCCGGAGGAGTTGTGCTGCGCGAGAGTCCTGACGATCACGGGAAACTCATCGTTGCCCTGTGTCATCGAAGGGCAGAATCGCTGTGGGCACTGCCAAAAGGCACCCCTGAAGAGGGCGAATCTGTCGCAGAAACCGCTGCGCGTGAGGTAGCGGAGGAGACCGGACTGAAGGTTGAAACAGGTCCGGCGATCGACGACACCTACTATTCGTTCTTCAGAACCGCCAGCGAAACACTTGGCGATTTGCCGTTCGATGACGACAGTACCGTCCGGATCGATAAAACGGTCCACTGGTACCTGATGAAGTACATCGGCGGCGATACATCTAATCACGACCATGAGTACGATGATGTCGAATGGATCGACATTGAAGAAGCATCACAGAGGCTGACCCATCGGAATGAAGCGCGAGTCTTGGAAAAAGCTGTGGCCTTTTATGAGGGGCGAGCAGCAAGCACCGACTGATTTACATCTAGTCGGCGAACTCACGGTACTTCGGTCAAAGTCGATGGACGACGCTGAAGCCGACTATTCGTGGCGCATTGATCCTGAACTGGCAGCGCTCGACGCAACACGCCCTGTAACCCTCACCTTCACCGAATATCTCAGATATCACCGTGACGACGTGAACTATCCATCACCGTGGTCAGTCCGCATGGCTATCGATACCATCGGTGGTCACCACATCGGCAACTGCATGTATTACGACATCAACACCGAAAAGTCGCAGTGCGAACTAGGGATCATGATCGGTGATCGTGATTACTGGAGCAGGGGCTACGGAACAGATGTCGTCAAAACTGCTTTAGCGCAGATATTCATGACGACTGAGCTGGAACGAGTGTATTTGCACACGCTGTCACACAACTACCGTGCTCAAAAAGCTTTCATTAAAGCCGGATTCACACCGGTTACAGATGTAAAACGAGACGGCTACGAGTTCATGCTCATGGAAGTCTGGCGACCTGAATGGGAAGCCAAAAATCCTGATTTGCTAACTTCTAGCTCGAACGACGCTCCTGCCGAAACGGCTCCAGCGCCAACTTCAACCTCGGCATCGCAAACCGATGCCGACCCACTACTGGGATCCTAATAAAACAGGCCAGCCCACAGCCACACCTAAATAGCTCAGGAGAATCCTCAAATGAATCTGCTTCTAATCACCGGTGGTAAGCACCCGTACGAAGAATCGACCCCGGTCCTACAAGAGTTTCTTGAAGAAGCAGGCCATTCGATAACTCTCTCCGAATCGGCAGATGAACTTTCTGGCGATCTATCCGGATTCGACGCTATCGTTCTCAACACGCTTCGTCAGGAAGCTACCAACAACGATTTGAATGATTCACAGCGTGAAGGGTTCGAAGGGTACGTCGCTGGCGGCGGTTCGCTTCTTTCTATCCACATTTCAGCAGCCTCATGCCCCGATTGGTCAGAGACCAAGAAAATTACCGGTGGCGGATGGGTTCTTGGCGAAAGCTGGCATCCACCGTTCGGCTGGTTCCAGGTCTACATCGACCAGCCCGATCACCCAATAGCAGCTGGCGTATCTGATTTCTGGACCTACGACGAGTGCTACTGCGGTCTCGACATTCAACCCGGTATCGATGTGTTCATGCACGGCGTTGTAGAAGGCGAAGATAAGCCACTCGGCTGGACTCACCAGTTCGGCGCAGGCAAAGTCGCCAACATTGCACTAGGTCACGCCGGGTCATCTCAGCAGCACCCCGAATTCCAAAAGCTGATCCTCAACGCCCTCAAATACCTGAGCTAAGGAACGGGCTTGTCATTGCGAGGAGTCAGACGACGTGGCAATCAGCGCTCAAAGCAGCGCTATTGTCATGCCCTCTAAATTCTTATCCGCAGCAACAATCTCTACATGCCATCCTGAGGCACTCGAAGGACGGCAGCCAAACGCACAATTACAACCGGAGAACTAATAGAAATGGCCAGCGACCGCCGCCCTAACATCGTCCTAATCATGTCCGACGACCTCGGATACGAAGCTATCGGAGCCAACGGCGGCACGTCATACGCCACTCCTATTCTCGACAGCATGGCAGCCACCGGTGCGCGCTTTGAAAACGCCCACGTGCAGCCGCTCTGTACTCCGACTCGTATTCAGCTGATGACTGGAAAATACAACTTCCGTAATTACCTTGGCTTCGGTCTGATTCACCCCGATGAAGTTACGTTCGGTCACCTCTTCTCCGACGCTGGCTACAAGACCTGCATCGCCGGAAAGTGGCAGCTTCACTCGTACAACCCGCCCGACGAAATGCCTGAAGCCCGATCAACTGGCCAGACCATTGAAAACGCCGGGTTCGACGAATTCTGCGTGTGGCACCCGCACCACACCGAAGACAAGGGCTCTCGATACAAAGACCCCATCGTCTACGAAAACGGCAAGTTCCTAGACGACACCAAAGATAAGTACGGCGAAGACATTTTTGCCGACTACATCATGGATTTCATGGAGCGGAATCAAGACGATCCCTTCTTCGTTTATTTCCCTATGGCGTTGACTCACCGTCCACTTGAGCCAACTCCCGATAGCCCCGAATACGACGATTTCATTCCACCTTCCAACGAAACATTGGGCGGTCGAACATGGGACGAGCTAGAAGGTTGGGATGACGATCCTCGCTACTACAAAGACATGGTCGAGTATCACGACAAGGTGATCGGTCGGGTCAACGACAAGCTCGCTGAACTCGGCATAGCGGACGACACGCTCGTGATCTACGTCGGCGACAACGGATCGCCAATCGAAGTCTGCTCGGTCATGCACTCCCACACCGAAGTCTGTGGCGGTAAAGGTCTGACAGTCGACCGTGGAACACACGTGCCGTTAATCGCCAACTGGCCGGGAACAATTCCAGCTGGTCACGTTGAAAACGATCTAATCGACTCGTCTGACTTCCTGCCAACAATCATGGAAGCTGCCGGTATTACTGCGCCAGACGACTATGTGATGGATGGTCGAACTTTCTTGCCGCAACTCAAGGGCGAGAAGGGTGATTCACGAGATTGGATGTACTTCCACTTCGAGCCAATGTCAGGCCGTGTGTATCGATTCGCTCGCTACATTCGAACGCATCAGTACAAGCTCTACGACGATGGCAACCTCTTCGATGTTAATGCCGACCCAGAAGAACAGTCAGCGTTCGAAGCCAGCACCGACAACGACGAACGCGCCGCAGTCCGTGCCCAGCTAGCACCAATCTTCGACCAAATGGTGAAGTAGGGGATAAATCGGTTCCCCTTCCTTCGGGCCAAATGCCGAAGGCACGACTAGAGGGAGGGTAGACTGTGGCGAGGTCCCAAGTCGTCCGACGACGCCCGGACCTAAACGTAACATCCTCTCCCAGCGGGAGAGGATTGAGGTGAGGGAGATACGTTCGACATCAACGTTACTTCCTGCCGGCAATTCCACCCTCAACCTAACCTTCTCGCCCGGGAGAAGGGACACAACCACTCCAACCAACAAACATGACAACACCACGCCCCGATTGGCTCGCACTAACCTCTGAAGAAGCGATAGATCCCGATCTGCCGATCTGCGATCCGCATCACCACTTCTGGGATCGCCCCGGCTTTCGTTACTTGCTCGACGAACTGCTCGTAGACATAGGCGGCGGTCACAACATTTCTGAAACCGTATTTGTCGAATGCAGTGCCATGTATCGAAAAGACGGACCCGAAGCCATGAGCCCCGTCGGCGAAACCGAGTTCGTAACTGGCTTAGCGGCGCAAAGTGCCAGCGGCGAGTACGGCAATACGAAGGTCGCAGCCGGAATCGTCGGCTACGTCGATCTCACAATAGGCAGCGCGGCTAAAGAAGTTCTCGAAGCTCATATCGTCGCAGGTGGTGGCCGATTCCGAGGCATACGAAATTCTTCATGTTGGGACGCTAGTCCCGAAATCGGTGGCTACAAAAATCCACCAAAAGGCCTGCTTAGTAACGATGAATTCCGAAAGGGTTACGCAGCACTCGACGAACTCGGACTTAGCTTCGACGCTTGGCTCTACCATACCCAGCATCAGGAACTAGTTGATCTCGCACGAGCCTTCCCGAACGTGACGATCATCGTCGATCACATCGGTGGCCCCATCGGCATCGGACCCTATGCTGGCAAGCACGATGAAATGATGCAACTCTGGAAACAGGGAATGACCGATCTTGCGACCTGCGACAACGTAACAATCAAGCTTGGCGGAACAGGAATGCCACTTGGCGGCTACGGCTGGGATGAACGCCCTGCCCCACCCTCTTCACAAGACATCGCAAATACGATGGCGCCCTACTACACCCACATCATCGAACAGTTCGGTGTGGAGCGCTGCATGTTCGAAAGCAACTTCCCTGTCGACAATCAGTCGATGTCGTACACCGTGCTCTGGAACGCCTTCAAACGCTTCGCTAGCGACTATTCCGACACCGAAAAAGCGTGGCTATTCAGGAACGCAGCCAAGCAGGCGTACCGAATTTAGGCGACTTGCCAACTTTAGATTTCCCGAGTGCCGCCGAGGGATCTGGCGGGGTCGCGGATTACCGCGAGCCGCCCCACCCCATCTAGCTAATCGGCTGCAATCCCTCAAACTCCGGATCAAGCACCGTCTGCACTCCGAGTGCATACGCGCCAATCGCCTCGCCAACCCCACCGTAGAACGTCGGGAAGGCGTAGATCATGCTGCGCAAGTCGTCCAACTTAGCTCTCGTGTGAACTGCAAAAGTTAACAACCCAAGAATCTCGCTTGCACGTGGTCCCGACGCCGAAGCACCAAGCAACACTCCGCTCTTACGATCTGCAATCACCTTGATCGCACCCGTCATCGACATATCGAGCCAGCCTCGGAACGTATACGGCGTGCGTTTCACTGCGACCTCAACATCCAAGCCCTGCTCCCGTGCCTGAGCCTCAGTGATCCCTACCGATCCCACTTCAGGATCAGTGAACACCGCACGTGGCACAGCGTCGTAGCGCGCCGGCGCGTGTTCTTTCTTCAGAATATCGGCTGCAATGATTCCCGACTGATACACAGCGACATGAGTGAACATCGCCTTACCGGTCATATCGCCCATCGCCCACAAGCCGTCGGCAGCGTGCATTCGCTCATCCACCTCGATGAATCCTGCTGTTGGAAGTCCTACCGATTCCAATCCAAGACCAGTTAGATCAACTTTCCTACCGGTGGCAACCAGCATCTTGTTCGCTGAAAGTTTTTCGCCGCTTGCCAGCACAATCTCTATATCGCCGCCCGATGAGTCAACGGTCACCACCAGATCGCCAGTTTTGACGTCGATCCCCTCGCCCTCGAACGCCATCGCAAGCGAATCCGATGCTTCAGGCTCTTCGCCCGGTAGCAATCGACCAGCGGCCTCCACGATGGTCACCCTCACACCAAAACGTGAGAGAACCTGACCCAGCTCGCAACCAATCGGCCCCCCGCCAAGCACGATCAACGACTCGGGCAATTCTTCGGCGGAAATCACATCGTGCGTGGTCCAGTAGTCGACACTATCCAGGCCGTCAATCGGAGGAATTGCTGGCTGTGATCCGGTTGCAATGACAACACCAATTTTTGCCGTAAGAGTTTCATCGCCGACGGTCACAGTTCGAGGACCAGCGAGCTTGCCCCGACCATGAATAATCCGGCCACCACGGCTCTCGAATCGCTCGACAGCGAACGAATCGTCCCAACCTCCAGTAGCCTCAGTCGTAATTCGCTTGGCAACTTGCGCCCACTCGGCCCGAACATCGGCATGACCCGCAACGCCTTCAGTGCGGCGTCCCTCCTGCAAAATATTTGCAGCTCGGATCATCATCTTGGAAGGAATACACGCCCAGTACGCACACTCACCGCCGACTAGCGACGCCTCGATGCCGATTACGCTCAGCCCAGCATCGAGAAGTTGCAGCGAAAGATCTTCGCCACAAGTTCCCACACCTAGAACGATTACATCTGCCTCGGTCATCTGATTCCCAGCCATGCGATAGGTTCCTTTCGGGGTCTCAGTAACAAGCCCCAGCCCGAATTTACTTTCAATGATTCTGATGCGCCACTGCGAATACTGATGCACATCGAAAACCTATCACAGGTGTTTCCGCTCAATTCTCGTCGCTGAGCGTCAAGAATCCAGTCAATGACTCGGCATCTCGAATAAACTCCGCCTCAAAGACAAAATATTCAGGAGAATCCCGTGGAAGCCAGAGTCGTACTTAATACATCGTTCAATACCGGCCAGATCGATCCTCGAATCTTTTCAGGTTTCCTCGAACATCTAGGGCGATCAATTTACGAAGGCGTTTACGATCCCGAAAGTGACCTATCGAACAATGACGGCATCCGCACTGACGTAGCCGAGGCGATGACCGGAATGGACATGCCATACGTTCGCTATCCGGGCGGCAATTTCGTTTCGAATTACGATTGGCGCGACGGCGTTGGACCCAATCGCCAGCCGTTCCCTGACTTCGCTTGGAAAACAACCGATCCAAACACGTTCGGCACCGACGAGTTCATGAAATGGTGCGAGCTAGTTGGCACCGAGCCAATGATGGCTGTGAACCTCGGAACGCTCGGTCCCGCCGAAGCTGCGGCATTGGTTGAGTACTGCAACTTGAACACCGACACCCGATGGGCGCAAGAGCGACGAGACAATGGCTCTCCCGATCCTTATGCAGTGAAAATGTGGTGCTTAGGCAATGAGATGGACGGCCCTTGGCAAGCGGGTCACATGCCTGCCGAGCAGTACGCACTCAAAGCCCGCAACGCTGCTCGACTCATGCGTGGACTCGATCCGTCAATCGAATTAATCGCTGCCGGATCGTCGGGTCGACAAATGGACACCTATCTCGAGTGGGACCGCACAGTTCTCGAAACTTGCTGGGACGATATCGAGTTCATTTCCGCTCATCGCTACTCAACAAATGCTGCCAACAACACACCCGAGTTTCTAGCTGAAGGAGTCGTGATCGATTCGATTCTCGACGACTACGCCGGGCTTATCGCCTACGTCAAAGGAATGAAGCAAAGCGATCACGATGTCCACGTTTCTTTCGACGAATGGAACGTTTGGTACAAGGCACGAGGTGGTGTTGAGCAGGACGGTCAGTGGGGCACGAGTCCAGCGCTTTTGGAAGAGGTTTACAACCTCGAAGATGCACTAGTCTGCGCCCAGTACATGAACTCGTTCATCCGGCGCGCCGATGTCGTGAAAGTGGCATGTCTAGCCCAATTGGTAAACGTGATCGCAGCTGTTTTGACTCGAACTGATGGCGTGCTGAAGCAGAGCATCTACTACCCGTTCGCCCTCTATTCAAAGCACGCTACCGGTGTTTCTCTCACTCCAGCTGTGCATGGTGAGACCTACGATGCTGACGAGCGTGGCGAGGTCGATTACATCGATGCTTCGGCAAGTTTCGATGAAGCAACTGGCGAGCTGGCATTGTTCATCGTGAACCGCTCAGTCGATCAAGACTCAACGGTCACCATCGATCTCTCCGATCGCCAAATTACGAGTGCCGGTTCGGTTGAAGTAATGACTGGTGATGATCCAAAGCTGGAAAACACGTGGGAACAGCCAGAGAACGTTGTCCCTACAGCCGGAAGTTCATCGCTCGAAAACGGCGTGCTGACTATCGACGTGCCTAAGCTCGGAATGGCAGTCGTTTCCGGCGTCATAACTGAATAGCTATCGCCCAGTAATTAGCCCGACCAACGCTTGGTATCATCCCCGGCGTTGGTCTAAACCAGACCATCGAAAAATTCGGTTCGTGGAGAAAAATGTATGTCAGTCGTTGATGTAAAAATCACTCGCCAGTTCGCCTACGCAAATGGACGTTCGTTCGGCGATGTCGGCGAGTACGAGCAGATCGACGCTGTGATGACGTTTGGTATTGATCCAAATGCGCCTCAGAACGAACGCATCGTCGATCTCGAATATGCTCCACGAGATAACGAAGGACTTGTGCGATTCACCGCCGATTTCTCAATCGTAAAACCGGTGGACCCTGAACGCGGTTCCAAACGACTACTCATCGAACTCCCAAATCGTGGGCGCCGACGAGTGGTCGACACCTTCAACAGAACTGACGCCGATCCCGCCGCCAGTGCTGCACCCGGTGATGGTTTTCTATTCGAACGAGGCCTAACCGTCGCTTCTATCGGGTGGCAATGGGACGTTTTTCAAGACGATATTTTGATGGGACTCGAAGCCCCCATTGCCGATCTCTCGCAGTTGTCTGACCCCGGCCAGAATGTTGTCGAAATACGACCCAACATCGAAGCTAAAACATGGCTGCTCGCCGATCGAATACACCGTCCGATGAAGGCAGCCGACATCGACCAGCAGGACGCTGAACTTCATGTCAGAGACTATGAAGATGGCGAAGGAACGATAATTCCCCGTAGCGAGTGGAGCTTTGCGCAGGAGACTAACGGAGACGTAGTCCCCAGCGACGAACACGTCTACTTGAACTCAGGATTCCTGCCTGGCAAGTACTACCAAATCATCTACACATCCAAAGACGCACCAATCGCCGGCGCCGGTCTCATCGCTTTGCGAGACGCCACTTCGTTCCTGAAGTACGACGCAGAAGCGTTGATTCCCGGTCTTGGTTCCCTAGATATTGCAATCGCCTACGGGGTTTCGCAAACCGGCAGAATGCTCCGGCATTTCATGTACGACGGTTTGAACGTCGATGAACAGAATCGAAAGGTTTTCGAAGGACTTCTCCCGCACGTCGCCGGTGCACGAAGAGGCGCTTTCAACCATCGATACGCCCAGCCATCGAATCAGTCGTACCCAAGCTTCGGACACCTAGCGCCTTACACCGACATCGAATCCGATGATCCAATCTCTAATCAGTCCGCTGGCTTACTTTCGAAACTAGTCGAACTGAACGCGGTTCCAAAAGTTATCTACACCAACAGCTCGTCTGAATACTGGCGAGGCGATTGCTCGCTGATGCACACAAACGCAGTCGGAACTGCCGATGTGGAACTGGGTTCTGAGTCTCGCATGTACCACTTCGCTGGAACCCAGCACGGTGCGGGAATTCTGCCTCAGGCACACGACGCCGGTGCGGAAGGTGCACTCGCCCTCTACGCCACAAACGTGATCGACTACTCACCGTTGCTACGAGCAGCTCTGGTAAATCTGGAGAATTGGATCGCAGATGGCAAAGAGCCGCCAGCGAATGCATATGCACGGATCGATCACGAATCTGCAGCTTCCCGTGGCGACGTTTTAAAAGCGTTCGAATCTCTACCCGACCAGGTAACTATGGATCCCGAAAAGCTATGGGTGATGCGCCAAACCGATCTTGGCGCAGGGGCTGATGAAGGAGTCGGAACGTACCCGCCAGAAGAGGGAGAGAACTACTCATGTCTAGTTTCGGCTGTTGATGCCGACGGCAACGAAATAGCGGGAGTCAGGCTCCCCGATCTCACACGTCCGGTCGCAACCCACACCGGTTGGAATCCTCGACATCCCGACACCGGTGCGCCCGATCAAATCGTGCCAATGCAAGGATTCACTCGCTGGTTCCCGGTAAGCGAATCAGACCGCGCCAACACGAACGATGTGCGTCCTTCGATCAACGAACGCTACGAAAACCGAGATCAGTACGCCCAGCTAGTAAAGCAAGACACTGAAGCCTTAGCAAAAGCAGGTTACGTACTCGAACAGGACGCAGAACTCGTCGCCCAAAACGCGCTAGATCGCTACGACGCAGCCGTGGCAAGAAGCTAGCTTCTCTAATGTCCCGACCAACGCGGAGGGACCTGGGGTTGGGTGGTGAAAGTTCGCTCAGCAGACACCCACGCCCAACAGGACATCGATCATAATCGGCCTAAGCACCTTCGACGTTCAAACGAACTTGCCGCTCAAGCCCCACCACTCCAGAACCCTCGGCTACCGCTCGGGACCCGTGAGCGAACCAAGTAAAAAACTAATCCTGCGGTGGTGCAGGATTCACCAGATCCATGCCGATGGTCTCCGGGAACACTCCCGCAAGCTCTTCGACCGTCCAGCGACCAGCCTTGTGAATCGAACGTCCCTGCTCAGGCGAATTCATCAAACTCACCCGATTCCCAACCGTGTGGAAAATCCGACCTGTGACGTCCTCTGCCTGATCGGACGCCAGCCACGCAATCATCGGAGCCACCTGTTCGGGCTCAGTCGTTAGCGTGCCTTCCGGAGGTGGCAAGAACTCACCTTTGCGCATGTCTTTAGTCGAATCAGGAATCGAATCCGTCATGCGAGTCGAAGCGCCCGGTGAAATAGCGTTCGCTGTCACACCGTGTCGAGCCAAATCTTTAGCAACTACACGTGTAAACCCAGCGATAGCGTCTTTGGCAGCACCATAGTTCGCCTGCCCGCCATATCCGTACAAACCCGAAACCGAGCTAAACGTAACAATTCGACCGCTGCCCTGCTCTTTAAATATTTGTGAAGCTGGCTGAACGACCGAGAACGTGCCTTTCAAGTGCACGCCCATCACATCGTCCCATTCCTGCTCGCTCATGTTGAACAACATGCGATCTCGCAAAATCCCGGCTGCAGTCACAACGATGTCCAAACGACCAAATTCTTCCATCGCCGTTTTCACGATATTCTCGCCGCCCTCCATCGTGGCAACCGAGTGATACGAAGCAACGGCACGACCGCCTAGTTCCGATATCTCCTCGACCACCTGAGCGGCTGGAGTTGTGTCTTCACCATCGCCGTCCAAAGCTGCTCCAACGTCGGCGACAACCACGGCAGCACCCTGCGATGCGAGAAGTTTTGCTACACCTCGACCAATTCCACGACCTGCCCCAGTAACAACAGCCACTTTGCCTTCGAGTCGTTTACTCGCAACCGGACCTTCGACTGATGGATGACCCAGCAAACTAGGTCCCACCTGCGCATCGAGCTGATCCGGCTCCCACGTTGCTGGTGGCGCAGAGTTGTAGATCGTCTTCACTCGGCGTGGCAACGTCATGTGAACTACGTTTCCACCGTAGACCAAGAACGTTTGACCGTTCACTGGTGCCGAATAATCGGAAGCAAGGAACGCAACGAACGGCGCAACGTCTTCTGGCTCCCAAGCAGCTTCGCCCTTGCCCGGGAATAGTCCGTTGGCAGCAAGCTTTTCACGGGTGGCTTCGGGGATCGACTCAACCATGCGGGTTTCAGCACGTGGCGCTATCGAATTTGCAGTAACTCCGTACTTTCCAAGATCTTTGGCGACAACTTTGGTGAAGCCATGAATGCCAGATTTTGCTGCACCGTAGTTCGCCTGCCCGGGGAATCCAACCAATCCCGATTCCGAAGTGAACGTTATTACCCGACCGCCACGTTGCTTCCTGAACAACGGAGCTGCGTGGCGAACGATGTTGAACGTGCCTTTGAGATGAACTTCGTAGACGGAGTCCCACTCTTCTTCGCTCATGTTGTAGATCATGCGATCACGAAGGATTCCGGCAGCAGTTACAACGATGTCGAGTTGACCGAACGAATCGAGCGCAGCTTGCACAATTCGCCCTCCACCCTCGAAAGTGGAAACCGATTCCGTGATGGCAACAGCGTCACCGCCGGCAGCTTTGATCACGCCGACAACTTCGTCGGCAGGACTCAAGCCTTCAGCTTCGCCAGAAAGAGATAATCCTGCGTCGTTTACGACTACTTTTGCGCCGTTGGCTGCAAGCTCAATGGCGATACCTCGCCCGATCCCACGACCTGCCCCGGTTACAACTGCTACTTTGCCTTCAAGCGCACCGCTCATTAGTTCAAATTCCTATTGCTAAGGTTTTCTAATTGGGAAGGGTCGCAGAATTACTGGACCCAAAAATTATCTAAACGATTTCTCTTGTCGGAAGCGAAACGAGCGCCCTACCGGGAGTACTGATCGTTCCATCTTCCTGACGAAGTCCAATTTCAAGTTCGACAAGCCCAACGCCATCGACAATTCGGGTGTCGGTCACTTTGCCAACACAGGTCGCTACAGCGTCCGGGAAATCTATCGCCCTGTACGAAACATCAAGCTCTAGAAGTCGACCTTCATCACCCATCCAACTCGTCACCAATTCTCCAAGCCAAGCACTTTTCAGTGCGCCGTGAATGATGACCTTCGGATGCCCAGCCTCTTTGGCGACGTTCTGATCGTAGTGAATTGCAACAAAATCTTGCGATGCCCCGGCGTACATCACCAGCTGGCGAGTGTCGGGATTTTTCACAACTTCTGGCAACACGTCGCCAATGTTCACATCTTCGAATATGGGGTTCGAAATACCAGTTTCAGAATTAGTGATCGCCAACGCCTGAATCCTTTTCTCCGGTGCCGTATGTGATCGTCGTGGTCGTTTGAGTAGCTACTAATCGATCCATCTGATTCGTGTAACTGATCTCAGATATTTTGAAAAGCATCGTTCCCATTCGGCCGTGTTTCTCGAACAAATCGGTGATCTTCCGCACGACCGTTATTCGATCGCCAACCTTAACCGGTTCGTTGTACCGATACTTGCTGCCACCATCGAGAATATGTGCGAACGGCTCTGGGTAAGCCTTTGGATAATCACCCGGCAACAGCGATCGAAAGAACGTTGGCGGGGCGATCAGTGATCCATACGAACTAGCGTTCGCAGCATCCCGATTCGAATACAAATGGCTTGAATCGCCAATCGCTGCCGCAAATCGTTCTACGGCGTGGCGCTCAATATCGTACGTGGTCGGAATCGACTCCAGCCCAACAAAGGAGCGGAGCTCATCGGAAATAACAGTGCCACCAGGTGATGCTGATGTTGTCATTGGATATATCTACCCTGACTTGTGGTTAGCGCTGAAAATTCGGCAGGTCCGAAATCAGCACTGTAAATCTGGCGACAGTTTAGCCTTTGTTTCGATTGCGTTTACCGCCGCCACGGCCAGATTTCGATTCCTCTGGCGACTTTGCGAAAATCTTTCGCTCTCGTCGACGCACCTGAGAACCTACGGCCGCAGCAGTCATCAAGATCGCCGTTGGGAAGAACAAAATCCCATTGATAAAGATGAACAACACTACGAATACATAGATCAGAAACGTCGATACCCAAATGTTTATCTTCCCAGCTTTGTCAGGATTCCCATCCTTTGGGATTACAAAAAGCGCTGTGCCTGACAGAGCGACTGGCAAGATGCTGATCCAGAAAATATTCGTTTGGCCATCTTCAAAAATCGTTTTGGTAACGATCTCACCCGTCTCGGAATTTGTGATTTCAACGAGAGGAAGAACTAGCAACGACAAGAAACTGGCAACGGCGAACGCAGTCGCGGTGAAGACGAAGAAATATATTCGGTCCCATCGAGGCATTTTCATGACAAACGATTGTATGGGTAGTCACCCGAGATTACATGCCAGAGACGGTGCGAATCACTGCACTCGACATCAACTACACCGGCTCTAGTGGCAGACGTTCACCTGCTGGCAATTCGATACGTATTTCATCGTTGGGTCGCACGACTCCGCCTTCGATTACGACTGTCATCACACCAGCTTTTCGAACGAGTTCGCCATCATCATCACGATCCAGCGTTGCAGACATTAGACCGGGAATCAGGCCGTCGAGCTGGGCACAAGGATTTCGTAATCCTGTGATTTCCAGCACCACATCGTCACCGATGTGGAGAAGAGTTCCGGTCGGCTGCCCCAGCAGATCAATCGATGAGGTTGTGATGTTCTCGCCCATCATCCCCGGATGAACTTCGAATCCTTTGTCTCGCAGTTCGTCGAATAGCTCGTTATGAATGAGGTGAACCTGCCTGAGATTCGGCTGATCAGGATTCGCCTTCATTCGGCTGCGGTGCTTCACTGTTGCACCGCTGTGCACATCGTTCTCGACTCCCAAACCAGCCACCACAACGATCGAAACCCGAGTCGGCTTCGTCATCGTGTAGCCATCACTCGAATGAACGGCAAAAACGCTAGCTGGCAACGTGAGTCTCCTTAGGGCGCAAACAAGTCGGGATCTTGCACTTCGATCTGATCCTCATCGGGATCAAATTGCTGAGCAGATTCCTCTTCGACAATCTTTTCAAGTGGTGCGTAAGAAAGCATAAGCCTTTTCACGCCCTGCCCTGAAAACGCCACTGTCACCTGCGTATCGGCGCCGCTGCCAGATGAGCTGACAACAACTCCCTCGCCAAACGCCTTATGGCGAACCTTGTCACCGGGATCGAACAGATCACCCGCGGAACGGGTGGCCGGACGTGCAGCCGGAGTCGACGCAACATGCTTGGTCCACATTGGATCAGGCATACCATCTGCGACCCGATCATGCCCTCGAATATCTCGTCTGGTAACAAGATCGTCCGGAATTTCCAGCAAGAATCTCGATGCCATCTGAGAGCCAGATTGACCACGGAATCGACGTTGGAACGCCCTGAACATAAACAGACGTTTTCGTGCACGAGTCATGCCCACGTAAAGCAGACGCCGCTCCTCTTCGAGCTGCGTTGGATCATCGACGCTGCGCGAGTGCGGCAGCATGCCTTCTTCCAACCCAACCAAGAAAACAGCGTCGTACTCAAGACCTTTGGCCTGGTGAAGAGTAATCAGCGTTAGTGCATCTTCTTCCGGATCGATTCCACCGCCGCCCTGAAGACCGTCAACATCGGATACCAACGCAACGTTCTCTAGAAAATCAGTCAGCTGTCCACGCTCTTCCGTCCCCGCGAAATCCTCGGCAGAAGCCTTAAGCTCCTGAAGGTTTTCCATTCGTTCTTCGCCACGTTCTTTGTCCTCACGAAGCATCGCGCCGTAGCCGCTACGTTCGACAATGAAATCGATCAGTTCGTTCGTATCCAACGACAGCGATTGCTCGATAAACCGAGTAATCAGATCGCCGAATGCTGCCACCGATTTCAAAGCCCGAGTCGCAAGATCTACGTGATAAACACGTGGCTCTTCGTCACCCATATGAACTCGGGTTACATCGAGAATTACATCGAGCATCGGCACGTTGTGCGACACAGCGAGCGTTCGAAGTTCGGTAACGGTTTTGGCGGAAAGTCCGCGCGCTGGAACATTGATAATTCGTTCGAGCGCAGCCTCATCAGCCGGGTTAGATATCAGTCGCAAGAACGACAAAATATCTTTGACTTCCTTACGATCGTAGAACTTCACACCACCGACTAAACGATACGGAACACCCTCGCGATTACAAGCAACTTCGAACGCCCGTGACTGAGCGTTTACGCGGTACATGATCGCTACTTCGTTGCGACCAATCCCGTCTTTGTTTTTTAATTCCTTAGCCGCCTCAAGAACTAGGCGAGCTTCCTCTTCTTCGTTGTACGTTTCGGCAACGGTTATGCGAGTTCCGCGACTGTTTTCAGTCCACAGATTTTTCTCCATGCGACCGTCGTTGTTTCCAATAACAGAACCGGCTGCTTCCAAAATAATCTGAGTCGATCGGTAGCTCTGGTCGAGCGTTACGATCTTGGCATTTTGGAAAGTGCTCTGAAAATCAGTCAGGTTCGTTGGATCGGCATGTCGCCATGAGTAGATCGACTGATCGGGATCGCCAACAACACAAATGTTCCGGCTCTTCAGCGCAAGTAATCGAGCAACCTGAAACTGCAGTGCATTTGTGTCTTGGAACTCGTCGACCAGCAGATGTTCAAATCGCTCCTGGTACTTCTCCAGCATCTCTGGATAACCTTCGAGAAGCTGGTAGGTCTTCAACAGCAGATCATCGAAGTCGACAGCATTCGCCCGCTGCAATGCACCTTCGTAGGCTTCGTACACACGAGCCGCAACTTCGTCACGATACGTTTCAGTTCGTCGTGACAGCTGAGCAGGGCTTCGCATGTTGTTCTTCGCATCGGAAATAACACTGAGCAAAGCACGAGGCGGGAACTGTTTTGGGTCGATGTCGAACTGATCGAGAATCCGGCGCGCCACTTTCGCCTGATCGTCAGCATCGTAGATCGTGAATTCAGGCTTGAGTCCAACTTGCTCGCCGTCGGAACGGAGCACACGTGAGCAAAAACCGTGGAACGTCCGAACTTGAAGTTCGTTCGATCCGCCGCCCACCAAATTCTCACAACGCTCACGAAGTTCACGTGCAGCCTTGTTCGTAAACGTGACCGCCAGAATCTTCCAAGGCGGAATACCCTTTTCGCCCACCAAATAGGCGACCCGGTGAGCCATAACCCGGGTTTTACCCGAGCCGGGACCAGCAACAATTAGGAGAGGGCCATCCGTGTGGGTAACAGCTTCGCGCTGTCGGTCGGAAAGGCCAGCAAGTAGGTTTTCTGTGGGCGAAATCGAAGACATCTAGCAATGTTAGCCGCCGCCCGGAAAAATGCTCATCGGATTGGCACGAATTTAGGAAGGATTCACGCGAAGCGCGGCCAAACCACACCCGATGTAAGTGAGCTCAGCCCTTACCAAACTGAGAAAAAACTATCAGCAGGAAATTGCGAGCGGCGCTGTTTCGAGATAGTCGATCAACCACAGATCACGCGACACTTCTAAAGTCTCATCGTCTACTCGCCAAAAGTATCGAAGTCGCTCGTACCAAGCGTGAATCCGCCACTCGCCACGATTCAGATACTCGGCAACAAACAGTTCGTTCTCGAAAACTTCCCAACATCCACTCGCCTGCTCATCAAGATCGGCAAATCCGTGATGCGTCGCTGTTTTCAGATACTCCTGAACCTCGACAATAACTTCGGAGCTGTTTCGAGTCGCCGGGATTACGTCGAGTTCCCCATCGAACCGCGACGGCGAGAAGTAGATAGCCACTGCTATCAAGCCAATAGTTATCGATATATAGGTAACGACTTGAGCGACGAGAGATTTCGTCCAGCGCCGTCGTCTAGCGGCCCCGACACCCGGGATCGAACTCAAGATACTCAATTATTGCTGACCAGCAGAATCAACCTACGGATTGCCTTACGCAACTAACACATGATCGTCGGGTTGTTCGTCTTCACCCATGGATCACGTGTGACTGCGAGTGAAACGTCATCGACTCGCCAGTAGTACCGAACTCGATCGTAAAACGCATCTACCCGCCATGAGCCACGGTTCAGGTAATTAGCGGTGAATTCGAGATCGGCGAACTCGGTTCCACAGTGCAATCGAGTCTCAGCGTCTCCATACGCCCCAACGGTTCGACCATCCAGAAACGCAAGAACAGGGGCAACAACTTCAGCTTCAACACGCGTAGCTGGAATTACTTCGAGCTCGCGGTCACTATCGAATAAAACGAAAGAAACCAGCACGAAAAGACCGTACAGAGCCACGCCCGTGAAAAAACTCGCCTTCGCGAAGAAGATCACGCCGTATCTACTTTTGTTTGGACCACGAGGTGGAGCTAGTGTGTCTAAAAGGCTCATCGGATTAATAAAATATCTGTCTACGTATTTTCGCCGGCATCTTCAATCATCCCACGATGATCGTCAGCCCAATGCGATCGAACTTACGGCATTAACTATGCGTCATTACGCACGAATCTCAATGGCGTGATTCCGCTATTTTTAGCGAGTTGCAGGTTGAGCAAGCTGATCTTCAAGAGCCGCCACATCGACATGCTCTGAGACCAAATCGACCATTCTCGCCAACTTGTCGGCATGATCGAACCTCACCTGCGGCTGCAAGCTCTCAAGCTGTTCAGCAACATCGTGAGTATTTCCAGGAACCACTACTAGCGGAATACCACGCTGCGCAGCTTCATAGATCACATACTCAACCGGACGCACGCCCTTAGTAAGTACGAGCGCACGAGTGGTATCGGTTTGAATCGCAGCAAGCTGAACGTCTGGCCTATCACCACGAACGATCACGCCAGTATTGTTGCGACTCGAGAAGTAGAACGGTCCCCAGTCGAGAACCAGACCACCAATAAGGAAATTATCGAGAAGTCGATCTGATTCGTCTTCTCCGCTCAAGAACTGCCCGCCAAGAAGCTCGGCGACCTGCCCTAGCTTCGGTGCAAGCATTCGTCGGTCATCTGGAATCGAACCAAACAGTTTCGCTCCAGCAGTTTCGAGATCGGCTGCAAGCGTTCCGTCGGCGTCTTCCGACCTGTACTTAGGAAGCCCATTGACGATTACACCAGCAAGCCTCGAACCATACTCTTTGGCAGCAGCGGTAACCGTCTCGCCGTAGCGTGCGATCAACAAAATTAGGCCATCGGTCGAATTCGCAAGCTCAAGGTTCGACTTAGAGTCAGACGATCCCTCGACGATTGCGATCTTGCTCGAACCGCCAGAACCAGAGATTTTCGAAGCGATTTCACCAACCGCCCCGCTAACCGCAGGATTATCGGGCAACAGGCTGGCAAACACCCCAGAATCTGCATTATCGGCAGAATCACTGGCCGATGCTTTTCCGATTGCGACTCGTGAATCTTCGGTTCCCAAACGCTGTGCCAGTGCGGCAGCAACTGCGGTTTTACCAGAACGATCCGAGATTGAAGCGATGATCAGAGTCGCCATTAATATCCTCTAAGGCCCAACATGTAAGAATCAACCCATCGTCGTAGGAAGTAGTGGCAACGTGCCGTTACTAGCCAGACTAACGATAAGCAGGCGGAATTATACCAGCGAGCATCGGTGTAGCCCGATAAATTACCGCAAACAGCATGAGGAATTCCAAGAACTGCCTCAGGCTCGTCGCTAGGTCTATTTACTCAATACCAGACCGCGGCTACGATTGATTGCCGTGCCGTCGATCTTACAGGTCTTGATAGCACGCGAAATGGCATCCGTATGCCGAGGTAGCTCAGTTGGTAGAGCAATGGATTGAAAATCCATGTGTCGGCGGTTCGAGTCCGCCCCTCGGCACCATTTTATTTCGTTCGACTGAATACGTATATGCAAGACGCTTCGATCATGTTCGAGGCGTTTTTTTTTTACTAATAATCAATCCTTAACCTTGCCCAGCAATCTTCCAAAATCCACAATCAATCGAAGAATGCTCCGAACCAAGCGACATGTTCCTGCGAGATTCCGGTATTTTTGTCGCTTCCGATCCAACCAGTATCTGAATAACGATTTCTAGGAGCTCAACACATGCCGCTATTTATGGACATTCACCGAAACCAAAGCGACCTTGATGCAGAGAAGGCCAAAGCCGCTCATAAGGCTGACCTAGATGTTCAGTCAAAGCATGGCGTGGAATTCGTCGATTACTGGTACAGCTCTGCGGAAGGCGTCATCTACTGCCTCTACAACGCACCAAGTAAAGAAGCCGGTGCAGCTGTCCATGCTGAAGCCCATGGTCACACTGCCGACGAGATCATCGAAGTACAACGCGGAGAGTAATATCGTTCGCTGATATCACTATGAAAACGCCCCGGGTCGACTCGGGGCGTTTTTTTTTACGGGACGAATATCGATCCAATCGTCAAGAAATCACCGTCGCATTGCGCTCCGGTATCATCACCTCGTTACGCTAACCGGCGATCAAAACTCGCCCTATTACCTTTC
This sequence comes from Chloroflexota bacterium, assembly GCA_018650845.1. Lineage (GTDB taxonomy): Bacteria > Chloroflexota > Dehalococcoidia > Lucifugimonadales > Lucifugimonadaceae > Lucifugimonas. The sequence goes on along the minus strand of JABIFF010000009.1, from coordinate 13,878 downwards.
GAAAGACCTGACATTGCGAAAACGACCACTCGTTCAAATAAGCCTTGCTCTGGTGATGTTAGTTCTGGTTTCAGCCTGCGGTTCCGAGAGCGCAGATTCCGTCGCATCGTTAGATAGTCCAGATGCCGACGATTCTGCGAAATCTGAAAACTCGATGATTGTCGCCAACGACAACGTCTATGTAATCGATGATTTCACTTCGGCCGGATACAAAGCTGTCACCCACTTCGATCTCGACACGCTTCCTGAGGCTAATGACGCTTGGTACGGGTTCTACAGTCAGAAAGATTTCGAACTTAGGTTCTACGAATCGCACGAGGCGGCACTAGAACACGGGCTTGAATCAGCCGAAATCGCAGTCGGCAAAGGCGCAGTCGGCTACAGCAAGCAACCGCCTCTACGGTTCGATGCCTACGCAATCGTCGGCAACGTAGTCATGCTGTGCGAACTCGCGCTCGAATCGTGCGAATCACTTATCGCCGAACTATCGGAATAATCCGCTAGCTACCCCGAAATTAGTACGCCCTCGGCGTAATCATCCACTCGCCAACGCTTCGAGTTTTCGAATTGCCGACGATGATCACAGTGCGTTTGTCGTGCTCTAGCTCGGTCATACGTTCAACCGTAGTGATGCCGATTTTCTCGCTCGGCTGCGTGACTTCACGAGCGACGGTCACGGGGGTCGAAGCATCACGATGCTTCAGCAAAATCTCCTGCGCTTTACCAAGCTGCCCCGGACGATGCTTGCTCGAAGGCTCATAGAGTGCGATCACCATGTCAGCACCCGCAACAGCATCTAGCCGACGCTCGATCTGATCCCACGGAACGAATCGGTCGCTGAGGCTAATCACTGCGAAATCTTGAGCCAATGGCGATCCAACCATCGAAGCTGCCATGTTCAAAGCTGTGATTCCGGGAATCACTTCAACTTCTACCAGCGAACGCTCGTCGGGTTCCATCTCAGCTATTAGCTCGAACACCGGAGCCGCCATGTCGAATATTCCGGCGTCTCCACCGGTTACAACCGCTACTTTCAATCCTTCCAAAGCAAGTCGAAACGCCTCAAGCGCACGTTCCTGTTCCTTGCCCATAGGGAATTCTTGAACACGTGTCTGATCGACGAGATCTTTGATCTGTCGCAAGTACAGTTTGTAGCCGATGATGACGTCGGATTCACCCAATGCTTCGAGCGCGGCCGGTGTGATCTGCTTCACATAGCCGGGACCTAGCCCCACCAGAGCCAGCTTGCCCTTCGGTATTTCTTGCCCGTTTAGATCGTCGTTATCTGGCGACATCGCTAACCACTCCCGAGTAGTCACAGCCCAACGCAGATCATCCAGCGTCTACGCACTACTCAGCATCGCGAGTCACCCGCCAATCCAGCAAAGAAACCCCATGTGGAAACCGTGGTGGTTTTGCTAAACGAAACCAGTCCTCAAGAACAGATCAGTCCAGATTTACCGCCCCTGGAATTCCGGCTTTCGCTTTTCCATGAACGCTCGGCGCCCCTCTTTGTAGTCCTCGCTATTGAAGCAAGCTTCAACCATCGCAGCTACTCGATCTAAGTCACGCTCGTCGGGATTCTTCGTGCCTTCGTTTATAGCCGCTTTCGCAGCTTTGACGGTCATGGGTGCGTTGTCAGCAATCGTCTTGGCGAGCGTCGAAACCGTTGCTTCGAGTTCATCCACCGATACAACACGATTCACAAGCCCCATCGTCTCGGCGTCACCCGCGCTGAACCTACTGCCGGTAAAGAAAATCTCTTTGGCAAACGAAGGACCAACGATGTTCATCAACTCTTTGATTCCGCCGTAGCCGTAGCCAAGACCAAGCTTCGCAGCCGGCACACCAAACTGGCCATCATCGGCAGTAATCCGTAGATCGGCCGAAAGCGCAATCGCCATTCCGCCGCCAATGCAGAATCCACGAATCATCGCGATCAACGGAATATCAAGCGAACCCAATGCGGCGTGACAAGCCCCCGTAGCGGCCTCGTAAACCTCAATTTGCTCAGGTGTGTTCCGCACTTCCTCGAATTCAGAAATATCGGCTCCCGAAACGAACGCCTTATCGCCAGCACCCTTCAGAACGACCACTCGTACATCGCCAGTCGCAATGAAATCTTCGATGATTTCAGGCACCGCCTGCCACATTGCGAACGACACGGCGTTGCGCTTGTTCGGCTGATTAAAAGTTATCCAACCAACACCGTCTTCAACGTGTGCCAGCATCTTGTCGGTCCGCAGCTGAAGCTGCCTCATATCTTTTTCCTTATATACAGATCGTCTGGCGAACAGATCTATTCGCCACTAGCTCGAAAACGAACGCTCTAAACAACACCGTTCGCATGGAACGACGCAATCGTCGCTTCGTCATATCCAAGATCAGCCAACACCGAATCGGTGTGCTCACCTTGATCAGGCGTGGCAGTGCGAACTTCCGATGGCGTTCTGCTCATCTTAATCGCCTGATTCACAACTCCGAACTTACCAAGGCGAGGATGATCAACTTCCACAGCCATATCCAAATGCTGCACCTGAGGATCGGCAAACACCTGATCCATCGCATTGATAGGCCCGGCAGGACAGCCAACACCGTTCAGCAATTCAATCCAATGCTGACTGGTGTTGTGCTTCGTAACTTCAGAAATAACTGCGTTCATCTGAACACGATTTTTGGAACGTGCGGCCGTGGTCGAAAATAGCTCATCGGTGACCCATTCCGGATGCCCCAAAGCATCACAACACCGTTCGAACATCACTCCGCCAGCCACTGCAATGTTGATGTGTCCGTCTGAAGTCGGGAACACTCCGGTTGGAATATTCGTCGGGTGGTCGTTACCCGCCTGTCCCGGAACTTCGCCCTCCTTAAGGAAGCGCGCTGCCTGAAAATCGAGCATCTGAACCATCGCCTCAAGAAGCGAAGTTCGCACCCACTGCCCTTTGCCTGAAACCTCTCGTTCCAGCAACGCCAGCATCGTTCCCTGAGCCGCAAACATTCCTGCGCAAAGATCAGCCACAGGAATGCCAACTCGCATCGGACCCTCGCCCGGTGCTCCTGTGATCGACATCAAGCCGCCCATGCCTTGAGCAATCTGATCGAACCCGGCTCGATTTCCGTACGGACCGTCCTGACCAAACCCCGAAATGCTCACCAGAATGATTTTTTCGTTAATCTTGGAGAGAGTATCGTAGTCGGCACCGAGTCGATTCTTCACGTCAGGTCGATAGTTTTCTACCACCACGTCGGTATCGGCGACCAGCTTGTAGAAAATCTCTCGACCTTCTTCGGCCTTGAGATTCAGCGTGAGCGATCGTTTGTTGCGATGAAGATTCTGAAAATCTGAATTGTCACGATCGCCACCGAGCCCCTCTTTGCCATCAGGCGGAGCTTCGATCTTGATCACATCGGCTCCCCAGTCGGCAAGCTGACGAACACATGTAGGCCCTGCCCTAACTCGGGTCAGATCCAGAACTTTAAATCTCGATAAAGGCTTGCCGGGTGGCAACATCAGGGTTCTCTCCTGTTAGCGAATTGGAGCTTCACAGGCATGAAATTCCAGTTGCCGCAAACCCTACTACTCTCGACGCTGCCGCGCCTCCCAAAATCGCAATAATTTTGAATCACAGCGAACTCCAGCAACACCTCGAACCAGTTGCGGCACATCATCCTCCGAGAGTAGTATCCCGCCCAGTATTGTTCGACTCTCACGGAGAGTTGAAACCAGATTCGAAATTCCACTTGAAACGAGAAGACCAAAACGATGGCAGACATCCCCAATTTCGATATGAAACCCGTCCACGTTCCCGACGAGGTTCTTGAGAAGCTGAAATCGATTCCGACAGCCACCGTTTACAACGCTGTTCGCTACTTCGGCTCCCCTCTCTGCGTATGTGAAGGCCTTCAGAACTACACGATGGGCAGGAAGATAGCTTCTCGGGCTAAAACCCTCAGGTTCCTACCGAACCGACCCGACATCATGGCTGAAAACCCGAACGGACCAGAATCTCCTGAGTACCGTGCGATGGGCAAATGTGGCCCCGGTGACGTGCTTGTCGCCGATATCGCCGGCGACGTCAAAACAGTTGTAGCTGGTGACGTAAAACTGCTTCAACTCAAGATGAATAATGCTGACGGTGTAATCATCGACGGTGCAATTCGTGACCTCGATGTTCTCCGTGATGAAGACTACGATCTAGCTGTATACGCAACGGCACGAAGTCTTCACGGTGGCCCAACCGCAACACCTGCTGAAGAAGATATTCAGATCAACGTTGGTGGCGCACTCGTTCGCCCCGGCGACGTAATGGTTGGCGATGACGACGGTGTAATCGTCGTTCCTTCATGGATGGCAGCAGCTGTTGCCGATCACGCAATCGAGCACGAAGAAGTCGAAAACTACATCAAGACCAAAATCGAAGCTGAAGGTGTTGCCCCCGGCACGTACTACCCACCTCAGCCAGAGTCATTCGAAGAGTGGCGCCGAGTAAAGAAAGAACGAGGACTCTAGTCCATATGACCACATCACTCACCATTGGCGATTACGAAATAACAGCCGTGCTCGACGGTCCGTCTTTACCGCGTGACCCCAGCACTGTATTCCCTGACGTCCCGCCTGAAGCTTGGGATCCATACCGTTCGATAGCCTTAACTCCAGAAGGAAAATGGCACCCGGACTGGCGCGGTCATCTCATTCGAGCAACGAACGGTGAAGGCCCGACGATTCTTGTCGACGCTGGAATGGGTGATGTGGTTAACGAGCACACTGGGCAAAGCGGCAAGCTTCTCGAAAATCTCGCTGCGCTTGGTGTGCAGCCAGAAGACATCGACATCGTAGTGACGACTCACTGCCACGGCGATCACATCGGCTGGAACGTGACCTACGAAGGGGATACTCCAAAACTTACGTTCCCGAACGCTACGCACTGGATTGCCGAGCGCGATTGGGAGCACTACTCGAAGCCAGAAAACGAAAACCCAGCTTTCGATAAATCAGTAAAGCCACTGAAAGAACTTGGTGCATTGAAGCTCATACCGGGAGTCGAGACACTCGCCCCTGGAATCTCAACGCTGCCAACAAACGGTCACACCCCAGGGCACCAGTGCATTCTGGTTGAATCAGGCGGCACAACCGCAGTTATTACTGGCGATCTGTTCCACAGCGTCGCTCAAGTAACCGAGCAGGCATGGTGCCCGACTTTCGATTGGAATACTGCGATGTCGACCCAATCTCGCAAGGGCATTCTCATGCTCGCAGCAACACAAGATTGGATCGTCTTCACAGGGCATTTGGCGACCGGATCAAGCATCGGCAACGTGGTTTCCGAAGGCGGCAAATCCGTTTGGAAACCGCTTTAGCGGACAAATTGACGCTGAATACAGCTTACGAATACATATAAGTAACGATCAGTTCGGCGAATTCAACTCACACGTCGTAGGTCGGGCGAGCTATCATCGCCCGATCATGACTACCAATGCAGTCGACCCCATCAAGTTCGAAGTCATCCGCAACGCCCTTACGCAGGCAGCGGAGGAAATGGCGATCGCCCTAAGACGATCGGCATATTCGACGAATGTGAAAACTCGCCAAGATTTTTCTTGTGCCTTCTTCGATAAGAATCTCCGGTCGGTTGCGCAAGCGTTTACCCAGCCCGTGCATCTCGGTTCGTTCGTTCGCCACGTGCCGGTCGCAGTAAAACGCTACGGACCCGAAAATCTTGGACCGGGCGACATGATTCTGTCGAACGATCCTTACGGCGGCGGGGTTCACTTAAACGACATCTCGCTAATCGGCCCCGTCTACTACGACGATCAGCTTGTCGGATACACCGCTTGTCTCGCCCACCACGTCGATGTCGGCGGCGGCGCGCCAGCATCAGTCGGAGCGTTTCGAGAGGTCTTTCAAGAAGGAATAATCATCCCCCCGATCAAGTTCGTCGTGAATGGCGAGCTAGATGACGATCTATTCCGACTCGTTCTATCTCAAATACGATCCAAACGCGAAACTGCCGGTGATTTCAGAGCACAAATCGCTTCCAACCGCACAGGCGCACTCCGCATCAACGAAATCATCGATCGATACGGTATCGACGAATTCGATCACTACATCGACGAAATTATCGAATACACAGATCGACGCACACGAGCCGAAGTAGCCAAGCTACCCAAGGGTGTTTTTCAGGCTGAAGGATTTGTCGATAACGACGGGTTCACCGACGACGTAGTAAAGCTCGCCGTAAAAATCACTATCGATGATGAAGGCGTGCGTTTCGATACCACTGGCTCCGATCCTCAGCGGCGCGCTCCGGTGAATTCCACGTTCGCCCAAACATTTTCAGCTTGTGCCTACGCGCTTCGAGCGCTAATGGATCGCGACCTTCCAGTAAACGATGGCTTCTATCGTTATGTTCATGTCGATGCGCCAGAAGGCACCGTTACCAACTGCGTCCACCCTGCCCCGGTCGTTGGCGGCTGGGAGACCCATGTTCGACTCAACGATCTAATCTTCGAAGCGCTCGCACCTGCCCTACCCGACGCCGTGTGCGCTGGAACGAAATCTATGCAGTGTCACTCAGGGTTCGGAGGCGAAAACCACGAAACCGGCGAGTACTACTGCTTCCTCGAAACTCTCGCCGGCGGCTACGGTGCGCGCTCAACTTCCGATGGTCCTGATGCTGTTCAGTCGCACGGTCAAAACACCGAGAACGCACCGGTCGAAGAGACAGAATCAAACTACCCGGTTCGAATTACTCGCTATGAACTAGTTCCCGACTCCGAAGGTCCGGGTGAATACAGGGGCGGACTCGGTCTAAGACGTGACTACATGTTCCCAGAAGAAGCAACGTTCACGATTCTCGCCGACCGTGACAAGTTCGGACCCCGAGGGCTATTCGGTGGAGAGCATGGCGGTAAATCCGTCTACGCTCTAATCAAAAACGAGAACGAAGAACACCTTTCGTCAAAAACCACTGTGGATCTTCAGCCCGGCGAAATAATCAGCTATCGCACGTCTGGCGGAGGTGGCTACGGCGAACCGTTCAAACGTAATCCCCAGAGTGTCCTCGACGATGTTCTGCAAGGCAAAATCACACCTGACCGAGCACGTGAACGGTACGGCGTAGAAGTAGATATTCCCGCCCAAAAAATCAACGAAGAAGCGACTGAGGAACTACGCCGTGGCAAGTAATCCCAAAAGCCGTCGAATCGATCCCATTCAGTTCGAAGTCGTACGCAGCGCGTTAACGCAGGTCGCCGAGGAAATGGCTGCGGCCCTTCGACGCTCTGCTTACTCGACCAACGTAAAAACCCGGCAAGATTTCTCGTGCGCTTTCTTCGATCGAAACTGTCGACCTATCTCACAGGCGTTCACCCAACCGGTTCACCTCGGATCGTTCGTCGAACTCATCCCAACCTCGGTCGAAACGTACGGGGCGGAAAACCTCGAACCCGGCGACATGCTCGTCGTGAACAATCCGTTCGGCGGTGGTTCACATCTCAACGATGTGACCGTATTCGGACCCGTCCACCACAATGGCGAACTAGTCGGCTACGTTGCATCATTGGCTCACCACGTCGATGTCGGCGGCGGTGCTCCCGCATCTATCGGGCCCTTCCAAGAGATTTTTCAAGAAGGCATAATCATCCCCCCTGTGAAACTCGTGAAGCGGGGTGAGATGAACGAGGATGTCTTCAAACTTATCCTCTCCCAAATTCGTTCAAAACGAGTTACCACCGGCGACTTCCGAGCGCAGGTAGCCGCCAACACCGTTGGGGCAAGGCGACTTGTTGATCTGGTCGAAAAATATGGCACAGCCGACTTCGACGAGTACGTTGCGGCCGTGGTCGATTACACCGACCGACGCACCCGGGCTGAAATCGCCGACATCCCCGACGGTGTTTACAGCACCAAAGGATTCCTCGACTACGATGGATTTAGCGACAAGGTTGTAAATCTCCAAGTGAAAATTACCGTCGACGGCGAATCAGTGTTCTTCGATTTCGACGGTTGCGACCCGCAACGCCGCGCGCCAGTGAACTCGACCAAGGCAATGACCTTCTCAGCATGTGCGTACGCATTACGAGCACTTATGGCTCCCGATATGCCGGTCAACGACGGTTTCTATCGCCACATCAAAATGAACGCCAAACCCGGAACCGTCGTTCACGCCGTTCACCCTGCTCCGGTAGTTGGTGGCTGGGAGACGCAGGTTCGCATCAACGACATGCTGTTCAAGGCGTTCTCGGCAGGGATGCCAACGAAAGTCGCCTCATCAACGAAAGCGATGATGGCTCAAGCGGGCTTCGGCATCATCGATCGCAACAATGGCGAATATCACTGCAACTATGAGGCACTCGCTGGCGGCTACGGCGCACGCGCCACTTCCGACGGTCCCGATGCCGTTCAGCAGCACGGTCAAAACACCGAAAACGCACCGGTTGAAGAAGTGGAATCGCACTTCCCGATGCGGGTGTCCCGACTTTCACTGATCGAGGATTCCGAAGGTCCAGGCAAGTTCAGGGGCGGACTCGGTATGCGCCGTGATTACCACTTTCCTGACGACCCAGCGACGTTCACCGTTCTATCCGACCGTGACATAGAAGGTCCCCAGGGAATTTTCGGTGGAATGGCGGGGCGCAAGGCGTACTACATCTTGAATCCAGATGATCCCAATCAAGAACAATCTGAACTCACATCAAAGTGTGTGGTTGAACTAAAACCCGGCGACACGGTGAGCTTTCAAACTCCCGGTGGCGGTGGCTACGGTCCCCCAACAGAACGTGACCCTGAAGCCGTTTTGAAAGATGTGATTGGCGGAAAGATTAACCACCAGCGCGCCGAAGAATTCTACGGTGTGGTGATCGATCCAATTTCCAACGCTATTGACCCAGCCGCAACAACCAAATCAAGACAACTACTTATGAGTTCGAGGAACGAAAATTGACCGCATCAACTGACCGTCGATACAGAATCGGCGTCGATATCGGTGGCACATTTACCGATGGAACCCTGGTCGATTCAACCACCGGAAAGGTCACAACTTCTAAAGTTCTTTCGACCCCATCAAACCCTGCCTCAGGATTCATTTCTGCAGTAGAAAAACTCCTCGCCAGCGACGACTCAGTAAACCCAGAAGCCGTTGAGCACGTGGTTCACGCAACCACGGTCGCCACGAACGCAATCATCGAAGGCAAGACAGCCAAGACAGCCTTTATTACGACCGAAGGGTTTCGAGACATGCTCGAAATCGCTCGACAAATCCGACCCTCCCTTTACGATCTTCAGTTCGAAAAACCTGCCCCATTGGTACCTCGCCAGCTATGTTTCGAAGTTCCAGAACGACTCGATGCTAAAGGCGAAGTGGTAACTCCACTCGACGAACAAGCACTAGCAAAAGTAGTCGACCAGATCGCTGAATCCGGCGTCGAAGCAGTAGCCGTCTGCCTGCTTCACTCATATCGAAATCCCGATCACGAGCAGCGAATCGGCGAAGCGCTCAAAGCCAAACTTCCAAACGTTGTGATTTCTCTATCGTCCGACGTCGTTCCCGAATTTCGAGAATATCTTCGTGCTTCGACCACAGTTATCAACTCTTCGGTTGCACCCATCGTCAGCACTTATCTGAACGCAATCACCGAACAACTCCACGCCGCCAAGGTAACTTCCGAGCTGCTGGTGATGCAGTCGAGCGGAGGTGTTTACCCCGCAGAGGCAGCCGCTGAAAACCCCGTATTCATGGTCGAATCTGGCCCCGCAGCCGGAGCCGTAGCAGCCGCATCGCTCGGTACCGCCCTCGGGCATCCAAACGTAATTTCATTCGATATGGGTGGCACAACAGCAAAAGCCAGCCTCATTCGAAACGGTCAGCCAAACATCACCAAGGACTACAGCGTCGGTGGTGCCGCTCAAAGCGGAACGGGAGCGTTCGGTGGTGCTTCCGGATATCCGATTAGGACACCCGTCGTTGACCTTGTAGAGATCGGCGCCGGTGGCGGATCGATCGCATGGGTCGACTCAGGTGGTGCACTTCGAGTAGGTCCTCATTCAGCCGGAGCCGATCCCGGTCCCGTTTGCTACGGACTCGGCGGGGAACAACCGACTATCACTGACGCAAACCTCGTTCTAGGTCGACTCGATCCTGCCTATTTCGCAGGTGGCGAAATGTCGCTCAATCTCGATGAAGCTCGAGAAGCTATTCGTAAAAACTGCGCCGAACCGCTCGGACTTTCTATCGAAGAAGCCGCTCACGGCATAGTCGAAATTGCCAATACTGCGATGGTAAACGCGCTTCGGCTCGTATCGGTTCAGCGTGGACACGACCCACGTGATTTCATGCTCGTAGGTTTCGGTGGTGCCGGACCCGCTCACGCTGTTCGCCTAGCCGAGCAAGCCGGCATTCCACGAGTGCTAATCCCGCTCGGCCCCGGCACAGCATCTGCGCTAGGACTTCTCGTTACTGATGTTCGAATGGAGGGTTCCGCTACTCTGATCGTTCGTTCAGACGATGTCGAATTATCCAAAATCGCAGCTGAATTTGATCGACTCGAAACCGCAGGTCGAGAGGCACATCAGGTCGCAGCTTCGGCATCAGGTACTCCCATCTTTGAACGCGCCATCGAGATGCGCTACTGGGGTCAAAGCTTCGAACTCAGCGTTCCTGCGCCAGAATCCCCGACTATCGATCAAGCTTGGATGGACGAACTCACCGAGTCGTTCCACGACGCACACGAAACCGCTTACGGCTTCCGAGCGCAAGATGAACCGGTAGAACTGGTAAACCTTCGCCTCACGACGGTAGGCAAGATCGCTCGACCACAGATGCGGAAGCTCGATTCCACAGGCTCCGATGCCTCTGCAGCTTCCAAAGGCAAGCGCCCGGTCTACTTCGCAGAAAATTCTGGTGAAAAAGGTGTACTCCAGACACCCGTATATGATCGTTCGAAACTCCCTGCAGGAGCCGTTTTCAGCGGTCCGGCAATAATCGAAGAACCCGATTGCACGACCGTGATTCACCCTTCGTGGACAGTCACTGTCGATGATTTCGGCAACCTCGGCATTGAACTCAACAACTAACGTTTCACACAAAATATCCGGCCAAAAAGCCAACAGGAACAAAACATGTCAGATGCAGTAAACCGAGCTTGGACCATGGCGAGCCGCCCCGTGGGCGAACCAACCGCTGAAAATTTTTCCATTGCCGAATCGCCAATCCCTGAACCAAAGCACGGTGAAATTCTGGTTCGCACGCTCTACCTCAGTCTCGATCCCTACATGCGAGGTCGAATGCGCGGCGGACCTTCGTACGCTGCCACTCTCGAACCCGGCGATGTGATGACCGGTGAAGTGGTTGCACGGGTCGAAAAAAGTGAATCACCTCTCTTCAAAGTCGGTGACACGATCCGATCCAGCATCGGCTGGCAAGAATTGGCTGCAATTCCAGCCCACACCGCAAAACCAGTGAATCCCGATCTCGGGCCTGTTTCAACAGGCGTCGGTGTTCTCGGCATGCCAGGAATGACCGCCTACTTCGGCCTGCTTGAAGTGCTCAAGCCAAGAGCAGGCGATACGTTGGTTGTATCTGCGGCATCGGGTGCTGTTGGAGCTGTCGTAGGGCAGATCGGCAAAATCAACGGCTGCAACGTGATCGGTGTAGCTGGTAGTGACGAGAAGTGTGAATACACGGTCAACGAACTCGGCTTCAATTCCGCTATCAACTACAAGACCCAAGACGTCTCAGCTGAACTAGCTCGACTCGCACCAAACGGCGTCGATTGCTACTTCGACAACGTCGGCGGCCCAGTTACCGACGCCGTATTCGATAATCTCGCGCTCAAAGCGAGAATTGCCATCTGTGGCCAAATCTCGCAGTACAACGCGGCAACACCCGCACAAGGGCCACGCAATTTATCTGTGCTTACCCGCAATCGAGCCACAGTCGAAGGCTTCCTCGTCTACGACTTCGAACTCCAGCACGAAATCGCCCGTGCACGAATTGCCAACTGGATCAAAGACGGTCAAATCAAGTACAAAGAAGATGTCGTCGACGGCTTCGAGAACGCCCCTGAAGCCTTCATCGGACTCCTCAACGGTAAAAACTTCGGCAAACTCCTAATCAAAGTAAGCGAATAGTAGTTCCTATCCTCCCTCCCTTGAAGGGAGGGAGCTAGAGGGTGGGTTAAATCTTCCAATGCCAACCAACGACCAACCAAACCACCCCAACTACAGAACTAAAAACTTCCTGCAATCGCACGTCCAGCAGATCGTCGACTTCTACTACCCAAAATGCATCGATAGCGATCTAGGCGGCTACATCAACCAGTTCCGTGACGATGGCAGCATCTTCGACGACCAAACGAAGCACCTGGTCGGAACCTGCCGCTTCATCTACGTTTTCTCAGTTGCAGCGATGATGCTCGACAAGCCTGAATACATCGATGCCGCCAAGCACGGCGTAAAGTTCTTGCAAGATCACCATAAACAGCCCTCTGGCGGCTACGCATGGCTGCTCAGCGGACTCGAAGTAACCGATGCTACAAACCACTGTTACGGCCACGCATTCGTGCTTCTCGCTTACGCCACAGCTCTAAAAGCTGGCATTAAAGAAGCTGCTCAACCGCTCGCCGAAACGTTCGACCTAATGGAGAACAATTTCTGGCGCGCCGACGACGAACTTTACGTCGATGAAATATCGTCAGACTGGTCGGTGGTCGATCCCTACCGCGGTCAGAACGCCAACATGCACACGTGCGAAGCGATGATCGCAGCGTTCGAAGCAACTGGCGAAGAACGATACTTGGAACGAGCAACCACTCTCGCCAAACGAGTTTGTATCGACCTCGCCAAAGATTCTGATGGCATGATCTGGGAGCACTACAAAGAAGACTGGTCGATCGACTGGAAATACAACCTCGACGATCCCAAAGACCTGTTCCGTCCGTATGGGTACCTAGTTGGACACTGGACCGAATGGACAAAGTTGCTCCTAATCCTCGAAGAGCACAATCCGCAAGAATGGATGCTCCCTCAGGCAAAGAAATTGTTCGATTCAGCTGTAGAACAAGGCTGGGATCACGATAACGGCGGCTTCAACTATTCGATCAGCCCTTCGATAGAAGAAGAGCGCGCCAATGCACTCGGACTACCCGCAAAAGGCGGCGAGATTATCGACACCGACCGTTACTACTGGGGGCTCTCAGAAACCATCGCTGCATCCGGCTTATTAGCAAGCCGAACCGGCGAAGCTGAATATGCCGAATGGCACGAACGAACGTGGAAATGGTCGCTAGAAAATCTGGTCGATCACGAATACGGCGGCTGGTACCGAATCCTCGACAGCAATAACGAACGCTACGACGACCTAAAAAGCCCCGCATCCAAAACCGACTACCACCCCGCAGCCGCCTGCTGGGAACTCTTCCAACGGGCGTAAATAACCACTCCCCTGCGGATAGCACTCTCAAGTCGTTGTCATCCTGAATTCATTTTCAGGATCTAACCTCCAAACTCTCAAATTCTGCCCGCCAGTCCACGCTCCCCAGTCGCCATCCTGAGGCCCTCGAAGGATCACAGTCGAACGTCCACCATTCCCAACACAGCCCACCCGCGCCTCAAACCCCGAATAACACCCACTCTTGAACTAAATAACCCCACCGTGTCTTGACCACATGCTCGAGAATGCTTATTGTTGAATGCACTAGCGGAAGTGGCTCAGTGGTAGAGCATCTCCTTGCCAAGGAGAGGGTCGCGAGTTCGAACCTCGTCTTCCGCTCCATAGCGAACTAAACTTAGAAGCCCTTGCAGAAATGCAGGGGCTTTTCTGTTAATTGTTCCAATACTGTTCCAATAGCACGATTTAATTCGATGATTTGGTCGTTTGTCGT
>JABIFF010000017.1 GCA_018650845.1 Chloroflexota bacterium | reverse complement strand
CGGTGGCGAAGGGAGTACAACACGATCCGACCACACAGCTCACTCGGATACCGGCCACCAGTTCCTGAGGCAATCATGCCTAAGCTTCAGCTGGTCGCAAATCCGAGATAATAAGTGGTAACGCTATCGGGGGCAGGTCAAAACCATTTGCCTTTGAGATCCCACAGAGCGTTGTCGATCAGGCTGATAGCCATCATTGGCTCACCCTGCCGACCGTGAACCGACTTGCGGTGCATGATGTCCCACAGGAACTCGGTCGCAAGCGGATCGCGACCGATCAGGAAGTTGCGCATCTCCCAAACGTGGAAAGCCGTTCCACCGGGCATTGTGGGTCCTGAGATTCCAGATACGCCTTCGTCGGTGTCGATCTGAACGAACACCTGGTTCAGCTGGTAGTGGTTGTCGTCAATCTGGTTACCGTGAGCGGGTGGACCTTGAACTCGGAACTCTTCGTAAACGTCGAGCGGCATCACGAGCCGTTCTTCCATGAAAGTTCCGTCGACCTCCATGGTTCCAGTGAGTTGGCGTAGTCGTATGTCGGTGATTTTCATGGGGTTCTCGTTATAGCTCCGGGCGTCGTCGAACGACTTGGTCGCCGCTGCAATCTGGCGTTAGTCGCGCTCGTCATCGGATGACTCGGCTCAGCGCTGCAGTCTACCCATCCCCTAGCCCCTTCCCGAAGGAAGGGGGAGGGACGGTTCAGTTTGGTGACAAGTAGTTACGAACCGAAGTTTGGTTCTTCTTCTCGTTCGATCTTGTCTTGGTCGAGATCCATCGTCATTCCAACGCCTGTTGGAGCCTTAATCATTCCGTTTTCAGGAGTGACAGGGTCCTTCAAGAAGTGCTGGTGAACGATGTTCCATTTCACCAAGAACTCCTGATATGGAGTGTGAATTGGCGATTGGCTTACCGAGAAGTGAATTCCGGCGTTTGTCGAGTGACCGTGCGGAATCGTTATTAGGTCGTGCGTTGTAGCAACTGCTGCGATCTTGAGAACTTCCGAAAGTCCGCCAGCCCAGTAGATGTCTGGCTGCAGAATGTCCAAAGCTTCTGCATCGATGAACTGCTTCATGCCCCATCGGGTGTAGTGATGTTCAGCACCCGAGAGAGGAATGTTGGTTGCTTCACGAATCTTTCGGTATGAATCGATTCGATCTGGCATCGCAGTTTCTTCGAGCCATCGAGGGTGGTACTCCTCAATCTGCTCAGCGAGCTTGATCACGTAGTTAACGTCCATCGACTGCCAGCAATCGAGCATGATGTCGTCATCGTCGCCAAGAGTCTCTCGAAGAGTGCGAACCATCTCGACGTTCTTCTTCAGGCCTTCCGCACCTGACATTGGGCCATGTCGGAAGAACCATTTTTGGGCTGTGTAGCCCTCTTTTTGCTTCTGGGCAGCTCGTTCTTTTACGAGGCCCATGTCGAGCACGTTGAAACCGAGCATCGATGCGTACGCAGGAACTTCACTCTGTGTTGGGCCACCGATGATCGAGTAGACAGGGGCGTTGAAGTGGCGTCCTTTGAGATCCCACAGTGCGTTGTCGATCGCACTAATGGCGATCATCGTGTTGCCTTGACGACCGTGAACCGAAGCACGATGCATGATGTCCCAGAGGAATTCGATTGCGAGCGGGTCACGACCGATCAGATACTGAGAAAGCTCGTTTTCAACGATGAAAGCGACAGCCTTGTCCATCGGGCCGCCGATACCGATCACGCCATCGTCAGTTTCGATCTGAACGAAGTAGGCGTCGTGGTTCATCACGTTTTCTTCGGCCTGATCGCCCCACTTCACGCGTTTGCTGGTGTCGCGAAACTCTGGATAAACGTCCAGCGGCATCACGAGTCGTTCTTCCCAGAACAACCCATCGGTTTCGATGGTTCCAAATACGTGGCGTAATCGAACTTTTTCAATCTTCATAGTTGGCTACTTCTTACTTACTTGCATTGATCGACTAAATCGAAAATTTTCTGAGCGTGACTTTATCGCACTCTTGTGGCGTACGGGAATCACTAGACATGAAGAAAGCGCGCCCTTGTGGACGCGCTTTCTAGTTGAACCATGTTCAATATGTGTTCGCTTCAACGAATCACCGATTAGGCAGATGGAGCAGTTTCTGGCTCTCTGATGTACGGAATCAATCGAGGTGATTCGAACTGTTCTTCACCCTTGATACCTTCGAGCATTTCGAAAGCGGCTCGGACGTCGGCTTCTTCACCAGTGAGTGAAAGCATTACTGCGCCTTCTGAACCGGATACCCCGCCAGATGCAACGTGAGTTGCTTTTACGCCAGAAAGAATTGCGATCGCTTCGATTTCAGTAACAACCTGAGCGTTCACAACAGGCATGAGTCCTGCCGACTGACCCATTGTGAGATCCCAAAGATGGTTTCCACATTCTCGGGCGGCTTCAATCACGTCTGGAACGAGTCGTTCGAGACTGACAGGTGCTACCCAGTGGGCGCCACGTGCTGTGAGAGTGCCCCAGATTCCTCCGACTGTTCCGCCACCGCCATCGGCAGCCAAAACACCAATGTTTCCGTTCGGGTCGACAGCGTTTGCGCCCTTGATAGAAACGTCACGAGCCCGGAATGCGCCTAGTGCCTGTGGAGCAGGAGTTTCAGATAGTTTTCCGTTCTCGAACACCCATGGCCCAAGTCGGTCTTCCATGATCACGCTTGCGAGTCGGCCTTCAGCAACGATTCCTGCGGTGCTGTTGCCCTTATCGCCAGCCTGTCCGGTCAACTCTTCAAGAATGTACGCAGGGGTGACTCCACGAGAGACCACGAACCAGCCATCGTCGAGCGATCGTTTCACTTCGGGCATCTGTAGAACGGCTCGTGCGAGCAATCGCTTCGACTCACGAGGTAGAAGCATCACAAGTGCGTGGAATCGGTCGTCGCGCAGATGCGGAGCCGGCTTAATAAAGCTAGAGGTGTCGTAGAACATTCGTTATTTACTCCGCTCGTGGTCTAGGCGTTCAGTTGTTTTTTAACGACTTGAACAGCCGACTCGACAGTCAAAATTGCAAATCAAGGTGAAAAATAGCGGCTTTTACGGCCGCTACTCGCAAAACAGCGTGGATGTTACGTGAGGATTGACGCGAATGTGCTGGCTCAGGCTCGAATCAGCTACATAGATTCGATGATGTCTCTGGCTTTGGCTGGCCAGTCGACTGTCGTGCCCACAGCGCCAGAACGATACGCCCTTCTTAGAGCGGTCTTCGAATCGGCGATGCCCCAAGTGCGAACCACGAGCCCGGCATTGTTGGCGTCAGTAATCTGCTTCGGAGTGACTTTGCCAGCGTTCGGATAGATTCCCGATAGACCAAGATCAACGGCAGCCTTTAGCGAGGTTTTGTCGATTTTCTGAAGCAGCCAGCCGTGAGCGATATTTGGCATTAGAGCTATCGAACGTTCGAGTTGCTCGAAGTGGAACGACGAAATAGTTAGGCCGGGTGAAATGCTGTCACCGGTGTGCTGATCGAGCCATCCCCACTGTTCGAGAGATATTTTCGAAGTAGCAGCAAGTTCAACGTCAGTCGATTTGAGTTCGAGATGAATGTGAGCTTTGCCGGCGTAGCGTTCGAGAATATCGTCGAGAGTAGGCACGAACGCTTCTGGGTAGGCGAGCGGACCTGTCACTCCGGCTCCATCTTCGGGTCCTTCGAACCACAGTCCTGCGTTTAGCGACTTGAACTTGGCGATTCCAGTTTCAGCTACAAGCCCTTCTGCATCGGTAGTTCGATCAATCATGTCGTCGTGAATGATCACGGCTCGACCGTCGCTCGTTAGCTGGACGTCTGTTTCAAAATTGTCGAAGCCAAGTTCCAGCGCCAGATCAAACGCTTCGAACGTGTTTTCGGGAGCGTCGTAGGATGCCCCACGATGGGCGATGAGAGTGAAATCTTTTGCTTTTGGGGCTTTTGGCGACATATTCGGTGCTGAAATCTGACTCGGTGCTGGGGCCTGGTGCGGAAAAATCGTTATTGCGCACTAAAATCCAGCAAAGTGTAAGCGACACCAACGTTAAAGACCGTACAATCTGGCTCGCCGTGCCTATTAACAAGATTTCAAATTCATTCGCCCAAGCCGTAGCCGATATTCCATCTGGCGCGTCGATCATGATTGGCGGATTTGGCGGTGCTGGCGGCCAACCAACTCGGCTGATGCTCGCACTTCGTGATCTAGGTGTTGGCGATCTCACGATCATTGGGAACGTGGCTGGTATCTCAAAAACGACCGGATACGGCTGGCCTGATCATCTTGATCCAATCGACCAGGGCATGTTCTTCGAGAGCGGGCAAGCCACCAAGATCACTTGCTCGTTTCCAGTTCCCGGAACAACCAATCCGCTTAGCGACATCGAAAAGGCATGGCGAGAAGGCAAAGCTGAGGTCGATATAGTGCCGCAGGGTACTTTGATCGAACGAATTCGTGCCGCAGGAGCTGGTATTCCAGCCTTCTACACACCGACCGGAGTCGGAACGCCCGTGGCTGAAGGCAAAGAGCATCGTGACTTCGATGGTCGAACGTTCTTGCTAGAAGAGGCACTGACTGCCGATTTCGCGTTGATTCGAGCGCAAAAGGCCGATACCAGAGGCAATTTGCAGTACATCGGCACTTCTAGGGCGTTTAACCCGGCGATGGCTACGGCCGCGGCGATAACGATTGTCGAGGTGGACGAAATAGTGGAGCCGGGCGGGATTGATCCTGAACGAATCGGCACTTTGAGCACGTACGTAGATCGAATCGTGCTTCGAGAGACGGGAGATCCGCTGCCATGAGCAATTCTGCAAATAGTCTAGGTAACGATCCTGCGCCTCGTCTCGATCGAGCGGCGATTGCAAAGCGCGCAGCTCGTGATCTCATAGACGGTTCAACAGTAAATCTCGGCATTGGCATTCCGGCGTTGTGTGCCGATTTCCTTCCCGACGGAGTAGAACTGCTCTATCACGCCGAGAACGGAATTCTTGGTTTCAAGGAACTATCGGCACCCGGCGAGGGCGACCCGAATCTGATGGACGCCGGCGGAAAATTTCCAAAGCTTGTTCCCGGCATGGCATTTTTCGATTCAGTTGAATCGTTCGCACTCATTCGCGGCGGTCACATCGATGTGACAGTGCTCGGTGCACTGCAAGTTTCACGCAACGGTGATCTTTCGAACTGGATGATTCCCAAACGAGGAATCGGCAGCATCGGCGGAGCAATGGACCTTGCGGCGAACGCCAAAAAAGTAATTATTGCGATGGAACACAATGTGAAAGGCAATCTTGCCAAGATCGTTAATGAGTGCACATTTCCACTAACGGCACGAACCTGTGTGAACGAGATTATTACCGATATCGCAGCGATTGAAATCGATCAGGAAAACGATCGAATGATCTTGCGAGAAACGGCTCCGGGATGGTCGTTCGACGATGTTCAGGCTCGCACTGAAGCACGTTTGACGATTGATGGCGATGTTGGGCAGATGGCGTAAATGGCGGAGTAGAATCTCCGAATGACCACCGGCAATCAGCATTCAGCGAACGATGACTCACCGAAAGAATCTTTCGATGAGTTTCGCAATTCGTTTTCGTACGGCTCCAGAACCGATCTTTTATTCAAATTCCTGAAATCTGGATCCGAACAGCTTGCAGACGATTTTCTGCGGGAATTTCTTGATTTAGCTGGCGATTTGATCGACAACGGCGACACCGCACCGATTGTCGATGCGATAGTGCGTGCACAACGCGAAGCGTACTCAGGACCGGGTAATTTCGAGTACGACACCAAGCCGTTCGCAATCCTCGATCAGCCGGTGTCTGAGAGCAAAATTGCACTTCTCACCACCACAGGCCACTTCGCTGAAGGTGATGACCCAAAACCGTTTGGCATGGATGGGCTGACCCAGGAACAGGTCGTGAAAATGACCGGCGAGTTCGGCAAAGCAGACCCCGTTCTATCTGAGATTCCGACTACGACCACTCGAAAAGAAACAGTGGTGCGCCATGGCGGCTACGACATTCGGGCTACGGCTGCCGATAGGAACGTCTCGCTGCCAATAGATCGCATGAACGAATTCGATGACGAAGGCGTAATCGGCGGGTTTGTGAGTCCGGCGTACTCATTTGTGGGTCTCACGTCTCAACTACGCTTACGGAAAGAGATCGCACCTGCCTGGGCGGCCAAAGCGAAGACGGCGGGTGCGCAAGCAGCCGTGCTCATTCCTATATGACCGGTATGTCACGTGTCGGTCGGACACGTAGCAAGGGCGTTCGAGGAAGCAGGAATTCCGAGCGTCGTAATCATGTCAAAGGTGTTTAAAGATCGAACTGCGGCAATGAACCCGGCTCGAATACTGTTAACACCGCACCCGATGGGTCGACCCTTGTCGGCGCCATTTGATGTCGAAAAACAGCGAGATGTGCTGAAGGCAGGGCTTAGCCTGCTCGAAACTGCGACCGACGGTGGAACCATCGTCGAATACGAAATGCCTTATCGAACTGGTCCGTTCGCTGATTCGGTCGCTGATTCGCTCGATACTTGAGAACAACATGAACGAAGAACCCGGGCGGCTTAGACCCAGACCCAACATTGTTAGCGCACAGCGACTTTCGTTCAGAAAGCGGTACGAAGCTGTCGGCTATTGGGCGTTGCTTGCTGTTGCTCTGATGCTGATTATCTGGTTCCTTGCTGCCTCTGCAGCGAATCGTGGCGAATCGAAAGATATTGAAGCAACGGTGATCGCAACTTTGCATGTTCCAGAAACTGCCACCGCAGAAGCCGAAGCGACCGCTGGAATCAGCCCAGAGTAGTTTTTCTGGTCGAGACAAAGCTAATTCCTGCCCGCTCAATCGCGAATCGTCGGTTTCAGGCCCCATTCCGCATGTAAACTCGAACTATGTTTGAGTCACTTTCCGACAAGCTTGGCGGAGTCTTCGGCAAGCTAACCAATAGCGGTAAATTATCTGAAAAAGATATCGACGCGGCCCTGCGCGAAGTTCGACTTGCTCTGCTCGAAGCAGACGTCGACTTCAAAGTAGCGCGCCAGTTCGTAAAGAACGTCAAGGAACGTGCTGACGGCGACAAGGTCTACGCATCGCTAACTCCTGGTCAGTCGGTAATTCGAATTGTTCGAGAAGAGCTTGCCGATATCCTCGGTGGCGAAACTGTTGAAATAGCCAGAGCCGACAAGCCACCAAGCGTAATCATGCTTGTAGGTTTGCAGGGTGCAGGTAAAACGACCCTCGCAGCAAAACTGGCGCTGTGGCTTCGAAAGCAGAAGCACCCGGTAATGATGGCTGCATGTGACTTGCAACGTCCTGCTGCTGTCGACCAGCTCAAACAGCTCGGTAAACAGCTCGATCTCGATGTGTATTCAGAAGAGCCGTCCAGCTCGACTCCCGTGAAGGTTGCGAAGGCCGCTTACAAAAAAGCCGCCGACGAAGGCGTTCACTACCTAATTCTCGATACAGCGGGTCGACTCGCTATCGATAACGATCTGATGGGCGAGCTTGAAGAGATTCGTGACGCTACGTCGCCAGTCGAAACCCTTCTCGTTCTCGATGCCATGACAGGTCAGGACGCCGTTCGTTCTGGTGGTGAGTTCAACGACCGTATCGGTGTTTCCGGAATGGTTCTCACCAAGATGGACGGTGACGCCCGAGGTGGTGCTGCTCTATCAATGCGATCGGCAACTGGCGTTCCGATCAAGTTCATCGGTGTTGGTGAACGACCCGACCAGTTCGAGGTATATCACCCCGACCGAATCGCTTCTCGAATTCTCGGCATGGGCGATGTTGAATCGCTTATCGAGAAGGCAGAAGTTCAGTTTGATACTGAAGAAGCTGCCGCGCTTGAGCAGAAGCTTCGCAAAAACCAGTTCGATTTGAACGACATGCTGCAGCAGTTCCAGACCATCAAGAAGATGGGATCGATGACCGATATTCTTGGCATGATTCCGGGTATGGGTTCACTTCGTGGCAAGTTCAATCCGAAAGATATCGACGAAAAGCAGATGGCACGTGTCGAGGCGATTATTCACTCGATGACGATGCAGGAACGCGAGAACCCAACGATCATCAATGGTTCACGTCGCTTGCGAATCGCAAATGGATCTGGGGTCACCACGACGCAGGTCAACCAACTGCTGAATCAGTTCAAGCAGATGCAGAAGATGATGAAGAAGATCTCCGGCCCAGGCGGCAAGCGAGCTCTTATGAACATGCTTAAGGGTTAAGAACGAGTCAATCGCCCGATTGTTGCTAACGCTGGTTAGAATCAGTCTCTTGAATTTATAACGGCAAATTGCCGAACTTATTTCTGGAGTTTCCTAACCAATGGCTATCGCCCACCTTCGCACGTACACAATCAACGCCGGCATGCTCGACAGCTGGCTCGAAACATTCCCAAAGCTCATTCCTGTGATGGCAGAAGCTGGCATCAAAGTGGAAAGCACCTGGGTTAACGATGCAAAGACCCAGTTCATCTGGATTCGTTCGTACGGCGACGACGTAGCCAACATCGAAAAATGTGAAGCTGCTTTCTACGGCAGTGAATACTGGCTCGCTAACGTCGATCACGTTCGAAGCCACCTTTCACACCGCGAGATCGTTCAGATCGAAACTGCCTAGACAGGCCCTACGTTCCTAAAGTTGCACCGTCGAAGTTCGGCTGACCTCGCATGAAGTCGGCGGCTGCAACAGCTTGGCGCCCTTCGAGTTGAACACTTTTAAGTTCAAGCGCACCTGAACCCGTGCCAACCAGTATCTTGTTCTCTTCCTTTAAGACGGTTCCTGCCGGAATCGAGGAATTCTCTTCCATTCTGGCATCGAGAATTTTTAGTCCCTTGCCCTCCCAGCTGGTGAACGTTCCCGGCCACGGATCGTAAGCTCGCATCATGCGATCTATATTCGTCGCTGAAGCCGACCAATCAATTTCGCCATCTGATCGTTCAAGCAACCCTGTAACGGTCGCTAGCGAATTATCTTGCGGCTGTGGGGCTATCGAACCGTCCTGTAAGCCTTCCAGCACCGCAGGCAGCATCAATGCCCCTTCTTTAAAGAGGCGATCCTGTAGCTCTGCACCTTTTTCGGTGCCTGAGAGAGCTGTTGGCGACGATTGCGCAAGGATAGGTCCGGTGTCCATTCCTTCGTCGAGCAGCATGACCGTAACGCCAACTTCAGTTCGTCCATCAAGAATTGCGGTGACGACTGGGCTCGGCCCTCTATAAAGAGGGAGTAACGACGGATGAATGTTCACAACGCCCATTGGCGGGATCTGCAGTAGCTCCAGAGGGAGAATCCGACCATATGCGACCACGACGAACACATCAGCTTGGAAATCTTTGAGTCGCGAAACTTCGTCATCGTTGTTTCTAAGGCTTTTCGGAGTGAATACCGGTAAACCTTGCTCAGCCGCGTAGCTTTTGACTGGGGTTGGGGTCTTTGTCCGGCCTCTTCCAGCCTTTCTGTCGGGCTGACTGTAGACGGCCGCTACCTCATGACCAGCTGCAACCAGTGACTCAAGCGCGCCGGCTGCTTCAATGGGCGAGCCGAAAAATATTATTCGCATGCGACTACTTTATAAGCGTCGCGCTGGCCACGGCGCGCCGAAACGGCTCGCGCGTTCAGGGGCTGGGTTTGTAAAGAAATGTTAATTTTCGTGGTCGCTTGAACTGAGTCGTGATTGTTGTCACAAAATTGCTGGGAAATTTGACATAAATTTGAGCCAATTGACCCGTCTGAGGGGTTGCATACCCCAACCATACGCATGGTACGGTTGCCCCTAGATCAGCACCACCACAGGCGGCGTCCAGCTGCCGATTTAGTTGGTCTAGGTCATCCACATATTCGGTCGATGTTTTTTCAAGCCAGTCAGTCTGGCTTCAGGGTAATTTGTGCCCAAAAAGTGAGGGTTTGGCGACGGATAACGCACGGCAAATCTGGTCAGCAGCACTGGGGCAACTCCAACTGGAAATCCCCCGTCCAAACTACGAAACGTGGTTAAAACCCACTTCAACCGTAGGATTAGTTGATGACATCCTCACAATTTCCACGCCCAGCCCTTTCGCAGCAGAAATGCTCGAAAAGCGTCTCTCTGGAACCATCCTCCGCACCGTCTCTCGGGTCGCTGGAAGGAAGCTTGAAGTTAGGTTCAAGGTCCAAGGTTCAGGCGTAGAAAAACAGGCCGAAAAACTGACTGCCGACGAGCCGATTGCGTCGAATTCTGAATCGACGCCGAAAGCTGGGAAATTAGACTACGCAAAGTCTTACGCGCTCAAGCCATCGCTGAACTTCGATTCCTTCGTAGTGGGTCCATCTAACCGACTCGCGCATGCTGCAGCCGCGAAAGTCGCTGAATCGCCAGGCAACGTCTACAACCCTCTCTACATTTATTCAGAGGTCGGACTCGGTAAAACTCACCTTCTTCACGCAATTGGCCATTCGCTAAGCCAACGCGGCATGAAGGTTCTATATGTAACAAGCGAACGATTTACTAACGAGTACATCAGCGCTATTCGTGAAGGCTCTGCTGAAAAGTTCCGAGAACGCTATCGCAGTGCCGATGCGCTTTTGATAGACGATATTCAGTTCATCAAATCGAAGCAACAGACTCAGGAAGGCTTCTTCCACACGTTTAACGAACTGCATCTGGCAGGCAAACAGATTGTCGTTACCGGTGATGAACCGGCGAGCAAGAGTTTGTTGCAAGAACGTATTCAGTCGCGTCTGGCAGGCGGGCTTGAAGTTGATCTGCAGCCACCCGACTACGAATCTCGATACGCAATATTGCAAAGCAAGGCTGAAGATCTAGAGCCGGCTGTTCTTGATCAGATCGCACAGCGTGCTCATCAGAACGTTCGCGAACTCGAAGGCGCTCTCAATAGGGTGATCGCCTATTCACAGCTAATAGGAAGTCCGGTTACTACTGAACTCGCCGATCAGGCTCTGAAAAGCTTGCTAGCTGAAAAGCCTACCGACATCACATCGATCGATGAAGTTCTGAAATCGATATCTGAATTCTCCGGAGTTTCTGTCGAGAGAATCATTGGTAAGCGACGAGATAAAGCCACCGCCGAAGCACGTCGAATGGCGATGTACATGCTTAGAGAAGATGCACATCTGACTTCAGCACGTGTAGGAAAAGCACTCGGTGGCAAGGATCACTCGACTGTTCTGTACGCACAGAAGCGTTTCGAGCAGCTGATGGAAACAGATAGCTCAGTACGACAGCACCTAGCAGCCGTTCGAGACATCGTCGTCAGAGCTCGTCGAGTTAGCCTCTCAGCCGACTAGCGTCACTTGTGATTGGTGGTTTTGGCCGCCTGTCATAAACTGCGATCTGCCGGCAAACTTTCAAATACCTGCTACCGATACCGGCTAAAGGTGACCAGTGTTCCTCGACGCCATAGTTCGTCTATACGACTACCAACGTGAATCGAACGCACGTGTGCTTGATATCGTCGATGAACTCTCTGAATCTGAACTCCAATCGACCATCGTCGAAGGCCAACCGTCCATCAGCGACACCTTGCTTCACATGATCAGCATCGTTCAGATAAACGTTGCTTGGTGGAGTAATCGACTCTCAGGCGAAGATGCTTACCTGCTCGAATACCCTGTCAGCGAATACCGAAATTCCGAAAATTTGCGAGAGCTATGGGTAAGAACAGACGCTGAAATCGCAAAATTCATCGATTCACTAAAGTCCAATAATGATCTAGAGCGAATGTATACACGAGTCACTCCCGATGGCGAAACAAGGAATCGAGTGCTGTGGGAGATGATGCTTCACGTGATAAATCACGGAACTCAGCACCGTAGTGAAGTGGCAATGATGCTCACAAAGCTCGGTCATTCACCGGGCGATATGGAAATTCTATGATTCGAACTCAAATATAACTGTGGAATCACTGTCGAGTTCGCCTATAGAGCATGAGCAAAATTGTGAACAAATCAGGATAAATACCTGTGAAACAGTGTCATCTATATGAACTACTTATCCACTGATAACTGGTGTGAACAACCCAATAACAGTTCGTCCACATCGATTATTTGATCTATCACCAATTTCTCCTAAAACCGAAACACTACTCACCGTTTCTCAACAGTCGCTTTATACTCAATCTAAGAGTGTTATTCACATATCAACATTGCTTACTGATATGACTATTAATTAACTAGAGATTTTTCCAGATCTAGATATCCACATGCTTGATTCTGCAGTAATAGAAGTTCGCGCCGGTAACGGTGGACATGGATTAGTGGCTTTCATAAGAGAGGCACTACTTCCGCGTGGCGGTCCTGGTGGAGGAGACGGTGGTCATGGCGGCGACGTCGTGCTTATTGCCGATCCAGAGATAAACACTCTTACTAAATTCCACTGGCAACCTCACTTCATCGCTAAAAATGGCGGCAAGGGCGACGGTCACCATAGAAATGGGCCTAAAGGAAATACTGTCGAAGTAACAGTTCCTGTGGGTACTGAAGTTTGGGTTTGGGAAGATGGCGAAGATAAAGAGCTAATTGGCGATTTGAGTACACCGGGTCAGCGAATGATCGTTGCTGAAGGTGGCCGTGGTGGTTGGGGCAATGCGCACTTTGTTTCAGCAACCCATCAAGAACCGCTTCTGGCGGAAGCTGGTGAAGATGGCGAAATTCGACGTGTTCGCCTGAATTTGAAGCTTCTTGCCGATGTCGGCTTGGTTGGAATGCCCAACGCTGGTAAATCGAGCATATTGACTGCCATAAGCGCAGCTCGACCCAAAGTAGCCGATTACCCGTTCACCACCCTTGAACCCGTTCTGGGAGTAGTTGAGTACGGTCCGCGGGCATTTGTTGCAGTCGACATCCCTGGGTTAATCGAGGGTGCTCACTCGGGCATTGGTCTTGGTGACGAATTTCTGAAGCACGTTCAACGAACGCGAGTGCTCGTGCACGTAGTTGATGGTAGTGAAGACGATGTGCCGGGTCGGATCAAAGCGATCAACGATGAAATTGTTAAATTCGATCCTGAAATGGCAAAGAAGCCTCAGATTCTTGCGATCAACAAACTAGACCTCGATGAGGTTTCGGTGCTGATAGACGAAATCAAGGAAAGCCTCAAAACAGTTGATGGCCTTCATTCGGAAACATTCTTCGTTTCAGCAGCGACTTACGATGGACTCGAAGAGCTCAAAACAGCGATGTTCCATCTTTTGCAATCGAGCTACGAAGCGAATCCGGTTGTTATTCCGGAATCTGTTGAAGAAATTCCTGTCTTGCGACCAGTTGTTAGAAAATCGACCGATGTTGTTGTCGTGGAACCTGAAGGGCAACTACGAATCGTTCATCAGAAGGCAGTTCGGCTTGCACGAGGAAGCAATCTTGGCCTACACGAAGCCCGATTGCAGTTTCACCGTCGCTTAGACCAACTGAAAGTCACTAAAGCGCTTCGTGACGCCGGAATGGAAGACGGCGATACAGTGTTGATTGGCGACTGGGAATTTGATTGGGACTAATGTCGTCTTCACGCATCACTGCCAAAGGTAAAGTGGGCGTGTTTGGTGGCACGTTCGATCCGATCCACAATGGCCACGTTGCAGTTGCTCGGGCTGTTCTTGAATCTCTCGATCTTGATCGAGTTTTATTTGTCGTAACTTCCGATCAATGGCTTCGAGATAATCCACCCGTCGCTTCTGCCGCCGATCGTTTCCACATGGTGGAACTGGCTGTGGATAACGTACTTGAATTCACCGCTTCTGATGTGGATATCGTTCGAGAGGGATCGACGTATACGGTCGACACTCTTCGCGATTTACGGGAGCAGCTTGGCGATGAGGTTGAACTGTATTTGATAGTTGGAGCCGATTCTGCGGCATCGATGAATCGTTGGAAGGACGCCGATCAAATTGGTGGTCTCGCGAAGATCGTTGCAGTCGGTAGGCCGGGACAGTCGTTTGCAACTGATTCGCTCGACGAATCACACCCGGCGAGCGGGGCAGAGTATGTTGAAGGACCAATGATTGATGTTTCTGCGACACTCGTACGTGGTTTTCTTTCCGACGAGCTACCTATCGATGAAATCGTCGCAAGTGAAGTCGCAAAATACATCGAACAACGGAACTTGTATCGCTAACAGGAGCACACATGGCCAACGGATCTGATCTCAAAGCAATCGCAACACGACTTTACGACCGAGCAATGGAGCTAGACTCTCTACGCTTTGGCGACTTCACTCTGTCGTCAGGTGCGAAGAGTACTTATTACTTCGATGGTCGGATGCTTTCGACCGATCCTGAAGGTGCTTCACTTATCGCCCAGGCGTTCAGCATCGCTCTTGAAGATGCCGGGGCAGAGGCATTCGGCGGTCCGACTGTTGCTGCGGTTCCAATCGTTGGCGCTCTGGCGTTACAGTCGCATCTGGACGGCAAGAAGCGCACTGGATTCTTTGTTCGACCTGAACAGAAAGAGCACGGCGCCGGCAAGCAGATCGAAGGCAATCTTCAGCCCGGCATGAAAGTTGCCGCGTTCGATGACACCATTTCAACGGGTGGTTCGCTGTTCCCGGCTATCGATGCTGTGACTGCGTACGGATGTGATGTTGTGCTGGTGATGGCGATTCTCGATCGGCACCAAGGCGGAGACGCCGAGATCGAACGTAGAGGCATTCCGTTCTTCAAGCTGTGGGAATCGACTCCCGAAGGCAAAGTCACTATCGCTGTTTAGCGGTTGCCTAGTTTCGATGCATAAGTAGATACTGACGGCATTATTTGCTGAGAACTTGGTAAGGGCTGGTCTGGGTGCTATCTACGGTCGCTGCAAAATTCGCGTTCGACGCTGAAGACACGAGCTCAGTTCGTTCCGAGAAGAACACGATATTTCTAATCGCTCTTTCGTGTTCCGTTGCCGGAATTTTTTGGGGAGTGGCGTATGCCGTGATACTGGGTTGGGGCTTGTCGGCTTCACTGCCGTTCATATTCGCCGCCATCGTCGGCAGTTCGCTCGTGGTTTCGCACGCAACTAAGAATCACTATTACGCCGTATATGCCCAGACCATCTCGATAATCTTGATCACGGGAGTCATCCAGTGGTCGATTGGCGGGTTGTTCGATTCAGGAATCATTCTTGTTTGGGCAGCAATTGGGCCGCTCGCCGCGCTACTGTTTTTCACACCAAAAAAAGCAACCCCGTTCTTCGTTCTCTACTTTGTTGTTCTCGGAATAACAGTTGGGTTCGACGGGTATTTCTCTGAGAACGCATTGGACGTTTCGGATACATTCAAGCTAATTTTCTTTGGGATGAACTTGGGCGTTTCTTCACTTCTGATTTTCATCTTTTCTGGCTATTTCGTGAACACAGCTATCAGTGAACGCGCGAAAGCCGACAGGCTTTTGCTCAACGTGCTTCCTGCTGAAATCGCAGAGACGTTGAAAGAGAGCGAAGACACGATTGCGGATCACTACGAATCGGTGAGTGTGCTATTCGCAGATGTGGTGGGATCGACCCCTCTATTCGCCACGCTGGCTCCGACTGAAGTTGTCGATTGGCTCAACGAAGTGTTCTCAGTGCTAGATGAGCTTGTGGAGCGTCATGGTCTCGAGAAACTTCGAACGATGGGCGATGGTTACATGGTGGGTTCTGGCGTTCCAGGCACCCGCGAAGATCATTCACGAGCGCTAGTGGCATGTTCACTCGATATGATCGAAGCGCTTAAGTCGCTTCCACCTCGAAACGGCAAACGAATGACATTCAGGTTTGGAATTAATTCAGGTCCGGTTGTCGCTGGCGTAATCGGCAAGTCGAAATTCCACTACGATTTGTGGGGCGATACGGTCAACGTGGCTAGCCGCATGGAGTCGTATAGCGAAGAAAGCCGACTCCACATTTCACAAAGCACTTACGAGATGATCAAAGACGAGTTTGAGTGTGTCTCGCGAGGAATAACCGACATCAAGGGCAAGGGCGAGATGGAAACCTGGTTTGTCGAGCGTCGACGCACGGCTTAGGTGCCAGTGGGCAGGTTTTCCGAGAGGTTGAGAACGGTTGGCTGGTTCATCAGATTGCGTCGTGTGTTCGTGATCCAGAATCTAGTTCAGGATGACAATGTTGATGGATGTGAGCTGACGCGAAACGACCTACCGAATCATCGATAGGTCGTTTAGATTTTCTGCTGTGATCACCGGCACCATATCGACGATTCAGCCAACTGAATCCCTGCCGTAGAAAACGTCACACGCGACCCCGCACCAGATCCCTCGCCTGCACTCGGGAAATCAAAAATTTCCTGAAGCCTCATCGTTCCAACCGAGCCAACGTATTCCAATCTCTCAGAAAACGTGCCCACTGGCACCTACACGTCGAGGTTTTTGACCTCTAGTGCGTTGGCTCGGATGAAGTTTCGGCGAGGTTCAACATCGTCACCCATAAGGGTTCGGAACATATCGTCGGCCGCCATCGCGTCATCGGCTGTAACTCGGAGCATGACTCGTTCGTTCGGATCCATCGTGGTCTCCCACAGCTGATCCGGGTTCATCTCGCCAAGACCCTTGTAACGCTGAACGTTCACACCTGAACGGTCAGAGTTGTTGTCGAGCGTAGTTGGAAGATCGTTCCAAGCAACGCCAGTTGCGACGACAGCATCACCCTTTTCGATGGTCAGTGTGCCAGCTTCAACAACCTGTTTGATTACCGGGTAGATCGCTCGCAAGCGCTGCACGGCCGGGTTGTTGAAGATGTCCTTGGTCAGTGTGTATCCGTCGATGTCGAACGTTCGATCTGGAAGGATCTCTGGCTCGTCCTCTTCTTCAACTTCAGCAACCTGAGTTGGATCCACAGATGTGTCTTCGGCGTCAGCATCGGAATCGTCTGCTGGCTCACCGAACAGAGAAGCCTGAGCGGTTTCTACCGGAGCCTCAGGTTGTTCAGGTCGGAAATCGAGTTTTGCGTACTCAGGATCGTTGACCAGTTTGTCGATCACGTTCTCAGGAATGTTCAACACACGAGCTACTTCGAGGGAATCGACGTAGTCGCGAAGTGGAGTTAGAACTCGACCGATCTTTGTGCTCTTGAGCTCAAGATCCGAGTCCTGATCCGAAGTGATTCTGATCGTGCCGTAGAGGCGGTTCGCTGTCCATTCGTCCAGCTCAGCGTCGGAATACAACCAACGAGATGAGCGGCCACGTGACGCTTTGTAAAGCGGTGGCTGGGCGATGTAGAGGTGACCGTTTCCGATGATCTGCGGCATGTTGCGGAAGAAGAACGTCAGCAGCAGCGTACGAATGTGCGCTCCGTCGACGTCAGCGTCAGTCATGATGATCACACGGTGATATCGAAGCTTCTCTTCGTCGTAATCTTCACCCAACCCAGCTCCAAGAGCCGTAATTAGAGCTGCGATTTCTTCGTGAGCCAGCATTCGTTCTGGTCGAGCCTTCTCAACGTTCAGGATTTTTCCTCTGAGAGGAAGAATTGCCTGGAACTGTCGTTCTCGACCTTGCTTAGCGGAACCACCAGCTGATTCACCCTCAACGATGTAAATCTCTGACGATGCGGGGTCTTTTTCCGTACAGTCGGCGAGCTTGCCCGGAAGCGAGCCACCGTCCATAGCGTTCTTGCGAATTACGAGATCGCGAGCCTTCTTGGCTGCTGCTCGTGCTCGAGCCGCAGTAGTCGACTTGTTGATAATCAGTGCACCATCGCCGGGGTTGTCTTCTAGGAATTCAACTAGCTTGCGACCAACGACCTGCTCAACGGCTCCCTTTACCTCTGGGTTACCGAGTCGACCTTTGGTCTGGCCTTCGAACTGAGGGTCTTTCACTTTGACGGAGATAACGCACATCAGACCTTCTCGGGTGTCTTCACCTGAAAGGCTCTTGATGTCGTCTTTACCAGTTCCAAGAAGATTGTTCTTCTTAGCGAAATCGTTCAGTACTCGAGTTAGTGCTGATCGGAATCCGGTTACGTGCGAACCACCGTCACCCGTGCGGATAACGTTGGCGAACGAGAGTGTGTTCTCGATGAAAGATTCGTTGTACTGCATCGCAACTTCGACAACTACGTCGTCGATAGTTTCCTGTGCGTACATCACGGTCGGGTGAACTGAGCCACGGCGGCGGTTGAGAGATCGAACGAAGCTCTGCACACCACCATCGAACATGTAAGTCACATCGTTGAATGGCCATACATCGTCGTGCCATTCGGAGCGCAGGTGAATTGTTAGACCCTGGTTCAGGTACGCCATCTCTTTGAATCGGCCGGAAATAGCTTCCCATTCGTAAGATATTTCAGGGAAGATCTCGGCGTCGGGCATCCAGTGAACTGAAGTTCCTGTGCCTGGAAGGTCGTCTTCGTTAGGCTTTCGCACTTCCATATCGCCAATAGCTTTACCACGAGCGTACTTCTGCGTGCTCACCTTGCCGTCACGGCGTACTTCGACAGTTGTCCACTCAGATAGGGCGTTCACCACGGATGCACCAACACCGTGAAGTCCACCAGACACCTGATAACCCTTGCCGCCGAATTTTCCTCCGGCGTGAAGAGTGGTCATAACTGTTTCTAGAGCAGAAAGGCCTGTTTTCTTGTGCTTATCTACCGGAATTCCACGACCATCGTCAACGACAGTTACCGAGCCGTCTTTGTGGATAGTGATATCGATTCGGCTAGCAAAACCTGCCATCGCTTCGTCGACACTGTTGTCGACAATCTCACGAATGAGGTGGAAAACTCCTTCGACACCGGTTGTACCGATGTACATACCAGGTCGTTTTCGGACGGCTTCCATGCCCTCCATGACGGTGATGTCATCTGCGCCGTACTCAGCCGAGCCGCCGGTTACATCTGCGCCTGCGCTTTTTCGCTTTGCCATTCGTAGTCCTTACCATGTGGTGCGGTACACGAATCCGGATAATTCTTTCTTCGTCAATCATCCCTATGCAAGCACAGCTTGAGCTTTTGATATGCGTGTGCGAGAAGCAGGAAAACGAAGGCTGAATCAGACTTGATTCGCGTGCGTTTACGTAATCTGTAAACGAGACCCCAATTCTAGCATTTTTAGAGACTCTTCGCCCAGTTTGAATGCAGTATAAAATCGACCCAGAATATTGGTGTTTGTCGTGAGTCTTTCGAGCGCATTGGAAAAGTTGTGGATTTAACAGCCGACGAAATAGCTCTACTTATCGTCATCGGTCTTGCGGTGGTCAACCTAGGATCGGTGATTGCAATCTGGTGGGACAAACGCCGCGCCAAGAACGATCAATGGCGCATAAAAGAGGAAACACTCTTAGTTTGGGCTCTAGTTGGAGGGTGGCCGGGCGGCATATGGGCGATGCGACGGTTTCGTCATAAGACTTCAAAGGGTTCGTTTATCGCAAAATACGTGCTTGCTGTATTGCTGAATTTGGCGGCAGTTGCTGCGATTGCATTTGCCATGTTTGCGTATCCGATCTAGCTCCAACTCGGCACACGTTGCGTACTGGCGGGTCTATAATCTCGCAATTCGTCCGGGGTTAGTTGTTCCCCTGAACTCGTTGTTTCCCCGGAATTTGTGATTAGACAGGTACGAACAAGTCGTCTCTTCATCATGTTGAGATGACGGGCTTTTATTTGATAGACCCGAGGGGTTAACCGTGGAAATCGACCGCGATACTTTGTTGCTGATGCTTCGCCGCATGTGGATGATTCGAAACTTCGAATTGAAGGTTATGGAAGTTCACTCTGCAGGTGAATTCGCAGGTGCCGCTCACCCATACATTGGTGAAGAGGCTGTTGCCGTTGGCGCGTGCGCAGCGCTTGAAGACACCGATTACATTACTGGTAACCACCGTTCGCACGGTCACCCAATCGCCAAAGGCGGACGGGTCGATAAGGCGATGGCTGAGCTTTACGGGCGAGTAGATGGATATTGCAAGGGCAAGGGCGGATCGATGCACCTTGCCGACTACTCAATCGGAATTCTCGGTGAATCTGGAATTCTTGGTTCTTCCGTACCTGTGGCTGTTGGCGCCGCGCTAGCCGCCCACATCAGAGGCGACAAGTTCGTTTCGATGGCGTTCTTCGGTGATGGAGCATCCAACCAAGGCGCACTTCACGAATCGATGAACCTAGCTTCAGTTTGGAAGCTTCCGGTAATTTTCTTGTGCGAGAACAACCAGTACGCCGTGACGACTTCATATGCCGACACAGTGGCTGTAGATCACGTTTCCGACCGAGCTTCGGCTTACAACATGCCAGGAATGCTCGTTGATGGTCAGGATGCTGTTGCGATGTACGAGGCAACCTCTGCTGCTGTAGCCCGTGCACGAGCCGGAGAAGGCCCAACACTGATTGAGGGTCTCACCTACCGATTTGAGGAGCATTCACTCGGTTTGGGTCGTGTCGCTCGTGGTGCTTACCGAGATGAGGCAGAAATTGCTGAATGGCGAAAGCGTGACCCGCTCGACATTCTTGAGAACACGCTGATTTCGCAGGGTATTGCAACTCGTGAAGAGTGCGACGCAATAAACGCTGAGACGGTTGATGAAGTGGAGAAAGCCACTGATTTCGCTCGAAACAGTCCGTTCCCTGAGCCAGAAGATCTATTCGAGGACATGTGGGCGAATCCAATCCCGCTGCCATAACCAGAGATTAGTTTTCATTCATTCATCAAGATATTTCTCAGTTCACAGGTAATAGATCAAAATGGCACAGACCGTATTTTTAGAAGCAATAAACCAGGCCATCCAGGAGGAGATGAGACGCGACGAAAGCGTGTTCATCCTGGGTGAGGACATTCGTCGAGCCATTTATGGCGCGACTGCCGACCTCCTCAGCGAGTTTGGTGAAAAGCGAGTTCTCGATACTCCTCTTTCCGAAGAGGGTTTCTTTGGAGCTGCAATTGGTGCATCGCTAGTGGGCATGCGCCCAGTGGTTGAGACACTGACCAGCTTCATGTGGGTTGCAATGGACCAGCTCATCTCTCAGGCCGCGAAGATGCGGTATATGTTCGGTGGGCAGGCAACACTGCCGGTGGTCTTCCGAGCGTCGATGTTCTACGGAGCAGGTTCGGCGGCTCACCACTCGGACCGCTCGTATCCGATGTTCATGAACATGCCTGGAATCAAGATTATTGTTCCATCGAACCCTGCCGATATGAAGGGCCTGCTTAAGACAGCCATTCGTGACGACGACCCGACCATCGTTTTTGAAGATGGAACTCTCTTCGGCATGCGTGGCGAGGTTCCTGACAATGCCGACTTGCCGGGTGAGGAACTACTTGTTCCGTTTGGCGAGGCGAAAGTGTTCCGAGAAGGTACCGATTGCACAATCGTTGCTATTGGTGGCGCAGTAAACCATGCCATTGCAACTGCTGATCAGCTTGCTGCCGAAGGAATTTCAGTCGAGGTGATCGACCCTCGAACGCTGGTTCCATTCGATAAGCAGACGGTATTGGAATCTGTTGAGAAGACGGGTCGACTTGTTATCGCCGATCCTGCTCACAAGGTTTGTAGTGCTGCTTCGGAAATCGCTTCTATCGTTGCTGAAGAAGGCTTCTGGTCTCTCACAGCCCCGATTCAGAAGGTCGCTTCCGAGCAGGTTCACATTCCATACACACCATCCCTCGAAAAGCACGTCTACCCAGACGTTCCAAAGATCACTGCTGCAGTGAAACGCACGATGGAAGGCTAAAGCCTTCTAATTGGCACGTTTTCTTCTAGGAAATTTGTGAATAAAAAGCCCCGGACGAGAAGTCCGGGTTTTTTTTTGTTTTGTGCGGGAAGAGGGTGATTCTGGTAGCTGGACCGTGCCGACATCACGACCAATCTCACGGTAGGCTTGTTGCGTTATCACTCGCCTGTCCGTCATCCCCTCGGGAGCCCAACCATTGAATCCTGTTTTTGAGAATTGCAAAGCGCTTACGTTTGATCTGTTCGGGACTGTTCTCGATCTGGGCGGCTCGCTAACTCCCCACCTGAAGATTTTCTTAGACAATCGTGATTCTGGAATCGATCCCGCCGCAATGTGGCAGCAGCTCCGTTACAGGCAGCGGATTGAGCAGTACCAGGACACGCTCGTCGAACTCGGGCACTCCGGTTATCTAGAAACTGTGCAAAAAGCCTTTGACTACGTTGCACGCGCCAACAAACTCACGCCTAGCCCTGAAGAAACAAAAACGTTCATGGCAGGCTGGCAGGAACTTTCGCCGTTTCCGGAGTGTGTTGCGGGTCTCGATCGACTAAAAGAACGCTACAAGCTCATCGCACTTTCAAACGGAAACCCGTGGTTCCTCGATCATCTCGTGAAGAACCGCATCAAGTACGAATTCGATGGCGTGATGTCGGTCGAAGAGGCCGGATACTTCAAGCCGAAGCCGGGTGTATACCGCCGTGCAGCTCGGAATCTTGGTATGGAGCCGGGCGAGCTAATCATGGTTTCGGCGAATTCGTTCGACGTGATGGGCGCTCGAACGTGCGGACTTCGTGGAGCCTACGTAAATCGCTACGATCTGCCGTTTGAAGACACTCACGATATGTACAAGCCCGACGTAACAGTTCTCAACTTCACCGAACTAGCAGATGCCCTTCTCTAAGAGGCGAAGCCTCGTTTTCTTGAGGCCAGTTGGTTTCCGGCTGTCGCTTTTGGCGATGCTTGTTTTTGCGTTCAGCATTGGGTGTTCGAACGGTTCTGACGCGGAGCCAACTGCTACACCGACCATAGAGCCAATCCCTACAGCTGCAATCGCGCCTGTCGAGCTAACAGTCGATGAGCTTCTCGATTCGATAGAACGTGCTGTCGAAGAAATTCGTGGCATCGATACGCCACCACCTGTCGAGCACAAATTTGTCGACAAGGCCGGGATGAAAGAAAAGCTGGATGAACAGCTAGACGATCCCGAAATTATGGGTCAAATCGATCATGAAGAAACTCTCTTCAAGCTGCTAGACGTGATCCCTCAAGACGCCGACCTGAACGCTATCTACGACAGTCTCTTTGGCAGCCAGGTACTGGGTCTTTACGATCCCGAAAAAGAAGAATTCTTCGTGCTGGGCGACGATCAATCCGGTGCCGAGTCGATCGATATCGAAGCGCAACTAACCTACGCCCACGAGTACGTTCACCGACTGCAAGATGCCAAATTCGATCTTGAAGCGATAGACGATCTTGCAACTAACGATGACATGGGACTGGCGATTTCGGCTCTGGTCGAAGGCGATGCAACTTCTGCCCAATCGCAGTACATGCTTGCCAACTACGATTTCCTTGAATTGAGCGAACTACTTGAATCGGCTCTCGCTGATCAAGCCGAACAGCCAGAGGCACCCTACTTTCTCCAACGAAGTCTCGAATTTTCCTACACCGATGGCGCCGCTTTTATCGCAGTGATTCTTCAGCTTGGAGAGTTCGCTGCTGTCGATGCCGTCTTCAAAAATCCTCCAAAAAGCACCGAGCAAGTTCTTCACCCCGAAAAATATCTCGATAAAGAAGAGCCAATTGAACTCGATATTCCTGATGATGGAGTTCATCTCAGCGGTTGGGACATTCAGGCTGAAAACGTGATGGGCGAGTTTTTCTTGCGCACGTGGCTTGAAGCTATCGGCAGTGTCGACGCAATCGAAGCTGCAGCAGGTTGGGGTGGCGATGTGTACGCCGTTGTTGAAGCCCAAGATACGGGCGAGCCGGGATTAATAATGACTACCGCATGGGATACCAGAGACGACGCAAACGAATTTTTCACGGCTCTTTCAGAGGCTATGGAGTCAAATCCCGGGTACTCACCAGCGGGTCGCGGAATTCCAGGCGTACTTGAATCATGGTGGGGGCCTGGTGGCTATTTGGTCATGAGTCGCTGGTATTCAGATGAGGCGGAACGTGTAGTGATTGGGCGAGGGTCATCGGTAGAAATTGCACAGCAATTGGAGATGGCTGGCGCTTATGAATTTAGTGATGAGACTGAAATCACGGTTCTCGACTAATCTAAGCTGCGGAAACCGCCGATCTTCTTGTGAACACCCCCCCGAACTGGCCTCGAACTGCGCTAATATAGCCGCCGGCGCGTTGTTCCTGATTCCATATTCAGAGTTTTGTTCTTGGCCGCATCTCGCTGCGAAAATGAAACATTGCCGGTAAGCGTTGCGCCCGTGAACTGGCCAAAGAACGGTAAACGGTTTTATGTCTGCACCAATCATCCTGCCTCAGTGGGGCATGGGGATGAACGACGGCGAAGTCATCAAATGGCTCAAAGCTGTCGGCGACCCGATCGCAAAAGGCGATCAACTTGTCGAGATCGAATCTTCCAAAGTTAACGCTGAAGTCGAAGCAACTGCCGATGGCACGCTCGGACGAATCGACGTTGAAGAAGGTCGAGTAGTCGACGTTGGAACCGTTCTTGGATACGTCCTCGAAGCCGGCGATTCAGAAGGTGATCTTCCAGATGTTGCCCCCGTTGTTGGTTCGGCATCGACTCCCGCTCCAGTAGTTGCCGCAAAGCCTGCAGCACCTGCCGCAGCTGCGCCAAAGGGTGGCAAGCAGATCGTTACTCCCCGAGCACGACGACTCGCCAAAGAGATGGGCGTTGATCTTACTGGAATCGTTGGAACTGGACCTAGCGGTCGAGTTACCGAAGACGATGTGAAGGCCGCCAACGCTGCGCCTGCCGCAGGAGCCGCTTCATCCTCTGGCGCCGCTTCATCCTCTGGCGCCGCTCCGCTTCCTGAATCGGTTGTGCCGGTGAAGGAAGTTGTAAAGCTTTCCGGCTTGCGTGGAACTATCGCTCGCCGAATGACCGAGAGCGCTGCGATTCCAAGTGTGACCTTGTCTACGACCGCAGATGTAACTGACGCAGTCGCATTCCAGCGTGAACTCGTTGGCGAGTGGCGACAGCACAAGATTCGACCTCAATATCAGGATCTGGTTATTGCTGCTGTTGCTAAGGCACTGAAAGAAATGCCGATTGCAAACGCTCACTTGGTTGGCGATGAAGTTCGAATTCTCGATGAAGTGAACGTCGGTATCGCCATGGCGATTCCTGAAGGCTTGCTTGTTCCTGTAATCAAGAACGCCGACCAGAAATCGCTTCTAGAAATCGCACAGGAAGTTCGTGATCTTGCTAAGAAGGCTAAGGCGAACTCGCTTTCAATCGACGAAATGACCAACAGCACGTTCTCGATCACAAATTTGAGTTCGTACAACATCAACACTTTCGACCCTCTCTTGAACCCGCCTGAAATCGGAATTCTGGGAGTTGGAACAGTCGAAGAGCAGCCTGCTGTCGTTGATGGCGAAGTTGCAGTTCGATCTATCGCCAACCTGAACCTCGCTTTCGATCACCGAGCATGGGACGGCGCACCTGCCGCCGAGTTCGTTCGATCTATCGCCAAATTACTCAGCGACCCAAGCTGGATGAAGGCGTAAGCGTCGGCATATGGCTTTGAAGGTAAACGTAAATTGAGCACCGTCGGAATAATCGCAAACCCGGCGGCCGGTAAAGACATTCGCCGTTTGGTGGCCCACGGTCGCGTAGTTTCGAATCAGGAAAAGGCGAACATTCTTCGCCGAGTTTTCGCGGGTGTTGTTTCAACTGGTGCCGATCGGATTCTGGTCATGCCAGATCATTCGGGATTGGCTCGACCTGCTGCAGCCGACGTCGAAGGTCAGATCAAGGTTGAGTATGTCGAGATGGGTGTTGCCGATCATCAGGGCGCTTCGACAAGAGCAGCTCAAGCCATGGCAGAACAGGGTGTCGATTGCATCGTGACTCTCGGTGGTGACGGCACGAACCGTGTTGTCGCTAAAGGCGCCGGAGAAGTTCCTCTGGTTCCTATATCAACCGGAACGAACAACGTCTTTCCTGCGAACACTGAGGGCACTTTGGCGGGAATGGCTGCCGGGGCTTTAGCTACCGGAGTGCTGACCCGTGACGAGGCGTGCCGACGTTCTAAGCGAATCGATATTTACGTGAATGGCGAGCGACGAGACGATGCGCTTGTAGATGCTGCGGTTTCGACTCAGATGTTTGTTGGCGCAAGGGCTGTCTGGGACACCAAAAGCCTTCATTCGATGTTCCTAACACGTGCGGAACCGGCAAGTATCGGTCTTTCGTCGATTGGCTCAAGGATCATGCCTATCGCCATCGATGATGAGAACGGTTTGTACATAAGATTCACTGGCAAGCCCGGAAAGAACGCGACAACCGTTCGAGCACCGATTGCACCGGGGATGATCTCTGATGTTGATATTCAAGATTGGAAAGTGATGACCCCGGGCGAGAAGATCGAAATTAATCTTCAGCCGGGAACTGTGGCACTCGATGGCGAGCGCGAAGTTGAATTACTGCCCGATCAAAAGGTTTACGCAGTGTTGAACTCGGACGGTCCGTGGGTTGTCGATGTTCCGACTACGATGACGCTGTTGGCAACACGATAGAGTCGCGAACTTAGGTTCCAATCAATCTCGTAAGGTCATAAATATTGGCATCTGAACGTTTGAACGTAGCTCTGATTGGTGCGACCGGAAAAGTCGCTGCACCCGCCCACTTAAACGGCCTAGCGGCAGCACCGAATGCCAATTTGTACGCAGTTTGCGATCTTGACGCCGATAGCGTTGGCGAACTTGCGGAATCGACAGGTTCAAAGGCGTTTACTTCGCTTGAAGCCGTTTTGGCCGACCCAAATGTTGATGCGATAGATCTCGTCACGCCGCCGTTCGTTCATGCCGATCAAACCATTGCTGCTGCTAAGGCAGGCAAGCATGTGTACTGCGAAAAGCCAATGACTCATTCTTTGGCGGAAGCGAGTGCGATGGTCGCCGCTCACCGTGATGCTGGCACAACTTTGATGGTCGGCGAGAGTTATG
The DNA here is from genome assembly GCA_018650845.1 of Chloroflexota bacterium. Lineage (GTDB taxonomy): Bacteria > Chloroflexota > Dehalococcoidia > Lucifugimonadales > Lucifugimonadaceae > Lucifugimonas. The sequence continues at coordinate 129,509 of JABIFF010000017.1, read as the reverse complement.
TATTTCACCACCCCAACGTCGCCGCACGTGCCGTGATCGAAAGCGGAGATATTGGCGATGTGCTGCACATTCGAGAAACCAAAGGTCCGTGGGTGATGAAGCCCGAAGAGGCTGAGCGACTCTCTGGGATGAGTCATGAAGCAAATGCGCCTTGGCGGATCGATCCAAAACTGTCAGGTGGCGGCAATTTTCCGTGGATCATGGATCATGCACCTCATTTCTTCGCTACAGCGAGGTACTTTGCTGCTGGTGCCGAAGTAACTTCCGTCACGGCTCATTCTCAAATTGGGCAAACTGCGAGCGAACGCATATCGGGTACGGGTGCGCCAACGGGTCAGGCGATTACTTCGGTTGGCTGGAGTTTCTCGAACGGAATCGATAGCGCGTGGAACCAAGTGGAATCTGGTGGCGATGCAGTTGGTGAAGTTGGATTTGTGACGCAGGTGCACGGCACAAAAGGCAGTTTGACGGTGTACGGCGAGGGTGGCGGTGCGGCCAACGGCTTGCCACAGCCCGCAGCGGTAATTTTGCATCGTGACGGATTTTCTCGTGCGATCGATGCAGGCAACTCGGGCGACCGTGTGTGGCTATCGAACAACAACTACTACGATGCCTCGCATCAGGCCGCTATCGAGCACTGGGTCGATTCGATCGTCGCTGGCGAGCAAGTTCGCTACTCAGGCGAGGATGGTCGACTCGAACTGGCCGCAACGCTAGCAACGATCAAAAGCGCCGAAGAACGGCGTTCGATAGCGCCGGACGAAGTTCCAGAGGACTGGAAGGCGTACTAGGCGGTCTTCCTTGACCGTCGGCAACAGTACGCGACTTAGCTACTGTCATTCTGAACTTGATTCTGAATCACGCGAGACGGACGTATCGTTAAATTCGGGGCAAGACAGCATCTGCTGACAATGTCATCCTGAACTTGTTTCAGGATCTTTCTCCCCCCTGCAACGCTTGTCCTGCCAGCGATTCCCATCACGAAACCGCTGCAAGGGGTAGAGACATACTGAAACAACCCTTCGACGGGGCTCAGGATGCAGTTCAGCACGACACCTAAAGGCAGGTTTGCTGCGAGCTAATTCGAACGTTGGTAACTGCTTTGGATGCTGATCCTGAATCTAGTTCAGGATGACAATATGTCGACTAGTGAATTCATATGATCGTTTTCACAGTTCGGAGAAACGAAAAATTATGACCGGTCCGATTTCAGGTTCAAGTGAAGAAAAATACACGCATGGGCACCATGCTTCGGTTGTAGCGGCTCATGCTGTGAGACGTGCGAGCGAGGCGGCGGCGTTTGTGCTGCCTCAGCTGAAATCACCGATGCGATTGCTCGATTTCGGATGTGGGCCGGGGACGATTACGGTCGATCTAGCCGAACATTTGCTTCCAGATGGTTCTGTGCTTGGAATCGACAACTCTGAAGCAGTGATCGAGCAGGCTCGTACTAACGCTTCGTCAAAAAGCCTGAATAATCTCGAGTTTGAAACCAACAGCGTCTACGAAACTGGATATGAAGCCGATAGTTTTGACGCTGCCTATGCCCACCAAGTTCTTCAGCACTTGTCAGAACCAGTAAAAGCGCTGAAAGAAGTGCAACGAGTCCTCAAACCCGGCGGAATTTGCGCTGTGCGAGAAGTCGACTGGGGCGCATCGGCGTTGTTCCCGCCAGATGAGCGCCTAGAGAAATTCCTCGATGTCTACTACAAAGTCGCCGAACGAAACGGTGGCGATGCACACGCAGGTCGCCGAGTGAAGCAGTGGTTCACCGAAGCTGGGTTCTCAAATTTGCAGGTCACCACTTCCACGTGGACATTCTCAGATGAAACCGGGCTCAAATGGTGGGGCGAACAATGGGCAGAACGAATCTTGCGATCTGATCTCGCTAAACGTGCGGTTGAGTACGGAATTGCAACCGAAGCCGAACTTGCAGAAATCTCGCAAGGCTGGCTCGACTGGGTTCAGGCTGAAGGCGCATTCTTCGCGTTCATGCAGGTCGAGGTGGTCGGGACGAAGTAGCGTTTCACCCTAACCTGTGATTTCAAAAATCTCGGTGTTGTGGGTCTCGGCTAGAAGCGGGTAAATCTGATCGAAGATCGTTGTGATCCCAGGCGTCTTTCGAACGGCGCTTCGCGATGCCTCGTAATCGGCGATCGAATCCCACAGCTGCTCGGTTTGCAGCATCCCGTGCGATCCGTGCCAGCCCTTGTACACCGTTGGCTTCTTGTACCCAGCAGCTTCCATCGCAGCACTCGCCTCGTTGACCAAAGCGGCCAACTTGCCACCGGTTCCGGGCTTTGGAAGATATGTACGTCGAACTGCAATCATTATTTTGATACTCCTGAAAACGAAGCTAGCTTCTAGATTTTGAAGCTGCGCCAGTCACGTTCGAAGCGATCCTTGCTCTTCATTCCTGAAACCGTGGGATCGGTCAAGATAGTCTGCGGTCCGCCCTCTGCAAGGAACTCTCCACCAACCGTGGCAGAACGTCCACCCGAGTAAGCCATGTAGCAGAACCCGATACCGTCGTACGGTTCTGGCTCGTCCGATTCGTTAATTCGGCTAGCAATCACTTCGCCGACCTTCGTTCCCTGACCTGCGGCAAACACACCGGCCTTAGGAATGGCGAAATCGCCCGAAGGAACAACGTTCACATCGCCAATGGCAAATACGTTCGATGTTGCAGTTTCGAGATTCGTCTTGTTCACAGGAACCCATGGCTTACCGTTTGAAACGCCAGATGCTGCAACGATGTCGGGCATCTTGTGAACTGGGACCGTAGCGATGATGTCGGCAGTGGTCGATGATCCATCGGCAAATGATGCTTCTCGTCCGTTTGCCGAAACTTCCGTCACACCAGCGCCAGTAACGAGTTCTATTCCGCGCTGATCGAGAGCGGCTCGAACTCCCATCGATGCCTCTTTTCCTGCAACTCCCAGCGGGCCGGGTTCAGGAATGTACACAGAAATATCGAGATCTTTTCGTATGCCCTTTTTCCTAGCCCACCAGTTGATGATCATGGCGGTTTCGAGAGGAGCTGGCGGGCACTTGTACGGTGGCTTCGAAGCGGCGAGAACGATCTTGCCTCGCTTGAGTCGGCTTAGCCGACGTCGCAAGTGGCGGGCGTAGTCGAAATCGTAGAACGAGTAGGCGTCTTTGGCTCCGGGTACGGCGTCCCAATCGTAGGCAGCACCGAGCGCAATAACGAGATAGTCGTAGTCGAGTGTTCCAGCGGATGTCTCGACTTTTTGGCCAGTTGTATCGATCGAATCGATGTTCGCTTCAACGAACTTGATTCCGCGGTTTGCGAGTCGGCCGAGCGAACGTCCGGTTTTATCGGTATCTCGTTCGCCAACGATAAGCAGTGGGTTCATTCCACAGAGGTGAGGAACCCTATTTCGATCGACGATTGTTACTTCATGTGAAGCATCGAGCGATGCACGTGCGCTGATCGCAGCTTGCACTCCCCCGAAACCACCACCAAGAACGAGAACTTTGCTACCGGCCATTTATGTCTGCCCCCGAGATCCTTACGCGATCAAGACAAAAATTTGACCGCGGGGCGAAAGCTTACCGCTTTTCTTGGGGCATCTGTGAGGCTAATCGCTACCGGGAAGACTATTTGCGACCCGAATTAGCCGTTCTTTGGCGTCGCATGCAGTGTCGAACACCTCTGAATTGCCTGTTTCTCGCTGAATTACCTCAGGGTCCATGAACGCAATTTGGGTTCCGTCATCGATTTCCTGAACAACTACGTTGCACGGTAAAAGCAGTCCCGCCCACGGCTCGGCATTGAGTACGTTGTTAGCAAGATTCGGGTTGCAGGCACCGAGTATCAGGTACTTTGGACGATCGATATCGAGTTTCTTCTTGAGTGTCGCTTGAACATCGATCTGAGTGAGGATTCCAAACCCCTCTTCTGCCAACGCAGCAGTTACCGCTTCGACAGCGTTATCGAATTCAAGGTTGGTGTTTCGGACGATTCCGTACTTGATAGTAGCCAGAGTCATTTGAGTACCTCGTGAGATGTGATTTCGACTCGAAGTTGATACGTTCAAGATATGTGTGGGCGTATGTGGAAGCTGTGATTCTTCGTGAAGGGGGCATGTAAGATTCGCCTGAACTGCTTTAGCAACTCGTGCTGAGTTGAACGGTGCTGAAAGCAAGACCGAGAAATTTCGAAGGACGTAACTTGAACACCCGATCTACCAAACCTCCCTACTCTCTCGACTGGGACGAATCGTGCGACACGATGGTCGCTCTCGGTGGCGCTACTAGTGGCGGCAACACTGTATTCGCGAAGAACAGTGACCGACCTCAAGACGAAGCACAGCCGCTGATTCTCGTTCCTTCTGCCGATCATGCAGGTGGCAACTCAGGCACGCAGTTCGTCGATGTTCCACAGGCAGAGCACACATACCGCCACGTTGGATCGAAGCCGTACTGGTGCGCCGGCTACGAGCATGGATTCAACGAGCATCAGGTAGTAATCGGAAACGAGGCACTGCCATCGCTGCTGCCTGAAGTGAAAAAGCCGAAGCTTGTTGGAATGGAAGTGTTGCGGCTCGGTCTTGAGCGTTCAAAAACAGCCGAAGAAGCGGTCGATGTGATTACTTCGCTTGTTTCGGAGTTCGGTCAAGGCAAATTCGCAAACAATGCCGGGGTTCGAACTTACGACAATATTTATCTAATCGCCGATCCGACTTCCGCTTACGTTGTCGAGTGCGTTGGGCACGATTGGGCTGTGAATCAGGTCGACAGCGTCACAACGATTTCTAACGTTGGCCAAATTGGCAAAGACGCAGATCGTGTTTCGCCCGGCGCAAAGTCGGTGGCCACTCGCAATGGCCTATTTGAGATGGGCTTTGGCGATAGTTTCGCGTTCAATAAGTTCGCCGATCCTGCGAATTCAGCGAGTGGACTTGCAAGGCAGTGTCGCTCAGACGCAATGCTGGGGTTGGGGGCTGGTCAACTCGACGTGCGTTCAATGATCAGTGTTTTGACCGATCATTCTGATGGAGAAAATCCAGACGAAGATCAGGTTGCCGATGTAGCCGGAGAACTTTCTATTTGCCTACATCGTCGAACTGGCGAGACGACGGGGGCTTCAACCGCGAGCCTCGTTGCAGATCTTTGCGCTACCGACGAACGACTTCCGATCTACTGGACCGGTCTCTACTCACCTTGCATGACCGTATTCCTGCCGAACTTCATTGAAGGCGAACTGCCGAGTGCGCTTGGAATTGGCCGTGAAGAGGCGAGCAGCGATAGTCCTTGGTGGGATTTCTACAAGCTCACGCACCATGGATTGCAGGCGGGGGCAGATGTTCGAGCGGAAATACGCTCTGAACTGAGTATTTTGCAAAACGAGCTGTTTGAATCGGCTAACGAGATCGCCGTTGAAGGTCGCAATCTTATTGGAAATGGCGCGAATGGCGCGGCAAATGAATTGCTCACGAAATACATGGCGGAGAACGCTCAACGAGCCATTTCGAAAGTAAAATCGATGATTCCTGCCACCACTTCGGTCGGATAACTTTCTAATTTACGGACCGAACTCGTTGAACGACTCAAATCAATCCGATCTCAATCTTCAGCTGATACTCAGTGCTGCCGATTCAGCAGCTGAATCGGCAAGCGAAGTGCTTTTGGCACGCTTTAGGGCCGAAGATTCAGAAGCGCTCGATACGTTCTATAAATCGCCAAACGCGCTTGTAACCGACGCTGATCTAGCTGCCGACAAGGCGATTCTTCAGGCATTGCAAGCTGCCGGTGCTCCGGGACGAATACTTTCTGAAGAGAGTGAAACAAAGCTTTCCGATGACGAATCGCTGACTTGGTTAGTCGATCCGCTTTGCGGAACCGTGCCGTTCAGCATGGGTATGGATCACTGGGGAGTGAATATCGCACTCAGGCGCGGCGGCGAACTCATTGCAGCCTCGCTGCCGTTGCCTTCTTTAGGCGAACGCCTCTCGGCGACCAAAGGTGGCGGTGTAACTCGTAACGGCAAGCCGTTTACTGCCTCATCTCCTCAGAAAAAACTATCCGAGTCGGCAATCGGACTCGAAGTCGATGGTCCTGAGGAGTGGCGCCAACGACTAGCGGGCGATTTGGACTGGATTCCATTGGTGAGCCAGATCAACACGTTTGCTTCAGCGGCATACCCAATTGCGCTCGTGTGCTTGGGTAGGCTTCCAGCTGGCGTGTTCTACGGCATCGAGCCGATGCACTTCGCCGCAGGAGCGATGATCGCTCAAGAACTGGGCATTCTCGTTACCGACGAACGAGGTGAACCGATCGATTGGTCGAAAGACGATGAGTTATCGGTCGTAGTAATTGGCTGGCCAGAAATCCACTCGCAGCTTATGGACGCGATGAAGTAATCGGCAGCTTCGTGGGCGAAGTATCTAAACCCGTTTCGAGAAAATCTTCAAGTCGGAAGCGTTGAAGCCGGCAGAATCCAAGAATTTCGAGTCTCGATCATCTTCCGCGAGTAGCACTGAGTAAATCTGCTTGATGCCCTCGTTTCGAGCCTGCCATTCGAGAGCTTGAACGAGCATTCTGCCAATTCCAGCTCGACGCAGCGACGGTTCCACGGCCATTGCAACTATTCGTGCTCCCGGCGGAAGTCCGTATGCGGTGGTTTGACGCTCGGCGAGTAAAAAGCCCACTAGTCCCGATTCGTTCTCGGCGACAAAGCAGCCCCACGGTGGATATTGCAGCCAGTCGAGCTCGATGATCGATAGCAGCCGTTCAACATATGTATCCCACGTTGTTGATCGATCTGCGCCCTGAATACTTGAATCGAGCGCACGAACGGCGTCTGAGTCGGCCTGCCTGATCGGACGTATGTTGATATCTGGCGTTTCTGGCAACTGATCCTCCGTTCATCGTTACTTGGACATCGGGCGTTGGCACTGGGCGCAGTATAGCCGCCCCCAAGCGATTGTTTATTTCAGGACGGTATTCGTTCATTTCGTTTGACGAGCGCGCCCTTTGAACGTAGCCTCGGCAGGCGATTTTCCAATATTCGATTCGCGAACAACTCTTACGTATATCTAGATCGAGAAAAAAATGCCGTTCAACGTAAACCACATTCACCTGAAGTCCAGCGACCCTAAGAAGACAGCCGATTGGTTCGTCAAAGCTTTCAACGTCGAGATCATGTCTGACAATGTTCGACCTGTTGGCGACCGTTTCATCGTCACTAAGACCGAGGGCGGTCTGGCGATCAACATTTCATCCGAACGAACTGGTGAGACTCTCGGCCCAGCCGACTCTAACCCGCACTACGGTCTTGAGCACTTTGGATTCGACACTGACGACATGGATGGCGACATCGCTCGCTTGGTTGCCATGGGTGCCGAGCACAAAGAAGGTCCGATCGACAATGGCGGCGGCGTATCGATTGCGTTTATTTCAGCCCCCGGCGATATCCGAATCGAACTAATTCACCGGCAATAGGTGCCAGTGGCACGTTCTCTGCGAGATCGGTCGTTGATGGCCGATTCGTGGGGATGGCTCCGCTGAACGTTCTCACTCAGTTGTCATTCTGAACTTGATTCAGAATCTTGTTAGAAGAGACGACTGGTCTTGATGGCAAGATCGTTCATGGCCGAATCGCCATTTGGAAACTGCGTTGAAGGTTGATCCTGAATCAAGTTCAGGATGACAACATTGGCCGTTTTTGTTTTCGAAATACCGTCTGTCAAATACTGATAAAAAGCTCCAATCCATTTTTGGATTGGAGCTTTTCTTTTGGTCACTTCTGGCTATTCAATGCGGGTGTTAATACGGCAAAATTCACTGCATGAAAATTTCTGACATCGTGAATCGCCAAAATCCTCCGCAACCGTGGGAGGAAGGCGAGAAAATTCCGTGGGATGAACCCGACTTCAGCAAGCGAATGCTGAAAGAACACCTCTCGCAGGATCACAACGCCGCTAGCAGGCGCTTTGAAGTCGTTCACAGGCAGGTCGACTGGCTGGAACGACTCGCTGGCGGATTGGAAAAAGACTTAAAAGTGCTTGATCTTGCATGTGGTCCCGGTCTTCACTCGTTGGACTTTGCTCGACGTGGTCATTCGACGTACGGGATTGATTTCTCGCCAGCGTCGATCGAATGGGCGCAATCGCAAACCGAAGAACAATCTCTCTCAAGTGATTTCGTTCACGGTGACATCAGAAACGCAGAATTTGGCACTGGATACGATCTGGCAATTCTGCTGTTCGGCGAAATGAACGTGTTTACTGCTGAAGATCTCAGCCTGATCGCTAGAAAAACACGTGCTGCGCTCAACACCGGCGGCATGCTGATGCTCGAACCACACGAACCGGGAGTTATTCGCGCCAACTTCGAAACTGCACCATCTTGGAGCGCTCAAGAGTCGGGGTTGTTCAGCGACCGACCCCACATGCTGATCGACGAAGGTTTTTGGCACGACGACGTTCAAATGGCAGTGAAGCGTTGGTACGTTGTCGATTCGGAAACAAACGAAGTTACAAACTATTCGCAAACCGTTGTCGAACACACCAAAGCTGAACTCGTGAAGCTAATCGAAGCAGAAGGGTTTACAGTGTCGGATGCTCCAGGCGGATGGCCGGCCGGCAACGATGATGGCTCGCCAGAGTTTTATCCACTAGTGGCAGTAGCGAAGTAATCACAGGCGACAGGATTTCGAATGACGATAAAACTGGCAGTGGCTGGCGGGAACCGAGGCGCACGGTTTGATCAGGTACTTGGCGGGTTGGAAGATCAGATCGAACTGGTAGCGATTTGCGATCCTGAAGAACAAGTTCGTTCGCAGTGGACAGAAGGCCGACCCGAGCTAAAGGCCTATGCTCAGTTTGAAGACATGGTCGAAGATCCCGGAATCGACGCTGTATTTATCGCCACGCCAATGCTGCTTCACGCGGGCCAAGCACTAACCGCACTGAACGCCGGAAAGCACGTTCTTTCCGAAGTAATTGCCGCCGCTACGCTTGACGAATGCCATGCTTTAGTCGAAACGGTTGAAAAGACAGGTCTCACTTACATGATGGCCGAAAACTACTGCTATCGCCGTGAAGCCATGATGATCAAGAACATGGCTGATCAGAACGTTTTTGGTGATCTGACCTACGCCGAGGGTGCTTATATTCACGATTGCCGTGACCTGATGTTCAATGCCGATTATTCTCGGACTTGGCGTGGTGGCGGTGCTGCCATTGCCGGAGGCACGAGTACCGGGAATACTCAGGCGTCTCGCGGCAACGGATATCCAACTCACTCGCTGGGTCCAGTTGCTCAGTGGCTAGGAATTAACCGGGGTGATCGCCTGAAACGAACAACCACGTTCGTCACGAAATCTGCCGCCCGGCAAGAATGGGCACGATCGGTGCTTCCAGAAGGCCATTTCGATACTCAGGATTCAGCCTGGACTGACTTCACCGATTCAGCAACGACGTTGATCGAAACCGAGCAAGGGCGAGTTATTTGCTTGCGCAAGGACTCAGCTAGCCCGCGACCCCACAACATGGCTCTGCACACGCTTCAAGGCACAAACGGGGCGTACATGTCGGGTCGGTTCGATGGCGAAGATCCGCTTGTGTGGCTCGATGGCGTGTCGAAGGGTGTGAGCCCTGCTAATTTCCGATACGAGAACAAGGCTCGACCAAACGGACCCGTGAACGAAGTTCACCCCGAATGGCAGCCGCTTTGGGATTTGAGCGATAAGTACGAGCATCCGTACTGGAAAGAGCTTGGCGAAGAGGCGATTCAGGCAGGTCATGGTGGTGGTGACTATTTTGTTATGTACGACTTCGCCCGAGCTGTAGCAGGCGAAATCGCACCACCAATCGACGTTTACGACGCGGTCACTTGGAGCAGCATCTTCCCGATATCAATCGAGAACGTAGCCCGAAACGGCGAACCGCTAGACATCCCCGATTTTCGTAGCCGGTAGAAAGCTTAAACAAGCAGGCGGATGCCAAACGGCATCCGCCCTGGGGGCACGTGGGGCATGAGGCTGTCCGTGTGCCCTTGAAATTTGAAACTGGTATTCGCCAGCTTTTGATTTGTCGTGGACGAACTTAGCTCTAGCCTCGGCCTAGCTCTGGTTAGCCGCTCGTTCGATCCACAGGTTGCGAAGTCGGTGAAGCAAGTTTTGCAACTTGTCAGTCATCTTCTCTACGTTTTTGGTGAGTCGTTCCTCAGTACGTCGGAGTGAGTTTTCAGCTTTCGTTTCAGCTTTATCGATTCGCTTGGCAGTCTGCTCTTCGGCCTTGGAAACTCGTCGATCAGTCTGTTCTTGCGACTTCTCAAGTCGGTCGGAAAGCTTTTCGCCAGCTTCGTTCAGTCTTGCCTCAGCGCGTGCTCGAAGTTCTTCGTAACGCTCTGTGCCTTCGGCTCGTTCAAGCTGCTTTGCGAGTTGATCCTGCAATCGGCCGTACCAATCGCGAGCTTTGTCAGCTTGGCGACCGTTCTGTTCGTTTGCCTTTTCGGTCACTTTGTTCAAGTGATCGTTAGCTCGTCCGTGCTGCTTGTCTAGCCATTCGCCGATGCGAGTCTCGTTCTTCTCAAGCTGCTCACGTGCACGTTCTTTCGCCTTCTCAAGACGCTCACGGGCTTCGTGAGCTAGTTTGCGAAGGTGTAAACGCAATCGTTCGAGCTGCTCTTCGTCGAGTTCGAGTCCGGATTCAGGAGTTATCGGGTTCGACGGCGCAGAAACTGTGCCAGAACCTTCTTCGTTGAAGGCAACGACTGTGAAGGTGTACTCGGTGCCATTGTCGAGCCCTTCGACGATTACGAGAGTGTCATCTCCGGCAGTTTCGACAGATATTCCAGAAGGGGTCGCAGTAACGATGTATCCATCGATTTCAACTTCAGGATCTGCTGGGGCTGGTTTCACCCATGCAACGGCTGCTGATTCATCGCCCGGCTTTGCGGTAACGAATCGTGGTTCGCCCAAGGTCGAGGTTGGCGGCGGATCGGGATCGGGCGAAGTCGTTCCCGAATCTGCGCTCGCCCATTGGCTAGAGCCAAGTACTGAAATGAGTAGGGCTGCGAAGGTCGCCAGCATTGCGGCGATGAATCGATTGGAAACAGGATTTCTGGCGATTGAAACAGCGGCCATGGCGCCAGAATCAGTGCCCGTTCGAAGACCAAAGTTAGGTCGTGAGAAGTTCATAGTGGTGTTTATCTCCTCCGCTTCGGTCTCCTCAATACCGCTGCGGTGGTTGCCTACAAACTATGATCTTTGGTTGGCGGTTACATAAGTGTTACTCGCGTACGGGACGATAGTCCTATTCGTGAAATCGGCTATGTACTAAGTGGACGATTTGTCCGGTCGAAACTATGGAATAGCGTGTCCTGCCATTACGCCGGTTACCTGTTCGTTCTCAACCACTAGTTTGCCGTTTACGAGAACGTGCGGAACGCCTTCGGGATGAACTGCGGGATCTTCGAACGACGATCGATCGTTCACGTTCTGTTCATCGAATATAACCAGATCTGCGAATTTTCCTTCTGCGATCACTCCACGGTCGGTTAAACCGAACCGTTCGGCAGGGTTTTGCGTCATTCGCTGAACGACCTGCTCGACTGGGTAGTTGTATCGGCGGCGAAGTCGGCCGACCATTCGCACGAAACAGCCGTACGCACGAGGGTGTGGCATCCCGCCGACTGGAATCGAATCGGAACCAACCATGTAGTCGGGTCGAGCCATGAGTTGCATCACGTCTTCTTCGACCTGACGCCACTGCCGAACGTTGCCGGGAGGTGCAACTCGCATTCCGCACGCCAATGATGTTTCAGCCATCATCCTGGTCATCATTTCTTCTACGCTAACGCCCCACTTCTTGGCAAGATCGTCGAACAGCCAGCCTTCGAATTCTTGATTGCCACCTTCGCCAATATGAGTCCAAACGTTTCCTTCTGGAGCCGTGTATGAAATTTCGCTCATTCGCTCGATGAGTTCGGCCCGTTTGTCCTCGTCATTGAGAATGGCGAGCATGGCTTCGGGTCCACCTTCGTGGAAGTAGCCCGGGAAGAAGGCTTGCGGGAACGACGATCCGACAGGGTACGGGTAGGTTTCGAGAGTGATATCGACTCCTTCAGCCTTCGCCTTGTCGATTGGCTCCATGAGCTTGTCGATTTCGCCTGCTGAATCGACAAACGTTCGATAGTGCTCGAAATGGAGTTTTGTGCCGGTTCGGCGGGCAACTTCGATAGCCTCAGGAACTCCGCCACCCTCGAAAGCTCGATCTACGTTGTGATTTCGCAAGTGAATCGACATAGGCTTGCCGTATTCGCCCGCAACTTCCATCAGAGCACAAAGCTCGTCAGTGTCTGACCAGCTGTTTGGGTAATAGGAAAGCCCGGTGGCGAAACCTACTGCACCCTGTTCAAACGATTCCCTGAGCAAGTTTTTCGCCGTACCAAGCTTTTCACCGGTGAGCGGAACATCGTTCATCCCGGCTGCTTCGAGCCTGATTGGTCCGTGACCCGCAAAAGTAGCTACGTTGGGCGCAGTTTTCTGGTGATAGTTCTTTCGAGAAGCCTCGATAGATGACATATCCAAGCCTTCAGGAGCCCATCCGAGAATTCCCGAAAGGTACCAGCGGTACATCTCATAATTCTTTGGCGAAAGCGGGGCAAGAGTGAGGCCGTCGGGAGAAATAATCTCGGTCGTAACACCCTGCCTGATACCGCTTGCATGCTGCCCATCGTTCAGCAGTGCAGCATCGGCGTGAGAGTGAACATCGATGAACCCGGGAGAAATGTGAAGGCCTGTGGCATCGATAGTTTTGGCAGATTCGCTAGCTGAAGCAGGAATATCGCCGACGGTCGTGATCCGCTCGCCAGATATTCCTATGTCGGCTTTCATGGGCGGTGCGCCTGTGCCATCGACTACGGTGCCGCGGCGAATAACTACATCGAATGCCAAGTTTTTTCTCCTGAGAGATTAGTCGTTGAAACCTCGAACGCTGGCAGGTTACGCCGCTACCAAGCGTTGGTCGAGCAATTGTTGAAGAATCATTTGGAGATTGGGGCACACATGAAGATAAATATCTGGAACAATGACCTCGTTCAATTCACACACACTTTCAGGCGATTACCAGAGGCGAATTAATGGGCAGATTTGATGACCGGAGCGCAATTGTTACTGGTGGAGCGCTTGGAATCGGTGGCGGGTGCGCGAGACGAATAGCGGCCGATGGCGGCAGCGTGTTGATCGTCGATGTGAATGAAGCTGCAGGTGCCAATACTGTCAACGAGATTCGCGCAGCCGGCGGCAAGGCTGAATTCTTGGCTGGCGACGTTTCGAAGGAATCAACTGCCAAGGAAATGGTCGAAAAGGCCGTTTCATCGTTTGGTCGACTCGATCTACTCGTTCAAAATGCCTACGCAGGTGCCGATAACGCCGGCAGTGCCGTGGAAGTAGAGCCTGAAAATTGGAATAACGGCATGGGACTTCTCGTAGGCGCTTTATATCTCGGAGCCAAGTACGCCGTTCCTGCGATGGAAGAATCGGGAGCCGATCCTAATTTCGAACAGGCTTCTTGGAGTGGTGCTGGGCGTCGACACGGAAATCCACCTGCTCAGAACGTAGGTCGTATCGTGAACATGTCATCAGTTCACGGACTACATCAGGCACCTCGCTCGCTCATATACAACGCTGGTAAGGCGGCTGTGATTGGTCTGACAAAACAGATGGCAATCGATTTTGGTCCGCTTGGGATTACCGTGAACGCCATCGCTCCGGGTCACATCGTTACCGAACGAGGTGATGAGCACTGGAACGAAGTCGGAAACGACGCCGGGTTCAGACTTTTCGAACTGCACTACCCTGTTCGTCGAACCGGAATTCCTGAAGATATCGCCAACGCCGTTGGTTTCCTGTGTTCGAACGAAGCATCGTTCATCACAGGTCACGTTTTGGCTGTTGATGGCGGAATGACAATTCAGCTACAGGAAAATCTAGTAATGGATTCGAAAGACTTCATCGTGGCAAATCCCGATCTCAAGACCCACTTCGACTCAAGCAGAGGTTCGAGCAGGTTCTAAGCAGCACAGATAATGGAAATTCGCACATTTCAAGAATCTGACCGTGGCGCCGTGATCGACTTGTGGCGAAAGTGCGAACTCGTTCGTCCGCAAAACGACCCCGATCAAGATATTGATTTGAAGATGTCGTTCCAGGCCGAACTGTTTTTAGTGGGTGTCGACGGTGACTCGTTAGTTGGGTCGGTTATGGCCGGCTATGAAGGCCACCGTGGCTGGATCAACTACTTGGCTGTCGACCCTGACCAGCAATCGAACGGTCTGGGTGCCGCCTTGATGGAACGCTCGGAGGAATTGTTGCGAGAACTTGGCTGCGTAAAGATCAATCTTCAGGTGCGATCGAATAACGACAAGGTAATCGGGTTTTACGGTGCGATTGGATATTCGCAAGACGAAGTCATATCAATGGGGAAGCGACTCTCGTGAAAGTAATTGAGCTATATCGACATCCGGTGAAGTCGTTCACACCTGAGCGGCTCGAACAGCTGCAGGTGATCGACGGCAAAATTCAAGGTGATCGGATACTCGCGTTCAGGTTCGCCGATCAAGGCGCTCCCGACGATTGGTCGTGGCGTCGAAAGATCAACTTTGTTGCACTTTCAAACACGCCTGGAATCCCGTAACTTGAACTCGGTTTCAACGACCAGTCGCGGGTACTGACGCTCAAATACGAAAGCGAAATATTTGCTGAAGGATCGATCGATTCAGAAGAAGATCGTTTCGATCTCAGCGAAGCCGTCGGTGAATTCGTAACTGCGCTCGAGATCAATCCACTCGTCGGCCACCCCGAACGAGTGCCATTGAACTTAATCGGCGATGGTCGGCAAGGCTTATTTCACGATTTCGAAGACGGCGGAGTCACGCTTCACAGTGTCGAATCGCTAAAAGCTCTCGAATCGCACATGTCACTGGAGCTAGACGGTCGAAGATTCCGAACAAACGTCGTCGTCGAGGGCATAGACGCCTGGGAAGAACTGGCTTGGACTGGCCAAATATCGATAGGCGAAAGCTCGTACAAAGTGAACCGCCTCGTGCCTAGATGTCTGGCGACACACGCCAATCCGGTGAACGGCGAGCGTGATCTCGACATCATGAAAAGTCTTATGTCAGCTAACGGCCACGAAGAACCGACATTTGCAGTTCAGCTCTCGCCTGTTAGCGACGAAGCACTAATTCGTATTGGCGATTCTGTGCAGGTCGGATAGCCTGAATCTCCATGAGTAGCAGCGTTCGAGACCTAATCATTACCGGCTGGGCGATTATTTTCGCCGTCACGATTGGCGTGGTGGTGTTTCATCCGTCATTCAAAGAAGAATCGGCGATATACGCAATTCGAATTGCCGGATTAGCGTTTATCTCGATGATGGCGGGAATTCTTCTGCTGAGATTCACTGAAATCACCGGTCGATCATCGGCTCGCACCAAGAAAACTATCCTAGGTATTTTTATTGTTTGCATGTTGCCGTTAATTCCGGTTGGTCTAGCCACGTTTGGCATGCCTTGGGCGGGGCTAATCATCGCAACGCTTGTATACGTCCGATGGAAATGGGCGTTGGCTGCTTCCTCTAGCTCGGAATGACGCCAGTTGGCGAGTACTAAAAGCCCTTCTCGCAGCAGTCACTCGAAAGCATTGGTAAAATTCGCCACTTGTTGCGTGTTCCGCGCGCACGTAAGCAAGCTAAATTGATTTGATCGCGAAGTTCACACGGCGATCACGAGCAAGTCCGGAAGCGAATTTTGACTACAACGGGTAACGATTTCGAACGCTACACACCTAGCGATATCGAGAAAAAGTGGCAAGCAAAGTGGGAAGCCGACGGCGTTTACAAAGCCATCGACAAGGTTGAGGGCAAGGAAAACTACTTCCACCTAACGATGTTCCCGTACCCGTCTGGCGACCTTCACATTGGTCACTGGTATCAGTACGCCCCTTCCGATGCTCATGCACGTTTCAAGCGAATGCAGGGCTTCAACGTTATGCAGCCGCAAGGTTTCGACTCGTTCGGACTTCCAGCTGAAAACGCCGCTATCGAAAACGGCGAAGACCCACGCAAGTGGACGAATATCAACATCGAAAACTTTCGTCGCCAATTCCGCGAAATGGGCGGATCGTACGACTGGGATCGTGAACTTGCGACGTCGGATCCCGAGTACTACAAGTGGAACCAATATTTCTTCCTGCAGTTCTACAATAACGGAATTGCCTATCGCGAACACGGACTCGCCAACTGGTGCCCAAAAGACCAGACCACCCTCGCTAACGAGCAAGTAAAAGACGGCCTGTGCGAACGATGCGACACCGTTGTTGTAAAGCGCGCACTTCCGCAGTGGTTCTTTGCGATTACAAAGTACGCTGACGAGCTTTTGAACTTTGACCAGATCGACTGGCCAGAGCAGATAAAGACCATGCAGACGAACTGGATTGGTCGTTCAACCGGAACGACTATCGGTTTTGATGTGAGCGAATTTGCTCCCGGCGAAAAGATCGAAACTTTCACCACTCGAATCGATACCGTCTATGGCGTTACGTTCGTGGTTCTTGCACCTGAGCACCCTCTTGTTGAAAAGCTCACCCAGCCTTCGCACAAAGCGGCTGTCGATGAATATGTCGCAGATGCAAGCCGACAAACAGAGATCGACCGAACGTCGACCGAGCGCGAGAAAACCGGTGTTGAAACCGGCGCTTACTGCATCAATCCGCTCAACGGCGAGCGTGTTCCCGTCCTAGTCGGCGATTACGTTCTTTCAACCTACGGAACCGGTGCTGTGATGGGCGTTCCAGCTCACGACTCTCGTGATTTCGTGTTTGCGAAGAAGTACGGACTCGAAATTCGAGTGGTTGTCGCACCTCCAAACTGGGATGGCGGAGAGCTCGAAGAAGCATGGATTCCAGTTGGAACTCAGGTTAATTCTGGCGAGTTCGACGGTCTTTCGAGCACCGACGGCAAGGAAGCGATCGCCGACAAGATTGAAAAAGAAAATATTGGCACTCGAACTATTACCTATCACCTGCGTGATTGGCTGATTTCAAGGCAGCGCTACTGGGGCACGCCAATCCCGATCATCTATTGCGACGATTGCGGCACTGTTCCCGTTCCCGAACAGGATCTGCCGGTAATTCTGCCCGACAACCTGAAATTCGACGCTGACGGAAAGTCTCCGCTTAGCAAAGATCCGTCTTTCCTGAATACAACATGTCCAGATTGTGGCAAGGCGGCGAAACGAGAATCCGACACTCTCGACACGTTCGTGTGTTCATCTTGGTACCACTTGCGATTCGCGAGTCCCAACCACTCCGAAGTTCCGTTCGAAAAAGATCAAGTGAACGCATGGTCGCCGGTAGCTTCGTACATCGGTGGTCGAGAGCACGCAGTAATGCACCTGCTGTACTCACGATTCTTCAACAAGGCGTTGCGTGATCTGGGATTCGTCGACTTTGATGAGCCGTATGCCAAACTCACGAATCAGGGAATGCTGATTAAAAACGGCAAGAAGATTTCAAAGCGATCTAACCCGCTGAATCCCGACCCTGTGGTCGAACAGCACGGTGCCGACACGCTTCGCCTGTATCTCATGTTCCTTGGACCTTGGGATCAGGGTGGTGACTGGTCGGACTCCGGCATCAACGGCATTCGTCGTTGGCTGACCCGAATTTGGGACATTTCACAGCGAGATGCTTCCGTTCTTGGCGATACGGGAACTCCCGAAACCGAAAAAACTCTTGAGCGGGCATCGCATGTAACGACCAAGCGGTTCGTTACCGATATGGAAGTGTTTAAGTTCAACACTTCTATCTCTGCACTGATGGAGTTCACGACTGAGCTGATTCGTTCTTACGATTCGGGCGATATTTCCGCTTCGTCATTCAAGTCGGCAGTAGAACGATTACTGCTGCACGTAGCGCCAATGGCTCCACACGTTGCTGAAGAGCTTTGGGAGCGAAATGGGCACACTGGTTCAATTCACCTCGAACTACTGCCTAGTTTCGACGAATCACTGACTGTCAGCGACACGATTACTCTTGCGGTGCAGGTTCAGGGCAAACTTCGTGATCAGATCGAAGTTGCAGCAGATATTTCGCAGGATGATGCGATTGCAGCTGCGAAAATGGCGGAGAACGTTGCACGTCACCTCGAAGGCATGGCAATCGTCAAAGAGATTTACGTGCCTGGCAGGCTCGTAAACATCGTTGTCAGGCCAGCGAATTGAGCGATTCGAAAACCGCTAGCTCATCGCAAAAAATCCTGATGCCCGGAGATAAATTTCCTGAGTTGGAAATTTCTTTGCCGAGAGGCGAAAAGCTATCTATTCCCGGTGATTTGAATGATTCGTGGGCGTACGTAATGTTCTATCGAGGCGGCTGGTGAGGTTACTGTCTGCGCCAGTTGGTTGCAGTTCAGGAACAGTACCGACTTCTTAGTCGATTAGGCGTCAAAGTAATCGCTGCAAGCACCGATTCAGAAGCCGCAGTTCGAAAGACGATCTCTGATGGCGGCTTCAAGTTCCCAATTGGCTTTGGCGTGACTGAAGCCGATATCGCAGCAGTCGGATCGGTTCAGGGCGAACGAAAAGATTCTCCCATTACGCAACCGGCAGAGTTCATACTGAAACCCGGTGGCGAAGTCGCTGCGTCGTTGTATGCAACGACTCAAGTCGGGCGAATGAACCCACGTGAAATCGCCGTGTTCGTCAAAGACCGTTTGTAGTTTTTTGGGAAGCATCCCATTTGTAATAATTAACTGGCGGGCTGGAAATTCGTAATCGAGGAAATTTTGAATCGACGCTCGCTGATATTTGTGATCATTGCCCTGATTTCCGTCTTCCTTGTTGCATGCGGAGGCACGGCAGCCGAGCCAACAGAGGTTCCGGCTACTTCAACTCCGGCGCCAACATCGACACCCGCTATTGGGATCATCACTGAATCTCCCGATATGGATTTCGAAGCCTTTCTGGCTCAAATTCCAGAAGCCGATGTCGAGTGCTTCACCGCCAAGCTTGGCGAAGATCGCATGAAGGCCCTTGCTCTGGGCGAAATAGAACTGAACGACGACGAAGAATCATCAATTCAGGGCTGCTTTTCTAACGAGTTCGTCGTGGGATTCCTAGCGGGGCAAATTCAGCAGGAATTAGGTACTTTCAGCGGTTCTTCGGCGGCTTGCGCAGCTTCGTTGCTGGATGACATTCAACCGGGAGTGCTCACCGAGCTGATGATTGGTGACGATGACGATGCAAGTCCCGAAGCGCAACTGGCTATTCAAGGCTTTACCGAATGCCTCACTCAAGTAGAGCTGGCTGCATTGGCCGCTTCGAATGCTGATGACGAGAACACCAGTAGCAGTGATGAACCGCAGCGATATTCTTCGCCAGACGAGCAGTGCATGATTGCTGATCTTGGCAATTCGTTTGCCGATGGCTATGGCGAGTTGCTTGGTGGTGGATTGCTTCTTGGATTCTCGAACGCAATCGATTCGTGCGGCATTGAAATGTCAGTCGAAGAGATGATCGCCAAAATTGAAGACACCGAACGCAAATACACAGTTGCCGATCTCGAAGCGATCGGTTTCAAGAAGTCGAAAACCTACGATGTAGACGGTTTGGATGAGGCGAGTTCAGCGCACTACGGTTTCTACGGATCAGACCCTTACAACCGGCTCGAATACGAAGCTCGATTCTACTTTTCGCACGAAGCT
The DNA here is from genome assembly GCA_018650845.1 of Chloroflexota bacterium. Lineage (GTDB taxonomy): Bacteria > Chloroflexota > Dehalococcoidia > Lucifugimonadales > Lucifugimonadaceae > Lucifugimonas. The sequence continues at coordinate 109,773 of JABIFF010000017.1, read as the reverse complement.
GCAAAGTCAGCGGGAGTCGAATTCGCTAACGAGGCAACTGGCGCAGGTGCATCGTTGTACAAAGACGATCAACGATGGCAAGAAGGTCTATCTGAACGTCGCAGGTGCGATTCGAACGGCGGTCACCACGTCGGTAGATGCGGGTTCCCAAAATATTTCGATTATGTGATTGCCGGCAACATGGTTCTGATGTGCCAAGGCAAGGAAACTCTCGAATCGCTGAGCGCATGTGCCGATTTACTCGCCGTGATTGAGTGAATCGGGCAGAATCTTCACATTTCCTGAAAATTTGCCCCATAGGATGTTCATACTCGGGGCTTCCGCGTCTAAATACGACCATGTCACATGGTCACGTGGTTAGCTCATCAATCAGAAGTAAATGATGCCAAGAATTTCACGATCAACTCTACTTATTTCAATAGCAATCATGATTGCCGTTGTATCCGCTGCTTGCGATAGTGCTGCCGAAAAGCCAACGGCAGAACCAGAGCCGCCAACACCGATTCCAACGGTTGTTACGGAGTCGGAAAGTATCGGAGTCGATAACGCCGCTGGCGACATAGCAGGCAGAATTCGTGGCGGCGGTGGATTTGTTGGTAGCGGACTTGCCGATCCCGAAGTTAGGGATTGCCTTACCGGAATTCTTGGTGACGATGCACTCGATAATCTTGGGCAGGGTAGTGGGCTTGGGCTCGAGCCTGAATCTTTGGCTGCCTTCGAGGAATGCGGCCTAAATCTTGGTCGAACTGGTGGCGGAGGATTTGCAGGAAGGGTTATCGACAACCCGGAAGTTCGCGAATGCCTGGGTGGAATTCTTGGCGAAGATGCGCTCGACAACATTGGTCAAGGCAGTGGATTTGGTCTTGAGCCAGAATCTTTGGCGGCGATGGAAGAGTGCGGCCTGAACTTTGGTGACGGTGGTGGCGGATTCCGATTTGGTGGCAGCGAAGGTGGTTTCAGCGGAGGTCTACGTGGTGGCTTTGGCGGTGATGGATCGTTCTTAGAATGTATGACTGGCGAACTGGGCGACGATGCACTTAGTTTGCTGCGTAATCCTGAAGGGGGCGGGCCTACTGCCGAAGTACAGGATGCGCTGGCAAAGTGTGGTCTTGGCGGAATCGCAATTCCGGTTGAGCCAGATGGCGGCATTGGCGATGGCGCAGGTCCGATTCCAATCGAGCCTGCCGAAGAGCCAACGGCCACAGAGATTCCAGTTAGCGATCTAACTATTGAGCAACTCACGTGCCTCTCAAGCGAACTCGACCCATCGGATCTTGCAAGCGCAGTCGTCGCTACTAGCTCGGGCGATCTATCTGAGATTCCAGACGAGGTTCTGGCGGCATTACAGACTTGTGGCGTCGGTTCCTAAACTCGCTTCGCTTCGTAAATCTTATGAACTTACGTTGAACTCACGTTCACTCGCGCCTAATATCGGCAGCAAGCGAGCAACTTGGACGAAACGAGGCGACTACATTGATGCGACTAATGACCTGGCACGGCGGCGACAAGTTCACGCTTGATCAAGTTCCCGATCCCGTAGCTCGTCCCGGCAGAGTAGTTGTAAAAGTCGACACCATAGGCGTTTGCGGCACCGACGTTCACATCACGCAAGGCCTGTTCCCATCGACACCGCCAAAAGTGCTTGGGCACGAAGGTTCTGGTGTGATTGTTGAAGTTGGAGAGGGCGTCGACAAAAGCCGAATCGGTGAACGAGTTGTGATGAACACGACGAGTCATTGCGGAGTTTGTTCGGCATGTACCACTTGGTCGGAATCACGCTGCGAAAACGCCGATCTTACATCTGGAATGTTCGCTGAATATGCAACTGCTCCCTCGCAATCGGCGGTGAAAATCCCAGACAGTCTCGATCTTGAACAGGCTGCTCTTACTGAACCCGCTTCTTGCTGTCTCTCAGGTGCTGAGATGATGCGCATCGACGACAACGGCATAGGAGTTGTGATCGGCGGAGGCATCATGGGTCTGTTCACACTGGCGTTTCTAAAACGACAGGGCGTTGAGCGAATGGTGATGTCGGAACCGGTTGCAGCTCGACGAGAGATGGCCACTCAATTTGGTGCCGATCTGCTGCACGATCCCACCGAAAGCGATCTCACTGAATTCATTAAAGATCACAACGGCGGTTACGGAGCCAATATCGCAGCCGAAGTGGTTGGGCACCCAAATCTAGTTGCCAAGTGTGTTGAAGTTGTTCGGCCTCGTGGTGAGGTGTTGATGATCGGGGTGAACCCTGAAGGCGCCCCGCTACCGGTAGATATGTACGACCTTCACTATCGAGAGATCACTCTGAAGGGTGCATTTGGTCGTGGCGACGTGTTCGCTCGAACACCTGCTGAGATCGACACGATTAATCTCGATGGCGTGATTTCAGGTCGCTACGAACTGCAAGATGTACCGCAAGCTATCGTCGATTCAGGCGAAGGCAAAGGCGTGAAGTTCGTAATCAAACCCAACGGATAGTGCCAGTGGCACGTTTTCTGAGACAGGATTGGTGTGGGCTGATTCGGTTGCCGGGAGCTTCTGGCTAATCTGTCAGGATTGGGGTGTTAAGACTGTCACTCTGAACTCGATTCAGAATTGTTTTCGATTGGGTTCGTCGTTCTTGCTATTCGGTGGTCGTGGGTTGGCGTGGTCGGAAGTTGCCGACAGCTACAACTGATTCTGAATCAAGTTCAGAATGACAACTTCCAAGATCTAGAGAGTCTGGACATATGACGTCCTAAACCCTCGCCAGCAGTTGCTCCACTGACGCTGTGTGGAACTCACGAACGTTCTTGGCGGTGAGCGCAATTCCGCCGAGAGCACGATAGCCCTCGACCCATATTCCGGGATCGGGCATCTCACTCAAAGCGACAACCATTCGCCAAAAATCGTAGTCCTTCAACATTCGACCCGAAGTTCGCCTGTGCTGACTAACAACAGCATCTTCGATATCCATTCCGAAACACGCCGCATCTTGAACGATCACCGCTATGTCCCAAGTCGGCTCGCCCAATCTGGGCTCTTCCCAATCAACGATTGCCAGCAGTTTGTCGTCACTCCAAAGTGTGTTGCCGGGCCAGTAGTCGGCGTGGACGATGTGATCTTCGGTTTTACTGACCGAAGGCCACAGATTTTTTGCTGCTTCCCACAGAGCATTGCCGAGAGGGTGCTGAGCGATGGCTTCGCTTGGCTCATCACGGGTGAAAAGTCGTTCGAATCCGGTGTAGAGACTCGGCAGTAGTTTTCGTACTTTCGGCGTAAGCGGAGTTCCGTGAACCTTCGAAATGGCTCCGACCATCTGCTCCGACCAGTCGAAAAGATCATGCGGAACCAGCTTTGGCCTGCCGTCGATAAACGAAGTGACGATCGTGCGGTTGCCCATGATCGTCGTTGCTTTTTTATCGAGAATCAAAGACGGAGCGGCGACGGAGTTCTTGCTAAGCAGATCGAGCACGACGGCTTCGATGGCTCCGGGATGCGGATCATCATCTTTGTGCCAGGGTCCGTACTGCCTGACCACGACTTTGTTGGTCGTCCCCGCTTTTCCAACGCTAGATGTGAACTCAAGCACGTCCATTCGACAAGATATGCCGCCGATTAGGCGTCGGGTTGAAACTACCTCCGCAGATGCATCGATTGCGCGAGCGATACGGGCGAATTGTTCGGTCGTCGGCTTCGCTGCCAGCTCTCGAATTTCAGGCATTCGAGTGGAACTCGCTCAGCAGGTTTTTTATGTGGTTGGCGTGCGCCTCACGAATTTGGTCCGCATCCATGTGGCGCATCCCCAATTCCTCGTAACCCTGCGCCCATGGGCCTACATCTGGCAAAGGCATTGCGGTGGCAAACATCTTCCAGAACAGCAGATCGGTAACTGGCTTGCCTGAAACTTTCTCGTACGTCTCGAGGAACGTGTTTTCGACGTCGAATCCGGTGTAGGCAGCATCGGAGAGAAAATATCCGACATCGTCGCTGGGTACTCCAAGAGAAGGCCATTCCCAATCGACTATCGCTAGCAATCTATCGGCGTGCCACAGCATATTTCCAGGCCAAAAATCAGTGTGGATGATCTGGTTTTTCGAAGTGTCGACATTAGGCCACATAGCCCGCATGGCGTTCCACAAATCGGTGCCTAGTTCGTGTTTTGCAAAACGTTCAGGTGGGCTATCTGCTGCCATCCATTTTTCAAGAGAAACGATGTGCGATCTCGGCAGGTCTTCGAGTTCGGCTGGAACTTTGGCAGTATGAATATTCGCCATAGCGGTGGCGAGTTGCCTTGCCCAATCTTGTAGATCGGCGGGTCCAAGATTCGGCATTCCGTTTATGTACGAAATCACTAGACCCGGTCGACCGAATATTTCGCTAGCTGCCTTTTCATCGAGAATAGGTTCTGGAACTGGAACACCGTTGGCATTTAGCGCAGCAAGAATTCTCGATTCACCGATAGGTCGTTTGTCGTTAGATGGGTCATCTTTCACCCAGTACTGGCGAGTAACGACTCTCTGCGACTCTCCATCGGCTATCTGATATTCGAGTACGTCCATCCGGCAACCAAGCCCGCCAAGCAGCTTGTGAGTCGAAACAACTTTCGCGTCTGAATCGATCGCCAAAGCGACTTGTTCGAACTGTGAAGGAGTTGGTGCTGGTGGGATTGGCATAACGAACGCTATTGTCGCCTAACCCGGAACCTAGAGCGTAGTTAGAAGTGGTTAGCGAATTGCCAGTTACCGACTAGCCGCCAGCAAACGAAGCGCTGGCTTCGGAAATCGAACCAAACGATCCGTCGGCAACAGCTGCGCACAACGCTGCACCGATAGCGGCTTCTTCGTTGTGCCTTCCGAGTTGAAGCGACATACCGAGTTCAGCTTCAAGAGATTCTCTGAGCACAGCGTTTAGCTTTAGACCGTTGCCTGAACCGACAAGCTTTGAACGTTCACCTGCGCCCAGCTTCGCCGCCTCACGATATGAATCGGCTAATTGGGCCGCCATCGCCTCGAAGAGAGCACGTGCCATGTGTCCGGGTGTGAACGTGCCCGGAGTGAGTTCACGCACCGCTGCCTTCGCCAGAGGGTTACTGCGGGAACCCGTGAACAGTGGGTCGACCACCACTCCTTCGGCACCGGCAGGAACTTTGGATGCTAACTCGACCAGTTTTTCGTATAGAACGTCAGGGTCGAGCTCGTATCCAGCGATTGCCCTGCTGGCATTGTTGAAGAAATCTCTCAGCGTGCGGAAGGTGCGACCGCCGACTACACCGACACCTGCTAGTAAGTAGCCGCTTTGGATATACGGTCGAAGTTCTAGCCAACCTCTTGGAGTTGGCTTGTCGACGTAAACGGACGCCTGCCCGCCTGTGCCGATATTGATTGCGACCGTGTTGTCGTAGTCGGATACGGTGCCAGCGAAGCTACATTGATGATCGCCAGAAGCTACTGAAACGGGAATTCCGGCCTTCGCACCGAGCTTGGCAGCCATTGCTGGTGTGAGCTTGCCAGCTGGAGTGCACGAATCGGCAAGATTCGAGAAAATTTCTCTCTTCAGGCCGAGCGAATTGATTAGATCGTAGTTCCAGTCCATTTTGGTGAGATCGTAAACACCCCAACTAACAGCGTCGGTGGGATCGGTAACGGGTCGGGTGCCAGTGAGCCTCGAAACGACGAATTCAGGAGCGGTTGTGCCGTGAATATTAGGAACGTTCGTTGGGAGTTCGTTGTTGGCTTTGAGCCAGTAGAGAGTGGGAGCGGTGTATCCGGTGACTATTGGGCAACCGGTGTTATCGAAGGCAGGAAGTCCGTTTTCTTCGGTTACAGCACCGCCTAGCTCGCCCATCGCATCGAGATATGTGCGGTTTTCGCCAGAGCTAGAGCCAGGGAGAGGATCTTTAGATCGCTGGTCTTGCCACGAGATAAAATTTCCGACTGTGTTGAGGTCTTTGTCTAGAAGCTGAAGACCCTGTTGCTGTCCGGTGATGCCTATCGCCGCGGGCTGCGTTTTTGTACTGGAGATAAGGTTCGCAGCGTTGGTGACCGCAAGATCAGTCATTCGAACGAGATCCCACTCAGACCGACCGCGCTTTTTGTCTTGTGGCGAAGTGATTTCGGCGTTATTGGCGATGGTCGAGCTACCGACAACCGATTTAGCCTCGATGTCGATGATCAGAGCCGTAACCGAAGTAGAACCAACATCGATAGAAAGGTAGTGAGTGGGCATCAGGCGATTTTATCGAGTTCGAATATTAACTTGGATAGATTCCCAAACTTGGTCAGCCTTATTTTGAGCTTTTTTCATGGACTCAACGACATTTTCATGTTCGGCCCAATACTCATCCCATAATTTTGGATCAACTACCGCTTCAAAGTTGATTCGTTCAGTTTCGAATATTGATTCGAATGCTGTCAATCTTTCCACACGAGTCTCAATGTCAGGGATTCTTCGTGAAGATGGTGATTGAGCTGCGGTACCCAACATCCAGATTTTCCAGTGCTTAGCACCTTTAGATTGATTGCAAGTACCACACGCAGGAACCAAATTGGCGATATTGGTTATATAACCAGTTGGTCGCTTATTTCGCACGATTGCGTTCAAGTGATCCCATTGTGTGGCCTCAGCGCCACAGTACGAGCATTCGGTACCGGTATCTGACATTCCTAGTACTTCGAGTACCAAGGTGATCTCTTCGTCGGAAGGTTCTATCTGCGGGATAATTGCCTGGACAAATGAGTTGGTAATTGTCGATGTTCTGCCCGTGATGTGGACCTTTGAAGGCATTTTGAAGGCGCTATGTTGTGATTTTTGCGGCATGAATGACCCCTTCAATTTCTATCGCGACAAGTCCATCGCCCGAACACGGTTCGCTAATTTCTCTTCAAGATCAGTTATGTCCTCCCAGATCAGGTGATTGTATTGACGTGTGTCAAAGTGAACTTTGTCGAGGTGGTCAAACTTGCATGTCCAGATCACTTGGATTCCGATTCCAAAAGCGAATCCTGCTTCAAAATAAACCCCCTGATTTTGGTACGTGAAATCAGCAACCATGAGGCCGGCGCTGCGTATTTGCGATATCACCAGATCATCTATCGAACTCGCATGCTCGATCCGATCCGCACGCACCGGGTTCCATCCTGTCGCATTTAGAGCCGGGGCAAATCCTTTATCGAATACAGGAGTCAGTTCTGGTCGAAAATCCATGGCAACAAACGCACTTGAGCTATTCTGAGAACTTGAACTGAGCGATCGTAAATATTCCCAGCCTTTGGCCGAAATCGTATATTCAGCAGACCGCCCAATTGTCCTAGGTCGGGCTTCACTTATTAAATCTAGGTCTAGAGCAAATTCTAGAAGTGATTCAATTTCAGTCGCATCTCTTGCATATATAACCTGCCTGGTGATGCTGTTTTGACTGAACATTTGATCGGGTCTGTCGAGGCTACGCCTGATCATCATTAGGCATAGGTCAAGTTTCTGAAGAGGATCTTGCTCGGAAATATTCGAGACAATTGATGCGGCTTCATCGATTGTGATTACTGGGCGCTTTTCGGTGCGACTGTGAAACATGTAACCCGCAAGAAGATGCCTCACATTGGGCATTTGTTCACTAATATCTCTGTCTATATTGTGTTCGGCAAAATATTTGCCGCAGAAATCGCACTCAACTGATTTAGCATCATAATTCTGTGCGGTTCGAACATTTGCTCTCTCGTGACAAATAGGACACTTTTGAAACATCGCGACCTCTCGGATTCTTCATCAATAGACCGAAAGGTGAATTATGCATGAAGCCAGTATGGAATGTAGATAATGAGTGGCTATGTTCTCCGAATCATGCCTACTTAATCGAGCGCGAGAAAGTGCAGGCGACGGTTTTTGAGAAGCCGAGTAGTGCGAGGGCGATTGTTAGTAGTTTTTGGAGCACTAATCCTGCCCATCAGGCACGATTGGTGCGAAGAAGTGGCTTACTTTTTGGCCGGGATCTTTGAATCCGGTGGCTTCCCACTTATAACCCTCGGTGGTTGCTTCGACGTTCACGTCGGATCGGTTAAATACTTCGTCTTTCAAGCGTGTGCCGAGTCCGGGACCTTCAGGTGCGAGCAAGTATCCGTCTTTGATCACGATATTGGGTTCGATGAACTTGTCGTACCAGCCTTTGTAGTAGGCGCGGTTGGTCTCCTGAATCATCACGTTCGGTGCGTTCATCGAGATGTGAGCACAGGCAAAAACGTTGATCGGACCCGTCCAGTCGTGAGGGGCGATGGGCGTTTGATATGTATCGGCCATCACGGCAATTTTCTTTGTTTCCGTGATGCCACCGGTCCAAATTAGATCGGGCATAACGATCTCGGCTGAGCCGTTTTCGATGTACTCCCTGAACTCGAATCGAGTCATCAGTCGCTCAGCAGCGCAAATAGGCGCCTTCGTTTCCTGCGCAAGTTTTAGGTGCGTCTGAGCGTTCACGGGATGAATCATCTCTTCTTGCCAGAGTAGGTCGTATTCGTCCATCGCCTTGGTGATGCGAATAGCCGGAGCCAACGCCCATTGTCCGCCGCCATCGTGAGCGATTTCGATCTGATCACCCAACGCCTTGCGCTGTTTGGCCAGAGGGGCGAGTCCCTCTTTAATCTGCTTCGCTGAAACGAAATTTCCGCCCGATTCAGCTGCATACGGAGCCATGTAGTACGCCTTGACCGCCGTGATTCCTTCGTCGATCAGACTTTGCAGGAAGCCAACAGGGTCTTTCTGCTCAAACTCGTTGTCCTGATAATCGCCGTAGCTACCGATCGTGTTGTAGATGCGGATTTTGTCGCGTGTTTTACCGCCGAGCAAGTTGTAAATCGGCTGATCGAGTGCCTGACCCACGATGTCCCAAAGAGCGATATCTATTGCTGATAGCGCACGTAGTTCAGCTCCGGAATAAGTAAAAATTCCTGAAAGCTTGAACAGTTCGTCCCAAAGACCTTCGCGATCCATGGGGTCGCGACCAATTAGCGTTGGTCCGAACAGTTCGTGAACAACTGCGGCTACCGATTTTGGCAAATACCAAGTTTCACCAAGCCCGATCTCGCCCGAATCGGTGTGAATACGAACCCAGCACATCTGCCAGAACTCATCTACGTGAACAGTTTCAACTTTGGTTATTTGCATGCGTTATTAGCTCCGGGCGTGGCGTTTAAGGTCCGGGCGTCGTCGAACGACTTGGGACCTAGCGGCAGTCTACCCTCCCTCGGTCCCTCCCGAAGGAGGGAAGGGCGAAAAAAAGCCCCCGATCAAATGATCGAGGGCTTTTCTTTTATCGAACTAATTTCTTCACCGGCTGAATGCTTGCGACTTAGCCGCTAGTAACCCTGCCGGAGAAAACGTGGCTAACGCCACTTAGCGGGCGTTGTCCAAGACGATGTCGAATACGAGATCGGCGTTAGGTGGAATTGCTCCGCCAGCGCCCTGAGCACCGTAGCCCTGATCGGCAGGAATGTAGACACGTCGCTGCCCGCCGACCTTCATGCCCAAAATAGCGTCGCGGAATCCAGGGATTACGCCGCCAACTGGGAACGAAATCGACTGACCACGTGAGTAAGAAGAATCGAACACACATCCGTCGGCTACAAGCCAACCGGTGTAGTGAACATCAACAGTCTGTTCTGGGCTAACAGAAGCACCGTCTCCAACCGTTGAATCGAACACACGAATTCCGGAAGGCTCATCTGAATACTGGTCTTCAGTCACATCATCGTACTGAGGAGCGGAATCTGGGTAACCGGGGTTGTCACAAGACACGATAGGCCCTCCTTCGGGCGTTGCAGTAGGAACAGGAGTTGCGGTTGCATTGGCTGCAATAGCAGTAGCCGTGGCAATTGCCTGTTGCGGGGTAAGAACGTTCAGAAGTTCAATTTCAAAAGTAAGAGTTGAGTTTGGCGGAATGACTGGCGGTGAGCCGAGCTCACGGTAGGCCTTAGCAGGCGGAATCTCGACTCTTCGAGTACCACCAACCGACATCGTCAACATTGCTTCACGCCAACCTGGGATCAGGGCAACGAGCAGCAGTTCAGCATCTTCGCCACGAGCGTGTGATGAATCGAACACACAGCCATCAGTTAGCCAGCCGGTGTATCCAACCGTCACCATATCTTCGATGGTTGGAGTATCTCCATCACCGACGACACGGTCGAAGATTCGGATTCCGTCTGGTTCGCCTGAAAGCTGATCGCTAGTGATATCTCCGAACACTGGTGCGTCCGATGGGTACACATCGTTCTGGCATAGCGAGGCATCGACCGTTGGAACAACGACAGGTATCTCGATGTTCTCGGGGTTTTTACCCGCAGCTTGGCATGCTGTAAGCACTACCATCGCGAGCATTCCCGCAAGAACCAACATTCGCTTGGACATCACACTTTTCAATTCGAAAAATCTCACAGTTTGAGTTGTTATTAGCTAAACGCTAATTTTCGTACCAAATTCGTAAACGTCTAATTGTCTACTTTTTTCCAGAGTTTGCACTGGCAACGAACTCGTCGTAGCCCTTTGAAATCCATGGACCTGCGCCGGTCATGAAGAACCTGACACCCATTTCTACGTACGCAGCAACGTTTTCGGTTGTTGCTAACGCACCAGCATGCTTGCCAGCCGCAACGATTCGCTTGAGTGAGTCGTTGATCTTCTCAACAACGTCAGGGTGACCAAGATCGCCCATGTGACCCATCGATGCTGCGAAGTCGGAAGGAGCAACGAAGAACACGTCGATTCCTTCTACGGCGAGAATTTCGTCGAGGTTCTCCCACGCAATGATGTCTTCTAGCAAGATCACCAATAGAGATTCGTCGTTTGCCTGGTCGAAGTAGTTTTCAACTCCCAGACCCTGTCGACTGGTGTACATGCCACGCTTGCCGATTGGGGTGAACTTACCGCCATCGACAACGTTCTGTGCTTCAGCTGCATTGTTTACGTGCGGAACTACGATCGACTGTGCACCACGGTCGAGTGTTCGGTAGATAAGGCCCTGCTCGTTGAGGTTGATTCGAGCGACCGAGGTCATGCCCCATAGGTCGCAGGCTCGGGTTAGGTTTCCGAGTTCACCGGCTTCGGTAGATCCGTGTTCGCCCTCGAACCAGATGCCGTCGAAGCCCATAGGTCCAACTGCGTCGATGTCATCTGGATGTGTAATCCCGCTGACGATAGTTACTACTTCGCCGTTGGCGAGTTTCTGCTTTGCGCGGTTGGTCCTGAGTTTCACGGGGAGTTGCTCCACAAATGTGATGAGTAATAAAAGGGCTAATGAATTAGCCCACGGAATTCTACGCCGCCACGCGGGTGTTCGGGGTGAGGGTTGCTGTGTTCGCGTCCCGAGCGGTAGCCGAGGGATCTGGCGGGGTGCGGGTTTGAGCGGCGCGTTCGTTCGATGGTGGCAGCTAACTATCAGCTGCAATCTATCGTGTGTAGTCGGCTACTGAGCGAACTTTCACCGCTCCACCCCAGATCCCTCCGCTTCGGTCGGGACGCGAGAGGAAAGTGCTACTTAGCAACCCCGTGACAACGTTTGAACTTTTTGCCTGAATCGCAAGGGCAGGCGTCGTTGCGACCTACTCCGGCGTAGGGATCGTCTGATCCGGCAGTTTCCGGCATCTGGCTCGTCTTCGCCATGATGTTCGCTGCTGGCTGGCCGCTTCTAAGTTCGCTAACCATTGCCTTCATGTACGGCTCGGTGTGGCTGAAGAATTTCTTATATCCAACGCACAAGTAATTCAAGCCATCTTCGCCATCCGGCGTCTTCACGAACCGCTGCTTAGGGCAGCCACCGTTACAGGCGAATCGGAACTCACAGCTGCGACAGTACTCGGGAAGCGTGTCTCGCTTGTCGGTTCCGAACTTTCGTTGCTCTGGCGATTCCGCCATCTCGCGAATGGTCGTATCGGCAACGTTTCCGAGGTTGTACTCGGGATAAACAAAGTGGTCACACGAGTAAACATCACCGTTGTGCTCGATGATCATCGCATCGCCACAGGTCTCGGCGAATATGCACAATCCGGGATTTTGACCCATCCAACCGGCTAGAGTCGTATCGAAAATTTGGATGAAGTTCTTGCCAATATCTTTTCGAACCCACTGATCGAAAATTCCGTTCAAAAAGTTTCCGTACTGTTCTGATCCAACCGACCACTCAGTAACGGTCGCTCCATCTCGGAATTCGGGACCTACCAACTGCAAGAAGTGCGCCGGGAGCTTGTCGGCAACACGCTCAACAATCGGGATGAACTGTAGAAACTGGCTTCCAACCTCTTGGGTTAGGAATTCATAAAGCTCTTTTGGGTGATCGGCATTGTGCTTGTGGAGCACGGTCAAAGTATTGAACTCAACCTTGTGCTTCTTCAGCACCTCGATACCGGCCATCACCTTGTCCCAAGTTGGTTCGCCGCCGCGACCTACCCGGTACCTGTTGTGAATATCTTCCGGTCCATCGATAGAAACGCCGACCAAGAACTTGTGTTCAGCTAGGAACTCGCCCCACTCATCGTCGATGAGAATTGCGTTGGTCTGGAAAGCGTTCGTGATCTGCTTTTTGCCAGCGTACTGCTGCTGAAGCTTGATCGCCTTCTTGTAGAAATCGAGTCCGAGCAGAGTTGGCTCTCCGCCCTGCCAGGCAAAACTCACGACAGGAATATCGTTGGCTTCGATGTACTGCTTTACGTACGCCTCAAGCTCTTCATCGCCCATTTTCCACGAACCACGTGCCTTGTCTGGGTACAGCTTTTCTTTCTCAAGATAGAAGCAATACGTGCAATCGATGTTGCAGATGGCGCCACTTGGCTTCGCCATTACGTGAACGGCGAGCGGGCGTTTCATTGGAGGACGTTGTGTAGGCGTGGTCATTTTGTGGCGAGGGCTATTCACTGCGAATCGGTGCGTGCGTACAGAAGATTCAGGTTAGCACCGCTCAAACGCAAAGTGAGCATTATTTTTCTATTTGGCGCGTTTGGCTCACGGGTCGATGCGAGATGGGAATGAACTGATTGAGATGGTATTTTCCGCTCGGTAACCATCCTGGTACATCAGCCGCTTTGGGTGTGGTATCCAAGTTGTTTCAGCCTGACTCACACGTATTTAAGTGCCCCTGATTGGGCGATCAAGACAGTGTTTTCAGAATTCTAGAATCCTAATGTTCAGTTACGGAATCCTGATCGAATTGAGTTGAACGGCTGAGCAATGAATTTTGTTCGGCCACTTGAGCCTATTAGAAGTCCGGCATTACGCCGCACCTGTTGTCCGAACAGGATCACTGCGAGCGATTTAACACACTTTGGGGGTAAACGTGTCGTTTAGAAACCTTGGTCTTGGCACCAAGATATACAGCACGGTAGGAATAATGGGAATCGCTGCGATTGCGATTGCTATTGTTGGAATTCTTCAGGCCAGTAACTTGAGCCAGTCGATGACGTCTATGTACGAAAACCGCTTTGTTCCTTCCCAGGATTTGAGTAACGCTGCTCTCGTAGCCGAACGAATTAACCTGCGAATGGAAGAGTGGATCAACGCCGATGACCCTGCTGAGCAGGCGCGTGACGGTGAACTACTTACTGAGTTCCAGAACACTCTGCAGAGTTCCTTCATTGCATACGCCGACGCTGCGTACGCTGTGGATGTTGAGGCAGGAAATGTTGTTCGGGCGAGTTTCGACGAATCGTTCGATAAGATGATCGCAGGTCGTGCGGAAATCACCGCATTCGTTGCCGGTGGCGACGTTGAGGCTGCTGATGAAGTTCACGATGGAAAATTCGGTGAATCTATCGGCTCTTTCGTAGCTCTATTTGAACAGCTATCTGCTGCTGACGGACTTGCTGCTTCTGAAGCTGCAACTTCGGGGAAGTCATCGGCTGAAACGGCTCGAACGCTACTGATCGCAATTGTGGTTGCAGCAGTAGTCGTTGGTTCTGGTGTAGCGATCTTCACAGTTCGAGCAATCATCAAGAACGTTCGATCGGTACAAGAAGTTTCCGACAAGGTAGCGAATGTTGCCCTTCCTATGTTCACAGGCAATCTGCAAGCAATCGCTTCTGGTGACCTCACGAATGAATATGACATTGAGATCGACAAGATCGACATCAGTTCACGTGACGAAATCGGAACTATCGCATCTGCATTCAACGAAATTCTTGACCAGCTCGATGAATCTGCAACTGCCTACAACTCTATGGTTGAAGGTGTTTCAGGACTTATCGTAGAAGTTAGGTCCACAGCCGGCAAAGTTGGCGAAGCATCTGGCGAACTATCTGAAGCTGCTAACCAGGCTGGCGATGCCACGCAGGGAATTGCAACAACTTCTCAGCAGGTCGCATCTGGTGCTCAGCAGCAGCAGGTAAGCATTCAGTCGTCAGTTGATTTGATTCAGCAGATGAACGAAGGCGTAGGCCAGATCAACGAAGGTTCGCAGACACAGAGCACATCGATTAGCGATGCGCAGACAATCGTTCAAACGGTATCTGACGCCACTCGAAGTGTTGCTGAAAACGCTAAATCTGCAACTACTGCGGCTTCTGAGGCAAACACAGCAGCCGACAACGGTGTCGACATCGTTCAGAAGAACGCTGAAGGCATGGCTCGAATTAGCTCAGCCGTTCAATCGGTAACCGATCAGGTAACTGGTCTTGGTGAGAAATCTGCAGAAATTGGCAAAATCGTCGCTGTTATTGACGATATTGCTGCTCAGACCAACTTGCTCGCATTGAACGCCGCTATTGAAGCAGCTCGTGCCGGTGAGCAGGGTCGTGGATTCGCAGTTGTTGCGGATGAAGTCCGACAGCTTGCTGAACGGGTTACAACGGCTACAACCGAAATCGCAACTTTGATCGACACCGTCCAGAAGGGCGTTGAAGAATCGGTCAAAGCAACTGCTGAAGGATCTGAACAGGTCGAGCAGGGTTCCGAGCTTGCAACTGAAGCTGGAGAAGCCCTGGCACGAATCATCGAATCCGTATCGCAGGTTACCGATCAGATCGAAGCTATTTCAGTTTCGGCTGAAGAAGTTGAACGATCGAGCTCCGAAATGGTCGACAAGATCGATTCTGTCGATCAGGTCGCTCAGAACAACGCTGAAATCGCAGGCCGAATGGCTGAAAACACAGGCGAAGTTCGATCATCGATGGACGGTATTGCTGCCACAACTGAACAGAACTCAGCTTCTGCTCAAGAGGCTTCTGCCAGCACTGAAGAAATGAGTGCACAGGTAGAAGAAGTTGTTGCTTCTTCAGGCGTTCTCGCCGAACTGGCAACTGGCTTAGGCAATTCAGTATCTGTGTTCAAGATCAACGAGCCTTCGGTTACTTCGTTTGATCAGGTGGACGAAGACGCTGATACAACAGAACAAATCGCTGCATAGTCGAGGAATAGCCCTCTTCGTATAGCAGGAAATGGCCGATCTCTCAGGAGGTCGGCCATTTCGCGTCTGTCGAATTCTTTACCTTGCTACGAAAACCACAGGCGTTCGGCCGTTCTGCCTAAAATCGCCTCTTGGTCTGAGTTTGAAAGACCAATTTCATCTGTGAAGAGAGAGAGATTCTGGGCGTAGCTCGTGCCTTTCGACCATAGTGCGTTCGGAAAATTCGATCCCCATGCGCATCTGTCAGGCGTGAACGCATCGATTACTCGCTTGAGAGGGGCGTGCATGTCTTCGTGCGGATAAACCCTCGAAGAACCGTGTGTTCCGCTCGTTAGCTTGGCGTGGATGTTTGGCTGCTTCGCGAGTCGTTCGAGTGCTTTTAGGGATTCTTCTGTTTTTCGAACAGTGTTGAGCATGAAGCAGTGATCGATGACGATGTTCAGATCGCTTAGTTCGCGTGCAAGCGCTTCGATTTCTGGCACACGATCTAGATCGTCAAGAACCATGCAGTTGACCGTGATTCCGAGATCACGAGCCTTAGACCAAAGACGCTTCACGTTTGCAGAATCGATCCTGCCGTGCTGATCGGAAGTACCTCTGAGACCCCGCACCGAGTAATTTTCGACCGCGTCTTGAAGTACGTCGAGGTGCTGCGGATCATCAGGGCTGAGCGTTACTACTCCGGTCGCCCATTCTGAGTATTTTTGGGTCGAATCCATCACGTAGCGGTTGTCATAGGCGTAATACGTGCTGGTTTGGATGAACACGGCCTTTGAAACGCCCGATTCGTCCATTTTCGACTTAAGGTCTTCAGCAGTAGCCGGTTCGCCCGGATTCCACGGATCGTCGATTACTGGGTATTTTGCTTGGTCGCTCGGGTCTGCGTAGATATGCGGATGTGCGTCGATGATGTTCATGGTGCAGGCAATTTATCACCGGAGCCCGACCGGGTCACACTCTTCGAATTTCTTTCGAGAATACGACCGGTAGCAAGATCATCGTCATACTCCCGGCAACTGTTAGGAGAATCGTTTCGAAGTTTCCAAGTACATCCAGTGAAATTCCGCCAAGAAGCCACCCGAGCGAAACGCCCTGCATAGCAACCGCGTACACCGCCATCACTCGGCCTCGGTATTCTGGCTTCGAGTGTTGCTGTAACAGAGTCAGCCATGAAGTTACGTGTAGTGGAAATCCTATCCCGTTGATGAACAAAAATACGAGGCTCAGTAGGTAGTACTCAGAGAGGCCGAAACCGATCAAACCTCCTCCGAATAAGAGCGAACCGATCACGATACTGACAGTCTTTCGAGGAAGGCCGCCTTTCGATGCGATGAACAGCGCTCCTGTTGCCTGTCCTACCGCCAACGCACCCCACATCAAGCCAAATTTCACCTCATCGACTTCGAAAACGTCACGTGCGTAGACCGGGACGATTGGAAAGATCATTGCGTAAAAGATCACCGAAAAGCCGGAAAACAACGTCCAGAAAAGCACCGGATTCTGTCGAATGTGCTTAAGGCCATCGATTATTTGCCGACCAGAAGAATCGGTTGATGTAGATGTTCGCGTGCCCCGTGCCGCAATACCGAATGTCGCTAGTAACGCCACGCCATAAACTACAGCCAGTCCAAAAAGAGCGAGAGCCGCACTGCGAATCGCTATCAGCACACCGGCAGCAAGCGGGCCAAGGGTTCGGCCAACTGCGTTTCCAAGCTGGTTCATAGAATTCGCTGGTTGCAACATATCTTTTGGAACAACGTCAGGTACCAAAGTCTGCGTAGCTGGCAAGCCGAGTGCGATAGTGGAGCCCGCGATGGTAGAAAGCACAATCACATGCCAGACCTGAACTTGATCGAATAGAAGAATCAGCCCGGTGATTGCCGCAAGAATTATTAAAAGGGCTCGTTCTAGAATCAGAACGCGTCTGCCACCAACTCGGTCGATCAGTACACCTGCATACAGCGTGATCACGACCACTGGTATTACTCGTAGCCCGGCTGCTACGCCCATCTCAGTCTTTGAGCCACCTTGATCGAGAATCCACCACGACTGCGCGGCGAGCCGCATCTGCTCGCCACCGAACCCGAGGGCGTTCGAAACGAACAACGCCACGAAACTGCGCGATGTGAAAAGTCGGCGTAGTGGTGACCGGGTGTCTTCGGGTTGTGGTGCGGAATCAGTCGACATCTAAGCGTTCCTGAAATCTTTGGATGCTACGAACGTCGCGCCGACGATAAGCCAGCCACCGCCGATGCATATGAGTACGGTCGGAAAGCTGCCAAGTACATCAAAGGAGACTCCGCCTAGGATCCATGCAAGCGAACTTCCCTGCAACACTATGGTGAACACCGCCAGCACCCGGCCGCGATATTCGACCGCTGAATGGCTCTGTAATAGCGTCACGACCGACGTACCCCACAATGGGAATCCGAGACCGGCGATTGCCAGGAAGACGAGACTGACCCAGTAGGTCTCCGAAAGCCCAAATCCGATCATTCCGATGCCGAAAACGAGTGAACCAGACAACACTCCGTATGAGCGTCGCTTGAAGCCGCCTTTTGACGCAATTGTCAAAGCTGAAACGCCCTGCCCAATCGCCAGAGCTCCCCACATCCAACCGAACTTCACTTCGTCGACCTCAAGCACTTCCCGGGCATACACTGGGATTATCGGCATATACATCATGAAAAAGATGACGCTCAGCGCCATCAATAAAGTCCAGCGCAGCAGCGGGTCTTTCATCATGTACTGAAGACCGTCGACGATCTGGCGTGTGGCAGATTCGGACTCGACCGGCGGTTTGGGCTTCGCTTTGATGCCGAATGTCGCCAACATCGCCACTCCATAGACAACGGCAAGGCCGAACAGTGCAAGTGCCGCGCTTTTGATAGCAATCAAGATCCCGGCAGCGAGAGGTCCAAACGTTTTACCGAGTGCATTGCCCAACTGATTCATGGAATTGGCAGGCTGAAGCAAATCGTCGGGAACAGCATCAGGAACAAGAGTCTGGGTAGCCGGCTCACCGAGTGCGATAGTCGAACCTGCAAGCGTGGCGAGGATGATGATGTGCCATATCTCTACATGATCAAAGAGCAGGATCGCTCCGGTGATGGCCGCCAGCACGATCAGGATCATGCGTTCGACGATAAGGACTCGCTTTCCTCCGATTCGGTCGATTAACACGCCCGCGTACAGCGAGATGATTATCACCGGAATTACTCTGAGTCCGGCGGCGACTCCCATCTCGGTTTTCGATCCGCCTTCATCGAGAATCCACCAGGATTGTGCGGCAAACCGCATCTGCTCCCCACCAAAACCGAGAGCGTTCGATACGGCCAGCGCCATGAAGCTCCGCGACGAGAAAAGTCGGCGTAACGGGGAGCGTGCGTCCTTGGTTGTGAGTGGTGAATCGTTCGTCATGTCAGCCCGTGCATTAGATCAGTACGAATGATCGAGCAAGTTCGGCAGACGTTATCACATCTGGTTATTTTCGTTTGAGGGTGATGCTGTCTCCTAAAACCCTGGCCCACGCCCCGGCTCCCAAACATGCTTGCGTGCTACGTCTTCGTCGAGGTCTACTCCCCAGCCGGGTTTGGTTGGGATTTGTAGCTCTCCGCCTGTGTAATCGAGAGCACCGCCAGTGATTTCGTCTTTCCACGGCACATCGTCGATATCGGCTTCCATGATTCGAACGTTCGGCACGGTTGCGCACAGGTTGATCGAATGCATCGTCGAAAGGTGCGAATAGTAGTTGTGCGGAGCGATATTTAGCTCGTAGCTTTCGGCAAGCATGGCGATATCACGTGAACGGGCAAACCCGTTCCACGGCACGTCGATCATCACGTTGTCCATCGAGCGATTATCGAAGTACGGGCGATATTCACGAATGCCGAACAGGTTTTCACCTGAAGTAATTGGAACTGACGTTCCAGCTTTCACTTCAGCAAGACCTTCAGGCTCGTACATGTCGACCTCGACCCACATCGTGTTGAACTGCTCCATCACTTCACAAATTTGTCGAGCTGCGAGTGGCTTGAAGTGGAAATTTAGATCGATTGCAATCTGAACTTCGCCACGCGTCCCATCTTCGAACGCACCGATGTATTTTTCGATGTGCTTGAGCGTTTGCCACGTCACGTTTTGATCGGTCGTCCCTGTGCCGAATCCACCGTCGTACGGACGAGCCGGAGTGCCAGGGAAGTTGATGTTGGTTTTGAGTGCCTTAAACCCTTTTTCTCGTACTTCGGCGCCGAGTTCAGCTACGGCTTGAAACGAATCGAGAGGCGGAACGCCGATTAGTTCGTTCTGGCGAACTCGTGAGGTGCCGCAGTGCGACCAGTACACCTGCTGGCTTTGCCGGGTAGGACCGCCAAACAATGCGTAAACGGGAACCCCGAGTGCTTTGCCTTTGATGTCCCACAACGCCAGCTCAATTCCGGCGATCGCCTTTGCTGCGATTCCGCCTGTGGACTGTCTGGCAAGGCGATACATGTCCCAGTAGCGTTTCTCAACGGCTAGTGGGTCTTGCCCAATCAGAATCGGGAGAAAGTCCGTTACTGCTCCGACGATTCCGTACGGATTTCGTCCGTCCGACATCTCGCCGTATCCGGTAAGTCCTTCATCGGTACGAACGGCAACGTACTGCCAGGGTCGCCATCCGGCGTCGACTACAAATGTTTCGATAGCAGTAATTTTCATGGTGGAAGGCTCGCGGCACTATTGGTTATTAGGGTTCGGCGGGATTCTAGACGAGTTTTTGAATCTTTGAGGCGAAAGTTGATGAAACTGGTTCACACAACTAGTGAATCCGACCTTATATTGGTGCCAAATCACCAAATTTAGTAAGGCGAAGCACGTTTGGCACCCTCATCGGTATCGTCACCCGACAATCAGTCGGTGACATGGGTCGAGCTCTTTTTCGACATTATTTTCGTATTCTCGATAACCCAATTGGTTGGCTTGCTGCATTCAGGGATCACGTGGACTTCAATAGGTCAGGGCGTTCTGGTGTTCTGGCTAATTTGGTGGGGCTGGAGCCAGTACACATGGGCGCTCAATGCCGCCAACACCCGCCACAAAGCAGTGGAGCTGGCGACCTTGCTGGGAGGGCTTCTTGCCCTAGTGATGTCCGTAGCTATTCACGATGTGTTCACCGATACGGCGCTCTGGTTTGCGATTACTTATGTGATGGTGAGGGCGATCGGCCTGTGGCTATCGATTTGGGCATCGAACTCTGCCGCTGACCAGAAGAAAGTTTTCATTTCGTTCGCGATGGCCTCGTCTGGTGGTCTCATTTTTGTGCTGGTTGGAGCGCTCGCCGGAGGAGCAGCACAGTACTGGTTCTGGGGCGGAGCCATAGCCTTCGACATGTTTGCGGCACAGATCGGAAATAGAGCTGGTCACTATCAAATCAACGTAGATCACTTCATTGAGCGTCACGGATTGTTCGTGATCATCGTAATTGGAGAAAGTCTGTTAGTTGCGGCGGCGGGAGTAACAGGTCACGAATGGACCACTAGCCTCACGCTAGTAGCCGCAACATCGCTAGTACTGACTTTTTCTCTCTGGTGGAGTTACTTTGCACACGCGAACGACAAGCTGGAATCAGCGATCGAATCGTCCGGTGTTAAAGATGTTGCGAGTCTCTTACGGGACGTATTCAGCATGATGCACATTCCGATGATTCTGGGTCTTATTGGGGTTGTGGTGGCGATTGAAGAATCGATCGCACACCCAGACGCCGTTATCCATACGGAAGTTCGAATCGCATTGGGTGTCGGAATACTGTTGTTCGTTGGCGGCATGGGATTCGCCACCAAGCGTGCAGGTGGCGACCTTCCGATTCCTCGAATTGCGATTTCTGCGGTAGCAGCGTTAGCAATCGTGTTCGTCGATGGAGTCGACGCCTACATAACGTTGCTGATCGGCGTGATTGCACTCGCGACAATCGGAGTTGTAGAGCACTTGATGGAATCGTCAAGCACGCCCGATGAAGTTCAGAGTGTGGAACCGGCTTAGTAGAAACCCGTTACGGTGCGTCGTACACAGCTCGTTTCTGACCTGCGTAGTCCCACGGAACGATCCAGTCTTCGGGAATTTCTAAACCGAATCCGGGAGCATTCGAAGGCACCAGCTTGCCATCAACTGCCGCCGGAACGCCCGGCATTAGCTTGTCGGCTACTGGCTGCCCAATATCGGTATCCATGAACCATTCGGCGAGCGTCGTTTCTGGCATGGCGTAGGCGAAGTGCTGACCCCACGCCGTATTCGCACCCATGTGAGTGATCGTTTCGATCCCAGCTGCTTCGGCGTATGTATAGATCTTCAGAATTTCGGAAAGTCCACCAGCCCATTCGATGTCGGGTTGAACGATATCTACGGCACGTGCTGCGATTAGCTGCTGGAACTGCTTGCGACCGTAGTGATGCTCGCCAGTTGCTAGCGCTGTCCACGTCATCGCTCGCTTGAGCTCCTTGTGACCTTCTAAATCCCAAGGCGGCAGTGGTTCTTCGAGCCATCGTAGTTTGTACGGGCGTAACCGCTCGGCGACTCGCAGCGCAAGGTCAGCGTTGTACGACATCACTGGGTTGAACGTAAGTTCCGCGTCATCTCCAGCAATTTCGCGCTGGCTAGCAACGTGCGCTTCTAGTTTTGCAAGACCTTCAGAACCCTCTTCGTAGAAGAACGGATTGCTGATTTTGAATCGCTCGAATCCGATTTCACGCATCCACTCGATATCGTCGCCTGTTGCGTATAGCTCGACGTGATCTCGTGAAGGTCCGCCGATCAGTTCGTAAACGGGTCGATCTAACAGCTTGCCTTTGAGGTCCCAGAGTGCGAGATCGACACCGCTTTGAGCAGCAGTTGCGATTCCGCCCTGGAAACCCTCGTTCATTCGCCAGATTTGATCGTTAATCAGCTCAATCGCAAGCGCGTCCTTACCTTCGATCAAAGGGGCAATGAGATAGTCGACCACTGAAGCACCCATTGCGCCGTGGGCGAACGATCCGAGGCCGAAGGTGCCGTCTTCAGCAGTGATCTGAACCCACGCCTTTCCAGATTGTCCCGGCTTGTTGCCGTCGACGCGTGTGTACTCGGAATATCGGGCGATTGGCTGAGAACGAATCGAATGCGTATTCCATCCGGGTTTGATGTTGGTTCGAACTGGAGGTGCGGGCTTGTTGATCTGTACGCATCGAACGCTTTTGATCTTCATGTTAATTCGACCCCCAATCTGAAATATCGCTCGGTTCGAACTGCATACCGAATCCGGGTTCACTAGAAGGCTTTACTTGCCCGTTCACCGGCACTGCAGTTCCCGGAATACGAACTGTTTCTTCGAGCGGAACGCCCGGATCGGTGCCCAGCCAGTACTCCGCCATAGGCGATTCGATTGCAGCCATGGAAAAGTGCTGCCCAAACGGATTATTTGCTCCGCCGTGCGGAATCGTTGCCATACCTGCCATTTCGCCAATGGTGTGAGCTTTCCACGCTTCGGTCATGCCGCCGCCCCACGTGAAGTCTGGCTGCAGAATGTCGACCGCGCGCTTTTCTACGAGATCTAAAAATGCATGACGACCGTGATGGTCTTCACCAGTTGCAATAGCCACCCACGGAGCCGAACGACGTAGGTGTGCGAGTCCGTCTGTATCGGTCGGAACCAAAGGCTCTTCGAACCAGCGGAGGTTGTATGGGCGAAGTTCTTCGAGCAATCGCAATGCGAACTCGACGTTGTACGACATCACAGGGTTGATCATTAGATCACGTTCGACGCCAACCTTCTCACGAGCCTGCGCAACGTGAGCGACCACTGCCTTTATGCCGGCATCGCCTTCGGAATAGTGCGAAGGATTAGTGATTTTGAATTTTGTGAAGCCTAGTTCCTGCGCCCAGTCGAGATCATCGCCAGTTGCATAGCAGGTAATCGAGTCACGAACGGGTCCGCCAAGCAATGCGTACACAGGCTGCCCAATTATCTTGCCTTTAAGGTCCCACAATGCGAGATCAACTCCGCCCATTGCAGTTGAAGCCGTGCCTGAGGACCCAAACCGGTGCGAAATGCGCAGCACGAGATCGTTCAGGTGTTCGATTGCCATGCAGTTGCGACCTTCGAGCATTGGCGCAATCACGGTGTTCACAAATGCTGCAACTGGCTCGCCAAACGCACACTGGCCAAGTCCCCAAGTGCCGTCTTCAGCAGTTACCTGAACCCAAACTGCGCCGAGTCCGCCGCCCGGCATACTTCCCGGCAAGCCCGAAAATTCCGAGTACATATTGATCGGCATCGCCCGTTTCGACGATTTGTTCCATGTATCTCGGCGTGGGGCGGTTGGGTTAGAAGGCTGAGGCAGCTTTACGTGAACTGCTTTGATGGACTTGATCTTCAAAAATGTCGCTCGTGAGTATGAGGTGGTTGGGGGGTCGTACGGATGCAATGAAGCTCCGAACGACTTATGCTTGCGGCGGCGCAAGTTTAGCAATGCCCAAGAAAAATGATG
The DNA here is from genome assembly GCA_018650845.1 of Chloroflexota bacterium. Classification (GTDB taxonomy): domain Bacteria; phylum Chloroflexota; class Dehalococcoidia; order Lucifugimonadales; family Lucifugimonadaceae; genus Lucifugimonas. Next base: position 85,917 of record JABIFF010000017.1, on the reverse strand, counting down.
GAAGCGAACCGCATGGAACCGAGAAAAGTCGATATTGAACAGCTCGCATGGTCGTGGTCTGAAGACCCCGGCTTGGAAGAGTTGACTGTTACTCGAACTCACTCTTCAGGCGAAGAAATTGAAATTCCTGTCGCACGAATAAAGGGAACACGACCCGGACCTCAGATGACTGTGATGTCGGGGATGCACGCCGGTGAGTATTCGGGAATTCTTGCTGCTCAAAAGCTGATTTCAGATGTGAAACCCGATGAACTAACGGGAACGCTGCTAATAATTCCAGTTATTTCAACAAAGGCGTTCATGGAACGCAACATGCAGTTGAGTCCGGTCGACCAAAAGGAAGTTCACTTCATTCGACCCGGAAACCCCGATGGCACTTACAGCGACATGCTGATCGACACGTTGTTTGAGGTCATCAAAGAGTCGGACTATTTGATCGACTCGCATGCTGGCGAAATGGCACAGTCGCTAATGTCGTGGGTTCCTGTGCCGATGCGAGGCGCAAATGAACTCAGCAGCCAATCGCTTGAACTGGCTCGTGGGTTCAACGTTGAATACGTCGAGCCTAGATACGATTTACCTTCGATTCCACCATTTTGTGTTGCTTTGATGAACGCTGGCATCGCCAATATATGGGTTGAATGCGGCAAAAACGGCGTACCAACCGACGCTGATATCGCTGTTCACCTCGATGGCTACATAGCCGCGCTGCAAACTATGAAAATGTTGGGCGGCGATCCTGCTCGTCCACGCCAAAAGCTGCTCAAAGGCAGCCGTTCGCAGATCAACTCTGAACAATCGGGCGTGTGGCATCCGGCTGTGAAAGAGGGCGAAACAGTCGAAGCTGGCCAATATCTTGGCAAGCTAACCGACTATTTCGGCAATACGTTGGAGGAATTCCACTCACCGAAGAAGGCTTTGGTGTTGTATTACTGGTCTAACCCGGCAATTAATGCCGAACGCAAACCCCATGGCTACGACTGGCACAACGGCCTCGTAAGCCTTCTAGATCTCGAGGAATAATTTCTTGCCCGACTTTCCGGTTTATCTTGCTCATGATCACATGCAGCGGGCGGAAGATTTTGCCCGTGATATCGATGGTGGAGTGAGCGGCAAGATCGTTCATCTGACGATCGATTCATGGATCGATGCTCCAACCAAAGAAGAGGACGACAAGGCCTACAACAGCTACGAAGGCTTTCGTGATCGTGGGCTAGGCGCACTTACGAACTTGCACGCAGTTGCGAGTGACCCTTCGAACCACGTTCGGGTAGTTCGAGAGTTTCGTGATCTAGAAACAGCTCGTCACACGGGTGAGTTTGCCGTTATTGCCGGTAACGAAGGCGGCAAAATTCTTGGTTCAGACCCCGATTTGCTTGATGCTTGGTTTGGTCTTGGATTAAGGCATGTTCAGTTCAACTGGGCGATGCCGAACAAGCTTGGCGCTTCGCAAGATCAAGAGAACCATCCTGCGCAGCCGGGTCTCACCGCTTTTGGGCGAACAACTATCGAGAATATGAACGAAAAAGGCATGATCGTCGATGTTTCGCACTCGGCACCTCAGACGATTCTCGATGCGCTGGAAGTGACTAATAAGCCGATTTTGAACTCGCACTCGGGTGGTAGGGCTATTGCTGATAAGCCGCAAAATCTTACCGACCAGCAGATCAAAGCGATGGGCGAGAACGGCGGCGTGATCGGAATTCACTTCTGCTCGCGACTCGTACTCGGCGTCAACGGCGTTCAGGCTGAAATAGACGATGTGGTGAAGCAGATTCGATATGTGGCTGACGTCGGTGGCATCGACGTAGTTGGGTTGGGGCCTGATTGGGTGCTTGGAGACCCGATGCGAGACGTTCCGTACCTACGCAACACGAATCAGGAAGATTTGACCTGGGCCAAGGGCCTCGAAGATTCCACAGAATTACCTAACCTCTGGGACCCGCTCGTAGGAGCCGGATTCACCGCTGGAGAGATCGAAAAGATCGCCGGCGGAAACATGCTCAGGCTCTTCAAAGACGTGCTGCCGGGATAGCTTGGTTTGCTCGTCGATCTGTCATTGCGAGGAGCTGCCCTGAGCGACGTGGTAATCAGCGGGCGACGCGGTAGTACTCGTCGAATCTGGATTGGCTCGACCTGCCTGATTGGCTCACGTTCGTTCTGGTTGCTCTAACTTCGAAGGCATGAAATTACTGAGCTAAATCGTACGATAGAGCTGTATCGGCGACTGATTGCCACGTCATACTTCCTCGCAATGACAGGGCTAAGGAACCAGCCGCTGCACCTACTCGCCGATTAGTAAGACCACGTTGTGTTGGTCACGGTGTCGGTATCGAGGTCCCAGTTGAAAGTACCTCCACCGATGCCGCTTGTTTGACCCTGAGCAGTCACAACAGCTGTCCAGTAGGTGTGAGTAGGGTCGAGCTCACCCTCGCCCGCACCTAGCACTAGCAGAAGGCTCAGGTTGCCTTTGACTACGATTGTGTTCCAGTCAGCAGTTCTTTCAAAAGCTGCAAATACTTCAGAGCTGTCGATCGTGACCCTACTAATATCAGCAGGAGCTGGTGTGTACGAGGAATCATTGCATTCGAGATCATTTCCTCGAACGAAGCAGAAGTTTGTTGAGCCTGAATCAAGTATGAAAGCTATGGCCCACATTGTTCCGTAGCCAGCACCCGGACTTGGGATGTCATTCTGATCGTCGCCGGTGTCCTGTTCGCCAGCTGCACTAGCAGCGTGCCCATCGATGAAGCTAATAACACCGGGTTGAGTCGCTGATGCAAATGCCATCGCCTCAAGAGCTGTCTTCCACGGGCCGTTGTCGACAACTGGCGCTGCGGTTGGTGCAGGAGCAGTGGTAGCCGTTGGCTGTGGAGCCTGTGTAGCTTGTGGCGCAGCAGTCGCCGTCGGAACAGGAGCTGTTGTTGCCACAGGTGCAGTCGTAGCAGCCGGGGCGGTGGTGGCGGTAGGATCCGCCGCTGCTTTAGGAGCAGTAGTCGCAGTTGGAGGCGTAGTTGGAGCAACTTTGGCAGGAGTGAATCCTGAATCTTGCGCTGGTGCGTTATCTGCGCCTATACAAGCTGCGCTTACGAATAGTGCCGATAGGAGAGTGAGTGAGATAAGTAGCGCGCGCTTGTTGATAACCAATAGATGTGCCCCGTAGTTGATCGTGATCTGTTCACGATTAGATCTACTTCGAACATTAGCCATCGTTTGTTGGACATCACGCCCCTCAATGTTTGATGTGGGTTGGAATGCCAAAAGCGTTGAGTAGCTGCTCTATATCACCTAATTTCATGATGAATATTGCGCCCTCACCTCAGTGATTCGCGGTATTTTCTTTTTAGTTATTTATCGCTCGTGGCGTTGAGATATCCATATTTCATACGGAGATTCAATTGGTAACAGGACTCAATCACACGGGGATCGTCGTGAACGATCTCGAAAAGATGGTCAGCTTTTATTGCGATGATCTGGGGCTGAACGAGCATCATCGAAGTGAGTCGAACGCTCCGCCGGAAGGCAATCACACGGGCATTCCCGGTTCCCGCCGAACGCTTGTGTTCATCGGATTCGAAAGTGGTCACCGAATCGAGCTTGTGAAGTATCACGACCCTACTTCAGCTAGTCGTGACAACGACATGATTCGCGAAGGCACGAATCACATCTGCTTCAACGTGGAAGACATCGAGAAACTGCAGGCCGATTTAACGTCGAAGGGGATCGAGTTCGTTACTGATCCAATTATTCGCAAGAACGACGACGGGACTCGGCACGGAATCGTCTACGCGCGTGACCCCGAAGGCAACTGGCTCGAGTTCATCGAGTGATGAGGCGCATTGGCACGTTCACGTGTCCTGAGCGAAGTCATCGGAGTCGAAGGATCTGGGGTGGAGTCGCGCTAACGGACGAGTGTTGAAGTTGTCATTCTGAACTTGATTCAAAATCACGTTCGACAATCACTTATTTCTTGCGAGGGTCAATCTCGATTAGATCGATCGTATATAGCCCTAGCCAACGATACTGAATCAAGTTCAGCATCACATTTGGCAGTGCCGAGTGGGCTTCCCTCGAAAAAACTAAATATTCGCGGTTTCGTACGCCCATGCCTTGATCAGGTGGTGGGCGATGGCGATAGGACCAGGAATGCTCACGCCTTCGAGTTTGTCTTCGAGTGCGAGTTTTACTTCGTCACGAGTGAACCAGCGGACGTCTGACATTTCACCGGTGTCGATCACAATATCTTCGGAAATCGCCTCGGCGTGGCAGCCGATCATCAGCGAAGCAGGGAACGGCCACGGCTGAGACGAGTGATACGTCACTTTGCCAACTTCTAGTCCACCTTCCTCCATCACTTCTCGCCGAACGCCCTCTTCGATCGACTCGCCCTGATCCATAAAGCCGGCGAGGCATGAGTAGAACGTCGAATCGTGGCGTGCTTGAGTTTGACCCATGACGCAGCGATCGCCCTTGTATACGAGCATGATTGCAACGGGGTCAGTTCGAGGAAAGTGCTGTGATTTGCACTTTGGACACTCTCGCATGAGTCCACCACGCTGACTCTGTGACTCAGTGCCGCAAGACGAGCAGAATCGGTGCTGCGAGTGCCAGTTCAGATTCGAGCGTGCCTGAGCCAGAATTCCCGACTCTTCCTGAGAAATATCGGTAGCTGCTGCACGTCCATCTTCGAAAGCGGCGCCGGGAGCGAGAGCAGCGATTCCCGAGGGGTCTTCGACTGCAGAGATATCGACCGCAAAATGCGGATTTCGATCTTCATCGAATCCCAGAAACTTTGGTCCGCCGGCTTCTTCAGGAAGTGAATCTAGGAATTCATGTCCGATCCACGCTAACTCGGCTTGTCCTTCACGTCGTACAAGCGGTTGAAGCTTGTGAAACGGCAGTAGCTTCGTGTTGTCTTGCCGAATCATCTTCTTGAGCAGGTCTTCGTCTCGACGGACGTGATCGCCACGGTCGAATGGATTTCCGGCAAAGATGTGGGTGTACGACAAGTTTTTGTTCTCAGTTAGCTCTGGGTGATCTGGTTTGCGTTCGCAGCCCGCCACTGTATCAGTGGTGGCGATCAACGTCAGACCAAGCGTGTACATCTTCCAGCAGTTGTCATTCTGAACTTGATTCAGAATCATGTTCGATTGGAGTAGTTAGGCGGGTAGCTGGTAATCGGTTGATAAACGCTGGGTCGAACAACCTCAGCGATCGAAAACGATTCTGAATCAAGTTCAGAATGACAATTTTCAATTTGCCCTGAAAACGAAACAAAAAACGGGGTCGACAATTGTCGACCCCGTTTTCATATTTATTCGATTTTCGATCTGAATTATCGAACTACACAGCCAGCTAACGATCTACTTGCCGATCTGCGGAACGCTCTTCATGGCTTCGGCAATTGCCTCTGAAGGCAACGCGTAGTCGACCATGTCGCCCGAGAAGTAGTTGTCGTACGCCGACAGGTCCAAGTGACCATGCCCACAGAGGTGGAACAGAATGTTCTTCTCTTCACCGGTCTCTTTTGCTTCAAGCGCTTCGTCGATAGCCGCTTTCAAAGCGTGAGTTGGTTCTGGAGCCGGAATGATTCCCTCGGTGCTCGCAAACAGAACAGCTGCCTCGAAGCAGGCGTTCTGGTGGTAGGCCTTCGCCTCGTAAACGCCTGCATCGAACAGGGCGCTCACCAGCGGAGCCATGCCGTGGTAGCGAAGACCGCCAGCGTGAATCGGGTTAGGCACGAACGTGTGACCCAGAGTGTGCATCTTGAACAGAGGAGTTGTTCCGATTGCGTCACCAAAGTCGTAAGCAAACTCACCTTTCGTTAGCGAAGGCGAAGCCTCAGGCTCAACAGCGATGAATCGTGTGTTTGTCTTGCCAGCAAGCTTGTCGGCGATAAACGGGAACGATATTCCAGCGAGGTTTGATCCTCCACCAGCACAACCGATCACAACATCTGGATACGCATCTGCCATTTCCATCTGAAGAATCGCTTCTTGTCCGATCACGGTCTGGTGCATTAGCACGTGATTGAGCACGGAGCCGAGAGAATATTTCGTATCGTCGTTCTGAGCCGCAATTTCAACAGCTTCGGAGATTGCGATACCGAGTGATCCCGGTGAATTCGGATCTTCAGCCAAAATGCTTCGACCTGCCTCGGTTTCGTCGCTTGGACTTGCAGTTACGGTGCCGCCGAATGTCTGCATCATCGATTTTCGGTAAGGCTTCTGATCGTAGCTGGCTTTCACCATGTAGACCTTGGCTTCGAGTCCGAACTGCTGACATGCGTACGAAAGAGCGCTGCCCCATTGGCCAGCACCGGTTTCGGTAACGATTCGCTTCGTGCCTTCGATCGAGTTGTAATACGCCTGTGCAACCGCAGTGTTGGGCTTGTGACTTCCAACAGGGCTAACGCCTTCGTACTTATAGAAAATTTTCGCTGGAGTTCCGAGAGCTTTTTCGAGTCCTGTTGCTCGGATTAGCGGAGTTGGTCGCCACATTCGGTACATTTCACGAACGGGATCTGGAATGTCTATCCATCGATCCTGACTGACTTCCTGCATGATCAGTTCAGTAGGAAATAGCGGTGCTAAGTCAGCAGGCCCTGCTGGCTCAAGTGTGCCGGGATGTAGTGGTGGCGAAAGCGGCGTCGGTAAATCGGCGCTGATGTTGTACCACTGCTTAGGGATGTCGTTCTCCGAGAGCAGGAACTTTTTCTGTTTCTGGTCAACCACTTCATTCTCCGATCGCTTATTGGCGCTCTGGGCTGAATTGAATCGAGTCAATTCGCTCAGGGCGAGAGTAAAACTGTTCGGAAGTTTATGTCCAGCGCGGCTTTGGCGATGTGAATTCGTCGTGAGAGATGTTTTTAGGAGCGGGTGGGTGTTCCGAGTGCTGTCATTCTGAACTTGATTCAGAATCAGTAGCCAGAGTGGGGATGTTGACCGACTCTGGGTCGACTATTCTTGCCAGGATTGGCGAATTATCATCATTCGAGAGTAATACTGAATCAAGTTCAGCATGACGTTTCGGGTGGGCTGAGTTGAATCCTACGAAACTACTCGATGTCATCCAGCCAGCGACTCAGGGCGGTGCCGATGTTGACTACTCTTGCTACGTTGAATGGGCCATCGACGTAGTTGGCGACAATCGTCTTAGCGTCGTCGGACATCTCATTCATCTGGCTTTCATTTCTAAGATGCGCCATCCGTGCTCCCTCTTCGAGCGCGATGCGGGTCACACTTTCCACGCCTAACGCAATTTCTCCTCTGGATTGTGCGGTTTCCAATCGGGATTGCAGCAATTCGAGCATGCCAGGCCAATAGGCGAGATGGCGGTAGATCGTCGCAAGTCCGGGATTCGCTTCGTTTGTGCCGTACATGTTCACGCTGAGCACTAGTTCCCAGACCGGATCGGATATTTCTTCCCGAGCAAGTAGCCGCGGAATCTCTCCGATCGAGTCAGTTGGTTCGACTTTCAGATAGTCCTTCGGCGATTTCTGTGGAGTCAAGACCAGCGCGGTCTGTGTGAGAAAGTTCAAGCTATTTGAACGTGTGTACGCAGAAATAATCGATTTGATTCTTTGCAGATAACCTGGCTCGATTTCGGCTTTTTCAAGTTCGCTTCTGGTCAATGATTTCAATGCCGGAAACGCCCCATCCGATCTGAGGCGTGCAAGGGCTGCCTCAGGTTGACCGGTTGCGTACATAGGTTTTATTGCAGCCCATGTAGCTGCGAGGTCTGTTTCGGATTCCGCGAGAATCCGCCAGATCGAAGTGAGTATCGGTATCTGCATAGTTCCGCGAATATCCGCGAAAATTCGGGCGATCTCACCTGTCGCATCGGCTTCGGACAAAGCATTGACCGTGTCGTGAACGAAATTGTTGCTCATGGGCCCGGGTTTAGTTACTCGTTGTCCTTAGTCGCCCACGCACCCGTTGATTCGTTCGCCTTGTTCCACCATCCGGGTTGTGCTTCGGGCGAATCGACATCGATTGCAAATTCTTCCATTGCTTCTGGGATCAGCTCGATGCCTAGTCCAGGCTTGCCGTTCGGGAAGATCGAGCCGTCTCGAACGTCGAACATCGGGGTGATGATCTTCTCGAACGTTTCGAACCAAGTGTGAAGGCATTCTTCTCGGTACAAGTTCGGAATGGCGATGGAAGCCTGGAACGAAGCGGCGATTGCTACAGGGCCAAGAGCATCGTGCGGGCTTACGTTGATGTACTGAATTTCAGCCATCGATGCGATTCGGCGAATTTCACTGATTCCACCACACCATGCGATATCCGGCATGATGAAGTCGACCAGTCGGTCACGAAGGATTTCATCGTAATCCCAGCGAGTGAAATGTCGTTCGCCAACGCAAAGTGGAACGCTCGTATTCTCACGAATCTGGCGCAGGGCGTTGTGATTTTCGACGTGAGTTGGCTCTTCAAACCAGACCAAATCGATGTGCTCGATAGCGTTCGCGGCTTTGATCGCCGATGCGACGTCCATTCGAGCGTGGGCATCTACGAGAATCTCGTAGTCGGGTCCAACAGTCTCTCGTAAAGCTTCCATCCATTCGACTGCCTCAGCAATTCCCTTTGGATCCATGCGTTCGACCATGTTTGCGCCGTAGAACGTTTCGCCCATCGTGCGTCGACTTGGGAATGGATCAGTTTTAATCGCTTTGTAGCCGGCGGCCATCGTGAGCCGAGCTTCTTCTTGCATCACCTCGATGCCTTGGCCCGCGCTGATGTCTCGAACGTGAGTGTAGAGAGGGACGCTCTCACGAACTGCACCACCAAGCAGATCGTAGATTGGTGCACCGAGAACTTTGCCTTTGATGTCCCAAAGTGCGATATCTATGGCACTAATCAAGTGCGAAATGTAGCCACGTCCGTTTAGATCGGAGTTCACGTGGAAGATTCGCTGCCAGATTTCTTCGATGTTCTTGGGGTCTGACCCGATTACGAGTGGCTTTATCGCCTCTAGTCCTCGAACGAGATGACTATTTACGGCGTAGTCGGTGCACTCACCGAGACCGGTAACGCCCTCGTCGGTTTCCACTTCAACAAACAGCCATGCCAGCCCCGGAATGGGCATAACAACGTGGGATTTAATATCTGTGATTTTCATGTTGGTGTTATTGGCTCCTAGCGTTAACTAAGTGGGCGAGCAGTCGTCGGACAGATGCGGGTGAGTGGAGTGAAGACGCAGCGAGTGACCCCCCGGGGCCAACGTGCACAGTGAAACCGTCTTGCCCAATCGCCTCAAATAGATCTTCATCGGTGCGATCATCGCCGATAGCCAGTACAAAATCGTAGGGTCCTCGAATCGATGTGACGTTGTTATACGCTCGCCCCTTATCGACACCGTATTGCCTTATTTCGACTATTTTCGAGCCGGTCAGAATCTCTACAGGCGCTCCTGCAAGCGTGTTTTCGAGATGTGTCGTGAGGTCAAGAGCCTGAAATTCTCCGATATCGGATTCGGCTTCACGGTAGTGCCAAACTAGCCCGGATGACTTCTTCTCGATCTGAACTCCCGGTGTTCGGGATTTGTAATCTTCGAGAATCGGCATAGCCTCATCCTGCCACGACAGATCAGGCTCATCGCCCGTTCGTTTCCAGTCGGCATCACCCTTGAGCTTGATCCACGAACCGTGCTCGGCGATGAGCGATACGTCGACACCCTCGAACCAGTCGCCGATAGTTTGTCGATCTCGACCCGTGTTGATGAACACATCAGTGCCGTCTAGAGAACTTAGGCCGCTCACAATGTTGCGAATTTCGTCAGTGGGCGTTGCTTCATCGTGACGAACTGTGAATTCCCGAAGCGTGCCGTCGTAATCGAGCATGATCATCGGATTTTTCGCTGAAGCAAATAATCCCGAGAGACTTTCAGCGAGAGTGGCTGATGAAACCATCGGTGGGGTAGCCGATATTTCGTTCTTGGGTGATCCGAGCGACCGGATAAATCGTTTGACCCAGTTGTGAACGTCGTTTTCGAGTACTCGACGATGCATCGGTGCCATGCGTTCGTTTCGTTCGCCAAAGCTCATATCAAGCGCACGTTCAATCTGAGATGCGGTGCCATCGACGTCCCACGGGTTAATTCGTAAAGCTTCACCGAGCTCGGTTGCCGCCCCTGCGAACTCGCTTAGAACCAGCACGCCAGCTCCATCGTCACGAACCGCTACATATTCTTTCGCAACTAAGTTCAAGCCGTCTCTGATAGGCGAAACAAGCGCTACGTCGGCAAGGCGATAAAGTGCGCCCAATTCAGCAGGAGAAACCGAGCCGTATATGTACTGAATTGGCGTTTTGCCGCCGCGACCGTAGAGCCCGTTGATTTCGCCAACCAGACGTTCAATTTCGGATTTTTGATCTCGATAGCTGCCTATTGCCTCTCGAGAAGGAACGGCGACTTGAATCAGAACGGCTCCGTCACGCCACCGTGGTTCGCGATCTAGCAGAGATTTGAACGCTTCTAGCTTGTTTGGCAGACCTTTGGTGTAGTCGAGTCGATCTACGCCAAGAATTACCTGCGCATCGCCAAAAGAACGCTTGTAGCGAGTGAGAATTTGCTCGGCTTCATCGGAATAAGCAGCGTTTCGCTGGCTTTCGATATCGATCCCAAGCGGGTGAGCCTCGATTCGCACTCCTCGACCCGAAAGATTCACCACACCCTGTCGTGCTTCTAGCCCAAGCACGCGCCTGAACGAACGTGACAGGTGATCGGCATATTCGAACGTGTGAACACCGATTAAGTCGGCTCCGAGCAACCCTCGAAGCAGCTCTTCGCGTTGCGGCATCACTCGAAGAACTTCAACTGACGGGAACGGAATGTGTAGGAAAAATCCGATCCGTGCGCCCGGCAGTTTTTCACGCAACATCGCCGGAACCAGCATCAGCTGGTAATCGTGAATCCAGATCGTGTCATCGTCTTTGGCGTGTTCGAGAATCTTTTCGGCGAAGCGTTCATTGACCCGCTTGTAGTCGGCAAACGCCTTGGGATCGAACTCGCAGTATTCGAGTAGGTAGTGAAAAAGCGGCCAGATAGAACCGTTAGAGAAACCTTCGTAGTAGCCGGAGTACTCAGATTCGGGAATTGCGACGGGATCGAGCCGCATATCGGCCAAAAGTTTTTGGGCTGTTTCGTCGGGGTCTGTTCCGGGTAGCCGATCCATATTCCGTCGCCATTTAGGTGGAGCGGGTCGAGCCCGGCGACTAAACCGCCGGAACTGCGATTAACCGTTTGACCATTTGAAGGGTTCGAAACGTCATCTTGAATTGTGACCGGTAGCCGGTTCGAAACGAGGATCAATCGACCCATGTGCTGCTCCGCTTATTCCCGAATTGAACTCTGAGTTCAAGTTGGTTTGGAGCGTACCACAGGGGCGTCAATATTCGTTCGTGATTATCAGGTTCGGAACGCCCTCTGAAAAACTATTCGAGCCCGAACTCTTTTCGAAGCTCGGTCGGAATTGAAGATGACACGATTTTTGGCTTGCCAGTGGCGGAGTAATCACGACATCGCCGCCATTCAGCGTCTTCTAGCGAGTGAGCTTCGTAGAGCTCGCTGCCGTTTGCGCCTTGCTCAGTGAATTCGAGTAGCAGGCAAATACGCTGATAGCCCTGGGAATCTTCGTTCTTTTCAGCTTCACCAAACGGAGATTTACGTTCCACGACGTAGAAAATGCTGTCGGGATGCGGAGAGTACTGATCGTCGTGAACCACCCAAACGTCGTCATTCGGAGCGTTGAGCACGACGGCCAACACGGCAACTAGTACTGCAACCACAATGGGTATATATATCGCCTTCTTGGACAGCAGTTCGATAATTTTCGTCATGTGTTCGAGGTTTCCGTTAGGTTCAACGAGGATTAATTCTGGTTCTGCACTCGTACTTGGTCAGTACCGTAACGGTAGAGCGTAAATTTCAAATGCCGTAAATACGCCATTTACGTTGTCGGACACGATTGCTGTTGCCAACTGTAACCTGCCCCATCAAACTCGTTTGAGAAGCTTTTCGACAAACAAGAATCGCCCATTAATCATCAGGTTTTTGAGGCACGAAAATACATGACGTATAAGCGAATTGAAGACTACGGTCTGATCGGAAATATGCACACGGCGGCGCTTGTCGGCAACGACGGCTCGATCGACTGGTTGTGCCTGCCATTCTTCGATGCGCCAGCTGTGTTCAACAGCATTCTTGATGACGAAAAGGGCGGACGATTTTCTATTTCAGCCGTAGATGCCGTCGATAATCGCCAGATTTACTTTCCAGATACGAACATTCTCATCACTCGTTTCGGAAGTGACCATTCGGCTGCTCAAGTAACCGACTTCATGCCAGTTCACGAGGAGCACGATCTGAGTGGCGATCCGTGGACTGGCGATTCAGGCGAACTTTGTTGCAGCGATTCCAAGGTGATTCGGCTCGCGCACGGTGTGCTTGGTAAGACCAACATGCGAATGGAATGCACACCAGCGTTCGAGTTTGCAAGTACCGATCACCAAGTGGAAAAAACCGCCAATGGAGTGATTTTTACTTCAGATAATGGCCAAAAACTTTCGCTAACTGCTGAGTGTGAGTTCGAGATTGAAAACGGCACTGCGTTCGCTAATTTCACTCTCGATCATGGCGAATCGGTGGCTTTCGTTCTCGAACAGCTTTCGGAATCTGCTGAAGATCAAACTTCGCTAACGGCAAGTGAAGCAGATGAACAATTTAAGGAAACAGTCGAGTTCTGGCGAGATTGGGTTTCGAAGTGCACATATCAAGGTCGCTGGCGAGAAGAAGTCATTCGATCGCTACTCGCTTTGAAGCTGCTCACGTTCTCGCCTACGGGAGCGATTATCGCGGCTCCAACGGCGTCGCTTCCTGAAGAAATCGGTGGCGAACGCAACTGGGATTACCGTTATTGCTGGATCCGCGATGCCGCATTAACAATCGATGCGTTCATGCGAATGGGGTACGTTGAGGAAGCTCGCGGATTCATGCGCTGGCTTGGCAGGCGCACTCGTGAATCGAACGGCAGCTCTGATTCACCATTGCAGATCATGTACGGCATTCGTGGTGAGCACAAACTCGAAGAGAAATCGCTTGATCACCTAAGCGGCTATCGTGATTCTCAGCCGGTGCGAATCGGCAACGGCGCCTACGATCAGTTCCAGCTCGATATATATGGCGAACTTATGGAATCGGTGTATATCTACAACCGACACGGTTCGCCGATTTCATACGACATGTGGATGTCGCTATCGGGAATCCTCAATTGGGTAGCTGAAAACTGGCAACGTGCTGACGAAGGCATTTGGGAAGTTCGCGGAGGACGAAAGCACTTCGTTCACTCGAAACTGATGGCATGGAACGCACTTGCTAAGGGCTTAAAATTAGCCGATGAACGATCGTTCCCGGCGAATCGTGAACTGTGGATTACATCGCGTGACCAGATTTTCCACGAGATTATGGACAAAGGCTGGAACGAGGAAATTCAGAGCTTTACGCAGTCGTACGGCTCTTCGGTAGTCGACGCTGCGTTGCTTCAGCTGCTGAATATTGGCGCACTATCGCCTCGTGATCCGAGAATGATCTCGACTTTGAAGCGAATCGAAGAGACTTTGATGCGAGACTCACTGGTGTACCGGTACGATCCTGATGAATCGTTAGACGGGCTATCTGGAACTGAAGGCACGTTCACGATGTGTACGTTCTGGCTTGCAGAATCGTATACGAGGGCTGGTCGACTCGAAGACGCCAGATTCTTGTTCGAACGAATGCTCGGCTATGCGAGCCCTTTGGGGTTATTTGCTGAAGAAACGGGGCCGACTGGCGATATGCTCGGCAACTTCCCGCAGGCGTTCACTCATCTGGCATTGATCAACTCAGCATTCATTCTTGATCGCGCTCTCGAGCAGCGAAGCTCCAAAAACTCACGCAGTTAGCGGTATCATGGCTGCGCCGACCAACCGTGCGTTAGTCCTACCCAATATAAATTCTCGACTGGAACATTCAATGACCACACGTGTCACCCCAGGAAACGACACTGCAGAAGTTTCGATTGCCGATGTGCTCGGAACCGGAGCCGATCCCGCCACTCGTGAAATCCAAACTCACGCTGATGGCCCTAAGGGCACAGTACCGTTCACTGCTGAATTTCTGATCGAAGAGCCGAGTGGTAACCACTTTGGCATGACGCAGAACGCCGGAATGGGTTGGAACCCATCGGAACTGATGCGCAAGCAGTTCATCATTCTCTCGACTGTTGGTGGTGTGAAAGAAGAAGACGGATCGCCAGTTGCGCTGGGATTGCACACGGGTCACTTCGAACTTGTCGACATGGTCTCCGCAGCTGCCAAAGAACTAAAAGAATTGAAATCAGTTCCGTTCGCAGCTTTCTGTTCCGATCCATGTGACGGTCGAACTCAAGGCACAACCGGAATGCTTGACTCGCTGCCATATCGAAACGACGCGGCACAGGTATTTAGGCGCATCGCTCGTTCGTTGCCGACAGTACGTGGCGTACTCGGCGTTGCTTCATGTGACAAAGGCTTGCCAGCGATGATGATGGCTCTGGCAGGTTTGCATAACCAGCCAGCCGTAGTGGTTCCCGGAGGCACGACACTCAAGCCGCACGTTGGTGAAGACACAGGTCAGATTCAGTCGATTGGCGCACGATTTGCACAGGGCGAAGTAACGCTCGAGTACGCACAGGACGTTGGATGTCGTTCATGTGCTTCACCGGGTGGTGGTTGCCAGTTCTTGGGAACCGCAGGTACGTCTCAGGTCGTCTCAGAGGCGCTTGGACTCGCTATCACTCACTCTGCTCTCTCACCGAGCGGTACACCCGCCTGGTACGACATCGCTCGACGATCAGCACGAGCACTCGTGATGATGGAACGACGTGGCGTAACTTCTCAAGATATTCTCACCGACGCAGCGTTCGAGAACGCCATGGCGGTTCACGCTGCTTGTGGTGGTTCAACGAACTTGCTTCTCCACATGCCAGCTATCGCACACGCTGCGGGTCGACGTCGTATGACGGTCGATGACTGGAACCGTGTGAACCTCGAAGTACCTCGCTTGGTCGACGTGCTTCCAAACGGCCCAGTTGGTCACCCAACTACTCAGCTTTACGCTGCGGGTGGCGTTCCTGAAGTAATGCTTCACCTACGCAAGCTGGGTCTTATCGACACCAGCGTTCTTACTGCTACTGGCCAGACTCTCGAAGAGAATCTGAACTGGTGGGAAGACTCGGAACGACGTCACGATGTTCGAAAGTACCTGCGTGATGTAGACGGCATTGATCCTGACAACGTGATCATGTCGCCTGAGAACGCCTCGAAGAAGAATCTCACAAGCACTGTTACGTTCCCTATGGGCAATATCGCTCCAGAAGGTTCAGTGATCAAGAGCACAGCCATCGACCCTGCAGTGGTCGATGACGACAATGTGTACCGCAAGCTGGGTCCTGCTCGTGTGTTCCGATCTGAGCGTGGCGCAATGGCTGCTATCAAGTCTCGTGACGAAGATCAGAAGATCAAGGCTGGCGACATCATGGTCGTCACTTGTGGCGGTCCTCTCGGAACCGGAATGGAAGAGGTTTACCAGCTGACGGCTGCGTTGAAGCACCTTTCGTACGGCAAGCAGGTGGCTCTGATCACCGATGCTCGATTCTCAGGAGTTTCGACTGGTGCATGTATCGGTCACGTTGGGCCTGAGGCGTTAGCTGGCGGTCCTATCGGACGAGTCGAAGATGGCGACATGATCGAGATTATCGTTGACCGTAAGAATCTTTCTGGTTCGTTGAACGTGGTCGGTATCGATGGTGAAGTGAAGGGTGCCGATTGGGGCACTGCCGAGCTTGAGAAGCGTGGCGAGCCGAGTGATCTTGCTCCGCACCCTCAGCTTCCTGATGATTCTCGCCTTTGGGCTGCATTGCAGTCGGCTTCGGGTGGAACATGGGGCGGTTGTGTATTCGATGTTGATTCAATCGTCGAGACTATCGAGGCTGGCAAGAAGGCGCTTGGCAGGTAGGGCGTTCACTCTTTCTACGTACGACTGACATCCTCTCATCCTGTATTGGTGGGAGGTGTTAGTGTGCCAGTTAGAGATTCGACTTCCCGAGTGGAGTCATCGGAACCGAGGGATCTGGGGTGGTGTCGCGGTGCCTAATACGAGCGATTTGGAAGAAGCACATGACCAACGATCAGCACTACACAACGACTTTCGATAGTCGTGTGGGTGAACTGACCTTGGTCGCGACTGATCAAGGCTTACGAGCGGTGAAATGGCCTGTCGAAAAAGTAGGCCGACTCCCACTGCCAGAAGAAATGATCTCCAACCCAGATCACCCAGTGCTAAAAGCCGCTCGTATCCAACTCGAAGAGTATTTCGCCGAAGAACGAAAAGAATTCAATCTGCCACTAGATTTGCGCGGCACCGATTTCCAGAAATCGGCATGGCTCGCTTTGGCGTCAATTCCGTTCGGCGAAACCGCGAGCTATGGCGAGCAAGCGGCTCGAATCGGTCGACCTCGTGCGGTTCGGGCGATTGGCGCAGCAAACGGTCGTAACCCGATCTCGATAATCCTGCCTTGCCATCGAGTGGTCGGCGCCAACGGCGATCTCACCGGCTTTGCCGGCGGCATAGAGACTAAACGCGATTTGCTTGCGTTCGAGAGGAACGAAGATAGCGTTCAGGGTGTGCTGGAACTAGGCTGAGCATTCAGCCGCAAGCTACCTAGTTGATAAACAGTCGGTATCCGACGCCTGGTTCAGTAAGAATCTGCTTTGGGCGTGAAGGGTCTTCTTCGAGCTTTCGTCGAAGCTGCTTCACGAATGTCCTGAGGTATTCGGTTTCTTCACCGTATTCAGGACCCCAAACCGATTGTAGAAGCTGCCTGTGAGTCATCACCTTGCCGGCGTTCACCGCAAGTGCTCGAAGTAGGTCGTACTCAGTTCGGGTCAGTCGAACTTCTTCGCTATCTCGGTAAACCAGTCGTGCAGAAAGATCGATCTCGAACGATCCAGCTTGAACGATAGGATCGGTAGTGTCGGTAGTTCCAGCAAGTCGTTCTGCACGTCGAATAGCTGCACGAATGCGTGCTGCAAGTTCTTCAGTGCCAAAAGGCTTGGTTATGTAATCGTCGGCACCAATATCGAGAGCACGAACCTTCTCTTGCTCTTGATCAGTAGCCGAAAGAATAATCACTGGATCGGTGTACCACTCACGTAGTCGTGAGAGTGTTTCAAACCCGTCGATTCCCGGCATTGCGAGGTCGAGAACAACGACGTCTGGTTGGTGCAGTGACGCTTGGTAAATAGCTTCTTCGCCGTTAGCGGCTAAGAACACCTCGAAACCTGATTGACCAAGATGCGTGGCGACTAATCGCCTGATCTTAGGATCATCATCGACCACGAGTACGCCGGATTTTTCCTGGCGGTGATTCATCGATGTCATTATTTTCAGCCCTCTCGCTTCTCGAACTTGTGCATCATGCTTGGTCGGGGTCTCTTGGGAATTCAAACCAGAACGTGGCGCCGCCCTGAGAATTGTTGGTTACGCCGATATTGCCGCCATGCGCTCCGATTACGGATTTACAGATTGCGAGTCCCAGTCCGGAACCCTCACGCCCACGAGCATTTCCTTCACGTAGGCGATAGAACTTGTCAAAAATATCTCTGTGCTGCGAAGTTGGAATACCTTCACCTTGGTCGATGACTTCAGTGCGTATCGTGTCGTTCGTTCTATTGTATGAGTTTACGATCGCCACGTTGCCTGGGGCGTATTTCATCGCATTGCTCAATAGATTATCCAACACTCGGCCGAGTTGTCCCGGGTCAGCGTACATTTCAGGTAGGTCTGACGGGATCAACTCGCGAATCGATCGGCCTTGACCGTGACGTGACTTGAGCGATCGTCTCACTGCGTCGTGAACGATATCAGCCATGTGGCAAATTTCACGTTCAACTCCGCGCGTTCCAGACTCGATTCTCGACATGTCAAGAATGTTCGATACTAGCTCTGTCATGTGGTCGACTTCTTCGTCGATCGCATCGAGTCCAACTTGAATGTCACTCTCAGGCTCTGAAATAACGTTGAGCGATCCTGCCATTCCCTTGATTGTTGCAAGCGGTGATCGGAGATCGTGGGTGATCATCGAAAGGAATTCTTTTTTGGCGTCGTCAACTTCGTGAATCTGGGTTACGTCTTGGAAAATGAGAACCGCTGAATCGAGTCCGCCATCTTCAGCACCGATTGGGGCAGCTGTAATGACAACTGGAACTCGAGAACCATCAGCCCGTTCAAACAAAATGTCCTGTGGTCGAGTTAGCTCCCGTTTGGCAAGGGCTACCTCAAGTGGCAATTCATCGTGAGTAAGGAGTCGGCCATCGCTGTTGTAGAGCGCTGCCAACTGATTGACCTCATCAAGCGTCATACCCAAATCTAAAGAATGACCGAATAGTCGCCTAGCTTCCTGACTCGAACCGAGAAGCCGCCTAGTTCCGGCTTCGACGATTACGACACCAACAGTAGATTCTTCGATAACTGCTTGGAAACGACGTTCTGCCGATTCTGCAAGCACGCGGTTTTCGCGCTCTCGTTCGTATAGATTCGCTGAATCTAGGGCAAGTTGCGCAAAGTGAGTCAGCTGAGTTAGCTGATGTTCATCCGCATCGGTGAATCCGGGCTTACCCGGTGCGTTTGCTAGGTAGAGATTAGCTTTTAATCCGGCACTGTTCGCCACCTGAACACCAAGGAGTGCCTTCATGGGCGGGTGCCAAGAGGGGAAGCCGTAGGAATCAGGATGAGTTGATAGATCGTCCATTCTGAGAGGCGAATCTGCGTGCCCAAGCTTACCTAGCACGCCTCGACCACGCGGAAGCTCTTCGGATTTCCAATCGATTTCGCTGGAAAGACCATCGTGATAAATGCGAAGTGGTCGACCGTTGGTTTCTTGCACAGTTACTGCGGCGTAGTCAGCCCCTGTTAGTTCTCTGGCAAGTTTTGGAATGTCTGAGAGGGCGCGGTCGACTGTGGGTGCGTCGATTTGATTACGGGCTGCTTCAGATGCTTCGAGCGCTCTTGCATAACGTTCAACGTCACGGCGGGAGAACCGATTCCAGCCGCCGGGAGTTGAAGTTGTAGGTTGAATATCGCCACGCTCAACGGCTCGTGCGAGCGTTGAATGGTGCACGCCGATGATTTCGGCGGCGCGACGTAGCGATATGGGACGTTCTGGCAAAAGTTGAGTTCCAGCCTTAGGTTCGTGATACTAAGAATGTTAGTTCACGACCTCGGTAATTGGCGCGAATGGAGCGTGATGATAGAGGGAAGAGACACTCACCCGATACTTTCAAGGCATGAGGATTTCGTGAAGCCCTCGTTCAGCGCTCGTGATTCCGAGGCTATGCAATTGCTTCCGATTCGGCCGGTTCATTTGAATGCATCTCTTTGTGCCAGGCTGCCAGCATGCGTTTAACGGTCTTGCTAGTTGTTCCGTCTGGAACGTCACGCATGAACCCGCAATTTAGGCACTGCAGATAGTTTCCGTGTGCATCGAAATTGTGTTCGATAGTGCCGGTAGTACATTTTGAGCACGACTTAAAGTGCAGCATTTCGTTGTTCATCCCTTCACTCGCCCATCACCGATCTACTTACGGCGGTTGTCGCCGAGTGCAAATCTCACTTGAGTCAGTTCGATGCAGCTGGCGGTGGTTGCGGTGCGTTGATCACACTAGGGGATAACTGCGAAGACACTGTGAAGATCACGGAGTCAGCGATTGACGGCCGAATTAGTGAACAGCGCAATCGATTTTTGAGATACGTGCAGTTGGACGATATTCACTCTGAGAAAAACAAAAAGTTGCGCTTTTCCGCAATAGCTTTAGGCGATTCACCCTACTGAACGCTCAGGGTTTACTGCCATCCTGAGGTAGTGGCATCCGCTACATCGATTGTGAACAGGTATCCACTGAGCAGTTCGGCAATTCAGGCGACAACGCACTATTTATTCGTCTGATAGTCCGAAATATCAGTAACAGAGGTCCAAATGTCCGTACGCACTTCTAGGAACGCAATTTCGCCCGATCAGCCAGCATTTCGCTCGAGTCGCTTACAACGCGGCATCTCAGGCGTGACTATTGCAGTTGTATTGGCAGCATGTGCTGTCGTTACTCTGACAATTATTCAGGCAGCTACTTCTGGTGATGCTTCAGCAGCTCAGAGCGGCATTCCGGGTTTGATCGGCTAGTTCGCCAGAACTATTACGAAAATTTGGCGGTACTGGGCTACACAAGCACGGTATCGTTCAGCTTCAGCAGGCGACCCGCCTGAACTACAGTTGAAGCTCTGTCCATGTCGCGAATATTCTTCGAAGGGTCGCCACCAAAGGCAGCTAGATCGGCGTTCATACCCGTCTGAAGGCTGCCTATTTCTTTGTTCAAGCCCAGAGCTTCAGCTGTTCCGCTGGTAGCGGCGTTAATCGCCTTCCAGTTCGACCAGCCAAGATATTCGACTAATGCCCATGCGTTCGCTGCCGAACGATCGTGGGTTCCGTACGCCATTCCCATGTCGAGCCCGGTCGTAAACCGAACTCCAGCATCGTGCATATTGTTCAGCGTTTCGAGATGATCGGCTTCGGGGACGACTTTGTACGAAACTGCCCAATGCGGATCGGCCGGGCCTTCTTCGCCCCGCTCTTTCGCTTCCTGACCTAGTAGGTGATGCCCGATAGTTGGGTCGACCCACTGGCCTTGATCCGCCATCTGCTTCACAGTGTCGGCGGTGTAATCGAGTCCCTTTGTGGGATCGGAGTGGTACCAACGAGCGTGAATGAGATGATCAACTCCGGCTTCGACAACGTTTCTGGTTCCCTGAGCTGAAAGCGTGTGGCTAACGATAGGCACGTTCATTCGGTGCGCTTCTTCAACCGCTGCCTTCAGCATTTCAACTGAATACTGCGGTGTTCGAGGATTCGCTGTTGGAGTGAACATTCCACCCGTAGCCATCATCTTGATCACGTTTGCGCCGAGTTTTACTTGGGTTCGTACTGCGGTTCGAACCTCAGCTTCAGTATCGGCCTCAGTTCCAAAAAACCAGCAGTGACCAGCAGTAATGGTGATAGGTGTTCCAGCGAGAAGCAGCCGAGGACCAGGAATGTGGCCATCGCCGATCATTTGCCGAACTGCGAAAGCGACTTCGTTTTTTGATCCCAAATCACGAATGGTGGTTGTTCCAGCCAGAACAGCCTTACGCATGTTGTTCGTAGCTCGAATCGTGAGCTGCTGGTCGTCTTCGGTCAGAGCAAGTCTCTGAGCATCGTGAGTTGCACTGCAGTGCATGTGCGAATGAGCATCTACAAGACCCGGTAGCAACGAAACATCGCCAAGATCGTGCACGGTGTATTCGTTGGCAGAAGCTGAAATGCTCGCAGATGGTTCTACGGCAGTAATAGCGCCATCTTCAACGACAACTGCGTGATCCTGAAGCCAGCCAGAAACATCGGCGTTGGCGACTCGTTTTGCTTTGTAAATGCTCTTGTTCGTCATAATTTTTTAAGGCGACGATTGATATCGCCCTGCTGCTATCAACTTTCGATCTGAATGGAAAAAATTACTTTTCGTCGTTGTAGTGAATCTCGAACGCACCGTCGGTGATGAAAATGCCCACCATATCGCCTTCGTCAGTAGCGCCGTGCTCCATAGTTTCGCCCTGCGGGAACCATACCCATGTTCCGGGTCCGTAGACACCCTTATGAGTGCGAAGTTTTCCTTCTAGAACGAAAATACCGTGTCCGCAAGGATGAGTGTGCTCGGGATTGAGGACACCTTTTGGGTAGCGAATCATTCGAATTTCAGATCCGCTGTCGGGGTCTTTCCTCAACATGAGTCGACCGAGATCGACGCCCAGCTTGGGATTGTGGCTAAGGTCCCACTCGACCGATTTGGTATCGATCGTGTTGTAGACGCTCTCACCTGCGTTGTTATCTAGATCAGCCATTTGTTTTGTTCCTGTTTTTTGTAATTCGTGAGATTTGAAGTTGTTCGGATACTAGATTCGAATGCGATAAAATTAGAGCGCTTTCCAGTAGCGCTTGCCTTCCCAGCGGATCATCGTGCCCCAGCCCGGATAGCTCAAGTGGCTACCCATCACTACGGCATGGGTAAGTTCTGCCTGATCGAGAATGTTTTTTCTTGCCGCAATGCCCATAGGGCCATCCCAGTCGGGTGAATAATGCAGATCTGTCTCGGTTGCCTGCATTGGCGAGCCTAGTATGTCGCCAACGAGCAAGGCACGCTCGTTTTTCGAGGCGACAAGCAAACTCATGTGACCCGGAGTGTGACCCGGTGTCGGAAACGCAGTAACGCCCGGTGCGAGTTCAGTTTCGCCGTCCATAAGGTCGAGTACACCCTGTTTTTCGAGAGGCATCACACTTCGATTGGTTGCTTCACCTCGATTGGTGTCTGCCAGCATTTCAGCGGTTGTGAAGTGCTTCCAATCGGCCTCGTGAACCCTGTAACGGGCGTTCGGGAAGCTTAGGGGGCGTTCTGGAAGGTCTTCTCTGAGGTTCCAGCCAACATGATCGCCATGCAGGTGAGTCAGGAACACCGTATCGATTGAATCTAGCTCAATGCCATTTCGTTCGAAATCCGTGATCAACTCACCCGGAGCCGGATGCCCAAGCATGTCGCCGTGAGGCCCGAATCCTGAATCGGCAAGAACTCGTTTTCCACCTGATGTGAATACAAATGAGCCTAAATTATTCTGGAAAAACTGGCCTGAAAAATATTCAGGGAATCGATCGTAGTACGGCTCCCATATATCGAGCGATTCTTCAGGGAACAACACACGCGGATCGAACGAAACACTTCCATCGGAGAGTCCGGTGATGTGGACATCGCCGATCTGCAGAGTGTTTTTTAAGTTGTCAGGCATTTATTGCTTCTCGTGAGTCACTAATAATTAGACGACATTGCACGTTCGTCGCTGGAGCAGTCGCAATATACGCCAATCTAGAGATCAAATATCGATTTGAAAGAGCTGGCAAATTGATTTTCAAAATCCTGCATCCTTTTCGAAAACACTGCATCTGATTCGTTGTGGTACAGTAAATGACTGATCGTCAGTCACATGGCTGTTTCAACTGGAAATAACGACATGGCAGTAGCAGAACGAACACAATCAGAGGCGCAACGTCGGAAGCAAATTCTCGACGCGGCTCGAACTGTGTTCGAAGATAAAGGCTACGAAAGTGCCACCATTTCCGACATTGTTCGAAAAGCTGGAATTGCTCAAGGGACTTTCTACCTCTACTTCGAATCGAAGAAAGACGTAGTTGTTGAACTGGCACAGAAGCCGATGGCCGATATGGCTGTTCGGGTTCAGGCGATCCTCGACGGCACGGAATCACTTGAGGATATCCTCAGAAAATTTGTACCGCTCGGATTTGTCGTCGGTAAGGAAAATCCTGATCTGTGCAGATTGATGCACATGAGCTCGGAAAACACCGGCGTCATTCGAGATATGGAAGCCCACAGCGAAGTAAGCGCACTGATTGTTCAGATGTTCCAGCGCTTTATGGGTTCTGGCGAGATGGTTCCGATGAATCCAGCGGTTGCGGCCGATATGTTCAGGATCATCATGACCGGAGCAATGCAAATGGCATTTGCGACAGATCCTCAGCCTGCACCACTTGAAGAGATCGAAGCATCGACTCTGAAAGTGGTTCTGGGAGCATTTGTGTCACGGCCGGCGTAGTTTTTATTTGTTTGATTTACGATGACTGACAGTCAGTCAACTAACCAATTGATGGAAAGCGGAGGGGACGGGAATGTGTAGTTGTTTGTATGTGCGTACTTAGCGAGTAATTTTTTCATTTGCCTTTGTCTGACTAGCAGCCAGACGAAAGCGCGGTATATCTAAGGAACTTTTGTAATGAGTAATTCAAATGCGTCAGCAGACGTTGCGACATACAGCAACGCTGGGTACGCAAAGCGAAAATGGTCCCTCGGGATCCTTTCAGTCGCATTGATCATCATTGGGCTGGACGTAACTGTTCTAAACGTCGCCATCCCAACGCTTCAGGCTGAACTGCAGGCAACTGCGGCTGGTCTTCAGTGGATCATCAATGCATACATATTGGTATTCGCGGGTGTTCTCCTGACGATGGGAGCGCTTGGTGACAGATTTGGAAGGCGTATAGCGTTCCAAGCTGGTTTGGTGATATTTGGTATCTCCAGCGTCACGGCTGGCTTGTCGGAAACGACATCCCAGTTGATCGTCTCTCGTGCCTTCCAAGGCGTAGGTGGAGCGTTGATCATGCCTTCGACCCTTTCGGTGATCGTCGATATCTTCCCTCGTGAAGAGCGAGCGAAAGCGATTGGTATTTGGTCGGGAATGGCAGCGATTGGTATTCCTGGTGGAATGATCGCTGGTGGCTGGCTGCTCGAGAACTATTTTTGGGGTTCAGTGTTCCTGTTGAACATTCCAGTAGTGCTAGTTGCCCTGGTTGGTTCAGTGTTCGTAATTCCTGAAAGCAAGGACCCCAACGCAAAATCTACCGACCTAGTTGGTGCTGTGATTTCGATGATTTCACTCTCAGCTTTGATCTACGCAATCATTGAGGCTCCTGAAAAGGGTTGGCTCTCGGGCGTAACTCTCGCTGGGTTTGCTGTCACGATCGTATTTGGCGCACTGTTCGTCTGGTACGAAAAGCGACAAGAGAACCCGATGGTCGACTTGAACTTGTTCAAGAACGCTCGACTCTCGGCTGCGGCAGGAGCGATCGGTATCGCATTCATGGCGATGCTTGGAATGATGTTCCTACTCACTCAGTACCTACAGTTCGTTCAGGGCTACTCTCCGCTCGACACAGGCTACCGCTTGGTTCCGATGGCGCTCGGGTTCTTAGTTGGTGCTCCAACTAGCGCTGCGTTCGTTGCGAAGACCAATTCCAAGGTCGTCATGAGCGTTGGAATGCTTCTGGTTGCGGTGTCGGTTGGTGCAATGTCGTTCCTCGATGTTGAAACTACTTACTGGATCACCGGATCGCTGATCTTCCTAATGGGTCTCGGCATGGCTAACACTATGGCTCCTGCTACAGATTCTGTGATGGCAGCTGTTCCTGAAGCTCAGGCCGGCGTTGGTTCTGCTTTGAACGACACTGTTCGTCAGATCGGTGGAGCGCTTGGTGTTGGAATCTTTGGATCGATCATGAGTTCGATCTACGCTTCAAGCATGTCTGATGCTGTCAAAGGGCTGCCGGCTGAACTTGCCGATGGCGCAAGCAACCAGATTGGTGCTGCGTTGCAGATTGCGGGTCAGCTCGAAGGTGCAGCTAGCGGTGCGTTGGTGGCGGCTTCGAAGAGCGCGTTTATTGATGGCGCTTCGACGGTGTACATCATCTCGGGAATCGTTGCACTTGTCGGTATGGCGTTCGTGGTCAGGTTCATGCCTAGTTATGACCTCGTAGCTGGAACTGATGAGGAAACATCGACAGATCGCGGACTTTCGGGAGAACTGGCAACGGAAACTGTGCGTATCGACTAATACAACCTGACTTCCTCTCCCCCAGGTAAGTGTCACTGTCTCAAAATTAGCGTTTCGACACAGGCACAAAAAGCCCCGGATCCAAAATAAGGATCCGGGGCTTTTTATTTGGTCTAAAAGGGCCGAAATTAGCGGTATTTACCCACGATTAGTCGGCTTATTAGTTAGAGGTTTTACTCTATTTGATCTTCCGACAGGCTCGCGGCAACTTTGTTGAGAAGTATCTTGAGCATCCCTTGCTCTGCATCGGTGAGACCGGCGACCGAATCGTGTTCAAGTCTCGACCAAGCAAGCATTACTCCATTGCGAAGTTCGCCTGATTTATAAGACGGTTGAACCTTGCTAACCCTTTTATCTTCAGGGTCTCTTGCTCTAACGATCAGCCCCGATTTTTCTAGTCGTTTTAGAGCCACTGTCAACGTAGCAGGTTGAATATCGAGTCTGTCTGCGAGTTCAGTCTGCGACATTTCTCCCTGAGTCCACAGTACGTTGAGCAGCATTTCCTGACCGACGTGAAGACCAAGTTTGCTTAGCAATTCGTCGGCTCTTTGGCGGTGAAGTTTGGCAACTCTCGCTAGCGCCCAGCTAACCTCACCTCTTGATTCTATTGACGGCTCTGTTGTCACAAATAACTCCTATATTTAGCCGCCTAAATATAGGAGTTAGACGCAAGAATTGTCAATTTTGAGCGTTCGCTGATGAAAATTACTCTTGGACGAACTTTCGGATCGTGTGATTTCCGGTATCGGTGACGTATAACGCGCCTGAATCGTCGAAAGCCAGACCGTGCGGGCCTACGAACGTGCCCGGGGCTATTTCAGTAATGAGTCGGCCGTCACTAGCGAATAGCTGGAGGCGATTGCCTTGGAATTCGGAAACTACAAAATTTCCGTCAATGTCGAAATTAATGCTCGTCGGCGTCTTGAACTGACCCTGTGCATCACCAAATTCACCCCAGCTGCTTATAAATTCACCATCGACTGTGAATCGCTGTATTCGGTGGTTTCCACGATCGACCACCCACAGGTTGCCGTCGGGTCCAATCTTGATTCCGGTTGGATTCGATAGCTTGCCGGGTTCTTGTCCCCATTCCAGCAGAGAGCCGACCACGTCGCCATTGGTGGTAAATACGTTTATTCGACCTCCGCCCCAGTCAGTGACGTATATAAGTCCTTCATCGCTGATGGCCAGAACCATCGCCGATTCAAACTGGCCGTCTTTTCGTCCTAGACTCCCGAACGTATCGAGCCATTCGCCTTCGGATGTGAATTTCTGAATTCGGTGATTGCCGCTTTCGGATACAAAAACGTCGCCTTCGGCGCTGATCGCTATACCAGTTGGCGAGTCGAACTGGCCGTTCTCGAAACCTGATCCGCCCCAGTCGAGAAGAAGTTCGCCCTGAGAGCTGAATTTTCTAACTCGGTTGCCACGAAATTCGGTAGTGAATATATTGCCGCTCGCATCGATTGCGATGCCATTTGGGTTCGCCCAAAGAATTCCAGGGTTGTTCTCGTTCATCCAATCGACGATTTCCACCATGTGTATCGGCTCAGGAGGAATTGATGTCGCAGCAGGGGCTGCGGTGGCTGCTTCACCCGTTTTGGGCTCGATAAGAGTGGAATCTGGCGCTGGTGAGGCAGGCTCGGTGTTCGAACATGCGGTAGCAACCAGAGCAATGGTCAATCCCATGATCATTGTTCTGAGTACGGTCGATTTAGTTGTGATGATCGAAATATTCATATTTGGCGAGTCGGTAACGGTTTGCTCGCTGAACCTATTAGGTAGCTACGTCGACAGCATACATTTCAGATGCTTTTACGATCGTTCGAACTAAACACAGCTAAGGATCGCTGTTCGCCACACACAAAAAAAGCCCCCGGCAAATGCCGAGGGCTTTTCTAATTCGCTTGAATGGCGATCCCGAGCAGATTCGAACTGCCGATCTCCTCCTTGACAGGGAGGCGTGTTAGGCCGCTACACCACGGGACCGCGTCAGCGGCAATCGAAATCAACCGCTTCTATTGAGAGTAAGGCTGGTAACTATCCTCAGTCAACACTTCGTTCGGGTCGACTGGCAATTTATTACCGCCCTTTTACTCGAAAGGCTGCCGAATTACGCCAAGAATGGCGCGTTAACCGTAGTTGCAGCCGATGCCCTTGTAGCCAATTTCTACTTCGCCAGTAGCCGTGACCATCACCGGAGTGATTTTGTCGCCACCAGAGAGTCGTTCAACATCAACCCACTTCTCTGGCTCCTTAGAAACGTCGATTTCGCGGTACGAAACGCCGTCTTTCACCAGATCTTCCTTCAAAAGATCGCAATATCCACATGTTGGGTGGGTGTAAACGATAGCCACGCCATCTGCTGGCGCCTGTTCGGTCTTAGGCATTCCTGTTCCTGATCAGTTGCCGCAAACTCGGCGGCACACGAACTAACTTTGAGAAGTATCTGAATCGCATCGATGAATCGATGAGATGCAAGTCAAAACGCTTTCGATGCAATTCTTCGTGAAAAATCGCAACGACGATATTACATCTCTATAGATTTTTCGCCAGACAGATATCCTTCTGGATCTTTTTCAAACGCAACTCGGCAGCCCGGACCGCAGAAGTAGTACACGGTTCCTTCGTGAGTCGCCGCACCACCCGGTGGGTTCGATGTATCGACGCTCATGCCGCAAACCGGATCGATTGCCGGTTCAGATTTGTTGCTGCTCAAGAATGGGATTTTCAACTTAGTCTCCTGATTTTCGTGAATTTTTTACTAGGCAGTTGCTTCAATATTGTTGCCCGGGCCAGTATCGCCAGATGCTGTGCTGGGCGGAGTAGAACCACCTCTGCTTCTCACGCCTCGTCCAAGTCGCAACGAATTCGTCACGACTGTGACTGAACTGAACGCCATCGCTCCCGCCGCCACGATTGGGTTCAGGAATCCGACTTCACCGATTATTGGTTGCAAGTAGCCGGGTACCGTTGCTGAATCAGAGCTGAACACCGGGTAAAGAACGCCGGCAGCAATCGGTATGAGCAGCACGTTGTAGAAAAATGCCCAGAACAGATTTTGCTTGATAGTTCGCATCGTACTGCGGCTGAGATCGATTAGTTCAGCCACAAGCGCCGGATCGCCAGACGTTATCGTGACGTCGGCGGCTTCGATAGCGATATCGGTGCCAGAGCCAATCGCCACGCCCACATCGGCCGTAGCGAGCGCAGGGGCGTCGTTGATGCCATCACCAACCATCGCAACAACACTTCCGGCTTGCTGCAGTTCGGCGATAGCAGCCGTTTTGCCATCGGGCAGCACATCGGCGATTACGTGTTCGATTCCGAGTGAAGCTGCGACTTTATCTGCCGTGCGCTGATTATCGCCCGTCAGCATCACTGTCTTGATGCTTCGTGATTTCAGATCAGCAATAGCCTGAGCTGCTTCTGATTTCACGATGTCTGAAACACCAATCAGGCCAATAGGCTTGTCATCCTTAGCAACTGCAATAACGGTTTCTCCACGATCGGCAATCGCAAACGCCAGCTCGGAAAATTCGTAGGTAGCCGATGTTTTTTCGACGATGAAGGCAGGACTTCCGACGAGAATGGTTGAACCATCGACGGTTGCCGATATTCCACGTCCGGGTATGGCTTCTACATTAGTAGCTTCTGGCAGATCGATGCTCAGAGCCTTCGCTTCGGTAAGCACTGCGCCCGCCAAAGGATGTTCAGAGCTGCTTTCGGCGGCTGCGGCAAGTTGAATCAGATCTCGCTTGGTTACGCCGTGACCTTCAATCGTCGATATCGCAGGTCTGCCTTCGGTGAGTGTGCCTGTTTTGTCGAACACGACGGTATCTAGCCGGTGAGCACGTTCGAGAGCGTCTGCATTGCGGATAAGAGCGCCGCTAGAGGCTCCACGACCCATTCCAACCATGATTGCGGTTGGTGTGGCGAGTCCTAGAGCACAGGGGCAAGCGATAACGAGCACGGCGACTGTCATTAGTAGTGCGTTGATGATCGCAGGCTCAGGTGCCACGAACGACCATACGGCGAAGGTGAGAACAGCTATGACAAGTACGTCGGGTACGAAGCGAGCTGTGACTTTATCGACGAGATGCTCGATGGGCGCACGTGACGATTGCGCCTGTTGAACCATTCGAACGATGCCTGCAAGAACGGTGTTTCGACCGACGTTCGTAGCAACGAACCTAATGGCCCCGGTGCCGTTTACGGTTCCAGTGAACAGATTGTCGCCAGTTTGCTTATCTGCTGGAAGCGGCTCGCCTGTGAGCATCGATTCATCGATTGACGTCTGGCCTTCGGTGATTTCGCCATCAACTGGAACTCGTTCACCGGGTCGGAGAACAATCGTGTCGCCAGCGAGAACTTCGGCAATGTCGATTTCGGTTGGTTCACCGTCACGCAGAACTACAGCTGTAGATGGTTGAAGACCCATCAGCTTCTTTATTGCGTCTGATGTGCGCCCGCGTGCACGAGACTCAAGCCATCTACCAAGAAGAATCAAACCTATGATCGAAGCCGAAACGTCGAAATAGGTTCCAGTCGAGTGACTTCCGCCCACGGCTGCACCAGAGAACGTAAGGGAATCTTCGAACACTGGCCGAAGTATCGTTACGGCAACGCTGTAGAAATACGCCGTCGAAGTGCCAATGGCCACCAGCGTGTTCATATTCGAAGTGCCAAGGCGTGCCGCTGCCCAGGCTGATTTATAGAAACGCCTACCGGCCCAGAACTGAACCGGAGTCGCTAGTACGAGGAAAAATATGTTGACCGTAGTGGGCGATAGATCGGCGAGGGCGTCTACCTTTGTGTAGTTCATTGCGATCATCACAACCGCTGCCACTATCAAGCTGACAATCATCATGTCGCGGGTGGATTTGAGCTCAGCTTCACGTATTTTTCGATCGCCATCGGCGAATATTGAAGTATCTTCGTCGGCAAAGCTTCTTACTGAGTACCCTGCACCAGATAGCGCGTCACGAACATCGGGCTTGGTTACTGCTTGTGATGCGAACTCAACAGTGGCGGTTTCTGTGCCGAGGCTTACTTGCGCATCGACTATCCCGGGAAGATCTCGTAGTGCGTTGCCGACGTGATGAACACATGCGGCGCAGGTCATGCCGCCAACACTGAACGTTAAGGTCGAGAGGTTTTCTGCAACCTCTTCATCGGTAGGAAGCTTGGCCGGGTTCGGGTTAGCGATCTGCAATTTCGTACAACTCCACTAGTTCGCTTAGTACCTGCTCTTCGCGACCCTCTTTGACTCCATCGACAACACAAGTGCGCAAATGGCCGTCGATCAATTGCGATTCGAGTTTTTGTAGAGCGCGCCGTACAGCGAAGGTTTGGCGAAGGATATCGACACAGTAGCGGTCTTCTTCAACCATCTTTTTCACGCCAGCGAGATGACCCTCGATATAACTGAGGCGTTTTACAGCGTCGTTCTTTGTTTCCGATTTAGCTTCGTCGTGATGGCTACTGTGAGCATGCTCGGCGTGGTCGTGAATCATGGCGTTCTCAAGAATCTAATTCGTGTTTCCGGTCGTAATACGTGTAGTATATACCCCCACCGGGGGGGTCTGGGTTGACGGTGCGGTTAATTGGATTATTACGAGACAAGGCTAAAAGTTGCGAATTAATAAATTTCTATCACTAGGACTGATACTGATTGTTGCTTTGGCTGCAACGGTTGCGTGCAGCGACAATAGCATCGATACGCGGGTGACTCCGCTTGAAGAGCCAGCGATGTCGTTCCCTGTTGATGTAACGAACGAGCGCGTATCGGCTGGTGAGAACATTTACGCACGAAACTGTTCTTCGTGTCATGGACCTGTGAATGGAAGACCGACTCTTCCGGGTGCACCGGCGCATGGAGACGCCGGTCACACTTGGCATCATCCAGATCGATTGCTGTTTCAGTGGATACTTGATCGCCCGCCGCTGGCAACGACTATGCCGGCGTTCCGTGGAACTCTGTCAGAGGAAGAAGTGGCTCAAGTGCTGGCTTATATAAAGAGCAGCTGGCTACCAGAAATTCAAGATCGACAGAACGAAGGATCAGTTCAGTACGAGGCTCAAGTTGTTGAGTTCGGGTCTGAATGAACGCTGAATATCAGGTGTTCTCGACATTCGCAGAGTCAAATACGAAGTTGAGACTCGAGATCGCATCGGCTGAATAGCGTGCCCACCCCTCAGGATGAAATCGGCGAGGAATTGCTGTCGAAGGTCGGGCACTTGCACCGCTCCCACTCGTTTTCGCCAATTCTGATCGAGTTCACGTAGCTGAGAGAGTAAATCGCCAGTCCATTCGTTGATCTGGTCGTCGTAGTGGTTCCACCAGCGGTTTGCGTAGATGGCGACCAAGAGAAGAATCGCAGCGGCCACGGCATCGAGTACATAGTGGTTGGCAGTTGCGATGATGGCAATGAACATAAACGCTTGGTACAGGAACCCGGCGATTTTCATCCAAACTCCACCCACTCTGAACGCTGCGATCATCACCAGCAGCGCCCATGCGTAGTGAAGGCTGGGCATTGCAGCGAATCGGTTGTAGCTAATCGCCGAATCAGAATGCGGCGCTGGATCAAGTCCGAGCAGGGTCACCGTGTCGGTCATTCCAAGCCCTGGCATGAACCGTGGAGGCGCCAGCGGAAATAGGGCGAACACGATTGCACCGAAGATCATCGAGAAAATGAATGTTCGGCGAAGATTCAAATAGACCGCTCTATGCTTGGCGAACGTGTAGATCGCAACGGCAATGAGACCTAGCCACATGCCCGCAACATAGAAGTAGGTAGTGGCGATCATTGCGCCAAGCGAAATACGGCCGATTATCTGTTGGATTGCGGCTTCGAAGTTCAATGCAAGTGCAGATTCGAGCTTCAGAACGCCCCAGCCGTTTGTGACAGCTTTTAGCACGGGGGAAGGATCGGTCAGGTTTTTGACAAGCGCGAATGCGAGGTAACAAGCCCCGATAAGCGCGATCTCTTTGGTGATAGTTCTTAGCACCACATAACCCAGTAATACTCGTTCGAACAATCTCTCTCATAGAGAGAGTAACTATTATCCACAATTCCACACATTTTTTGCAATCCGGGTGTTTTAGTCAAGTTTTGAGAGCGAAATCGACTCAACCCCAGCATTATTATCCAAACTGCAGGGCAATCTGGAGATAGTCAATTTGATCGAAAATCGCCTGATTTGATCTCAACAGCGCGCCATATTAACGAATTTCACAAAACTTGCGTTGACAGTTGGGATGGTGTAGGGCTAGACTTTGAGGCTGCTAGAGAAATGTCCATCTCTTTTCGTCTCGTCCTGGTTCATATTTTTTAATTCCCAACAACACCGAAAGCACGTGCGGTAGCTCTGCGCGTACTTCGGTCTCTTCGCGTTCGAGGTTTCGTCTCGCACGCGTGTAATCCATCCTTCATCACGCTTAAAGCGTATGGGAGTGTGTGTGCATGGTCATCGCTGATCGTCGGTTAGCCCCATCGGAGCAACCCGGTTACAAAGGCTTCAACAGCATCGCCAACAACGTCGACGTTCCAAGTCTCGTTCAGGTTCAGGTCAATTCATTCGAATGGCTAAAGACCGACGGGCTAAAGGATCTGCTCGAAGAGATTTCCCCTATTGAGGATTTCTCAGGCGGTCGATTTGATCTTGAGTTTGTTAGTCACGAGGTTCGCAAGCCAAAGCACACCGAACGGGAGTGCCGAAAGCGCGAGATAACCTTCTCGGCCCCTCTCTACATCACGGTAAAGCTTGTGATTAAAGAGACCGGTGAAATCAAGGAACAGACTCTGTTCTTTGGTGACGTGCCTATGATGACTCGCAACGGTACATTCGTTATCAACGGTGCCGAGCGTGTTGTCGTGTCGCAGCTGGTTAGGTCGCCGGGTGCATATTTCACAACCAAGGCCGACCCCGCAACGGGTCGTGAGCTTTGCAGTGCAAAGCTGATTCCTTACCGTGGTGCATGGGTCGAGCTCGAAACGAGCAACAAGGACCTTCTCTCGGTAAAGGTTGACCGGAAGCGTAAGGCTCCAATTTCAACTTTGCTTCGAGCTTTGGGTTGGACAACCGACGAAGAAATTATGGGCTTGGTTTCCGAGGTCGACGACGACCCGGTACATGGCTTCATGGCGGCAACCCTTGCTAAGGACACTGCTGCCACAACTGAAGAAGAGGCTCTTCTTGAGTTCTACCGTCGACTACGACCTGGCGAGCCGCCTTCTGTGGACAACGCTCGTGAGTTGATCGACAACTTGTTCTTTAACGACCGAAAATACGACCTCGGTCGAGTTGGTCGCTACAAGTTGAACCGCCGACTGAACCTCGACGAAAAGACTCGAACTCTTACTAAGAACGACATCGTTGAACTTATTCGACGAATGATCACCATCAACAATGGCCGAGCATCTAACGATGACATCGACCACTTGGGTAACCGTCGTGTTCGTGCGGTTGGTGAACTTATTCAGAACCAGCTTCGTGTTGGACTTCTGCGAATGGAGCGCGTTGTAAAAGAACGCATGACCACGCAGATGGACCCAACTACGACAACTCCTGCTGCGCTGATCAACATCAGGCCGGTAGTTGCTGCAGTTCGTGAATTCTTCGGTGGATCACAGCTTTCGCAGTTCATGGACCAGACCAACCCACTTGCTGAACTAACGCACAAGCGTCGACTTTCAGCTCTTGGACCTGGTGGACTTTCACGAGAACGTGCTGGATTCGATGTACGTGACGTGCACGCATCTCACTACGGCCGAATTTGTCCTATTGAAACACCTGAGGGACCAAACATTGGTCTTCTAGGTTCTCTTTCGACATATGCACGTTTGAACAGCTACGGATTCATTGAGACTCCGTACCGCAAGATTCTGCGTTCAATGTCGAGCCAAAACCCTGACATTCAGGGACGTACGCCTATGGAAGACATTGCCGACGAAAACGGCAAGGTTATTGCAGAAGCGAACAAGCCAATCACAATTCCGATGGCGGAAGTTGTGAACGCTCTTTCACCACGTGACGTGACGGTTCAGGCCTACGTTACAACCGCA
The DNA here is from genome assembly GCA_018650845.1 of Chloroflexota bacterium. Taxonomy (GTDB): domain Bacteria; phylum Chloroflexota; class Dehalococcoidia; order Lucifugimonadales; family Lucifugimonadaceae; genus Lucifugimonas. The sequence goes on along the minus strand of JABIFF010000017.1, from coordinate 51,298 downwards.
GAAGCCGACCGTGATTATCTTTCGGCTGATGATGAAGAAGTGAACACTATCGGTCAGGCAACGACGCCGATGGATGCTAAGGGACAGATCACTACCGAGCTCGTTGAAGTTCGACAGGGTGGTTCTGAGGCATACACATACGTTCACCCCGATGAGGTCCACTACCTCGACGTTTCACCAATGCAGATCGTAAGTATTTCGACTGCGTTGATTCCGTTCCTCGAGCACGATGACGCTAACCGAGCTCTCATGGGTTCAAACATGCAACGTCAGGCTGTGCCGCTAATCAAGCCACAGGCTCCACTAGTTGGAACTGGCATGGAATGGCGAGTTGCTACCGACTCAGGTCAGGTAGTGATGTCGGAAACAGATGGTGTCGTTTCTGAATCGACCAGTGATTACGTAAACATCCTTGACGAGAACGGCGAGACGACTGAGTACCCACTCACCAAGTTCGTCCGCTCTAACCAGGGAACATCGATCAACCAGCACCCTATCGTCCACAAGGGCGACAAGGTGATCAAGGGTTCTCCGCTTGCCGACAGTTCTTCAACTGACAACGGTGAGCTTGCTCTTGGTCAGAACCTGCTTGTTGGTTTCATGACATTCGACGGCTACAACTATGAAGACGCGATCATCCTTAACGAAGACCTCGTAAAGGACGACCGATACACATCAATTCACATTGATAAGCACGAAGTTGAAGCCCGAGAGACAAAACTCGGACCAGAAGAAATTACTCGTGACATTCCAAACGTCGGTGAAGAGAGTCTTCGTGACCTCGACGACGAAGGAATTGTCCGAATTGGTGCTTGGGTAACTCCGGGCGACATTCTGGTCGGAAAGATCACGCCTAAGGGCGAAACTGAACTTACTGCTGAAGAAAAGCTCTTGCGGGCTATCTTCGGTGAGAAGGCACGTGATGTAAAAGACACCAGCCTTCGAGTTCCGCACGGTCAGCACGGCAAGGTGATCGACGTACGTATCCTCACGAAGGAAAACGGCGACGACATGCAGCCTGGTGTTACCAAGACCGTTCGTGTTTGGGTTGCCCACACACGAAAGATCAACCAGGGCGACAAGATGGCTGGCCGACACGGTAACAAGGGTGTTGTTGCGAAGGTTCTTCCACGTGAAGACATGCCGTTCCTACCGGACGGTACTCCGCTCGACATCATGCTGAACCCAATCGGTGTGCCTTCTCGTATGAACCTAGGTCAGCTGCTTGAAACCCACTTGGGTTGGGCTGCTAACACTCTTGGCTTCCACGCTCGAACACCAGTATTCGATGGTGCTCAGGACAGCGTTATCGAAGACCAGCTTGCACGAGCTTGGTTCGTTCGTGAATCTAACGCCAAGGACAACCGAGATCTAGATACTGCAGAAATCGACTGGACCAAGGTCGATGCATACCTAGAAGAGCGCGGTTTCGACCGTGATCGACTCTGGAGTGACGCTCAGTCAAACCGAGGTGTGGCTCGTGAAGCCTGCCTACGAATTTGGCTGAAGGAAACTGCTGGTATCGAAACTGCTGAAATGAAGCCTTCGGAGCTTATGCAGGAGTCACTCAAGGTATCTCGTGAGCGAAACCTTTCTGCACCGATCTTCGGTAAGCAGATGCTCATAGATGGTCGAACTGGTCTTCCATACGATGCACCGATTACTGTCGGTAACGTCTACATGCTGAAGCTCATTCACCTTGTTCAAGACAAAATTCACGCTCGTTCAACCGGACCTTACTCGCTCATCACCCAGCAGCCGCTCGGTGGTAAAGCTCAGTTCGGTGGACAGCGATTCGGTGAGATGGAAGTTTGGGCACTAGAAGCATATTCAGCGGCTTACATGCTGCAGGAAATGCTGACGATCAAGTCTGACGACGTGATTGGACGTGTCAAAACTTACGAAGCGATCGTGAAGGGTGAGGAGGTCATCCAGCCGGGTGTACCTGAATCATTCCACGTTCTCTTGAAGGAACTTCAGGGTCTTGGGCTTTCGGTCGAGCTTCTAAACGAAGATATCGAACGATTCACTCAGGCTCAGACTCAGTCTCAGGAAATGTCGGCAACACTCGGAGCACCGCTGGATTGGAATGATCTAAGCGATGAGCCGTTTGATGCACTCGACATCGAAGAACTTGCAGTTGGCGATGAGCCAGTTGCGATAGTCGCAGACGAATCAGAAGACGAAGAATCGGACGACTCCGACTCAGATGACAAAGACGAGGCAGCAGAGCCAACTGAAGATTCTCTTCAGACTCTCGCTTCTGAGGAATCTGAAGACGGTGCCGACGACCTTCCTGGCGTCGAAGACGAAGAGAACTAACAAAACAAATTACGTTCGGGTGAGCCTCGATTGAGGTTCACCCGAACACTTCAACTTTGCTGGCTTCGCTAGCTAGCTTCACTAACGGGATAGCTACCCACGAGGGTAAAACCTCGAAAGGTAAGGAAACGGCCACATATGACGCAGTCGGGCGCCGATTTCAACGCAATAAGAATTTCTCTGGCTTCACCAGAGCAGATTCGAGCATGGTCATACGGAGAAGTGACCAAACCAGAGACGATTAACTACCGCACGCTCCGCCCTGAGAAGGACGGACTGTTTTGCGAACGTATTTTCGGTCCTACCAAGGACTGGGAGTGCTACTGCGGTAAGTACAAGAAAATCCGCTACAAGGGCGTAATTTGCGACCGTTGTGGTGTTGAGGTTGCGCGTTCAAAGGTTCGACGTGAACGAATGGGTCACGTCAAGCTCGCCGCGCCAGTAGCTCACATCTGGTTCTCGAAGGGCACACCTTCACGACTTGGTCTCCTTCTCGACCTTTCACCACGAAACCTTGAGCGAGTTCTTTACTTCGCCCAGTACGTGGTTACACATGTCGACAACATGGCTCGCCAGAACGCCATCGAGCAGCTGGAAGCCTACCGTGACGCCGAGGTCAACCGACTCGGTGAAGATCTAAAAGAGAACCTCGCTGGGGAAGCCGTTGAAGGCACTCTCGCAGCCACTATGCAGGTTCTGTTCGAACAGCGAGTTGAAGCTGACCGAATTGCACTTGAGTTTGCAGAGATCGATAAGCCTAAGAAGAAGCCTACTAAGGCTCAACTTGCTAAGGCTGAAAAAGAATCTGCTGAGCTAATTGCAGCACACAACGCTGAAGTTGCAAGCTTCAAGGGCGATGACGCTGCTACCAAGCTTTCAGAGATCACTGACGAGCAAAAGGCTAACGTTGAAGCTGACGTTCAGGAAAAGATCGACGATTTGGAGTCGATCCGAGTAATGGACCTTCTCACAGAGGCTCGATTCCGAGAGCTTCGTGACAAGTTCGGCCAGGTATTCAAGGCATCAATGGGTGCTGAGTCTGTTCTAGAAATTCTTAAGAACACAGACCTCGACGCAGTTCGAGTTGATCTTCAGGATCAGGTTCGCAACACATCTGGTCAGCGCCGCAAGAAGGCAATCAAACGACTCCGTGTTGTTGAAGCCTTCCGAAAGAGCGGAAACAAGGCCGAATGGATGGTTCTTACCGTTCTTCCGGTTCTCCCACCAGAGCTACACCCAATGGTTCAGCTCGATGGTGGCCGATTCGCTACTAGTGACTTGAACGACCTGTACCGACGGGTTATCAACCGAAACAACCGTTTGAAGCACCTCATCGAGCTTCAGGCGCCAGACATCATCATTCGTAACGAAAAGCGAATGCTGCAGGAAGCCGTTGACGCACTAATCGACAACGGTCGACGTGGTCGAGCCATTCAGGGCAGCCACAACCACAAGCTGAAGTCACTAACTGACCTCCTACGTGGTAAGCAGGGTCGATTCCGCCAGAACCTTCTCGGTAAGCGAGTTGACTACAGTGGACGATCAGTCATTATTTCTGGTCCTCAGCTCAAAATGTACGAGTGTGGACTACCTAAGAAAATGGCTCTCGAGCTATTCAAGCCATTCGTAATGAACGCACTTGTTGTGAAGGGTTATGCCCACAACATCAAGAGCGCAAAGCGAATGACAGAACGAGCACGTCCGGAGATTTGGGACCTTCTTGAAGAAGTTATCCAGAACCACCCGGTAATGCTCAACCGTGCTCCTACGCTTCACCGACTTGGTATTCAGGCCTTCCAGCCGGTACTTGTCGAGGGTTCAGCTATTCAGATTCACCCGCTCGTATGTACAGCTTTCAACGCTGACTTCGACGGTGACCAGATGGCTGTTCACGTTCCGCTTTCTCGTGAAGCGGTTCTTGAAGCTAACCGGTTGATGCTTTCAACTAACAACATGCTTGCGCCGAGCTCGGGCTTCCCGATCGTTTCACCGACGCTAGACATGGTTCTTGGCATGTACTACCTCACAGGTCTCGACGGTGAGGAACTTACTCCTGTCGAACGTGATGAAGAAGGCAACGCTAAGTACAAGACATACGCAAACTTCGAAGACGCACGATTCTCGTTCGAGATCGAGCGCGTAAAACTTCGTGAAACCATCAGCGTTCGTGATGATGACGGCAAATGGATCGAGACGACTGTAGGTCGAATCATCTTCAACCGTGCACTTCCCGATGCAATGGGCTACCGAAACATCCTCTTCGACCGTAGTGCAATTGAAGCTATGGTGAGTGAGGTTGTGAACGAGTACGGAAACCAAGAAACCGCGAAGATGCTCGACCAGATGAAGGCGCTTGGTTTCAAGTACGCCACGCAATCTGGTACGACCATTGCGATGAAGGACATTGTTGTTCCGCCGCAGAAGCAGTCGCTGCTATCTGCTGCAGACACTAAGATTTCCAAGCTCGAAGATCAGTACCTTGAAGGTCTGATCACCGACCCTGAACGATACAAAGCTTCTGTCGAAATCTGGACTGATGTTTCAGACAAGATGACTAAGGCTGTTGAAGACACCCTGCCTAACTACGGCGGTATCTTCACAATGGCCAATTCGGGAGCGAAAGGTAACATCGCTCAGATCAAGCAGATGGCTGGAATGCGTGGATTGATGTCCGACCCTAAGGGTAGGATTATCGAAATGCCTATTCGGTCGTCATTTGCTGAAGGCCTGTCGGTTCTTGAGTACTTCATTTCTACTCACGGAGCTCGAAAGGGTCTTGCTGACACCGCTCTGAGAACAGCTGACTCGGGTTACCTAACTCGACGACTTGCTGACGTTGCGCAGGACGTGATTATCACGACTGACGACGATCTTGGCGCACAGGGAATCATGATTACTCACGATCCATCAGGTTTGCAGGCTCCGCTTGCAGAGCGAATCGTGACTCGATACTTGGCGGAACCGGTTATTCACCCTGAAACGGGCGAAATTATTGCCGACCGTGACGACATGATCACCCGCCCAATTGCCGAAGCGATTACCGAAGCTAATGTTCAGTCGGCGTGGGTATTCTCACCGCTTTCGAGCACAACTCAGCGTGGTATCTCTCAGAAGTGCTACGGAGCATCGCTTGCTACCGGAACACCTGCATTGATGGGTGAAGCGGTTGGAATTATCGCTGCTCAGTCGATTGGTGAGCCTGGTACGCAGCTCACAATGAGAACTTTCCACACTGGTGGTATCGCTGGTAAGGACATCACGTCCGGTCTTCCACGTGTAGTTGAACTCTTCGAAGCACGCCAGCCTAAGGGTATGGCCGTACTTTCAGAAATCGGAGGCAAGGTTGAACTTGCTCAGCTTCCTGAAGGTCGTGTAGTTCGAGTGATTTCTACTGAGGAATTCTCGGAAGAAATGGACATTCCAGACACTCACCGCCAGACAGTTAAGACTGGCGATTGGGTTGACGCGGGTGAAGCAGTTCTTTCTGTGAAGAAGACTGCTATGGCAGCCGCTGTGAAGGCTGGCGAAGATGCCGATCTTGCTGAGGAGATTTTTGCTCCCGTTGCAGGTACGGTTCAGGTCACCAAGACCGCAGTTCGAATCACTTGGCAGGAGACTGACGAACGTGAGTACGTCATTCCAGCTGCTTCTGAGATTTCGGTTGCCGATGGTGAATCTATCGAGCCGGGTACTCCTTTGACAGACGGACCTAAGAACCCGCAGGACATTCTGCGAATCGAAGGTCAGGGCGCTGTTCAGCGTTACTTGGTTGACGAAGTACAGGCTGTTTACCGATCACAGGGTGTGCAGTTGCATGACAAGCACATCGAAGTGATTGTTCGACAGATGATGCGTAAGGTTCGAGTCGATAACCCTGGTGACAGTGATTTGCTGCCGGGTGAATTGGTCGACCGACACGATTACGAATTCACGAACAACAACATGCTGGCTGAAGGCGGCGAACCCGCAACAGCAAGCCCAGTCCTTCTTGGTGTAACGAGGGCTTCCCTCAACACCCAGAGCTTCTTGGCTGCAGCATCGTTCCAGGAAACCGCTCGAGTGCTGACAGAGGCCGCTGTAAACGGTTCTGTCGACCGCCTGAACGGTTTGAAGGAAAACGTGATCATTGGACGATTGATTCCAGCTCGACTGGATCAGACGGCCGAAGGTCGAGAACGACTCGGAGTCAAAGAGGGCGAGCGAGAAGCAGGTCGACTTACCGGCTTCACGCAGGCTCCTGAAGCTCCTCCAACGTTCGAAGAAGCTTTGGCAGCTATTGGTGGTGGCGAATTGGTTGGCGTTGGCGCCGAACCTACTGCTCCTACCGGTGGTGACGCAGCAGCAGCCGCAGCGGCAGCAGTTGCATCGACTGATGCCCCGAGCAACGATGGTGGCCTCTTGGCAGCTGTGACGGCTTTGACCGACGCTGCTAACACAGGCGGCGATTCGTCGGATGCCGGTGATGATGATGCTGCAAGGGCTGCAGAAGCTCTTAGGGCTTCGACATCGACAGCAGAAGAGAACGTTGAACCTGCTCCACAGTTTGTGGATGAGGGCGAAAATAGCGAAGGCGATAGCTCGAAAGAGTAGTTCGTTTAGCTAGCTTCGTTTTAGAACGATAATTTCGTAGCCCCCGGCTTTATAGCCGGGGGCTACGTGTTTTAAGAGCGTAATTTCTTGAGTGAAGCGCCAGCGGAATCGCCAGCGGTGTAATTTCCTGAGTGGAGCGATAGCGGAATCGAAGGACTTCCAGCGGGTAAAAGTTTCATTTCTGGTCGAAACACATCAGGCTGCGGCTGAAGATCCGATCCATCGAGGTCCCTCTACTCCGCTAACGCTGCGATCGGGAAGTGATGTACGTCGCCAATCCGCTGTACCGCCATCAACCCTTCTCTCAAAAATGCGTGTTTCTAGCTATAGCGTAAAAGCACTGCTTTTCTCTTATAATTGATCTTCTGCTAGGTACCTAAAAATACTTGGCACCAATAACCGGGGGCGGTTAGCTCAGTTGGCTAGAGCGCGTCGTTGACATCGACGAGGTCACAGGTTCAAATCCTGTACCGCCCACCACATCTGAAACGAAATTATGTGCAACCAGTCGCAAATAGAGTTTAGAACCGCCTCGGTTCCTCGCGGCTCAGTGGAGTGCAGCCCGTCTAACGGGCGCAGTACCGCCACTACGTAGGCACGCCGCCCCAACGCCAATCATGGCTCAGCGACGTGCCCCTTCTACGTAATTCATTCACTTCATCCTGATTCGTATTCGTTTATTCGCGTTTCAGGATTTGCACAGCGAAATTCCTACTGAATTTTGGAATTCGCCAATTTGGAGCCAGTCGCTATGGCAGACCGTATTAAATTCAAAGACCTATCACCTGAAGAGCAGGGCGATCACCGCGATCGTATGCGCCACTCAACGGCGCACGTGCTTGCTGAGGCAGTAACCAAACTGTTCCCAGGCGCACAGCTGACTATCGGACCTCCGATCGAAGACGGCTTCTACTACGACTTCGCCGGCACTGAGCCGTTCACTCCCGAAGATCTCAAGAAAATTGAACTCGAAATGCGCGATTCCATTCGCGCAAACACTGAATTCGTCGAACGAGAAACTTCACGTGACGAAGCTCTAGAGATAGTCAAAGACAACCCGTACAAGGTCGAAATTCTCGAAGGTATTCCTGCCGACGAACGAGTCACGTTCTGTAGTCACTCCGATGGAGCGTTCGAAGACCTATGCCGTGGTGGCCACATGCACCGCACTGGCGATATCAAGGCTTACAAATTGCTTTCAGCTGCAGGCGCCTACTGGCGCGGCGATGAAAACAACGCGATGTTGCAACGTATTTACGGAACAGCATGGGAATCACGCGATGCTCAGAAGGCGTACCTCAAGCGAGTAGAAGAAGCTGAGAAGCGTGACCACCGCAAGCTGGGTCGTGCGCTTGGACTGTTCTTCTTCGACCCAATCGCCCCTGCAAGCCCGTTCTTCCTGCCAAAGGGCGCTCAGGTGATGAACAGCCTGATCGACTACGTCAAAGAGTTGTACATAAAGTACGGCTATCAGGAAGTAATGACTCCGCAGATCTTCAACACTGATCTCTGGAAAAAATCGGGTCACCTCGACGCTTACGCCGACAATATGTATTTCGTCGACGTCGACGAACGAGAGTTCGGCGTAAAGCCAATGAACTGTCCTGCTGCAGCCATGCTGTATCAGGCCGATTCTCATAGCTACCGTGAACTTCCGTGGCGATTGGCCGACTTTGGTCGACTGCACCGCAACGAGCGTTCCGGCGTTACTCATGGACTTACTCGGGTACGTTCGTTTGTGCAGGACGATGCGCACATTTTCTGCACGCTCGATCAGATCGGTTCTGAGATCAATTCGTTCTTAGAAATGCTCAACGAGGCGTACAGCACGCTCGGATTCGAAAGCTACCGACTTGAACTGTCGCTTCGACCTGAAAAGCGCGTTGGTACCGACGAAATGTGGGACAAAGCAGAGGCTTCTCTCACTGAAATTCTCGATGCTTCAGGCGTGGAGTACACGGCTGAATCTGGTGAAGGCGCTTTCTACGGTCCTAAGATCGATATCTTCGTTCCCGACGCTATCGGTCGTGACTGGCAACTCGGTACCGTTCAACTCGACTTCTCACTCCCTGAGCGATTTGACCTTGAATACGCGGCTGAAGACGGAACTCGTCAGCGACCAGTAGTTATTCACCGAGCCATGTACGGATCGCTTGAGCGATTCTTGGGCGTGCTTATCGAGCACCTCTCGGGCGCATTCCCAATGTGGATGACTCCAGTGCAGGCCGTCGTGGTTCCAATTGCCGACCGTCACATCGACTTCTGCAACGAAGTTGGCGACAAGCTGAAGGCAGCAGGAATTAGGGCTCATGTCGATAACTCGAACGATCGAATGAACGCCAAAATCAGGCAGGCACAACTACAGAAAGTGCCTTACATGCTTGTTGCTGGCGATCAGGAAATCGAAGCCGGAACGGTTGCCGTTCGTACCCGCTCAGGCGAAAACCTCGACCCCATGACGGTCGACGAAGTAGTCGAGAAATTCCTCACTCAAATCGCCGAACGTTCGTAAATCGGTGTTTTAAGCATGCGAATCTGGCCATAAAAAACTCACAAAAAGCAATAGGCCGTCAATTTGACGGTCTATTGCTTGCGGTGTAGCCTCGAATCGCTTGATATGCGTTCGGCGCGCCATCTGAAACGATGCCGTCGGAACCGTACATCCGGATATGTTCATCTAGTAAAAACTTCAGAGCGCGGCGTCTTCGCGGGCGTGGCGATGGATCAGTAACCCCAAATGACATCTGACGAGATCACAATTCATCGAGGACTTACAGGCGTTTACTTCGACAGGAGTGAAACGACTTTCATCGATGGTAAAGAAGGCGTCCTTGAATACAGGGGCTACAACATCAATGATCTCGCTGAGCACTCAACGTTCGAAGAGACAGGCTATCTGCTGATCCACGGCAAGCTACCTACTCAGGCTGAACTCAACGAGTTCGACGCCGAGCTAAAGGCAGCACGAGAGCTACCAGAGCAGATTTTCGACGTAATCGATCTGGTCAAAGATTCTCACCCGATGGACGCATTGCGAACTGCTGTATCAGCACTCGCATCGTTCGATGAAGATCGAAACGACAACTCGGCTGAAGCAACTATCCGCAAGGGTAACCGCCTCACTTCTCAGGTTCCTGCAATCGTCATGGCGCACCACAACATTCGCCAGGGCAAGGATCCGATCAAGCCAAGCACAACGCTGAACCACGCCGGTAACTTCCTCTACATGCTGAACGGCGACGAGCCGAGCGCAGATGCAGCGGAACTGATGGACAAAGACTTTGTTCTTCACGCCGACCACGGTTCAAACGCTTCAGCATTCACTGCACGAGTAGTCGCTGGAACAGCAGCCGACATTCACGGTGCAGTAACTGCCGGAATCGCAGCACTCTCGGGTCCTTCACACGGTGGAGCAGCTGAGAACGTAATGCAGATGGCGAAAGAAATTGGCACGGCCGATAAGGCAGCCGACTATGTTCAGAACCTTCTTTCAAACCGTGAACGAGTCATGGGATTCGGTCACCGTGTTTACAAGGCTGAAGACCCACGAGCGGGCCACCTTCGTGCCGGTGTAAAGAAGCTCAGTGAAGAGATGGGCCAGCCAGAGTGGTACCAGATCCTAGAAGCAGTCGTAGAGGCAATGCAGCCGTACGCACGACGTGGAATCCACGTGAACGTCGACTTCTTCGCCGGAGTTATCTACTACTTGAACGGTGTCCCACAGGACCTGTTCGTACCGATCTTCGCGGTTGGACGAATTCCTGGCTGGACGATTCAGGTTGTCGAGCAGTTCCAGCACAACATTCTGATTCGACCTCTGTTGCAGTACACAGGCGGACGCGAGCTTGAATACGTCGCCATCGGCGATCGTTAGAGAGCGAAAGTCCTCTCCTTGGGGAGAGGATTTAGGTGAGGGGATTACGAAAGCGTTGGGCTTAAATGTCCATATCTCCCTCAACCCAGCCTTCTCCCGCTGGGAGAAGGGGTGCGTTTCTGCGTGACTTCTTCCAATCCCAACAACCCGCTCGAACAGCGGCTGATCGAACACATCGCTCAGTACGGACCGATCACGTTCGAGGCGTTCATGGAAGCGGCACTCTATGACGAGAATCATGGCTACTACCCGAGTAGACGGAATCAACCGGGTTCGACTCCCGTCGGAACCGACGGCGATTACTTCACAAGTCCATCCAGCCACCCTGCCTTCGGCGCACTCATCGCTCTTCAGCTCGAAGAAATGTGGCAGTCTCTAGGTTTTCCTGACGAGTTCACCGTGGTCGAGATGGGAGCGGGCGATGGCGTACTAGGCGCGGACATTCGCGATTACATCAAGCGAGAGCTGTCCGACTTTGACGATTCGCTTACCTACGTCGCTACCGATCTCGTTCCGCCTGCTGAATCTGAAATCGTTGCGAACACATCGGTGCTCCCGGTTGGAATCACGGGATGCGTAATTTCTAACGAACTGCTCGACGCTATGCCTGTGAACCGATTCATCGTTCAAGACGGTGAAGTAAAAGAAATATACGTCGACTACAAAGATGAAAAATTCGTCGAATCAATTGGCGACGTAAGCAATCCTGAAATTGCTGCACGGGTTGAACCTTTCCTCGATTCGCTCCCAAATGGTTATCGAGGCGAGGTGAATCTTCGACTTGGTTACTGGGCCGACAGCGTGTCTGCGACGCTGGAGCGTGGCTATGTGATTACGATCGACTACGGTTATGACCGGCCTGAGTTGTACAAACCCGCCCGCGCCGAAGGATCGTTGCGCTGCTACTACCAGCACACGCTTGGGCAAGATCCGCTGGCTCGTATCGGTAAACAGGACATCACAGCGCACGTCGATTTCACAGCAGTCGATCACGGTTTGTCTGTGATGGGATTTGAACGGATCGGAAAACCGTCGCAGCAAGATTTCTTGCTGAACGTTGGAATCGACGGGTTTCTGAACGATATCGGTGAGCGACAGATCGCTGGAGAACTAACGAGAACCGAGGCGCAGGAAGATCAAGCGGGGATAGGTTCACTGATTAGCACTGAAGGACTTGGCAGCTTTAGAGTTGCAGTGCATTTGAAGGGTGTTCAGGCCCGCGGAGAGCCTTTGGAGTGGGTCACAGGCATCCTTGGCGGTGCGGCACTGTCGAGTGGGCATCCTGCACCAATTCTCGGTAATTCCTCGGCAGAGCATGCTCGACTGCTTCGAGCGAGTGCTCCGTTCACGCAGCGACAACCCGATCTCAGTGGGCTTCCAACGTGGGAAGAGCTCTTTAGCGACGAGCCTTAGGCTGCTGCTAATTGATTTAGGCTTTTGACTGGATCTGGCAACTGAACAAATCGTCTTTCCCGAGGACTCCGAGGGATCACGTGAGGAGGCGAGATCCTTCGACTCCGCCGACTCTGCTCAGGAAATCGATAATCGTGTTTGGCATGTGCTTGGAAAATATCCGGTATTTTGACTCGATTCAGGTTAATATTCGTTACCTAGATTAGTCAGCCTGATCAACACGTCTCACGGGAAAATATATTGAGCGACGAAGCGCAGTCCACAACAGAACAGCTCAAGAAAACCGTCCTTCACTCCACTCACGTCGAATCAAACGCAAAAATGGTGCCGTTTGGCGGATGGGACATGCCAGTTCAGTACTCAGACGGAATAATTGCCGAAGTAAAAGCGGTTCGTAGCTCGGCTGGAATTTTCGACGTTTCGCATATGGGGCGACTCGTTTTCGAAGGACCCGGCGCTGAATCGATCCTCAGTTCAATTACGTCTGCGAACGTACCTGCGCTCAAAAACGGCAGAGGAAAATACAACTTCATCTGCAACGCAACGGGCGGGATCATCGATGATGCGATGGTCTACCGCACCGATGAAGACAAATTTCTGCTGGTGATAAACGCTGGAAACGCCGATGTCGATATGGAGTGGATAACACCGCACCTCGCAGCTCGTGATGATTTCACTATGAACGTGATCACGAACGACACAGCGATGGTCGCAATTCAAGGTCCGAACGCTCTAGAAATCGTCGATTCGCTTACGAACAATGAAGCCTCGAAAATCCGACGATTCCGCATTGGGAGTGCCGAGGTTGCTGGAATTCCCGCAACTCTCGCTCGAACCGGATACACCGGTGAAGATGGCTTCGAAATCGTCGTGCCATCTGATCAGGGCGTAAAACTGTGGAAAGCGTTGCGTGATGCTGGCGCAATTGAGTGTGGTCTTGGCGCACGCGATGTGCTTCGTCTCGAAGCAGGACTTCCGCTTCACGGAAACGATCTGACTTCTGACACTAATCCGTTCGAAGCCGGATTCGGTCGGTTTGCGTACTACGAAGCGCCAAACTGTATTGCTGGATATGCGCTAAAGCAGCTTGCCGACAAAGAATCGGAACGATTATTAGTTGGCTTCAAAATGGTCGGTCGCGGCATCCCAAGAGCGGGCTTGAACATCCATTCCAGTGGTGATGATTCAGTGAGCGATTCGAACCGAATCGGAACAGTTACTTCAGGTACCCATTCGCCGACTGTTGACGCTGGTATTGGCATGGGCTACGTTGAGCGAAAGTACGCTGCAACTGGTACTAAGTTGGTGATCGATGTGCGTGGGAGACCAGTTGAAGCTGAGATAGTAGATATGCCCTTTTACAAACGCAGTTAGGCTTTTCTAGCCAACTGGTTTGCCGATCATGAAACTGGCTAGCAAATTAGCCACTAGAGCAAAATTAGGAACGTGATAGACGATGTATCCGGAAGAATTAAAATACTCGAAAGAACACGAATGGGTGCGAATGAACGGCAATATTGCTGAAGTAGGCGTGACCGTGTTTGCTCAGGAATCGCTTGGCGATGTCGTGTTCGTTGATCTTCCTGCAGAAGGTTCCGATGTTGAACAGTTCGCCAAATTCGGCGAAATCGAATCAGTGAAGGCTGTGAGCGATCTATTCTCACCGGTCGGCGGCAAGATCGTCGAGGTCAACTCGGCTGCTACCGACGCCCCCGAAGTAGTGAACGAAGAGCCATACGGTTCCGGCTGGCTGATCAAAGTTGAACTTTCGGATACTGCTCAGCTCGATGACTTGATGGACGCCGCCACCTACCAGGCAACGTTGGAGTAAGAAAAAACTTCAATGGCTTCACCAACCTCGTCTGGCACCAACACCTCAGTAAACCACCCGTACATTCCATCAACCGATTCCGAACGAGAAGAAATGCTCGGCGTGATCGGCGTCGACTCTCTCGATGGCCTTCTTGGCGATATTCCTGTTGAGCACAGGCATCCGGCGCTGAAATTGGCTCCCGGACTTTCTGAGCAGGAACTTTCGACAGTATTTGGGTCTATCGCGGCTGAAAACGCTTCGGCTTCAAGTGGGTATATCTCGTTTTTGGGAGCTGGAGCCTACAGCCACTACATTCCGTCGACCGTTCGTTCGATTTTGCAGCGTGGTGAGTTCGTAACCGCCTACACGCCCTACCAGCCAGAAGCTGCTCAAGGCACTTTGCAGGTTGGATTCGAGTTTCAGACGGTTATTTGTCAGCTCACAGGCATGGAAGTTGCCAATGCGGGCATGTACGACGGTCCTACAGCGTTTGCTGAAGCATGCCTTATGGCAGCACGTGTGACCAAACGAACCAAAGTAGGCATTCTTTCGACTGCCGATGGCCGATTGCCCGAGACTCTCGTGGCTTACTCGAAGCATCAGGGCATAGATATTGTCGAGATCGAGCCCGACGCCACAGATATTCCTGACGATCTTGCCTGTATTGGCATTCAAAGCCCGAATTTCTTCGGCGAGATCGAAGATGTTGAACGACTCACGAAACTTGCTCACGATAACGGCGCTCTATCAGTCGTTCACGTGAATCCAACTGCGCTGGGCATGTTCAAAGCCCCCGGCGAGTTCGATGTAGACATCGTCACTGCCGAAGGTCAGCCTCTCGGTGTGCCAATGGCGTTCGGCGGCCCGTACGTTGGGCTGTTCGCCTGTAAGAAAGCACACATTCGCCAAATGCCGGGTCGAATTATCGGTCGAACGACTGATACGAAGGACCGGACTGGATACGCACTTACTCTGCAAACTCGTGAGCAGCACATCAGACGAGAACGTGCGACCTCGAATATCTGCACTAGCACGCAGCTAATTGGCCTGATGGTCACTGTGTACGCCGCAACTCTCGGCAAGCAGGGCATCAAAGACCTTGCGAATCTCTGTTACCAGAAGGCGCACTACGCAGCATCTGAAATCAACAAGCTCAACGGCTTCACTGTCGATGCACTCGCAACTGGCGGAACGTTCTTCCACGAATTCGTTGTTTCGTGCCCAAGTTCGGCTTCAAGCATCAATGCTGACTTGCTCGATAAGAAAATCATAGGTGGTCTGGATATTTCCGATCGATCTGAGAATGGCATGCTTGTTTGCGTGACGGAGACTAGTTCAAAGGCTGATATAGATAAATTTGTGAAAGCTTTGAGCGAGATCGGAGCTTCGTCATGACTATTTCCACTAACGTAGGCGACATCGATCGTCGATTGCTGATGGATCGTTCTGTATCAGGTCGAAAAGCATTCACGCTTCCCGAATCCGATGTTCCTTCGCAAGATTTGCCTGACTCATCGTTCTTGCGTGACGATGTCGAGCTTCCGGAAGTCTCACAGCTTGAAGTAATTCGTTATTTCTCGGTGCTGAGCCAGCTAAATTTCTCTATCGACACGAATTTCTACCCGCTTGGGTCATGCACGATGAAGTACAACCCGAAGATCAACGACGAACTGTCGAATCTGCCGGGTCTAGCCGACATTCACCCGCTTCAACCCGACGACACCGTTCAGGGTGCTATTCGGTTGTTAAAAGACCTTCAAGACGACCTTGGCGAAATAACTGGTTTGCCGGGAGTTTCTCTGGCTCCTCTTGCAGGTGCACAGGGTGAATACGCTGGCCTGCTGATTGCACGGGCGTACCACGAAGCCAAGAACGACTCGAAACGTACGGTTGCGATTGTTCCCGACTCTGCTCACGGCACGAACCCCGCATCGGCAGCAATGGCGGGTCTCGAAGTCGTGACTGTTCGTTCCGACGACCAGGGCAATGTCGATGTCGACAATCTTCGCGAGCTTGCCAACGAGAACACGGCGGTGTTCATGCTTACGATTCCGAGCACGCTCGGGTTGTTCGAGCCAAATATTCTCGAAATCACCAAGATTGTTCACGATTCTGGTGGTTTGGTCTACGCCGACGGCGCGAACTTGAACGCCTTGCTTGGGTTAGTGAAGTTGGGCGATTTGGGTGTCGATATTTGTCACTCGAACTTGCACAAAACGTTCTCAACACCACACGGCGGTGGTGGTCCGGGATCTGGTCCTGTGATGGTCACCGACGAATTAGCGAAATTCCTTCCAAAGCCGGTCGCCATCAAGACTGACGATGGCTACGCAATGGGCACTCCCGAGATGTCGGTTGGAGCAATCAACGGCTTCCACGGATCGTTCTCGATCGCTGCTCGTGCCTACGCCTACATCAAGGCGCTCGGACTCGAAGGGCTGCAGTCGGTATCTGAGAACGCGATTATCAGTGCGAACTACATTCAGGCTAAGTTGCGCGACAAGTACAACCTTGCCGCCGATCGCTACTGCATGCACGAGACGGTTCTTTCTGCCACGAAGCAGAAGAAGCGTGGCGTTGCTGGCTTAGATATTGCCAAGCGATTGCTCGATTTCGGCATTCACGCCCCAACGATGTACTTCCCGTTGATCGTCGACGAAGCATTGATGGTTGAGCCTACGGAATCGGAATCGAAAGAAACTCTCGATCACTTCATCGCAGTAATGCGACAGATCGACGATGAAATCGATGCTTCGCCAGAGTTAATTCTCGAAGCACCTCACGACTTGCCGGTGACTCGACTCGACGAAGCAACGGCGGCTCGAAAGCCGGTTTTGCGCTGGAGTGCTGAGTAGTAGTTTTTTTTCCGGGCACCAGCCATTCGGCTGATTAGCCCAGAACTGCCTACTGTCATCCTGAATTCATTTTCAGGATCGAACGCTGTAGCTGAACCAACATGCTTGCTGCCGCACGACTTATTTCTCGACCGCAGCGATAGCGGAGTGGAGAGATCTCCAGAGGGGCAGGTGTGCGACCGTAGGCTGAGTCGTACTGATCACGCCATTGAACGATAGATCCTGAAAATGAATTCAGGATGACAATGTTGAGCGATTATCTGATTCGATAAATATGTGTGTGATGTCCATTACGTAATTCGTAACAGCGAATACTTTGTGAGACGAATCACATTGTTGACAGGGTGTTGCATAATGCCGACATGTCAAAGCAAACACTAAAATATGTCGTCTTTCCAATTCTAGTTGTAGTCCTGTTGGCTAGTGCATCGATAACGGTGCACGCTTCGACTGAAGACCCTATTCACGCCTACACCACTACTGATTCAGGCGTGAAAGTCGGCTTCGGGTACGGACTTCTCGCACTAGGCGGAATTGCACTGTTCACGTTCCTGTCACGAGCGATTCTCACTAAGACACGCCGTTAGATCGTTCGTACGTTCTGATGGTGGCGATTGTGGGGACGGGGGGTAGTGATGATCGGTGAAGCAGGAATCGGAATCATAAAGTCGACCTCATCTGGTTGGCAGGAATCAGTCGCGGGCAGTTCCACAGGGTTCACTCCCGAACATGCAGTAGTTCTCGGCGTGTTTGGCGTCATTCTGCTGTTAATGATCGCCCGCAAGCGCGGTTGGGGATCACGACTCGATTGATCGAGTTTTTTCAATCCTGAAAACTCGCACATTCGCGACCATGTGGCGGTAAGCTAGCCCGGAATTTTGATTTAGTTCGAATTGCGGGAGTTTTTAGCGCCGAATGTCACAACGTCCAGAAATCGTCGATACACACGTTCATATTTGGGAGATGCCACCGATAGCGCCTATCGGTCCGAGCGCACCAAATTTCACCTCGAAACCAAAAGCACACGGCAATGCCGAACTGCAGCTTGCCGATATGGACGCCAACGGGGTCGATAAGACCGTTCTAGTGCAAACATCGTTTTCGACTTGGGACAACGAGTACGTAGCTGCTTCAGCGATCAAATACCCAGAGCGATTCGTTTCGATGGGGCTTGTTGATCCGATGGACGATAAGAACGCTGAGCAGGCCGTGTACTGGATGGACGAACGCCAGATGCAGGGTTTTAGATTTCATCCGCAGTACTACGCTGAAGTCGATATTTTGCTTCGACCCGAGAACCAAGCGATGTTCAAAGCAATTGAACAACGTGAAGGCATCGTTCAGATTCACAACCGACCCGAACACGCCCACCAGTTTGATCACGTTGCGGCAAAGTACCCGGGAATAACCTGGTTAATCGATCACATGATGTACCCAGAGCCGAACATGGCTCCCGATTGGGACGTCTACAAGCCGGTTCTCGCCCTCGCCAAGCACGAAAACGTGCTGATGAAGATTTCAGATATTCACAATCGTTCCGAAAGCGATGATCACCCGTTCAGCGACATGCACGATGTGATCAAGATGGCGATGGATGCTTTCGGGATGGACAACGTAATGTGGGGCACTGGCTATCCCGGCTATCACCGTGTAGATCACGGCTGGCTTTCGCTCGCCGACGAGCTGAAGCTGGTGCGGGAAGGCTTCGATTGGCTTACAGCTGATGAACGTGATAAATATCTTGGTGGAAACGCCATGCGCGTTTGGGACTGGTCGTAGGTAGAATCGTTTCCAAATGGCATAGTCGCCGCTCGGAACGAACATGGAGCACGAATAACAAATGGCACTGCAACCCGGTACTCAGGCACCAGATTTCACTTTGGATGCGCATTCAGGTCAGGTAAAACTTTCCGACCTGCGCGGCAAAACGGTAGTGGTTGGATTTCATCCGGCCAGCTTCACCGGTGGCTGACTAAACCAGGTGCGCGGGTTCCGCGCAAACTACGAAAAATTCGTTGCTCTGAACACAGAGATCATCGAGATCAGTGCCGATCCGACTCCTGTGCAAAAAGCCTGGGTCGCAAGCATGCGAGAAGACGATTCCGACGAAGACGGGCATGTTCCGTTCCCGGTTGCCAGTGATTTTTGGCCGCACGGCGAAGTGATCAAGGCGTTCGACGTTTTCAATGAAGAAACCGGCAAGGCAAAACGCTCAGTGTTCATCATCGATGGCGAAGGCGTGATCCGCTGGTCGAACGTCTACACCGATTCGATCCCAGCCTCAGGCGAACTCCTGCACGAAATAGAAAAGCTGTAGTACTAACGGCGAACGACATTCCAATCTGTGGAGAATGAGTTTGTTATGGCGCCAATTCAACAAACGAAGGCAACGCGAGCGATAAGAATGATCGCAGCGACGATCGCCATCTTGGCTGTCGTCTTTGTTTCGTGGTTTCTTTACGCGATCTACGTTCTAGAACCGAATGAAGCGAACGTTTCACCTATAGGTCTGTTGAATTCGAGTTTGATGGCAGCTTTGGCGGCGGTGACAGTTGCCTATGCTCGTTCTGTGTGGCGTCGAAGTTTAGGTATTCACGACAATCCTGTGAAGCTGCGGTTCTTCATGGGATTCATGGTGATCTATCCGATCTTGATTGCGATATTGCTGCCCTATGCGCTTATTTTCGCTATCTTCGCACTACTGTTGCAGTACATGAACTCGCTGTTTTCTCGCCCATTCACTCGTTCGATATCAGAATAAAAAAGGTCGACGGGCGAACCCACCGACCTTTGTTGCTCACATCCCCATCAAGGCAGAAAAAGTCGGCTAGCGACCTAGTAGAACGTACCGCCGGTTTCGCCGTCGTCGTTTAGTTCACCCGCGAGTCCAGCCTTCAGGTCGGCAAGCTGGCCTTCAACACCCATCTTGAGCATTCCGGCGTCTGAACTCATAGGGAACCACTGCATTCCCTGCTTGATTCGTCGAGCTGCTTCCTCACCACCAGTTGTGTGCGCTCCGGTGAACACCCCGTGTCGCTTTCCAGCATCAACAACCTTCTGAACGGCTGCGATGTGGTCAGGGTGCTTGTTGTCCAAGCCGATCGGAACACCCATGTTCTGTGCTAGATCGTTAGGTCCTACGAAACACACGTCCACGCCCGGCACAGCCATGATCTCGTCGATCTGATCGACTGCGGCAGGATCTTCGATCATGATCACAACGAGAGTCATGTCGTTGGCCTTCTGGTAGAAACCGGGTCCGTATGCGATCTGACCCCGTGCGCTACCGATTCCGCGAATACCGTCTGGAGCATATTTGGCAGCCTGAACGATTTCACGAGCCTGCTCAGCGTTTTTGACGTCAGGTGCAACGATTCCCATGAACCCAATATCGAGAATTCGCTTGATCCACACCTTTTCGCCGTATGGCACCCGAGCAAACATCGGTACGCCACTGCCCTGAGACGCCCGGAGACAGTTCACAGCCGTCGAAACGTCGATTGCATTGTGTTCGAAGTCGACAACGATCCAGTCGAGATCAGTCATGTACGTCAGAACTTCGATAACCGAAGGGTCGCCGGTTGTTGACCATGTGCCAACGGTGGCTTCGCCACGTTTCATCTTGTCTATGACTGGATTGGAGTCCATTTGGGAGTCTTTCTTTGTATTTTCAATAACGATCTGGCACATCGAGTTTGCGCTCTCGACGAATGTTTCACGGCGAAACAGGTTACTACTTCACGAGAGAGCGATAAACTGTCCTGCGTATCAAATCAAAACTATCTCGTTAAGGAGACCCGAGTTGGCCAGACACACACGGCTACAAGCACTAAACGCAGTGAACGAAATAAGCGTTGTGCCAGTTTTTTACAACAGTGATATTGCGACCGTACAGAACATTGCTAAGGCGTGTGTGAACGGCGGAATCAAGGTTCTTGAGTTCACAAACCGTGGCGATCACGCTTGGGAAGTGTTCTCAGCACTCGACAAATTCTGTGCAGCAGAGCTTCCTGAAGCCATTTTGGGCGCAGGTTCAGTTCTCGATGCAGGAACCGCTTCGATGTACATCGGTGCCGGTGCCAGCTTCATCGTTGGACCAGTAACCAACCCCGACGTTGCAAAGGTCTGCAACCGTCGAAAAGTTGGATACGTGCCAGGATGCGGAACTGCATCTGAGATTTCGGCTGCTGAAGAACTTGGTGCCGATATTGTGAAAGTCTTCCCGGGTAGTGCCGTTGGTGGCCCAGGATTCGTCAAAGACGTTCTAGCCCCTATGCCGTGGTCATCGATCATGCCTACAGGCGGAGTCGACATCACCGAAGAATCACTTCGACCGTGGTTCGAGGCTGGCGTAGTTTCCGTTGGAATGGGTTCGAAGCTGATTTCCTCCGACATCATCAAGGATGGTGCGTGGGACAAGCTCGAACAGCGCAGCAAGGACACTGTTGCACTGATCAAGTCGATCAAAGCATCACTCTAAGTGGTGGCTTAGCCACTTTTTCTCAGCGTGGGATGATTTTCTCTAAATTGTCCACACGCTGACTATTTTCAATCTAGATAACAACCAGTTCGCGGTAGAAAAAGAATCGAGATTCATGGTCAAGGTAGTAACTTTTGGTGAGGTAATGCTCCGACTCGCAACGATGCGACGAGAGCGTTTCACTCAGGCACGAGAATTTGAAGTCACTTACGGTGGTGGTGAATGTAACGTTGCAGTTTCGCTCGCACAGTTCGGTGTCGACGCAACGTTCGTTACGGCGATTCCCGACAACGACATCGGGCAGTCCTGCATCAATTACATCCGGCAGTTCGGTGTAGATACATCTGAAATCTTGCGACAGGGTCAACGACTCGGCACTTACTACCTCGAATCTGGTGCAGCAATGCGTGCTTCGAAGGTCGTTTACGACCGAGCCGCTTCTTCTATCTCTGAAATTCAGACCGGCGACGTCGATTGGGCGAAAGTGTTCGATGGAGCTGACTGGTTCCACTTCACTGGAATTACACCTGCAATCTCAAAGAGCGCTGGTGAAGTCTGTATCGAAGCCGCAAAGGCAGCCAAAGAGCTTGGTCTGACCGTTTCGGCCGATATGAACTACCGAAAGAATCTGTGGACTCCTGAAGAGGCTCAGGCAACGATGATTCCGATGATGAAATACGTTGATGTTTCTATCGGAAACGAAGAAGACGCTGAGAAGTGTCTCGGTATTGCTGCTGAAGGCGTGGATGTCACTGTTGGTGAGATCGATCCTGAGGCTTACAGGCCTGTTGTACAGAAGCTTGTAGATACGTTTGGATTCAAGAAGGTTGCGATCACGCTTCGTGAGAGCTTCTCGGCAGACGACAATGGCTGGAGCGCTATCTACTTCGATGGCGACGAAATTCACGTAGGAAACAGGTACCCAGTACGAATCGTCGACCGCGTTGGTGGTGGTGACTCGTTCTGCGCAGCGATGATCTACGGTCTGAATCAGGACGGTTGGGATTCCCGACAGGTTCTCGATTTCGCAGTTGCTGCTTCGGCAATGTCACACACCTTCCATGGCGACTTCAACCTCGTCAGCGTGAGGGAAGTTATGGCGGTTGCAGGCGGCGACACCTCAGGCCGAGTCCAGCGGTAGCAGTGGCTACGTTTTCTGCGAGATCGGTCACACGCTGACTGAATCGAATCGATGGCTCCGCAGAACGTTAGTTAGATAATCGAAAACGCCCTCTTGAGAACATCTCAAGAGGGCGTTTTTATATTCGATATCAACACGCTTCGTCCGACTCTGTCATGCTGAATTCACTTGCAGCATCTGTCGGCCAAGTTGAACTACCCGTTATTACCTTCGGTCTTGATCACTACTTCAAAGCCGAGAATCGCCGAGCCGTGTGCGACTGTTCCGTCGTTCTTGTTGGAAGCTGCCTGACGGTGCCCGCGTTCGAACGCCTGTGAGCTCACCCACGCCTGAAACGATTCTTCGGAATCCCAGCGGGTGTAAACGAAGTAGCGATCTTCGCCTTCAACTGGTCGAAGCAGTTCAAAACCTTCGAATCCGGGTTGGTTTTCTACCTCGCCAGCTCGCGCCTGAAATCGCTTCTCAAGCTCCTCACCCTTGCCTTCGCCAACTGCGATGGCGTTGATTTTTACGATGCTCATAAGTTTTCGTCTCCTAAAGCCAGCCCGACACGGGATGACGAATTTTTTCTACATGGATAAATCGTAAACGACACACAGCTACTGCAACCAGAGCAAACGTCCTAAAGAAAACGTGCCACTGGCACTTAGCCCATGGTCGCTAGAACTTCAGCGGTGATCTCGTAGTTGAGAGGTTTTCCACTTCGCCACAGTTCAAATTCTTCGATCATGCAATCGGCCATTCGCACGACTTCATCGCCGACTGTGCCGCCAATGTGGGGGCTTATGACGACGTTCAGTAGCGACCACAGCGGTGAATCGGACGATGGCGGTTCTGGCAGGGTTACATCGAGCAATGCGGTGAGATCGGATCTTGCTTCGAGAACGCTAATCAGATCTGATTCGACGACCTGCGCACCCCGGCCACTGTTGATAAATGTGGCACCTTCTCGCATCTTGTCGAAATGAGATCGATTCAGAACACCGACTGTGGATTCGAGATCAGGAATGTGGTTGCTCACGACAAGCGAACGTTCGAATATTTCGTCGAGTGAAACCCGTTCAACATTGAGTTCTGCTGCGCGTTGATCAGTAAGAAATGGGTCGTGAGCGATGACTTTCACTGGAAACGCCTCAAGAAGGTTCCTGAGCCTAGTTCCGATTTTGCCTAAGCCGATCAACCCGACTGTTTCGCCAAAAACTCCGCTTCGAGGAAAGTTCTTCGCTTCGTGTGTTTTTATTTCGGCGTAGTTGCGAGTTGCTCTAAAATAGCCACGCAACGACAAAAGCACTTGCGATAAACACATCTCGGCTACTGGAATGGCGTTGATGTCCCAAGCGCCTACCAACAAGACATTTCGCTCAATCAACGGTGCAGCAAACGACTTCACGTTCCCTGCGGCGTAAAACACCGCTTTCAAGTTCGGCATCACGGCGAAATGGTGATCGTCGAATCTAGGAATGCCCCATGTAGCAAAAATCACTTCTACGTCGGCTAAAGCGCTGGCATGCTGATCGAAATTAGCACCAGTGATTATGGTTGGGTAGAGATCGACAAGACCTTCGATTCGTTCTCGACGACCAAGTCCGAAAACTGCACCGTCTTCAGGCGGGTATTCGTAGAACAGCGCCGCCTTGGTGCGCCCGTCGCCACTCATTCCAGCTCTCCGTCGGTTTCATGACCTTCAACGAGTTCGAGGTAGCCGGGCAGAACATCGTCGATGTACGCCTGCTCGAGAAGTTTCACGAGTTCTATAGGGTCGGTATGCCCGATTACACGAGCACCGGTGTCTTTGTTTATTACCTTCAGCAGTTCGTCGATATGGTCGGCTATGCCGCCAGTTCCTTCGAGAACGCCGATGATTTTCGCCTGATCGTAGGCGATAGAGAATTCGCCTAAAGTGCCTGAACGACCACCAACAATCACAACTGCATCGCAAGTTTGAATATTTTCGACTTCGCGTCCCATTAGGCCGCTGCCGGTGTAGACGATGATGTCGTAGCCGCGGGTTGGTGAGTTGTAGCGTTCGATGTGCTCTTTGAAGCTCTGCCCAGGTGATATTCCGATCACCAATCCACCTTCAGATTTTGCGCCAAGAACGGAGTCATGCGGCAACCCGGGAGCGATTCCGGTTACTAGCGTGTAGCCGCGTTTGCCGACTTCTGCACCCAGCTTATAAATCTTTTCTCGTGCCGATTCAGGTACTTCACCACCGGCTGAACCCATCACCCCAAACACCATTTTTGGAAATTCGGTCAGATCGCCATAGTTGGCGGTTATTTTTTCGTTGTTTTGGTTGGTCATGAATCTATTTTGCCATTGCGAGGAGGAACGACGCGGGAATCAGTCGCTGTGATCGGTTGATCGGCGATCTCACCCCTTCTCCCAGCGGGAGGGAAGTGAGACGCGTGAAGGGAGTTCCGATATTGCTTCAGGTCGCCTTCAGTGACCAGCCATGATCCCGCCATCGACAGGAAAGGCAACTCCGGTCACGAGAGAGGCAGCGTCAGAGCAGAGCCAGACGACCGCCGTTGCTACTTCGTCTGCTGCGCCGAAACGACCTATCGGTTGAATCGACATGTACATTGCTTCACGTTCAGGGTCGTTGTCCATAAGCCGGTCCGTCATCTCCGATCGCACTGCGCCGGGGCAGACGGCGTTAACTCGCACGCCCCTATCCGCATACTCCAGGGCTGCGATTTTCGTCATCCCGACAACGCCATGCTTCGCCGATCCATAGGCTGTAGAACCTTCCATACCCATTAGCCCGGCAACGGACGACGTGTTAACAATCGCGCCGCTCCCCTGCTCGATCATGTGCCTGATTTCGTATTTCATACACATCCAGACGCCCTTGAGATTCACCGCCATGACACTGTCCCACTGATCCTCGGTCAAATCGATGAGTGGCACGCGGGCGCCCTCTATCCCAGCGTTGTTGTGTGCAATATCGAGACGACCGTAGGTTTTGACAGCTTGACTGACGAGCTCCTCGACACTGCCGCTTTGCGATACATCACATTCCACAAAAGTCGCGTTTCCAGATTCGCTGTTTATCAGGCTCGCGGTCTCCGAACCGCCCGCCGAGTCGATGTCGGACACAACGACTGAGGCGCCGCTCTTCGCAAACTCGATCGCTGTAGCGCGTCCAATGCCTGCTGCTGCACCCGTAACAAGGGCTACTTTGCCCGATAAATCGATCTTCATTAGTTATCTCCTATGGCGTTGCTAGGCATCGTAGCGCAGCCCATCTCCTGAGTTAGTAGTGTCAACGGAATGCGAGTACAAACTGCGTGGATTGGCGACTGGTGGTGTTCCGCCCGTTTATTGCACCCAGTCGCGGACCGTCAATCTCCCCTCCTCCGTCTCGCTTTCCGAGAAGGTTGGGATGAGGGAGATACGTCTGGATAGCCAGCAGTTACCGATTCTCCCTCACCTAAATCCTCTCCCGCTAGGAGAGGACTTGAATTGCTCCCCTAATAACCCATCGCCACGCCATCACGCCTAGGGTCAGCCCCGCCTAGCATCGTTCCGTGCTCTGTGAACTGGATGCCCTGACCGCCACCAACGGCGTTGTGCCAATCGGGAGCTACGTGCACACGGTGCCCACGTCGAGCGAGGTCTTCTCGCATGTGCTCAGGGAATCTATTCTCAAGAAGCAGCATTCCAGTGTCGTAATGCCTGAACCGAGGAGCCTCGATGGCTTCCTGCACGTTCATTCCGCCATCGATGTGGTTGTGCATCATCTGAGCGGTCGTATGCAAAATGCCCCAACTACCGGGAGTTGCAATAGACAGGCGAATTTTTTTATCACCGGATCCGTCGCCAGTGTCGGCGTAAATCTGAGCGGGAGCAATGCAGAAATCTTCCTGTTTGCCGGGTCCGATCAAGTTCGGACTCTCGCTATTCGGATCGATATCGAACCATTTGCACATGTTGTTCATGAACACACCGGTATCGCCGGCTACAACTGCTGATCCGAACGCACTACCGAGAGATTGCGTGATCGTGACCACGTTTCCTTCGGCGTCGGCGGTTACGAAGTGGGTCGTCAGACCCGTTGCGTACTGAGCTTTCACCCCGACAGGAGGGTGATCGATTCGAGAACGATTCCATCGTTCAGCGGGAGGTCCGTTGGTTTCGATCATGCTTATATCGGCAGCACGATCGGCTGCGTATTCGGCAGAAAGAAGTCGATCAAGTGGGATTTCGACGTGACGAGGATCGCCAGCGTACTTGGCTCGGTCGTCGGCAGCGATGTAGACCGCCTCGACCAACCTGTGAAGCGTGTCGCTGGAGCCATAGGGCAGTTCGTCGAAATTGCTCAAGATATTTAGCGTTTCTAGAATCTGGAACGCTGACGAATTTGGCGGCGCAACTCGAACTTCTAATCCTCGATAGTTCGTACTCAACGGCTCCTGCCAGTAGGCACGATACGCAGCCAGCTCTTCTCGACTAATAATTCCACCGGAAGCTTTTAAGCCCGCCTGAATACGATCTCCAAGCGCGCCTTCGTAGAACTCTTTCTGTCCGCCTTCTGAGATTGCTGCTAGCGACTTCGCCAAATCGGGTTGTCGCAACACAGAACCTGCACCCATACCGTTTCGTTCGATAACCAGAGCCTTTTGAGATGTGTCGAATTGATCGATACGAACGAGATTTTCTTCGATCATGTCGGCGTTAAATGGCGAAAGCACGATGCCTTCATCGGCGTATCTAATGCCGTCTCGCATCACTCGTGACAAAGACAAAGATCCGTACGTGTCGTGCAACGTCGTCCAGCCTGAGACGTTTCCGGGCACTAGCGGCGAAATAGGGCCCGATTCGGCGTTCAGGTTGTCGTACATTTCAGGGTGGGCAGCGTTTGGAGCGTGCCCTGAGAAATTTAATATGCGAGTTCGCTTCTCTTTGGCGATGTAGACCATCGCAATGCCGATCCCGCCGACGCCCGACATGTACGGCTCGGCTACGTTGAGCATGGCTGCTACTGCCACAGCAGCGTCGATGGCGTTTCCGCCGTCTCGAAGTACGTCTAGTCCTGCCTGAGATGCGTACGGGTGAGCCGAGGCGACCATTCCGTGTTTGCCAATTGCTGGCGCTCTCGTGGAACGTCCATGAGGCGATACGCCATCTGGAAACAGCGAATTCGGATCGATTTCGTCGACGTTATACACGTGCTCGCCTTTCGAATGTTTTAAGTTGGCTCAGGTTTGGCCATAAGTGGCGTTTATGCCAAAGAAGATAATTTTTCGCGAGAGTCGATTCGTTCTTGGTCCGATCCGTACGCCATCGAGTAGTGACCCTTGTAACCGGCATTTTCTAGTCGGTTGAACATATTGGCGAAATCTAGATTGCCTTCACCGGGGATCAGATGAACCTCGTACTCGCCATGATTATCGGCAAGTCGAACCTCGCCAATTCGGTCGATACCGAATGCGTCTAGGAATCCATCGATTCCGTCTGGAACCAAGTGCGAATGGTTCGCGGTGAACGCCCATCCCAAGTGCTCGGCAGGTATTTCGTCGAAATATTCTTTGGTTTCGGCGACCGTGTGAGCCATGTAGTGAACTTCGGCGTGCTCAGGCTCAAAATTGAGATTTTCTAGCAGAATTTTTTGTCCAGTATCGGCACCGTACTTACTGATCCTCCTCAGGCGCTCAAGTGATGCTTTTTTGCGTTCAGGAACATCGCCTGTGAAGTGATAACCGGCGTGAACGACGGTCCAAGCGCAATCGAGCTGATTGGATAGATCTACACTGGCTCGCATGTACTCTTCAACTGCTCGTGAAACGTACGGCGAGTACTCGGCGACGTTCACTGCTGAGAGAGTATGAAGTCCTATCGAAATGCCGTTTGCTTCGCACATACTGCGAACTTCGCGTGATCGCTCGGGAGTCCACGTGTCCATGTGGTTTGGACCTGCGTCAGCGTTGAAATCTAGGAAGAAAAACTCGTTCTCTATCGCCCATTGAATAGCGTCTTCCAATCGGGTTTTTCCGGCGTCGACACCAATTCGATCTTTCAGTGACATTTTTTTCCTCTGAACCTTGCTTTGCGAGACGCTTGATAAAAATTAGTTCCAGTTTTCGTAAAGCCGGCTGTTTTCGAGATTTACCACTTCGTATGGCAATCCTGTGGCTGCTGCGGCTTCCTTACCCTCGTCCAATACGAGCCACGTGCCGCCCTTGCCGATAGCTCGACCGTTCAACATGATCATTTCGCCGTTTACGAGCGACATCGATGCTTTGCCGGTGCCGGGGTCCACGATGGTCACATCGCCATCGGCGCCTTCAGAGAAATGCCCCTTGTTTAGTAGTCCGAGTACTCGTGAAGGCATGTAGCTGAGCTTGATAACTGCTTCATCCATGCTCAAAGCACCAAACGCCACGAGAGCCATTGTGCGTTCGATAGCGACGTTTCTTGGTAGCGAACCGCCATCGGTAGAAATCGCATCGACTCGGAAGGTTCCATCGTCATATTTGGCGGTCGCAAGGCTAAACGCACTTGTTGGCGGGTTCACTGGGTAGCTGAGAGAAGCATCTGTAGAAGCAGCTTCCCAAATATCTACGGCTTCCTTGCCGGTAACCGTGATCACGCGACCGCCACGTTCGATCAGAGCCGAGCCATATCCGTCCATGAGCGAAGCTTTTATACCTTCGTCTGTAGTCGGGTAGCCGCGTGCCTTGAGGCAGTTTTGGGCGACGTTGTAGATCACATCGCCATTTTCATCGCACTTTCCGTTCGTGCCGTTCGCCTGCGCCAAATACGCCTCGGTGACCCACTGCGAACGCATTCGTTCGATCATCCCAAGCGCTTCTTGAACTTCCTCGTGGGGCTGATCGATCATTCCGCGGGTGTACGAGTTGATATGTGCGACATGAAGTCGACCATTGCCAGTAATTTCAGGGACTTCTCTCAAGCCCGTCATGTCGCTGCCAGAATCTTTCGTTCCGACGTGGAAAGCGACCCACGCCATCTGCTCGTTGGCTGCGGAAACCACATCGGCAGAAGCTTCAGGAGTGAACGGGTGGTAGCCGCCGAGCATTTTTACGCCGAAGCCACCACGTTTTTTCACATCTGCAATCGCGTCGCGCAAAATCGAAGGTCGCGGATCGTCTTCGGAGACTGTTTCGTGAGGAACCAAGCCCATAAGTGAGGCTACGTTTAGTCCGGCGCCACGCTGGATCATGCCTGTGACCATTGAAGTTGGATCGCCAGCGAGATCGAGAGCGGTTGTCGTTCCAGATTCGACCAGCATTGCATGACCGTAAGCACGATCGACATTGCTGTTGAACGGGCTAGATAGGTGAGCGTGCGTGTCGATGTGCCCTGGCATCACGATCTGGCCAGAAACATCGATGATGTCGTCAGCGTGTTCAGGTGCAATCGTTTCGGCAACTGAAGCGATTTTTCCGTGTCGTATGCCAACATCGAACTGGCCATCGATGTTGTTGGTGGGATCGACCACACGTCCGTTTTTCAGAACCGTGTCGAACTGCTGTGAAGTTGCCAATTTGGGGATTTGTTCCTGTGGGTGATGCCCCAGCGTGTGGAAGCATGTTGAACGCTGATGTGGTGTTTGCGGCGATTCTACAGAGGCGCGGGCGTTTGGAGTTGCTGCAGCCTTCGTAATCGAACCGTAATGAAGGCGGTAACTGAACGGTAATCCGAGGGTAACCCCGGCGTAATTCGGGTGGCCAGAACATAGTTTTATCGACGGCGTGCCGACGAGATTCATAACTAACTAAATGGTTGCCTGCCGCATGTTGCGAATGAATCTCCCGGCACGTTTTCGCGTTCGGCGATATTTTTGTCGAGCGACGCGAGCTTGTACCTCCCTCTCCCAAAGTTCACGGGGAGACGGCTGGGGTGAGGGTGAAATCGCCGGCACAGGAACGATCGTGCGAGTTGCCCACATCACCGATCATCGCGACCCCGCACCAGATCCCTCGGCTCCGCAGACTCCGCTCGGGACGCGAGAAACGCCCACATCGTGAACATGTTCAGGGCGCGTTCTGAATTACTCACAGATTCCTGACCGATTCCTGACGTATACGTTATCCATATCTAGTTGAAGGTACTAAGATTGGTTGCCAAAGTGGCATGAGGGCTATTGGAGAATCACGTGAGTTCGAACAAACCGTATTTGTTATTGATGATGCTTGGACTGGTCGCATTAGTGATCGCCGGGTGTAGTGGCGGCGATGAAGAGCCATCTGACCCAACTGCATCACCTGGCTCAACTTCGGCGCCTCAGCCAACTGCATCTGCAACATCGAAGCCATCAGGCGGCGGTGGGGTCAGCGATTCAGGCACTGGAACTCTCGAAGTTCGAGTAACCGACGCACCAGACCCATCGATCACTGCCGTTTACGTAACGACAGACAATATCGAAGTATCGATAGCTGGCGAAGGCTGGGTTTCGGTAATCGACGAAGAGATCACATTTGAACTCCTCGCACTCGAAGGCGTTGAAGCCGTTTTGGGCTCTGCTGAACTGCCAACCGGCAAGTACACGCAAGTTCGACTCTCGGTTCCAGAAGTGGAAGTCGAGAAAGATGGCGAAATCGTAGTTGCTGAAGTTCCCAGCGATACGATCAAACTCGTTGGAACATTCGAACTAGCTGAAGACGAGAAAACGTTCATCAGCCTCGATTTTGAAGTTGATAAGTCGCTGGTTGAACGAGGCCGACAAGGCTTCCTCTTCAAGCCAGTAATCAAACTCGCTGTGGGTGAACCGGGCGAAGAAGGCTCAGCTGCCGTTGCACTTACTGGCAAGCCTTCTGAACGACCGGTTCCAGAGCCTGTTCCAACTAAGGTGACTCCGCCGAAGCCAACTCAGGTTCCTGCAACAGCAACCGCTGTGCCACCTACAGCCACACCTGCACCTACCGCAACGCCGACAGCTGTGCCGGATGCTATTGGTGCGTTCTTCCTGCACATCGCCGAACCGGAAAGCGGTGAGGCCATTGTCACAACAAACACGTTTGACGTTGTGGGGCGAACTTCTGTTGATGCGCTAGTGAGCGTGAACGATGAATTCCCAGAGGTTGCTATCGACGGGACGTTCACAGCGACTGTGACACTGGACGAAGGTCCTAACGTGGTTGAAGTCGTGGCTAGTACCGCTGCTGGCGATGAATCCAGCATAGTAATTCTGATTATTTATGAGCCGGCCGCTTAGGAAATAAGAGCAACAACAAAATGAACATTCAAACTTTGTACAGGCCGCTCGCTCTGCTATCGATCATTTCGATGGTTTTGGCGACGACTATCACTGCAACTTCGGTTTCGGCCGATTCGAGCAACGCGGGTGAACCGCAAGGTCAACTCACCCGCCGCGGTGTTTCAGGAATCGTTGTCGGAGTTGGTAGCAGCAATATCGTTGTTGAGACCAAGCACGGAAATGTGACTATCGATGTGGGCGCTGGAACGATAATTAAGTCGAAGGGTGAATCGATCACTCTTGACGACATCGTTGTTGGCGATCGCGCTGGTGTTCTTCTCGACAAGGCTCCAGACGTTGTGAAATCTGAAGAAAAGGACGGCGAAGAAGACGGCGACGGCGATGGAGATGGTGACGGTGATCCTGATCTAACTCCACCAACGAGTGGCGATGACACAGGAACCGATCCTGATCTAACTCCACCAACGAGTGGCGATGACACAGGAACCGATCCTGATCTAACTCCTCCGTCTGGTAGCGACGACACTGGCACCGACCCAGAAGTAACTCCTACAGCAACTCCGGAGCCAACCGAAACGGCCACACCGGAACCAACCGAAACACCGGTTCCAACTATCGAGCCACCAGATACTTCGAATGACACAGGAACCGATCCTGATCTCACTCCACCATCTGGCAGCGACGACACCGGAACAGATCCAGATCCAGATCTCACAGTCCCGTCGAGTCTCAATGACACAGGTAGCGAACCGGACCCAGAACCAACGGTAACTCCAGTTCCAACACCTGCGCCATCGTTCCGACAGGATGTAACAGCTCTCCGAATTACGATTGTTCCTTCGAAGGCAACTCGTAAGCACGAGTGTGTAGTTGTGACTGAATCAGGCGATGGCACGACCACCGTTCTTGATGAAGAAGGCAACGAGACTGAGCTTGAAGGCGAAGAAGGTACCGAGGGTGAAGACGTATGTCTCATCACGAAGCAGGGTCGAGGCGGTGGCAAGAAGATCACCGGTTCAACTAGTTCCAACACGGTAGATGCTCGATTAGAGCGACTTGCCGAGAAGAACGCTTCTTTGTCGGAGAAACTGGCAGAAAAGAAGGCTTCAGTTCAGGCAAAACGTGACGAACGACTTGAGAAGACAGTAGGCAACGCCCCAGAAGACAAGAAGGGCAAAGCCCAAGGTGCCAAGAACAAGAACACGAGCCGAGGTTCGGGTAGTTCAGGTTCTGGCGGATCGAGCGGTTCGGGAAGCTCTGGCAGTTCTGGCAACGGTAACTCGGGCGGCGATAAATCCGGCGGCGGTAGTTCCGGCGGCGGAAATGGCAGTAACGGCTCCAGCGGTGGTGGTGGTGGAAGCACTGGCGGTGGACCGCCAGCGGACAAAGGCAAGCCAGACGACAAGGGTAAGAAGCCAAAGTAGTCTCGGCCGCTTCTAACGAATAATTTTCACACCCGTGGTAGCAATACCACGGGTGTGTTGTTTAACGTAGCTGATGTACTCAGATCCTCAACACCAGCCGCGGGGACAGGTCTACACTCCGCACTTCGCATTCGATTAGACCAAATGACCTCACAAACCAGCACACCAACAACAACTTCTGAACCGCACGGACGACCCGGGCTAGATGCCCTCATCGTCTACGCCGGTCGTGGGCTTCGCGATATGGGTCGTGGTTTGATCGCCGTGATTCTGGCGATATATCTGGCAGAAATTGGCCTTTCGATTCCTCAGATAGGACTCGTTCTGGGCGTAAGTCTTGTCGGCGGATTCGTTCTTTCGCTAGTCGTGATGTTCAGTGCGAACGCCATCTCACGAAAAGCCTGGTTTGTAATTATTTCGCTGGTTACCGGCTTAGCGATCGGAATGCTGTTCTTCACCGAGAACGTATGGCTAATCGGACTCGCATCGTTCTTCGGCTCGTACGCTGGAAGCGGCATGCACTGGGGGCCAAGTCTTCAACTTGAGCAATCGTCGCTAACCGAAGTCACCAACTCGCAAAACCGTACTCGAGCGTTTTCGAATCTATCGGTTTCTTCAGCGGGTGGGCGTGCGCTGGGTAGTGCGCTAGTTGGAATCGCTACTTACCTAATCGGTGTTCGTGATTGGGAGCTGATCGACGCCTACAAAGTTTTGCTGGCGATCTACCTCGGAATCAACATCCTCAACGCCGCTATATATCTGGCACTTTCATCGGCAGTTGAATCGAAGGCGAGCGCTGGCGATTTACTCGTAAATCCGTTCAAAACGCCGTCACGAAAGCCGATTTTAAAAATATCGAGCCTTTTCGCAGTCGATTCGTTCTCAGGTGGCATGATTTTCGACGCATTCTTCGCACTATGGATGGTCGATAAATATGGCATGAACGAAGGCACTATCGCTGCCATCATGATCGCAACGCAGGGGTTGAATCTCGTGTCGATTTGGCTGGCGCCTTCAGTTGCGAAACGGATCGGTCTTTTGAACACGTTCGTTTGGACGCAGGTGGCTTCGAATATTTGCCTAATTGCGTTCGCGTTTGCTCCTGGTGCTGCGATCGCCGCTGGAATCTGGATGCTGCGAGGGGTTTTCGATGAAATGGACGTTCCGACACGCCAGTCGTACATGATGGCTTTAGTACCGCCAGAAGAACGCACTGTGATGGCGGGGTCAGCGAATCTGGGTCGTGGACTGGGTCGAATGCCGAGTTCGACCGTAACGGGCTTCCTATGGGCAGGTGCTTACACCGTCGCACCGTGGCTAATCGGCGGCGGACTCAAGCTGGCGTACGACTTCGCCATCTACTTCTCGTTCCGCAACGTAGAGCTACCTGAAGACGTGGATTAGGTTTGGGTCCCAGCCCAAGCTGTTTGTGCTTTTTCGACTGTGACATCCGATGTTGCAAGTGAACTGCCGCTGAGTTCACAATCGGCATATCAGACAACCACGCACAACTGTCATCCTGAATTCATTTTCAGGATCTATCGCTCGAACGCCAAGATCCTATGCACCGGCAACCTAATCGCTACTTCGTCTACATTCTTTCGAATCCCGGCAAGATGATTTACACAGGAGTCACTTCTGATCTTCATAGGCGTGTCTGGCAACATCGATTTGAAAGTAATTCTGCGCACACCCTGAAGTACGGTATTCATCAGCTGGTTTGGTTCGAGGAGACCGATGACGTAACCGCCGCAATTGCTAAAGAGAAGCAGCTCAAGACATGGCGACGTCAATGGAAGTTGCATTTGGTGGAATTTGAGAATCCACATTGGTTGGACTTGGCTGGAGATTGGTACGGGTGAACATTTGATCCTGAAAATGAATTCAGGATGACAGTGTGAGATTGGAATCAGATAGGTAAATGCGGACGTAGTCCGCCAATCAACCGCTACCCGCGCCCTGAATACATCATTGCCTGTGTGATATCGACTACTTCGTGAGCGATGTCGGTCGCTTCGACCGCACTCACACCACGGTCGGTCGTGAGAATCGTTCCGCCACGGCCGATTACCCTGCCCGAAAGCATGATCAACTCGCCAGCAACGATGCCGTGACTCGCCTTGCCGGCATCAGGATCGATGATCGTGATGTCAGCGTCGAATCCCTCCGAAAGTCTGCCTTTCGAAGTAAGCCCAATCATCTTTGCCGGATTCAAGCTGAGCTTTAGAACCATCTCAAGCGGCTCCAGCGCACCAAACTTCACCAGTCGCATCGCCTGCTCGATATTCACATTGCGAGGCAACGCTCCGGCATCGCTACCAATCGCATCGATAATGAATTCGTTCTCAGAATTGTGCGCTGCAGTCAGTTGAAAGGCCGATTCCGCACCGTTCACCGGAAAACTCATCGGGACATCGGTATTGCCGGCATCGAACAGCTCAACTCCACGTTCACCAGACACAAGAACAAGACCAGTTCGAGTTTCTTCAACTGTCGAAGCGTACCCGTCTCGTAAGGCAGCCCTTATTCCTTCGTCGGTGGGTGCGTAACCTCGAAGTTTTAGGCAATTGCCAACCACGTCCGCGAGAACATTTCCGTCTTCATCGCACTTGCCGAGTGTGAAATTGGGGCGAGCTAGGTGAACTTCAGAAACGATTTGATCTCGTAGATCATCGATAATTTGCAGTGCTTCCTGAATTTCCTCTTCAACAGGGAGAATAGAGCCACGTGTGTACGCATTGATGTGCGCAACATGAACACGCCCGCTACTTCCTAGCAACGATGGAACCTCTCTCAGCCCATCGAGTCGCGAGCCAGTTTCCGTAGTACCAACGTGATAGGCGACATACGCACCTAAATTGTTAGCAGTCGAGATAAAACGCGAAGTCTCGTCGGGAGTGAATGGGTAGTAACCGCCCCACAGCTTGATGCCCAGTGACCCCGCTTCTAGCGCTGTGCCAACGATTTCAAGAATCATGTCGGGGCTGAGTCGACCTTCAGGGACGGTCTCTCCGGGCTTTAGATACCCGAGACTGCCCACATTCACTCCTGAGCCTCGTGCGTCGATGCCAGCGGTTAGTGCGTCCATGCTTCCGCCGAGGTCGATCACCGTGGTCGCTCCTGCTGCAGCGACCATCTGGAGTCCTAGTCCACGAATTCTGCCCAGATCAGCTGCATTAGCCACGTGAACGTGAGTGTCGATCATTCCAGGAATGATCCAATGCCCGCTTGCGTCGATCGTGTCGTTTGAGTTCGATGGATCGATATTTTGGTCGATTCGTTCGATCTTGTCACCAGATATCGCAATATCAGATATTTCGTCTCGCCCCGTGTCAGCGTCGAGGAGTCGTCCGTTCGTAATAAGCAGATCGTAGTGACTCAACTAAATTTCCTTGTTCTTTCGAAATTCTTTTCAAGCTATTTTGCGATTCATGCGGCAGAATTGGTGCAGTTTATTCACTATTTGCTGAATCGGGACGCTCCGCTTGCACGACGGATTCGTTGATTCGCTGGACTATAGATTAGATTTGATCACGAAATCTCTCTCAAACTCATCGTTAATTCGTCTGCTCATTGTTACGGCAGCAATCGGTGCGGCGATTGCTGGAACTATTACCACTGGCACCCTTGCATCGGCTCAGGATCAGGATGAGCAACCGATTGTCGGATACCGAATTCTCGATGAATCGGAAGCCGGGCCCTTCACTGTTCAACTGCAAATCAGTCCTGTTGCGCCAATCGTCGGTATTTCACGATTCGCAGTGCGGGTTCGTGACACAGCAACGGGTGAAGACGTTCCAGATGCCAAAGTGACCATTTTGGGATCGCCAGCTGAGCACGGTGAAGCGCAGTACACACTTGTGTTGAATTCACCAGTCGATCCGACGTTCTATCTTTCACAACTGAAAATGGAAACAGCCGGAGTGTGGGCGATCGACGTTCGAGTCGAATCCGATCTCGGTGATGGCACGACAATAATGTCGGCACTGGTGTCGGAACGAGGTAGAAGCGGTTCAAGCAATCTTTGGGGTCAGGCCCTGTTTGGCTTAGTCGCTCTTTCGTTCGTTGTGGGCATCACTTGGGTCTGGTACTCGTCGAAGAAGGCGCTGAAGCGGCGCGACCAACAGAGCTAATCGCTGAAATCAGTGAAAATCGGCGCGCGGCGGTTTCGATTGATTTTGAGTTCAAGAAGAGTCGATTTTCTTGACCCTGCGCACTCTCCCTGCTAGGTTTGTGGCATCTTTCAGCGGTGCGCGACAACCAATGAGGAACCGGCCTTCCCGGTGCGTCGTCTGCACACCCAATAAGGCAAATTCGTATTCAGGTTTCGAATTTGACCCACGAGGAGCACGCTATGACAGAACCAGTACGCTTTGAGGCCGAAGATATCGCTCCTAACGAGAGCGGTCGCGGAATGATTGCCGAATCGGCACCATTTGTGGCTTCAGTTGAACGACTTATGATCCGAGTTCGCAGTGCGAAACTTGCCGATCAAACCCAGATGCTCGACAACCTTCAGGCTTGGATCGATCGAGCTATGTCGGGCGGTATCGACGTTCTTAGGGACGGCGAGCAGATTTTGGGCACGTTAAACGCCAACGTTTCCGAGATGATCCATTCTCGAACGATGCTTCGACGCATTGTTTCGCCGATGGTTGGTCTCACGATATTGGCTGGTGCGCTTGCTGCAGTTACCGTTACGGTTTCTGGAGTTGAAGCACTATTTCTATCGACCCCGCTCGAAATCGTGTTTGCAGCTGTGATCTTTGGTATCGCAGGTAGTGCATTCACGGTTCTTCTACGAACAGTCACCATGCAGCTTGAGTACACAGAAAAAGTGGCTCTGTTCATGGTTGGTTTGGCTCGACCGCTTGTTGGTGGGGTTTTGGCTCTGGCAGTGTTCTCGCTGTTCGGTGCCGGAATTATCTCGCTACCGCTTGTTTCCGATCAAGAATCGACTACTCGAGTAGCGTTCTTGGCAGGTCAGGGCGGATCTGGAATCATGGCTGGTCAGTTGGCACTGTTTGCATTCGCATTCGGCGCTGGAATCTTCGAGGGTTACCTCACTCCACGGTTCTCAAAGGGAATGGCTCGAGTTGCCGACAAGATCAGCAACGTAACTTCGTAAGTTTCCTAAGTTAGCTAAAGCAAAAGACCGCTTCCGGTTTCGGGAGCGGTCTTTTTTTGTGCTCAAGCCAGAGACGAAATTGCTAACCGCCAACAATGTCATTCTGAATTTAGTTCAGAATATTTCTCACGTTTGCAGCGATGGTATGTGTGTGGCTACATGAGCAACGTCGGAGATTGTTGGTAGTGGCTAGAGTGCCGCTGCTGTGGGTAGAAAGACCCTGATCTGCATCAGGGTGACATTGTTGTCGTACTTGCGTTATTGCTTGCCTCGATTGGCGTTGATTATGCAAACAGCAGAATAAGTACAACCGAACCTGCGAGCAAAAACAGTACCGTTAGGAACACAACAACGAAGATTTTCGCTGCTTTTGAGGAGCGCGGTTTGCCCTGATGTTGGGCTAGCTTGCTCTGATTGAGAATCTGCTGCTCAAGCTGAGCGCTTTCCACTCTCATTCCCGTTCTCGGGTCACCCATGCTCATACCGGTTCTCTCCATCCCCAAACTACCCACGCAATGGCTGCCAAGATAGCGATAAGGGTTACCCACCCCACCATCTTCGAAGATCGTCGCCGACCAGGGTAGTGCTGCTGTTTTGACTGGGCTTGGATTTCCATGCCCTTAGCTAGAATTTTTCCACTGACACTGGAGTTGTTTTGATCCTGCATTCGGAAAATTCCTAGCTGTAAACCCACCAGAAGAAGACGACTATGATGGCGAGGAAAGCCAACAACCTGATTTTGTAAGGAACCCGGCTGCGACCGCGGTAGTGCTGCTGGTGTTTTGACTTGGCATCGATTTCCATGCCTTTGGCCAGGATTTTTCCGCCAATGTTGGGGTCATTGTGATGCTGCACGTTCGAATCTCCTTGATCGCCGGGATAGCCGCGATAGCTGGCTTAGCTATTCGCCCACCATATGATTGCGATGATCGGTGAGAGCAAAATCAAAATACCAAGCAGTTTCGCCTTCACTGAAGCGCGCTTGCGAATGTGGTGGCGATTTCGCTGACCCTGTGCATTGATTCGCATTCCGTCGGCTTGAATGCGAGATCCCTGATCGGGATTCTGCATGGTTGGACTCCTTGCTCGGGGAAGGGACATTCGTGAAGTTAAATATCGAATGACCTAGCCACATCATACGCTTGTGCGTATTTCTGATGCGTCACGAGTGCAGAGCGGGATTCGAGCATGCACCAATCGCTGTGGAAAACTATTCCAGCGACGAAGCCCAAATGACGGCGGCTACCAGCACGATTACAGGCACCGCAAGCACTATTACTTTCAACCAGCTTGCTGATTTAACTTTCGAGCGGTGCACCGAACGGGTTGCATCTGCATTTCGTTCAGGGTTTGAGGTCGCAGCATCGTCGAGTTTCCTGTTGTACACATTCGCCTCCTGCCGTTCTCTAGCCCTTTGCCCACCAGATGATCAAAGCGAAGATCGCTATATAGAAAATCGTTCGGATAACCAACTGGCGAACGGTAACGCTGCGTCGACCGTCGGGGTCACGATCGCCACCACCTCTGTTGTTCCAGAGATTCATCTTGCCACCTCAGCCGAATTAAGCATGCTCGCGAGCCTAGATTTTACCCTTGAAACCAGCGAGTTGATCAGCAAATGTGAATACCGCTGGAAGTCCGCCAGTGTGCAAGAAGATAACAGTTTCGTCATCACTGAAACCGCCCTCTTCGATCTGGTCGATCAAAGCAGCCATCGCAGTACCCGTGTAGTTGGGGTCGCAGATAATCGCATCGGTTTGAGCAGCAATGTGAATCGCCTCATTCACCTGAGCCGTCATCACGCCATAGCCTTCGCCAACATACTGGTCGAGCACTCGCATATCGCTCTTTTCGAACGTAACAGGGAGATCAAGCGCCTTCTTGAGGTCTTCGTTGTGTTGGAAGATATAGCCGTCTAACGGCACGTCGTAGTTCACAGTTACACCGGTGAACTTCCAATCGAGTCCCATTGCCTTTGCAGCTACGATCAGGCCGCAAAGTGAACGGCCCGCAACGCCAATGATATGGACGTTCTTGAGATTGTTTTCGTTGATTTGTTCAAGAATTTCGATTCCAGCTTGAACGAATCCGACCATGCCTACGATTCTCGGGAAGAGATGGTCCTGAATCAGATAAGGCTTGTGACCTTCAGCTTCGAGCTCTTCTTTGAGCTTGGTTGCGTAGCCTTCGGCATCGCCCGACTGATATTCGTCGAGCAGGTGCAGTTCTGCGCCCAAAATTTTGTCGACTAGAAGGTTGCCCTGAACGTTTCGATTTGCTGCGTTCCTGAGAACGAGAATGTAGCGCATGCCGATCTTGTTGGCGGCTGCGGCCGTCATTCGGGCGTTGTTCGAGTGGTAATCCATGATGTTGATCATCACGTCATAACCCTCTTCGGCAACGTGAGGCATCTCGAACTCGTAGTGACGAGCCTTGTTTCCGCCGTACGCCAAGCCCGTCATATCTTCGCGCTTGATCCAGATGTCGGGACCACCGAGTCGTTCGGTGAGTCGTGGCATTTCTTCAAGTGGAGTGGGCAAATGGGCAATATTCATCCGCGGCAGCTTGTCGATATGAGATTGCAGTTCGTCGGGCGTGAGGTGTTGTGTCATGGTGCGGTGCCAGTGGCACTTTTTCTATGTGTGTGCGTATGTGGGCTGAATCGGGAATTGTAAAGGTGATGAGTGACTCGTGCGGTTTGAGGTGGGGTGACGAGTCAGTAATCTACATAAATTACCGACAATGTCATCCTGATGAAGATCAGGATATTTCTCCCCCTTGCAGCGATCATTCCGACAATGTCTCATAGCTACTACGTCTACATTCTCGCCAACCGAGGAAAAATGATCTACACCGGCGTGACGTCCGATCTGCCCCGACGAGTTTTCGAGCACCGGAATGGAACGGGTTCGAAGTACACCTCGAAACACGGAATATCCGATCTCGTTTGGTTCGATGAAACGAACGAAATTGAATCAGCCTTGATCAAAGAGAAGCAGATAAAGAATTGGAGACGTCAGTGGAAGGTGAATTTGGTCGAGAAAGGCAATCTCTACTGGGATGATCTCGCCCGGGATTGGTACGAGAAGTGACGGTGGTCTCGCAGTGCCATGAAGCGGTGAGCACAACGTTCAATCGATACTCAATGTCATCCTGAATTTATTTCAGGATATTTCTACCCCTTTTTGCAGCGACATTGCGCTGATTGGGCAAGATCGGATCATGCAGGTGGCATTCGCTGCAGTGGGGAGGTAGATCCCGATCTTCATCGGGATGACATTGTTGGCTGGAACGAACATGGGCATCGCTCGATGGGTGGCTGGTTACCTGCGCTAATCCACGAACTTGTCGGCGTGGGCGAAGAGTTGTGGGAGGCCGCCTGAGTGGATAAAGCAGATTGTTTCATCTGCGGCTACGCGACCCGCACGAAGCTCACCTATTAATCCCGACATCGCCTTGCCGGTGTAGTTGGGGTCGAGAATGAGCCCTTCTGCTTTACCGACCATCTGGATAGCCTCGATCACACGGTCGTCAGGCTCACCGTAGGCGGGTCCTCTGTAATCTTCCAAAACCTGCAGATCGTCAGTATCAAGCGAAACTTCAAGATCGAACATTTCGGCGACCTGCTTCGAACGATTGGCAGTTACGTTCTGAAAATCTTCTACTTTGCCTGGCGAGTACTGGCATGCCGTAGCTCGCCAATCGAGTCCACGATTCTTGGCGTAAAGCCTCAAGCCTGCAATGGACCGACCTGTAAGCCCCCAGAATCGAACCGGTCCTTCCACGCCAGCGTCTTCAAGCTGTT
The DNA here is from genome assembly GCA_018650845.1 of Chloroflexota bacterium. Taxonomy (GTDB): domain Bacteria; phylum Chloroflexota; class Dehalococcoidia; order Lucifugimonadales; family Lucifugimonadaceae; genus Lucifugimonas. The sequence goes on along the minus strand of JABIFF010000017.1, from coordinate 9,266 downwards.
GTTCCAGCTCGATGCCCGTTTCGAGAAAGCCGATCATGCCCATGATGTCGGAGAACGGATCGTCAGGAAGAATGTAAGGCTTATTACCCGCCTCTGTTTCTTCCTTGAAAATCTTTTCGGCAACCTGTCGAGCGTACTCGTTGGGAGTCCGGTGTATTTCGGCACCCATCAGCTTGCACAGCAGTAAATTACCGGTTAGCGGTGCATCGAGATTGTCGTGTGAAACGATGTGGTATTTCAGCCCTGCTTTCGCACATCCAGCAGCGATGAATCGAGCCTGATTCGAGTGGTAGTGGTTGATGTTGATGACGGTGTCGAATCCGCCTTCGAGTATGTGAGCGATCTCAAATTCGAAGTGCCGACCTTTGTTACCGCCGAACGCCAATCCGGTCACATCATCACGTTTCACCAGCATTCGATTCGGAACGTCTACGCCTTCGTCTTTTAACGCTTGCTGAAGCCTGTCGAGCGGCTCAAGCGGGGTGTTCAAGTGTGAAAGCTTGAAACGAGGGAGTTCTTCGAGTTTTGTACGTATTTTTTCTTGTGAAACGGTCAATTCGGCAGTTCCTGTGCTGATGAAAACCTTTGAAAATTCTTGATTTAGCTGTTTTTGGCTGGAAGCCAACCCCATGGGTGAGGACCGAAATCGAGAGCTTGCGGAACGCCGTCTTTCACAGCCATGACCGGCTTGATGGCTTGCGATCCTGCTTTGGTAGCACCTGAAGCCTCACGGAATGAGAAATCGCCTTCAACAAGATCGACAATCGAAATATCGGCAGTTGTGCCAACTGACAGCGAGCCAAGATCTTCAGAAATTCCAAGAATTTCGGCAGGCTTGGAAGTAGTCATCCGAATCGCATCTTCGAACGAAATGCCTAGAGTCATCACCTTGCCCATGCACTCGGCAAGCGAGAACACCGGTCCTGCGTAAATGCCCATCGCAGTGATGTCGGAACTGATCGTGTCGGGCATGAACCCCGAATCGATCACTGTTTGAGCAGCCTCGAACGTGAAGTTTCCGCCACCCACTCCAACATCGAAGTAAACACCGTTGTTTCGGGCTTCCTGCGCCTGCGAAACCAGTGATCCGTCAGCAAGCAGCGCCCCGACCGCTCCGCTAAGCGTGTGGGTTACGACGTCGCCCTTCGTGAGAATGTCAGTGAGAAGGCTTGGTGTGAGATCGACTGCGATCGGGTCCTGAGCAGCGATATCACCAACGTGAATCATCACGAAACCGCCAGCTTCATCGGTAATCGCCTTTGCAGCCTTTGGCATGTCGTTGCCGAGAGCCTGAATTCCCGGTGTGACCATCCGGGCTTTAATGCCCTTGATGATGCTTGGGTTCTCCTGAATGACTTCAACTGAAGCATCGTGATTTATATCATCTGCCGATTTCACTTCTGGCAGGTTAGCGACACCCATCTTGCCTATGTTGAGCAGAGCCATGAGCCGAGTTTTGGCGTTTGGAACGAGGTAATTTACGAGTCCGCCGGAGTTCAGCGCTCCGATAGAACCTGCATCTAGAACAGTGGTGACTCCAGCACTCACACCGGCAGTGTCGGCATCGACCATGAACTCATCGTTGGCTGGTTTTCGAATACCACCCGCTGCATGAACGTGAAGATCGATCAACCCGGGAGTTACAACGAGGCCCGTGGCGTCGATAGTTCGCTTGCTAGCTGAAGCATCGATATTCGCCTCAACAGCGGCGATTTTGCCTTTGCTTACGGCGATATCGAGTTTGGAGTCGACGTTGTTGGCAGGGTCGAGAACTCGACCACCAGAGATAACGAGATCGTAGGAAATGGGTTGGTTGGGCATTTTTACTTTTCGGAAGCGGAGTAGATCGTTGCTAGTTGTCATCCTGAATTCATTTTCAGGATCTATCGATCAAGTGTCTCCCCGACGAAATTCGGGGTCAATCGATCGGGTCGTGACGACTCGACAAATCAGCCAGCGATTGTGGGGGACGATTAGGTTATTGTCATCTCGAATTCACCCGGTACAGGTGCCATGACTCAAATTGAGCATCTGTATCTGTGCGATGCTAAGACTGAATCGGTTACGAAATGTGCTCTTGCAGGGAGTTTCTAGTTTGGACATTCACTCAGTTCTGAAATTGTTGTCCGACAAACGCCCAATATTCCATTCAGAAGCCGATTTCCAGTTTGCTTTGGCAAGGAAGATAGTGGATGAGTATCCGGATAGTCACGTTCGACTGGAGTATCCGGTGCACTTGGCTCAGGACAAATCAGGGCGATCAGAACCGGGTAGTACTCACTTAGATATGTGGGTCGAGAATGGATCGACACGCACCGCGCTTGAGCTCAAGTACAAAAAACATGATCTTGTAGCCAATGTTCGCTGCGAGAATTTTTCAATGACGAGAGACAAGAAGCATACCGAATTTGTTCCCGAATTCGTGAGCGACGTTAGAAAAATTGAACAAATCAATAAGAAACGGCCAGATGTGAACGGTTATGTAATTCTTATTACTAACGATCATCTTTACTGGGAGGCGGGCAGAAAGAACTCATTCGAAGGCACTTTGCATGACGTGATTGCAAAAAATAGTGGAAAGACACCAAGAGAAATTTCGCATTCGTACGATTTGCACTGGAAGGATTATTCCTGTGTTAAAGACACGAAAAATCGAATCCATATGTTTAGGTACTTACTGGTCGAAATTCCGCCCGTAACTTCCTAATACTCCCGCAGCGATCCATCGGCGTTGATCAGTGGTGGGCGTTCGTAGGGTACTGGTGGGTAGTGTTTGAAGGCTTCTTCGTTTAGTTCAACGCCGATGCCGGGTTTGGTTGGTACTTCCAAATAGCCACCGACACGTTTCAAAGGTTCTTTTACGAGTTCGGCTTTGATGCCTTTATCGTCATCGTACGGATATTCCTGAACCGAAATATTGTGGGTTGCAGCATCGATCTGCACACAAGCAGCAGTCAGCACGCAACTCAACGGGTTGTGCGGAACTACCCCAACGTAGGCAGCTTCAGCCAGTGCAGCGATCTTCTTCACGTTGGTTATGCCGCCAGCAAGCGATAAATCGGGTCGAACGAACGCTGCGCCCTGATGATTCATCAGATCACGGAACTGGTAGACGGTGTACAGCCGTTCGCCCATCGCCAGCGGAATTGGCTGCTGCTGAGCAACCCATCCCCACTGATCCATGTTTTCTGGCTCGATAGGGTCTTCGTAGAAATATAAGTTGAACGGTTCTAGTGCCCGCCCAAGTCCAATCGCCTCGGCTGGCGTAAGTCGGTTCACAACGTCGATCATGATGTCGCAATCAGGCCCCGCAGCTTCCCGAACGGCTGCAATACGTTCAACTGCGTTGTTTTGCATCCCCGTAAAACTCATCGTTTCGAGTCCGAGTCCTTCTTCGAAATCGGAATTACCGAAATCGCCGAACGGATAGACCCGTAATGCCGTAAAGCCTTCTTCAACGCGGGCAGTTGCCTCTTCAGCCAAAGCCTCAGGCGTGTTGCCGCCTAGATGCGTGTACAGGCGCACTTTTTCTCGTGTGGGGCCTCCCAGCAGTTCGTAAACCGGCTTGTTGAGCGCTTTGCCCTTGATGTCCCAAAGAGCGATATCGATAGCGCCGATAGCCGCCATCATGTCCGATCCACCCCTGAACAGCTGCCTACGGAACATGTGCTGCCAATGTCGTTCGATGTGGCCCGGGTCTTTGCCCACCAGATACTCAGCACAGTATTCGACCGCTGCACGTGGAACGAACGGCGTTCCACCAGTTCCTGATGCCGGATGAAGCTCACCGACGCCGGTGATGCCTTCGTCGGTTTCAACTTTCACGTAGTTGAATCGTGAAACGGAAAGAGTGGTTACTGCTGTGACTTTCATGGCGTGATTAGCTCCGGGCGTCGTCGAACGATTTGGTCGCCGCTGCAATCTACCCATCCCCTACCTTCCCAAAGGAAGGGGGACAGAACAGGGCATCACAGCGCTATTTGTCGTCCTTCGAAGGCCTCAGGATGACATTTGGGATTGTTCCGCTATTAGTTATGTGGCGCATTGAACACCTATGTCTATATATCTGCAATAGCTGATGCGATTGCGCACGAGCTCAATCTAGTAGTTGCCTTAGTTCTTCCGTATAGCCGGGTATCAGAGCAATAATCGGAGCTATATGGGGTACCAGTTCATCGAACGGCACTCCGAATCGCTTCTCGATCCATTCTTGGCGCGGGCGATACTTCTCGAAGTCGATTGGCAGGTGCCCGAGCCCTGCAATGTAACCACCGAACTGGCAGAAGAAGCCGAGCCTGATTTCGTCGACATCACCGTTCCATCCGGCGGTTTTTAGGCCATTTACATAGGAATCGAATATGGCTCTTTCGTTTTGAGCCGCCATGTTGGCTTCTTCAACTCCATACGAAAGTGGCGATCCGATTAATCGACCCGCATCCGAACCGTTCGGTTCCATGGCCGCGGCAGCCCAATCGATTCCTACCGTTTCTTCCCCAACAGGGAACATATTTCTGGAGTGGCAATCGCCAAAAGATAGTGTGTGTGGAAGTTCGATACTTATTTGAAGCACACGACTAAACAGTTCGGCGAATTCCACCGTTGCTTCGATTCGTGTATCGCCGTAGCCCTGCCTCACCAAAGGCGTATCCCGCGCTTTGAGTAATTCTTCGGATCGGGCCGGGTTCTTATATGCATTCCAGAATTTTGCGGACTGATCGCTCGGTGTTTCAAACGGGAAACGAACGATGCTCTGTGCGTTGTGTCCGTTGAATTGCCCGATGTGATTAGCAGCTTTCGAAAATTGGCCAAGATCCCAAGGCGGCTGTGGCGCGTTGGTTAGATCTTCGAGCCAGAGGGACAGAATTCCGTTGTCATCTTCGCCAGATTTATAGAACCGAGCTGCCCTAAAGGGAATTTCAGGATCAGAGAACAGCCCTTGTTCATAGATTTTTCGTTCGATGTCGAGGATTCCGTATCCCGGCTGATCGACATTGGGATCGATGAATTTCACTACGGACGACCAGTTGTGTTGACTGCCGTGTCGAACAGAAACGGCAGCTCCCGAAACCTTCACAATACCGATGGTGCGTTGATCGTTGTGGCTGCTTGTGATCTCTGCAAAGACGGGATCGCCTGTAAGCGTCACTGAATCGTCATCGATTACTTCACGGGCGACCAGCGTCAGGGTGTCGTTGCTTACCTCAGAAATCATCTTTTCGACTTGTTCGTTCATCAGTCCAGCCCATTTCGACAAATAAGTGCAAATACGCAGCTATTTCGCACATAAAGCGGCACTCTACTACATGTTTACGTATATGCCAGTTGCTAGACCCGAATACGCCTTCCCGGGTATAAACTCGGCTTGCATTTTTCGCAGAAGCAGTCGAGTTCAAGGATTCGACTGCGTTTGCATACTCACTCTTCGGTGACTGATTCAAGATCGGTCAAAAGGAAAAAACTCATGGCAGGACCTCTGCGCGTTGGATTAGTTGGTGTTGGACAGCGTGGACTTCAGCACGTTCAGGCATTGGTAGGCATGCAGGCCGACGAGATGGTGCAGATCACCGCTCTTGCCGATCCGTACCCAGAGAACCTCGAAGACAGCAAGATCAACAAGTTCGTTGACGGCTATTCTTCAGCCGGAATCAAGATGTTCGATTCAGCCGATGGCATGATCGAATCGGGACTTGTCGACGCTATCTGGTTCGTCATTCCGCCAAACCAGCACAAGGGCGAAATCGAACGAGCAGCAGAGCGCGGGATCGCCATTCTCGCTGAGAAGCCTCAGTCGTTGTACTTAGACGACATCATTTCGCAAGACGCCGCAATCACCAAAGCCGGCGTGCCAAGCACCGTCGGTTTCCAGATGCGGCACAACCGTGGCTACACCGATATACACAACTACCTGAGCGACAAATGGGTAGCAGCCATGACGATGATTGCCGAAGGCGCAGTCGAAGGTCACGGCGTAAAGCACACTCGCACCGAAGAGCAGGGTGGACCCGCCAACCGAGTCTGGACTGCAAACCGGGCGTGGTCAGGAACTTCAATTGTTGAAGCTGGAATTCACCAGACCGACATCATGCGGTACTGGTCGGACGACGATGTTGACTGGGTTCGAGCAACCTACACCGACCGTCCTGCCGAGCTTCACGAAACAGAGGGCGACAACCCGATCGCATACACCGTGACTTACGGCATGAAAAAGGGCGGAGTTGCGAACATTCTGTTCACGAAACCAGCTCGTTCGTACTACGGTGGTCGGTTCGACGTGATTATTCACACCCACGGAACTATCAAGCTCGAAGATGACATTGTCGATTACACGTTCGATGGCGATTGGCCACCAGCACAGAACCCGACTATCGATCAGGTTCGCAAGGTGATTTCAGCAGGTCCACAGGACAACGCAATGGGTGCCGAGAGCACTCGTGCGATTGGCCAAGCGTTCGCCAATTCAATCACGGAAAGTGATGCTTCGAAGCGCTTGAACTCGTTCAACTCTTCGATCAACTCGCTTGCTGCAGTGCTTGCTGCGAACATCTCGAACGACCTCGATGGCGAGAAGATCGTTATTGACGAATTCATCAACGACGACAAGTACGCCAAGTACCGAATTAACCCAAACCGGGCGTAATTAGGTTTTTTGGGCAAGCCGATTAGCGTCGGCTTGCCATCATCCTGAGCCCGATTCCCTCGTCCCGACCGAAGCGATAGCGCAGCGGAGGGATCTCGGTTGGTGGAGCAGGCGTTGATTCCTAGTAATCAACGTTTCGTGAGACTGCGATGGTCTCTCCGCTTTGGTCGAGAAGAGGGTGGTTACTAAAGTTGAATACGAAACGACACCGATGGATTATTCCGTCGTTGACATCACGGAGAAACAGACAATTGCCAATAGCAGGTGAATGGTTCACGCCTACGGGGCTGAGCTTCAACTCGATCGAAGCGCGACCAGAAACGACTTGGGTACATTTTTCTCTGAGTGATTCCAACGGAGTTACTGGTCAGGGTGAAATCACTGACACACAGGTCGATCAGTCGATCGCACCGATAGTCGCTCGTTTGGCAAACACTCTTCGAGGCCAAAAGCTCACTGCTGACACCGATGTCATCACGCTGAATAATTTAACTACTGAGCAACTCGAAACCGATCTGCCGCTCGCTACCGCAGTTAGCGGCCTGAGATGCGCCATAGCCGATGCGTTGGCACAAGTTCTTCAATTGCCTTTGGTCGACTATCTGCGAGAGCTGTACGGCCACGAGGGCAAGGCTGATCGCAAGGTTCAGCTGTATTCGAACATCAACCGGGCTTTGAAACCTACGTTTGATGGTCCGATGGATCGTTCACCAGACGGATTCGCCGAAATGGCACAACGAGCCATGGAAGCCGGATTTACTACTGCCAAATGCGCACCGTTCGACGAATGTCGTGCTCCGTTCAACAATTCAGAACTTCCTCGTGAAGCCGAAATGGGACTCGACCGTATTCGTGCTGCCAAGCAGGTGATTGGTCCAGATCGAACTTTGCTCGTGGATTGTCACTCGCGATTCGATCTTGAATCGGCGTTGGCGTTGGAGCCAGAACTGCGTGAGGCAGGAGTTGGCTGGTTCGAAGAGCCAGTCGACCCGATCACAATGGCTGACGAGCTGCGAATCATTCGCGACAAAGCCGAAATGACCATGGCTGGAGCCGAAATGGGCTACGGTGTCGATCTGTTCAAGAAGCTAATGGAAGAAGACGTTCTCGACGTCGTGATGCCTGATGTGAAGTTCTGCGGCGGTCCTGTTGAGGCGTATTTGATCGGTCGAGAGCTGGAACCTCGCTGGAAGGGTTCAGTTTCGATGCATTGCCCATCTGGTCCGCTTTCTCTGCTGGCGTCTGCCCACGCAACTGCAGCGTTCGACGCCTCGATTCCGCTTGAGCACGCTGTTTACGAAGCCGAATGGCGTCATGAAGTTCTTGAGCCTTTTGAGATCGTGAAAGACGGCTATCTTGAATTGCCGGACGGCCCAGGACTTGGTGCACGAATCGACCCTGTAGCAATCGCCATGCGTGGCAAGCAGTGGACTGAATAGGCTCGGCGGTTATACGTTGGGTTCACTTAACGCCGAACGGCAAAATATGATTTCCTGAGCGTAGTCATCGGAGTCGAAGGATCTGGGGCGGTGTTGCGGAAGATCGGCTATCGCATTGGATTTACCATCTTGGATATAGTTGCGCGACCCCGCCAGATCCCTCGGTGGCACTCGGGAAATCAATAGTGTGCTTGGAACGGATAGTGCAAGATTTAGTGATTCGATCACTTTAGATCGTCGAAGAAAGTGCTTACGGCGTGCCGACTGAACTCACTGCAACAGGCCCAAAACTCACCCATCGTTCTGCTTTGCTGGAACGACTGGTCGACTTTGAGATCGAACCGGGCGCAGAATTTGTAGTCGAAATGCTATTACCCGGATATTCGCTGGGCGAAGAATGGGTGTCGCTACCGCGTTCGGCTCAAGATTTCGAGAACGGAATCATTTTGGTTAGCTCCGTCGACAAGGTTGCTGGTGTCCGCCCCAGATTGGCGTTATTGCCACCGTTCCCAATCACAGACGCCAGCGAAGCGAATTCGTTCGACTATTTTCGTTCGTTCGATTCGAAGCACCACACTATTGCGATCATCCTGCTACGACTCGGTCACTGGGCGGTTGGAATCGCAGAAGATGGCAAGCTGGTCGTAACCAAAACCGGCAGTCGATACGTGAAGAATCAACACCGCAAAGGCGGTCAATCATCGAACCGATTCAGGCGGGGGCGCGAGAAGTGGATTCGGGAATTATTCGATAAAGCCGGAGAAGAAGCGAGCGTGAGATTCAGGGACTATCCAGGGCATTTGGAGTTCTTGAAGCTTGGTGGCGATAGAGTCGTGCTTGGGCAGTTTCTAAAGCGTATAAAACTGCCAGACGACCTTGGAGATCGTGCCCTCCCGAATCGTGTGGCGGTCGATCAGCCGGGACGAAAAGCGCTCGATGACGCCGTTCGAGAGGCGTGGTCGTATCGGTTGTTTGAGTTTGGTGAGTAATTTTTCACTATAGATTTCGAATGTCGGCAATCGGTAATCCTTGAATTGCGATTCGCCCGTATGACCTGCCCCCCTCAAACGAGTCCAGTTGAAAGATCAGATACTGGACATATCGAAGGGAGGCAGAAATGCCAAGAAAAGGACATAGCCCGGAGCAAGTTCTTGCCAAACTCAGGCAAGTCGAGGTTGCCGTTGCAAATG
>JABIFF010000003.1 GCA_018650845.1 Chloroflexota bacterium | reverse complement strand
CATTTGCAACGGCAACCTCGACTTGCCTGAGTTTGGCAAGAACTTGCTCCGGGCTATGTCCTTTTCTTGGCATTTCTGCCTCCCTTCGATATGTCCAGTATCTGATCTTTCAACTGGACTCGTTTGAGGGGGGCAGGTCAGCTTTATGTGATTTGCTTCATCGTTCATCCAGGTCCCACCTGAACATGATCATCATCGAGTAAGCATGCTGAGCCAATATACGAAGCCGTCGGCACAGATAGTCACTTCAAGTCTGGCATTTCAATGAAGATATGGCATCAGGGCTTACTCTGATTCAATTAGCTCTTTCGCGTATTTACGTTCCATCTCGGCAAGCTTGTCGACACGGCGCCTGAAATCAGGATCGGTAGAGAACTCGGCGTTGATGAACGCATCGAGAACTTCCTTCGCAACCGCGATTCCAATGATCCATGCTCCCATGCAAATCAAGTTCACATCATCGTGCTCAACACCCTGATGAGCGCAGTGAGTATCGTGAGTTAGCGCAGCACGAATGCCAGGAACTTTGTTTCCAGCGATAGCGGCGCCTACACCGGTTCCACACACCAGAATTCCGCGTTCAGCCTCGCCAGAGAGAATCGCCGATGTAACCCGCTGTGCGATATCTGGAAAGTCGACAGGGTCTTCAGAGTGAGTTCCGTAATCGGTAACTTCGTGACCCTGAGACTTCAAATACTCGACCACAGGGCCCTTCATAGAGAATCCTGCGTGATCGCCACCAACTGCTAACTTCATTCTTGCGTCCTTAGCTTTTCGCTGTGTTATTTCTGGTTATTTTCTCAAATAATTTGTTCGATAGTGAGAACTTATCAGTTCGACTCGAGATGTTGAAAGAATCCGGTTGGGTCAGCCCATTCGGATGGAACTCTCAGCGAAAGCACCGACGCATCGCAGGTAAGAACACCGTCATGTGAGAAAAAGTCGACAGAGAACATCGTTTTCTTGTCAGTTTTTTCCGTGAGGCGTGCTCGAGCAGTCACAGGTCCATCGATTCGAGTGGGCTTTCGATAGTTCACGGTCAGAGAAGCAGTTGCGTACCAAATCTTCTCGCCCTCACCCACTTCACGACCCTCAGTTCGATATGCGTCGGCTATTGCAGAACAAACGCCGTGGCAATCGATTATTGCAGCGATAGTTCCGCCGTTCATAACATCGGGCGGCATCGCTGCATGATGTGGCTCTGGCTGATAAATACAAACCGATTCATCGCCATCCCAGAACGATTTTATTTGTAGGCCTTTGTCGTTCCACGCACCACAGCCATAGCAGTGATTCCCGTGAAGACCGTCTTGAAAGTAAGTGCGCTCTAGTTCACTCTGGCTCATACTGCTCCCCGAACCGGAATTTTTCGTCGATCGGTAAATTACCCGATTCACCAAACAATACCGGTTAGAAAACACAAACGCTCTGGTTTCGAGAATCGGTTACTCGCTGGTACTTCCTGGTCTGTCGCCCGAACCTCTCCCAAGAAACAAACATCAAATCCGCATGTTCCAAGCTGAATCTCGATCCCGTGCGCTGATATTCGTATCGGCCGCCACATTTTTCACTCTATCCGTATGGTTTTCAACAAACGCCATATCGGGTGCGCTTGAAGCTGAAAAGGCAATCGATGAATCGGCGATAGCCATTCTCACAATCGCAGTTCAGCTCGGATTCGTGTTCGGCACACTCCTGATCGCCATAACGAATCTCTCCGATCTCGTGAACGCACGAACCTTGTTCGCTGTATCGGCAGTACTCGCAGCGATAACGAACCTACTCGTCATACCGATTGAATCGACACCTGCACTAATCGCAGCCCGCTTCGCTACCGGGGCGTTTTTGGGTGGCGTTTACCCGCCAGCGATGAAAGTGATCTCGGGTTGGTACACAAAAGGGCGCGGGTTCGCCCTAGGAACGATGGTCGGTGCGCTGACCATAGGGTCGGGCTCGCCACATCTGCTTCGTTCGGTATTTTCTGAAAACTGGCAAGCCGTAATCATTGGCAGTTCGATTCTGGCGGTTACCGGTGGCTTGATTTTGAAATTCATCGTTACCGATGGACCGCATGATGTGAACGGCGCCAAGTTTAATCCAAAATATCTAATTGGGGCCCTAACCGAACGCGGCCCTCGACTCGCACTTACCGGCTATCTCGGTCATCAGTGGGAGCTGTACGCAATGTGGGCGTGGATCGGCAGTTTCATGCTCTACGTCGTAGGTGAAAAATCGCTCATCGGCGAAAGTCTCGATCTTGCGAGTGCGTTGACGTTCCTGGTTTTTGCAATCGGCGCTGTCGCGAGTTCATATGCCGGCCTGTGGTCGGAAAAAATCGGTCGTACGGCTGTTACTAGCATTGCGATGGTGATTAGTGGGACAGTTGCGGCGTTTATAGGATTTATTCCGCCCGAAATGACCCTGCTGATCGTGATATTGGCGATGATATGGGGCGCATCGATCATTGCAGACTCGGCCCAATTCTCAACCGCAATGACTGAACTTAGCGATCCAGCGTATCGAGGAACGATGCTTACGTTCCAAACTGGAATCGGGTTTGCATTGACCGCCGTTTCGATCTGGCTTCTACCAATAGTCAAAGACTCATCAGGCTGGGGCTGGGCGTTCGCAATGCTAGCTTTGGGCCCGGTAGTAGGAACGGCAGCAATGCTCAGACTCCGATCTATCCCCGAAGCAAGCAAACTGGCGGCAGGCAAGCGCTAGGGATTTGCTAAGGTTCGGACGTTCGTTGATTCTTCGCTTAACCACTATGGCATTGACTAAACCAATGTCATCCTGAGGCGCTCGAAGGACGACAGTCAGGGTCCAACACCCATTCCTGTCATTGCGAGGAGACCGACGACGTGGCAATCACGACCAATTGGAGCATCTTGTGCAATCCAGAAAATTACCCGTCTTTCTGATCTTCTCCTTAGCACTACTCGCGCTCGTAGCCTGCGGATCGGGCGATTCAGATAGCGATTCGGTTTCCACGTCCAACGACGGTGAAGAAGCGGCTCCCATACTTCGAATCGACGAAACGTTCACAGTAGAAAACTTTGAAGCTGCAGGATTCAAGTTAAACAGAGAATTCGATACTGACACGGTGCCGAAAGCGACCAATATCTACTACGGATTCTCTAGCAGGCGTGACATCGAAATTCGCAAATACGCCTCGCATGCCGATGCAATGTCGGCCGGAGTCGAATCGGCCGTTGCAATCATGGAACGCTCGCCAGCGTCGAACTCAGCCGGCGGAATCATCACTTCTGGCAACAATCGCACGAGCTACCACGCCTACCTAGTCGTCGGGAACATGGTCATGCTTTGCCAGACCGATATTTCAGTGTGCGAACAGCTTGCTACCGATGTCCTAAGCGACGGCTAACGAAACCTACCCGTCGATCCAGCGTTTGCGCCTAACGGCTGCGAATTCTTTCTTCTCGTCGGCAACTGCAACCGATGGCTGTGCAAACGGAGCTGTAGGTCGTGTGCCGGGGAAGAAATCAGCGTCCATTCGGCCGACCAGTTCATCACCGAACTCGACGTAACAAGAACCTTTTCCATCGAACGGTTCGGGCTCACCTTCACCAGTGATTTCCGCAATCAGGTGATCGGCAACAGCTCTGGCTGCACTTTCAGCGAATACGCCCGATTTTGGCGTTGGTGCACTTGTGACGTCGCCAACTGCGAATACGCCAGAGAATTTAGTTTCGAGATTCTTGTCATCCACTGGAATCCAGTCGTCTTCGGCTAATCCTGCCTCATCGACAACAGCTGGCACGCGATGAATAGGTATTCCCAAGAACAGATCGTACGGAATCTCTTCGCCATCTTCGCAAATGGCCACTTTTCGTTCTGGATCGAGACTCGTGATCACGTGTTCTGTGACGAACTTCAGTCCTCGATTATCAAATTTGTCGAGAATGGCTTTCGTGCCGTCTGGTGAAGGCGGGATCGGGACTGGCCACTGCGAAACTACTGAAATATCTACATCAGCACCCAAGCCACGTTGCTCAAACCACTCGTCCAGTAATATCGCAGCCTCACAGGGTGCGGGAGGACATTTGAACGGCTGACCGATAATCCCGATCACGATTTTTCCAGATTCGAACTGCTCCAGAACGTTGTGCAGGGCGATAGCCCCATTGAACGAGTAGAACTCGTGCCCACCCTCAACGAATCCGGGCGTTGCGTCGATGCTGTACTCAGCGCCTAGAGCGACTACGAGTACGTCAGTTTCATAATCCTGCTTGTCGGTAGTGACTCGTCTGTTTACAGGATCGATCGAAACTACGGTTTCTTGCCGAAATTCCACCGATGGCTTTGAGATGTCTTTGTAGAAGTAAGTAACTTCGGGTCGAGTCGAATGACCCAGCATGAGATCAAATTTAGAAAATCCGAATATGAAACCTTCGTTTTGGTCGATCAAAGTGATCTCGACTTGATCTGCAAGAGCCTCGGAAAGCCGACTTGAAAGCTCAAGCCCCCCAAAGCCCGCACCAAGGATCAGAATTTTCTTTTTGTTACTCATATGACAACTGTACCGAAGAAATAGTAGCCGTCACCACCAATGTCTCGACCAGAGCGGAGAGACCATCGGAAGGGTGGGCGAGTTCGGCAAATCACCTACATCCTGATAACCGCCACAAAACAAATAAAAAGACCCGCCAAAAAGCGGGTCTCTTCAAATAAATGAACCTATTAGGTTCGTATCGCCGGGCAGGCTAACTAGCTAAAAAGCTATTAAGCAGCCTGGTTGTGGTCGTCGGTGGAGTGAGTGAAGTTGATCACTCGTGATGCACGACCCATTCGAGCCTTCTCTTCGATGTGGCCTCTTGAAACCATGTCGAAAAATGCGCCTTGAGCTCGTAGACCTTCAGGACACACGGTGCCCTCTTCACCAGCCGCTAGTACTAGTCCTAAACCACCCCGTGCTGGAATGATTGAGTTACCTGCTGAGTTGTTCTTGATGCTGATGAGTGTCATTGTTTCGCCCTTTTTGCCCTTGGCTCCGGGAGAGACTCGATTTGCCCGTGAGTCGCTTCCGGCTAACGCTTTAGTGCGTCTTTGCCTGATGCCCACAACTTTAGGCTTCTGACAGGGGTGCGGCTCAGAGCTAGCTACACAACGCGTTTGTGAGTCACCCCCCACGCGAATGAGCCACCTGGCTCACTTGCATGAGCCGGACAGTACGTAGAAACCGCAAGTCCCAGTTCAAACCGGCTATCCGCCGGTTGCAGCCCCGCGACGACGCCTTCGGTACCGGCGCGAGTTCTTACGCGACTTAGTTGCGCCATTGGTCGAGGTGGCAGGTCTATCCGGTAACGTGATGTCGTCGCCGGTCGTTCCGTTCGTAGATGCCTTGAATTTTCGGGCCTTAGTAGTACCGGGAGCCTTCGCACTTGGCTTGATGCCGTTCATCTCTGACAAATACTGGCCAGTAGACGAATTCTTCACTGAAGCAACGAACTCAGGCGTGCCCACTGCGACAAGTTCACCGCCACGTTCACCTGCCTGAGGCCCCATTTCAAGGATCCAATCGGCGTTCTTGATCAAATCCAGATGGTGCTCGATAAGAATGATCGAATTTCCTGCATCGACCAATCGGTGCAGCACGATCATCAGCTTTGCTGCATCGTCGAACGATAGACCCGTGGTTGGCTCATCGAGAATGTAGACCGTCTTACCCGTGGATCGCTTCGAAAGCTCAGACGCCAACTTGATTCGCTGAGCCTCACCACCCGAAAGTGTCGTGGCTGGCTGACCCAGATGAACGTATCCGAGACCCACATCGGTCAGAGTTCGCATCTTGTTGGCGATAGAAGGGATGTTCTCGAACACCTCAGCCGCCTCAGAAACCGTCATATCGAGCACTTCGGCAATCGACTTGCCCTTGAACTTGATCTCAAGAGCTTCCCGGTTGTACCGAGCGCCAAGACAGATTTCACAGGGAACCGTAACGTCGGGCAGGAACTGCATTTCGATCTGAACGTAACCGGCTCCGCTGCAAGCTTCGCAACGACCGCCCTTTACGTTGAACGAGAATCGACCCGCTTTGTAGCCACGTGCTTTTGCTTCTGGCATCGAAGCGAAAATATCTCGAATATTCGTGAAAACACCGGTGTAGGTTGCAGGATTCGAACGAGGAGTGCGACCAATTGCCGATTGATCGATATTGATCACCTTGTCGACATGCTCAAGACCGATCACATCGTCGTGCTCACCGGGTCGATCCTTCGAACGGTAAAAATGCTGCGAAAGCTTCTTCGATAGGATTTCGTTCACTAGCGTGCTCTTGCCTGATCCGGAAACTCCGGTCACACAAGTAAGTGTCCCAAGCGGAATCGCCACCGAAACGTCCTTAAGGTTGTTAGCACGTGCACCTATCACGGCGATTTCGTTGCCATTGCCTTTGCGACGTTTCTTAGGAACCGGAATCGACATTCGACCGCTGAGATACGCGCCAGTAAGCGACTCTTCAGTGTCGAGAATAACGTCCATCGGCCCTTCAGCCACAACGTTTCCGCCGAACTGACCTGCACGTGGTCCAAGATCGATAATGTGATCGGCAGATCGCATCACGGCTTCGTCGTGTTCGACGATCAGCACCGTGTTTCCTACGTCACGCAGGTTCTTTAGCGTTCCGATCAAGCGATCGTTATCAGCGGGGTGCAATCCCACCGAAGGCTCGTCACAGACGTACAACACGCCCATAAGACCCGAGCCAATCTGAGTCGCTAGGCGAATTCGTTGACCCTCACCACCCGAGAGTGTCGCAGCAGCTCGGTCTAGAGTGAGGTAGTCGAGACCAACTCTCGATAGGAAGCCCAAACGCGCTTCTACTTCTTTTAAGATTTGAGTTGCAATCGATTGCTCACGATTGTTGAGCGGATCTACGGCGTCGCCACTGTGCTCGCCTTCTCCCGGCCAAACAGCCGTGCGGCAAGCTTCGACCCACCGAAGGGCGTTCTCTACGGATTGACCAGTGACTTCCATCACATTCATGCCGAGAACGGTTACCGCGAGAACTTCAGGCTTGAGACGAGCGCCGCCACACGAAGCACACGCTCGCTGCGTCATGTATCGAGCGATGTCGTCACGAACGGAGTCGGACTCGGTATCGACGTGACGTCGTTCCATATTCGGAATCACACCGTCGAAAGCAGTATTCCAGCTGTACACGCGACCCTTTTGAGTTTTGTGGGAGACGTCGAGTTTGCTGCCAGCGGTTCCGTAGAGGATCACCGATAAATGATCGGTTTCCATCTCGCGAACGGGCGTATCCATCGAGAAACCAAAGTGTTCAGATAGCGACTCAAGAGTTGAGTGGTACCACGGCGAGTTAGTTCCAGATCGTGCCCATGGAGTGATCGCACCGTTATTCAAACTCAACGATTTGTCCTGAATAACAAGATCAGGATCGACTTCTAGCTTGTAGCCAAGACCTGTGCAGGTTGGGCAAGCACCGAACGGAGTGTTGAATGAGAAGTTACGTGGCTCAAGCTCGGCAATTGAAATATCGCAATGAACACAGGCGAAATGCTCTGAGTAGACGACATCTTCGTCGTCGTCACCGTCACGACCCAGCTTGGATGCGATCAGGTTGCCGCCAGTGAGCCGCAGTGCGGCTTCAACTGATTCGGTAAGACGTCCACGGTCGGTGTCTTCCCGAACGATGATCCGATCGACAACCACTTCGATATCGTGCCACTTCGTCTTTGCGAGTTTGATCTCGTCAGATAGATCACGAGTTTCACCGTCGACTCGTACTCGAACGAATCCATCTCTTCGAGCTGTTTCAAATACCTGAACGTGCTCGCCCTTCATGTGAGTGATCATCGGAGCAAGCACTTGAAGACGGGTGCCTTCGTCCCAGCCCAGAATCGAATCGACGATCTGCTGAACAGTCTGACGCTGAACTGGTCGTCCACAGTTGTGACAGTGAGGTCGACCCGCACGTGAGAACAGCAAACGAAGGTAGTCGTAGATTTCTGTGACCGTTCCAACTGTGGAACGAGGGTTTCGAGAAACACCCTTCTGGTCGATAGAAATAGATGGGCTCAGCCCTTCGATGTGATCGACATCGGGCTTTTCCATCCTGCCCAAGAACTGGCGTGCGTACGCCGAGAGCGACTCAACGTATCGACGCTGTCCTTCTGCGAAGATCGTGTCGAACGCAAGACTGCTCTTGCCCGATCCAGACACACCCGTGATCACTGTCAGCGTATCCCGAGGGATGCTGATGTCGAAATTCTTAAGATTGTGTTCGCGGGCGCCGCGAATGACGATATCGGAGTCGGGCATTTTTAACAGATCAGAGAGGGACAAGAGCCAGGTTGTTGAGATTCGACGAACGGGCGATTCACCGGCTTGCTGCAAGTGAAATAAAACCAGTTAGGAATCAGTTCAACCGAGTGTAACAATCCGACGCAAATTCTAAGGGTGACAGTGTCACTCTTTCTTTAGTCACCGAAATCAGTCGGTCGAAACGGTGCTGCTCGGCGCGCTATTATCGCCCGCTTTTACCCCGCGAGCGTGCGATGGCCTGCTTCGCACTTCATCCATGAACGCCTCTGAACGCAATCCACGATCTAGAACATGATGAATTTGCGCCCTGAGTATTCTCGAAAGCTGCCTGTTTTCATCCTCTGCAGGCTTCATGGCTCCTGCCTGAGAAATATCGGTTCTCGATAAAAATCTGAGCAGCTTGATCGTGTTCAAACTTGCTGGCAACAGAGCACTTTCACCAACAGGTCGTGCTTCGTTGTTTACCAAACCACCCCGATCAGACGAATACAAGTGATTCGCCGGTTCTAGCTCTACACCAGTCTCAACACAGCGTGAAAGCTCTGGAGAAAATCCGCTCAGCTGAAGAAGTCTCATCTCGAAGAAATGAATCACCATTTCAGGATTTTTCGTTTCTTCCAGTGCAGCAAGGGCATCGAGTAGCAATCTGAACAGGGGCTGGTTGGCTCCGTTCTCCACTGAGAACCGTTCTGCCATCTCAGATACGTAAGAAGCTCGAGAAAATCTATCGAGATCGTCCCTAAGTCCACGAAATCCGTTCAGGGTCGATGCCTGGCTAAGACCGTGAAGTGTTCGCGTTTCTCGAATAGACACGCTGACGTGCTTCAGCAAATCAAGATGGCCGCCTACCTTCGATCCAGGTTTTCGAGCTGCCTTAGCGACTCCCCGAACAATTCCGTGAACAGGCGTCACTAAAGTGATAATTCGGTCGGCCTCGCCCAAATTGCTCGTGCGAACAACCACGCCATCAGTCGTATATGTAACCGGCCGCCGCTTCGAAGTCATAGTCAGCTAATCATAGCTGCCGCCCTGATAGCGACGCCGCAACTGACTCCGCGATATCATCTCGATACTTCGTATTCGAGCCAATTGAAAAAAACGAGCACCTATGATCGACAATCGCCCAAATATCCTGCTGATAATGACCGACGAACACCGCGGCGACGCCCTCGGTATCGACGGTCACCCAATCGTCGAAACGCCTTATCTAGATGCGCTCGCAGCTTCGGGAACACACTTCACTTCGGGCTACAGCGCAACTCCCGTGTGCATACCAGCAAGACGCACGCTTATGACCGGCACGAAGGCGTCGACACACGGCGTGTTCATGAACTACCAAACGCATCTCGATCTCCCAACTCTCCCCGGAGCACTGTCGGCGGCCGGATACCAAACTCATCTTGTCGGAAAGCTGCACCTCTACCCAGATCGCAAGAAGTACGGATTCGATTCGACAGACTGGGCAGACAACCCCGCTCAGCACGACACTTCAGTGGTCGATGATGACTACCAAATGTTCTTGCACGAGAACGGTTTCTACGAACCAGACGCCGCACGTGCTCACGGTGTCGACGAAAACGGGTGGGTCGCTCGTCCGTTCCATCTCGAAGAACGATTCCACTTCACGAACTGGTGCGCCGAGAAATCTATGCGCTTCCTTGAGCGTCGTGATCCCACAGCGCCGTTCTTCCTCAAGATGAGCATCCACGCTCCTCACGCCCCATGTGCGCCCCCGCAGTACTACTTCGACAAGTACATGGCGAAGGACATCCCTGATCCCCAAGTTGCGGAGTGGGCGAAAGTTTTCGATGGTCCACAGCGTGGTCTATCGGTGAAATCGTGGCGAACTGCGCTCGAACCTAAAGTTCTGAAGCAGTACATGGCCGGCTACTACGGTTCTATCGAGCATGCCGATCATCAGATCGGACGAGTGCTCAACCACGTTCCTGAAAACACGATTGTTATTTTCACGTCGGATCACGGCGAAATGCTCGGCGAACACCAGTGGATTCGTAAGCGTTCGGCGTTCGAAGGATCTGCTCGAATTCCGTACATCGTGAACCTCCCTCAATCGATGAAATCTTCACAGGGTGAGGCTGTCGATGAAGTTGTGGACCTCATGGACATCATGCCGACAATCCTCGATGCAGCAGGAGTCGATATTCCCGATTCGGTCGATGGCAGCAGTGTTCTGCCTTTGATTCGAGGTGAAAAGGGCGATTGGCGTAAATACATTCACGGCGAGTGCACCCCGATGGAAACGATTAACTCTGGGATGCAGTTCATTACCGATGGCAAGGAGAAATACATCTACTACCCGGGCAGGGGTGAAGAGCAATTCTTCGATCTGGTCAACGATCCAGTCGAGATGATCAATCTGGCTGACGATCCTAGTTATAGCGACCGAGTTGAACTAAATCGACAGCGGCTGATCGGCGAATTAACTGGTCGGCCTGAAGGTTTTGTTGTCGACGGAAACTTGGTGAAACTCGATGGTCCCACACCTTCATTCCTTCCTGAATATGAACGCGTAGCCATGCCGCCCAAAGTCGTTAATAGAGATGGTCCAGTTAGGTAGTTACTAACTAACGCCGCATTTATCCGATTCCGAGATTTCCAGCGGCGTTGGGCCGATCAAGCCCGTTTCGGCGTTTTTGCCCATTCGCACTGGAATGTCGACATTTGTGCTCAGTACGATAGTTCTGAACTTGGGATCGCCGGGAAGAGTAAAAATAATCTTGGCGTCGTACGGGTTTGAGCCAGTCGATTGAACCGCCCATTCGCCAATACCCGATGGATCGCCATCAAGAACGGCTACACGTTCGTCACATAAGTGAAGCGCACCAGAAAACGCCTCGCTCACGGCGTACTGAGCGTAGTTGTACGCAACTGCATCAAGAACAGAACCCGAAAGATACGCGCTCCAATAATCGAGCCCCAGTTCGTTGTCCAAGCCCTCCGAACCCTCAACGGTTATCTGTGAAGGGAACTCTCTCGATCCGTCGATCCACGGAATTTCGTCGATCTCAATAGCTACTATTTCTGCCTTCTCGTCGAGCTTTCTCTCTTCAGCCGTAAACGCATACTGAATACCAGCTTCTGCCAAAGAGCAACGATCGCTCGCTCTGAAATCCATCGCATCGCTGCTACCCGATCGGGCCGGCTTGCCATCGTTTACGCCAATAGCGAACGTAACGTCGCGACCTGTAAACGGAATTTCGTGAGTGATAGTTACCTCGTACCAGCGGCCAGCTGAAGGGTTAACCTCCCACTTCACTGCGCCTTCCGGATCGCCCGCTAGATATCCTGATCCGCCCGGGCAGAAGTGGATATCGCCTTCGAATCCTCGTCGATTTCGGAAGTAGAACCTGCCTGATGTAACGCTTGTGGTGCTGCCGTTTAGAAATTCAGTCCAGAGTGCAACAACTTCATCTGCTTCGGTCCGCGAGTAGTACTCAGGATCGAGACCGTCTGGCAGAACGCGAACATCATCTTCGACTAAGTTTGGCCAGGGAGTTGCAGTAGGAGATACGGGAGCTGGTGTGACTTCGACTGCCATGAATGTGGGCTGCGGAAAATCGGGTCGACCCGCGGCTGGCAGTGGCTCTGTACCGCAGCCACTAATCGCAGCTACCGCAAACAACATAAGCAGCATTGTGCTTAATAAACGAGTGCTTGTTTTGCGATAGAAGGTCATGAATCCCGGTACGTCGATTGCACTGATCTAGATTGGTCAGCCCGAACGACCTCAGCTTTCGCCTACACAGTAAACGCCAACCCCAGCTTTGTCATTGGGCACTCGCTACGTGGGCGAACTCTGGTGAGATCAGCCTGGCTATCCTGTCCCGAATCCCTCCGCTGATAGTCGGGATAGCGGGTGTGCAAGGAATCAAAAAAGCTACACGGAAACGGTGTACCGGCTACCGTGTAGCAAACTCAAACGGATCCATCAGAACCGCTGTAACCGTGTAGGTATATGCGATACGCAACGGAGATAAACCGGCTTCGTTACCGTGTAGCTTCCGTGTAGCTAGCACGTCTACGCGCGAGCCCTACTCTTGCGAGTCGGTCTTACGCTGAGGAATTTCAGCGCGACTCTCGAGCGCATGAGCAAGCGTCGAATCGTCGGCGTACTCGATGTCTGATCCGCTAGGTAATCCACGAGCCAACCGAGTGACCTTCACGCCAAGCGGCCCTATCAACTGCTGTATGTACATCGCAGTCGCTTCGCCCTCAAGATTCGGATTCGTGGCAACGATCACTTCAGTAACCGTTCCATCACGCAAGCGCTCAAGTAGCTCGCGTAATTTGAGGTCGTTAGGCCCAATTCCGTTCACTGGCGATATGACACCGTGAAGCACGTGGTACTTGCCGGAGTAGACGCGTGCACGTTCAACAGCTACTACATCGAGCGGTTCTTCAACCACACAAATTCTGGAGTCGTCGCGTTGCAGATCGCCGCAAATCGTGCACTCCGCCGCCTCAGCGATGTTTGCACATGTGTCACAAAGAACGACTCGCTCTTTGATCCCGAGAATTGCAGCTGCGAATTCTTCAGCCTCTTCCAGAGGCATGCGAATCAGGTGATACGTGAGTCGCTGGGCGCTTTTAGGCCCAATGCCGGGCAACCTGTGAAACGCCTCGATCAGTCGGGCGACTGGCGGCGCGGCAGAAGGTGCGATTTCGGATGGGGCCATAGGCTCTTTTCGAGAATTTCCTAGAAATTCAGATTCGTTGGTTTTGGAAACGACTCCGGCTAAGAGACTGGTTACATCAGACCCGGAATGTTCATGCCGCCGGTGATTTCGCCCATCTTGTCGTTTGCAAGCTTCTGAGCTGTGTCCATGGCTTCGTTTACAGCAGCGAGAATCAGATCCTGAAGCATTTCAACGTCTTCTGGGTCGACTACTTCTGGATCGATAGTGATCGATTCGACCTTTGAGCCGCCGATAACCGACACGCTAACCATTCCGCCACCAACTGAAGCTTCAGTTCGGGCTACGGCGATTTCTTCCTGTACTGCCGCAAGTCGGGCCTGCATCTGCTGAGCCTGCTTGAGCATGTTCTTGTTCATCATCGAATTGAATCCTGATTATCCAGATCGCCTAGTTCTCGACCGTAGATTATTTTGGCCAAGAGCAGAGCGAAGAAATTTGAATCCGACAATGATACGGGGTTACCAGCGTGTTCGAGAACCCGGGATGACGAAGAGTATCGCCCTAGTCCTGCGAATCGCCATCGGCAGCGTCTTCGACCACTACTTTGGCGCCCATGGCCATAGCTGCTCGCACCATTGCGCTCTCTTGGGCAGTGGAAGTTGGCTGGCTACCGCCGTTGCCACCGTTTGCCTTTGCTTCATCCTCGGCAACCTCGTGCGGTGAGCGAACTTCCAGTTCAAGCTCAGAACCGTACGCATCGGTAATCGCAGTCTTCAGGGCTTCTCGCGAACGCTTATCGCCCATCTCTTCCATGAAATTCTTCTTCAAGGCGTTGCTCTTGAAGCGAAGCGAAATTTTTCCACCCTCAGGCTCGGGCACTTCGACGTTTCGAAGAATAGGACCCACAACGTACTTGCGGTTCTTAGTACGCCGCATCGCCCACATCACCTTGTCCCACTTCGCCTCGGCAGGTGAAAGATCCTTGCGAGGGGCAGGAGGTGCATCTTCAGGACGATCAGGTTCGGAAGCCTGCTGTGCTTGCGGTGCAGCCGCAGGACGGGCAGGAGCAGCACCGGAAGACGCTGGTGCCGTTGAAGCCGCAACCGCTGCAACAGGCTTCGTAGTCGCCTTCAAAACAGCAAGCTCAAGCGGCAGTGGTGACGATGAGTTGGCCTTCATGTCGGCCTGACCCAATGCTGTCAGTATGTGCAGAATCGTGTTGAGTCGTGCCGGTCGAGCCGCTGCCGACATCGTTTCAGCGAACTCAGAACCTTGTGTAATCGAATCCTCAACACCGGCCTTCATCAGCAATGCCACGCGCAGTGCGTCGACCGCACCGGAACGTAACGCTCGAAGATCGGCACCACGTTGTGCCTCTCGATTGATCACCGTCAAAGCCGCTGCTGCATCCTTGCCAAGCAATGCCGTAGCCAGCTCAGTGGCTGTCGCGGTGTCGCCAAGTCCCAATAGTTCTCGTGCCTGAGATTCGGTTATCTCAGAAGGAACTCCGTCTTCATCGGCTTGACCGTACGAAACAAATAGCTGTTCGAGCAGGTTTTCGGCATCACGAAGCGAACCCCAGGCAGTCCGTGCGATCATTTCGAGAACCGCAGGCTCTGCTTCGATCTCTTCTGCCTCGCAAACCTCGATCAACCGTTCGATAACGTCGTCGTTCGAAAGTCGCTTGAAATCAAATCGTTGGCAACGACTAATAATCGTTGCAGGAAGTGCGGAAGCTTCGGTAGTCGCCAGAATCATCACAATGCGAGGTGGCGGCTCTTCGAGAGTCTTCAAAAGTGCATTGAACGCGGCAGAAGTGAGCATGTGCACTTCGTCGATGATGTAGACCTTGTACTTGCCATCGGCAGGTAGGAACTGGACGTTGTCGCGAAGGTCACGAATGTCGTTAATTCCACGATTCGAGGCACCGTCGATCTCGATGAGATCCATGTAGCGACCTTCGTCGATCGCTATTGAAACCTCAGAATCGGTAACTGGCTCGCCGTCGGGAGTAATTTCGGAATTCAGTGCCTTGGCAAGAATTCTGGCGGTAGAGGTTTTACCGACGCCACGTGGACCTGTGAACAAATATGCGTGTGAAACGTGGTCGGTCGTAATCGCTCGTTTGAGTGTATTTGTGACGTGTTGCTGCCCAGCCACTTCGTCGAAACGAGTAGGGCGCCATTTCCTATAAAAAACCTGGCTATTCGTCACTTCAGTACCAGTCTTACAAGTTAAGTTTCGCCAAAACCACGTCGGTCTTGCCAAACATTACCTTTTCTTCGTCAATCTCGGCATGATCGTACCCGAGAAGATGAAGAACTCCGTGTATCGTAAGCATCGCAAGCTCTCGATCCGCCGATTTACCGTTCTCAGCTGCCTGTCGAACCACCTGAGGAAGCGAAATTGCGATGTCACCGAGCCTATTTGGCTCTTCTTCCGATTCAGATGAATCGCCCATTTCGGGCCACTCGTCATCACCAGAATCGTTCTCGTCGTCTTCTACATTAAACGACAGAACATCGGTTATCTCGTCCTCACCCTTAAAATCCCGATTCAACTCTCTGATTCGTTCGTCGCCGGTGATCATCACCGTGATGTGATCAGGACCTTCAAACTGCTCAGAATCTAAACCTGCAACAGCAGATTTCATCACGAGCTCAATGTTCGAATCGGCCAGTTCATCGAGATCAAAAACGACCTCAACACGGCCATCTTCAGATAAAAACGAATCGGTGTCGGTAGGGGACTTCAAAGTGCCCCCATCCTAGCATGTTCAAATGCCAATTCGAGCACCGACGTTACCCAAAGAACGGGCAATCGTTAGCTCATTTTTGTGGCGATCTCGGCTTCTTCTGCGAGCACTCGAATTTTCGAGTAGAGCGGGGCGTATCGAGAGTCGGAATTCGCTAGTTCACCGGCTTCTAGCCTAGCGTTCAAAATGCCTAGTCGAATTTCTGGCGACTGCAGTTGTCCTACTTCGAGATAAGTTCGAGCGTTGTAGAGGCTTGGGATCAACTTGTCGCTGATAGTGCGGGCGACCCAGCGTTCGGCAGGGGGCGCGGCGATCTCTTCAGCCATCTGGACGGCTTCTTCGAGAGTGGCTAGAACCTCAGGGCCTGTAGGCCAGAGATCTTCTGCTTCCTTAATTGGCATGTTTCCTACTTGCCCAACTAATCGTTCGAATCGGGATTAGATTTCGCTCGATATGTACGTAATAGAAACCAAAATACCACTACAAGCACCGCTCCGAAAACATCTGCAACGACGTCGATGACCTCACTTGCCCTGCCTTCTACGTTCGACTGGTGAATTTCGTCGAGTATTCCGTAGATGAGCGCCACGAAGATTGTCGAGTAGGCAATGAGCGGGGTTGTAACCGGGCGTAGCAGCACGAAAGTGCGTAGAACGAACAAACTAAGGATGAAATAGAGGCCAATGTGGGCGACCGTAGTAGCGAAAGGTAACCACGAAGTCGCTTCAGCAGCGCCCTTGTAGTCACCGCCCGGTCGATCAGAAAGCGCGTAGATCAAGCCCATCCAGGCGATGGCAAGAACGGCCCAAACCCACGCTCGATCGAATAATTTCATAGCTAGATTCAACCAAAGTCGACGAAATCAATCAATGTCATCCTGAATTCATTTTCAGGATCAAATAGGCGACTACCTGCAATCGTCACTTCAGGATCCATCCTCACTCCTACCACTCCGAATCAAACGCTAACGACATCGGGTACCACCAGTCGTCCTCAGCGGCCTGCGGAACCTTCTGCTGATACGTCGACATCAGATCATTCCACTCCTCAGCACGCTTCGAAGCCGTATAGCTTTGAAAGTCACGTCGAGGGTCGAAATCGTCAGGAACCGTGCAGTACATGAATAGGTGATTTCCACTGCGGAAAATCTCCATTCGTTCAATTCCAATTCCTTTAAGGGCTTCGAGAACCTCGGGCCACACATTACGGTGGTACTCCTCGTACTCGGCGATGATCTTTGGATCGTCTACTAGATCCAAAACCTGTGCAATCGACTTCGACATTCGTGCTCTCTCCAACTGAAAATTACCCTTTATCGGGCGTGGCGGGCTGCGCTAGATGGGCGCATAGCCTACACTCTGCGGCATCTAAAAATTCATAAATACGAGGAGCAGCGACATGCAACGAGTTGGATTCGAGATGAAAATTCACCCCGAAATGGTCGAAGAGTACAAACAACGACACGACGACATCTGGCCAGAAATGTCGGAAGCTTTAGTTCGAACCGGCTGGCGCAACTACACGATCTTCTTCCGAGAAGACGGCACGCTCTTTGGCTATGTTGAATGCGACGAGTCCCACGAGGCATCAATCGCAGGAATGGCAAAAGAAGACGTAAACCAGAAGTGGCAAGACGATATGTCGCCATTCTTCCAACTACCCGATGGCGCTCACCCCGATCAAAACATGATCCAATGGCGAGAAGTTTTCCACGCCGACTAGCCTCTATAGCTCTTCTTCATACGCCTGAGTCACCTTAGTACGGTGTTCGATTGCAACCTTTCCTGTGCCCAAAGTGTGCGGAAGGTATTTTGTCTTAATTGCGGTTTTAACTGGTAAAAAGTCCTAATTCGTACTGAAGTTGAACTGCTAATTGATGAAAAGATTTGCGTCGCAATCCCTGCGCACACCTTTGCAAATCTTCCCCCACAACCCGCGCCTGAAAAAAACAGCTTTTTTCCACCCACCTGGCCCACACCTTGCCCAAACCAACTGGGCAATTACCAGAGCGCATGTGCGTGCTAGCACTCACTTAGCGCGAGCCGTAAGTATCGCCGAATGAGCCATTCGCGACGTGATTTTGACTTTCGCTTGGGGGTTTTACGGGGGTAGCAGCGGTGCATTGTTGATTACAGCACAGGTCGAGGGCCACCAAACACCTCGGCACGATCTACGGCAAGATCTTCAGTGCGAATTAAGTTATGGGTATACGTAATACAACTCAGATAAACGGCGGAGCGGCCATCAGTAACACTCTGATGTCGTTCGAATCTGCTGTTCAACCTACATCGAAACTGTCAAAGCTCAGTCTTGCGTCTTTGGCAATCGTGTTTCTCGCTATTCTCACCGCCTGCTCTCCTATATTGCGGATCGCCGGTGACAGCGCAGTACGTTCCGAAACCGGATCTAGCTACAACTCTCAGCTCATTGCATCGTTCGAAGAGAACTCAAATGCACTGAATTCGAAGTTTGGCACTGGCCCGGAACTTAGCGTCGGTGGTGCCGATCTGGCTTCCGTCATCACGGAAGTTATTCGGGCGTCCAACATGGATGACCAGCGAATTACGCTCAACACCGAAAAATCTGGTGTGAGCATCGGAAGCGCAGAAACTGACGAACAACAGGGTCTTGCATCTTCTATCGCTAATCTGATCGCTACAGCATCTACTGGTTCCGCCAATGGAATCAGCGCATTGGCGTCAGCCTCAGGTGAAGCATCTAATTCAGGCAGGTCGGGCGGTTCAACCGGCGGCTTCGGCTCTGGATTCTCTTCCGGCTCGACTACAGATGACTCCGCTGGTTCAGGCGATAACGACTCATCTCAGTCAGACGATTTTGCGTCAGGACAGGGTTCAAGCAACTCTGGCAGCAACACTGACACTCCACCCGTGTCTCATGCACCACCCACGCCTGAGGCCATCTCCAACGAGTCTGAAGAAGATTCATCTGACGATCAGGATCAGGATGACGAGGACGATTCTGATGCTGTGGACGAATCAGATTTAGACGAAGACGATTCTAAGAACGGAAAATCTCAGGATAATTCCCGTGGCCGATCTTCAGACAGCGGCAATAAATCTTCAGATGACGACAATGACGAATCAACTGACGATGGTCAGGATGATGGTTCAGATGACGATGAAATCATCATAGTCGCCACTAACTTTGCCGATGGCCATGGTCCGAATGCCAATAAGCCTGGTGCGAAAAACGACAATAAGGGCAAGAATTCCAAAGACGATTCTAAGAACGAAGAATCTGACCAGGATTCAGACGACGACGATAAGAACTCAGGCAAGAACGATTCAAAGAACGACAAGCCTGCTCCTAAATCAGACGACGACGATAAGAACTCAGGCAAGAACGATTCTAAGAGCAACAAGCCTGCTCCTAAATCTGACGACGATAAGAACTCAGATAAGGGCGATCCTAAGTCTGGCGACAAGTCGAACTCAGGAAACAACGGCAATGGCAAGGGCAACGGCGGAAGCGATAACTCGTCTTCGTCGACACCACCTCCGTCCGATGAATCAACGCCTCCAGCACCAGTAGAGCCTGTTGTCGAAGATTCTCCTTCTGAGCAGGACTCAGATGAAGAAACGCCTAAATCTGACGAGAAGCCAGCTAAGAGCAACAAGCCTGCTCCTAAGTCTGACGACGACGACAAGAAATCAGATAAGAACGATTCGAAGAGCGGCGAGCCAGTTTCGGCTCCTGAATCTGACAAGTCGGATTCCGATGACTCTGAAGAAGACAAGTCTGATAAGTCGAACAACGGCAAGTCCGGTAACTCGAACTCTGGCAACGGCAACGGCAACAGCAATGGCAACACGCCTCCACCTGCACCACCTGTAGTTGAAGAGCCGATAGTTGTAGAGCCTGTTGTAGAAGATGTTCCAGAAGCTCCAGTAGTTGAAGACACACCTTCTGAGCAGGACTCAGGCGACGACAGTTCTGACGACCAGGCTGACGAAAATGACGATAACGGATCTGATGATCAGTCTGAAAACGGCAACAGCGGAAATAAATCTGACAAGTCGGATTCCGATGATTCTGACGACGACAAATCTGAGAAGTCGAATAACGGCAACTCTGGCAACTCTGGTTCAACTAGCAACAGCAACTCGACTCCAACTGCGCCCCCAGTAGTTGAAGAACCGAAAGCTGTAGAGCCTGTTGTTGAAGATGTGCCAGAAGCTCCGGCAGTTGAAGACACTCCTTCTGAGCAGGACTCAGGCGACGACAGTTCAGGCGACCATGACGATAGTGGCGATGAAGGCGACGATGGTTCTGAAGAAACCACGCCACCAGCGCCTCCTGCTCCTGTCACTCCGACTAACGACGCACCTGCACCGGTTGTCGATGCTCCTGTAGTGGACGAACCGGTAGTGGTGGCCCCTGTAGTAGTAGAGCCAGTCGTTACTGAGCCTGTAGCTGAAGAGCCTACTTCAAAGAAGAAGAAGAGCTCGAAGAAACGTGACAAGAAGTCGTCCAATAACGACTCAAGTTCAGACGAGCCAGTGGTCACCGACTCAGCTCCTGAAGAACCCGTAATCAGTGATGACTCTGACGAAGAGGAATCATCTTCTAAAAAGAAGCGTGGCAAGGGGGGAAAGAAGAAGTAATTCTTCTCCTCCTCCACGACGTTCGTACGGGCGTTTTCTGCTAAGTTCTGCTGCAAGTATCAATTGAGAAAGCAGCTGTCCCGCATGACGAGTTCAACTCGCCTCACTTCCGACTCCCTCGAACTGCCTGGCGCACTTGAAGCCATCGAAACCTACTTCGAAAACGGTTGGTCCGACGGACTACCCGTAGTGCCACCAACGCCTGAAGCGGTTTCTGCAATGCTCGAAGGCGCAAAGCTAGCCCCCGACGCCATACTCGGCATCGAACCGGTCAAAGGTGCAGTAATCACTGCTGAGAAGGCTGCGATTAACGCTGTGATGGCAGGGTGCAAGCCGGAATACATGCCGGTTGTTGTAGCGGCCGTAGAAGCGATAATGCAGCCAGAGTTCAACCTTCACGGCATTACTGTTTCAACAATGGGCGCGGCGATCATGCTGATCGTAAACGGACCTATCACTGAAGAAATCGAGATCAACTCTGGTGTTTCAGCGTTTGGTCCCGGTCATCGTTCCAACGCCACCATCGGTCGAGCAGTCAGGCTAATAGTTCAAAACGTGGTTGGTACGAATAGCAACGATGGCCTCGATAAAGCAACGCTAGGCCACCCCGGAAAGTACACGTGGTGTGTCGCCGAGAATGAAGCCGTACTCCCGTGGGAACCGCTGCACGAAACACGTGGCATCGCAGCCGGTGAAAGCGCTGTAACGGTCGTTTCAGGTCTTAGCGGAACGCAATTTGGCGAACACGAAGCTAGCACTCCCGAAGGAATTCTCGATGCGTTCGCGCAGCGGCTCTATCCGATGGGTCCCGGAGTAAAACAAGTCATATTGGTCATCTGTCCTGAACACGCAGCTCACTTCACCGAAGCCGGATGGCAAAAAGAGCAAGTTGGAAAATACCTCTACGAAAACGCTCGAAAACCTGCTTCAGAGTGGATCGCTATGGGGCTTCCGAGTGGGGCACAAAAAGACAATAA
Organism: Chloroflexota bacterium; assembly: GCA_018650845.1. GTDB lineage: Bacteria > Chloroflexota > Dehalococcoidia > Lucifugimonadales > Lucifugimonadaceae > Lucifugimonas. Next base: position 54,757 of record JABIFF010000003.1, on the reverse strand, counting down.
CGCAAAGCTCGATCCTGATAACGGCGACGAACTAATCAGCGTTCTAGACAGCCCAGAATCGGCAATTCCTATCGTAGTAGGTGGCGCTGGTGGTGCATGGAGCGCAGTGATTCCACCGTGGTCACTTGGTTCACGATCCAAGATTGTTACCCGAATAATCGATTCAAAAGAGTAATATGACGCCACCCAGTCATACAGAAGAAATACGGGGGCTTTAGATGGCGACTGATATGAGCAAAAACACGATTCGAGTACTCGATCCAACTGCGCCGCAGTCGATTGCGACCGATGGAATGGCTGATCGACCAGAATCGTTAGCCGGCAAAAGAATTGGTCTTTTGACTAACGACAAGCTCAACGCAGCAAATCTTCTCGATGCTGTTTACGACGTGCTTGCAGAGCGATTCGAAGTCGCTAGTGCGCACCGAGTAAACAAGGGCGATGCCTCTCGACCTGCCGAGCCAGATTTCCTGAGCGATTTTTCTCAAGAAGTCGATGTGGCGCTACTAGCCAACGGCGACTGAGGAAGTTGCTCGTCGTCCAGTGTGTACGACTCACTCAAGCTCGAAGCTCTCGGCGTTCCGGCTATCGCAATTTGCACTGAACCGTTCGAATCGGGCGCACAGGCAATGGCGAATCTAGGCGGAATTCCCGACTACCCATTCGCGCTAATCCAGCACCCAATCGGCAGCCTAACCCCAGAACAAATCCGAGAACGAGCAATCGAAGCAGCCCCACAAATCATTGGGTCGCTATTGGCTCGCAGAGCAGACTAAACATCCTCCCTTCCTAGATGGAAGGGACTAAGGGAAGGTGAAATGCGACGATCGACCAAGTGCGATAGCACGCCCGGAGAAACGGCAGCCCCACAAATCATTGGGTCGCTATTGGCTCGCAGAAAATAGTTATATCAACCGATAATCTGATTCCCAACAATGTCATCCTGAACTAGTTTCAGGATCTTTCTCCCCCATTGCAGCGTCTGTGTTTCGTAAGTAACTGCAGGCTGACCTTAAAACCATTTGACCAACTTCCGCCAAATTCCGGCAGTAAAACTGCTGTCGAACCAACCTTTCCGTGCGCTCTTACTCAGCAACTTCGCCAACCTTAACGGGGTCGAACTGCGCATCATGGCGCAATCGTGGCTAATTCTTGAACTCGGTGCATCACAAATCTGGGTCGGAGCTGCAACCGGGCTTCGAGTAGTTCCCGCAATCATCATCGGCCTATACGCCGGAGTGATGGTCGATCGGCTCGGCGGACGAGTGATTTTGATCTGGGAGAGAGCGATTCTGCTGTTGCTAGCAGTTCTAACTGCAGTAGTAGTCGTATCTGGCACAGTAACGCTGTGGCAGATCGTGGTTTTGTCGGTGGTTTCGAGCGCTGTGTTGGCAATGGGAATGCCGGCAATGCAATCGCTCGTGATGAACTACGTGCCGAAAGAATCGTTGCAAGCTGGCAACTCGATGGGAACTCTAGCTGGCAGTTTGGCTCGCGCAATCGGCCCGCTAACCGGTGGGTTCCTGATAGCTGCTTACGGCTTGGGATCGCCGTTCGTCGCGCTAATAGCTCTCTACATAGTCAGTCTGTACTTCTCGTTCCGACTGCCGAAATCAGAGCCAAAACCAGCGAAAGATACCTCTGCACTTCAAGAGATAAAAGACGGTCTCAAATACATAAAATCTAACCCGGTACTACTGCGACTCGTGATTCTCGCGTTCTCCATCATCTTCAACGCAACTCTTGTGCCAATCATCCCTGTTTATGCGCGTGACAGATTCGATGTTGGAGAAACCGGATTCGCCACCATGCTCGCCGCATGGGCTGTTGGGCAGGGAGTTTCGGCACTTTGGATAACACTGAAAAAGAACTCTGAACGTAAGTCGCCGGCGATCTTGGTCAGCACGTTCATGTTCATCATCGCCTCAGTTGTATTCGCGTTATCCACGAACTACATACTATCGCTGCTTTCACTTGCGCTACTCGGAGCAGCAATTCCAATCTGGGCTTCTGCAGTAATCACCCTGCTTCAAACTCAATCCGATCCTAAAATGATTGGCAGAGTTATGTCAGTGTTCAGTCTCTCGCTTCAAGCGATGATGTTCGGCTGGTTCTTGGGTGCTTGGATCGGAACCATCATAGGAAACGCTGAAATGATGCTTATTGGCACGGCAATATACGCCATCCTCAACTTCGGCCTGATCCTCACCTCAAAAGACCTGCGCAAGCTCTAGGGTTGGCAATGTTCTCCCCCCTCTTCCCGACGTAGTGGAGGGATCGCGTCTCATGCCCCCTTGTTCGGCAACCCAGCCAGAGATCACTAACCACCCCAACTGATCGTAATACGGCGAAAAATAACAACTTCTAGCCAGTACCAACCCCGCAAATTCATCGATAAACTGAGCCACATGTTCAGTACTTCAAACTCACGGTGCACGTCGCGCTCGGTAATCAACTAATTACCGACCCTGTCGACCAACTTTTTAAGTCGACTCCGCAATTCAAAGCACAGCAATCTCGATTCAAGGCGAATTAGAATCGTTCGAAACACGAACGGCTAACCTAGTTCGTATCGATGAAAACGCGTGCTAAACGTGCACTGCACAGAAGTACAAGATGCCGCAAGGCATCATCAAGACAATGAACATTTGGAAGTATTACGGCGTAACTCATGCCGACCACCTGGTAATGAACCCCACTTCAGAAGCGAAGACCGATGAATTCATCAGCCTTTTGCCCCTGAAAAACACGCCCAACGCCCGCGTCCTTGATATCGCGTCAGGAAAAGGCGAACAGCTACTCAGAATTATCGAAAAGTACGACGCAACCGGCGTTGGCATCGATATCTCACCCTACGAAGTTGAAGCATCGACTAAACGAGCAGCCGAACGAGGCTTGCAAAACAAAGTCGAATTCATCGAAGGCGACGGTGCAAAACAGGATTTCGAACCGAGTTCGTTCGACCTAGCGATGTGCCTCGGTGCAAGTTGGGTTTGGGGCGGCCATCTTGGAACGATCGAAGCACTGAAGAAACTAGTGAAGCCCGGCGGGTTAATGGTTCTCGGCGAACCGTACAAGCTCAAAGAGCCTGAACCCGGTTACATTGAGGCAGAACCTGATTTCGCCCCCAGCATGGTCACTCACGCGGAAAACGTAGAAATAGCCCAAAACGCGGGCTTAAAACTTCTCTACGCAATTGCCAGCGATCACAACGACTGGGATCGCTACGAAGGCCTGCGCCTAAGAGCCGCTGAACTCTTTGCTGAAGAGAATCCTGATGACCCCGACGCCATCGAAATACTCGAAAAGCAACGTGGCGAACACGACACCTACCTAAAACACGGAAGAGACACCGTAGGCTGGGCGATCTACATGTTTAGAGCGCCGTAGTACGTAGGTAGTCGCTCGAAAGCCTACGTTGCGAGAGGGGGGGGGCGGGCGACGCACCCAAGTCATCCGATGACGCCCGGTGAAAGCGAAGAGGGTTGGGGTGAGGGAGATACCGTCTTCCTCACCCAAGACTCGACCTGAACGACCTCGTTCGAATGTCATCCTGAATTCAAGCCTGCCCTGAGCTACGTCGAACGAGTTCAGGATCAAACGTTCTACCTGAACAATTCGACGTCCAACCCCTACTCAACACCGGCAATTCCCGAAACTCACCCCCGTGCAATCACTGATGCCCTGCATCTCTCCGATATGAAAGTCTGGAGGGATGTATATGCTCAGAACCATGTCGGCAATATTCGGAATTCTGGTAATTCTGACTTTGATGGCAGTCACATACCAAGCTCAGCAACAGCTCCTAGTTCTACCGTTCTAGTTCAGCTCTGGCTATATGCCGCTGTGACGCCGGTTGTCCCACATGCGATTGGTTATGCCTTAGTGGAATACTTTGGTTATGCGCAAAGCTAACCGAGTATCAAAACTGCTAGTGTTTGCAGCGATTTTCATCGTCGCTCTCGCAGCTTGTAGCGCGCCTGAAGCAATAGGACCACGCGACGGCGAAAGTGCAGCATTCGCAGAATCCGGAATTCCAGTGGTGAATGCCCTCACTCTCACCGATTGTTCGTCGGGGTTTCACGGGTTATTTCCTGAAGATGGCACTGTCGCTCCAAAGGCTTCGGACACCGGTCAGCTAGAGACTGATGTGGCAGCAAGTGAATCAGGTACTCACGCAAGAACCTCCGTTCATAAGATCATCGCTCGAGCTCGAACATTGATGGTTGGGCCTAGGTCATATAAAGGTTGTGGAGCTACCGTCTCTCGATACGGTGACAATTCTGAGATATCACCATTTGGTTATGAAGCGCGCAGCAATTCATCGATTTCTTGGCCAAACAACATAAGCGAGGATTCAAGTAACTCGGAACCTGCTTACTACCTCGATCAGGACGGTCTCGAACTCATATCCGCGAATGAAGTAACCGCTAGTGGTCGGAATGTCTTTCGACTAGCAGCGACACAGCAGATCGAACAGAACTGGAACGGCGATTACGTATTGCAAACTCGTACCATGACTGTGTTGGTCGATCAAGAAACCTACTGGGTAGTGACTACCGTTCTAGACTCTCAGTGGGACATTTACGATGAGTTTCGATCAGTCGACATCACCGACGATACGGGGCTTCGGCACAGCCAGATGGTCCATGTTCGGCACTACCACGACTTCAAACCTGAACGTGGCTTAGCTGTAGCACGCTGAGTTCGAGCGCCCAACTACCGCTCGACTACGTAAGTCGACTGCAGGAAGCCGCTTTCGAAGCTCTTCGTTTCGACATGCCGCAGATGGACGTCAGCGTCCAATTCGCCAAACAGCGGAATTCCTGTGCCGAGTAGCACTGGAGCACGGGTGAGAGTTAGCTCATCGATCAGCCCTGCATGCAGAAACCGCTGAATCGTAATCCCACCATCGACGTAAACGTGCTCCGCACCCTCATCGGCTAGTTTCTCCGCTAGATCAGCAGGCTCCATCGACAAAATTTCAACCTTGCCAACCAAGTTCGACGGAACGTCGTGCGAACTCATGGTCGAACTCAGCACAATCACCCGCTTGCCTTCGTAAACCCACTGTCCGGTGCTTGCCACGAATTCAAACGTCCCACGACCCATCACCATCGTGTCGATCGAGTTGAAAAACTCCCAAAAACCGTAATCTTCTGGTGCGCCGGACGATGAAGAATCAGACGTATTTGAAACTGGCGTCTCAGCCACATCACTCGAACTGCCCGCAAGCCAATCCAAATTCCCGTTTGAACGAGCAATAAACCCGTCCAAGCTGGTCGCAATGTACACCGAGATTTTCAATTCAAGCCCTTCGATAACTGACGTAGCCAGACCAACAAGATATCTCACAACTGTCTAAACTGTGCCGCAAGTAAGAACCAACCGAAGAACGCACTAGCGATTCAGCCAACCACAATCGATCTCTCAGAAAGCGCAACACGTTGCTACCGCCATTTATCGATACTCACCACCACCTGTGGGACCTCGAAAACAATCCCTACCCATGGCTCATGGAACCCATCGACCACTTCGTTGGCGACTACTCGGCAATACGAAAATCGTGGCTAATTGGCGATCTTCACGAAGGCGCAAAAGACATTCCGCTGGTGAAATCTGTTCACGTTCAGGCTGAATGGGACCACAACGCCGATCCCGTCGGCGAAACCGCGTGGCTGCAGTCGGTTGCCGATGATCCAAACTCAAAAGGCATGCCAAATGCCATCATCGCCTACGCAAATCTCTCCGATCCCAACGTAGAAGCAACGCTGGCAAGGCATGCCGAACACGCCAACTGGCGCGGTATCCGCCACATGCTCAACTGGTCCGACGATAAGCCGAATTTCCGCTTTGCCGAAGCTGGAAACCTTATGAGCGATCCTCAATGGCTCTCCGGGTTCAAGCTACTTGAAAAATTCAACGGATCGTTTGAAGTTCAAATCTGGCCGTGGCAACTGCAGCAAGCAGCCAAACTCGCCAACAATATTCCCGAAGTGCAAATCGTGCTCGGTCACGCCGCAATGCCGATCGGCCGCACGCCCGGCGATCTACGTGAATGGCGAAAAGGACTCGAAGCACTAGGAACCGCCCAGAACATCTCTGGAAAAATTTCCGCACTAGGCATGCTCGATCAAAACTGGACCACCGAGTCGATCGCACCGTTTGTACTCGATATGATCGACATTCTCGGCGTCGACCGCTGCATGTTCGCTTCAAACTTCCCTGTCGACAGCCTATTTAGCGACTACGCAACCGTCTGGAACGCCTACGACGAAATCACTTCGGATTTCACTGAAGAAGAACGAGCCAAACTCTTCAGAACCAACGCTGAAAAGTACTACCGTATCTAGATCGAACAACATGACACAAGCAAGCTACGTTCAACTTTCCGAAGGAAGGCAAATCGGATTTCAAGAGTACGGTGATCCAGATGGGAAGCCAGTCTTTTTTTTTCATGGTTGGTTAGGATCACGACTTGATTTCGCACCGAATAGCGAAATCGCAACAGAACTAGGCGTGCGCGTGATTTCTGTCGATAGGCCTGGCTGTGGTGCATCCGACTTTCAGCGTGGTCGTACGCTCCTTGGCTGGACTCGTGATATCGCCGAACTGGCAGATGAACTAGGGTTCGAACGGTTTGCTGTCTGTGGACACTCGTTTGGCGGACCATTCGTCGCTGCTTGTGCAAAAGAACTTGGTGACAGGATTACCTCGGCCTCCATCGTTGCAGGAATCTCGCCTCTTTCTTTCAAAGGCGCAACCAAAGGCATGATGTCGATGGTGCGATTCATTCTCTGGGTCGGCGGATTCGCACCACAGCTACTTCGGCCGTATGTGGCACTGATGTCAAAGATGATAAAAAGCCCGGGGTTCAGCAGAAAGATGGTTGGGTCGCAGTTGCCCGATGCTGAATTGGCCCTGCTAGATTCACCGCGTTTTGAAGGATTCTTCGAAGGTCTTGGCGAGATGACGAAAAACGGTTCAAAAGGAGCTTACTGGGATGCTCGAGTATTCATGAATAAATGGGGATTCGATTGTTCTGAGATTCAAATACCAGTCTCGCTTTTCTACGGCACCGCTGATAAAAACGTGCCAATACAGATGGGCGAGTACTACCGAGACGCCATTCCCGGTGCCAAAGCCATCTTCTACGAGGATGAAGGGCACTTCATCATGTTCACAAGAGCGAGAGAAATCCTAAATTCGCTTATCTAGTGAAATCAGTATCGTTAGCTGACCATTCAGCCAATCCACAAATTACCGCAGGATCAAGAAGGAAAGTGCCGTTGGCTCCTCAAATCCAAACCATCTACCACACCGGATTCATCGTCGAAAACCTCGACAAAGCTCTCGAGTTCTACGTCGATTTCCTAGGATTCAAGATCGAGCGGGATCCGGCAATATCCGAAACTCCCTGGATATCCGAAGTTGTTGGCTACGAGAACGTAAAAATGCGCCAGGCATACGTTGGAGTTGGGGATGGGCATTCGATTGAACTCATCGAATACATGCGACCCCGTGGCGAAAAACGATCTGATCAGCACGATCGCAACCGACCCGGTTCCGCGCATGCCGCAATGGTCGTCGACAGCGTCCCTGAATGGCGAAAACTGCTCGAAGCACGAGGAATCGAAACCTACGGCCCAACCTACGAACGTGATCTCGAATACCCGTGGGCACGCCATGCCATCTACTTCCAAGACCCCGACGGCAACTGGCTAGAAATGATCTCCCGAGACCCCAAACCCGAAGGTTCAACGCACAACTAGGGGTTTTCTCGCGTCTCGACCAAGGCGGAGAGACCTGGGGCGGAGATGTGAAACCTTTCTTGGAAGCCTACGACGGTAGAGCGACAACGAACAAATATCGATCAAGAAAGCTCTCGAGTAACTCAATATTGATAATGTGTTCCATTCAGAACTCATCCCCACCAGATCCCTCGGCTTCCGCTCGGGACGCGTGATCGCCCCCCTATGCCAAACCCGCTCTCAAACCTCATAGCCAATCTCAAAACTCGCTACCGGCAGAGCAAACTCACTACGCCCGAGCGCACTTTAAACATCTTCAAAAACGGCGTACGTGAAGTCGATGAAGGCCACCCCGAAAAAGCCATAAAACACTTCACTGAAGCAATCTCACGATCGTCGCAATCGGCAAAACTCCACCACTACCGAGCCGATGCCTACGCCATGAACGGCGAATTCGACAAAGCGATAGTCGACTACGACACCGCAGTTCGGCTAAATCCCTCCTATCCCGATACCTATCTTGACCGAGGCAACTCGCACTATCAGCTGAATCAGTACGAAAGCGCTCTCAAAGATTTTTCAGAAGCCATCAGGCTAAAACCCGACTGGGGCGAAGCTCACGCCAATCGAGCCGTCATTAACGCCGAGCTAGGAAACACCGAAGAATCAGAAACCGATGCCGCCAACGCCAAAACCCTTGGCGTAAACGAAACTCAACTAACCGCAATGCTCCAAGCTGCCAGAAACGAAGCCAATGACTAACCCCGCCGCCGACCCAACCGCAGTCGTGTTTTCAGGTGACGGCGAACCGCACACGCCTGAATCGACTATCGAGCGTCTGAACCAGTTGCTAGCTGAAGGAAAGCTTCAGCCTGACAAATATTCACTCGGCGGAACTGTAGAAGAGCTCGAAACTCGCATGGCTGCCGAACTTGGCAAAGAAGCTGCCATCTGGATGCCGACCGGAACGATGGCGAACATTCTGGGACTTCGTAAGCATTGCGGCATGAACGCTCGCATAGCCCTCCAAGAGCAAAGCCACATCTATCAGGACGAAGGAGACGCCCTGGCAAGGCTGTGCGGCATCAATGCCACTCCGCTCGCTCCCAACAGGCCTTATTTCACCGTCGACGAGCTCAAAGAACTCCTGCAAGTCTCAGTAACAGGTCGAGTACTGAATCCCGTAGGCGCAGTTTCTATCGAAACCCCAGTTCGTCGGCAGGCTGGCCAGATAATGCCTTGGGACGAAATGAAAGCTGTCACCGATCTCTGCCGCAGCGAGGGCATCCCGGTTCATCTGGACGGTGCGAGGCTCTACATGATGTCGGCCGCCACTGGAATTAGTATCAAGGACTACACAAGTCTCTTCGATAGCGTCTATGTGTCCAGCTACAAGTACTTTGGCGCACCGTTTGGCGGCATTCTTGCGGGTACAAAAGATTTCATCGAAGGAATGTTCAACGACAGGCGAATGTTTGGAGGGGGAATACCGTTTGGATACCTAGCAGCAGGACTTTCGCTTGACGGTTTCGAAGGTTTCGAAGAAAAATTCGCTGAGTCTTTCGCAAAAGCAACATCGCTATTTGAAGAGATTAATAAGCTGCCTAACGTTTCGATAAAAACGTTCGAAAACGGCTCAAATATCTTCGAACTGGTACTCGATGATGTAATCGACACAAATCAGTTTGTCGCCAACTTGCGTAAGAACAAAATCGTAGTCACATGGCCCAATAGTGAATGGTCCGTACCGCTACTCCACGTGAACCCCAGCATCCTGCGCCAATCAAACGACGAAATAGTTGCTGTGTTCGCCAACGCGTAGGCAAATCAATAATCAGTAGTCGGCTAAGTAATTCGCAAGCCATTGAGCCTTGTCATTCTGAACTTGATTCAGAATCAGTGATCAACTGGCATAAACGTACTGTTCTGCCCGTCTCGAACACACCTTCTCAAGACATATGCATTCGAACGAACGTGATTCTGAATCAAGTTCAGAATGACATTTAGTCTGAATGTTGTGTTCTGATGCCACAACTTGCGCACGTGAAATCTTCCGCTAAACTCTCGCCCATCGAGACTTAGTGAGGATTCACCTAAATGACCACGACCGAATCACGTACCGACGAATTGCTTGTTGCGCACCTGCTGCGACGAGCGGGTTTCGGCGGCACTTCAGCCGAGCTTAGCCATCTTGCGCAGCTTGATTATGAGCAGGCAGTCGACCAACTGCTCGACGCCATAGATTCAACGTCTATGCCGCAGGACATCATTCGTCGATATCACATCGATATGTCCGATCTGCGCACCCGACCATCTAGCTCAGGCAACTGGCTCTACCAAATGGTCAACACAGATGCACCGTTCGTCGAGAAGGTGAATCTTTTCTGGCATCGAGTGTTCGCTACCGGCCAAACCAAGCTCATTCAGGGCAAGGCTATGTCGACCCAGCTCGACATGTTTCGCAAGTACGGTCTAGGCAGTTTCGACGAACTCCTATTAAAGCTTTCTAAAGATCCGGCGATGATCCTGTGGCTCGATAACCAGGACAACCACAAGGGCGAGATCAACGAGAATTACGGTCGTGAAATCCTCGAATTGTTCTCGATGGGTGTTGGAAATTACACCGAAGAAGATATTAAAGAGTGCTCACGAGCCTTCACCGGTTGGACGGTCGAAAATACCGACTACATGGCGCTCAAAATGCGCAACAACACGATGCGACCGTATGGCTACATCAATTGGCAGTTCAAGTACGACCCGGACGACCACGACGAAGGTGAAAAGACCTTCTTGGGCGAAACCGGAAACTTTAACGGCGAAGACATCATCGATCTCATTTGTAAGAATCCTGCAACTGCTGGATTCATCGCTCGCCACTTGTATCACTACTTCCTAGCCGACGAATTCCCGGTTCCGCAGTGGCCGCACTTCCCGCCAAAGGACCCTGAAGCGATCAAAGTAATGTCCGATGCTTACTTCGATTCCGGCTACAGCATCAAAGCCATGCTCCGAGCGTTGTTCCTGTCTGATGCGTTCAAATCGCAAGCAAGTTGGAATGCACGAGTAAAAAGCCCGATTGAACTCGTGGTAGGAACACTGCGACTCTCCGGCGGTTACGACGGTCCAACCCATGATGTTTACGATCACATCGCTGCAAGCGGCTTTATGGGGCAAGACATTTACGCCCCGCCAAGCGTCGAAGGCTGGATGGGCGGCGCCGATTGGATATCCACAGGGTCGATGGTCATGCGAGTGAATTTCGCCGGTGGAATCATCGGAGATATTTCACGAAAGGGCGTTATTGATCTGATCGATCGTATCCGGGTCGATGCCGGTAGCTCTGCAACTGCTAAATCAATCGTTAGTGCATCTCTAGAAAATCTAGGTAACTTGCAAGTTGCTGATGACACTCGAAACGGACTTGAAGAGTTCACTTCTAACAACGTCGATGCTAGCAGTCCTTCAAACGAAGCCATCGCCTCGTTGCTCCAACTCATCGTCGCCACCCGTGAGTACCAATTCGTCTAGATCATCATGACTACCCAAACCAAAACTAAAATTAACTACGTCGATACCGTTGGCTTCGGAGCCGATGTTGGAGGCCGAGGTTTCCATATTCCCGTTGATCTATCGATCAGACCTGATGGCCGGATATTCGCCGTAAACCGCAGCCCAATGCACCGACTCGGCATCCGTGTCGGCATCTGCGACGTGAACCACGGTTGGTATCACGAGTTCGGCAGCGACGGTACTGGCGATGGCCAGTTCACAGGCCCAACCGCAATTACCCACGGACCCGATGACAGGGTCTACATCGCCGACGAAGAACTGAACCGAATCTCTGTTTACGATCCCGATGGCGAATTCATCTCAAAATGGGGTGAGCAGGGCAGCGAGCCCGGACAGATAAGCGGCCCCTCAGGATTAAAGTTCACTTCAAACGGCGACCTACTCGTGGTCGATCATCTCAACAATCGCATTCAGCGAATGACTCCTAATGGCGAATACATTTCGCACTTTGGGACGGCAGGAACCGGCGACGGCGAGTTCAACTTGCCGTGGGGCATCGATACCGACCCCCAAGACAATATCTACATTGCCGATTGGCGGAACGACCGAATCCAACGGTTCACAAATGACGGCGTTTTCATCGATATGTATGGATCGTCGGGACGAGGCGAAGGCAAGTTCGACCGACCCTCAGACGTCGCAGTTGATCAAGACGGATACATATACGTCGCCGACTGGGGCAATCAGCGCGTTCAGATGTTCGATTCCAACTGGAATTTCGTCCAGTCAGTACGAGGCGAAGCTACGGTCTCGCCGTGGGCGCAGGAATACATGAACGCCAACGCCGATGAAGCTGAAGCACGATCGAGATTCAACCCGTTCATCGAAGTTGATACCGACGATCCGCATGAAGCATCGTCCCGAATTGAAGCCTACCTGTGGGACCCCACAGCAATAGAAATCGACCCCGAAGGTCGGCTAATAATCACCGACTCTCTAAGACACCGCCTCCAAATCTACCAACGAGTAACAGAGTAGTTTCAAGGAACTGTCACCCCGATGAAATTCGGGATCAAACCACCAAGCGCCAGCAACTCCTCAACGCAGCCACGCCAACTAACCGCCGACACATCATCCTGAGCCCCGTCGAAGGGCACGAACAACACACCAACAACAACCAACCCTGCCAACATCGCAAACACCGAAGGAAAAGTGGCAATGCCACCCACTACAGCAAAACGTGAAAAAGTCCTCGTAGTAATACAGCTCTCGGGCGGTAACGACTACCTCAACTGCATCGTCCCCTATCAGGACGGCTTCTACAAAGACTCTCGCCCCAACATTCGCATCACCGACGATCAGGTCATTCCGCTCGACCGCGGCTACGGACTCAACCCCGGCATGGGCCCGATGAAAACCCTCTACGACCAAGGCAAAGTCGCCATCGTTCACGGCATCGGCTACCCAACGCCTAACCGATCTCACTTCCGATCTATGGATATCTGGCACACCGCCGAGCCAACAACGGTCGGCTCGAAAGGCTGGCTTGGGCAAGCGATCAAAGATCTCGACCCCGAAGGCAGCAACCCAGTTACAGCCGTCAACTTCGGCAACGGACTTCCTCGTGCGCTTGCAGCACCAGGCGTGCCAGTTGCTTCAGTAGGCGATCTCGAAAACTACGGACTGCTCACCGGAGTAGCCGGCACCGACCAGCGCGAGCAAGCTCTGAACGCCTTCAGTCGCATGTACACGCCGTTGCTCGGCTCCGACACCGTTATGGACTATCTAGGCCAGACCGGGCTCGATGCGATGCGAGGGGCAGACATCCTCAAAGAGGCTCCGCTCAAGTACAAGTCGAACGTCGAATATCCAGATAACCCTTTCGCCAAAAGTCTTAAGGGCGTCGCTCAGGTTCACTTTGCCGATCTAGGTACGCGTGTCTTCTACACTCAGTACGGTTCGTTCGATACACACACCGATGAAGTCGCTCTTCAGTCGAATCTTTGGAGCCACGTCTCCAGCTCGCTAATCTCGTTCTTTGACGATCTAGAAGAGCATGGACTCGGCGATGAAGTAACGGTTTTGATGTTCAGCGAATTTGGCCGCCGTGTACTCGACAACGGAACCGGAACCGATCACGGCTCAGGTGGAGTTGCGTTCGTAGTTGGAAACCAAGTTGCAGGCGGACACTACGCCGAATACCCGTCGATCGATCCCTCAGACTGGGTGCAAGGCGACCTTGCATTCAACAACGACTTCCGAGGTCTCTACACCGACATCCTCGAAGACTGGCTCCACGTAGAAGCCAAACCAATCGTCAACGGCACCTACGAAAAGATAAAACCGTTCGCTATGTAGCTAAAATCGCCACATGCAAACCCGCACCTACAAAACCACCGCCACCATCGACCTAAACCTCGACGTCTACGGTGCCGAACCGAATAGTGAAACGCTAAAACCAGTAATCGTCTGGATTCACGGCGGTGCCCTCATCATGGGAAGCCGGGATCGAATCCTTGAAACCCACCTCGATGGCTACACAGACGCCGGATTCGTAGTCGTATCTATCGACTATCGCCTCGCCCCCGAAACCAAACTCCCCGCAATACTCGAAGATGTAGAAGACGCTATCGAGTGGGTGCGAACGACCGGCTCAGTCGAATTCAATCTCGATCCAGCCCGACTCGCCGTAATCGGTCATTCCGCAGGCGGTTACCTCACCCTCACCACCGGCCACCGCATCTCACCAGCCCCCAAAGCTCTCATTTCTTACTACGGCTATGGAAACCTAGTTGGCGATTGGTACAGCCAACCCGACCCGTTCTACCGCAACGAATTTGACCTCTTCACCGAAGAACAAGCGCATGCAGCCGTAGGCAACGGCGACCAAGAAGTTACGGACGGGTCACAGGATGGTAGAAGAAGAGATTTCTATCTCTGGTGCCGACAAAACGGCTATTGGGCTGAAAAAGTTGGCGGCTACAACCCAATTTCCGAAGCTGAATGGTTCTCGCCCTACAGTCCAGAAGAAAATGCAGGCGAAAATTTTCCGCCAACGCTGCTACTCCACGGCAACAACGACACCGATGTTCCTTACGAGCAATCCGTACTCATGGCATCCAAGCTCAAAGCCGCCGGAGTCGAGCACGATTTCATCACAATAGAAAACGGTCCCCACGGCTTCGATCACAACCCTGAATCAGCCGAAACCCCGGAAGTAACTGCCGCCTTCGAAAAAGCGATCGAGTTTTTGGTTAGCCAGGTTTAGAAACCTCGGCTTCATCAGCTTTAGGAACCGACCCTGCGAGAGTGGCAAGAATCATGCTTGTGATCGCAAATCCTGCGACGGTCAAATAGGCGTATCGCCAGCCTGCCATAAACGTAGAAATAGCCCCGGCGTTGCCACTCACTTCATCGAGTGGAATATCGAAACCTCGACTCGCCATTGCACCAGCGACAATCGTTGTTGCAACTGCCTGACCAGTGACCGAGCCAACATTTCTGGTCAGGTTCGTCAATGCTCCGACAACACCCAATGCGTTTCGAGGAGCCGATCCGACCACAACGCTGTTGTTCGATACCGCCCACGAGCCCAATCCGAATCCGTTCAGCGCAAGAATCGCCATCACGAGTCCGATCGGCGTATCAGCAGTGAACGTCGAGTAAGTAATTGCGACAATCGTGAGAATGGCGAACCCGAATACTTGGAACATTCTCTCGCCGAATCGATCGCCCAAACGCCCGGATAACTGCGCAGCCGATCCCATGCCGATAGAGGTTAGGAACAACAATCCACCCGCGGCGGCTTCTTCGAGATCTCTGACACCGATCAGGTAGATCGGCATCAGCAGTGTTGGAGCCGTCTGTCCAAGAAAGCCTAAATATCGAACTGACACACCGAGACTAAGTTGCCGATTCTTGAACAATCTCAACTGCAGCATCGGCGCTTCTGTTCGTAACTCCCACTTGATGAAGAAAATTACTAGAGCAACAACGCCGACTGCGCCGCCCAGCATTATTGGCGATATAGCCGAGACCTTGAACGGGTTGTTGATCAGCACCACGCCGACGACGATGATCAGCGCCGATACAACGGCACCCGTCCAATCGAACGGAGGACGGCTTGAGGGGGCACTCGAACTGACCAGTTTCTCGGTGAGTAAAAAATATCCAAGTGCAAATGAAATTGCAGTTGGAACCAAGATCATTATGAAGATCGATTCCCAACTGAAGAACTGAAGCAAAATTCCAGCCGCAACGGGTCCTGTAGCAAGCCCGGTCGCCACCAATGTTGCTTGCAGCCCGAGTGCTTTTCCTCGTTCGTTCTCAGGAAACAAAGAAACGGTCATCGCAGTTGAAACCGATTGAACCATCGAGTTCCCGATAGCACTCACGATGCGTGCGCCTATCAAAATTCCGAACACTGGCGATGCCGCAGTTGACGCCATCCCGAGTCCGAATATCACCAGTCCCAGCAGGTACACCCTGCGCCTGCCGATGATGTCGCCAAGCCTGCCCATCGGCATCATCACTGCGCTGATAGTAAGGCCCTGAACGATCACTACCCATGAGATGGTTCGAAGGGTTACACCGAAGTCTCCTGCCATCTCGGCAAGAGCAACGAACACCATCGTCTGGCTCGCCACGCCGGTCACTATCTGAATGGCGAGCGCGCTAAACGGAACCCAAGGATTTCGAGGAGTATTGGGGGATTCTGGTGTTTGCGTCTGGCTGGTGGTCATTGAGTCACTGTGCATTTTTCTTGCACAGAATGCAGGAATAGTAAATGTACGCGTGCACTCTACACCCGAAATCCAACATCCCGACCGTAGCGATAGCGAAGTGGAGGGATCTTCGGAAGAAGGGTGGTGTTGGGTGCGCTAGCGCGCTATTTCTATCTCACCCAGCGTTATGAACAACGACCTTCGAACCTGACCGTTAACCGCACGCGAAATGTGACCCTGTCCCGTAGTGTCCTCGCAGATAAACACTTCACCCGCCTCGAAAACACGCTTCTCGCCCGAGCCAACGGTGATCTCCACCGCCCCTTCGAGATTCACTACGTACTGACGGGCAGGTGCAACGTGAAAATCGTAGTCATACGATTCGCTAGTCTCTCGAAAAACAATACCGTTTGCACCGTAAGTTTTTGAGATGTGACCAACGATATTGTCTTCCATCGCTATCTCAATATTCTCGAAATGAGACTGCGCATCATCGCCCGTATACAACCGAGTAATCTTCGTCTTTTTAGTCATTTTTCAAGCTTCTCCAAAAGCCCGCACAGCACTCAACAAAACCTACATATCTCGCAAGTCTTCTGAACCTGTCGAACCAGTAACTCTTTCACCCATATCCATCGCCAACGAATCCAGCGTCAGCCACCCACCTCGAGATCGAAGGTCGAAGTAAACAACCGTTAGGCTGATGAACATTACGGGCGCCAGCAAAGCCAAGGCGACTGATGAAATTACCGTAGCGAGAGGCTGGCTAAAGTCGTCGACGATTCCCGTTGCGATGCTGATCAGAACCTGAGTCCCAAAGTTGATCAAGAAAAATACGATTCCGATGCCCAGAATCCGCCATCTGCTCCCCTTCACCAGGCTGTAACTGGCTCCCAGAGCGGCGATCGGTCCCTTACCTTCAATCATGATCGCCTGGAACACAAACGACCAAGAAATCACCAAGAAAATTGCGATTGGAATTCCGATGAGGAAAACCATGAACGGAGCAGTGATCATAAATGTCACGAAGATCAGAATCATGGCAGCTATCAGGATGATTATTTTTGACAAACCCTTACGAAGACTTGCCATCACATCGATAGTTTGACCTAGGTATTGCTTCCCTACGGCATGGATCGTAGCGCCGAGCACAACCACAGTTGCTACTGCACTTAAGATCCCGATAAAGAACATTTGTGGTGCAACTTCTGCCCAATCTTCGAATGCTGCTTCACGCGTTGCTTCAGACTCGAAAATGTACGTAAATCCTTGCGGTTGATCGGGAATCAGGAGCAATGCAAGGAATCCCAATATCTGAGGTGGAAGACCGATAAGAATGAATTGCCAAAAATTCTTTCCGTATAAGTGAAAAGTTTGGTTAATTAGCTGTCCAAGATCGCGATATGGGATGACGTTTTGGTCGACCATTGGAACCAAGGGCGTCCCACACCATGTGCAGAAACTGGCATCTGCAGCATTGTCCTGGTCACACTTCTCACATTTAGCCATAACCAACCTTCGCGAACCCACAAGAAACGTAGAAACACAACGTATCAAACCCCTTTGGAAGCAGTTTGTAAATCCACCAAAACAAAAAAGCCTGAATCTTTCGACTCAGGCTTCTTCTTATTTATCAATCCATTTCTCTGCGGCACGATGCCAACGACTGTGCCAACATCACCCATGCCGCAGAAAACGTGACCACAGTCACTTAGAAGTGAATGGCTTCGTTTGTTACTGCTGCTCCAGCTTCCTTCACAGCCTCCGACAACGTCGGGTGAGCGTGAGTCATCTTGTGCAGCTCGAGGTTCGTACCCTCAAGCATCTGCAGCATGCCAATCTCAGCGATCAACTCGGTAGCTTCAGGGCCAATAATGTGCGCCCCAACGACCTCACCTGAATCATCGTCCGTCAGCACCTTCACGAAGCCTTGAGGCTCGCCGATCGCAACCGACTTACCAGCAACCGCAAACGGCACCTTGCCAACCTTCAAATTAATACCGTTCTCACGAGCCTGTGCCTCAGTAAGACCGATAGAAGCGATCTGCGGCTGAGCATAAGTACAACGAGGAACGTTTACATAATCCTCAATAGGCTCAACATCGTGACCCGCAATCGTCTCCGCAGCCACTACGCCTTGGTCAAACGCAACGTGAGCAAGCATCAACTTGCCGTTCACATCACCAACTGCGTAAACACCGCTGACGTTCGTTCGCATGTTGCCGTCGACCTCGATGAAGCCAGGACCTGCGGTTGTAATACCAACGTTCTCAAGACCAATGCCATCGGTGTTTGGCTGAACACCAACACCCAAAAGCACCTTGTCGCAGATGAATTCTTGCTTCTCGCCGTCTACTTCGTACTGAACAGCGAGCCGACCGTCCTTCTTCTCAACGCCTGAAACGCTGGCAGAAGTAGCAAACTCGATTCCCTGTCGACCGAACTGACGTTCAAGCTCAACCGAAACCTCTTCGTCTTCGCGTGGAACGAGGTGACCGAGCATTTCGAACATTTTGACGTTCACGCCGTACGAGTTGAAGTAGTAAGCGAACTCACAACCGATAGCCGATGCACCAATGATGGCGACAGCTTCTGGCTGTTCTCGAAGTTCGAGTGCGTGCCGAGCTGTGATGATGTTCTCGCCGTCGATCTCAAGACCCGGCAAGCTGCGGGCTCGTGCACCCGTTGCGATAACAATATTCTTGGCAGTTAGCGTCTCGCCGCCCTCAACATCGATCTGAGTCGACGACTTCAAAGTCGCCTTGCCCTGAACGAGAGTGATCTTGTTCTTCTTGAACAGGAATCCGATTCCGTTGGTGAGAGCCTTCGAAACCTTGCGTGAACGATCGACGGCCTTCGACATGCTTGCCGACCACTCGCCAACCTCGATGCCCCATTCGTCGGCATGCGAAAGGTGATTCACCACTTCGGCGTTCTTCAAAAGCGACTTTGAAGGAATACAGCCCCAGTTCAAGCAAACTCCACCGAGTCCGCCGGTGCCTGTGCCATCGTCTTTTTCAACAACCGCAACGCTTAGGCCTAGCTGAGCGCCCCTAATCGCAGCGTGGTAGCCGCCGGGTCCCGCACCAATAACAACAAGATCGAAACTAGTTTCTGCCATTCGAAAATTCTTTTCTCTTCTGGGGTGGATCAATCAAGCCATAGCTCGTAATGACCCTAAACCTGCAAATTCAACCGCCCGATTATACGTGCGATTTGCTGTAAAACGACCAAATTGTCACTGCGAGGAGGAACGGCGTAGTAATCAACTGGCGAAACGGGAAAATTTTTGATCGAGTAACAAATAATCTAGTCTCACCTACTCCAACACGCTGCTAAAACACGGGCAAGCCCCAATGCGCATGGCACGCCCAAACTGCAAGACTGAACGTAACGAAGAAGTAGAAGTGTCGTGAGGGGATTCGATTCTGTAGATATGAGATACCAAATCTCAAATATCCAGAACACATTTAGACCTGTCGCAGGTCTCGTTATTTTCGCGTTCGCAATCTCAGTGATCACATCGTGCGCCCAAGCAACCGATTCCGAGCTCACCGCCGTAGTTGAACAGGCAAGGCAATTGCCGCCCACTACTACCGAGGCAACGCCGGTTACTGCCAATTCCTCGCAAGACTCGAGTTCAATTGACACTGTCGAACCCACTCTTGGTCCAGCAGCAACGCTCACGCCTATCGAAGCAGAATCAAACTCAGTCACCCCTCTTCCCGGCCGAAGCGATAGCGGAGTGCAGGAACCTGAGATAGCTACGCCAAATCCGATTTCCAACTCTGATACACCGAACACCGTTCCAGCCGATCACAAACCCGATCCCACTCCGTCCGGATCACCTACGGTAGCCCCGACGCCGCTATCCCCAGTTGCGTCAAGCCCAACCATCGCACCGCCAACAATTGCGCCCGCAGCTGAGCCAACACCCACGCCAGAACCTACCGCCACAGAAATAGCGCCCCTCGCACCAACCCCACGACCTACCCCCGGCCCTATCTCACGCCAAACTCAGTTCATCCCACTCGATGAACCCGCATACGTCACTCGCGACGAGGCCTCGCAGAACATAACTAGTGCTTCCTACGTTCTGGGCATAGCCAACAACGGCGAAGCCCGCGCCTATCCGCTCGATATGATGTGGTATCACCACATCGCCAACGACACCGTGGGCGGTGAACCGTGGCTGGTCACCTACTGAATTCTCTGTCATTCAGGGGTCGGGTTCGATCCCATAGTGAACGGTCAGTTGCTCAACTTCGAAGTCGTGGCGCTGATCGATGGCGTCTTCTCGATGACCGATCGTGAAACAGGAACGCTTTGGACGCATCTAGACGGACTTTCGCTCTCGGGTCCATTGCTCGGCGAAAGACTAAAGTTTCTGCCGATGCAGATCACCACTTGGGAAGAGTGGCAGCGGCTCTATCCGCACACCACTGTGCTCGACTGGAATACTGGATTCCAATCTCAATATCGAGCCATAACCCCGGGGGCTAGCGTCGGTAACGACAGCGATTTCAACGACACTCGCTTGCCAGTAAACGCACTGATGATCGGTGTTGAAGTAAATGACCAATTCAAGTCGTATCCGCACCAGTTGATCGATCGTGACGGAAGCGTCATCAATGACACACTCGCCGATGCGCCAATCGCCGTATTTCACACGCCTACTGGAGATTCGGGGCTAGCATATTCACGAGTTGTCGGCGATCAAACGCTTACGTTCGAAATAGAAATATCTTCGATCAACATTTACGCCGATCAAGAAACCGGAACCCTCTGGACTTCGACCGGTCTCGCCATTGATGGGCCTCTCGAAGGAACTCAACTCGAATTCGTACCTTCAATCACGACAGAATGGTATGGATGGGCCGAATATCACCCCACAACAGCGATATACGGAACGCCGTCCGATTGGGCTGCCGTAGTTGGCCCGGAGATAACACACGGAAAATAGTTCGCGACGTTCTTGTGTGAACTGCTCTAACTGCGAAACTATGCGGACAATTTAGAGCGAGTATAGGCCTCGCCGGGACGGTTAGATTAAACCGCTTCGCCGTCCGAATCGGTCATATCTGTGCCGATACTTGGCTCGTAAGCCCTCTCGCCGCCGATAGAAGTATCGAAGATTTTGTACAACCTGGCTCCAATGATTGCCACGATGATGGTTGCGACGAGTACGAAGAAGAAAATTATCGATGAAACGATAACGAATGGTTCCCAGCTTCCGGGGCATTTACTGATACCCGAACACAGCCACGAACTTGTGGCTCCGTAGCCAACTGCAATCATCAGGCCCAGAGCAGTTCCGAGAATCATTCCGGCAACTGCGGGGCGTCTATTTCCAATAAATCTAAACATCGTTATTCAACACTACTGCCAATTCTCAATACGTGCACTTCGAATTATTAGTCGGCTCGTTTTCCAATCGAGTAACGCTTCGATCGAGTGAGCAACTAATAACCTTCACCAGAAACTCAAGCATTTGTAGGACTTAGCGCGTTTCGGCAAAACGCCAGTATGACGTGTGATGTTTCCTCACACATCTCACATTCGCGTTATACGTACATCATGATAGTAACGATTGGTATGTGCGTATCTTTTCGCTTGAGTGAAGACGCAAACTCAATGTGTGATTACGCGAACCTGTAGCAAGTTGCGCGGCGCGAAAATTACAAGACAAAGTGCTGTAAATAGCACCTAGGGCTGAACTCGAACACTTCGGAGAATCTCTGAATATCGTTCGTGCGTATGTATCCGCGCTTGTGAACTGAATGCAGATTAATTCGACAACTAAAGATAAACCGGTACGGCAGCGGCTCATGTCCAGACTTCTAGGCAGGCCAGCCGCGTACGCATGGACAGGAATCCTCGTAATCGGATTCTTCATCCTCGATCTCTCACTTCCGCTCGGAGTAGCAGCCGGCGTGCCGTACGCGGTTGCCGTAATGGCTTCAATGCGAACTGCGCGTATTCGCTTCATTGCGGTAACCACCGTCGTTACTGCATCACTTACGATTTTCGGCCTAATGATGTCGCCTGACGGCGGCGAGCAGTGGAAAGTGCTCGCCAATAGAACTCTCGCAATATTTGTGATTCTTGGAGCGGGCAGCTTCGCCATCTATGCAATAAGTGTGCGACGACGTGCGACACGTCAGGCGATTTTGTTCGAACAAGTCAGACGTCGAAGGGTTCAAGATACCAACGTGCAGTTAATGCGATCTGCCGAGGCGAGAAGTAGTTTCCTAGGGCAAATTTCGCACGAATTACGCACACCACTCACGAGTCTGACTACGTTCGCTCACATCCTCGACGGAAAATCCGAAACTCTCTCTAGAGAACGGATTCAAGCCCATTCGGAAGTTATTGGCAGAAGTGCACGCCGACTGGAAGTTCTGATCAACGATCTATTCGATGCTTCAGGATCTGAAACCGACAGTTTTAAGCTAAACCTGACCAGCGTCGATATTCCTCAGGTAGTCGCCGACACTGCCAGTGATTACGCCCACCACGTGCGCACTCTCGATCAGGAGCTGGTTACTGATATCGATATTCCAGAGAGTTCGAACTATCGAGCAATCGCCGATTCAGTTCGAATCGCTCAAGTAGTCACGAACCTACTATCGAACGCCTCGAAATATTCTTGGCCAGGATCCACACTTCACGCGTTTTGTGGACTCGAAGGCGATAAATTCATCGTAAAAGTAACTGACCACGGCGCCGGAATATCTCGCGAAGACATTTCGAAAGTATTCACGCCATTCTTCAGAGTCGACAGCGCGGATGTGCGAGCAGTTCCGGGAGCTGGACTCGGCCTAACAATCGTGAAATCGATAATTGAACTACACGACGGTCAGGTCTACATCGAAAGTGAAAAAGACTCCGGAACCACCGTCACATTCACGATTCCCGCGGTTATCGCTTCCTAGCCGCGAACCAGATCGGTCCTCCCCCGGATAGGGGGAGCTAGAGGGGGAGACTGCGACGTGCGACCAAGTCGTTCTACGACGCCCGGAGCTAAAACGCCCCCTACTTCACCCGATCCAGCACGCTTCGACCGATTGCCTCGATATCGCCAACCTTCCACGGCGACGCAGCCATACTAGGTCCCGCCGACACCGTAACCATCCACTCCCGCTGACGCATCACTATCGTTCGACCAATACCATCCTGATCGATCAACACCGAAAGTATGTCGGTCAAACCTTCGTCAGCGTTGTTTATCTCTGAAAGCGCATCGCCAGTTTCGGTGTAAGCACTCTTCATCAACTCATAATGATCCACCGCCGAATCATCCGACTTGAACTGCATTAGCACCACTGCCAAGAACTCACGACCCGGCATACTGGTGTCGTACATCGCCGAACACATCGATACGATCTGCGGCTGTGAAGATTTCACTGAATCCGTAAGCGAATCCCTGAACAACGAGATATCACCCTCGTCCTCAGCCTCCATATCAGTCAGCACCCCTGCACATGAAGCAGGATCAATCTCAGCCGAAGAAATCGCTGCTGAACCCGCCTCAGAAGTCGGGTTTATCGCACTCACAACAGGCTCCGACGCCTCGCCCGAACTGCTGCAAGCCACAAACACCGCAGTCAAAGCTACGAGTGCCACTAATCCAACTAATCGAAACATGCCATGCCCCTACCTTAAATAAATACGCACGAATTCTACGCTCGCCTAACAGCACAACGAACTAGCATCGACAATTGTTCCATCCGAAAGCCCCAAACTGCATCGATCCACGTCGGCCGTTGAAAACACATCCTGCGCAATGTAGATCGGATCTTAGTAAAACCGATAGTAAACGCAGAATGTAAAAAGCCAACAACAGCCAAATGTCATCCTGAATTCATCCTTCAGAACCAACCAATCATCAGCTACCATCGCTCACATCAAACAGCAGAAAATCAGCAACGCATCATCCTGAGCCCCGTCGAAGGGCCACGAAGTGCAACTCACCCCAGCCACCAACTGTCCCCTTTCCGGACGGAAAGGGTTAGGGATAGGAGACTCCCGAGCCGAGTTACAAAGTAACGAACGCGAGTAACGAACATGATCCCAGCAGCTAACGATCCCAAAGCCCTACGACAAGCCGTCCTCGACCACATGCATGTGGGCATGACGAACCACACGCTCCTCGCCGAAGAGGGCGGACCTCTTCTCATGGAGTCCGCCGAAGGCATCTATGTAACCGACGTCGAGGGCAACAAGTTCATCGACGGCATCAGCGGCATGTACTTCCGCAACGCTGGTCATGGACGAGAGGAAATTGCAAAAGCCATCTACGATCAGCTGACCTCCATCAGCATGAACGTCTACTCAGGCGCAACTCCAAAAACTATTCAGCTCGCAGCCAAACTCGCTGAAATCGCTCCCGGCGATCTTTCACGAACGTTCTTCTGCCAGGGCGGATCCGAAGCCAACGAATCGTCGCTCAAAATGGCGCAGGCGTACCACGTGCGCAGGGGCGACAAAGGACGCTACAAGGTCATTTCACGAGAGGGCTCGTACCACGGCAGCACCTACGGAACCATGTGGCTCGGCGGACATCCCGGCTTCCCAAGGACCGATTACCAGCCCAAGCCAGCTAACGTTGTTACGGTCGGACAGCCCCACTACTACCACGACACCTACGGTGCTTCGTCGGCGGAAGAAAACGGTGAACGGGCGGCTTTGGAGATCGAAAAGGCGATTTTGTTCGAAGGACCCGAGTCCGTTTCGGCAGTTATCGGCGAACCGGTTTCGCAGCCTCTGGGCGGAGTTGTGCCGCCTTCCAACTACTGGCCTATGGTTCGCGAGATTTGCGATAAGTACGGCGTGCTGCTGATTTTCGATGAGGTTATTACTGGATTCGGACGTCTTGGCGAGTGGTTCGGTGCCGATTTCGTTGGAGTCACTCCCGACATCATGTCGTTCGCGAAGGGCATCACTTCGGGTTACTTCCCGGTTGGCGGATCGATCTCGACCCAGAAGATCGCCGACGCCTTTGCTGGAGGACCCGAAAAGGTCTGGTCGCACATGTACACCTACTCAGCCCACCCCGGCGGTGCCGCAGCCGCATTCGCCAATTTGGCTATTGTGGAACGAGAGAATTTGGTCGAAAACGCTAGAGTGCGTGGTGAGCAAATTTCAGAGTCGCTTGTAGAAATGCAGGAAAAGCATGCTATTATCGGCGACGTGCGTGGAGTGGGACTAATTCAAGGAATCGAATTCGTCAAAGATCGCAAGACCAAGGAGCACTTCGACGCTTCCGTGGGCGTAAATGCGATGCTGACAGAAGAACTCCGAAAACGAGGCGTCTGGATCCGAGTCCCCGCCTACATCCTCCCACTAGCCCCACCACTAACAATCACAGCCGACGAAACCGACACCCTAACCACAATCATCGACGAAGCCCTAGGCGCAGTTGAGGAGCGGTTGGGGGTTATCTGAAAGTAAGTATGCTCCGTTTACCCGCTTGCGAGAATCGACCGTTTGGTAGCAGAGTTCTTGTCGACGGGATGGAGGTATGAGGCTTCCTGTACTTGAACCGTCCGATCTCGAAAGTCTCGTCCCTGGAGTGTCGGTGATTGGTTCTCCACTGAATGGTGGTCAAAAGCTCGTTTTTGAGGCCAATTATTCAGGCGAAAAATGTGCGGTAAAAGCAATTTTGATCAGTGCGGAGGCGCTGGGTTCGGTTCCAGGCAACGACTACTCGGATGATGAAGCTATCGCTCGGGCCGAGCGCGAAGTCGAAATTTTAGGTGGAATCGATAGTCCTCATCTAGTCTCCCTAGGACCGGTTCCATTTCAGGTTGTCGAGCATCAAGGTCAACGGATCGTGATTTTCTCCGAGGAATGGCTATCTGGGAGAGCTCTTAACGAAGAAATTGCCGATCAGGGCCCCCTACCTGTTGAACAGGTTCTTGAAATGGCGCTGTCCGTTACAAGCGCAATCTGTTCGCTTTGGGACAGGTCAATTGTTCATCGGGATATTAAACCTGGAAACATAGTAAGGCGCTCCCCAGGAGGTGAACATGTTTTGTTAGACATGGGTCTAGCCTTTGACTTGGGAGATAAGTCAATTACACCTTCCGGGATATACGTCGGGACCCCGATCTACTACTCACCTGACCAATTGATTCTGCGACCGAACCGTGCACTGGATTTTCGTTCAGATTCTTACGCTCTTGGCACAGTTATGTATGAATCTCTTACGGGAAGTCACCCGTTTGCCACTCAAGGTTCCAGTCAGAAGGAAGTTGTGACAAAAATAGTAAACGGCGAAATGCCAGTTGCTCCGTCATCAATCGTGGCAAATGTCCCAAACGAAGTAGAACGACTGGTCAATCGGTTGCTACAACACCGCCCCCATCGGAGATTCAGAACTTGTTCGCAACTCGAGGCCGAACTCGAAGCCATCAAGGCGAACATTTAGCTCATTTTCACGAGGCGCACACACTACATTTAGAGGTGACTGATGATTCTTGCACAACATGGCTGGGCGAAAACTAATCGAATAGAAACCGGGCTGACCGAAGGCACTGTGGGAGGGGTAGTAGTCAGTCCAAAAGACATGGGGCTAGGTTCGCTTGAAACTTATATGCGCCAACTAGCGATCGACTATCCCCAAGCTGATATTTATTTCGACCCGCAGTTCTATGCCACAGTTTTCGACAACAGAAAAATCGGGAAGCTTGACCAATATCCGTATTTTCCATCGCGACCCTTACGAAGAGGGCAGCTATCGAATGCATCAGGCGTCAGGCCTCATGTAGAGAGAACTCTCGACTATCAGATGCTCCGGCCGGTTAAAGCTCTGATATCGCCGTCCATAATGACGGACTCGCTGTCAGACAGATGGCATCGCATAGCGATGACGTTCGCGAGCGAATCTGCAGCCTACCATTCGGTCAGGGGCTTCAACAAAGATCTCCTGATAACCATTGCGATCGATGAGTCATGCCTTCGTGATCTTAACGCGGTCGAGAACTTTCTAGACGAGTTAACATCTCTGGATGTTGCAGGATTTTATATAGTCATCCGTAGGGACGGAATGGTCTATCCTGCAGCAACGGATTCAGTGGCTTTGACCAACCTTCTTTTCCTCGTTTATTCACTCAGTGAGTTGAATGAGTATCGCGTTATCTGTGGTTATTCTGATTTCATTGGATTGGCTCTGGTGGCTGTTGGAGGGCAATCTATGGCGACAGGGTGGTATCACACACTTCGTCAATTCACGATGCGTCGTTGGCAAATTAGCACAGGTGGAAGTCCCGCAAATCCGAGGTATTCCTCAGGGCCATTGATTAACTCTGTTTTAGTTTCACCCGAAATGGACGCTCTGTTCGATGCAAACATGCACACTCGGGTGATCTCAGGTACTTCTCGAGATGGAGATTTTGTGGCGTCGCGGGGAAGTTCTGTTGTATGGACCGAACAACAGTCTCAACTCCATCATTGGGAGGTTTTACAGGCTCTGCATAGCGACATCGTCGCCGCGGGCGTCCTGCAAAATCGGATAGACCTGCTCAAGAATAAAGTTGAACTTGCGCTCGATATATACGACGATGCTGATGCGGCAGGTGTCACGTTCCGCGCAGAATCAGGAAGAAGAGAATTAAACACAATGTCAGAATCTCTCGAAGATTTTGAGGATCTTATTTAGTGAATATTGGGATTTCAGAACTCGACCTTGTTGAAGGTTTCTTAGAGGGCTACTCAGCGCCGTTTCACGCAAGTCATAGTGACTTTTTCGGCTCATACGCACTTGAGGTTCCTATGTCCCAAGGGCGCCCCGATCTCGTATTAGGAAAAACATCCGATCAGCATGGCGATCACGCCAAGTGTGTCGATCTTGGTCAACTCCTGCGAAAGCCGAAATATTCGTCAGTTATTGGAAACCTGTCATTTAGGAGATTCACCGAAGGCGATTATTTGAGCGAAACACTTGGGATCCGTCAGGCTGAAATGGCGAGAATATTGTGTGAGCTATCTGAGATCGGGGTCGTACGCCGAAAATCAGATAAATACATGTTGAGCGAAGAGTCGAATCTACGATCAAGAGCACTTTGGGCCGTGGAATTCAAATTGACTGATTGGAAGCGGGCCCTGTACCAAGCGATACGATATCGTTCATCCGCTCAAAGAGTCACGGTAGTGATGCCAGCGCAATCTCTTCCCCCCCGATCCAAAGTACTAGGCGTGTACGCGCGATTCAACATTGGGTTGTCGTCCTACGATACGGAGTCGGGCTCATTGAAAACAGTTGTACGAACTAAAACAATGAACCCTTACTCAATGAGTAATTATTACTACGGGCTTGGCCAGTTTATGGAACTGTCTGGCTGCGCATGAGATATTCAACTCATTGCCGCCATTCACCGCTCACCCAAACCTGCTAACCCTCAACCCAGACAACAATCTGGCCCCCCTCAAACCACCGGCGCAGCACCACCATCCATGTTGATGGCTGTGCCGGAGATGTAGGAGGCGCGGTCACTCGCCAAATAGGCGATTAGGTCACCAGCTTCACGAGCCTCGCCTACTCGCAGGACGGGGACGTCCTTGCAGCGCTCGGTGTAGTAGTCCTCAGTAGTGGCAACCGCTCCCGAGGCTACTGCTTCTTCGGCTCGCTTCATGTTCTGCGCAGATCGGATCGAGCCAATAC
Organism: Chloroflexota bacterium; assembly: GCA_018650845.1. Taxonomy (GTDB): domain Bacteria; phylum Chloroflexota; class Dehalococcoidia; order Lucifugimonadales; family Lucifugimonadaceae; genus Lucifugimonas. Next base: position 26,108 of record JABIFF010000003.1, on the reverse strand, counting down.
AAACGGTGTTCACCAAAATATTGTCGACACCGTATTCCTTCGACATCGATTTGGTCATGGCGATACCAGCAGCCCGCGACATCGCTGTCGGCAGAGTCGAGTAGCCCGCCGCCTTGCCCGCAGCGGTGGTGATGTTGATGATGCGTCCCCACTTGTTCGCCTGCATGCTCGGCAGCGCAGCCTTGGAGCAGAACATAGCTCCGTGGACCTTCAGTGCGTAGTCGGCGTCGACGATTTCCTGAGTCAAAGAGTCGAACGTGTTCGCATTGCCCTGTCCAGCGTTGTTAACAAGGATGTCGATCTTGCCATGCTCACTCAAGATCGCATCAAACGCCAGTTCGACCGAACCAGCGTCGCTCACATCGCACGCAATCGCCTGAATCGACCCAACTGCCGTCTGACTAATCTCGGCGACCGCTGCGTCGAGCTTGCTTTGAGTTCGTGCCAAGATCACAACGTTCGCACCTTCTTCGGCGAGTATCGTCGCTGCTGCTTTGCCGATACCTTCGCTACCGCCGGTGACGACAGCGATGCGGCCTGTGATACCTAAGTTCATGGTGGGGGGCTCCTGTTTGAGAGTGTTGGCAACGATCGGGGAAGTGTACCTGCCGACAGTTCTCACCCTGCCACCTCTCACCACCGAAGATCCCTCCAGCAAGGTCGGGATGTCGAGCAGTTGCGCCCTTCCTCCTACTCCCTGCATCAAAACAGAAGCGCGGATGAACTAGAGGGACTTAGTGGCTGGTGTGTGGCGCGGTGATTCCCTTCCGGACGGAAGGGCTGGGGTAGGAGACTTGGGCCGTAGAGCCGAGTTGTCCGACGACGAGCGCGAATAGTGCTAGCCAGATGTGGGATGACGATAGAAGTGGCAACAAACACAAAACGAGCACGACGCAAAGAGCGCAACCGCGCAAACGTGAAGGCACGATCGAGCGCAGTACGAAACGATCGCCTTAAGAGGTACGGACTGTTCTTGCTGGTAGTAGCAGTTGTAGCAGCTGCGTTGGTTGTGGCGGCGATAGCGTTGCCTGACCCCGATGCAGCGACCGTGATTAGTCACGGCGGCTAGCGAGGGCGCAAACACAAAAACACCCCGAAGCATTGAGCTTGCGGGGTGTTTTATTTTTCTTTTAGAAACTAGCGAACGAACTCTAGCGACTAGAGCTTGTCGGTGATTGCTGAGAAGCCGTCAACGTCGAACGCTCGCATCGTTTCGGTCGATACGAATCCGAGTGCTCCGGTTTTTAGTAGAAACATTGCAGCGGTTTCGTCGTCGGGAAGTTCGTAAGTTACAACACCGTCGTATCGACCCATGGTGACCAAGAATTCGGTCAATGTTCCACCGAGTGCTTCGATACCAGCTTTAGCGGCTTCCATTCGGCCTGGGGAGGTTTTTACCTCTGTTATTCCCTGTGCAGTGAAGTTAAATAGTGTGACGTACTTGGGCATGACTGACCTCGATAATAAAAAATATTCCAACCCTGAATGGCGTGTCATAGCTCTTTCGCTAAGCAAGCCGTGGAATGAACCGCGAGTATAGCCGAGGGTTATTCAGCGCCCAAGCCATTTGATGGTGCACAGAGCTAGTAACCGATCCTCCCCCAGACAGGGGGAGCTAGAGGGGGAGACTGCGACGCGGAGTCGAGTCGTTCGATGACGAGCGCGACTAACGGAACAAATCTCGATTCCCGTACGTCATACCTTGCAAGACCTAGTTTCTAAACTCGTTAGGATTGCAAAAATGCTTACTAAAAATCGATTTATAACTCTCTTCGCCATGTCAGTCATGGCACTAGCTCTCGTTGCGGCTTCGGCTTGCGGATCTGACAACAAATCGCCCGGTGGAATAGAGCACGTAGCCGATGGTGACGATGCTGCCGGCAAGGTCGCTGCGCAGGACGATCATTCGCCAACGACTATCGAGCCAACCGATCCTGGAACTTCGGGATCGATCGGTATGGCTGTTCCGGACGGGGATTTGGACAACGACATGATCGTCGTGCTTGACGGGGCGATGGATCCTGCAGATGGCACTCGCTTGAACGATGACGAGCTGTTCCCGAACGGCGAATCACGTGGTGGCGCCGATCCGCTGGATACAGATGTGATTCACGAGCTTCCTGAACTGGAAGTCGAGCCTCAGAGGGATCCTAGCGACTCTGTAGATATCGAAGTTTCCGATGGTTTACCTCTTGCCGACGGTGTGATCAATCCCGACTCTTGCGAAAACGTTTTGGCTCACCCTGCAGAGCCGTTTGAACTCAAAACTCATTCAGCAACAGATCCTGCAAAAGCCGACAACCCGAACTTGAACACGATGTGCACCGCTTGGTACTCAAGCGATATTCACGAACACTCGGTTTCAATTGCGCTAATCGCAATGAACGGTGATGAAGCTTCGATAGCCCACTACGAACTACTCCAAAGTGAGTTCGATCAGGGTGGAATCAAGTTCGATGAGGAACGCAGCGGTGACCAGGATTGGCTTACTGCCAAGATTGATCAGGGTGGAATTGGCGAAATGGTAGTTCTTCGAATTGGTGCGAATTTGGTTAGTGTTCACAACGGCCCGACAAGTGATCAAAAGGCGTGGAACGCTCAGTGGATGCTCGAAATTGCTCACAGCACGCTCGAGCGAATAGGTTCGTAATCACACATAGCATCGAGGGCAGGCGTACACTGCCCTCGATTTGCCAAATACAGATAACAACGACACATCCCAACCCCGCCCTTCCGACGAGAGCCTGAATCAAGTTCAGGATGACGCTGAAAGCGATAGCGACTCGGATTCTGAAGCGAAGCCCCCCGGTCTGGGTCTCATGTACGGCCTCTCCGCTGGGCACGGTATAAAACACTTTGGGCAGGGCGCCTTATTGGTGATGATCCCAAGCATCCGAGCAACTCTCGGTCTTGGTGACGTTGCTATTGGTGGAATGTCGTCAGCGCAGTCGATCTCATCTGGAATCGCCAACATTCCAGCTGGCATCCTCACCGATATGTTCCGCAAGAAGATCGCTTGGATCCTTCTCGTATCGATGCTGCTCGTCGGGACCGGCTACATCATCATCGGAGCATCGCCCGTCTACTGGACGTTGCTCATCGGAGTATCGATCGTAGGTTTTGGAACTTCGCTGTGGCATGCACCGGCGTTTGGAACGTTGGCTGCGAGATATCCGAAACGACGTGGTTTCGCGATGGCTGCTCATTTAACGGGCGCACAGATTGGTAATACCACTTCACCGTTGATCATCGGTTTCCTCTTGGCGGGAACGATCGGTTCGTGGGTCGTGTTCAATGGGATCGACTGGCGCTGGCTTGCGGTAATTATTTCGATCCCGATGTTCCTGACGGGTCTTGCAGTAATTGCAAAGTTCAAAACTGCGGGTGCTGAATCAAAAGGTGATGTGAGCCTTCGAGAGTATTTCGGTTCAGCGAAAAAGCTGTTGAGTAATCGTGGCGTACTCGGAATGGCTCTGTTGGGCGCGCTCAGAGGGGCAATTCACAACTCGTTCCAGGTGTTCCTCGTTATATACATGCGTGAAGAACTCGACTACTCGGATACGTTCGTCGGATTGCACGTTGCTCTTATTACGATGGCGGGAATAATTTCGACGCCGATCATGGGCAACCTTTCGGATCGTATTGGTCGAAGGCCGGTTATATCGTTTGCCATGAGCTCGATGACGATCCTGATATTCCTGTTCCTACAGTTCGATTCGGGATTGGCGATGACAGCTTTGATAGCAGTTCTAGGTCTGTTCTTCTTCTCGGTAATGCCGATCATCAACGCGGCTGCGATGGACATGATCGATAAAGGATCGGAAGGTTCTGGAACTGCTCTGATGTTCTCAGGTGGTGCGGTAATTGGCTCACTAACGCCGATCGCCGCAGGGTTCATCAATCAGGAAAACGGATTCCACGGCGTAATTATTTTCGCCGGAATAATCGCTGCAGTAGGCGCAGCACTATCGCTAATACTGCCGATGAAGATAAAGGCTTAACGCAAGTATCGATTGGTTCCGCGGTAGGGCTAATTCCTAGTTCACCAAGTGAACTACTCGCTGCTGATCGAGTATCCGATACCGCGGTGAGCCCGAATTAGGCCTTCGCCATCTTGATCTGAAGATTCCTGTTTTAGCTTTTGGCGAAGCCGTCGAATTGCCATATGAACGGCTGCGTCTGAAACTTGGCTTGTGCCCCAGGCTTGTTCCTTTAGAACTTGGTAATCGACGACCACTCCCGGCTCTGCGAGCAGCGTTTTCAGTACATCCCACTCAGTGAGATTCAGTTCAACATGTTCGCCTTTGACAGACGCTTGTCGACGATTGAAGTCGAACATCACGTTGTTTATCGAGAACGTGGATCGCTCTACTTTTTTATCCGACGTTCTGCGTGTCACCGCTTCGACTCTCGCCATGAGCTCGATAGGTTCAAACGGTTTGGTGATGTAGTCGTCGGCACCGATGGTAAGCGCTTGAGCTACTGATTCCGTGGTGTCGTTGCCACTGACAACGATCACAGGAGAATCAGAATGGATTCGCAGCTTCTTCAAAACATCGAGACCTGCCATGTCGGGAAGTCCCATATCGAGGAATATCAGGTCGGCCGTGTTTTGTTTGAGGTAGTCGAGCGCGTCGGATCCAAGTTCAAACTCAGCAAAATTGTTTTTGGCAGCAGCGATCTCGAAGCACACACGAATTGAATCGCGCTGGTTCGGATCGTCGTCGCAAATAACTATTTCCAATTGAGCAAATATCCTCGTCGGATCACTTCAATCACAGCCACTTCGATGTTTGGTGAAAAGATATCAGTTTCAATAGCGAATTACCGGAAATAGAAGAGTGTCGTGCGATTAATGAGTTGGGGCATGCGCTTCTTGCCCATTCGAAACAACGTACGATTACCAACGTATTTTTTCAGCTATCGAACCGACGATCCGTTTCGTCGAAATAGGACTGCCCAATGAAAGCCATCGACATTCACGCACATATTCCTCGAATGCCGGGGATTCCTGAGTACGGCATCGAGCCTGGACTACGTCGGATGTTCCGAATGAACGACGAGCCCGACGATGTGGCGAAGATGGTGGAAACGTATCGAGCAATCGACACGATGGCAGTGATCTTCTCGGTAGACGCTGAAACTGAAACGGGCGATCTGCCTGATCCGAACGATTATGTAGCTGAGACTGTCGCTGCACACCCGGACGTCTTGCTTGGGTTTGCTTCGGTCGACCCACGTAAAGGTCAGGCTGCGGTTGAAGAGCTTGAGCGGGCAGTTACCGAGTTGGGGCTACGAGGATTGAAACTTCACCCGATTCACCAGGCGTTCTTTCCTGACGATCCCGAATTTACGCCATTGTTTGCGAAGGCAGCAGAATTGGGAATCCCTGTACTCATGCATTCGGGCTACGCAGCTGCAGGCGCGAATACTCCTGGTGGTGGTGGATTCGAGCTGGCATATTCTCGACCTATTCCGGGGTTCGATTCGCTTGCGGCACGACATCCTGATCTGACGATCATCATGGCTCACCCGGCATGGCCGTGGATTCAGGAGCAAGTTGCAGTTGCTTTGCACAAGCCGAACGTATTTATCGATTTATCTGGCTGGGCACCTCGCTACATTCCTAAGGAATTGATCGCTGAGGCTGGCGGTCGATTGCGTAAGAAGGTTTTGTTCGGCTCTGACTACCCGTACATCTCGCCGGTGACATGGATGGAACAGTTTGAGGAACTAGAGATTCGTGATGAAGCTCGTCCGCTGATTCTGCACGACAACGCAGCGGGGATTTTGGGACTTTAGGTACCTGAGCGATTTCCATCTTGCTTGCTGCAGTCTAGGCAAGTCATTCTGAACTCGATTCAGAATAAGCCGGGGCTGGAAACGAATTCAGTTTGTTGGTCGTTCGGTGGCTGAGTCGCTCGATAATGCCAGTTGTTCGTGATTCTGAATCAAGTTCAGAATGATAGTGATGGTGTGTCTGTGATCTGAAAACTAACCCGTTACCGGATAGAGCTCGTTGCATGGTTCAGATGTAGCAGGGGGGTTCTCGGAAATGCCCAAAGCTGTTACGGTCAGTGCATAAGCCCGCATGTCCTTTAAAAAAATGCGCCCCTCCGGAGGCGTAATTGGAGGGGCACATGGGCTCGCAGCGGAGACTGTGCTAGCGACTTCAGAGCCCGGGAAGTATGCCAGCGGCGTGACGTTTGTGTGTCCGCACAAACGTCAGCTTTTCGTCTTGTTGTCTCTACGCGATATTCAGTTTTATGTGCCTGTGGCACACCGATCTGGATGTCACGCGCCCGTCGTTAGTTGGGCGCTCCAGATCTTCTCCGGCTGTCTAAACCGGAACTTTGCTTGGGGCGTACTGTTTTGGAACAGGCTGCCTTATTGCGACACCTCCGTTAAGGTTTGCTAGCGCCGACTTGAGCCGGCTGTCGAGAATTCGAAGACTGCTGATGAGCTTTAGTCGTCGGTATTCTGGGATCACCTGTAGCTGCATTGCGTCGAGCTCGCCAGCGATTTTTAGCACGGCATTTTCGATCAAAGCTGTGTCGGCTTCAACGGGAATTGCTGGCTGAATTACTGGTGCTGGTTCTGGTTCGCGTTCTGGCGCTCGCTTGCCGTTTACAACCTCTTCGATGATGTCCTCTATCGACAAAGTTGCAGACGTTTTTGCGCGTCCAACAATGCGCTCAACGTGCACGCTAGAAAGGCGTCCATCGATGAACGGCTGAGCGATTTCTCGCTGCCGTACATGGTCCTCAATATCGGCGATAGAACGTGCCTCTTTAAAGGTGAGTTCTCCGCTGTTTACTTTCTCTCCTAGAGCCGGGTCTAGGGTGCGAATTAGGCTTTCGTAATGGTGGATAGTTCCGGGGGTAATTCCGGTCCTTCGAGCAAGCTCTTGCTGGGTCACTTCATGACTGTCTCGGTACTCCATGAATGCGCGCCCAAGCTCCATCGCTGGCACCAAAGAAGAGTGGTACTGCTCGGCGAGAGAAAGCTCCCAACGCTCCTGCGGAGTGACCTCTTCCTTGACGGTACATTCGACCGCTGTTTCACCGGCTTCTTTAGCGGCGGTAAGCTTTCGCTCGCCCGCTAAAAGGAGGTAACCGTTGTCCGTAGTCAGGACGACCGGATCGCGTTTTGAGCGCACGGAACGCGTATTCTCACGACGACCGTTGGCTCGCTTTGTGCGAGGCAGATCGGGGTCCGGAAAGATCTGATCTATCGGAATCTTCAACTTGCTTTTCCTCATATATTCCCGGGGCTAGCCGGGATTCGAATTCACATACCTATGGAATCGGAATGAGCAGTAGGAACTAAACTAGCTGCACATGGCATTCCAAATCGATGTGAGTATTCTCCGCGTTCCAAAAAGTAGTTTCATAAACTGTCCCCGCGGGGAAATCTTCATTCCAAATAACATTTGACTTTGGAATTGCTGGGAGATACTGTGAGCTAAGCCCCGGCTTGGAATGACCGTTTCCCAGTTCAAATGACCCTTCAAGATCAAACATCCACAGTTCCCCCATATGTCCCCTACCGGACATTCCAAACTTTTTTGGAATTCCTTCTAGACGAAGGCATTCCAGGACGTATCGATAAAACTGTTTGGGGTCCGAGGTTCTCGGGTAGCTCTGGGACCCAATTAATGACCGCTTTGAAGGTGCTTACTCTTGTCGATGCCGACGGTCACCCCTCTGACGAATTGGAAGAATTGGTCCATGCGGAAGGCGATGACAGACGTGCGTTGCTAAGGCGAATTCTTGAACGGTTCTATGTGCCGGTGTTCGAGCTAGATTTAGGACGAGCGAGCAAGGGACAGTTCCATGAGGCGTTCCGGTCGTTCGGCACAAAAGAGGGGGTGCTAACGAAATGTGAAGCCTTCTTTATTAGGGCTGCACAGGCCGCGGGAATCGAGCTTTCAAAACGAATTCTTGTTGGCCGACATGGCTCAAGCAAGGGGCGCACTTCGGCTGCTCCGACTCGCCAGCGAGTGGCTGCTCCGGCCGCTATTCCCCCGGAAAAAGTTGTCGCTCCCGAGCCTTCAAAAATCGTTGTTCCAGCGGGCTCAGTGAAGCTCGAATTGGCTGACAGAATTCTCGCAAAATATCCTGACTTTGATCCGGCTTGGGACCCAGCGGTTCAGGCCAAATGGCTTGAGGGAATGACCCGGCTCTATGAGGGTCTATCTGTCACCCCGGGCGACCGCGATGGCGCCGTCGACGAAGCGTAATTTCAGGCTTCTATTCACCCTGAATAATGGCACCTATATCGTCTCAGGATAAATCCTATATTCGACGATATTTAGCGTCCTGCCGTCGGGCGTAATTCGGTCGTACTCGTCTTCGATTTCGCCGCCGAGTGTTTCAGGAATTCTGCGGCTTGGCAGGTTTTCTCGGTCGACCGGATATCGCAAATAATCGCACTCGATTTCGTCGGCTGCCCATTCGCACAAACCCTCGATCGCTTCCAGTCCGAGCCTTTGCCTATGGAAACCTTTGGCGATCCATATGCCGAGTTCTGGCGTGGCGGTAGCTAGCTTGTGAAGACCTAAACAGCCCACAAACTTTTTGCGATTTTCTTTGAGCACTGCGGCGAGCTGAAGGTTTGTGTTGTTGCTCAGGCCCTCAATCGAGTCCGCAATAAACGGTGCAACGTCCATCGACGATCGCGCTGGTGGTGGGTACATGTAGCGCGTTATCTCTTCGTCGAATTCGCGAGCGATCGGCTTAAGATCGATCAGGTCGATAGGACGAAGAATTAGGCGCTCGGTGACTATCTCGACGTCAAGCAGCTGGATGTCTCGACGAAGCACGATAACTACGCAGGTTCGACGAGTGTGAGCCGTTCGGCAGCTGCCGTGCTCGTTAGCTCGATGACGCTCATTGCTTCTGAGCGAGCTTTCTTGCCGGTCGGTGCCACAGACTTGAACATAGCTTCAGTCTCGGGGTGACACGTTAGGAAGATGACCTGGAATCGCTCCGAGAGATCCATGATGACCTTGCAAGCTGCCTTCGCACGCTCAGGGTCGAAGTTTACGAGGATATCGTCGAGCACGACCGGCATTGGCTCGGCGTTCTTGGCGTATTCCTCGATCAGTGCAAATCGCATAGCGAGGAATAACTGCTCGGCAGTACCTCGGCTCAGCTCGTTCGCCCGCTTGGTGTGGCCTTCGCCCTCGACTACTTCGAGGTCTTGGTCTTTCTCACCAATCACGGCTCTGACGCTTGTGTAGCGACCGAGCGTGAGATCAGACAGGTACTTGGATGCCGAACGCATGAGCGCTGGCTGTCGTTCCTGCTGGAATTCTTCACGAGTTCGCTCGAATACGTCACGGGCGATAGTCAGAACCGCCCAGCGCTGAGCGTCTCGGGCGATCTTCTCTTCAAGCATGTTGATCTTCGAGTGAAGTTCTAGTGCCTGTCCTGATTTTTCAAATTCACTTCGCTGTCGAAGTAGGTTGCCCTGTTCGACGTGTAAGCCATCGACTACCGAGCGCATACGCTTCTCTTCGTCTTGAAGCTGCTGCAGACGTGCGACAGCTTCTTCGTGCGGTGTTCCGACAAGATCGTCGCGGTACGACTGGCCGTCATCGCTGCTCAGAAGTGGTGTGTTCTCAAGAAGCTCGGAAAGCTTTCGTTCGAGTTCGCGTCGTTCCTGAACTTGAATAGCGGTTGCCTTGAACTCTTCATGATCGAAGGTTTCACCCTTTTCTAGGAGTGAACCTATCTTGGCGTCGAATTCTGACATCCGAGTTTCGAGAGTCTCGAATTCAGCAGTCCAGTTTTCCATTTCAGCAGCAATTTGAGATTGTCGAACAAGAGCTTCGTCGTGGGCCTTCAGCCGCATGGCGAGATCTTTCAGTGCCTCTGTTCCTGCCTGTGCAGGGGCTTCTGGCAAGCTCGCAGCTTCTAGAATTTCAGATAATCGGAAGTCGATTTCACCAGCGGTGTCAGACATTTGTGAAACACGCATGCGAAGACTTGCAGTTGTGCGTTGCTGGCTCTTGAGCGTTCGGATGCTCGCCATAACGTTTGCAGCCTGAGATGGATCGAGGTCGATTCGTAGCTCAGATCGTTCGAGCAGCAGCTGCCAACGATTTTGAACATCGGCGAGCGTGTTTGCTCCGAGAGCTAGCCCGCTGTGCGCTTCCGTTAAGCGAGTGTCGATAGTTGCGAGTCGCGCAGCAGCAGTCTCGAATTCACGAGATACAGATTCAAATCGTCGACGAAGATCTAGCGAGCGATCGAGTTCGCCAGCCTTCTCTTCAACGTCACGAATGTTCGGTGTGTCGCTGATGCTGAACTCTTTAGCGATTTCTGAAATTTCTTTGGTTACAGCGTCGAGTCGTTCTTGAATTTCTTCAACTTGAACGTTTGCAACATCTTTTGCTTCACTGATTGCTGGCTTGCGAATGGTGATTTTGAATCCACCAGCAGCACGAGCACGAGAGATTAGCATGAAGCCGGCGAAGAGACCGAGTAGACCCGCAAGTCCACCAGAGAGCTCGGCCTGCATGTAGCTCCACGCCATCGAAGCAATACCGACGATGATGACAGTGATCGGAAGCAGGATTGATCCTACGAAACCACCAATGTCTTCAGTCTCGGTTTGGGCAAGTGCATCGGCGAGGTTCTTTTGACCTTCATTCATCTCAGAACGAATCGAACCAGCGTCTGCTATTGCAGCACGGAGACGTGAGAGCCTATCTCGCTTTTTCTCGAGATCGGCAGATATTTCAGTTGGTACATCAGTTAGAGCATCACGAGCACCGGCGAGTTTTAATGCCTCGTCGGCCATTGTCTCGCGGTCTTCTTGTCGAGTTTGAACTGTTAGTTCAGATTCTTGATATGTGCGTCGAGCTGTCGTTAGTTCACGACCTGCAGATTCCAGGTTCGACTGGAGATCCATCGGAGTTTCGAACTTGCTTACTGCTTGTTCCGACCACCCGAGTTCTGCAAGATCACGATCGAGTTGAGCCTGTTCTTTTTCAAGCTCCTGCTCAATTACAGGCAGATCAGTGACTGCCTTCGTGTAGTAGGCGGTTTCCATCAGCAATTTGCGAATTTCTTCGCCGTGCTGCTCATCAGTAAATGCTTCAACAACGCCGACTGCTTCTGATTCAGTCTTTCGTTCTTGCTGTCGAAGATCGCCATCGTCCATTTGAGATTGGAGTGCAGTCTTTTGCTCGACTAAGCTGTCGAGTTGCTGCTGTCCATCTTCAGGAATGGTGTCGTTATCGGGGAGTTCTGAAATCTGTCGATCGATCTCAGTCTTGCGATCCCACGGTTTTCGAATGTTGACGAGCGTCTTCTGACGTTCGATGCCAGAGCGCATATCTTCGAGCTCGGCAGTTTGCGAATCGATATTTTCGACTAGCTGTTCGAGATTGTTCGATAGTGCGGCGTATTCGTCGCTACCGCTTCGAGTTTCCTCGAGTTTGGTTCGAAGTTCGGTGAGATATTTTTGATTCTTCGACATTCTGCCGGCGCGACCGGTAGTGCTGCGAAGCTTCTTTACTTCAGCATCGAGTTCGTTTCTCGCGTCTGTCAAAGAGACGTTTGCGAGTCCGAGTCCAACCGAGTAAATCTTGTCTCGAATCTCATCAGTGTTCAGGGTTTCGATTACCTGAAGTTCGCTCAGCGAGATTGAGAACACGTTCGTGTACAGCTCAGCGTCGATTCCGCCGAGCAAAGTTCGAAGCAGATCGTCGCTACCGGTTGCATCACCGGTAATGCTTACTTCACCACGCTTCTTGCCATCACGTCGGTGAATGTTGAAATTAGTGTCCGACGATGTGACGAGTGAGATTTCACCCGAGCCAGGTTCTGGCTTGAAGTGGTTATAGAAGAAGAGATCGCGTAACGATGCGCGATCGGCTTTCGTTACGTAGCCGAACAGTGTCGAGCGTAAGAACGCACGAAGAGCCGATTTACCAGCTTCGTTTGGACCGTGTAGAAGCGTGAGACGATTCGACATATCGTCGAATTCACGTCCGGCGAACGGGCCAAAGTTTTCTATGTTTATTCCTGTTAGGCGCATGCTATTTGCTCTGCTCCAACAGTTCTGCCAAGTACCAGCGGGCTTCTTCTGCCCATGCTGAAACCTGCTCATCGCTTGGCTTATCGAGGCCGTTGCGTCGACCTGTGTAGACGTCTGATACGACTTCGGTTAGTCGTTCGATTTCATCTGATTCGATCGATGAAAGTAGAGCACGTTTTAGAGTGGCTCCCAAGAAATCATCTTGTTTTGCACGAGATTCGATATCGATTGCTGGTCGGGTTGAGTCGGTAATTCTCTCAACCCACACCCACGGCGAACCGCTAGCGTTCCAGGCGTTTCGAACTGAATCGAGAAGATCCTCAACTGCGCCATCGGCTGCGAGTTGTTCGTGCAAAGGACCTCTGCCAACGATGTTCAAGCGACACACAACATCACGATCTTCAGCTTGAACACTGAGATTGTCGGTGGCCTGCCTGATCGCAGAATCGAGACTGTCAATTGTCTCTAGGTTAGAAATATCTACGTCGCTTCGTTCCCATCGAACAACGTCGAGAGCAACGAAATCGCTTCGTGAAGCTCCTGAAGGATCAACATCAACTACCAGTGCACCTCGTGCTCCAGTTTCGTTGGGGTGCCGACCTTGTGTGTTGCCAGGGTAGGCAATTACAGGTGCAGCACGTTTGAGAGTTTGGCGTGTGTGCACGTGACCCAGCGCCCAGTAATCGATTCCTGATGCTGAGAGGTCTTCAACTGTGCAAGGTGCGTAGTTGGGGTGCGCTGCGTTGGCTCCGACGTTAGCGTGCAGGAGCCCGATTGCAAATAGGTTGCCTGATTCAGGCGGGGCGAACTGGGTTGCGAGGTTGTCGGTAACTTCGCGTGTTGGGTAGCTCATGCCCTGAACGGCAGCAACGACTTCGCCGTTCTTTTCAAAATTCTTCCATTCGGGAGTTGCGCCGAAGATGTGAACACCTTCTGGCCACGATATCGACGACTGCCATCCATCGAGTGGATCGTGGTTGCCGTGAACTACGAATGATTGGATACCGGCTTGAGCCAACTTTTCGAGTCCGTTACGGAATCGCAACTGCGCTCGAACTGAACGATCGGCTCCATCGTAAACGTCACCAGCGATTACAAGGAAATCGGCATTTTGGTTAATGCAAAGATCGACCAGGTTCTGAAAGGCTTCATAAGTTGCCTCTCGAAGACGGGTCGCTACTCGATTATCGGCGTCACCGACACCCGCAAAGGGTGAATCGATGTGAAGATCTGCCGCGTGTACAAAGCGGAAAGAATCCATATCGTTGCGCTAACTCACTGATAGGCCGGTTCGTGCATTTGGGTGGTGGTCAGCGGGTTAAGTTCCCCGCTGAATGCAAGATCAGCCTGTCACTTACTGCAGTTTAGCTTGTTCAGAGCTATGAGTAGGAGAGGGCTGTCACCTACAAGTTACGTGGGGGTGACCACGCGAGTACAGAACCGTTGGTAACGTAGTTTGGCGCGTTCTTAGGACTACTTACCGCTTTATACCGATGTAGATGCCTCTTCCTGTGAGGCCTTCTTCGAGGTGTTCAAGTTCGAGACCGGCTTTGGTGAAGGCGTTTGAGTACTCGTCGTTGGTGAACCAGCCCATTTCGTGGGTTTCGGTTACGTGAGATATACCTGAGGAGTCGCCGATCATGTATTCGAGTACGAGCCGCCCTCGTTCGATGGGCTCGGCGACCATCATACGGGTGACAATGAATTCCTCGGTTTCGTACGTGTTTGTATGGATTTTTCCTTCGAGCCATGCCTCAGGCGAAAGCCACGGCTCGACAAGAAGCATTCCGCCGGGGTTCAGGTGATTTGCCATGTTTGCAACGGCTTGCTCCATACGCTCGACGGTTTTTGTGTAGCCGATTGACGAAAATAGGCACAATGCCACATCGAACTTTGAGTTCAGGTTGAACTCGCACATATCGCCGTTGTGGAGGGTGACATCTGGCACCCGTTCTTCGGCGATTTTGAGCATTTCAGTGTCGAGATCGACGCCCTGGCTTGTGAAAGACTCGCTCAGGTATTCGAGATGTTTTCCGGTTCCGCAGGCGACGTCGAGAAGGGTATCGGCGTCCGGCACTCGTTCACGAATCAGTTTCGTAATGAGCTCGCTTTCGCTCTCGTAGTCCTTGTACGAGTAGACGGCGTCGTATTGCTTTGCGGTTTTGGTGAACATGCTGAGAGGTTAGTTCAGTTGGTTCGAGAACGAAATGACTATTAATGTCGGCGTTAGTTCGTGAAGAAGTCGACTACGTTTCCGAAGCCTGAGCCATCGAGTCGGAATAGTTCGGTGAATCCGCACTTTTCGCAGGAGACAGTTTGGTATTTCTGGTTTTGGACGTTCAGGAACCTGCTGAGTCCTGATCCTGTGGTTCGGATTTCGCCGGTTTTGTACGTGGTGCCGCTGCACTTGTCGCACGAGTACGATCGCTGTTCCATAGTGGCTCCTGTGTTCTTTTGCTGGTAGATGGTCACATCGTACACGGGTGTCATGCTGAACTTGATTCGGTATTACGTTCAGAGGAGTGATCGTAGGTGTAGGAAGCGGTTGGTTGAATTGCCAGTGGTTTCAGGTAAGCGATAGATCCTGAAAATGAATTCAGGATGACATGGGTTGAGTACTGCTGGCAGTCGGGCGATTCTCCCTCATCCCAACCCTCTCCCGCTGGGAGAAGGAGTTCGTTTACGGCACAAAAAAAGAGCCGCTCCAAATTGGAACGGCTCTTCTCAAATTGCTTTGTAAAGCAAAGGCTATTTAGAAGCCCATGTCTCCACCAGGAGGTCCACCTGCCGGCATTGCTGGCATTGGCTCGTCCTTCTCGCTGATCAGAGACTCAGTTGTGAGGATCATTCCAGCTACGGAAACAGCGTTTTCAACTGCTGCACGAGTTACCTTGGCAGGGTCAATGATGCCCATTTTGACCATGTCGCCGTACTCGCCCTTGTGAGCGTCGAAACCAAAGTTCTTGTCTGGGTTATCGGCAACCTTCTCAAGAATTACTGCGCCTTCGTAACCGGAGTTAGCAGCAATGACCTTGATAGGAGCAACGAGAGCGCCTCGTAGAACGTTGATACCGGTCTGCTCGTCAGAGTTGTCTGACTTGACTGAAGCGAGTCCAGCAGCAGCTCGGATTAGAACTGTTCCACCGCCGGGAACGATTCCTTCTTCAACAGCAGCACGAGTAGCCGATAGGGCGTCTTCCATGCGCTGTTTTTTCTCTTTCATTTCAATTTCGGTGGCTGCACCGACCTTGAGGATTGCAACACCACCGGACAACTTAGCAAGACGCTCCTGGAGCTTCTCACGGTCGTAGTCAGATGAGGTGTCGGCGATCTGTGTCTCAATCTCTGCCTTACGACCTGCGAGAGCGTCGAGTGAGCCTTCACCGTCGACAAACGTAGTCTCGTCCTTAGAAACGACGACCGACTTGCACTTGCCGAGGTCATCAAGAGTAACCGAGTCCATAGTGCGACCGATTTCTTCTGAGATAACCGTGCCACCGGTGAGGATGGCGATGTCTTCGAGCATTGCCTTTCGGCGGTCACCGAAGCCAGGAGCCTTTACGGCTGCGACGTTCAATGTGCCACGAAGCTTGTTCACAACGAGAGTAGCGAGTGCTTCGCCCTCAACGTCTTCTGCGACAACAAGAATGTTCTTGTTGGTCTGCAGAACCTTCTCAAGAACTGGGAGAAGGTCGGAAATTGCAGAAATCTTCTGCGAAGTGATCAGAATGTAAGGATCGTTAAGAACCGATTCCTGCTGTTCTGGATTAGTTACAAAGTAAGGAGATAGGAAACCACGGTCGATCTGCATTCCTTCAACGAACTCGGTCTCGTATGAAAGAGACTTTGACTCGTCAACGGTGATAACGCCGTCTTTACCAACTGACTCCATTACGTTTGCAATCAGCTGGCCCATTTCATCGTCGTGAGATGAAAGTACCGCTACGCTCGCGATTTTTTCAGTGGAGCCTTCGACAGGAGTCGATTGGCTAGCAATCGACTCTCGAACCGAAGCCATTGCGATTTCCATACCGCGCTTGAGTGCCATTGGGTCGGCGCCAGCTGCAACGTTCTTGAAGCCTTCAGCAATGATTGCCTGAGCGAGAACAGTTGAAGTGGTCGTGCCATCACCAGCGTCGTCGTTAGTCTTCTTTGAGACTTCCTTGAGAAGCTGTGCGCCCATGTTTGCAAACGGATCTTCTAGGTCGATCTCTTTGGCGATGGTTACACCGTCAGAGTTGACTTGAGGAGGTCCGAATTTCTTGTCGACGATAACGTTTCGACCGCGTGGGCCGAGTGTCGACTTCAATACATCAGCTAGAACGTCGATTCCCTCTTTTAGACGGGATCGAGCGTCATCGCTGAACTTTAGGTCTTTTGCTGCCATTACTTATATATCTCCAAAATGAGACGGGTAGTTCGAGATTGAACTATCCAACGATTGCGAGGATGTCGCTCTCTCGAACGATGAGGTAGTCAACTCCGCCTTCTGAGTACTCGGTACCTGCGTACTTCGAGTAGATGACGGTCTGACCGACTGAAACTGGCATGTCTACGACAGTGCCGTCGTCGGTAGTTCGGCCTGCGCCGGCTGCTACGACAGAGCCCTGTTGGGGCTTTTCTTTTGCTGTGTCAGGAATGATGATTCCGCCAGTTGAGGCTGGTGCCTCTGCGTCGGCAGGCTCGATGATTACCCTGTCACCAAGCGGTGTGAGGTTCAGTGCCACTGAGTTTTTTCTCCTTAGTTGTCACGCGCTAAAACGGATTGATCGAACATGTTGGAACAATGCGGACACACTGTTTTGAGTTCAAATATCGCCGATTTCATGATTAGCACTCGACCTTGCCGACTGTTAGCAGTCGCGGGCTTAGAGTGCTAGCCAACGAATTCTATGAACGCGGAGGGGGTGCGTCAACTATGGATGTCGGTTGGTTCGCGGGACGAGCGGAGATTGGTTGTGAGGCGAAGGGGTCAGACGAGGGTGGATGTTGCCACAGAAATATTGAGGCAGGCGCAGACCGGATCGCTGGTTCTGAACTACGGACGATCAGATTCGAACAGCACTTCGCCGTCGATCTCGATTTTCACGTTGCGTTGGAATTCGTTAATGGTGTCGAGGTTTACTTCCACGCCTAATCCCGGCTCATCACCGGCTCGCACGAAGCCGTCTGAATCACGGAAGATACCAGTGGGGGCGGTGAGACCAAGAATCAGTGCTGAATCGCCGGCAGGGTATTCGGTCAGATCAAACTCTTCGTATCCAGCGAACACGTGAATCGAAGCCGCTACTGATAGGTGGCTCTTGAACGTGTGGTTCACATACTGGATGCCGAGTTCGTGCGCCTTGTCGGCGACTCGCTTGGCTTCGGTGATGCCACCGATGCGCCCGACATCGATCTGGACGAAGTCTAGTCCGGCGTTCTCCATCATGTCGTCGGCCGCTCGGAAGAAGTCGGCTCCTTCACCACCGGCAACACCAATTTTTACGTTGGTGGCACGAACCCTGTCGCTGAGTTCCTTGTATGCACCCACTTCTTCAGTGCGAAGAGGTTCTTCGAGCCAAGTAACGCCAAGATCTGCGAATGCGACGGCGCGTTCGTAGGCTGCATCGACGTTGTCGCCCCAGATAACTCCGGCGTCGACCATTAGCTTCGCGTCGGGGCCAAGTCCATCACGAGCGGCTTGTACTAAAGCGATATCGTCAGCAAGTGATCCACGTCCCATAGGTCCCCATCCGAATTTTGCGGCTCGAAAGTCACGTTCGACTATGGAATCGGCAACAGCACGAGTTTCAGCGGGATCATCACCAAATAAAACGCTGGCGTACGGAAGTTTTTTATACGAAGCGTCGTGGCCGATCAGCTTCCAAACTGGCTCTCCGAGATGTTTTCCTAAAACGTCCCAAAGAGCGATGTCGGCACCGGCTACTGCGTGGTCGAGCTGTTGAATATCTAGGCCGTATTCGCCGGCTTTGTTTCGAAGGCGAATAACGTCTTCTGGCGAATCGATAGTTTCACCAAGTAGTGCTTCTCGAATGTTGATGACGTTCGAGTGTGACATCGGCATCACGTATGCCGCCATCGACACTAGTGGCGATGCATCGCATTCGCCCCAGCCTTCGAGTCCGTTGTCGGTTCGAACTCGAACTACGAGTGAATCTTGCGTACCGTCGGCTGCTCGTTCAATTTTCGGGAGCGCGACGTAAAAGAGATCAATAGCTTCGATTTTCAAGGTTTTAGGAGGCTTTCCAGGTCATCAGATCGTCGATCGATGCCAGTAGGGTGTCGTATTCGGCCAGATCGTACTTATCGAGATCTTTTTTGCCGGGTGAGCGGGTGGTTGTCGAAGTGATTACTCCACGACGGTAGAGAATTTCCTTGAACGCTCTCATGCCGTAGAGGCTTTCGTAGTTGTTCAATGGCGCCATCCGAGTGTGGATTTCACGAGCGCCAGCTTCATCGCCGGCTTCAAGCAGATCCCACATCTTCGAGTGGATATCGCCGAAGTGAGAAGCGGGCATGTTGCCTGCCATACCCCGATTGAACTCGGAAATTAGGAATTTACAGCCCATTCCACCCATCACGCCTTTGACCGAATCGCCAGCGTGTTCGAACAGTTCGGTGGTTAGCTGTGCGGCAAATACTGTTTCTTCTTTGATGTAAGAAACGTTCTCGATGTTGTCGCAGAGATCGGCGAGCTGCTTTGCGCTGAGAGGCGCACCGAGCGAGTGGTTCTGAATCCAAATAGGAATATTTACGGCATCGCTGAGCTTTTCGAAAAAGTTTAAAACTTCGCCGGTAGATGGCCGTGAAATGTTGAAGGGCGGCATAGCAATTACAGAATCGAATCCTGCGCCTTCAGCGTATTTTGCGAGTTCTATCGAATGAATATTCGAGATGCCGGATACACCGGCTACCGTCGGTATGCGATTGTTCACGACTTTCGTAGTGATATCGAACACGGTGCGCCGTTCAGTATCGGTTAGCGCTTGATACTCGCTCGCCATTACAGGCATTACGATGCCGTGGCAGCCGTTGTCGACTGAAAACTCTAGAACGCTTTCGAGCGAACGGGTGTCGAGCGATTCGTCTTCGTTGAACGGGATGGCTGGAATTCCGTATATGCCGCGATATGGCTCAGCTGAATTATTTGTCATAGGGTGGTGGCTACTTTTTCCTGAGTCGCATGATGTAGTGACGGCCGCCGCGGGTGTACGGGGCGATGCTCTTGTTCATGATTTCGATAAGTTCGCGAGCTGCGATAAGGTCGGATTCGTGAAGAAGGCGAGCTTCTGTTTCTTTCGCACGGTTGAATGCGAAAGCTAGATCAGTAACGTCGAGCGATGTTTCGAGTTCGAGCCCCCATGCTTCAGCTAGTTGAAGCGGGGTGACCTTTGGATCTT
This sequence comes from Chloroflexota bacterium, assembly GCA_018650845.1. Taxonomy (GTDB): domain Bacteria; phylum Chloroflexota; class Dehalococcoidia; order Lucifugimonadales; family Lucifugimonadaceae; genus Lucifugimonas. The sequence goes on along the minus strand of JABIFF010000003.1, from coordinate 6,654 downwards.
CAAACAGCGAAATAGCGATGAAGCTTCCGCCGGGTTTAAGTACTCGCTTAACCTCTGCGGCGTCGAATATATCGGTGGTTACGACAATGTCGAACATGCCGTCTTCAAACGGTAATTTTTCGACTGGAGCTTCGACGAACGTGCACAGTTCGGAAATGTTTTCAATTTCTGCGAGATCACGAGCTACCGCAAGGGCATCTTCGTCGATGTCGTTGCCGTAGACCTGACATCCGAATAGTGAAGCCATCCAACGTGCGTTACCGCCAACTGCACAAGCGGTGTCGAGAACCTTCGTTTCAGATGTAATTTCCTGCTCTTCTAGAGCAATGCGGAAAATGGTCTGGTTCGCACCAATGTGCATGAACTCGCCGTACGAGGCGTGATCCCAGCGAGGTCGTTCATCGAACCACTGTTGGAGTCGTTGAGTTTTGTTGTTCGAAGGCTGAGCCATGTGCGATGTTCCTGAACCGGATGACAGGTGCGAATTTGATTCGACGATTCTAACGATGAGATTCACGAACAGTTTGCCAGAAACCTTTTTATTTTTGTGGTTTGTATCTGGCAGTAGTGATTACTTTCGGTACTGAAGCCTAGCGATGTCGAATCACAGGCGCGAAAACGCCCCTCAGGTGGATGAGGGGCGTTTCGGGTTGGAGGCTAGTGGCTGTGGGTGCTTAGATGTTTAGTTCTGAGCCGTTCGGGAGAGTGAACGATGTACCAGTGCCGCCTTCAGGAGATTGCTGCTGATAGCCAGGACCACCGGGTCCTCGACCGTGTTCACGGCCTTCAGGTCCGCCACGGTGATGTCGTCCGTGACCACGTCGACCACGTCGACCATCACGTTCGCCATCTCCGTCACGGTCGTTATCTCTGGCAGGGCGCATCTCTTCTCGGAGATCGTCTAGATAGTCTGGCTTGGCGTCGGTCCAAGCGGTGATTTCGTCGGCTTCAGCCTGAGTAATTACTTCCTGCTCTACGAGAGTTGCAAGAGTGGCAGCTAGATCGCCTTTGACTCCGCCGTACTCACGAGCGAGCTTCTTGAGATCGTCCATGATCTCGGGCTTTGCGTCTTCCCATGCGTCGATCTCGTCGGCCTGTTCCTGAGTGATAGTTCCAGCTTCAACAAGAGCGGCGAGCCGTTCGTCTTGTTTTTCTTCGCGGTGCTCGTCACGAGCTGTGCTCATTGCAGAATCGAGATCTTCACGGTCGATGCCTAGAATCTCGGCGACGCGGTCTTTGATCGAGTCTCGTGGGTGTTCGCCGTCGACTGGACCTTCTTGAGCAAATGCTGCTCCAGCTAGAGCAAAAGCTCCGAGTAGTCCTGCAGTAACGCCGAGTGTGATTTTTCGTTTGAACATTTTCTAAAACCTCATGTCGGAATCGCCGACGGGGGTGGTTGCCTGCAAACAACATTAGAAAATGAATATGTGGAAGCTGTTCAGAAAATGTGAAGGAAATGTTTAGGTGTTTTCCGGGGAGTGGAACGGGCGATCTCGTCCCGAGCGCAGTCGGCGGAGTCGAGGGATCTGGTGTGGGGACGCGCGTGCTCGCTGGTTCCGGTCGTCAGCATCGCTGCAAGGGGGGAGAAAGATCCTGAAATGAATTCAGGATGACATTTGGGTGTTGTTGGCTAGTTGTTGGCTGGGTTGTTAGGTGCGGAGTTTGGGCGTTTGACCCCGATATTCATCGGGGTGACAGTTGAGGAAGGTTGGCGCTGGAGTGAGTGCCTGACTAAACGCTCGGTTCCCACTTGCCTTCGACTCGTACTGCTTCGTGATCTCCGGGCCATGGGGGGCTGGTTGTGATCACGATTTCAAGCGGTTGTTCGCCCTTGGCTCGGAACTGGAATGTGGTTCCTAGTGGTATTTCGCATTCGATACCGCTTTGAAGTTTGAGAATCGACTCGCTTTCGGAATCTTTACGCCACACTTCGCCTTCTCCGCCCACACAAACCCAACTTTCTTCGACTGTTAGATGGTGAACTGCGTACGTAGTCGTTCCGGGGTGGAGTCGGGCGTGCACCATGCTCGATTCATCGCTAGGCGATTCGAGAAACCGTATCTCGGAACCGTCGGGTGCGATTACGTCGGGTTGTTCAGGAAGATTCTTAATGGTCGGCAGTTCAGGCATGCTCCGAAGCATACCGATTGGGTTCGAACAGGGTGAAGTTAACGAGAAACGCCCCAGCATAAGCCGAGGCGTTTCGTTAGAAGACCAGTTCTAATAAATACTACTGAGAGACCTGAGCGGTTTCCTGTAGGTAGAGCAATGTTGCCTGAACACGCTGGTCGACTGATTCACTCTCGTCGATGTGGAGATCGTCGTAGATAGTCTGGAGCAGTGGCTCAACAAGGTTTTCATCTATTTCAAGTTCTGCTGAGATGGCAGAATCTGCGTATCCGGAAGAGATGAACATAAGGGCTTCCATCTGGTCATGAGTCAAGCGTTCAAGGATTGAGCGCTGGCGTGGGAACAGATCGTTCATAACTGTTGGGTCCATCGTGACTTGACCTGCGGCGGCCGATTCGATTGCACGAGCAAGTGATTTGATATCAGCAATGCTTTGCTTGAGGAGGAATGACCATCCTGCTGTTCCGTTTTCAAGGAAGCTTGATAGGAACTCTTTATCTCGATGTGCAGAAAGCACAACGATGCCCGTATCCGGGAAGGCGTCTTTGATGTCGCTAGCAACGACGATGCCGTTCGGGCCTTCGCCCAATTCGATGTCCATTAGAACGACATCGGGTCTCGTCTGTTTAGACAGCTCTGCAGCTTCTATTCCTGAAGCTGTAGCTCCAACAATGTTGATCATAGGTTCTTTGTCGAGTGCGGCCACGAGTATCTCTCTGAATAGAGATTCGTTGTCGCATACAAGAACGTTGATCGGTGTCAGTGTTGACTCATCGCTGAAGTCGAACTGGTCGTGATCCATATAGTCTGATTCCTTGCCGTAGAAACCTTGTTTATTACCGTGGTATCAACGTTAGGCTTGCTGTCGGCGCGGCGCGAATGCTCTGGGGTCACGCGGCTGAGCCGTGCGGCTCAAAGGTATTTCGGAATCAACTGACGCGTGTCACTAGGTAGAAACCGCAATATGCAAAAAAGCCCGCACCCAGAGCGGGTACGGACTTCTTTTTACTAGCCGTTTCGTTATTTCGAAAGTGCGGGTTAGATAAGACCGCGACGCTGAGCTTCGGAAACCGCGTGAGCACGGTTGCTCACTCCCATAACGTCGAACACGTGCCGTAGCTCACGTTTTACGGTGGCGGGGCTTAGGAACAGGTTGTCGGCAATGGCTTTAGTAGTCTCGCCGGCTGCGACCATCTGCAGAACCTTCGACTGGCGTTCAGTTAAGTTCTGATTGTCGGTTGTCTGGTTCTGAATCTGTCGGTATCGATCTACCAGCAGCGCATTGAGTGCTGGTGATAATGGTGATCCACCACGAGCAGCATCTTTCACAGCACGTACGAGTTCTTCCTGAGAAGCTCTCTTTAGCAAATATCCTGCGGCGCCAGCTTCGAGAGCAGGGCCGAGGTGAGTGTCACCGAACGAGCTGAGCATCACCACACGTACGTGCGGATACTTCTCCATAACGCCCTTGGTGGTCTCAATTCCATCCATACCTGGAAGCATTACGTCGCACATCACAACGTCTGCCAGCCCGAGAGCTGGATCGTTGATGGCGTCTTCGCCACTGCTGGCTTCACCGATGATCGCTGCTTGGCCATCAAGCTCGAGCAATCGTCGGGTGCCTTCACGCACAACCATGTGGTCTTCGATGAGGAAGACCTTGATTGGCTGTGATGATTCCTGTGGAGTGTCTGCGACTGAGTAGTCGTGTTGGTACATGGCTATTTTCTGCTCTGGTATTGGGTGGTGGTTACGATCAGAGTATTGCTGACTCTGTGTCAGCTGTTAGCTAGCTTTTCTTGCCGATTTCATTCTTGTCAGACCGGCCGATAAATCAGGTCTTCCTGACAATTCTGCTTCTGTAGGTCGCTGCTCCTTCAGAACGGCAAATTTGTCCATGCTGTGCCTAAGCTCTTCTAGGCTGAACGGTTTATGTAGAACATCAACGCGTGTCTGCTCCAAGAAGGTGCGCGTGTCAGGCGAAACAGTGTCACCGGTGATAAACATCACACGGCCCGCCAGATCGGGGCGTAATACCTCGATACTTCGGAAGACTTCTGCTCCTCCGAGACCCGGCATCCGGACATCGAGAAGAATGGCGTCGTATTCGTTTAGGAAGATGGTTCTGAGTGCTTCAGCCCCATCGTGAGCAACATCAACGTCGTGACCTTGTGCAACCAGTGCTCGGTTGAGCAGCATGGTTACTGATCGTTCGTCGTCGACAGCCAGAATCTTCAGCTTGGTGTAGCTGTTTGGCTGTGCTGGGGTGCTCGGTGATGGAGCATCAACTTCTTCAGGAACTTCGATAATCGGAATTTCGACTACGAATGTTGTTCCACGGCCAGCCGCACTCTCAACTCGTATGGCGCCACCGTGGTCTTCCACGATGCCTTTACAGATTGAGAGACCTAGGCCTGTGCCTTTGCCAATTGGCTTTGTTGTGAAGAAGGGTTCAAATATCTTTTTCTGGTTCGTTGGAGAAATTCCGGGTCCATCGTCGGTGATGCTGACTCTAATTCGGCCTTCATCGTGCACGACACCAACTGTGATCGTGCCATGACCAACGCTTTCACCAATTGCATGGATGCTGTTACCGATCAGGTTCATGAAAACCTGCTCCATACGGTGAGCATCTGCAAGGGTGAGAGGAGTTTCATCGCCGAAGTAGGTGACTACTTCAACGTTGTTGACTCTGCATTCGTATTCGCGGAGATCGAGGATCTTCTGAAGAGAGTCAGTGATATTTAGTGTTTGAGAGTTAGGGAATGTATCGGATGATCGTGCAAACGTGAGTAGGTTGTCGACAATGCGGCCTGCACGTTCAGCTTCATCAGCAATTGATTCGAGGTCACGCTTGAGCGTGTCGTCGGTTGCCTGACGCATAGCGAGCTGCGAGAAACCAAGAACAGCCGTAAGCGGGTTGTTCAGTTCGTGAGCAACTCCGGCAGCCATTTCACCAACTGAAACCAATCGGCTGTTGGCGATCATTCGGTCTTCGCGGTCAGAACCCTCAGTTGTGTCATCTATAAGAAGAAGAAATTTCGACTTGAGTTTAGCATCGGAGTGCGGAGTGACCGTCACGCTGTAGCTGACTTCTGGATCGGATTCACTAGAAGGAATATCGATGAGTTCACGCTTTTCGATCGAGCGTGATGTCAGAGCGCACTGTTTGAAGACATCTTTCAGGCCTTCAGGGTTGAAATAATCGGCGAGTCTATCGCCTGTCGAGCTTACGCCGAACATTCGATCGAACGCGGCGTTGGTGAACATGATTCGTCGTCGGCCATCGAGAGCGGCCATCGCCTGCGGAATCGATGAAGTAAGAGCCTGCATAAGGTTCTTGGGCGAATTCGTCTTAGTACGCGACTTCACAACGGACAATTTGTTGTTCCGTTGCTTCTTTGTCTTGCGGGTCTTTGAGCTCGTAGCTGGAGCCATTAACCGCCCTGCCTAATCTTGAGTTCTTCGAGCACGGCTTCGGTTTCGGCTGCAACTTCAATCATCGTGAGTTGTTCAAGGTCGGCAAACGCGGCTAATCTCGCAGAGTCTTCGCTTTCTTCATCAGCGAAAATATCATCTAAGAGATCTACACCACCATCATCTCCACCATCTGGAGGGACCATAGCGAACTCGCCTTTCTCGCCTGTCCGTTCGGTCGCTACCGTTCGGTCAGTTTGCCGGGGCTGAAATTGTTGTGAAAATCATCCTTGAAAGTGGAGGAATGATTGTCATACAAATACCTGATACAACCATCATCACACCGATCTGGTAACCGGCACGCATGCGGTGTCCCCCACTCGCTGCCCATGGAGCCACTGCATTCGCGATGGTAAAAACTACCACTACCATAGTGATGATTATGTTCAAGAACTCGAAATTTACGTTTGCGAACGTATTAAATCCGCTTGAATCGGCAATGTCGGGAATCGGAGCGCCTGAGGCACTTGGGTCAGCTGACTCGGTATCGGACAGCATGCTTTCTGCGAACAATTGCATGACGTTCACAATGAAGATCAGCAGGCCAACCATCGCCGCGTGAAGCGGAACGGTTAGGTAACCGAATGTTTGCGCAACAAGAGCACGTTTTTCTCGAAGCAGAGAAATTTCTGCCGAGAAGAATGCTGCTGTTTTTCCTGTGATTAGTGGGTTACCACCGATCGTAAGAGCGTCCCAGAAAATATTGATGGTTCGTTCCATCAACTCTGAACCAGATTCTTTGATGAGGTGATCCCAGCATCGGTCAGGTGTAATACCCGAACGAACTCGTACTTCTAAGCGCCTGAAGTACGGCTCCAGTGAACCAAGCGACCTTCTATCAACCTTGCCTAGTGCGTCACTCACGGTTGTTCCGATAGCGTCGGTAACACCACCGAGCATTCGGGTAGTGACCTGCCCCCCTCAAACGAGTCCAGTTGAAAGATCAGATACTGGACATATCGAAGGGAGGCAGAAATGCCAAGAAAAGGACATAGCCCGGAGCAAGTTCTTGCCAAACTCAGGCAAGTCGAGGTTGCCGTTGCAAAT
>JABIFF010000001.1 GCA_018650845.1 Chloroflexota bacterium | reverse complement strand
CACGATAACGGTCCATTTGGTCAGCTTGGCCCAAATTCAGCTCAGACGGTACGACGTGGCGCGAGCGCTGTGGGGCGTACCGTTTCGGCACCGTTCGGCGCATTGCTCACGGTTACGGTTGCGGATGGTTTTGTGCGAGTGCTTACTGCTCGCGGAAACCGTGTTCGTGCTTGGGCGGAATCAGATCTTCCGCAGGGTGTTGTACAGCACGGATTGATCGTTGACGAGCAGACGTTCATCGAAGTTCTCAGTGGCGTGATAAAAGAAGTCACCAAGAACGGTAAGTTGAATGGCCAGAAGATTGCCGTTGCGATTACCGGACGAAACATGGTTCAACGTCGTCTCACTGTGTATGTCGATGATGGTCAAACGCTTGTCGACGCGATTGTTGATGCTAGTTCCGATTCAATGTCGATCCGCACGGAAGAGATGCAGATCGAATGGGACGCTGAGGAACTCGATCTCATTGAAGAAGAGGAATTTGAGGATTCTGACGACGAAGATGAGGACGAAGAGTTTGGTTCTGATGAAACGGGCGAGGGAACTGAAGCGGAGAAGCTAGAGGCTCAGGCTCCTGAAGAACTTGGGCTTGAGAATCTTAGTGTGAGCATGGAAGCGGAGCCTGATGGCGATCCGTACGATGTATACGCTCTCGCACTTCATAAGCACGTCATTCGCAGGAACCTTCGAACAGTTTCGGAGTTGAGCACTGGGTTTGCTGGTGTGCAGCCTAAGATTTTGGCTTTGGCGGCTGCGGTTAACAGTCAGGCGGCTGTGATTCTCGATATTGAAGAGAACACGCTGATCACAGCGGTTGTGAGCAACGGGCTTCCTGAAGTGATTCGAGAAGTCGGTATCGATCAAAATATGTCTACCCATAATTGGGAGACGTTGGTTTCGACCCAGATTTCGCAAGCTACTGCGTTTTACGATTCGATATTCCCTGAAGAACCTCTCGGCGAAGACGTTGAAGTGTTCCTTACGGGGCAGATCGAGCAGGCTAAGCACGCCGTCGACAAAGCTCTAGAGAGCTTGCCGTACGTGCTGTCGAAAATGCCTCGAACGCTTCGTGCGCCTGAGGATTTTCCGTTTGAAAAGTACGCGGCAAACGTTGGAATGGTTCTCGTTTCGGGTAAGCGATTCTGGCAGAGAGCGCCGGTTCATCTGCTGCCAACGCCGAAGTTCGATTTTCGACCGAAGCAGTACCGACCACGACCGTTGCCGGTTGGTGCGGTTCTGAAGATAGCTGCTGTGCTGATTCTGAGCTTTGGCGTTTTTACTTCGTACGAAATTTATACCGATCAAGTAAGTTCGGCTGATTTCGCTAAGCGGAACGTAGAAATGCTTCAACTTCAGTCAGATCAACGAGGACTTCAGCTTGTTGAGACACGTAATGCTCGTGTTCAGCTCGAAGCTGCGAAGGCGAAAACCGAACGTTTGATTGCGGCGAATGAAGTGTTGGTAGATCAGGACAATGGATTTGGCGATACGGTTTCGATCATTAGCAAATTGGCGCCTTCTGATGTGACGGTGACGCTGGTCGACGATGATGGTCGTATCGTTGCTGTTTCGGCAGTTTCTGGAGACTATCCGGAGATGCTGGCGTTCATCCGATTGCTTGAGGACGTTCCGCAGTTTGAACACGTTCAGGTGTTGAGTCTTGGGCGTGAGGCTGCGGTAAGTGCCAGCGATGGCAGTGAGCCTGCTGAACAAGCGGGTGGCGGCGTCGTACTGGAATCGGAAGTCGATGCTTCACTCGTTATTACCCGGATAAAAATAGACGACAGCCAACTCCTCGTTGGTGAGGAGCTTGCTGCCGTCACTGACTAGCGAGTGGGACTAGCGGATTGGCTTCGAGCTAGGAATCTTTTGATTGAGAATCCTTGAGCGACGCCAGTTCTGGGGCAGGGCGAATGCCTTCTGTTCCCATTTCTGAGTGAACGATGCTCATAGCCTGGTGATGCGGAATTCCGTCGTCACGAAGCTGTTGGTATCGGGTTTCGTCGATCTGTGAACGGTCGAGGAAACCTCGGATGTCGTAGCGTTCAGTATCTTCGAGAGGCAGTTTGCCTTCGTTGATCATCAGCTCGAGTGGGTATTCCTTTTCTTCCATTGGAAGTCGGATTACCTTGTTGTGGCGTGCCGATTCGTACATGGCCATCATCACTTCGACGGTGTCACGTGCGATTCGACCCGAGCCACGGCTTTCTTTGCCAGTTTCGATCCATTCGATCAGTTCTTTGGTCTGAGCGCCGTTGGTGTTGCCACCGATGGCTTGATCGCCTTCTTTTAGACCGAGATCCACGCTCGTCCAGCCGCCGGTTTCCGCGTTGAACAGTTTCAGCACGGTTTCGGTGACATGGAGCATGCCTTCGGTGCCACGGATGAAAAATTTTCCTGCGTCGGAGTTTCGGTCCCAGAGATCAGACTGAATGAAGAATTGAAGGCTGCCACCGAAGTGGATCAGACCCATGCAGGCATCTTCGATAGCGGTGTCACGTTCGAACTTGTTAGTTCGACGTTCGACTGCGCCCATCACCCATTCGGCGACTGGATCGCCAAGAATGTAGCGTGCACCGTCGATAGAGTGAGTACCCCAGTTGGCGAGTCCCTCTTTTACTCGAAGGTCGGCACGCAGCGGGATTCCGATTGCGCCGTCTTCAACAAGCTCTTTCGCCTTCTCCCAACCGGGAGTGAATCGTCGCTGGTGAGAGATGGCGAGTTTTACGCCGTTCGCTTCGCAAACGTCGACCATTGCATCGGCTCGACCCATGCCAATCGCCATAGGCTTTTCGCAGATAATTCCCTTTACGGAAGGACCGGCTGCGACCTCGGCGGTGACAGTATCGTGGAGCAAGTGCCAAACACAAACGCTGACAATATCTGGCTCAGCCTTTTCGAGCATTTCGGCGACGGTAGCGTAGCCCTGCGGGATGCCGTATTCCTTCATGTACATATTGCGCGCCGCTTCGAGCGGATCGGCAACTGCAACGACATCGACGTTATCGAGTCGTTCGTATCCCTGCATGTGGGCTTGGCCAATTGAGCCACAACCAACGATTGCGGCTTTGTACTGTTTCGTCATTAAGTTAGATCCTGCTGCCGAACTGAAAATGTAATTCGTGCGGCAGTTTACGCCTGTCCCGTTCGGGTTGCAGCAGATTTCGGTGCGGGGAGGACGGTTAGGCGAAGAAGCTTGGGAGGCTGTCGGCAGTGCCAAGTAGGAACATTGATCCGAGCACGAGACTGAACACGGCGATAATTACGCCGAGGACGGTGTGGAACCTGTGATGTCGATCGGTGCTTAGAAGTCCGGCGGTAGCGGCTATCGCAATGAGGGTGTTCGAGACGACGAGTCCCACAACGAATGCAATGAGCAGGAAGCTTCCGGTTAGGGCTGAAGTTGCGCCTGCTGCGGCTGCGAGTAGAAGCGCCTGGCTTCCTGTTTCAGCCCCGATACCGTGGATCACTCCAATGGATACAGATGTGCCTGAGCCGTATTCGCGACGTTTGGTGTTTGCGGAATCGTGGTTTGCTTGGTCTGGTCGGGGATTGCCGGAGATTTTTCGTGCGAGCGATTTTGCGAGATCAAACGCCAGCATCCAACGGCTCTTTAGTACGAGGCGGCCTTTATTGCGTGACATCGACCATATGAGCCAGATTCCTAGCAGCAGAAGAGTAATTCCTACTGCCGATTCCATGTAACCGTCGACCCATTCGGGGAGGAGGGTGCCAAACCATATGGCGAGGAGTCCGAGAACGACCACCACGGCGGCGTGGCCGAGTGCGTAAAGAGTTCCCATGCCGAGGCTGCGGCGATGATTCTTCTGCGAGCTGGTGACATCGGAGATAGCAGCGATGTGGTCCCAATCGATACCGTGACGCAGGCCGAGCCCGAGTCCGGTTCCGAGCAGAGCAACACCTATTTCAGCCGACAATATGAATCTCCAGCCCAAAACCCTTCGTGTGATGAACAGGCTCGGTCGATAGATCGAAAATCAGTGGATTTACGATTGAGATGCGACTTTATGTGCAATGAATAGCAAATGCAAACATTTGCAAGTAGGTTTTCTTCATCGTAATTCGTGATGTTGGCTGGGTGCGAATGTCGGGTTGTATTTGCGCTCTGCTTCAGGTGATGACTGGTGCAAATGAATACTATGTGAAAAATATCACAATAGCTTCACTTGTATATATTTCGGCGAACCACTAGGGTGCGTATTATCGAACCAGCGAGAGAAGACCGCTGCTTCGGAGAGGTTGGTGAAATATGAAGTATTGGACAGGTTGGGCAGTCCACATTGGCTGTACGGAGCCGTCACGACAAGTGTGTTGGGTCGTAGACGGTGGCAGGGATCACCGAGCCGGTAAAGTAGAATTCCAGGCCGAATAATCGCTGTAAGAAGCGACGGCTACGCAAAGCGATAATCAGACAAAAAACTGGCTCGTCTGACCCGTATGGAATGCTCTGGATGTGAATAGAGAGTGGCAATCATTTAGTTGGTTGCCACTTTTTTTATTCTGTTTTTTAGTACAAGAATCGGACCGGTTGAACTGCCTGCGTTGATAGATCTTTCGCGGGAGGCGACGGGTTACGAATTCTTCGCTGAATCGCCAACTTCACATGTTGGCTAGCGTTTTGATGGGCGGAACATCGGGTTTCAAGGATTGAACGGACTGCATGTTAGTACGGCATAAATCACACGTTACCGTGTATGTATACTTGTAAAAGTGCCCATCCACACCAAATCTTGACCAAATCTTGACTAAGCAGTGTGGTGCCTAAATACGCGAAACTAGGCTCGACAGCGCAATTAGGTCGATACGATCTATGCAAGCGAACGTTGGCGAGATTAGGAATATTTCTTGATGGAAAGAATGTTGCGTAAGGGAATTCAAGGGGATGCTGCAGCGGTGATTCGTGACGAAGAACAGCTCTCCTACCTGATCCACGACATGCGGTCGGTCACGACCTCGGTTGCTCTGATGGTCGACCTTCTAGAACTTGCCGCAAAGGCAGAAGACGATTCGATCCAGCGGGCGAGAGCAGTCTCGGCTCAAAAGAGTTGTGAACAGCTAGGCGCACTCTGTGCTGAAGCTGCAATGTTGCTAACAGGATCGCCAGACGGGGAATTGGCGCCTAAAAAATTCAGCCTGCTGGAACTGTTGGTCGAGGCGGCTGCAATGTACTCGCCAATCTACGATCTCGCTGGCAAGAATTTGCAGATGAACGCTACGGGGCGCCCACCTCAGTTTTACGGAAATCGCACGCAAATCTTTCGAGCCGTTGCGAATCTTCTCGACAACGGATTGAAGCACACTTCGAGCGGGGCCACCGTTGTGATCGAGTGCGCTGATGATCCGGACGAATTCGCTATCGTGATTTCAGATGACGGTCCGGGAATGGCCGAACTTCACACTGACGAAAAACGATCCATTGAATCGCTACCCGTGGTCGTGAAGCATGTGGCCAATTCGTCGGCAGTATTCACGCCCGGAACAGGGCTCAGATTCGTGACCGAAACTATTGCGGCGCATGGCGGTATTTCTACCGTTGAGCAAAGCGTTCGAGGCGGATCTCGATTCAGCCTTACGTTCCGCAAGCAGCCTGTCGGCTGAATCGGTTTAGCTTAGGTCAAATTCGGAATCTGCCGTGTAGTCTTGCTGTTCCGATTGTTCTTAATTGGTACGTCTCATTGGCAGAGCAGTATGGCTGAACTCAAAAACGAGAATATCGATCCGAAATTCCCACTGGGTCGGCGAATATCTGTCGAAGGAAAGGGTGGCAAGACCACTCTTTCAAAGGCGCTTGCTAAGCGATTCGGACTAGATTTCATCGAGCAGGACGCTATTCGTCATCAGGCGAACTGGGTTGAATTGCCGATTGAGCAGCATCGAGATGTTTTGCAGCAAAAGTTTTCTGAGGCTGAAGTGGGCTGGGTTTCCGACGGGAACTACCGCGATATTAACGATCTCGTGATGGCAGAAGTAGACACCGTGATCGTTCTTGGGTTTTCCCTGAGGGTGATGATGTGGCGAACGTTCAAACGGACGCTGGGCCGTTCGTTCAGAAGAAAAGTTCTTTGGAACGGGAATCGGGAGAATTGGTGGATATCGTTTTTCAGTCGTGAGTCAGTGTTGTACGACATTTGGATTCGGCGTGAACGGTTTCGTTCGTATGCGACGCGATCTCGCGATGGCATGCCAGACGAAGCGACTCTGATCGTGATCCATTCACCGCACGAACTCGACGATCTTTACGAGAAGCATGGCTTAGTACGAGAGTGAACTTGCGCTAAAACTTCTCGTGAAATTTAGTTACGTGGAGATTGGGTTCGTACACAATGGTGCTCGCGTTGATGCAGAGCATTGAAGAAAGAACACAAACTCTATGAAACAAGCCTTGATGGTCGTCGGTGGTTGGGAAGGTCATACCCCTGAAAAGAGTGCCGACGTATTCACGCCGCTGCTCGAAGAGGCCGGATACGAAGTTCGGCGTGAACTGTCGTTGGATATCTACGAAGATTCCGACTACATGAAATCCCTCGATCTGATTGTTCCGATATGGACACAGGGCACGATTTCCAAAGAACAGCTCGTAGGCTTGATGACCGCGGTTCACTCGGGTGTCGGCTTGGCCGGTTGGCACGGCTGCATGGGGGATTCGTTTCGCTTTGAACCGCCTTATCAATTCATGGTCGGTGGGCAGTGGGTTTCGCACCCTGGTGGGGTGATCGACTACGAAGTGAACATCACCAATCACGACGATCCGATCACTGAGGGAATGAGTGATTTCAAGATGCATTCCGAGCAGTACTACATGCACGTCGATCCATCGAACGAAGTGCTCGCTACGACTACGTTTGCAGGTGATCAGGCTGATCAGTACTGGATCAAAGATGTTGAGATGCCGGTCTACTGGAAGCGAATGTGGGGCGAGGGCAGGATTTTCTACGGCTCTGTAGGTCACGTTTACGGTGACTTCGATGTTCCCGAAGCGCGTGAAATTATGAGACGCGGAATGGTGTGGGCGTCACGATGAAACGAGTACGAATCGGCGTGATCGGATGCGGTGTGATCAGCGGCATATATTTCCAGAATCTAACGAATTTTGAAGCCGTTGAAGTGGTTGCATGTGCGGATTTGAATGCGGCTGCAGCACAGGCTGTCGTCGATAAATATCCTTCGATAAAAGCAGTTTCGACCGAGGCGTTGCTTGCCGATCCTACGATCGAAATTGTGCTGAATCTAACCCAGCCTAAATTTCACAATGAAGTGATGCGAGCGGGTATCGCAGCGGGTAAGCACGTTTACGGTGAGAAGCCGTTGGCAGTTGAATTTGAAGAGTCGGCTGAGATGATGGTGCTCGCCGAAAAGGCAGGCGTTCGAGTTGGTTGCGCGCCAGATACTTTCTTGGGTGCGGGTATTCAAACGTGCCGAACATTGATAGATGAAGGTGCGATTGGCGAACCGATTGCAGCGACTGCGTTCTTTACGAGTCATGGAGTCGAAAGCTGGCATCCTGCGCCCGGGTTTTACTACGAACGTGGCGGAGGTCCGATGCTCGACATGGGACCTTACTATCTGACTGCTTTGGTAAATTTTCTTGGACCTGCACGATCTGTGTCGGGGTCGTCTCGTGCAACTTTTGCTGAGCGAACGATTACAAGTGAACCGCTCAACGGAACGAAGATCGAAGTCGAAACTCCTACTCATATTTCTGGAACTGTCGATTTTGCCAGCGGTGCGATTGGGACGGTCCTGACTACGTTCGATATTTGGGGAGCGAAGCTGCCGTTTATCGAGATCTACGGTAGCGAGGGGTCGCTATCGGTTCCGAATCCGAACAACTTTGGAGATCCCGTGCAGATTCTCTCTCGCGAGAAGGGTGAGTGGGAAGACGTACCGTATTCGAGACCGTTTTCAGAGAACTCTCGCGGGCTAGGTGTTGCCGATATGGCTGCGAGTATTGCCTCCGGAGAGCCTCATCGGGCGAGCGGTGCGCTGGCGTCGCACGTCCTTGAGATATTGCACGCGTTTAATCTCAGTTCGGAATCGGGCAAGCGAATCGATCTGACAACGACGTGCGATCGACCGGCTCCGTTGCCGGTCGACCTGTTGAATTTTGGTTAGGAATTCAGGGCAGCGATTTCTTGTGAAGCTCGGCCAAGCGAATCTACTATCCAGGCCTTTTCGGGAACGCCTTTGAATCCGTCTGAAGTGAAATACACCCGGCATCGTGGGGTGTAGTCGCCTGTATCTTCGTATGTTGGATCGATATCGATATCGTCTATTCGAATCGAGGGTGAACCTGCAAATTTCGTTTGTTCGCCGGTCGCAAGATCAGGCACTTCGATTCGTTGAATCGGATCGCTAATGTCGAGTTCACTGAGTGTCTGCGACAGCAATTTATCGGCAGCCTTGTGATTGGGGCAACCGTCGAACCAGAGTAGTTCGATTTTCATTGCACGTTCACCACGTAGCTGTGGTGATAGGTCGAGGCGTCGAAAGTGCCGATCCAATCACCTTTTAGATCGCTTGGGAATTGCTGATTTGCGACGATTACAATTTCGGAATTGGTACGGAAAATTG
>JABIFF010000002.1 GCA_018650845.1 Chloroflexota bacterium | reverse complement strand
GTTCAGCGTGCAATCCCGCCTGGCCTCCGGAACGTAATGAACCTGAACTAAAAAAATCAGGAAAGTTACACAAGCCCTTATGTAGTGCATTCGAGAGTATTCCCCGGCCGGAAACCTCTCGGACACAGGCCATCTTCAGGCCAGCCGTACAGCGCATCAGGCTTTCCCCCCTCAGTAGGCACTGAGCGGGTGGCCCGAAGATTCAAATGCCCTTCTCACCCGGCGAGAAGGGCATTTGCGCGTCTGGCGTTATATGGCGTTAGTCGCGCTCGTCATCGGATGACTCGGCTCTCGCTGCTATCTCCCCCTCTAACTCCCCCGAGACGGGGGAGGATTAATAGCTCCGGGCACAGTTGGCCGACTCGGTGCCGCGTCGCAGTCTCCCCCTCTCGTTAGTCGCGCTCGTCATCGGATGACTCGGCTCTAGCTGCAATCTCCACCTCTAACTCCCCCGAGACGGGGGAGGATCAATAGCTCCGGCGTCGTCGGACGATTCGGGTCCTCCACTGAAAGTAAAGCCGTTCTGTTTGACACCAAAATTCCTAATCGAGTTCGTAACAACACTTGAAAAGTTCGCGCAACTGATACTGTTTGCGAATCCGCACGAACCGTCCCCACAGGAGCCAAAAGTTGCCATCAGTCATATCCGAAGAAAACGTGTCCGCTGAAATGAGAGACGGAACCGTCCTCAAAGCCGACATTTATCGACCAGATGACGGCGGTCAGCATCCTGCACTCATCCTCCGAACGCCCTACTGGAAGCTAAACCCTCGATACATCAAGACGGCCCGGAATCTAGCTGAACGCGGCTATACCGTCATTTGCCAGGACATGCGGGGGCGTTACGACTCAGAAGGTAAGTTCCTATGGCAGTTCATGGATAACTCCCTTACTGGCGACGCCGAAGACGGCTACGACACTGTCGAATGGGCCGCGAATTTAAAGCACTCCGACGGGCAAGTTGGCACTTGGGGTCACTCTTACGACGGTTGGACATCGTGGCGTATGGCTGAACTCCAGCCACCCTCGCTAAAAGCAATTCACGCCAGCGGTATGGGTACAAAATCGCTAGACATGAATTTCGGCATATTTGAAACCGGACGTAGGCTCGAATGGACCTACATGATGGCCGCCGATATGCGACGGCGGTCTGGAGCAAAACACGGTCCACACTCACCCGTAGACGCAGTCAACCAATGGCGAGCTATCGAGCGCGGCAAGTGGCTTTGGTATTTGCCTCTAGATAACCTGCCCGATGAGCCGTTCTCAGATCTCACTCCTCAGTTGAAGCCATTCTTTCGAGAGCAAACCAAGGAGATGTGGGATTTCGACGCCGTACATCCAAAAGTAAATATTCCTGCCGGAATGTTCACTGGCTGGTGGGACCGAGTTATCGGCACTGTGAATCAGTACTCAGGTCTTGAGGCAAACGGACCCGAGCACCTCCGAGGTCAGCATCGGCTTGTAGTCGGCCCTTGGTCACACATGATGACGACTCTAAATCGAGATTTGGGCCCTATCGACTACGGTGCGCAAGCAGAAGAAACGTGGGAGAACCTCATCCTTCGCTGGTACGACTACCAGTTCAAGGGAATCGATGACGGTATTGGGACCGAGCCGGGAGTGAAGCTGTTCATTCTTGGAGCAAACGAGTGGACGTTCGAGAACGAATGGCCAATCAAGCGCGCCGAGACTGTCCCGCTGTATCTGCACAGCAATGGATCGGCAAATACACCATTCGGAGATGGATCACTTTCGTATGATCAGCCATCAGGAGAAAATCCCGACAGCTATTCATATGATCCGCATGACCCTGTAATGAGCGTGATGGACATCGATGCGCAGCCTATGCCACGCGACCAGAAACCGCTTGATGGCCGACAAGATGTTCTTGTGTATCAAACTGAGCCGTTCGAAAAGCCTACGAGGTTTATTGGCCCCGTGGATTTCGAACTGTGGGCAGCGTCGGACGCCTTGGATACCGACTGGACAGCCAAGCTCGTTGTCGTCGAGCCAAGCGGCTTAGCGGTGAACCTCACCTACGGAATCATGCGTGCTCGATACAGAGACGGATTCGACAAAGAAAAGCTTCTTGATCCTGACGTTACCAACAAGTACGTCATTCACATGAACCCGGTCGGAATCGAATTGCAGCCGGGGCAGCGACTTCGACTCGACGTTTCGAGTTCAGATTTTCCTAACTTCGATAGGAATCACAATACCGGCAAAGATTTTTGGTCAGACGCTGAGCTGAAAGTCGCCAAACAAACGGTGTTCCACAATTCAGAGATGCCATCACGACTACTAATGCCGCTAGTGACTGGCAGTTCGAGTTAGGTGCTACTTGCCGGCATTCCAGTCACATCGTCGGCATTATCCGCAATGTCGTCGAACGACGTGTAGTTCGTTTGCCACAGCTGCGAATAGAGACCTGTCGACTCGACTAGAACGTCGTGCGTTCCCATCTCAACAATTTCGCCATCTCGAACCACAATAATTCGATTGGAGTTGCGAATGGTTGAAAGCCGGTGAGCAATTACTAGCGCCGTGCGACCTTCCAGCAGCTTCTTTAAGGCATCTTGAATGATTCGCTCTGTGTAGCTATCGATGTTTGCAGTCGCTTCGTCCAGAACCAGAATCTTCGGATCGGCGACCAACGCTCGAGCAAAGCTCAATAACTGACGCTGGCCAACAGACAAGTTCGAACCGCGCTGCTCAAGTACCGTGTCGTAACCGTTCTCAAGCTGCATCACGAAATCGTGAGCACCAATGATTTTGCAGGCAGCAACAATGTCTTCACGGCTGGCGTTATCTGTGTTGTATTGAATGTTGTCGAGAACTGATTTCGAGAACAAGAACGGCTCTTGCAAGACCATTCCCATCACCCCGCCAATAGATTCCTGAGTCACATCACGAATATCGCTTCCGTCTATCGTGATCGAACCTTCCTGAACATCGTAGAAGCGGTGAGCAAGTGCAGTGATCGAAGTTTTTCCTGAACCAGTAGGCCCTACCAGTGCGATAGTTTGCCCTGGCTCAGCTACAAAACTTATATTGCGGAGAATAGGTCGTTCGGGGTTGTACCCGAAAGTAACGTTCTTGAATTCGACTCTGCCCTCAACATCGCCAATAGGCTTGGCGTTCGGCTTATCGTCGATCTCCAACGGAATGTCCAGCAGTTCGAAGATACGGTGCCCCGAAGCGACGGCTCGTTGCAAAAGAGCGTAGTGCATTGTCAGTGTTCGAATAGGTTCGAAGAATCGTTGGACGTAGAGCAAGAAAGCGACCATCGTTCCAATTTCGATAGATTCGCTAAGGACCCGCCCACCGCCGACCACAAGCACGATGGCCAATGCCGTTCCGGTCATTAACTCAACAGTTGGCATCAATACGCCACCCAATCGGGATGCTCGAACTGCCGACCAGAAGAATGTTCGGATCTTTCCAGTCATAATTCCGGAGTTTGCCTGCTGCCTGTTTAGCGCCTGAACCACCCGAATACCGCTAACGTTCTGATCGAGATACACACCAACCACTGACGAGTTTCTACGCATCCGCAGGAAAGCGCGCCGGGCTATCGGTTGCCAAATAACCCTTATCAGGAACAGTGCTGGAACAATCGCCAGCGTCACAATCGCTAGTTGGAAGTCCAACAGCAATAGAATCACAATAATTCCGAACAGAGTCAGCACATCACCGATTATCTCGATAGAAGATTCGAGCATCTCTTGTAGAGCACCAACATCACCAAACATTCGTGACATTAATGCGCCAATAGGAGTTTTGTCGGAGAACGACAACGCAAGCCTTTGGAGTTGCAAGAACATATCGGCGCGAATGTCGTAGAGAACAGTCAGTGCTACACGAGTAATCAGTACGCTTTGCAAGAAGTTAGTAAACCAATACAGACCCGCGATACCAACGAGTGAAATAGCTAGGACGTGCAAAAGATTCGAATCGCCTTGCCTAATGGCGTTGTCGATTCCGAATTTCAACAAAAGTGGAAGCGACAAGTTGGCGAACGTGAAGCCGATCACCGCCAAAGTAGCGACTAGCATCGCTTTTTTGTACGGCGACGCGTAATAGAAGAACCGTTTGAACACGGTGCTATCGAGCTGAGCAAACATCTCTTCGTCTGACTCATGCAGATTCGAGTGTTCTTCTTCAGCATTGGCCGGTCGCTGTCGCTCTAGCGGCTTCTTCTGTGAGGCGTTGTTTGGATTGGAAGTCATATCTACTCCGATTCCTCCACGCCACGTCCTCTCTGGATATCCCAGAGGTGCTTGTAGTGTCCATCCTGAGCCAGCAGATCATCGTGTGAGCCACGTTCGACTACTTTGCCGTTGTCGAGCACAAGAATTTCGTCAGCATGCTGTAGTGATCCAAGTCGGTGCGCAATGATGATGGTCGTCTGACCTTTCGTTAGTTCGCTTAGTGCCTGACGAATACGAGCATCGGTCCCCGCATCTACCGACGATGTCGAATCATCCAGAACGAGTATCGGAGAATCTGTAAGCAAAGTTCGAGCTATCGCCACTCGTTGCCTCTGACCTCCAGATAGCCCCACGCCGCGTTCACCTAGCTCGGTGTCATAGCCTTCTGGGAGTCCGTCAATAAAATCGTGAATTTGAGCGATTCTTGCAGCGGCTTCAACTTTTTCGTCAGAAGCATCGATATCGCCGTACCGAATGTTGTCTCGTATTGATCCATCGAACAGGAACGGATCTTGCTCGACCAACCCGATCGCACTTCGAATGGATAGAACAGTTGCTGTCTTGAGGTCGATGCCATCAATAGAGACGGTTCCAACGGTCGGATCGTAAAATCTAGGTATCAGGTTCGTAATCGAACTTTTTCCACTTCCAGGTGCGCCAACGATGCCAATCGTGTGATCTTTTCGAGCTTCGAAGCTGATTCCGCTTAGTGCGGGTGCATCACCGTAGCTGAACGACACGTTGTCGAACTTCAGTACGCCTTCAGTAATTTGAAGTGGCTTTGAGCTCGGTTCATCGTCGATCTCTGACGGAATGTCGAGAACTTCAAAGATACGACCACCTGCTGACGAAGCTCTAGCAGTCGAGTTGATGATCATGATGATCATTCGCACAGGGAAACGTAAAAGGGCCAGGTAGAAGAAGAACTGAGTGAGTTCACCTTCAGTCAGTTCACCACTGATGACCTTTTCGCCGCCGACCCACAACACAACAGCCCATGCGACGAGGAAAGCGAATGAAATCACGCCTCCGCCTCGGGCGTGCGTGCGCGCTGCGCTCATCCGTAGTTCGACTACTTCTTTGGCCGTTACGTCGAACTTCGCTTCTTCGAATTTCTGAGCTGAAAACGCCCTGACAACTCGTACACCAGCAAGGTTTTCTTGCATCGTAGTGGTCAGATCACCGAGAGCATCCTGAATTTTCCGCCATGTCGTGCGCAGTTGTAGGCGCAACTTTGCGCTGCGGTAAACCATGAACGGAACAAACCCAAGACTCAATAACGCTAGCTGCCAGTCGATCTGCGCCATGAATATTCCAGCAGCCACGATCACTACAACGACTCGGACGATCTGAACTAATCCAGATTGCACGAACATCCTCACACCTTCGATGTCGGACAATCCACGAGACATTAGTTGACCGGTGTGAACGCGATCGTGGAAACTGAAGCTGAGTACCTGAAGCTTGTCGAAGTACAACATCCGCAGTTGATTCGATACTCTCTGGCTGAGCGTTTCGCCCAAAAACATCTGAGCAAACCCAGTAGTGCCACGTAACGCCGAGACCAGAATCACAAGGAGTGCAGTGTTCAGCAGCAGTGACTCAATATCACCCCTGCTCGCAGTTCCTCCCTTAATCAGCGTCAGTGCTTCATCGACACCCTGACCTAGCAACCGCGGGATGAACAGAGAAACAACGGCAGTTGTGCCAGCGAATATCGTGGCGACTATGAAATGCCAACGATAGGCGAACGTGAGTTTGGTTATTCGCCATAAAACATCTGCTCCAGCCTGATCAGATTCAGTCAGGCGAGCACGAACACTGCGACGCTCTCGTTCAGTTTGAGGACTTGTGGGTTTTACTGATGATGAATTCGTTGTGACGGCTCCGCGTGGTTAGCCCGCCTCTTAAAAATCAGTATCAAATGTTCATCACATTCGACAAAAAGGGCAGGAACGCGGCGAGTATACGCCCGCGGTACGTTGCGTGAACGGGAAGTTCAGGATCGAACGATTGTCACTGGGAAATCGGAGCTAAGCAGCATCACTCAGAACACGAACTACACAGGGAATATCGAAACCGATTCGAGTACCTTTACCGATTTCGCTGCTCAAGAAAATCTCGCCATCATGCATGCCAACGATGGTTTTCGAGATATTTAGGCCAAGCCCTAAGCCCGATACGGCTCGTGTTGTTGGGTTTTCGCCACGGAAGTAGAGATCGAATGCGTTTTCAACCGCCTCGTTGTCCATTCCAATTCCATCATCGGAAACCGATACAGAAAATACCGATTCGGTTGCGTGAGCCTCGAGGCGTATGGTCGAGCCCTTGCCTGCATATTTTGTGGCGTTGCTAAGCATGTTCGAAATCGTCTGTGAAATGCGATTCTGATCGGCAGTGATGATGATTTCGTCATCGGGCAGATCAACTTCGATAGTCTGGCCAGCATGTTTCACAAGTGGCTCAAAGCTTTCACCCAATGCTCTCAGCATAGAATTTGCATCGAAGTTCATTTCAAGCAGCTCGAATGTGCCAGATTCGACACGTGAATGATCGAGAAGGTCGTTGATAAGAAGGTGTAAGTGACTTCCGTTTCGACGTAACACTTCAAGCTGATCTAGCTGCTGTTGAACAAGGTTTCCTAATCGATTGCGAGAAAGAATATCGATGAACGCAGCCATGCTAGTCAACGGAGTTTTCAATTCGTGAGAAACCGTTGTGATGATCTGGCTTTTGATATGGCTTACACGTTCAAGTTCTTGCTTCTGGGCTTCAAGAACAATTCTTTGTTCTCGTTCCTCAGTCCAAAGAACCGCTTTGTCATATAGCTCAGAAGCGTGAATAGCTCCTGAAATCTGGCTAGCGATCGTCTCGAGAACTTGCAGATGCCTTTTTGTGTATGCATCAGGTTCGCTAGTTACTACGCAAAGAACTCCGCCCGTCGAATCACCTGCCCGCAGCGGAGCGAACATAGCTGAGTGATAGCCGGCATCGCTGGTACGACGCTCTAGTTCTTTGGCACTGAGTTCACCAAAAAGATGAGATCCCCACCCAATAGAGCCCTCTTCAGCATCGGAAAAATCACTGAACGATTGGATTGGAACGATGTATTCACCATCGCTATCCCACGGAGCACTTAGGCCTCCCCAAGTGTGGCGATTCACGAGACAGAGTTCTTCATCGTCGCCCCAAGAAAGCACCATGCGCTCCACTGGTATCAACGTGTGAACATGTTCTGCAAAGTTCCCAAATACAACATCGATATCGAGGTTAGAACTGATAATTCGGCCAATCGTGGCCAACGTGTCACGTTCTATTAGCAACGACTGACGCTCGATAGCGCTACTAATTGCACGGCTCAAATTGCTCGCTGAGGCATCTCCCTTGGGCAGATAATCCTGAGCACCTGACTGAACACTTTGAAGTACAAGCTCGTGGTCTTCATTGCCGCTTAACACAACGATAGGAACTGATTTAGCTACGCGAGTGAGTACCCGAACTGAGCCCAGTCCTGAACTGTCGGACAGTGAGAGGTCAAGAAGTACCACATCGAATGTAGTCCGGTTCATGGCCTCTACAGCGTCAGCGAGTGTGGAAACATTTACCAACTCGGCGCTTAGTGTTTGAGACTCGCGAAGGTACTCCTGGATCAGACGTGCGTCTCCAGGATTATCTTCAACAACCAGAATCGATGTGGGCCGACGAATCATTGTTTACGCGGCCTGACCCGATGGAAGTTTGACTATAGAAAGCCAAAATTCCTGAATGCTGTTTACGACAACCATGAATTGATCGAGATCAACAGGTTTTGTGATGTAGCAGTTCGCCTGCAGATCGTAGCTTTTAAGAATGTCGGCTTCCGACTGAGATGTGGTCAGAACTACGACCGGAATCGTACGTAACGAATCATCGGCTTTGATGATGCTCAGCAGTTCGCGTCCATCCATTCGAGGCATGTTCAAATCTAAAAGAATTAAATCTGGGCGTGTTGCTTCTGAGTGCTCTCCTTCTTTACGAAGGAATTCGAGAGCCTCAACTCCGTCTGATGCAACACTTATGTTGTTAGAGATTTTCGCGTCAGCCAGTGCTTCCAACGTCAACCGGACGTCGCCCGGAGAGTCTTCAACCAGCAAAATATCAACTTGCGGCACGGAAGTTAGTCCTTTCATTTAGGTCAATTTCGTCATCGTCCGATTGACGATCTACAACTGTAAATATGAAGGTCGATCCTTCTCCGGGTTCACTTTCCACCCGGATAGATCCACCTGTTCGTTCGATGATCTTTTTCACTACTGCAAGACCAATGCCTGTTCCTTGATATTCGTCGCGGCCGTGTAGGCGCTGGAATATTGTGAATATTCGATCTGAAAATGCGGGATCGATGCCGATTCCGTTGTCTTTGATCGAGAATCGCCATGCACCGTCGATTCGTTCGGATGACATTTCGACTATCGGGTTTCGGGCAGGTGAACGGTACTTGATCGAATTGCTCAATAAATTCTGGAATATGCTCACCAGCTGTTGGCGATCGGCTACCAGTTTTGGAAGATCCCCGATTCGAAGTTCAGCGTCTGAATTTTCAATCCGTGTCCCTAAGTTGACGACAGCTTCTTCAACAATTTCGCGTGTGTCGTGCTCGATATAGCGGCCATCTGTTCGACCTGCGCGTGAATAAGTCAGCAAATCGTTGATAAGCGCTTGCATCCGCTTTGCACCATCTACTGCGAATCCGATGAATTCGTCGGCATCTTCATCGAGCTTCCCGGTATACCTTTTCGAAAGTAGCTGGGTGTAGCTGGAAACCATCCTGAGAGGCTCTTGAAGGTCGTGAGATGCTACATACGCGAACTGTTCAAGGTCTTGATTAGAACGCTGCAAATCGGCAGTGCGATCTTGGACTCTAGATTCCAGGTCTGTGTTTGCTGATTTGATGCTTCCAGCCATGCTGTTGAATGCATGACCAAGCGTCCCGATTTCATCAGTCGACACCACACCTACCCGTGCATCTAGATCACCCTTGCTGAATCTATCGGCAGCGAGTGTTAGTTGAGAGATGGGATCGATTAGATGGCGGGCAACAAAAATAGCTACCGAGCCGATAACTAACGACACCAAAAGAATGGTGAGCACTAAGCCCCGGCCCAGTCCGTCCAATCGAGACAGCGCCTCGGCTTCATCGATTTTCACCACTAAACCGATTCCACCGCTTTCGATGTAATGGTGCACACCAAAAACCTGCTTGCCGCGGTAGTCGAACAGATTAGTTTCCACTCTGGAAACTGCTGACATTGACCGAACTTCAAGTCGATCAGAATCGGTTGTGTCAATTGGTCGATAAAAATCTCCGTTGTCGTTGAATCGAAGCGGTGTAATAAATCGAAGTTCACCGTTTGAATCGTGTGCAACAACCAGCGTTTCACCAGTGTCACGACGACCGATATAACGCGTGACAATCTGAACCAAATCGCTGGAATCGTGATGCAGCGTTGCATATCCGATAGTTCTGCCATCAAACGCTATCGGCACTGAAAGGCGAATGTCCGAACTAGAAGCATTTCCCTCAGTAGCGCCAATTTCGATCACGAAACCTTCTTCAGTCGGGTCATAGGTCGATTTGCCGACGTGCCCGGGTTCGGAAGATGCCAGTATCTGGCCATCGAGATCATGTACGTCGAAAGCTTCGCCCATCTCACCAACCGTTGCACGGTCAGTGAGTATCTGATTCAGCACAAATCGATCAATGTGATCGTCGGTTGCAATGAGGTGTCGTAAAGACTGACGAACTTGGGTGTCGCTCGCGACTCCGTCGAGATCATCGGTGTAATGATCAAACATCGAATCGATCTGCTGGTGTTGAGTCGTAGCAATCGCGGCCAAACCGTTGATCACTGAATCTGAAATCGCGTCTTTGGTAATGATGAACGATACGATCGCAACTATAGAAAGTGCGAGTATCGAGGCACCAGCGCCAAAAACGATGAGTTTGGCACGCATGCTGGAACGTATTCGAGCAGGCGAGAGCCAGCTAGAACCCGGGGCGCCTTGCATCACAGCACCACCAGATCTGCTCTGGGGTAGCTGCCACGGAACTGGCTCTATTGGATTCTGACCCATCCAGAACTCTCTTTAATCGAAATAGGCTCGAAACGTGATTAGCTCTTGACCCTATAACCCGGCTAACAAACACCGAACTAATCAGATTCACGTATTGCGAGTAGGTTCATTGTGGGTATGTGATTGAGTTTGCGAATCGGGGAATCCGTTAATTGAATTGCGGATTCGTCGGTGCGGTACTGAGAATTCCGCAAAGTATGTTTGTATTTCATACGCAAAATGACCCGGCTGCGAGTATTCGCAATCCGGGTCATTTCATTTTGGTATTAGGTCGTAGTTACGAGCGAAAACTAAGCCATGTACTGATCGATGCCTTCGGTAACTGGAGCAGGTCCAGATGGAAAAACAGCGGTTTTCGCCCGATCGGCGCCGACGACGAGGATGTAGCAATCGTCTGCATCGTTCATTATCGGCACAGTAATCTCGAGCAATTGCTCCTCGCTGAGGTTCTCAAGCCATTTCCAGTGATCGTGAACACGGGCTTCGCCCTCGAGAGGCATGTACTGCATCAGCTTTCCGACGCTGCCACGGGCATGCTTGTGGATGAACTCACGAGCAGCCTGCTTAGTGAAGCCTTGAGAACCAACCGGACGTGCAACGTCGGGTGGCATCAGTATCAATCGCTCTTGACCGCTACGCGGGCTCTGCAAACTCATCGTCCCGAATGTCGATCCGTAGGCAAGATTCTTGAGCAAGCCTTCAGCAGTGTGATTACCCTGATCCTGAACATCGAGTTCGCCATCAGTCACAAACACACTTACTGTGCTCTCATTAGCCTTAAATCCCTGATCGACGTGAAAACCATCCCACGGGCTGGCGTCTTCGTTTTCGGCAATGCACTGAATGAACTTCCTAGAAGTTCCGATGGTGTCCATGTCCATCTTGTTCAAGTACCAATGACCGATATTTCGGAAGCACAACGCGAACGCTCGACCAATGAGCGTGTTCACTTGATTGTCACGACCAGGACCAAGTGCAGAACCGGGGTTTAAGCCTAGGTTCTTCGTAACTGGTCCATTCACTATCAGCAAAGGTGCCTGTGGGCTGGTCGACATGAGCAACGACTTACCGCCCTGCCCGCCTAGCTTCGACAATGCTTTTACAGCTGCGATAACTACTGGCAGATGTTCAGGTTTGGCTCCCGCCATCACAGAATTGATTGCGATCTTCTCAACGGTTGCCACTCCGAAGCCGGGAGGCATGTCGCACACTACGTGATCCGGCGGCAGATTCGTTCCAGTCAACATTTCTTCGACCGCTTCGACCGTGGCGGGATGCAGGAATAGCCCATCCCCCAGATCTTCATTGATGAACTCCTGGTTCATCTTCAAAATCGAGTCATGGCGATCTTCACCCTCGTATCGACGTGTGTCCGTTGCCTCTGCCTGTTCACGGGCTTCAATTGAAGATGTCAGTGAGCCGACAATATCTTCGATAGCGTCTTCAGTCTGAGTACGGCAGGTTTCGGGATCGAGATTTCGATATATGTGTGGAACAACGACCCATTGGAGGTCGGGCATTCCAAAAGCGCGAGAGCTAGCAACTGCGTCGCTCTCGAAGCGGCCGGAAACTATGGCAACACCGGGCTTGCCCATTTTTTCGACCACAATCATGTCGTGGACCATCCACGACGCACAGGTCCCTCAGTCGGCTGTGGCGCCGATTATGACGTCACATTCCTCCCCCGCCTGCTGGACGATCGCTGGTGGCGTCGGATAGTTCCCGCCTGTGTAAAAGTTGACGCTCACATTGTCGAAGCGCTCCTGAAGCATTTCGCCAGCCCGTTTAAGAGCGATATCACCACCGTGTGTGCCGCTCCAGATTAAGCCAACGGTTTTGTTGTCCAAAGATTCAGGTCGATTACTTGCGCTAATGGCGTTTAGAACGCCGCGCTGAATGGCAACCGGGTTATTCACTTCAAGCAGATGCATTTCGTTGTCTCCTCCTAAGGGAGCGGCTCCAACAAAGCCGATGTATACGACTAATTCCGTGTGGCGGCAGCATAGCACCGTTGGCGCGTGCCGAGCAGCAGGCATAGACTCGCACCTCGATTTGAATCAAGTGCAGGCCTAGCGGCAAAACGGAGTCCGTAATGAAGTTCCTCGGAGTCGACCATATCGACATCATCGTCAGCGACCTATCAAAGTCGATCGAGTACTACCGAAAGTACGGTATGAGTCCTGAAGGCACAGTTGATGATGGCGAGACCGTCTTCCTCTGGAATGGCGACGATGAAAATCCCGTCCGAATCGAACTGCACAAACAGCAAGAAGGCCAAAAACTAGGAATCGATCACCTTTCGTTCCTAGTCGACGACCCGGCTGATGCTCAGAAAGAGATCGAGTTCCTTGGTGGAGTAGATTTCCTATTCGAGCCATTTGAAAACCAGCAGTCGGGTCGAACTATCTCGAACAGCTACGACCCTGATGGTGTACAGATTCAGATGGCGCGCCAGACTAGCCCCGGCACATACAAAAACTGGGAATAATCCAAATTGGCAAATCCATCTGAAGTCCGCACCAACGCAGGTGCGGCGAGAACCGTAATAACGCCACCCGTTGGCTACCCAATGGGAAACTGGGGACTTCGACAGGGAGTCGCCAAAGGCATACATCGTGATATCCACGCTCGTTCAGTAGTGTTCGAACGTGAAGGAATGTCGATAGCCGTCATATCTCTGGAAATTGCGGGACTCACGTCTGAAACGGTTCAGGCGATCAAGGCAAGAATATTTCAGGTCGCTGGAATTCCGGCCGACAATGTTCTGCTGAATTTCACTCACAATCACACTTCTCCCGACACGATCGTTTCGCTTCCTAGCGAGTGGATGACGTGGACCACATGGCTTGCCGATCAAGTGGCAGGTTGCGTGTTCAACGCAGCCAATCAGGCAGTTCCAGTGAGTGTCGGTTCCGGCCTAGGCTCGTTCGATAACTGGACGGTGAATCGGCAGTACCCGGAAAAGCCCGTCGATACCGAGCTAGGTGTGATGAAGATCGATGACGATCAAGGCAATACGATTGCTCATCTTGTGAACTTCGCCTGTCACGGAGTTGCCGATGGCGGTCAATATCTCGAATGGTCGGGAGATTTCGCTGGAGAAATGTCAGCTGAGATTGAGGAACAATCTACCGGCACAGTCGCTTTGTACATACAAGGTGCCGCCGGCGATATTCACCCGTTTGACTGGTGGTTCGGCAACACAGCCTCAGAGCATCTTCATTCCCATGAAGACACTAGATTGCTTGGCAAATCGCTGGCAGAGGCTGCATTAGAAGTATCCGGTGGTATCGGAAACGGCAGCAGAGATATTTCTCTGGGTGTCGAATCGGCACCGCTATCGCTGCCAAGACACCAAGTAAATTGGTCGCTCGAATCTGCATTGGAAAACCGTGAGAAGCTTCGTGCAAATCTCGGATCATACTCAGGCGAAACTTGGCTACCCGGTACGACTACTGCCAATACGGCAGAACGACACCCCGAGCTTTACGGCTGGGGCAACAACGAGGTCGGTCTCGCCACTAAACAGTCGCTTCCCGAGGCAGTGCTTGTCGTGCGTGGATTCCGTATCGGCAGCACTCTAATTTCAGCCCACGCCGGCGAACTGTTCAATGAAATTGGCACAGTCATCAAAGATGCATTCCCGAATGACCGTCCCTGGGTAGCCAGTTACTGCGATGACTACATCGGATATATCTCTTCAAGGCAGCCGCACGAAGAAATCAAAGATATTCCGGTAACTGAAATCGTCGATATGAAGAAGTACCGTCGCTACTACGGAACTACGACCAGCCCTTACGCACCCGAGGCTGGTGAAGCACTAATCGAAACAGCAATTAACGTTCTCAAAAACCTTTAGACCGAGCCTACTAACCAAATGAAAGCACTTCTACTTGCCGACTTCGGCGCTCCTTACTACCCTGCCCTTCGAGAAGAGCATCCTGATCTAGATTTGGTCGAGGCGTACTCGAACGAAGATATTCTCAGCAAAATTGGCGATGCCGAGGCTGTGTTTGGTTACCTAACCGACGAACAGTTCGCTGCCGCTAAAAAACTGAAGTGGATTCAGACTCTCGACGCTGGCATGGAAGGGTTGTTCAACGCTGTTCCCGGAATCGCCGACACCGACGTACAAGTTACGAATGCACGAGGCGCAGGCGCACCGATGATCGGTGAACACGGCGTGACGCTGATGCTCGCGCTTGCTCGTCAGCTCCCAAAATTCTGGGCCGACAAGTCTGATCACAAATGGGATCAGGACGGCGCATTAGGTGTTGTCGAATATCTTGGCAATAAGACCTGCGGCATTGTCGGGCTTGGCAAATCTGGAAAAGAGATCGGCTGGAGAGCAAAGGCGCTGGGAATGACTGTAATCGCAGTTGATGAGCAGCCTGTTGATGGCGACCCAATCGTCGAGGACGTGTGGGGGCTTTCAAGACTCAACGATCTCCTTGATCAATCAGATTACGTCGTCGTAACTGCCCCC
Source organism: Chloroflexota bacterium (assembly GCA_018650845.1). Taxonomy (GTDB): domain Bacteria; phylum Chloroflexota; class Dehalococcoidia; order Lucifugimonadales; family Lucifugimonadaceae; genus Lucifugimonas. Next base: position 168,676 of record JABIFF010000002.1, on the reverse strand, counting down.
TACACAGCGAAGAACGCTGGCATGATCGGCGAGGCTGAGCTGGCTCGGATGAAATCGTCAGCTCGATTGGTTGTTACTTCTCGGGGTCGTTTGGTCGATCACAATGCCCTGGTATCTGCTTTGAAATCGGGTGGTATCGCCGGTGCAGGACTCGACACCACTGTCGTTGAACCACTTCCGGCCGATAACGAACTTTGGGATCTGCCAAACGTCATCATCACTCCGCACATCGCTGGTAACTCAGAGAAAGCACATCTCGACGAACGAACAGTCGACGTTTTTGCGGAAAACTTGCGACGTTACGTTTCGGGGCAGCCACTCATCAACGTCGTTGATAAGCAACTGCAGTACTAATTTTTATTCTGACAGTGTCGCTGTCTCACCCGTTGGGAATCAGCTAAATTTCCTCTTGTATTAGATCGACTACCAAGATCGCAGGAGGATCGAATGGCACCCCGAGTAATAATGCTGTGTACAGGCACGCCAGCTCCCGATATGGCGCACTGGGGCTCATCGTTTCTCGTAGGTATTGGCGACGAATGGCTGATGTTCGATTGCGGGCATGGTGCGAACTACAAGCTCCACAAAGCAGGCTTCCAATCGACGCAGGTCGATAGGATGTTCTTCACCCACCATCACTCAGATCACGACGCTGACTATCCATCGTTCCTTCTCACCCGATTCGATATGTCGATCGGCAAGGAGAGCGAACTGCAGGTTTATGGCCCAAAGCTGACCGAGCAGCTCACTGACCGATTACTCGGGGAGCCAAACGGCGCCTACTGGCACGATATCGTGGCTCGAACCAAGCACCCACTTAGCGTCGCTGCATACGTAGAACGCGGTGGGATTCCACCTCGTAAGCCACCGAAGATTCATGCCCGGGATATCGGACCTGGCACCGTTGCCACTGGCAAGAATTGGGAGATCACAGCGGCTCCCGTCGACCACGTCCAGCCTTATCTTGATTCACTCGCATATCGCATTGATTCCGATGAAGGTTCGATTGTTTTCTCGGGTGACACTAGCCCCTGCAAATCGCTGACGGATCTCGCTACTGGCGCAGATCTACTGGTCATGGAGTGCATCAAGATCGACGAAGATATGATCCCGGGATCGCCTAGCTACGATACTGAAACTGGCACGTTTGGCGCGGCGCAAACCGCTGTCGACGCCGGTGTGAAGCGATTGGCGTTGGTTCACCAGCAAGGAAAGATGGAAGAACCTGTCCGTAAGTCACAAGCACTGTTTGAAGTGAAGAGCGTCTTTGACGGCCCGGTAATTTGGGGCGAAGAACTTCTTGAGGTTCCCTGGGAATAGCACTTTCAGCAGTCCTACCCACAAGTATTGATATCTAAAACCTGTTGATATTCAGCAGGTCGATATTGTGGATTGTTTCGCCGTCTATCGCCAAATCACCAAGGATTTCACCGACAACGCTTGCGAATTTGAAACCATGACCTGAAAAGCCTGCCGCCACAGAAACCTGTGGCGTACCGGGTACCACGTCGATGATGAAGTGTTCGTCCGGTGTATTCGTGAACATGCACGTTTTCAGCGTCATCAAAGTCCCATTCGACTTCGGGAAGTAGCGAGCTGCAGCAGCCCTTAAAATATCTTCATCTTCCTGAGTTACTTCTCGTTCGACGTGATCAGGGTCAATCACTTCTTCCAGATGGTGATACCGGCCAATTTTGAATCCGGGAATTCCGAACACAGGGAAACCGTAGTAGCGTCCCTCTTCGAAGAATGCGTTGAAAACCGGAAAATTTTCGGGAGCGAACAGCGCAGGTTCTTCTGGCTGAAGCCAAGCCAAAACCTGTCGTTCAGGAACGGCCAACTCTTCAAGAGAAGGCACCATCCCCGCAGCCCAAGCTCCCGCAGTAATCACAAGTCGATCAGCTGTGTACTCCGCTCGATCAGTGAACACACGTACACCATCGCCCTCAGTCTCCCACTTCACTACAGATTCCCGTGCGTGGATTTCAGCACCGGCAGCCACAGCAGCGTTCACGTAAGCGATGATTGCCCGTTCCGAGAGCACGAATCCGCCGTCTTTTTGGTAGAGCCCCATCTGACCGGGCGGCATCTGGTAGCCGGGGAACCGATTGTTTATCTGCTGATGGTCCAGCACTTCGTGAGGAATATCGTGCTCTAAACACGATTTCAGAGACCCTTCAAATACCTCGTGCCCGGAAGGTGCAGTGTCGATTGACCCAACTTTGTACAGAAGTTGCTCACCAGCCTCCGATTCAATGTCGTTCCACATTTCGTAGGCACGCCGCAACAACGGAACGTAGGAGGGGTCTTCGTAGTAGGCGAGGCGAATGATTCGATTCACACCGTGTGACGAGCCTTCAGTGTGCGGTATATCGAACTTCTCTAGGCCGAGAACTTTTTGTCCTCTGCTTGCGAGATTGTGCACGGCTGAACTTCCCATTCCGCCGACACCAATAACAATGCAATCGAAGCGATCAGCCAACTAAAATTCTCCCGTACAAATGCTTTGAGGAACAGATACGAATACCTCGTGAGCGAACTTAGCACAGTCGGCGCATTTGGCAGTCACTCAACCACTCCGGGCAAGAGTAGAGTTTCGGTCATTGCCTAAACCGCCAAACGCAAAATTAATCGGATTCGAGGACATTCATCAAATGACTCAACGTTCAGTAGATGACAAAACTTCAGCCAGCACCAAGCCGAATATCGTGCTGATCATGGCCGATGATCTTGGATGGTCGGATTTGGGGTGCTACGGATCGGAGATTCGCACGCCCAACCTCGACAAGCTAGCTGGTAAGGGCGTTCGATTCACACAGATGTACAACTCGGCTCGATGCTGTCCTTCACGCGCTGCCTTGCTTACAGGACTAAATCCGCAACAAGCTGGCATTGGTCACATGATCAACGATCTTGGCGTCCCGGCATATCAGGGCTATTTGAACGACAACTGCGTGACTATCGCCGAAGTTCTGAAAACCGCCGGATACCGAACGCTGATGGCTGGCAAATGGCACGTGGGCGGCGAACAAGGAAATCTGCCCGAGGGCTGGCACCCCGACATGCTCGGCTACCCATCGCCTAAGGGTCGAGGGTTCGATCGTTTCTACGGCATCCTTTCCGGAGGTGGAAGCTACTACAACCCGAACATGCTTATGGACGACACGACTCGAATAAGCATCGACACGACCGATTATCACTTCACCGATGCTATCGCCGACAAGGCAACCCAGTTTGTCGACGACGCAGTGCACCGTGACGATCCATTCTTCCTCTACATGGCGTTCACCGCCCCACACTGGCCGCTTCATGCTTGGCCCGATGATATTGAGCAGTATCGAGGAAAGCATTCGCAGGGCTGGGACGAGACGCGCATGAACCGCCACGAGACTCAACGTGGACTCGGCGTGGTAGATCCAAGCTGGAAACTGTCCCCTCGTGATTCAGGCGTACTGCCGTGGGATGAAGCACCCGATAAAGAGTGGCGAGATCTTCAGATGGCTGTGTATTCAGCACAGGTTGAACAAGTCGACCGTGGCATCGGTCAGCTGATGGCGAAGCTTGAAGAAACGGGCGAAGCTGACAACACGGTTGTCGTGTTCCTGGCCGACAACGGTGGCTGTGCTGAATTCCTTGCGGAAGATTCGCCAGCACCCGACCCTTCCCGCTACAACTATCCAACTGTCGATGGTCGAGTTGTACGCACCGGGAATTCGCCTTCGATTGACCCGGGACCAGCCGATACTTTTGCCAGCCTCGACATCGCGTGGGCGAACGTCAACAACACGCCATTCAGGCTATTCAAGCACTACACACACGAAGGCGGCATTTCGACGCCGTTCATCATAAGTTGGCCAGACGGCGTCGCTGAAAAGGGTTCGATATTTAATAATCCGGCTCACATCATCGATATCAACGCTACGTTGCTCGATATAGCAGGCGCGAACTACCCGACCACGTTCAAGGGCAAAGATATAAAGCCAGCTGAGGGTGAATCGTTTGCCCAAGTTTTGAGTGGCAACGATTGGGAGCGTGACACGCCAATTGCATGGGAGCACGAAGGGAACCGCGCCGTTCGAATGGGCGACTGGAAGCTTGTCAGCGAAATCGGTGATCCAGCCGATCCTGAATCCAAAGCAGTCTGGGAGCTGTACAACATTCGAGACGATCGAACTGAGTTGAACGATTTGATCAATGGAGAGCGCGAACGAGCGACTTCAATGATCAAGTACTACAACGAGTGGGCAGAACGGTGTGAAGTGGAAGATTGGGAGAATCCGGGATTCTCGCTCAGGCCAAAGTTGGGAACGATCACGCGGCACAATCATGGCGGCGGGCCGGTAATTGCAGCTCGACTTGGACCACGTAGAGAACTTCCGACTCCGGAATAGCCGGTTAACCGGGTTGGATGATTCTCGGTATTTTCATAACAACTGTTGTGAAGCCATCGAGTTCACTCGAAACATCGATCGATCCCGAATGGAGTTCGACTAGCGACTTCACGACCGAAAGGCCGAGTCCTGTTCCAAGTTCCTGACGAGTGGCGACGCTTTTGGATCGGAAAAACGGTTCGAATACATGTTTCAAATCATCGTTGGAAATTCCGATGCCACTGTCCTGCACTTCGACCGCCAATTCATCCCGATTCGTGGAGACGTTTATCGTGACGGTGGTCTGCTCAGGTGAATATTTCGAAGCGTTAGACACGAGATTGTTCAATATTTGAAGCAATCTCGATCTATCGGCGTCTAACCAAATCGGATTCTCAGGCGTGTTGATGACGAACGATTGCCTTTTCTCGTCGGTCATACTCCGAGCACCGACAACGAATTCATCCAACATTTCTGAGAAGTTGAACGGTAGGAATTCGACTTGGAGATTTCCGCCATCGGCACGTGATACATCCAACAGATCGTCAATAAGCTCGGCCAGATTGCTCGACGACCTTCGCACGACTTCTAGCTGATCTATTTGTCTTGTTGATAGGTTTCCAGAGCCGTTCCGATGCAGAATATCGGCAAAAGCAGAAATGGCTGTAAGCGGCGTTCGCAATTCGTGCGAAACAGTCGACAAGAACTCGCTTCGAGCGTCGGCAATTCGCTGAAGTTCTTTGTTTTCCTGATCAAGCTCCATACTTTGCTCACGTTGTTTAGTGAGTTGGGTCGATTGCTCGTAGAACTTAGCGTTCTGAACGGCCGGGGTGATGTGTATGGCTATCTGTCGAAATAATTCGCGTTCATCAGGCCCATAAGCATCAGATTGTTCACTCCATATCGTGATGAACCCGGATGGCATCGATTGTTCTACGCCGATCGGCATCGCAATTATGGAATTGAGGCCAAATGCCCGGAGAAGGTCATCCCTCTCGCTCCAACGAGGATCCACCGCAAGAAAATCGTCCCAACTCCAGTCCGAGGCGATTTCGAGTTTGCCTAAATCTTTGCCGAAGTAGTCATCGCCCAGAGAAACTCCTTCGAAGTATTCCAATATTCGGTGCTGAGATTCGGGAACGAACGTTGCGATCGAGAATCGATCAAATGACAACAACGACCGGATTCCTTCCGCAATTCGTCTACCGGCACTTTCCAAATTTAGGTCTTGCGATGCCATCACACTGATGTCAGCGAGAGCTTGCCTGACTTCACTTTCACGTTTTGTAGCCTGATATGCATCCAAGCTAGCCACTGATCCTGCGATCCTATTCGCTATCAATGTTGCTATTTGAAGCCCAGCATCGTCGTATGCATTCTCTTTCGACGAACGGAACGTCAGAAGTGCGATTACCTCGTCCTGCCACACCACCGGGCAGAACAGCAAGGTTGGGAATCCACGTTCGATCGTGCCGAGTCTTACCGGCTCTAGCCACGGATATTGTTTGCAATTTTCTTCATCAACCAGCAAATGATCTCGTAACCCAAGGAGCACTTCAGCTGCGCCGGGCGGCAGACTCAATTTCCCGCCGGCTGGTAAGTCAGCAAGCTGTACACCAAAAATGTATCGAAGATCGAGGTACTGATCGTCATCGGTGAGATAGGCGAGAGTTAACCGATCCACTTGAATGAGTTTTTGAATCTGGGTTCCAAGTTGTTCAAATTGTTCCTCCAGATCCAGAGACTGAGAAAGTATTCTGCCCAGCTCAGAAAGTGCATCGCGATTTTCAGCAGCCTGCTCGATCGCCCTGAACGATTGAGAGTTCACCACCGCGCCAGATATTTGATTTGCGAGCATTCCGGCCAATCGGACATCCGAACGAGAAAATGCCTCTTCTGTCTTGGATCGAAAAGTCAGCAGTGCGACAACTTTCTCACGACGCACGACGGGTGCGAACAGGGTTGAGACCAATCCAGCAGCGTGAGTAACCTCTTCAACTTCACGTGCAGTTTTTGATTGTTGATAATCTGAGTTCTCGAGGATGAACGGCAAACGTGGACTGTCCCAAAGTTCACCATAAATCGGCAACGAAAAATCGAACAGTGACATGGGCAATTCAGTCCCATGTGTTCGAATTTGAATACGATCTTTGTCGAATTCGTTTTTGTAAGCGAGAGAAATTCGATCAGATTTGATCATACGTCCAAGGATCGCAGATGCATCAGGCCAAACTTCATCGAGATCGTTTGAAGCATCCATCACTCGACCCAGTTCCGCCAAATTCTCCTGCTCGGCCGCCTCAGTTCGCAGTGCACGGCTAAGTTCTGAAGCTGCTACAGACCCAGAAATCTGCCTCGTGATTCGTTCGTACAGCCTTATTTCACGATCTGTGAATGCGTTCGGATCCGCACTTTTAATGGAAATAGTTCCGATCAAGTGGTTGTCGGCGATTATCGAACTTGTAACGCCACGCACCAGCCCTACTTGCGTCGCATGCCGGAATCCAGGCCTCCAATTCGGCGATGATTCATCGGTCATACTCGCGCTGAACGTGAACCAATTATCCTTTTCGGACCAGGGCTTGAATTCATCGAACCGCCGGCGAGGCCGTGCGTCCCAAGCCGGCAGCGCTTGACCGACGAGATAATGATCTACCAAATACCTGTCATCATCTTCCAGTAGTGCAATCACCATCCGATCGTGCGGGATGACGCTCTTCAACAGCGAATCGAACTCTTCGATTACCTCTCCGAGATCGACACTAGAGCTCATCAGTCGACCGATTTCAGCGAGGACTTCGTTTTCCTTAGATACCTGCAGTGATTGAAAAGTGAGTTCGTCCTTTTCCACAGCACCTGCAATGTGCCCTGCAATTAAGCTGGTTAGAGCAACATGTTGCGAGGTATATGCGTTGGTCGTGAGGCTCCGAACGCCGAGAATTCCGATGGTTTTACCGTTTGAAACCAGCGGCACTGTGATTTGCGATCTTAATCCGTGATCAATGTCGATAACGAGTCTAGGAATGGTCCTAGCCAATTCATCGATATTGCGTTCACCAATATGGAGCGGCTCTCCAGATTTCAGCACTAGTTCAACTTGTGAGTGCTCTACCGGGTAGTCTGTACCGATCCTCACTTGAGGCGACGCATCGCCCCAGATCAAACGTATTCTGGCCAGATCGGTTTCCGGTACGAGTGTCGAGATAAAAAGAGTATCGATCGGAACAATTCGGGATATCACCGTGCTGATTTCATCGAAAGCAGAGCTTAAATCTTTACTTGCGGTGATGACTCTTCCGAGATCAGCCAAAGATTCCTGTCGTTGCACCTCAGTTTGGAGGGCCTGACTATAAATCGAAGTGCCTAAACTGCTTGCAAGTTGCTGAGCGATAAGTTCAAACACGCTCTGTTCTCTGATCCCATAGGCGTCAGGAGATTTGCTCTTTGCATTGAGAGTGCCAATCAGCCTGCCTTCGGCGATCAGTGGTGCGTAGATAGCTGATCGAAGTCCGGCTGCTTTTGAATAGTAAATCCCACCATCTTTTTCAAGCGAAACCTCGTCGAGTACCTTTGTGGGCGTAATCACTAACTCGAGATTTTTCGCAGCTGCTGCAGGCGCTGTTCCTCGAGGGCGTTCATCACTGGAATCGTCCCAACCTGGTACAGGGACTCCGAACACGTGAGAATCACGAACTTGGCCGGTGTCTTCTTGTTCCAGCGCGATCACAAGCCGATCAATCGGAACGATAGTTCCAAGCAATTTACAAATATCGTCAAACACCTCATCTAGTGAGGAAGCCGATGCGATTGTTCGAGACAGTTCAGCGAGTACCTCTTGAACCTCGAATTCAGATTGAAGGGCTAGGGCATATTCGGCAGCCGCAATCGATCCAACTATCTGCTGCGCTATTTGGCCGAACGTAGCTTGTTCAGACTCGCCATACGCATGCGGCCACGAGCTCTTCACGTTTATCGTGCCAATCAGTTGGCCATCGGAAACCAGAGGCGCATACATAGCTGACCGTAAACCAGCCTGCCTTGTTAAGAAGGCTCCCCGGTCTGATTCCTCAGTTGCAGAATCTATTTCCTCAGTGGGCATCACCGAAACGGTTCGTTCGACAGCCGTCCGAATGCTTCCTGCTGATCGTGATTTAAATCCAGTTATCAATGCCTGGTCAGGCATTGGTACGCCATCCATGTAGCTATCAAGAATCGTATTTGTAGATTCGTCTATTAGCGATACAACAAGTCGATCAGCAGGCAGAATCGAATTCACTAGCTCACGCAAGCCAGGCATAATTTCGCCTATCGAGACTGTCGAGCTCATCAACCTCGACGTTTTGACAAGCACTTCTTGAATTTCCGATTCGCGTTGAATCTCGAAGTGAAGATCCGCATTCACCACTGCTGGTGCGACATAGGTCGCAATTTGTTCGGCGATTTCGACATGCTCTCTGGTGAATTTTCCAACTGAGCTGTCGCGTAAGTGAATCGCTCCAACACAGGTATCGCCTGCCAAAAGTGGAACGCTCAGAATCGACCTAAATCCGTGATTTACGTCAAACTCCGTCGCTGGCATCGCAGCGATCATTTCCTCCTGCTGCTTCGCCGTCTCCAAATTAGCGAGAAAGCTCGTCATTTCTCTTGCTAACAAGCCAGCAATTGACGAGTCGAGATCTACAGGATCACGGCGGACGATGTCGCCAGCAATAAACGGATCTCGAATGGTAGTGTCATTTTCTCGAATTCGGATAACACTGATGTACTCGGCAGGAATAAGCATTCGAACGAGATCACTGAAATCCTCAAATGCATCTTCGATGTTCAGTGTCGAAGCGATGGTCAGGCCGATTTCTCGTATCGCCGAATCACGCACCTGATCTCGCTGAAGCGATGTTGATTCGTCTTTAAGCTGCTCAACCAATCGAGTTGTATTTACAGCACTCGCCACATGTGTTGAAACAATTTCGGCAAGCTGAAGATGCCTGTCAGAGAAAGCTCCATCTGTGTGTGACAGGAACGACGCGCTGCCAAACGAGTAGCCATCTGAAATCAACGGGATCGACATCCATGATTTGATGCCGTTATCAACCGTGTATGAGGTAGCTGGGAATCGCTCAACTACCGACGCATCTACTGAAGTGGCGATGAACACTTCACCGGTCAACGCTGTGTTAGCGGCCAAGCTGCCTTCAACAGAATCAGATTCGCCCTGCAGCAAGCGTGACCTGCCGGTGCCCGATACGTAGATTGATGTAATTCGTGATCTGTCGCCACTCAAAATGTCGACTACGAATCGATCGTGAGAAATTAGTGGCTTCACGTGAGAGTCGAGCCAACTCAACGAATCGTTTAGGTTACGATCCGAGGCGAACACTCCGCCAAGCTCGGCGAGCGCTCGTAGATCCGATGCAGAAAGTTCTTTTTTGGCAATCTCACCGTCGCCGGTGGGAGTTGAGTTCTTGGGGTGTTCTGACCGAACCAATTAGTGATCCGCCATATTATTGGACAACTGAGCGTCTAGCATTTTAAGAGCGCGTGATCACGCGCGAGAGCAACAACTATAACGACAGCTTTATTGCGTGTTTAAGCAGAATAACTACACACTCAACTGAGTGATGTCATACCATCCGGTAGGCAATTACATGTATCGCATATGCGCTGTTAGACAACTGTTTCAACCACCTCATCGATTATGAATTTTCGGGTCGAATGACAATAGAACGTGTGCTGGAAGCTCGACCCCACCCCACGTCACGAGGCTGGCTCGTTGTACACTCGCCGCATCTCGTCACAATATGAAATTCCCGAACCAGTAATCTTCCAAAATATGCACTACAAAACAATTTCAGAACTAGCACCATTAATTGAATCTGGCGAGTTGTCTCCAGTCGATCTAACCCAGTCAATTCTCGATCGAATCGAAAAGCTAGACGGCAGCCTTAGATCTTTTGCAACCGTCACCGCTGACCATGCTTTGGCGCAAGCGAAGAACGCTGAAAGCGAAATATCTAAAGGGAAATACCGCGGAAAGCTTCATGGGATACCCATCGCAGTGAAGGATTTGTGCAACACGATTGGTATCAGAACCATGGGTGGTTCTGCCGTGTTTGCCGACAATATTCCCGATCACGATGCGACCGTCGTTACAAAGCTCAACGAGGCTGGTGCAGTTTCTCTCGGCAAGCTGAATATGACTGAAGGTGCGATGGGCGGCTACAACCCCGCGCTTAAAGTGCCGGAAAACCCATGGAGAGAATCGTACTGGGCAGGTGCATCTTCTAGCGGATCAGGTTCGGCAACTGCGGCCGGGCTAGCTTTTGGAACTCTCGGAAGCGATACGGGTGGATCTATTAGATTTCCAGCTGCGGTGTGTGGAACCGTTGGTCTAAAGCCGACTTGGGGTCGAGTATCTCGCTACGGGGTCATGGATCTTGCAGAATCGCTCGATCACGTTGGCCCACTCACCCGCTCGGCTGCCGATGCAGGAATCATGCTCCAGGCGATATCGGGTTCCGACCCTAGCGACCCAACTACCCTTCCTCACGATGTTCCAGACATGCTTTCTGAGATCGGTAAAGGCGTCAAAGGACTCAAGATCGGTTGGGACGAAGATTACGCGACATCAGGAATGGAGCCATCTTTCGCCAAAGCGGTTGAAGCTGGCGTAAAAGTTATGGAGTCATTGGGCGCAGAAATCGTGGAAGTAAAAATGCCCGAAATAATGCGCGAGGCGATGGCTGCCTGGCCAATAATTTGCTCAACTGAGGCAGCTGCGGCACATGCTGAAACTTATCCATCTCGAGCCGATGAGTACGGTCCTTTTTTCCGACAGTGGCTTGAGAACGGCAATGCCCATTCCGCAACCGAATATGCCAATGCGAACAGCCTGCGGCTGGCGATGAACGGCGGACTTCGCAAGACGATGCGAAACATTGATGTTCTATCTGGGCCGTCTTCGGCAAAAGCAGCGTATCCGGTTACTCCAGAGGGCCTCTACGGCCCAATCCCAACTGACCGTGTTCCATGGGACAGCAGATTCACTGTTCCGTTCGACTTTTCAGGCTTGCCTACTATCGCCCTGCCCTGCGGGTTAAACGATGACGGCATGCCAGTGTCGCTCCAGTTTTCGGGTCATCACCTCTCAGAACCAATGTTGGTGGGTGCAGGTGATGCTTTCGAACGGGCTACTGATCATCACAATCTTCACCCACCAGTTTAGGCAGCCAAGAATCTATGAACAGCAATCGATTTGAAGGAAAAGTTGCGTTAGTAGTCGGAGGTGCCAACGCCGACGAAAGCCAACTACTCGGATTCGCCGGATTATCGGCTCTAGAGATCGCTCGAAATGGCGGAAAAGTCGTCATCGGAGATATCGACGATGAAGCCAGCAATCGCTCTGTCGCCAAAATGAAAAGTGAGGGCCTAGACGCCGAATATATTCACATGGATGTGACGTCGGAGTCTGAATGGACTGCTGCGGTTGAACTTACCCTCAAACTGCATGGCCGACTAGATATTTTGATCATGGCGGCTGGAATCCCTGACCGCGGCGTGACTATCGACACCACTGATGTAGACGCCTGGCGCCGAGTGATGGACGTTACCAATATGGGGATGTTCTTAGGTACTCGCGCTGTCGTCGAACCAATGCGAAAAAGCGGTGGCGGATCGATAGTTCTAATATCGTCGATGATGGCTAAAGTGGTACGAGATCAAGCAAATGCGTACGCAACTTCCCGCGCTGGTATGACCCACTTTGCTCGTTCAGCAGCTGTTCAATACGGAGCCGACAACATCAGGGTCAATACTGTTTTACCGGGTTGGACACTCACCCCGTTTACAGCGGGCGCATTCGATGATGAATGGGCAGATCGATTGGGCAAGCGAGTTCCACTCGGGCGTGTTGCAGATGCTTCGGATATTGCAGGACCGATATTGTTTTTAGCGTCCGACGAAGCAAAGTACGTGACAGGCAGCGAACTGCTTGCTGATGGCGGAGTGACCGGCTGGATTGGGCCTTTGGACACATAGATGAAGCGAATACTAAATATCATCAACCCCGTGCTGCTGATCGGTGCATTTTCGAATTCGCTCAGCGGTTTGGGTAGTGCGATCAAATCCGAACGAGCCGTTCAGCAAGAAATAGTGCTGCTAATCATCGGGGCAGTCGCTGCATTTCTGTTGACCGATACCGCAACGGAACGAGCGATACTGGTCGGAGTGCTCGGGTTGGTTCTGATCGTAGAAATAGTGAATTCTGCAATTGAAGCAACAATCGATCGAATAGGTCCTGAACAGCACCCACTATCGAAACAGGCAAAAGATCTCGGCTCTGCTGCCGTTCTACTATCACTGGTGACTGCAGCCGCACTGTGGCTCATAATCCTCATCTAATTACAGATAACCTCGAGTGGAATCATCCTAAACATCGGAGATCGCGAATTGTCGGAAAAACTTAAAGTTCTTGTTACTGGCCTAAACGGAGTTGTGGGGAACGCTCTACGCCCTGCACTCGAAGAACGATACGACATCAGTGCGCTCTCAAGAAGTGGAGTCGATGGACTACCCGACGATCGTGTTTTCAAGGCAAACATCGCCGATATCGACTCACTGCGACCTGCTTTTGAAGGCGTCGACGTTGTACTCAATCTCGCAGCCGACGGCGGACTAAGCAGCGAAGCAGGCATGAACGCAGGCTGGGATTCGATGTTACAGAACAACATCATCGGCGCATACAACGTCCTCGAAGTCGCAAAGCAGGCAGGCGTATCTCGTGTAATTCTCGCCAGTTCAGGTGCAACATCGAACGGTTATGAACTCGAAGAGCCGTACAAGTCGCTAGTTTCAACTGAGGATGTGCCACTGCCATCTTCTTGGGATATGGTGGGTGAGTTCTCCGAGCCTAAGCCGGTGAGTCTCTACGGAGTTACAAAGCTGTTTGGCGAGGATATCGGCAGGTATTACGCGCTGACCTCAGATCTATCTGTAATCAATCTGCGAATCAGTAGCTGTGGTCCCGTCGACGAAGCGGGGCCGGGTCGTGCTCAAGCTAGCTGGTCGAGTTACCGTGATTTACAGCAGCTAACCATCAAGTGCATCGAAGCTCCTGCCGATCTCAAGTTCGATATTTTCTGGGCGACTTCGGATAATCGAAAGTTGTTCCGTGACAATGCCCACGCCAAAGATGTACTTGGCTATGCTCCTCAAGACGGCGTTAAATAGTCGTTCTCAATTCAACCAAGCGAACAACACTCCACCAATAGATCCAGTCAGGATGCTCGACGCTACCGAATGTCACAAGTAATCGTTTACTCATCAAATTTCTGAGGATCGTGTGAAATGGTGAAAGGGTTCCTTTCACTCCGCAACGTCGACTTCATCGTGAAAAACGTTTCGACCGACCCAGAAGGTCGTGCCGAATTGCTGGCGATGGGATTCGATTCAACTCCGGTTGCCGTAATTGGAGAACACCGACTGCCAGGATTCGATGTGGAAGCGATCGATCACGCACTTGCTTCACTCGACTAAAATCTACCGATGCTAGGGCGAGTATAGAATTGCGAGATAACTTCGACCCGATAGAACTATCTGAGTTCCCGAACAGCCAGAACAGAAAGATCCCAAACGAATGGTTCAGAGCACTTCCGACACAAGCGTAGATTTCGTCCTCGAACAGATTCAAACAATGGTTGCGTCTGAAGGCGGAACGCTCGGAGTTCCTTCATTGGAAGGCGATAGCCTCAAGATCGAGTACACGCCCGGCGTCAACGAAGAATGCCCCGAATGTGTGCCATCTCTCGAAATGGTCATCCAATTCCTAACAGCATCGCTAGGAATCCACGCGCCCCACATAACGAACATCGAAGTTAGTTAGTCTTCGGTCTCTACGATATGGCTCGACAGACAAAGCCCTTGCAGAGAGCAATTCCTCTGCAAGAACCTTCTCGTTTTCAAGAAATAACTACCAGTTCGTAACTGATCCGTCTCGACGGTGAAGTCTAGTAGTTAGGAAATCATCCGGATGTAACGGGCTATTTGCGATGGCGTCTTCGTCAACATCGATCCCGAGTCCCGGCTTGTCAGGAACCTGCATGTTCCCACCAACGGCCCTGAACTGTCCCGGATACAACTCGTCGTGCTGTTGTTCGATTTCTTCGGGACGCTGGAACATCTCGAGCCATGCAAAATTCGGTGTAGCCATAGCCAAATGCGCCGTAGCGGCTGTGTTCACTGGTCCAAGCGGGTTATGCGGCATCAGATCGATGTAGTGAGTTTCCGCCCAACCAGCTACTTTTTGAGCCTCGGTGAATCCACCGACAATCCCCAAATCCACACGTGCGTAGTTTGTGAGTCCGCGCTCTATATACGGTGCGAACTGCCACTTTGAAGAGAATTCTTCGCCGAGAGCAAACGGCATTGGCGTCATCTGCCTAAGGGCTTCGTACGCCTCAGGACTTTCGTCTCGAATTGGCTCCTCAAGAAAATCTAACGTTCCATCGGGCATTTTTTGGCAGAAGGAAGCTGTTTCCGCAACGCTCAAGCGATGGTGATAGTCGATACCAATTACCACCTCCTCACCGAGTTGCTCACGCGCCTTCACAAGCCACTTGGCGTTATCGGCAATATTCATTCTCGGTTCAAAAGTGGCAGCATCGTGCCCTTCGACACCCGCCTGCACAGAAAGTCGCATGCACTCCCAACCGTCATCGACCAAACCCTGGGCGTTCTCCAGCATCTCTTCGCCCGTAGTTCCGCCGGTAGTTGCGAAGCACTGAACGTAGTCTCGCTGCTTGCCGCCTAGAAGCTGATAGACAGGAACGCCTAGCTTCTTACCGATGATGTCGTGAAGAGCAATATCGATAGCTGAAATTGCAGCCGTTACGACCCGACCACCTTCGAAGTAGGCGCTGCGGTACATCTCTTGCCAGAGACGACCTACCTCCATTGGGTCTTTACCAATCAACCACTGGCTCAGGTGTTCGGTCACGCCCTTCACGCCCAGTTCTCGCCACGATGTACCACCCTCGCCCCAGCCGTAGATCCCTTCGTCGGTTTCGATTTTCACTAAGAAAACGTTTCGCCATACAGACCATGCGGGGTACGGTTTTATCGCTGTGATTTTCAATGGATTTCTTTCCTAATATTTCTGGGCGCACATCGGCTCCGGCGAATGTTACGCCGATCCCTAAAAATTGAGCATCATAAGCATCTATATAGCGATTCATACTGGGCGTTCGATCAGAAATACCCCCTCGGGGAGACGATTCGGTAGCCAATTGGGTGGAAAGTAGTACTCAGAAATCAACGGAACGACAGGGCTTACCACCAGTCCAGAAGGCATACGAAAATGCGCACTACTAAATCAACAAGACTCGCTGACTACACGCCAGCAACTCGCTATCTAGCGCTAATGCTCTTCCTCCCTGCTTTGTTGGCGATAGGGTGCGTAACCATCACGGCTGGTGATCATGAAGATTCAGGCATGACTGAAGAGAACCCGAAAAATTCTTTTGAAGTTGGCAGCAATCCGACCATCGACGTGACCAGCTTCAATGGTGAGATCGTGATCATCACAGGAGTGGACGGTGCCATCGAGGTCGACACTACTCTCAAAATTCCAAGTCGGATTTTCTACAGCGCAACCAAATCTGGCGACACCGTGACCATCGTGGCCAAAAAGACTGGCAGTGGAATTTCGTTCGGGCGATCTCCTCAAGCCCAGATTCACCTTGTTGTTCCAGCTGACACTAACGTGAAAGCAAACACTAGCAACGGCCAGCTCAACGTAAATGGTGTTACGGGCACTGGAGAATTGGACACCAGCAACGGAAGAATTATTCTTACGAATGTAAACGGAACATACGTCGCTTCTACGAGCAATGGATCGGTAAATATGGAAGATGTCTCTGGGCAGTTCCACATCGAAACGTCCAACGGCAGAATTGAATTTTCTGGCAGTTTCGATGAGAACAGCGATAACGACTTCTCCACTTCTAACGGTTCCATCGATATCGTGTTCACAACCGAACCAAATCTTGATCTTGATGCGCGCACAGTCAATGGAACGATCGATAGCGAACGGCCAATATTGGTTACTACCACTGAGAAAAATCACCTCGTCGGAAAATATGGCAGCGGTTCGGCAGAATTGGTGCTGCGTACCTCAAATGGATCAATTGACATTCGATAACCCTTAATTACTCTTAAATGCCTAATTGGAATAACTCTTCATAACCACCTTCAAGCACAGTGGCGTACCATTCGCCGAACGTATTAGGGGTATGTTTGGGGAATAGGGTTGACGAACGTTAGTAACGAAGCAGTAGCGCTTGCGGAAATTGGCCGATTGATCACTTCTTCACCGGAATTTGGTGAAGTTTTCGATGCAACCGCCGAACGTATCAGCACCCTCATTCCCGCCGACACGATCTCGCTCTCGAGTGTCGACGTCGAAAACGGCACCTACAGCACTTTGTTCAGATGGGGATTTGAACTATCATCTCGTTCCATTGGGATGCCTCGTGATCTCAAAGGCACAGGCGCAGAATCCGCGGTAATCGCCGGCGCTCCCATCGTCCTAACTCCTGACCAGCGCCTAAACCAGCAATCCAATTGGGCAGGTGATGGCGAGTACCCGCTGTCAGCTATGCGATCGTGGCTTGTTGCACCTCTGATTCTGAACGGAGTGCCAATAGGCGTTCTACACATCAGAAAGACTGAAGAATCGGCTTACAGTGCTGAACATCTAGCACTAGCGCAGAACATTTCAAACCAAATTGCCGGGCCAATCGCCCTGGCGAAACTACACCAAGATTTGCAACGGTCTGAAAGTGAACTATCGGCTCTGGCAAATTTAGCTGTTGAACTTGCAGAGGCCGAAAATGCCTCCCATATGTATCAGAGCATCCGGAACACTATCGCTAAGTTCATCGAGTTCGAGCGAATTTCGGTGGTAACCGTAAATTCAACTAAGAACCACTTAGTCCAGAGTTATCAAAGTGGGTTCGAAGTGCCGGAAATCGAAATCGGCACGATTTTGAACATGCATGATTCTCAGGAGCGGTTCGATGCATGGGCGAACGAACTTACCGAAACGTCTGACGGCGGAGAGTATTTACCCAGAGGCAAGTCACGGCTAACTCACGCTGATTTGGGTATTGAATCCCGCGTTCGAGCCCCGATGATCACTTCGACAGGATACGTCGGGGCGATCGCGCTAAATCACAGGGAACGAAGCATGTTCTTACAGCGCGATCAGAATTTCCTGCGCCGTGTAGCTTCTCAGGCCGCTTCCGCCCTTGAAAAATCCATTCTGATCGAACGCGCTGAAAAAGAAGCGCGAGTACAGGAATCGATAGCTCGAATTGGGCGTACGGTGTCTGAGGATCTCACTCTCGTAAACGTCTACCAACGCGTTGCCGATGGAATAAAAGAGCTCGTTCCTTTCGATCGATTGTCGATTTCCATATTCGACGTAGAAACTCAAGAAATGACGACCGAGTTTTTTGTTGGCACCGCGGTACCCGGCGCCATGCCAGGCGACAACATCACTGATTCCGACAAAACGGTTAATTGGGATTTGTCGGGAGATAATTTCGAAAACAAGGATTCGACAAGTACGGAATCGGTGTTTGAATCTCTGCTGAAAGATCTCGGATTAGTTTCGTGGATACAAGCACCGTTTGGCGTGCAATCCACTGGACCAATTGGATTCTTGTCTGTTCGAAGCAAAACTGAAAATCAGTACGATGACTATGACATCAAAATTCTGCGACAAGTAGCGCTTCAAGTCACGCCTGCTATTCAGAACGCAAAGTTGTTCACGCAATCTCAAACATTGGTTGAGCAGCGTCACCGTGCTTCGATACTCGATGATGAAAATCGCGAACTGCAACGCGTTGCCGACGCACGAAGCCAGTTTCTTTCAACTGTGTCTCATGAGCTACGCACGCCGCTCACGGCCATTTCAGCCTTCTCAGATATCCTCTCGCACAACCGTCCTGGCAATCTCGAAGAACGACAGATGTCTCACATCGATGCTATTAGGCGTTCGACTACAGTACTCACAAGTTTGGTCGATGATCTTCTAGACGTATCGAGGGCAGATTCGGGTCAACTGTCGCTCGACAAAGAACCGTACGATTTCCAGAAGATCATCACGGAGTTTTCAGGGGTTGGCGACAGCATTACCTCTCAAAAAAATCAGAGACTCAAAATCCGCAATTTCATTGATCCGGTATGGATCAACGCCGATAAATCTCGGATAAACCAGATACTGAACAACTTGGTATCTAACGCATCTAAATACTCAAATAACGACTCTGAAATTCTCATATCAAGCTCTATAAATTCAGGGCGAATCGAGATAGTTGTTGAAGACAACGGAATCGGTGTAGAAGAACGAAACTTGGAACGGGTATTTATCCCGTTCTTCCGAGCAGAAAATCCCGACACACAAATACAGCAGGGGTCGGGCCTCGGGTTGTCGGTTGTGAAAACCCTCGTCGAGCTTCATGGTGGAGCGGTTGAGATGGAAAGCGTAGTGGGAACAGGGACAACAGTTCGATTCTGGATTCCCGGCATAATCGATCAGCCCGCCCTCTAGATCAAACCCGTGAATCAGCCAAGCCACACTGTTCGCCTACGCAATATTCCAACTTTCGCAGGCCTATCTCTTCACACGTAGCTCACACAGCACTTCTCACGACTCACACTCGTGTCACACGCACTCACTGGTTCCCTTTATACGGTAGTTATGCGGGAGTGTGCTGGATCGCCATTCGCCTTTATCGGCATCGATGATTCCACGCCCTCTCAGGTATCCACGTAACTACGTGTACCCGACATTTGACCAGAATTTAAACGGTACAAGGGCAATTCATAGATGTACGAACACGATCTATTGATCATCGGCGCGGGGCTGGCTGGCTTACGTGGAGCGATTGAAGGCATTCAGGAAGGACTCGACGTCGCATTCATGACGAAGGTTCACCCGGTGCGCAGTCACTCAAACGCGGCTCAGGGTGGCATCAACGCCGCGCTTGCAAGTCGCGGTGACGACTGGGAAGACCATGCGCTTGCGACAGTAAAAGGCAGCGACTATCTCGCCGATCAGTCGGCAGTAGAAACGATGTGCCGTGAAGCTGGGGATGCGATTCTCGAGCTCGAGCACATGGGCGTCATCTTCAGTCGAAACGAAGAGGGCAAGTTAGCCGTTCGTCGATTCGGCGGCCAGCGTGTCGCCCGAACGTTCTTTGTTGGCGCAATCACGGGGCAAGCCCTTCTGCACGTGATGTACGAACAAATCATCAAGCACGAAGCGCAAACCTACGAAGAATGGTTCGCAACTTCGCTCATCATGGAAGATGGCGTTTGCCGTGGCGTTGTCGCTATGGATATGAAAACCGGCGAACTTCACACGGTTCGTGCCAAAGCCGTGATCATGGCTTCAGGCGGAGCGGGTCGTGCCTACGAGCCAACTGCTCAGGCCGCTATTTGTACAGGTGATGGACAAGCTTTGGCTTACCGCGCCGGGTCTCCTCTAATGGATATGGAGATGATCCAGTACCACCCCACCACGCTGCCAACCAACGGCGTGCTGATGTCAGAAGCTGCTCGTGGTGAGGGCGGTTACTTGCTCAACTCTAACGGCGATCGATTCATGGAGAAATATGCTCCTGAATACATGGAGCTTGCTTCTCGTGACGTTGTTTCACGAGCGGAGCAGACCGAGATCAACGAAGGCAGGGGAGTCGACGGCTGTGTACTTCTCGACCTGAGACATTTAGGGCGAGATTTCATCAACGAACGTCTTGGTTATCTGCAAGAAGTCGCAACCGACTTCATGAGCATCGACCTTGCAGAGCAGCCAGCCAAAATTCGCCCCGGTATGCACTACAACATGGGCGGTATCAAAGCCGATGTTAATGGCAGGACCGAAATTCCTGGCTTATTTGCCGCAGGGGAAGCAGCTTGCGTGAGCATTCACGGTGCAAACCGACTCGGTGCTAATTCGCTTCTTGAAGCAGTTCTATTCGGGCGAAGAGCTGCGGCAGGTGCGGTGAAATTTATTCGTGAAGAAGCTGAACGATCAGTTGGCGATGAATCGGTCAAAGAATCTGAAGGCAAACGACTTCAAGAAATTCTTGATCGACCTAAGGGTCCACGGGCAGCTGCAGTTCGACGCGAGCTTGCGCTTGAAATGGACCAAAACATGGCGGTGTTCCGCGATCAGGCTGGCATGGAATCGGCAGCCGCTAAAGTTGCTGAAGTGAAGAAGAAGCTCCCAGGAGTTTCGACCGACAACAAGGGGCGAATTTTCAACATCGACCTTCTGTCGGTTCTTCAACTCGAAAACATGGTCGACTGTGCCGAGGCGATTGTCGCTGGTGGGCTAATGCGAACTGAAAGCCGAGGCGCTCATAATCGCACCGATTTAACTGCCCGCGACGATAAGAACTGGCTCAAGCACACTCTCGCTTATCAAACCGAGGGCGCACCACGAATGGATACGAGTCCGGTCGATATAACGAGATTCGAGCCTGTGGAGCGGGTGTACTAATGCAAGTAACAATCAATCTCCAACGGTTCGATCCTGAAACCGATGCGCCTATGGCCAAGTATCAGGAATACGAAATTGAAATTAGCGAAGTAAGCACCGTTCTCGATGCGATCATCAAGATTCACGAGGAGATCGATGGCACGGTGGCAATGCGCTATTCCTGCCGATCTTCCATCTGTGGGTCGTGTGCGATAAAGATAAACGGCTCTGCGGCACTCGGCTGCAAGACTCGGCTCGTGGAAGTTACCGAAGATGGCGGCACGATTACGGTCGAGCCTGTTGGTAACTTGCCGGTGGTCAAAGATCTCGTAGCCGATTTCGCACCGTTCTGGAACAAGATCAAGTCCGTAAATCCGTATTTGAAGACGTCTGGCCCCGAACCCGAGTTCGAACGAATCGCCAGCAACGAATCGATGACCAATCTGCTCACAGCCCAAAACTGCATCATGTGTGGTTGCTGCGTATCCGATTGCACGGTTCTCGAAGTCGATTCAACATTCGCTGGTCCGGCAGCACTCGCCAAAGCGTGGCGGTTCACTGAAGACCCACGAGATTCAGCGACCAACGAGCGCCTGAAAACGCTGAATGACGCAGATGGTGGGATGTGGGACTGCACACGCTGTATGAAGTGCGTAGAGGTCTGCCCGAAGGAAGTGGCGCCGATGGACCGCATCATGGAGATGCGCGAAGCTGCGATTCAAGCTGGCAACACGAATACTCCGGGCTATCGACACACCGAATCGATGTACAACTCTGTGAAGAAGAACGGTCGACTCGACGAAACTCGGCTCGCTATCGATTCAGCGGGTTGGACGAATCTCCCTAGATTGCTTGATCTCGCTCCAATCGGAATTGCTGCGATGCGAAAGGGCAAGCTGCCTCCAATTCGACCGCACAAATCTGAAGATCACAAGAAGATCAAGGATCTGTACGACAGCGTCGAAAACGAATCCGAGTAGTTTTCAAAGGCGCACAAGATCCACGCCGGTTGCTGGAACAGATCCTCAACCGGTGTGAATGCTATTCGTCTTTAGGGCTATCGTTGCTCACGTCGATACTTTCCACCATGAAAGAGCGTGAATTCGCGGCCTTGTAACGAATCGCCCCAACAGGAGCGTATTCGTCCGATGTCATCATCGCCTTTGCATCATCGGCGGTCGGAAATTCGATCATTACGATTCGAGTAGGACTCCAGTCGCCCTCACCAGGGATTATCGTGCCACCGCGGACCAGATAGCGACCACCGAACTTTTCGACGATTGGCACTACTAGCTTCTGGTACTCGCTGTAGGCATCTCGGTCCTTGATATCGATATCGGCGATTACATAAACGGACATTCGGCACTCTCTTTGGCTGGTCTTAGGTTCGATTGAAACCGCCCGATTCTAGCCTCTTTGACTCCGTTCCCGCACCCACTGCCCTGATTCAGCCTAGAATGTCGCCCGTAGCTGCAATGTAATTTTGAATATCTAGGGGACATCACCGATGGGCAATCGACTCGAAGGCAAAGTAGCCGTAATCACCGGCGGGAACAGCGGAATCGGCGAAGGCACCGCCCACCTGTTCGCCAAAGAAGGTGCGAAGGTCGTCATCATGGCTCGCCGCGAAGATCAAGGCAAAGCGGTCGAAACTGCCATTCGAGCCGAAGGCGGCGAAGCTACTTTCATCGCCTGTGACGTCGGAAACGAAGACATGGTGAACGCTGCCATTGCTCAAGCTGCCGAAACGTACGGCGGAATCGACATCTTGTTCAACAACGCTGGTGGTGGAGCCGGCGAGCATTTCCCGAACGAATCCAGCTCAGAATTTACCCGAGTCATCAATACCAACTTGAACGGCACTCTCTACGTCAGTCAGGCGGCTTGGCCGCACTTGGTGAAGGCTGGCGGCGGAGCAGTGGTCAACATGTCGTCGGTTGCGGCGGTTCGAGGCACAAGTCCCAAAATGCACGAAAAGTTTGGCTCGACCTCATCTTCGTACTGGGCAGCCAAGGCCGGTGTCGACGCTATGACTCGCTACATGGCTGGCATAGGCGGTTCAGACAAAATTAGAGTGAACGGCGTGCGCCCGGGGCAAATCATGACTCCGCAGGCGACACGGGGCACGATCAACGATGCTGACGGCGGTCACCACGCATTCGAAGGAATGTTCGAGCTAATGCAAATGCTCGAAGGCCCCGGCTACCCGATAGACGTTGCAAACCTGGTGCTGTTCCTAGTCTCAGACGAATCCCGATTCATCACGGGTCAAATCATCCACGTCGACGGCGGAACTCCGGTGAAGATCTAGGGGATGCGGTCGCTCAGTCGGCGAAATAGCTTCACCAAATAAAAAAGCGTGCACCGGAATGGTGCACGCTTTTTTATTGTTCGAAATGGTGACGGGCCGGGGACTTGAACCCCGAACCTAGTGATTAAGAGTCACTTGCTCTGCCAATTGAGCTAGCCCGTCTCTCTTAACAATTCAATCGGAGGTGCTGTGCAGTGTCAACGGCAATTCCACTCGGTATCGCCACGAGTCGAACTCGCTTCTCCAAGTCAGCACCACTGAATCGACCAATAATCATCGAAACAAGCACAACCGCGAACGCTCTATAGACGGCATTAGTCGACTGAGAAAAATTCTCCGGCCAGAAGCTCGCTACCTGTCTGTCAGAACCCGAAAATACTTACAGGGCCGCTTCGTCTCGTTCGCCAGTACGCACTCGGATCACATCGGTAATTGGCGAAACGAAAATCTTCCCATCGCCAATTGCGCCCTCTTCAGTGCTCTTTGCTGAACTCAAGATCGCTTCGATGATCTTTTCTTTGTCAGCTTCTGGGACAACTGTAGTGATCATCGCTTTTGGCAAAGAAGTTCTGGTAGCGGTTGTTGCACCTCGACCCGTAAACACTTCAACGCCCTGCTGCTGACCACGCCCGTTCACGTTTTGAACGTTGAAGCCGCGGCATCCAACTGCGTCTAGCGCATCGACGATGATGTTGATTCGGTCGGGTCGAACGATCGCTTCGATTTTAATCACGTTAGTTCACCTCACTCATTTCCACATTCAATTCCACATATCTATGCGCAAATAATAGCTGGTTCGTCGCTCACTGCCAGTCCAACCCAATGCGGGCCACATTAGCAGTAAGCGACGAACAACATTGTTCGATTAGTCGGCTCCGTCTGCGACGTATCCACGCTCACCGTGCAGCGTGATGTCGAGACCGAGATCTTCTTCGTTGTCTTCAACTCTGAGTCCAAGACCAGGAATAACATCAAGAACCTTCAAAATTACGAAGGTGACAACTCCGGAGTAAACGGCGACCGCAACAACGGCTCGTATGTTTGCCCAGAGTAAACCAGTCTCACCGTTGATGAGTCCGACATTCTGAAGAACGCCAGCATCGTCGGCAACCTGTACGGCAAATATGCCAGTGGCAATCGATCCCCATATTCCGCCAATTCCGTGAACAGCGAATACTTCTAGAGCATCGTCAATTCTGGTCTTCGCCATCAGTTTCACTACTGAATATGCGGCAATACTGCCGACGATACCGATAGCGAACGCTCCCATAGGGCCAACAAATCCTGCGGCTGGTGTGATCGACGCCAAGCCTGCGATTGCGCCAGTGGCAAAACCAACACCACTGGTGCGGCCTGTCGATTGAAATTCGAGAACCATCCACACCAAGCCAGCAATGGCTGCCGATGTGTTTGTTACGAGAAACGCCATCACTGCAACGTTGTCTGCCATCAGACCTGATCCGGCATTGAAGCCGAACCAACCGAACCACAGTAGGCCGGTTCCCAACAGCACGTAAGGCACGTTATGCGGCTCAACACCACGTTCAACGCCACGTCTTGACCCAACGAGCCATGCAGCTACGATCGCAGCGATTCCAGCAGTAACGTGAACAACAATTCCGCCTGCGAAATCGAGAGCGCCCATGCCTGCAATCCAACCGTCTGCGGCCCATACCCAGTGAGTAACTGGAACGTAAACGAAAGTTACCCACACGAACAGGAACACGATGTAGGTGGTGAACTTGAATCGTTCAGCAAAGGCACCGGTAATCAATGCAGGGGTGATGATTGCGAACATCATCTGGAATATCGCAAACAGCATCGGTGATATTCCGCCATCGGTTCCTTCGGCTGAAACATCTCGGAATCCGATGAAATCGAAATTGCCAATGAATGCGCCGCCTGCTCCGAACGCGAGGCTGTAGCCCCAGAGCACCCAAAGCACGCTCACAACGCCCATTGCGACGTAGCTGTACATCATCGTTGATATCACGTTCTTACCGCGGACTAATCCGCCGTAGAAGAACGCCAGACCTGGGGTCATTAGTAGTACCAACGCCGACGCGGTCAGCATCCAGGCGACATTGCCGGGATCAGACATTTTCGATCTCCATATCCTGCTAAGAACGTAAAAGTGATCAGGTCAAACTATCGATCGTTCTTGCAGTAGCACTGCAGGATGGCAATTCGAGTAGCACCAGCAAATCTGATTGCCAGTTCGCTGTGCCTCCCTGAAATTAGGCACAGCCGCTTCACGCCGACAGAAATTTAGCAAACGATTTCCCGCTGATAAACAGCAATCACCAGCAGAAACGTACGTTTGCCAACGTACTTTGAAACTCTAGAGTTCAGATGCCATTACGCCACCAACAGCCCAACTGGCCTTCTCGACGTCTTGGAAAATAACTGTTGTTGCAGAATCAGGTACACCGGCAGTTTCGGAAATAGCCTTTGTTATCGCCTTTGCGAGATCGGCCTTCTGTTCATCGGTACGACCTGCATAAAGCGCGACGTTTACGACTGGCATGAAATTCTCCTTCAGAGAAACTGATTACTTTGTGTTGTGAAAGACCGGCGAATTATAGGTGGCGTTCGATGCGAATATCGACCAATTTGGCGCATTCAGCAGAGAGATGTCAGGATTCCCAATATAATTGAACGAATGCCACAAGCTTCCGACAATGTAGATTCTGCAATTACCGATGAATTCGGCTTGATTGCGCGCCTTTCTGAAGTGGGTGATTCAGCCACAGTCAAGAATCCTGATTCAGTGCTAACCGGCATCGGCGACGATACTGCAGTGGTGTCGACGCCATCAGGGCAGATGTTGATGACCACCGATGCGATAGTCGATGGCATTCATTTTCGCTCGGCAGACGAACGCTGGTACGACATCGGCTGGAAGTGTGCTGTTTCGAATCTCAGTGATATCGCTGCCATGGGCGGCGTTCCTGACCATGCCCTTGTCACGTTAGGTGTCCCTTCAGGTGCTTCCGAACAAACATACGTCGAGTTCTACTCGGGCATGAACGAAGCGTTCGAAAAATTCGGTGGCCAAGTCGTTGGCGGCGACGTCGTTTCGTCTCCCACGATGTTTGTAAATATCGCTCTTACAGGTCACCCTTCGCTCGATTCAGATGGCAATCCTGCTTGGCTCCAGCGAAGCGAAGCAAAGCTTGGTGATTTGGTTTGCGTGACAGGTCCACTCGGCAGCTCAGCTGGCGGGCTTGAAGTGCTGCTTAGCGGTGAGACTAATCCCAGCGGGCAAATACTTGTTGATCGCCACTTCCGCCCTACTCCTCGAATTAGTCTCGGTGGCGAGCTAATTGCAGCCGGTGTTCGGTGTGCAATGGATATAAGCGATGGTCTGGTTGGCGATCTCGAGAAACTCGCCAAGAAAAGTGAAGTTGGTATTACCATCGAAATGGCGAATATCCCTCTCGCTGGCGAGCTAATATTCATGGTCGGAACCAGCGCAATCGAACTAGCCATGAGCGGTGGCGAAGACTATGAACTCGCGTTTACGGCTTCGGAATCCGTATTCGAAAATATCCCAGAAGAAATCAAAAGCAAGATTGCTGTCGTTGGTAAAGTAACGAGCGACAATCTAGTTGGTGGCAAGGTAATAGTGATCGACGAGCATGGCGACGAATATGAGCCGATTCGAAGAAGTTGGGACCATCTGAATGGTCGGTAACGCTTCGAACTCGGGTAACTCGGGCGCTATGACAGGTCCAAGCCCTGCCCTGCTGTTAATTTCCGACTCAGAATCGGAAACAGTCAGAATCGGCAAAGCTATCGGCATTGCCCTTCGCACCGGCGACACAGTTCTACTTTCCGGAGATCTAGGAGCTGGCAAGACTAGACTCGTACACGGCATGGCAGACGGCATCGAAAGTCCTATTCCGGCTCGAAGCCCCACGTTCGTGATCGTCAATGAATACCCGGGGCGAGTACACCTCAGTCACTGCGATCTTTATAGGCTCGGCTCGATGGAAGAAGTTGAAGAACTCGCTCTGGAAGAACGTCTACCAACAGGTGCTCTGGTTATCGAATGGCCTGAAGTGGGTGCGAAAGTACTTCCAGAAGATGTTTTATTTCTAAAGCTGGAGAATGGTGATCACGATGATCAGCGTTCCATCATGTTCATGCCCACAGGTCCTCGTTCTGCTGGCTTGCTGAGCCGTTCTGCGGCAGTTTACGAATCGCTCGATGCGGCAGTTGGTTTAGTCCATCCTTCGGCACCTGCGGCACCAGAAAATTCAGATAGTTCAGGCAACGAAAACAATTGATATTAGTAGCTATCGATACATCGACCCGGTTCGCCAGCGTCGGTGTCGTAGACGACGCCTGTAACCGTGCAACACGAAGTTGGCGGTCGAACCAAAACCACGGTCGCGAGCTAATGCCAGCGATTGTCGATTCACTCGCTGAGCTTTCGCTAAAAGCAACCGATATCACTCACGTTGCAGTTGCCACGGGCCCGGGTGGATTCAGCGCTGTGCGAGTTGGCATCAGTGCAGCTCTTGGACTAGCCGTGAGCAGGCAACTACCAGTTCTCGGCATTCCGACTCACAGCGTGGAAGTAGAGCCGTTTGCCGCCGATATTACGGATCAATCGCCGGTTTACTCGCTTATTCCAGCTGGTCGAAACGAAATTTCGTGGACGCGACATACTTCTAATTCTGGTTCTGGCGAACCCACAATCGGAATTGCAGCCCCAGACGAATTGGCGGCCCAACTCGAAGCGAACGCTTTCGTTTGCGGTGAAGCATGCGATCTTATGGCTGGCTTGATCGATCAATCTCGATTCCGAGGTAAAGCCGCTCCCACTCGCGATGCGAGTTCAATTCTCGATATCGCTGTAAGAGAATTCGATGCGGGAAATTCGACTCCTTACGAGGAACTTCGGCCTATCTACGCTCGCCCACCTTCTATCAGCAAACCAAAACCAGCTAAATAGAAGAATTTACTTGGTTGGAAGCCCAACTTTCGATTTTTCACTGCACAATGAATACAAACGTATTTTGAAGATTCCTTTAGGGAGAAGTAATGACAATGGAGCGAACACTCGTACTGGTAAAGCCTGATGGCGTACAGCGTGGACTTGCCGGTGAGATTATCGGACGACTCGAACGCACTGGCTTGCAGATCGTCGGCATGAAGCTGATGCAGATTTCAGACGAACTTGCCAGCACTCACTACGGCGAGCACGAGGGCAAACCCTTCTACGCAGGACTTGTTGGCTTCATCACATCGTCCCCTGTCGTTGCGATCTGCCTTGAGGGCCCGAGCGCAATCTCGACCACTCGCAAGCTAATGGGTGCAACGAACCCAGCCGATTCTGACCCGGGTACTATCCGAGGTGACTTCGGTGTCGACATGGGTCGAAACCTGATCCACGGATCAGCAAACGAAGATGACGCAGCTCGAGAAGTAGCTCTCTTCTTCAACGATTCTGAACTGACTTCTTACGACCGAGCTACACAGCCCTGGATCGTAGAGTAAGTACTTCTTCTTCTACATGAAGTAAGTTTCTCGCCCCGGCTATTAGGTCGGGGCGAGTTCGTTAAGCGCGTAAGGAATGACAACCAATTGGGACCATCTCAAAGTGTCATCCTGAGGCTCTCGAAGGACGGCAATTCCACTCGACATAGGCTAAATCGAACTACGAAGACAGCCTGACATGCGAGGTCCTGAATCAAGTTCAGGATGACAGAGAGGCGGCAGTTGTGCCGACAAGGTGAAAAAGACTACTGAACTCGGACAATTTCTGTGGCGCGAGCCCAGAGGTCTTCGAGTCCGTAATGCTCTCGCTGGTCACGAGTGAACAGGTGAATCACAACACCCGTGAAGTCGATCAAAAGCCAGCCGCCCTTACCCGAGCCCTCTCGGTGGGTAACGTGGACGCCCATCTTGCGGGAACGTCGGCTGATATCTTCCGCCATCGATTCGAGGTGACGGTCGGTCTCACCACTGATAATCACGAAGTAGTCAGCAAAACTGCTGATGCCCTCAGTCTCGAGCAATACGATGTCGGATCCGAGTTTTTCGGACGCCTCATCAACCGCAGCTCGGGCGAGTTCTTCGTTGGTGGCTACTATCTTTGTTTTTGTCGTGTCTTCCATTGTTAAGAATTATAGACGCAACATTGGTGTTTCTAACTCACCAATTCTGCACAATTCGTTTAACGCAGGTTTAGCAGTTTTTCCAGAATGGTTTGGTATTCTGGAGTGATGGCGCAAGTTCAAAATAAGAAAAAACGAGCCGTTGTGGCAATGAGCGGTGGTGTCGATTCATCAGTCGCAGCCGCCTTGCTCGCCCGAGATGGCTACGAAGTCGTTGGTGTAACCATGCGACTTTTCAACGCGCCGAACGAGCAAGTGGCCCGCTTAAACAAGTCGTGCTGCTCGCTTGAAGATGTCGAAGACGCTCGAGATGTTTGCCGAAAAATCGGTGCCAAGCACTACTTCCTGAACTTCGAAGAAGAGTTTCAGAAGCACGTTGTCGACTATTTCGTTAGCGAGTACGAGCGTGGGCGAACTCCGCACCCATGTTTAGCCTGTAACGATCGTCTAAAGTTCGAATTTCTCATCCGTCGAGCCGAGCTCATGGATGCCGATATTGTGGCAACAGGTCACTACGCTCGAATCCACGAACATGAAGGCGAATATAGCCTCCTCGCTGGTATCGATCCGCTCAAAGATCAGTCGTATGTGTTGTACACATTGAATCAGGAACAGCTCTCAAAACTGTCTCTGCCGATCGGCGATTATTCAAAGGATCAGATTCGAGAGGTTGCACGTGAACTCGGCCTTTCGATTGCCGATAAACCCGACTCTCAGGACATCTGCTTTATTCCAGATGGCGACTACAACCGCTTCATCGAGCCTCGCCTAAAGCGTAAAGTCACTGGCACCATCATCGACATCGAAGGTTCCGTTCTTGGCGAGCATGACGGTATTCACGGATTTACGATCGGACAGCGAAAACGCATTCCGATCGTCAACAGCACGCCGCGCCCAATGTATGTCACCGACATCAACGCTGATTCGGGGGAAGTAACGGTTGGCCCCGCAGAGAACCTGATGAAGACTCGCTTGTACGCTTCTGGCGTCAATTGGATAGCAGGCTCCGGTCCCACCGAGCCATTCGAAGCTGAGGCACGTATTCGATACAACGGTAAGAACTCACCTGCGAAGGTTACTGCGCTGTCGAACGGCGCCGAGATCGAGTTCACTCAGCCGGTTCGAGCAATCACTCCTGGTCAAGCAGTCGTCTTCTATAAAGATGACGTTGTACTTGGTGGCGGCCTGATCGAAACGTCGCTCCCTGAGTTATCTTCGGCTACCGCTGGTGAAACCAGTGAGAATGCCGACACGCCTGCCATTTCGGTCTGACTTTTCCCACGGTAACGATATGCTTCGGGTTCTGTCGCCAGCCGATTAGTTCGATGGCGTAGACATTCACGTGGCTTCGTTTTTTGAGTTTACCGGGATTAGCTGTTGCCGAAATCTGTCCGCACCCTTCCTGATTTTTCTGTCGAGACAGAAATCGCTTCAGGCGCACGTTTACTGATCGCTGGGGTAGATGAAGTCGGACGTGGAACACTCGCTGGCCCGGTAGTTGCTGGAGCAGCGATTCTTCCCGGACCGGTGCCATCTGAGTACGCCAAGATAGTGAATGACAGTAAAAAACTGTCGGCTGACCAACGACAACGTTCGTACACATGGCTCATCGATTGGTGTTTGAGCTACGGGGTTGGCGCCTGCACCGCTGATGAGATCGACGCAATGGGAATTGTTCCAGCGACGAAACTTGCGATGTCACGAGCGATCGCTGAGCTAGAACCTCAGCCCGATCATCTAATTATCGATGCAGTCGAGCTAAGCTCTGTTGCGATTCCTCAGACTGCGATCATCCGAGCTGACTCACGAAGCCAAAGTGTCGCTGCCGCGTCGATCATCGCCAAAGTGACCCGTGACAAGCTCATGGCCAATGTCTTTGACACCGAATATCCCGGTTACGGGTTTGCCGCTCACAAGGGGTACGGAACCGCATTTCATATGAACGCTCTCAAAGAATTGGGAGCTTCACCGATCCACAGACGCAGCTTCAAGCCAGTCAAGGACGTTCTGGGCAGATAACGTCCTGCAAGAGCCTCTCCGTTTGATTTACGTTTGATTTATTTCGAATGAGCAAGGTGAACTATTGAGTAATTCCAGTGGGAAACTGAATTTACCTCACGGAACTGGCCGTGCCGGCGAAGCCGCTGCCCGTTCTTTTGTCTCTATCGAACTCGGCCTAGATATTGCCCAATGCAATTTCCGCACGCGTGAAGGCGAAATCGACATAATTGCGAAATCCGGCGTCGAATACATCTTTTTCGAGGTGAAAACCCGAACCAACAAAAAGTTCGGATCTGGAGTCGAGCAGATATCCGCCCGGAAAGCGCTACGCCTACAAACTACAGGACAGCGATATCTGGAACAGATCGGTGCCGAGAATGCTGACTGGCGGATCGACTTACTTAGCGTGGAGATGGATAAAACTGGACGTGTGCAGAAAGTAACTCACGTCGAGAATGCAATTGAAGAACAAAGCTAACACCCAATAGTCGAGTATACTCGACTATTGACGTTGCAAAGCCCAATGGTGCTTTAGAACATCACCATTGGGTTCACTGGCGATCCAGTAACCGTAGGCATCTTCAACGGCAGGATCGAGATCATAAACTCCCACTTCCCACGCTTCTTGCACTCTTCGGCCAGATCATCCAGCCAGGCGTTGTCGAGTATCCACAGACCTAATCCGACTATTCCAACCTGATGAACTGGGTTTGAGAAGCGTTCGTATGGGTTTGGACCGACATCATTTCCAGTATCAGATCCCATTACTGCCACTCCCCTCTCGTGCAGCAGAGGCAGTATGTCGGGAGATGGCCCCGAAGAACCGCCCACGTTCACGTCTACTGGTCCTGTTACTTCTCGTTGGCCTAATTGCCCTGTACGAAGCAATAGCACATCGCCCTGCTCTACTTTCACCCCGTGCTCACGTTCAGCGGCTTCGATATCAGCACGCCCAACGCCGTCTCCACGTTCGATGTAGTCAACTCCTCTCAGTAGAGGAGCGTCAACGAGTACACCTTTTGTGATAATTCCGCCGGTAGCGGCCATCACATCGAACTCAGTAGCGCCATCTTGAACTGACACAACGCTCGACGGTCGGCCGTTGTACGTTTCGCCGTCCCAGAAGAAGTGAGCGAGACTATCGATGTGGGTAACAGTGTGACCATGGAAAATCAGACCAAAGTAGTCCATCGCTACTTGCCGATCGACGCCTTCTCCCTTTCGATAGCGATCTCCAGCGGTAACCATGAAGTGCTGCGGAGGCTTTGGAACGTCTACAGATGCAACAAAGTCGATCGGGCGAGCACAGCTCACGGTCACTCCTTCTGAAACCAAACTCAGAGCCTGTAGTGTTTTTTCACTCGAAAGATGGTTCAGCGTGCCTTTTTGATCGTCTTTACCCCACCTGTCCCAGTTGTTGAGATCAGACTTCAACCATTTCAGCAGATCATCTTGAGAAGGCCAGTTGACGGTCATTGAGCAATTACTCCTGAACTTGAACGTGGATAATGCGTACGTAGAAGACGCAAGGCGCAGGTTATAGGAATACTCAAACTGCTGATCGAGTAGCAATGCCAGGTCTAGGACAGATCATGACTTTCCAAGACTAATCCGAATCGCAACTAGCACGTCGTACTGCCGATTACCAGTATAGTCGAGCTAACTGAATCAACTTGCTCAGACTGCTAATCCAGCAACAGAAGTCTCTAGCGCAAGTTATCTAGTACTTGGGTCAACATCCGGTGTTGTTCGTTTGCATATCCCTCTTAAAACCAATGCCCACTCGCGGTTTATGAAGGCAATTTGCTGTCGCCAAAATGGTCCAGAAACCGCCTTCTCCTCGGCTGCGATCATGACGGTTTACGCGACTTTCATTCAGGCCGTATTCCCCAGAGCCACCCCGTCATAGATTCAGCAGGTATGAGTGATTTCGGTTCTAGGCAACCCAGCATCCCACACGGTTCCGAGTAAACTCGAGAAACACTCAATCAGAGTAATCAATACGGTTTCAATCGTCGTAATCAGTCGTGAGTTTCGTTGACTGCGATATACGCCGACGCTAGCATTCACTAGTCAACCTAAGGTTGGGTGAAGCCGGAACGATTTCGAAATGTGAAAGTAACCGGCATTCGCAGTTACCAACTTTTAATACAGACCTTCCTTTCGCAACTTGAATTGCTGCAAACGGGAGGTTTTTTTGCGGAGATATCTAAATGGAATCGATCTTGCTTGCAATTGCAGCAGGAGTCGTCGGCCTAGTAGCCGCCGGCCTACTCGCCATGCGAGTGCTGAAGCAATCCCAAGGCAACGATGAAGTTCGAGCTATTGGTGATCTAATTCAGGAAGGATCATCAGCGTTCATACGTAAGGAATATTCAATCCTTGCCGTGTTCGTTGCGATCATATTTGTGATCCTGGCACTGTTCATCGACTACAACATCCTCGACAACGACAAAATTGCCTCACTTAGTGAAGGTGGCGCCATGACCTCTGAAGGTCCATGGACAGCTATCGCGTACATTTTTGGTGCAATTGGTTCTGCTCTTGCAGGATTCATCGGTATGAGCATCGCTGTTCGAGGTAACACCCGAACCGCTACTGCTGCACAGACGGGTCTTAACAAAGCACTACAGGTTGCGTTCAGCACCGGCGCAGTAATGGGACTCACAGTTGTCGGAATCGGCATCATCGGTGTGTCAGCACTATGGTTGCTCTTCGAAAACCCTAACGTAATCGCTGGTTTCGGTTTCGGAGCATCGTCAATCGCACTGTTCGCACGTGTGGGTGGCGGTATCTTCACCAAAGCCGCCGACGTTGGAGCTGACCTTGTAGGTAAGGTCGAGGCTGGTCTTGATGAAGACGACCCTCGCAACCCTGCTGTTATTGCCGACAACGTTGGTGACAACGTTGGTGACGTAGCTGGCATGGGTGCCGACCTCTTCGAATCGTACGTTGGTTCTATCATCGCTACGATCTCGCTGGCCTTCTTCGCAGTAAGCGCAACTGGTGTTGTGACTGCCGAGACGTTCCAGGTCGACGCATCTAAGGCAGTTTTGCCACTGGTTATCGCCGGTATCGGAATCCTTTCTTCGATCGTCGGTATGTTCCTCGTTCGTACTGGCGATGACGCCGATATGGGCAAACTACTCTGGACTCTCCGTTACGGAATTTTCGGAGCTGGAATCCTTTCCCTCATCGGAACGGGTATCTACATCAACATGAACGACAACCTCAGCTTCGATCTCTTCTGGGTCGTAGTCACCGGTATCGTCGTTGGTCAGGTGATCGGAACTTCAACCGAATGGTTCACCTCTTACGAAGGTCTCAAGATCTTCGGTAAGGAATTCAACCCAGTGAAGTGGATCGCTCAGCAATCTGAGACGGGTCACCCTTCAACGATCATCGCTGGTCTATCGGTTGGTCTCTACAGCACGGTTATCCCTGCGATTGCGATCGTAGTTGGTATCTTCGTTGCAAACGAACTTGCTGGTCTCTACGGAATTGGTCTCGCTGCAGTTGGAATGCTATCCACTCTGGGTATCACTCTTGCTACTGACGCTTACGGTCCTGTGGCCGACAACGCTGGTGGTATTGCCGAGCAGGCTCACCTCGACCCTGAAGTTCGAGAGCGCACAGACGCTCTAGACGCACTTGGAAACACAACTGCGGCTACAGGTAAGGGTTTCGCCATCGGATCGGCCGTGCTTACGGCTCTGGCCCTTCTAGTGGCATACGCTTTCGCAACTGGTATCACCGAACTCGACCTGCTAAACCCTAGGGTTCTGATGGGGACGATCATCGGTGGTCTACTGCCGTTCGTGTTCTCAGGTCTGACAATGCAGGCTGTTGGTACAGCTGCGGCTGAAATGATCGAAGAAGTTCGACGTCAGTTCCGAGAGATCCCTGGACTTCGAGAAGGTAAAGAAGGCGTGAAGCCCGATGCCGCTCGAGCAGTTGCTATCAGCACTGAAGGTTCTCTCAAGGCAATGATCGTTCCTGGCCTCATCGCTATCGTCGCTCCAATCGCTATTGGTGCGTTGATGGGTGCAGCTGCTCTTGGTGGCATGCTCGCCGGTTCGATCGTCTCTGGATTTCTGCTGGCCATCTTCATGGCTAACGCTGGTGGTGCATGGGACAACGCTAAGAAATTCGTTGAACTCGGGAACTTCGGTGGTAAGGGTTCAGACACCCACGCTGCTGCTGTGACCGGTGACACAGTTGGTGACCCCTTCAAGGACACCTCTGGTCCTGCGATCAACATCCTTCTCAAGCTCATGGCTATCGTTTCGCTGATCTTCGGCCCTCTATTCGTATAGAGATCCGCTCAGAAGCTTTCGAAAGCTCTAATAGCTAAATAGAAACGCCCGAGTCGTAATTGACTCGGGCGTTTCTGCGTTCAGATGGAATTCGCTGCGGTATTCAGCGAGCGAGCAGAGTTAGCGAACGTAGCGGTTGTTGGCTTTCTCGTGACCGATCGTGGTCGATTGACCATGGCCCGGAAGCACGATTGTCTCGTCAGGGAGAGCGAACAATATATTTTTGATACTCGCTATCTCCTGGTGCTCGTCGCCGTCGGAGAGATCAAATCTGCCGATTGTCTCTCGAAATAACGTGTCGCCAGTGAACACATACCCCTCAACGACAAACGAACTGCTGCCTTGAGTATGCCCAGGAGTTGATAGCACTTCTATCTGGAAGCCAGCGCATTCGACGACAGCACCGTGCTCTAACGCATGAGACGGCACAGGAGGTTCCTGGAAGTCGCCAAGCATGTTCTTCAACCATCCGAGCTGTTCAGCAGCGGCCATGACGTCTCCAGCACCGATCATGAACTTGCTGCCGTACCGATCAGCCAATGCTGCCGCAGCGCCTGTGTGATCTGCATGTGCGTGAGTAGAAAGAATGCAGCTTGGTGCCAGTTGCTTCGAATCGAGAAATTCGATGATTTTGGCCGGCTCACTTCCGGGATCGATCGCAACACAATCGGAAACACCCGGTGTGTAGAGCACGTAACAGTTGGTAGCGAGCACCCCGACCTGCACTACATCAATCTTCGCCATTAGTTACACAAACCCCACCTAGAGTTGAGTTGAAATCCAATCGGCAATCGTTCGGAAATACAACATCGAGACTATTCCCCCAGCCACCAAGTACGGACCGTAGGGTATCAGCACCCGATTGAAACCAAATATGCGTGCTGCGTAGACGATTAGGGCGACAAATCCACCAATCAATACTCCTAGATACAACCCGAGAAGTAGTGGTGCCAAACCTAAGATCGCTCCCAACGCCGCCGACAGTTTCACGTCGCCCCAACCCATTACTGGCCTGTTCAAGCGATCGCCTATCCATGCGAACGGGTAGAACACAGCGTAACCAGCTGCTGCGCCGGCTAATCCCTGCCACCACTCTCGATCTGGGATGAAGAACGAGACGAGAAGCCCTACTACGAGTACCGGTAGTACAAGTACGTCAGGCAGGTAGGTCGTTTCAAAATCGATGAACGACAGTGCGATAAGAACCGCTATCAGGATTAGTGAGATTGCGAATAGCCAAGTAGGGTCCGATATTCGGTACCAGGCGATGCCAAACAACGCGGCAGATGTGAGTTCAACCAGCGGGTATCGAGACCAGTGATTCGGAAACGGGACTCTTGAGTTCTTCATCGCCCCGTACGCAGATAGAAACGGCAGCCATTCCCAGTACTTGATCGAACGCGGGCGAGCGCCTTGAGCCGTTACCCCGTCGACATAGTCGTGAGGAGGGGAGCGATCGACGATGACGTTGAGTACGCCACCGACGAATAATCCGAGTATTGCGAGGAGTCCGGGTTCCATATGCTTCTCATCTTGAGGCAGTTAATGACTTCAAGTGTGGAGCATTTTCACCCTAAGAACGTGAGTGCCAGTCACACCGCTTTAGGTGATTATTGCTGACAAGCGAAGGGACACAGCACCACTGCAGCCGAGGCACCCAGAGTCGACTCAGTCCATACTCGACTATACAAAATAAATCCCTGACTGATAGATGTAGCGCCAGTACGCAGGCTTACAACTTCGGCATTACTTCTTGCTTGAGTAGTCCCATAGATTCCTTCCAGAATCCTTCAGGTTCCCACTCATGACCCATCGCCATCAGCGTGCCAAACCCACCTACACCCTCATCGAGAGCAGCGAGTTTTTCAGCCACTTCTTCAGGCGAACCAACAATGAAGATGTTGTCGACCAAGTATTCGACCGTCACGTCTGAATCCGGCATATTCGGATCAATCTTAAGAAGTCCCATCATCTTCGAACGAGGTAGGAGCTTCAGGAAATAGCCTTCCATATCTCGTGCCAAAGTCCCCGTCAGAGCCTGTTTACGAGCTTCAGCACTGGAATCGGCAACCATCACTTCTCGAGCGATTCGCCAGTTCGAACGATCTGCAGTCTTCCCAGCGTTCGTTGCCCCCGCTTCTACTGCAGACCAGTGGGAAACCAACATCTGTTCAGGAACGAAGTTGATGCTCATAGGCAGCCAACCCCGTTCTCCTGCCATAGTCAGCGTTTCTGACTTAGGAGAGACGCCAGCAACTCCAATTGGCGGGTGAGGATCTTGAAACGGCTTGAGATGCATTCTCAGTGCAATATCGTCTTCGGGTTCGGGGATATTGAAATCCCACCATTTACTCTTGTAGTTCCCCGGTTTCGGGTCTTTCCACAGTTGGAGAACAAGATCGACAGCCTGACGAGTCATCTCTCGGTTGTCGCCAGAGCGAGGATCAAACCCGTTCACGTGAAGATCGCCCGGAAAGCCTCCCGAGCCAACTCCCCAGTTGATTCTCCCGCGTGCCATCTGGTCGAGCTGGGCGATCCGGTGCGCAATGTAGAACGGATTGTGGTTGGGCATGCACGTAACGCCGGTACCCAGTCGAATCTGGGAAGTAACGCCAAGCGCTTGTGCAATCAGAAGATCCGGAGCCGGAATGTTTTCCCACTCAGCCGTGTAGTGCTCGCCTATCCACGCCTCGGAATACCCAAGTTCATCGAGATACACCAGCTGTTTGAGATCAGCTTCAAGCGTATCGGCGTGATTTGCACCAGGTGGGTGCAAGGGCATTGTGAAGAAGCCC
Organism: Chloroflexota bacterium; assembly: GCA_018650845.1. Taxonomy (GTDB): domain Bacteria; phylum Chloroflexota; class Dehalococcoidia; order Lucifugimonadales; family Lucifugimonadaceae; genus Lucifugimonas. The sequence goes on along the minus strand of JABIFF010000002.1, from coordinate 130,212 downwards.
AGTTCCATTCCAGCCTCCGAATATTTAGTCTCGATCTAATGTGACCACAGAGAAGTTCGGGGCATCCTACAACGAATAACCAGTTAAAACCGGAACACCACAAGAAAATATTGAAAACCGACGAAACTAGTCGTCAGTGCGCTTGGCTTGCTCTTGAAGCTTGAACAAAGCGTTGATCGCCTCAAGCGGAGTCAAGTTGGCGACATCTAGCTCTTTCAACTCTTCGAGAGTCTCATTGCTTGCCTGTTGATCGCCAAACGGCATTTGCAGTTGATACCCGGCCGGTTTGGAGCTTGATTTCGAGCCATTTTCCAGTTCATCAAGCAAATCCCACGCTCGACTCACCACAGCGCCGGGCATTCCTGCCAAACGAGCAACGTGAACTCCGTACGATCGATCGGCTCCACCTGGAACGATCTGATGCAGGAACACCACTTCCCCAGCTTCTTCAGCCACCGCCACACGCGAGTTGTGAGCACGCGGCAGTAAGTCCGCCAGCTGAGTCATCTCGTGATAGTGAGTGGCGAACAGCGTTTTGCAGCCCAATTTTGGTGAGTTGTGAATATGCTCTGCGACTGATCGAGCAATGGCCAATCCATCGTAAGTCGAAGTACCCCGACCGATTTCATCTAGTACAGCTAGAGATCGGCTGGTCGCCTGATTCAGAATCGAAGCAGTCTCGACCATCTCAACCATGAATGTCGATTGACCACCTGAAATATCGTCAGAGAGGCCCGCACGGGTGAATATGCGATCCACAACACCAATTCGAGCCTTGGAGGCTGGTATGAAGCTGCCAACCTGCGCCATGAGCACCAGAACAGCCGCTTGTCGGATATACGTCGACTTACCGGACATGTTCGGACCAGTAATGATCATTACTTGTCGATCGGAATTGGAAAGATCGAGATCGTTCGGAACGAATCGACCCGGTCCGAGCGCAGATTCGACAACAGGATGGCGTCCACCCTCAATTTCGAGCACAGTGTCGTCATCGACCAACGGGCGCACCCAGCCGTTCTCTGCTGCCGCCTGAGACATCGACACCAGCGCATCGAGCGTTCCAAGTGCGCTAGCGGTTTCCATTATTCGCTCGCCGTGAACAGCAACTTCGGCACAAACCCGTCGGAATATCTCGCGTTCAAGCTCGCTGATGCGATCGCGGGCTGTGAGGATCTTCGACTCAAGCTCTTTTAGCTGAGGTGTGATGAATCGCTCGCCATTCACCAGAGTTTGGCGCCGTTCAAAGCTGTCGGGTACTAAGTGAGCGTTAGTTTTGCTTACTTCGAGGTAGTAGCCAAATACTCGGTTGTATCCGATTTTGAGGCCCTTGATTCCGGTTGTTTCACGATGGTCGGCTTCAAGGGATGCGATGCTTGATCGAGCATCTCCTGATAGCGACCGGACTTCATCGAGTTCAGCATGGAACCCTTCTCGAATCGCACCACCATCGCCGACTGTCACCGATGGTTCATCGGGGATTGCGGCGTTCAGCAGCTCAACAGCTTCGGTAGAAGAATGCAATTTCCCGACCACTGCTCCGCCGGGAACTACTTGCTCAGGGAGTGCCTGCAGTAGTTCAGGAATGACCACTAAGCCAGTGCGCAGCGATGCTAGATCGCGTGGAGTTGCAGTATTAGTCCGTACCCGATTCGTCAGACGTTCAAGATCGGATACCTGACCTAGGAGTCCTTGGATTCTCGAACGAGAGCTTTGATCATCGAAGAAGGCCGTAACAACTTCCTGTCGGCGTTGTACATCGTCGGGATCGAGCAACGGTCGGCTCAGCCATGAGCGAAGCGCTCTTGCTCCCATCGCAGTCTTCGAGAAATTCAGCGTTCGGAAAAGAGTTGGTGCGTTCGTCTTTCCAATCGACGAAGTAAATACTTCAAGATCTCGCAGCGCCTTTTGGTCTAGCTTCATGTACGAATTGGTTGATTCGGTACGAAGGGAAGTTAGCTGCGGTATTGCACCAAATTGCGTATCGGCGACGAAATCGAGCACAGAAGATGCCGCCACGATTGCTAACGGCATCTTTTCGCAACCAAAGGCTTCGAGCGTTTTTACTTTGAAATGATCTTTCAGCCTCGCACCCGATAGTTCAGTATCGAGCCGAGTTTCGTCGAGCGATCGCACCGCCATCGCCTGATCTTGGTCAGAATCGATTTGAAGCAGATCGAGGGAAGTTTGGTCGGCGATCAATTCAGCGGGTGAAAGCCTTAGAAGTTCGTCTTTTAGGTCGGATACGGGGAATTCCCCGGTGACGAACGTGCTGGTTGAGATATCGACATAAGCGAGACCCGCCCGTTCACCATCGCTAACGGCGGCTGCGAGGTAGTTGTTCGTCGTTTGATCGAGAAGCGCAGGTTCGATCACCGTTCCCGGGGTTACGACTCGTACAACCGCACGTTCGACTAAGCCGCGAGATTTTGCGGGGTCACTGGTCTGTTCTGCAATCGCAATTTTCAGACCGGCAGCAACCAGAGTTCCAAGATGATTATCGAGGGCGTGGTACGGAATACCGGCAAGTGGAGCTTTGCCACCGGCGCCTGATTCACGTGAGGTGAGGGCGATGCCGAGGACTTTCGAGAGAGTGTGGGCATCATCATCGAAGGCTTCGTAAAAGTCGCCCATTCTGATTAGCAGCAGCGAATCGGGGTATTTCGCCTTGAATTCTAGAAACTGCCGACGTCCCGGCGATATTTTCTTACCAGCGGGAGTTTTCTTCTTCTTGCCCTTGGCGTTGCCTGTGGCCTTACTTTCCGAGGGCGCGTTAGCTCCGCCTTTTACGGCTGAGCTTGCAGATGAATTCGAAGTGGCTGACATCGTGCCCCGATTCTAGCCTGAATCCGAGGCAGAATATCGCCGGTTCAAGGTCTACTGATACCGAATAGTTGCTGAATCAGAAGCACGCCACCGGAGTTCGTTGAACGAGCTTCCTGCGGGCAATTCAAACACCAACATACCCGTAACCTGCTGGCCTTCGTTCAACTTCACAGAGCCCCACATTGGGACGAACCCTGCCACATTGAATCGAGGTGCACTCTCGGCTGAGTAAGCTCGAGTGATCGTATTAATCGGTGAGTACACAGTTTTATTGCCATCGAGCAGCGTTGCTGCCGATTCATCGACAACGAGGTTCACAGTTCCGGAAGTCTGATTGATCAGAGTCACTTCCACGTAAACGAGCTCGTTATTAGCTTCGTCATCGGGCTTCATCGCCCAGTTGTAAATGTTTCCGCTAGTGTCGGCACCGCTGTAGGTGATGAACTGTTGCTGCTTCGGCAATTCGGCTCGAATCCACAATGTTCGACCAGCCACGTAGAGAGGATCGCCGGCCTCCCCCTTGAACACGGTCATGAGACTGATCAGTACGACAGCGAGAACGACTGAGAATGCCGTGATGCCCATCAGGACTACCGGATTATTTTCTTTCGGCGTAGTGAGCTGCCTACGAGCCAGTACAGCGCCGCCAGCATCGATATCCATGTACTCAGTGCCAGGATTTCCGCGGAAGCCTGAAGTTGGCGTGTACTGAACATTTACCCGAACGATATCGTTCGCCATCCGTTCAGCGGAAAGTACGCTCCATTTCAACTCAGAATTACGGAGTCGAGGGCCATATTCGTACTTGTTGGAAGCCGAGTATTTGAGCGCAGCTTCTACGTGAGTAGGAAAAGCGGTTGTGGCTTCTTCGCCGAACGCAAAAACAGCTGAATCGGTCGATTCGACCTTTGATTCAGATGATTCAGGCTTTTCAGCGTTTACAGAATCCTCAGTTGCCTGAGATTCTTCCTGTTCGTTTCGATTCTCTTCAGTCATCCATTGCTCCACGTTCGAGGCTATCCCGAACCGACAAGCGAGAGTACATGATGTGTGACCTTCGCCGCACATCATTTTTCAATTTCAAGAGACTAATTATTGCCAAGACTTGGCTCAAGAGCGAATTCAATTTCGAATTTGAACTGAAATCTCGTAAAAATTCGTGCCTTAGCCCTGAGCCGAGGGAAAGGTTGCCAGCTGATCCAGCACACTTTTCAGTGCCTGCAGCACATCATCGATATCTTCTTCGGTTGTCTCTCGTCCAAGAGATATACGAACACTTCCCACAGCCAGTTCTGAGCTGACGCCCATTGCTAGTAAAACGTGTGACGGTTCAAGCGACGCAGAACTGCAAGCACTACCGCTCGAAGCGGCTATTCCTTTGAAGTCGAGTCCCAACAAGATTGGTTCTCCCTCGACACCGGGGAAAGAAAAATTGGCTATCTCTGGCACTCGGGAGGTCTGATTCCCGTTGCCGTTAAAAGAAGATTCAGGAATTGTTTCGGCGATTCCTTCAATAAGCCTGGTCGAAAGGGCATGGAAATGATCTCGGGAAGCAACCCGTTCGGCCTCGGCGAGCGTGAGAGCCTCTCCAATTCCGACGATGCTCGCCACGTTCTCAGTTCCAGATCTACGCTGGCGTTCTTGCCCCCCACCGGCGATCAACGGTTCCAGTACTACTCCACGTCGCACGTAGAGAATGCCAGTTCCTTTAGGTCCGTAAATCTTGTGTCCGGACAGGCTCATCAAGTCGACGCCAAGTTCATCAACGTTCAGTGAAACCTTTCCCGCACCTTGAACCGCATCGGTGTGAACAAAGATTTTCCCACCTAATTTTTCGGAAGCGGCTTTGGCTTTCCGGGAAATTTCGGCAACATCTTGAATCGTGCCCACCTCGTTGTTCACGAGCATCACACTCGCGAGAAACGTATCCGGTCGAATGGCGGCAGCAAATTTGTCTGGATCAACACGCCCGGTGCTGTCTACCCCAACGTATGTAGCCTCGTATCCCAACTTTTCGAGCTGTTCGACGGGGTGAATAACGGCGTGGTGTTCAATAGCAGTCGTCACGATATGCCCGGAAGCGGGTGTGCGAAGGGCAGCCAAGCCCTTGATCGCCAGATTGTTCGATTCCGACCCGCCACCCGTAAATACGATCTCGTTTGATCGTGAACCTAACGCCGCTGCCACTAACTCGCGAGCCTCATCGACGCCGTACCGCGCCTCGCCCGCTATCGAATAAAGACTAGACGGGTTACCGAATTTCTCAGTGAAATACGGCAGCATTTTTTCGAGCACCTCAGGTCGCACCGGCGTGGTAGCAGCGTGGTCGAGGTAGTTAATTCGGTCTTCACTCAATGGCATTGTTCAAGTATTTACGATAAGTGAGGCTGTGCACATCGAATCCGTGTAGCCGTGGAAGTTGTGCTTGGATAAGATATTCCGGATTTGAAATCCGTGTAATAAGAATCGCCGTATATCTGTGCCGTGACCCCACGGCGCATTTAATTTTGGCAGAATAGTTCCGTTGTGGCGCAAATAGGTGCCTTCCAACCGAAAACCGGAGTGAATAGTTGATCAAGATTGAGCACATGTCGAAAAGTTACGGGCCCTACCCGGCCGTAATCGACATCTCATTCGAAGTGCTCAAGGGCGAAATCGTCGGATTCCTAGGACCAAACGGTGCTGGAAAGACGACGACCATGAGAGTTGTTACGGGGTTCACACCGCCTACCCATGGCGAGGTGACCGTAGGCGGATACAACGTTGTATCCCACTCTCTCGATGTTCGCCGACACATCGGATACCTCCCAGAATCAGTCCCGCTGTACCTCGATATGACAGTTACGGACTACCTTACATACATGGGTGAAATCCGTGGGATGAACAAATCTTGGGTAAAGGAACGCCTTCCCAAGGTCATCGACATGGTTCGCCTCGGTGAGTACCGGAACACGCTGGTTGGCCGACTTTCGAAGGGTTACCGACAACGAACCGGAATCGCTCAGGCGATTCTCCACGAGCCTGATGTGCTCGTCATGGACGAACCGACTATCGGTATTGACCCTATTCAGGTTGTTGAAACTCGAGAGCTTATTTCTAACCTCGGTGAAGAGCACACAATGCTGCTCAGTTCACACATACTCCCTGAGGTAAGCGCCATATGTAAACGAGTGCTGGTAATCAACGACGGTCGAATCGTCGCTGACGACAAGCCAGATGACCTATCCGAGAAGCTTCAGCACGCTGAACGAATCGAGATCAGCGTTCGTGGTGCAGAAGCACCAGCGTTCATCAACGCCATGCGAGACATCAGCGATGTTGTCGATGCTCGATCTGACCAACGGGTTTCGATCGTACAGCGAGCAGAACGAGAAGACTTCTCACCATTTATCGTCGACGCCCGTCCTAACGTTCAGGCGTCGGAACAGATTGCAAAGACCATCATCGAGAACGGCTGGGGACTCACTAACCTGACTCCACTGCCAATGACTCTCGAAGAAATCTTCCTTGAACTTACAACCGAAGAGAATTTAGGCGAGTAGGAATTGCGTTTCATATCCGTCATAGCGATCAAAGAGATTCGCACATACTTCGCCTCCCCGATGGCCTACGTGGTCTCGGCAGCGTTCTTGGCTATCACAGGCTTCTTCTTCGTCGCATCAGTTTCTGATGCGTTCGCCGAAGCGAGCATTCGTGGTTACCTTGCAGGTGCGATTTTCTTCATGATTTTCATGTCGCCAGCACTAACCATGCGGCTCATCGCTGAAGAGCAAAAACTTGGCACTTTAGAACTACTACTAACTTCCCCGTTACGAGAATTTGAAATCGTATTCGGGAAGTTCATAGCAGCATTCGTCACCACTTTCGTAATGATCGTGTTGTCGCTGTACTTCGTGATCGTACTATTCGTGTACGGCGATCCTGACGTTGGACCACTCCTAAGTGGTTTGTTGGGACTATCGCTTTACGCAGCCGCAACTCTGGCAGTGGGGCTATTCGCCTCATCGCTCAGCAGTAACCAGATCGTTGGTCTGGTTGTCGGCTCAGGAATTCTCACAGCCCTGACGATCATCGACTTTGTGAGCGAGCGACTCACCGGTGTTGTTTCCGAAGTACTGGATGCTTTCCAGCTCGGGGCATCATTCTCAGTCTTCGATCTCGACAGCTTCGGTGTAGCCGAGGGTGGTCATTTCGCAGATTTCGCACGCGGCATTATCTCTCTGACAGATATTGCCTACTACTCATCAATAACAGCAGTGTTCTTGCTTCTCACAGTTCTTGTGCTTGAAGCAAGGCGATGGCGCTAGGCCAGCAGATGTCAACAGATCAGCAGAACATACCCGAGAGTCGGCCTTCACCCGATTCTGTTCGTGAAAAAACTTCGATTTTCCGAAGTCTGAAAAACAACACGAAATCGATTAGGCAAGCACTCGCGTTAGTGGGTGTTGGTGCAGTCGTTTTCGGTGTTTTGATTTGGATTTTCCTGCGTGGACTTGAAGGCCCAGCTTTCATTGTTGCAGGTGTAGGTTTCGCACTTCTCATAGTCGACGCGGTCATTTCGCTGGCGACTGTGCGAGAGGCAATTTTTGGCCGACGTGGACGCTACGGACTCAACACGGCAATCGTGTTTATTGTGTTCTTAGCCATCGCAGTAGCGGTCAACTTCACGCTTCACTGGGCAACCGATCGACCAAACCCTGAAGGCTGGCTCCGTGTCGATACGACAGCTACCAAGCAGTTCCTTCTTGAAGAACAAGTAGTGAACACGCTTGAGAACCTGAAAGAGCCGGTGAAGATCACCGCATTCTTTTCTCAGGACACCGCAGCCGATGCAGCCGCATGGCGAAACACGGAAGACATGCTTAGCGAGTTCCGACGCCGTTCAGGTGATTTCGAACTTACTTACGAAGTTGTCGACCCTGAACTCAACCCGAACGTTGCGACAGGCCTCGGTGTATCCCAGTTCCCTGCTCTAGCAATCGAAGGTGTTGAAAGTCGCCGAACCGAGATCGTCATTGGAACGAATCCTAACGAGGGACCAAACGTATTCAGTGAGCAGCAGGTCGTTACAGGTCTGCTGGTTATCAACCAGATCGCTCAGAAGAAGATCGTATTTGTTACCGGTCACTCCGAACGAGACGTTACCGACGTTGCTTCGACCACAAACATTGGTCTGGCAGGTCGGGCACTCAACCGTGAGAACTACGTGGTGTTGAACGAGACACTTCAGGAACTCGGAACTCGTATGGCAAACGGCGACCCACAGGAACTTCCTGCGGCAATCGTTTTCGCTGCACCTACACAGGATCTACTTCCGATCGATCAGCAGGCTCTGCTGAACTACGCTCGTCTCGGCGGAAGCATTTTGTTCATGTTCGAGCCAAACTCGGCTCCCGATAGTTTCAAACAGTTCCTGTCACGCTACGGTGTGGCTATTGGAGAAGGTGAAGCCGCCGACGTTGCGAGCTTCGTTGCTCCAAACCCAACGTTTGTACAAATCAAGAAGAGCAACGGTCAGATCCCACCGCACCCTGTGACGGATGGATTTGAAGTTCTCTACATGCCGGGTACAACTCACCTTGCATGGGCAGTCGATCCACTTTCAGTTCCGCTTATTGAGGACAACACTCCTCTCGTGAAGCAAGGAATTCTCGCTTCAACGACTCTTAACAGTTGGTCTGAGACTGACCCTGACTCTTTGGAGTTCGACATCGACAACGAAATCGCAGGACCACTTCCTGTTGCGGTTGTTGTTGAGGCCGTTGGTGAGCTTGCCGGAGGTATTTATGCCGATGGTGAGCAACTTGTCACTCTCGACATGATTGTGATTGGCGACACTGATTTTGCGACCAACAACTACTTTGGTTCTGCAAACAACTCTGACTTATTCGTAAATTCGATCAACTACTTGGCTCAAGATTTTGAATTGATCTCGATCCGAGAGAAGACCGACGCAAACCGACAATTGTTCCTCACAAAGAACGAACGTGACTTTGTTCGATGGTCAGGATGGCTCTTGATGCCTTCCCTGATCAGTCTCTTTGGGTTCTGGACCTGGTGGAGAAGGCGCTAAGCAATGAATCTGCGTCTACTACTAGTTCTGGTCACGATCCTCGCTTACGTCGCAATTGGTGCGACTTGGTTCATCACGAACCCGGCTGAAGAAATCGTTGAGCCAGACCCACCATTCTTCTACACTCTTGCGCCTGAAGATCTCAGGAACATCAGTATCAACACTGGCGAAAAAGTGACCAGCTGGTCGCTTCGTGAAAATCTGAGCCGTTGGTATTTCGACGATCTCAACGATGTTCCTGCTGATTTGTTCCGCTGGGGTGGTATCACCCAACTGTTGGGTGGACCTCGCACACAGCGAGTTCTAGCTCAAGAAATTGATGATGTATCGCTCTACGGTCTCGATGACCCAAGCGCCACGTTTGCAGTTACTTTGCGAGATGACTCAATCGTTACGCTGCTACTGGGTGATCTGACACCAGACGGTGTTAACAACTACGCCAGAGTCGAAGGATTCCCACAGCTTGTATTAGTCGACTCTTCTTGGGGAAGAGTTCTGGAACGACTCGTTGACGAGCCGCCTTACCCTGAGTGGTATTACACCCTCGATGGGCAGCCCCGAGAAGTCATTTTGTTCAACAACAATGAAGTGCTCAGAGCTTACGGTTGGGATCGTGCAACCGGGATTTGGTCTATCTGCGACATCCCTCTGTTGACCGACCCTTGCACGGGTACACGGCTTGCCGATGGTGCTGCTCTTGAAGCCGAATTGGAACACTTTGGTAGTCCCGAAATTATCGGTGCTGTTGAACTGAACCTGGTCGAGGACACACTGTTCGAGCCATTCGGCACCGTGGTCGAATCGCCTTACATTGCAGTTCAAATCGAGAACCGTAACCCTGTGAACAATGTCATCGAGGTTACTCGGCTGACAATGACTATCGGTGACGAGACCGACGGTGGTACGGCTCGATATGCTGTTGCCAATGAGACGTCCGACATCATCAAGGTCAACAAAGAGTGGGCTGATCGAGTTCTCGAACTCTTCTTTGGCGACGAACTTAGCGCCAATTAGGCGTTATGCGTGTAGCTCCGGGCGTCGTCTAACGACTTGGTCGCGGCGTCGCGCAGTCTCCCCCTCTAACTCCCCCGATCCGGGGGAGGACGGGTTGTTGGCATATGAGCGACTTTTGGAGTGAGGACGGGCAGCGGCGTTCGCTGTGAGTGTCCTCTGCGTTGGATACAGACTCGGCAGCTAGGACTAATCTACTGTCACCAGCAATGTCATCCTGAATTCATTTTCAGGATCTTTCTCCCGCTTGCCCTGTCTTCACAAATACAAACGGTGCGATGCCGGCATTGACGAAGAGCTACTTCGTGCTCGTTCGATATCCTGAATCGAGTTCAGGATGACGAGGCACCAGTGAATCAGAACAGCAAATTCACCAACAACACGCGTCAGCCCCCCTTAGGGGATAGGTTGATTGCGACGGCGACCAAGTCACGCCAGTGACGCCCGGAGCTATAACGCCAGAATGCGACGCGGAGTCCGATGACGAGAGCGACTAACGCTACGTAGTCAAGTTGCGGTACAACTGCGGCAAACGCTTAGGCAGAAGGCTGATGTCAGGGAGAACTTCGTAACTGAAGTCTTCCATCATCGTCTTCATGTAATCGTGCCCAGCCTTGTCGACAGTTAGACAGAACGGCGTGATACCCATGTCGCGTGCCTCGATCAAGGACTGACGAGTGTCGTGCACTGCGTATTCCTTCTCGACGCCCTCACGTGAGTAACCACGGTCCTGTGGTCGACCATCAGAGATCAAGAACAGGAACTTGGAACGTGCCTCAGCCTCTGCAAGTTTTGCGGCAGTGTGACGTATCGCAGGCCCCATGCGCGTGGCATGAAGCGGAGCAATTCGATCGATTCTGCGCGGCACCATGTCAGAGAAATTCTCATCGATGTCCTTGATCGTGTAAAACTCGACGTTTTCTCGACCGTAGCCAGAGAAACCGTAAATACCGTACATATCGCCAAGCGTTTCGAGTGAGTTGACTAGGAGAGTGATCCCTTCCTTCTCAACGTCCACAATGCGCTTGTATGTGCGGCGAAGCCCCTCTGAGCGGCGTGAGCGCAACCAGACCATGTATTCAACAGGATCGTCGGGTGCTCCCCAATCGTCGGACGGCTTCTTAGCTTCGTCGATTGCTTCAGCAGTCGATGCTGATAGGTCGAGCAAGAACGCAACCGCAACTGAGCGTTCGTTCTTGTTCCTACGCCAGTAGAGTTTTTCTTCTGGCGAGACACCAATTCGTAGATCGATCAGAGCTTCCAAAACGGAGTCGAGATCATATTCTTCACCGTCTTCAAGTCGCTTCTGCTTGCGGTACATCTCGGGGATGACCAGTTCAAACTGTCGTTTAATCTGGGCAACTAGGCCGGAATTTTCAGCGAGAGTCTCGCGGAAGAAATTCGGCTCGCCATCGGTCATGATTTTCTCGTGAACCATGCACCAGTTTGGCTTGTACTCGTTCGCTCTGAAGTCCCACTCTGGGTAAGTAAATGTGTCAGGCTCGGTAGCAGTAAGCGGACCGCCATCTTCATCGACGTGCTGCGATGGACCAGGCTGGAACTGCTGATTTTCCGGATCACGCTTTTGCAGCTCTTTCATCAGGTTTTCGATCATTTCCGAAACCTGTTGATCCTGATCGCCGGCCTCTTCGCCTTCGGTCTGCTCCATCTCCATTTCAGGAGCGTTTTTCATCATCTCTTCGAGCTGTTCTTGGGTGATCGGATCCATCTCGCCGCCCTCAGCCATCTCACCGTTTTCCATCATCTGCATCTGGGATAGCAGCTGGGATAGCTCAGGCTTGAATTCGCCTCGGTAGTCGACCTCCTGTGGCGATGAGTAATCTTCCTCTTCGCCTCCACCTTCGAATTCCTGCTCGCCTTCGCCCTCTTCAGTCTCGTCGGACTCACCCTCTCCCTCAGGAGCAGACATGCCCATGAACTGCTGAATTACCTCTTCAGGGTCGACAACGTCTTCATCCTCATCGGAATCTGAATCGTCCTCTTCTTCTTCAGGTTCGAGCTGTTCGAAGTCGTCGTCATCAACTTCTTCGTTCTTGATATCGATCAGAATTGAGTAGGCACGAATAGTTGCCTCAGCAGCATCTTCAACAAGTGCTTCGACGCTTGTGATTTTACGGAGCAAACGGCGAAGTTTTCGAGCGGCATCGACGTGCTCTGAAGGCACCAGCATTTCGTCGACTTGTCCGAGGCTAACTCGGATCATGAATTCGACAAGTGCTTCCTGTGCTGGAAGATCGGTTACATCAGGGCGTGACTCAAGTGCGGCTTCTCGTACAACTCCGTACATATCCATGATGCCGGGGTAAAGTTCTGCAACATACCCGTCGATTCGAGAACTCTCGATAACGGTGAATACGTCCAGCGCCACTCGGCGTTCCTGGAACAGGTCGAAGAATCGACTCATGTCGGTAAGGAACTCAGGCGTCGCTGCCGTTTCGGGTTCAGGAGTTGTAGGTGTAGAAACTGCCGATTCAGGAGTTTCGTGTCCGAAGACAACTACCTGTGGCTTTTCGGCTGCGGCCTTCTTCTGTGCCTCTTCCGCTGCCTTTGCAGCTTTAAGTTCTGAGGCACCTGGAAGTCGTGGGCGCAGGTCTTCGAACAGAGTCGATGGAACATTGAAATCGAAGGCAAATGATCCGAATTCGATATGACCAATCTGGTGAGTTGAAATCACCTTGAAGAAGCCAAAGTTTTCTTCTTTGGTGGTGTATCGATTGATCACCGATGGCATATAGATAGTCGTGCCTTCAGTTGTCGGGAGTTCGCCCTGGAACCAACCGATGTTCTTCTCGGCAAGTTGCTGCGCTGCCTGAACATCGATGGTGTGCCCCGTCAAAGCAAGACAGTACATCTGAATCACGTCTCGAACCCGCGAAAGCTCGATTGAGGACGACAGCGAATCGAGCATCTCTTGTGATGCTGGTGATTCGAGCTTGAAGTAAGTCACGGCTGCTTCGTCGCTCTCACGAGCTGTGCGAATGCCTTCCGACTGCCACTGCCCCATCTGATCGAACGTCACGCGCTCAAGCACGTCGGGAACGATCTTCAGAAATTCGGGAGCAGCGGGAGCCGATACAGCTGCGATGCTGTCGGTCATTTCAAGCAACCGGTCTCGGGTATCTGCCGGAACACGGTTTACGGTGTTGGCGCCATCTCTAAGTACGCCAGCGGCGTCGCTGACTCCAGTGATGACAAGTCGGCGTGCTAGAGAAATAAGCGGTGCGCGGTGATTAGCACCAAGCTCGACTAATGAAGCTGTGGCTGAATCGAACAACACAGCAGTTTCGCGCCACGACTTTTCGGCGACGATTTGAGCAAGATTAATAAATCGGTCGACATCGCCTGTGATCTTCGGGAATAGATCAATACCAGCGTTCAATGCGTCGCCTGCCTGATCGTACGATCGGCGAGAAAGAATTTCGAGGAATTCACCGAAGTGGCAATACTCTTCAAACGAAAGAGTCTCTAGAAGATCAGGTGTAGATTCGAACAAGCGACATGCCAGAGCAGATGACTTCCAAGTGCCGCGGTAGAGCGCACGACACACGTTCGCCCAATCGTCGATGTATCGAGGTCGTAGCCTCAGCATCGCCTTTGGTGACGATTTGAAATAAGCAACAGCAAGTGAAGGAGAATCTTCACAGAGCGATGTTCCAGTCTTGGCCCATTTTAGGAATTGACCTGAAGGAAGTTGTCGCTGTACTGCAACAGACGCATCGAAGAACTCTGCAGCAGCCTCCCATGACCTCACGGTCTTACGAGCGATCTCCAGGCCTTCAGTTGCCCATTGCTGGCATGTCTCGTCGGCAAGCCGGCCGGCTAGCTTCTCAAGCGCAACTTCGTACCGTTCAAGTACTGGCGCAGGGAACTGTTCGAGTTCCTTGCGGGTTTCTTCAATAGCGTTTGAGGCGTTTTGTTTTGGGTCGTCAGAACTAGTCAACTCTGGTCATTCCCTTTTGGCCATAAATGGCTCTTGTCAGAATTATCACGCTGCGTTCATCACTATTTCGATAGTGCTCGCAATGATCCGGGCTGATGCTCCCCAGATAATTCGATCTTCATATGCATATGCGGTTAGCTTTCGAGTCGTGCCATCTCGAACCACCGTAATCGTTCGTTTCGAAATCTCTTCAACGAACACTCGAACCGGAACGTTGACAACTTCAGCAACTTCGGCTTCTTCAGGCGTCAGCTTCACGCCATCGGTAACTCGGCCTGCATATGGCCAAATCTCGAATCCGGACGAAGTATCTACTGGTGGAATCTGGCACCAGATATCGATATCGCTGGCACTAATCCCAAGCTCTTCGTTGGTCTCACGCAAGGCGGCGTGCATAGCTGAATCATCAGAATCTTCGATCATCCCGCCCGGAAACGCCCATTGGCCACTGTGGTGCCTGAGCGTTTCCGCACGTTTGATCATCACTACGCACGGTTCACCATTGCTGATGTTGAACAAAACGCTTACGGCCGCGGGAGGACTACTACCTTCTGCTTCATGCTTCTTACCTGAGTAAGATCTCAGAGTAGTCTCGAGCCGGTTGATCGTAAGCCCTTTGGTGTTCCCGATGGTATTCACGGTGCTGTCTACGCGAAGATCGAAGTTACAACCTCGTCGATGCTGCGCTGAACCTGAGGATCGTCGGTGATACCCCAAGTTACAGACACCTGACATGCTCGTCGCTGCGATACGCCTTCTTTGATCAGGCGACCTGCGTAGATAAGCATTCGAGTGCTGGCACCTTCTTCAAGGCCATGTTCACGAAGGTTTCGAATCTTCACACCAAGTCGAGCCAATCGCTCTGCGGTGTCGGAATCACAACCGGATTCGTGAGCAATAATCTGTGCTTCACGTTCTTCTTCTGGGAAGTCGAACTCAAGCGCAACGAATCGCTGTCGAGTCGAGTGCTTCAAGTCTTTCAATGCGTTCTGGTAACCAGGGTTGTACGAAACAACCAGCAAGAAGCCTTCTGCAGCATCGATAGTCGAACCGAGCTTGTCGATCGTTAGTGAACGACGGTGGTCGGTAAGCGGGTGAATGATGACAGTGGTGTCTTTTCGAGCTTCAACGATTTCGTCGAGGTAGCAAATACCACCGGCTTTTACAGCACGGGTTAGTGGTCCATCGATCCAGCGTGTGCCATCAGCATCAAGCAGGTATCGACCAACAAGGTCACTGGCAGTCAGGTCTTCGTGACATGCGACAGTGATTAGCGGAAGCTTTTCGCCAGCGCCGTTCAATGCTTTGTCGCCGGGGTTTCGAGCAGTCAGACCTTCGCTCAAGCGCCAAGCCATGTGCTCGACGAAACGAGTCTTACCAGTACCGGTCGGGCCCTTCAGGAGGATAGGCACTCGCTGGCGGTAGGCTGATTCAAAAATTTCGATCTCATCAGAGGTCGGCACGTAAAACGGCTCATCCGCTACGTAATACTCTTCGATGTTCCGCTCGTTGTATTTCTGTTCTGTTGCCATTAGTACTCGCGCCTTGAAGGCATTTCCTCACCGATTTGCGGTGAACTAATTCGGATTCACATCCGCTTGCATTTACTTTTGGGTCTTGGGGATAGATTCCCAGATTCTCAATATTTGAGCCCGTAGATCTTCTAGTGTTCCGTCGTTCACGATTTGGACATCTGCTTTGTCGATTCGTTGTTCCCGAGTTAGCTGAGCAGCTACTCTCGCATCAACTTCCGACTTACTTAGCCCTGATCGATCTTTTACTCGCTTGTCGATTTCACCCGTAGGTGATTCAACGGTCCATATAGCGTCAGCGAGTTTGTCCCATCCTGATTCGAATAATTTTGGGACTTCGACTACAACAATTTCCGTTCCGCGGTTCTCCTCATCTTTCAAAGAAGCCAGTGTCAGCTTCCGCGTCGCTGGCCAAACAATCTCCTCAAGCTCCAGACGTCGGGCTGGATCAGCAAAGACGATTTTCCCCAAGGCTTTCCGATCTATAAAACCAGAATCACTCAGGACTTCTTCACCGAAACTACGAACGATTTGCCTATGAGCCTCGGTTCCAGGCTCGTAGGACGAATGCGCTAGCTTGTCCGATTCGAACACCACTGCACCCAGTTCACGAAGGACGTGTGTAACCTCGGTTTTGCCGGTTCCAATGCCGCCGGTAAGGCCGATAACTATCACTCGTGATCCCTCTTGCGCCGGTTACGAAAGTGGCGAACCGAGTAATCTTACGCCCGCGCGTTCCACACTGCTGTATTTTTCCTAACTAGATTTGAGTTCAGCAGTAGTAAACTTTTGTACCTACTTGTGCCTAAAAGTAATTACTTGGCATTAGTGATCCGATTTCCAGCTATCGCATAGCCGTTCTAGATTGGTTCAGGAGAGTTCTATTGCCAGAGATGCCAGAGTCTGCATATCGATCACTACCTTCGGTCGACGCACTTCTCCAATCGGAAGAAGTCGCAGAACTCGTGCGCAATTTTTCCCACGATGCTGTCACGACGTTGGCACGGGATGTTCTGGGAAAAGCTCGGACGAAAATCAAAGCCACTGGCGAATCGCCGGCTGTTGAAGAAATGATCGCTGAGATCGCTAAACGAGCTGATCGAGCTTGGGGTTCGTGGCCGAAACCAGTCGTCAACGCGACAGGCGTCGTGCTCCACACCAACCTTGGGCGTGCTCCTCTAAGCAGTAAGGTTGCCAAAGCGGCTTCCGATTCGGCATCGATCTACTCTGATCTTGAGTTCAATCTCGATTCAGGAAAGCGCGGTTCTCGAAACGCACATATCTCCGATCTGCTTTCGCAGGTCAGCGGTGCAGAAGCTGGAATCGCAGTGAACAACAACGCTTCAGGAGTGTTGCTCACTCTCGCTGCTGTTGTAGCTGCCGATCCAAACAAAACCGAAGTGATCGTTTCTCGCGGTGAAGCTGTCGAGATCGGTGGTGGGTTCCGAGTTCCCGACGTCATGCGGCAATCCGGCGCCACATTGATAGAGGTTGGCACTACGAATCGCACTTATGCTGCCGACTACGAAGCAGCGATCACACCTCGCACCGCTGCAATATTGAAGGTTCACCCGAGCAATTTCATTGTCGAAGGTTTTACCCACGTTCCGGAGCTTGCCGACATGGTAGCCGTGGGCAAAAAACACGGAGTTCCGGTTATCAACGATCTCGGCTCAGGCTGCTTGATTGATACTCGCAAGTACGGGCTTGATCAAGAACCACAGGTTCAGGATTCAATTTCCGACGGCGCAGCACTAACCCTCTTCTCGGGCGACAAACTACTCGGGGGGCCACAGGCAGGGCTAATCGCTGGGGAGAAGAGCTGGGTCGATCTCGTTTCGAAACACCCACTCGCCAGAGCGGTGCGAATCGACAAGATGACGCTTTCAGCAATTGCAGCAACTCTAGTCTCATATTTGAAGGGCGATCACGAGGAAGAAATCCCGATCTGGAATTCCATCTCGAAGGATGAATCGGCTATTGCTGCCACGGCGGAGCGATGGCGAGCGGAAGCTGGAACTGGCGTGGTCGAGGGTGCTCGGTCTGCGGTCGGTGGCGGCTCTCTTCCGGGTCAAACCATCCCAACATCGGTCTTAGCGATAGAACCTCAAGGCAGCGTCGATAATTTTGCGGCTTGCTTGCGACGAAGCCCGGTGGCGGTAGTTGCCCGAATTGAGAACGAACGAGTGCTTCTCGATCCTAGAACGGTTATGACCGATCAAGATCAAGCCGTGATCGAAGCTATCAAACTCGCTATATCGCAGGATTCACAATGAGTCCTAAAAAACGACGACGGCCAAAGCCGACATCAGAGCAAGGTTGGGCACCATCCTCACAAGGTGGAATCGATGCTCCAGATATCGAGATCGATCTGCACGGTATGCGAGCGCACGAAGCCGATACGCAGATCAAAATTCATCTCCAGCACTGTTACAACTCTCGACTTCACATCGTCAAAGTTATTCACGGTCACGGATCGGGCGTGCTCAAGCAGCTGGCTCGCGACATTCTCACGAAAAGTGATCTAGTCGCTCGCCACTATCCCGGCTCATACGGCGATGGCGGTGACGGCGTAACCATTGCCGAACTCGATTATGGCGGTGGCAAGGCGTATAACCGACGAGCCAACAATTCGATCGTCCCGAAGGCTCTTCCCCGCAAGTAGAACTAGGCAAACAATTGTGCGCCGGGATTGCCATGCGGTCCGTCCGCTTTGTTCAGGTGTGGCGTAACCTGTGCAAAGGGCTTGATTTACTCGCCGCACCGACTAAGTAGAAAAATGACTCTGTTCGACCGCCGAAAACAAGAACTTCAAGATCGGATTGCGCCCCTTGCAACCCGCATGCGTCCACAGAACCTCGATGAATATGTGGGGCAAAAACACATCCTGACTCCAGGAAAAGTGCTTCGGCGCGCTATCGATGAAGACCGCTTGCCGTCGATGATTTTATGGGGACCTCCCGGTAGCGGAAAAACTACTCTAGCCCGTCTTATCGCTGGCGAAACCGATTCGCACTTCGTACAACTCAGTGCAGTCACTTCAGGTGTGAAAGACGTTCGAGCCGTTATGGCATTGGCGGGTGAACGACTTGGTCAAAATGGTCGGCGCACCATTCTTTTCATCGACGAAATTCATCGCTTCTCGAAGTCGCAACAAGATGCTCTTCTTCCGCACGTCGAAGATGGCACAGTGACTCTCGTTGGAGCCACGACTGAAAACCCATCGTTTGAAGTAATTTCGCCACTGCTTTCACGAACGCGGGTCTACACGCTCGAACCACTCAAAGACGAAGATATTTCAGAGATCGTCGAGCGGGCAATAACCAACGAAGATCACGGGCTTGGCCGTGACGGCGTATCGCTTTCTGAAGAATCTATGCACTTCCTTTTACGAGTAGCAAACGGCGATGCACGTTCAGCCTTGAACACTCTCGAATTGGCGGTCGAATCGACTGAACGGGATAAATCGGGAAACATCTCTGTTGAAGTGCAGACCATGGAAGAATCGGTGCAGAGGCAATCTCGCTACGACCGACTCGGCGATATGCACTACGACACGATTTCGGCTTTCATCAAGACGATTCGTGCTTCTGATCCCGACGCTGCCTTGTATTACCTAGCGCGAATGATCGATGCTGGCGAAGATCCTGTGTTCATAGCTCGGCGATTGGTTATCTCGGCTGCTGAAGATATTGGTCTCGCCAATCCGAACGGTCTAGCCGTGGCAATGGCTGCTCAGCAAGCAGTGAGTTTCGTGGGAATGCCAGAAGGAAGGATTCCTTTGGCAGAAGCCACGATTTATCTCGCCACAGCTCCTAAATCGAATTCCGCCTATAAGGCAATAGATAAAGCTCTGGAGCTTGTACGAGGTTCACGAGACGCACCAGTGCCACAGCACCTACGCAACGCCCCTACCCGCCTGATGAAAGATCTGGGGTACGGCGAAGGGTACGAGTACGCTCACGACCAGCCTGGGCATTTTTCGCAAACCGACAATTTGCCTGAAGCGATCAAGAACGAACGGTTCTACGAGCCGGGTGATCTGGGTAGCGAACAAGCGATACGAAACCGCCTGATGAACTGGTGGGGCGAACGCTATGGAAAACCCGACGAAGACTAGGGTCGTCTAGTCGGCGTAGCGAAGAGCCTGCCAAACCGTTCGAATTCCCATTCGTTGGCCGTATAGAAGCAGCCCTGCTCGGAACACCCTCGCACTAAGCCAAAGCAATCCCACACCTGCCAGCGCCGTAGTGGCTAAACCGAGAAATATCTCGTAAGTCATTTCAGTACCGCCAGCAATTCTCATCATTGATGCGGTTGAAGATGTAAGCGGAAAGAAGGTCAATGCTCTAGCAAGTCCACCGTCGGGGCTCGGAATGATTACCGCCGATAGGTAAATCGGCACCACGCCCGGAATCATCACTATCGCTGAAATCTGGCTGGCTTCACGGACGCTGGTCGAAGCAGCACCAATCGATGCCATAAACGCTGCGAAAACAAAATACCCAGCAAAGTAGTAGGCAACGAGCAATACCATCAACAGTGGGTCGAGTGTGAGCGAAGCCAAGCCGTTGAACTGTTGGCTAATTTGCGGAATGGCAAAGGCAGCGACCGATAGCCAAATAGCGATCTGCAGAAGTCCTGCTGCGCCGAGTCCAAGGATTTTGCCAAGCATGATCGACATCGATGAGGCCGATGTGACCAGCATTTCGATCATTCTGTTTTCTTTTTCTTCAGTAACGCTTTGCAACAACGAACCCGAACCAACGAAAATCGAGAACAACAGCAAAAGTGCGAATACAAACGCCGGTGCAGCCTGAGCGATTTCGTCCTTAACTGAGCCCGACGAATCGGGTCGACCGAGTTCGTCGACCTTGAACAACGAATAAGTTGCTGGCTGTAATATCCGCGCCACTTCAGTTTCAGATAGGCCGCCATCGGCAACTGCCATTCGAAGCACGTTGAAAAATGCGTCGCCGGAACTATCTTCAGCAGCTAAACCCGAGCCGCGTCGATACCAATCGACATTTCCTGTTGCGACATAGTCCTCAGGTATCACGAAGAAGGCTTTTATCTCGTCATCGGCCAGTGCTTGAGTGCCAATATCTAGTCCGCTCATACGGAGCAGGCCAGGGATTTCAGCAAGCGAATCAGTCACGCCTGAGTGATCGACGTAACCAATCGATTCGATCTTTGGCGTTGATTCATCATCAGAAAAATTATCGATTACGAGAGGTAAGACATACGTGACCAACAGCATGATGATCGGCACACCAAACGTGAACACACGCCAACTCGTTCGTCGCAGCTGCCGGCTGAACTCTTCTTCGAAGATTATTCGAGCATCATCGGTTTTGCCGAACATTGCTCACCTCCTCGATAAAGATGTCGTTCAATGACGGCATCACTTGTTCAAATCTCGTGAGAACTATCCCTGCCGAAGAATAGGCGTCAAGAATCATTTCCGGCTTGAGTTCGTCGCTAAGGCGATATTCAACTTGCCCACCTTTGCCTGCGTGTTTTTGAGCAGCAGGAAGCGTATTGGGATGTTCAGGTGCTTCGACCACCACAGCGTTGGCCCCACGGGAGCGTCGAATCTCCGCAAGCTCTCCGAATAGCAGTAATCGACTATCGGCGATCAGTGCAACTTGTTCGCACATTTCTTCGACATCTGACATCACGTGCGTGCTGAATATGATGGTTGCACCGCGCTTTTGCTCGGCAGCGAGCATCTCTTTCATCAACTGCACATTGAGCGGGTCGAGTCCTGAGAACGGCTCATCGAGAATGATTAGCTCAGGGTGATGAATGAGCGACGCAACGAACTGAACTAGCTGGGTCATTCCCCGAGAAAGCCCTTCGACCTTCTTGTCGCGGTGTTCGTATAGACCTACCCGATGCAGTAATTCGAGACCACGATCGTATGCCTCGGCCTTTTCGAGCCCTCGAAGACGACCCAAGTACCGAAGAATGTTCGAAACTTTTTCCTTGCGAAGTAGACCACGCTCTTCAGGCAGATATCCGACACGCGGCATTGCCTGTGAGGCTGTTAGGCCGTCGAGAAGTCGAATTTCTCCCGCATCTTGGTGAAGAATTCCAAGAGCAGTTCGAATCGTGGTCGTTTTGCCTGAACCGTTTGGTCCAAGAAATCCGAATACCTCACCGTTTTGAACAGAAAACGAAACGTCGTCGACCACTGTTTTGTCGCCGAAACGTTTTGTTAACCCGTCGATTTCGAGAGCATAGGTCAATTCGTTGACTCCAGTAGAAAGTTACTTAGAACTCTCAAGACGGTCGAAGCTAGGCGATTTCTTTCATCACTTTGTTGAGTGCCGAAATGGTGAATTCGTAATCTTCAGCCGATACGCCGTAGTGAGTAACAATTCGCAGATCGGAGTCTCCACCGTTGATGTAGACGCCCTCTTCCTTCATCCGTGCAGCAATCTGGTCGCCGGTGTGCGCTGGAACTTCGAACCTGATGATATTGGTTTGGATGTGCTCAGGATCGACCGAGATGCCAGGCATTTCGGCCATTCGTGAGGCGATGTGGCGAGCGTGGTCGTGGTCTTCCTGCATCCGTTCGACCATTGAATCGAGAGCTACCAATCCGGCTGCGGCGACGATTCCTACCTGACGCATGCCCGATCCGAGCATCTTGCGCCATCGATCAGCCTCTTCGATGAAATCCTTCGAGCCAACGACGACAGATCCGATTGGGCAGGCAAGCCCCTTAGACAGACAGAAAGTAGCCGTATCGACATTCTCAGTAAGTGCCGACGCTTCTACGCCGAGTGCAACTGCAGCGTTGAATATTCGTGCGCCATCAAGATGAACGTTCAGACCTTTGTCGTGAGCGGCATCAGCCATCAACTTCATCTGGTCGGGAGTCAGCGCCCTGCCACTTGAACCGTTGTGAGTGTTCTCGATTGTCAGCAATCGAGTGGGAGGCTTGTGGTAGTCACGTGGCTTCACGGCTGCCTGAATGAGTTCTGGCTCAAGGAAACCAAAATCGTCGGTCTTGATTGGGTACAAAACAACACTACCCAGCACCATCGTGCCACCGGCTTCGGCGTTCATGATGTGACACTGATCGCCTACCAGAACCTCATCGCCACGCTGTGCCTGAGCAAGCACCGAAACGAGGTTTCCCTGCGTCCCTGAAGAAACAAATAACCCAGCTTCTTTTCCGAGTCTCTCGGCAGCCATATCTTGAAGTTTATTTACGGTCGGATCGTCTCCGTAAACATCATCGCCGAGCTCGGCCTCGTACATTGCCCTTCGCATTTCAGGGCTTGGGTGCGTGACGGTGTCACTTCGTAGGTCGACTCGGATCATGTCGTAAGTTCTCCAACGCTTCGTTAGGCAGTTCGCCAATTAGCAGCATCTGGCTGTGTCTCGTTCGATATCGATATCGAACGCAGATTCTATCCGCGAGATGACTCCACGCATACGGTCCGAACGTATACTCGAATAGGACTTTCCGGGGGAACCATCAATGAATTCGCCTCTGAAGCCCAAAGATATTTTCAGAGAAACGACGATATTGACCTCAGAATTACCAAATTCAACTACTCGAGAGAAGCGTTCAAAGCTTACTGATCCGTTGCCGTGGATCATGATGTTGCTCGCGCTTGGGTTAGACCAACTCACCAAATGGTTGACCATCGAAAATCTCGCTGTTGGCGAATCGTGGCCAGCCGAGGGATTCTTTCGATTCACTCACGCTTGGAATACGGGTACAGCATTTTCCTTGTTCCAGGGTCAGGGCGATATTCTGACGTGGGTATCGCTCGCTGCCGTCGTTGTTCTCACCTTCATTTATCGATCAATTGACGATCCACCATGGGTGCTTCGGGTTGCGTTCGGAATGCAGTTCGGTGGTGCAATTGGAAATATCATCGATCGAATTCGGTTGGGGCATGTGACCGACTTCTTAGACGTCGGCTGGTGGCCAATCTTCAACATCGCCGATTCCTCGATTGTCATCGGAATAGCGTTGATGGTCTTCTACTTCTGGTTCCTCGATGAAGGCCAGAAAACAGATGCTAAAGACGAAGAAGATGTTTCAACTGTCGAATCGAACGATATCGCCGAACCCGCCACAGCAACGACCTCGGTCGATTCACCAGAATAGTCACCGGTAATTTCAAATTGATTGAACTAATAGTCACTGGCGATCAAGTCGGTCAACGCCTCGACGTTTTTCTCACAGAGAACTGGGAGCAGTCGGAATCTCGCTCAAACGTTCAGCGAGCAATTAAAGCTGGCGAAGTAACGGTGAACGGCAAATCCGCCGTGCGCGTCTCGCTAAAGATCAGCGAAGGCCAGAAGGTAGAGATCACGGCTAGTGACAACTCTGATTCTCCAGCGATTATCAGCAGCAACATTCCGCTAGATGTCGCCTACGAAGATGAGGATATTGCCGTAATAAACAAGCCTGTTGGCATGACGGTTCATCCCGCTGCAGGACACACCGACGACACGCTAGCGAACGCTGCGGTTCATCGCTGGCCGCATATTGTTGGAATCGGGGAACCGGATCGTCCCGGCATCGTGCACCGGCTCGATAAAGACACCAGCGGAGTGATGATCATTGCACTGAGCGAACGTGCGTACGTGAAGCTCCAAGAAATGATCCATAAGCGTGAGATCGACCGTATTTACAGTGCGTTAGTTCACGGCATTCCAAAGTCACCTAAGGGCGTGGTCGACGCGCCGATTGGTCGCAGTCGTCACAGCCGCAAACGCCAAGCGGTGAGCGAAAGTGGCTTGCCTTCCCGCACGCACTACCGAGTCGACTACGAACTCGGCGATTTTGCATTTATGGAAATCCGACTCGAAACCGGGCGCATGCACCAGATTAGAGTTCACATGGATGCCATTGGCCATCCGATAATTGGCGACCAAACCTACGGTCGAAGAAAGAATCTTCCAAACTTGAATCGGCAGTTCCTGCACTCTTCAAGGATGGAATTCGATCACCCTGTGACTGGCAAACGCATGTCTGTTTCGTCCGAACTTCCCGATGACCTCAAGCGAGCGCTCGAAACACTAAATTAGCCAACAGTTCCGCTTGACCCGTATCTCGAATTATTTATTCTCGCCCTCTACGCTGCTAAAGTTTTTTGCATGACTAACCCAACCTCTCCCGTTCGAGTTCGCTACGCACCCAGCCCAACCGGCATCCCACACATCGGAAACATCCGTACTGCCCTCTTCTGCTGGGTTCTTGCTCAGCAAACCGAAGGTCAGTTCATCGTTCGTATCGAAGATACCGACCGTAGCCGATACGATGCTGATGCCGAAAAGGCGATTTTCGAATCACTGGAGTGGTTAGGACTCGGGCTAGACGAAGGACCTTGCAAGGGTGGAGATTTTGGCCCATACGTACAGTCAGAACGACAGCAGACGTACATCGACGCAGCGCACCGTTTGATTGAATCAGGTCACGCCTACTTCGACGACACTACCCCTGATCAGCTACATGCTCTACGCGAACGACAGCGCGCCGCAAAACAGCCGCCTCGTTATGACGGACGTGGTCGACACCGAAGCCCTGAAGAGATCGAAGAATCTCGCAAGGCTGGGCTTCCTATTACGGTTCGACTAAAGGTTCCCGACCATGGATCGGTTTCGTTTGTAGACGCAGTTCGCGGAAAGATCACGTTTGAGCTTAAAGAGCTTGATGACTTCGTTATTTTGAAGTCGGACAACATGCCGACCTACCACCTAGCCCATATTCTCGACGATAAGGCGATGGGAATCACTCACATCATTCGTGGTGATGAATGGATTTCCAGCACTCCACGGCACCTGCTGATTCATCAGGCGCTCGGAATTGAGCCGCCTGAGTACGTTCACGTCCCACTGATTCTCGGCAAGGACAAGGCAAAGCTCAGTAAGCGTCATGGTGCAACATCTGCTCTTGAGTACCGCGATCTCGGCTTCTTGCCCGACGCAGTGTTCAACTTCATGTGCCTACTCGGTTGGTCGCCCGGTGACGATACCGAAGTGATGCCACGCGAAGAGATCGTTCGAAGATTCAGTATCGATCGAATCAATGATTCGCCCGCAACATTCGATTCCGAGAAGCTGGAGTGGATGAACGGCGTCTACATTCGCAACATGTCGGAAGATCAGCTTATAACCGAGCTTCTGCCGTTTATGGAACGACCTGAAGCCGAAGGTGGCTTGCCTGATTCCGTAGAACGTCCAATCGATCGTGACTACTTCAAGCAGGTCATTCCGCTCGTCCACGAGCGACTAAAACTGCTAACCGAGGGAACCGATACTCTCGATTTCTTCTTTGCCGACAACGTTAACCCTGCCGCCGAAGACCTTCCGGGTCGAAAAATGGACGCAGAAATGACCGAGCGTGCACTCGTGGCTGCGCTCGAACTCTGCAAGACGGTTACATCGTTTGAGCCAGAGGATCTTGAAGCTGAATATCGTGCTTTGGCAGAGAAAATCGAGATGAAGCCGGGACAGCTTTTCTCGCCTATTCGAGTTGCAACAACAGGTAAATCGTTCGCTCCTCCGTTGTTCGACACCATGGCTGCTATTGGTCAGGATCGTTGTGTGGAACGTATCGAGAAAGCCATCGGCATTCTGCGTTCAGCTGCACAATCTTCTGCCGAGTAGCAGATTGAATTAAAAAATTCCGTTGACCTTGCGTTGGGCTACTACCTATACTTGTAGGTAGCGCATCTGCATTTCAGATGAATTTCCGACCGGTTGCTTATTTGGCAACTCAATTATGAATCAGGAACACCGTTGGTAGAACTACGAATCAACGAAGGCGAGAGCTTTGAAGGCTTTCTCCGACGCTTCACCAAGCGTGTACAACAGGAATCGATCATTTCTGAGGCTCGACGACGTCAGCACTTCGAGCCACCTTCCATCACTCGGAAGAAGACTGCTGCCGCAAAGCGCCGCAAGAGCGTTAAGGCAACACTAAAGAACATGTAATCACCTACCGGGATTTTTATTAGTCCCGGTTCGATTGCGATAGCACCCCGAATTGATCGGGGTGTTTTTGTTTGTCTGGGATCTTTTTGCGCTGTTCCACAGATATTTCACAACGGGTTAACAAAAAGCCCCCTCAGCTCCGTGATTTTGTGCTCGGGAGAGGCGACAATATAATCGCTACTCGCGCAGCGAGCGTTTTGACCAACCAAAATAGCTCATGTCCCCCAAGGGAGAAATATATTGAAGTTCGGGATTGTTGTTTTCCCCGGTACTTGGAGCGAAAAAGACACCCATCACGCTGTCAATGGCGTGCTTGGGCAGGACGCTGAGTACGTTTGGCACGGTGATGAAACCCTCGACAAGTACGACGCTATCGTGCTCCCCGGCGGATTCTCCTATGGCGACTTCCTGCGATGCGGAGCAATCGCCAGCTTCTCACCAGTAATGGAAGCAGTGCGCGAATTCGCCAACAAGGGTGGCCCTGTTGTGGGCATCTGCAACGGATTCCAAGTCCTTTGTGAATCTGGACTTCTCCCCGGCGTACTAATGCAGAACGACCATTTGGAATTCCGTTGCATCTGGACCGATCTCAAGGTCGAAAACGCCGACACAATGTTCACATCGACAGCCACTAAGGGCCAAACCCTCCACATTCCTATGTCGCACGGTGAAGGCAATTACCAAGCCGACGAAGCAACTATCGAGCAGCTCGAAGGAAACGGGCAGGTCGTGTTCCGATACGCCGACGCTGCCGGGAACGTAACTCCTGAAATCAATCCCAACGGCTCGATCAACAACATCGCCGGAATCATCAACGAACGTGGCAACGTTATGGGAATGATGCCTCACCCCGAAAAGGCTTCAGAAAAGCTTATCGGCGGCGACGACGGAAACGTTATTTTCAGTTCTATGATCGAAAATATCGTCGCAACACTGGCTTAGCCAAGAATCAATTTTCACCAGCTTTCTAAAACACGGAAACATTCAGCAACATGCCAGTAACCCAGGAAACACTCGACGAAATCGCCCTGAGTCGTGATGAATACGAAGCAATTATCGATCGACTAGGTCGTGAACCAGAGCCACTCGAGCTTGGCCTGTTCGGCGCCCTATGGTCAGAGCACTGCGGATACAAGCACACCAAAGCGCTTCTTCGCACCCTTCCTTCCGCTTCCGAACGTCTTCTAGTCGCTCCAGGCGCAGAAAACGCCGGTGTAGTCGATCTCGGTGACGGGCTGGCAGTCTGTTTCAAGATCGAATCTCACAACCACCCCTCGGCTGTCGAACCCTTTGAAGGCGCAGCCACAGGCGTTGGCGGAATCATCCGAGACATCTTCGCAATGGGCGCTCGACCTATCGCCCTC
The DNA here is from genome assembly GCA_018650845.1 of Chloroflexota bacterium. Taxonomy (GTDB): domain Bacteria; phylum Chloroflexota; class Dehalococcoidia; order Lucifugimonadales; family Lucifugimonadaceae; genus Lucifugimonas. The sequence continues at coordinate 102,477 of JABIFF010000002.1, read as the reverse complement.
CTCAACTCGCTTCGCTTCGGCCAGCCCGACGACGCCCGAACCCGTTACCTACTCAATGGTGTGATCGGCGGAATTTCGTCCTACGGCAACTGCATCGGTATCCCAGATGTCGGTGGTGAAATATTTTTCTCAGACACCTACAAGGGCAATCCTCTTGTGAACGCCATGTGCGTTGGACTTATCGAAGACGGCAAGATGGCAAGCGCTTCGGCCAAAGAGCCGGGCGACCTGCTGATGCTTGTTGGAGCCGACACCGGACGTGACGGCATTCACGGTGCGTCTGGTCTCGCTTCTCGATCATTCGAAGAGCAAGCCGAGATGCGGTCGGCTGTTCAGGTTGGCAACCCCTTCTTGGAAAAAGTGCTGATCGAAGCATGTATCGAATCACTCGATCTTCCGGGCGTGGTCGGTCTGCAAGACTGTGGAGCCGCCGGTATAACGTCAGCAGCCATCGAGATGGCTGAACGCTCGGGCATGGGACTCAAGCTCATAATCGACCAAGTTCCACGACGTGAAGAAGGAATGACTCCATACGAGGTCATGCTTTCTGAATCTCAGGAACGAATGCTTCTTGCGGTGACTCCTGGCATGGAAGGTCCAGTATTCGACCTATTCGAAAAGTGGGATCTCGACGCCACCGTTATCGGTGAATTTGAGCTTGGCGAAAACGTTCGAATCTACGACGAGGGCGAAGAAGTCAGTTCTACCCCAGTTATCACTCTTACCGATGCTCCTGAATATAAGTTCACCGGCGTGAAGCCTCAGTGGCTAACCGATCTGCAAAATGCCGATCTTTCAGCAAATCCGCTCCCCTCGGAATCACCTGTCGAAATTCTGCTCAAGATGTTGGCATCGCCAAATATCGCATCACGGTTCCCGATTTACCGACAGTACGACTACCACGTTCAGACCAACACGGTAGTTGAACCGGGTGGCGACGCTGCTGTACTTCGTCTTAAAGGATCGAAGCGAGGAATCGCTGTTTCAACCGACTGCAACGGTCGAATTTGCTACCTCGACCCAGAAGTCGGCACAGCCATTGCTGTTGCAGAAGCATGCCGAAACCTCTCGGTTACCGGTGCTCTACCTGTCGCACTCACTGACGGGCTGAATTTCGGTAATCCAGAGACACCCGACGTGCAGTTCCAGCTCACAGAGTCGATCGCCGGTATGGGTCGAGCGGCCGATGCTTTTGAAATCCCAATCGTCAGCGGAAACGCTAGTCTCTACAACCAGTCGCAAGGCACGGACATCTTCCCTACCCCGATCATCGGCTCGCTTGGCTTGCTCGAAGACGTTGAGAAGCACGTCACCGCAGGATTCAAATCCGAAGGTGACGTTATCGTTCTACTTGGCACCGACGCCGCATGGGATGACATCGATGGTCTCGCAGGTAGTGAATATCTTGATTTGATTCACAGCAAGGTCGAAGGTCAGCCTAAGCTCGATATCGATCTCGAAATTCGAACACAGGCAGTGTGCAGAGACGCTATCGAGAAAGGTCTTGTCGCATCTGGACACGATGTTTCTGACGGTGGTCTTGCGGTAGCCATCACCGAAAGCGCAGTCATCGGTGAAATTGGTGCTTCGATCACAGCCAGTCCTGCCGACCGCTGGGACGCCGCGATGTTCGGTGAAACACAGTCACGCATCATCATCAGCGTTCCAGCTGAAAACCTGAGCAAGATCGAAGAGCTAACGAAAACCGCCAATGTACCGATGATCGCTATCGGAACGGTTGGAGGAGATTCGTTGACGTTTGGCGATTCGATCTCACTACCGCTTGCAGACGCTGACGATGCCTGGAAGAACGGCTTCAGTCGAGCGACAGCTGACTAGGCTTTGGCAGTACCGACTCAAACAAATGTCTCGACGCTGATCGATCAGTACAGCGCTCTGTTTTTCGATTCGTTCGGCGTGTTGATAGATGGAGTGGACGCTCTTCCCGGCGCAGTCGATCTCATCACTCGAATGAACGATGAAGGCACGAATTACTTCGTGGTGACTAACGACGCGTCTGTGTCACTTGAATCTCGTGTAAAGACGTTTGCTTCGAAGGGTTTCGATATTCCACAGGATCGAATCATCAACTCTGGCTCGCAGATAACCGGCTACTTCACGGAAAACAAAGTACAAGACGCTCCTACCGTTGTTCTAGGCACTCAAGATGCCATGGATTACACCACAACAGCGGGTGGTCGACTTATTGAGCTGGGTGGCACTGAAGAGCCAGATGTCGTTGTCGTGGGGCACAGTGGCCCGCACGATTGGGAATCAACTCTCGAAAAGCTTCTTGAACTGTTCAGTCGACGATTCCAGCAAAACAACCCGGTTCGACTTGTTCTACCCAATCCCGATTTCATCTACCCAAACGGTCCCGGTAATTTCGGATTCGGTGCAGCTGCGTTTGTGAACTTGCTTGAACAGGCTCTCGAACGACTACATGGATCACACGAATCACTGCTCGCAACCAAGCTAGGTAAGCCATATGAGCCGATATTCGCTGCGGCAGTCGAACGAGCCGGCACCAATCACGCCGTGATGATCGGTGATCAGCTTGAAACCGATATTCTTGGCGCCAATCGAGTCGGCATAGATTCCGCCGTGGTAACAACCGGTATCAGTCGACGAATATCGCCAGATGAGTTCGAAGATGTCGCTGATGAGCTAACTCCTCGGTACATTCTTGCTTCACTCGTATAAAATCAGAAGATAGATCAGTTACAGATATTTACGCGAGTGCTTCGGCACTCGCGTTTGCGTGTGGTTCCCAACCGTTCATAAAGATGCCAACTTACGTTTACAAGTGCGCCGATAACGCCCACATTTTCGAGATAATCCAGAAGTTCAGCGATGAACCAGGTGCCGACTGCCCCACTTGCGGCAGCGCATCGAAGCGCCAAATTACTGCGCCGACTGTTATCTACAAAGGTTCAGGCTTCTACACGACTGACTACGGTTCAGGATCGTCACCAGGAACAAAGCCGAACAGTAGTTCTTCGAGCAGCAACAGCGGTTCGTCGGATTCGGATTCTGGCTCTTCATCGAGTTCATCATCTTCCGATTCCTCGGGTTCTTCATCTTCTTCGGATAGCAGCGGCGGCAGCTCGCATTCGCACGGTGGCGCAAGTCACTCGCACGGTGCTGGCAGCCACACTCACTAGAGTTCCGAACTCCCATGCGTGCCGTAATTCAGCGAGTCAACCGTGCTTCAGTTAGCGTCTCTGGCGAGATCACTGGTTCGATCGATCGCGGTCTTTGCTTGCTGATCGGCATCACTCACGAAGATACTGCCGACGACCTCAAGTACATCGTCGACAAAACACTGAACATGCGAATATTCCCTGAGGAATCTGGGGATTCAGGCTTTGATCAATCAGTGATCGATATAGAGGGCGGCTTACTTCTTGTTAGCCAGTTCACTCTCTACGCCTCGACTCGCAAGGGACGTCGTCCGGGATTCACTGATGCGGCACGTCCAGAGCAGGCAGAGCCGATGTTCAACGAACTTGTGGACTCTTTCCGCATGAACAGCGGGCTAAGGGTGCAAACAGGCGTATTCGGGGCTTCGATGACCGTAGATATCGAGAACGCCGGCCCTGTTACGATCATCCTCGATTCAGAAGAACGCAACACGCCCCGCAAGGGTTAGCCCTTCGCCGCACTGCCAGAACTAAGCGCGCTTGGTCTCGTAATCGAGAGAGATATCTAGAGCACTGACCGAGTGCGTTAGCGCACCAATCGAGATGATGTCGACGCCTGTTTGCGCAACTTCTGCGATGTTGGCGAGCGTGATGTTGCCTGAAGCTTCAACAATGCAATCGGCGGCGATTTGATCGACGGCCGTCCGCATGTCATCTGGAGACATATTGTCGAGCATCACGATGTCGGCTCCGGCTGCGACGGCGGCGAGAGCCGCTTCAATCGATTCAACCTCAACTTCGATCTTCACCGTGTGGGGTGCACGTGCTCGGGCTCGCTTAATCGCCTGTCCAAGATCGATTCCCTCGCCCTGCAACGCAGCAAGATGGTTGTCCTTGATCAGCACACCATCGGCAAGGTTCATACGGTGATTGCGACCGCCACCAATGCCCACGGCGTACTTGTCCAACAGTCGTAGGCCGGGAACGGTCTTGCGGGTGTCGGTGACAGAAGCGATTGTGCCATCAACAGCCTGAACGTATCGATCAGTGAGAGTGGCGATACCGCTCATTCGTTGAAGAAAATTGAGCGCTGTGCGTTCGGCGGTAAGAATCGATGCCATCGAACCAGAGATAGTAGCGACTACTTCGCCGCCTTCTACTCGGTCTCCATCAAGCAGCTTTTGCGTGAAGACCAGATCAGGGTTCACTCGACGAAACGACGCAGCTGCCACGTCTAGCCCAGCAAGTATTCCTGCTTCTTTCGGGATCAATGACGCTCGCGCTTCGAGATGAGGCGGGATTAGCGACGAAGTGGTGACATCTGCACCGACTGAATCTTCCTCCAACGCACGATCAATAAAAATATCGAGTTCACGAGGAGTTAAAAACATTTATGTTCTCAGGATTTTTCGGGGGTTCGGAAATCGGTTAGTTAGTTTGCTAACCGGCGATTTCGAGCATTCGCTGAAGAGCGACCAGTGCATTGCGCTGGGTTTCAGGTTCAACTTCGATTCGATTGATCGCCAGCCCAGCCATGATGCCTTCAAGAACCCACAGCACGTATGCAGGGTGGATTCGGTACATCGTGGCACAAGGACATACGACGGGATCGAGACAGAAAATATCTTTGTCAGGATTCTCGGCAGCAAGCCTACGGACCATGCTGATTTCAGTACCAACACCCCACGACGTTCCAGCCGGAGCGTTCGCGATAGTCTCGAGAATCAGTTCGGTCGAGCCATACATGTCAGCTGCCGCGACTACTTCCTGCGTGCACTCGGGGTGAACGATGATAGTAGTTTCAGAATTCTTCTCTCGAGCTGCTTCGATCTGATCGACAGTAAAGCGGGTGTGAACAGAACAGTGACCCTGCCAGAGAATTACTTTCGCGTCCTTGATCTCTTCTTCCGATAGTCCACCCATCGGCAGGAAGGGATTCCAAAGAACCATTTCGTCTTCAGAAATACCCTTGGCTATTGCAGTGTTTCGTCCCAAGTGCTGGTCGGGAAGGAAAAGTATCTTCTCACCGCGCTCTAGCGCCCAGTCGAAGGCTTTGTCAGCGTTAGACGATGTGCAGACGAGTCCACCGTTTTTGCCACAGTGAGCTTTGATAGCCGCTGCAGAATTCATATAAGTGATCGGAATAATGTCTTCTGTGGAGCCTAGAACCGACTCAATGTCGTTCCAGCAATCGGTCACATCGGTTGCGGTAGCCATATCGGCCATCGAGCAACCAGCTGCCATGTTCGGCAGAAGCACGTTCTGATCGGGAGAAGTGAGGATGTCGGCAGTTTCAGCCATGAAGTGAACACCGCAGAAGATGATCCACTTGGCGTCCTTCGTCTCGGCAGCCATCTTCGACAGCTTGTACGAATCGCCAGTGAAATCGGCGTACTGAATCACGTCGTCACGCTGGTAGTGGTGACCGAGAAGAACAGCCTTGCTGCCGATCTCGTTTCGAGCGAATTCAATTCCCTCTGAGATTTCTTCAGGGGTCAGTTTGAGATAGCGGGTTGGCACTTTTTGCCACCGCACGCCAGCAGCGAACTCTTCTTCGAGAGTTTTGGTTCGCAGGTTGCCATCAGTTTGGCAGAAAGCCGACTGTTCCAGCTCCGTTATCGGAATTGTTGTCTGCTTTGTGAACGCAGTCGTCATACGACCGGTACCTTTTCCTTTTGCACCTTGGCTTCAATTGGCTCGGCTTCGAGCGACCACGGTGAACTTGCTTTTATCTCAACTTGAACAGTCTGACCCGGTTGCGGTTCAACCGCTCCAGTTCCGACTGGCACGTTTAAGTAGATAAGTTTATCCCCTCTACTCCGGCCGTGCAGTCTACCTCTCTTACGACCTTCAACTAGAACGTCGAGATTCGTTCCTACTAGAGTTGCATTGTTTTTAGACTGAATTTCAGCCTGAAACTCATCAACAGCAACTTTTCGAGCCTTCTTGACTGCTCGGGAAACATCGTCTGTCATTTTGCGAGAAGCGAATGTTCCTTCTCGGTACGAGTATTCCGATGTGTGCACTTTCGAGAATTCTACTTCTCGAAGTATTTCCATCGATCTCTCAAATTGTGCGTCGGTCTCACCTGAGAATCCAACGATCAAATCTGTAGTTAGCGTGACGTTTGGGATCATCTTTTTGATCTGGTAGATCTTGTCCATGAACTGGCCACGTGTGTAGCCACGCCGCATGTTGGCAAGAATCGTGTCATCGCCTGCCTGGAACGGTAGGTTGATCATCTCGCAGACTTTTGGCAGATCCCTGATCGCTTCGATAATCCGTACCGACATATCGTTTGGGTGCGAAGTTAGGAATCGAATTCGGTCGAGTCCGGGGATTTCGTGAACCTGTTCCATCAGATCGGCGAGATCAACACGAGGGCGAATATCGTGACCATACGAATCGACGTTCTGGCCAAGAAGTGTGATGTCTTTCACCCCTCGAGCGACCATCACTTCAGCTTCGTGGACAATCTCGAGTGCAGGACGGCTGTTCTCTCGACCTCGTCGATACGGGATGATGCAGAACGTACAGAACTTGTCGCAGCCGTGGACGATCGGGATAAAAGACGCCACGTTGGGGTTTTCAGATACGGCGCCAACGAGACAGCCTTCAGGATCGAGCCCGTGCTTCAGACCGGCTGTTTCCAGAATAGGATCAAATTCTTGGGGCCGTGCCCATACATCAACATATGGGAATCGGCGTTTTAGCTCTGTCTGCTCTGGCCCAACCATGCAGCCCATCACAGCAATCATTCGATTGGGATTGCCCTTCATCCGCTTACCGAGACGACCAAGTACTCCGGTGGCGGTATCTTCAGCCGATTGGCGAACTACGCAGGTATTCATCACAACGACATCGGCGGTTGCCATATCGTCGGTTGCGTCGAACCCCATGTTTGTGAAGCCGCTGGACAAGCGTTCAGAATCAGATTCGTTCATCTGACAGCCGACGGTCCAAACGTGATAACTAGGCAATTTTTGTGGTTTGATCACCCGAGCCCAAGACTGGATTCAACGAATCATCGCCAGCCCGAACTCAATGTTGTGAAATATCTATCCAATAATTAACGAATAAGGATATCTCTACTGGCGACCGCGCACCATATTTGGCGCGTAAATATCGCTGCGGCAGTTATCATCTACCGGCGAATTCGAATCAAATCACGCTTTTAGCCGTGATTTACCAGTAAGCGGAGTGCGGAAAACTGTGGCTGAGCAAGTGAACGTCGGACTGATCGGGTGTGGATCGATGGGCTCTGAATTGGCTCGTGCCGTTCAGAGGGGCGAGGCTGGATCGGCAAGAATCGTTGGCTTGTTCGATGAATATCAGCCTGGACGTGCAGCACTTGCGAAAGAGTTGGGCGCCGGCGGCGGAACCGCGCCAACCGAGTCCGAGACTGTTTCTGATCTAGTAAATCTACCCGATCTCGATCTGGTGGTTGAGTGTGCGTCGCAGGTAGCTGTAGTTGCCCACGCTGAAACTATATTGGCGGCAGGTAAATCGATGCTAGTGATGAGTTCAGGGGCGATGATCGATCCCGACTTCATGCGAACGGTGTCTGCGCTGGCTGAAAAGTCTGGCGCATCTATTTACATTCCTTCAGGAGCGGTTGGCGGAATCGACGCTCTCCGGGCTTCGAAAGCTCTGCTGGAAGAAGTGACAATCGTCTCGACCAAGAAGCCGATTTCGCTTACGGGCGCACCGGGATTTGCTGAATGGGAAGACAAAGAGATCACCGAGGCAACTGTTATTTATGAAGGTTCAGCTACTGAAGCTGTTGGGCTATTTCCAGCGAACGTAAACGTTGCGGCGACGGTAAGCATGGCCGGTATTGGCCCTGATGCTACGAAGGTTCGGGTTGTGGCTGATCCTGACTCACCCGGCAACGTCCACGAGATCAACGCTGTTAGTAAAGCCGGAAAATTTTCGTTCAGATTCGAGAATATGCCGCACGAAACGAATCCTAAGACGAGTTTCTTAGCGGTGCTGGCAGCGATCGAAACGCTTCGATCAATCTGCGAACCTGGCCTGCGCATCGGGACTTAAGGCTCCTGGCGTTTAGCCGTACCCGTCATCCTGAACTGGATTCAGGATCTCAAACCAGCACGAAGTAGCTGTTCGCTATTTACGCGTCAAAGCAGGAAGCAGCGTCAGATTTCATCCTATCCACAGGGAGACAGGGCACAACTACAGCACATCTTCAAAAAAGTGGCGGAGGGTGCGGGATTCGAACCCGCGAGGAGGCTCAACACCCCCAACCCGCTTAGCAGGCGGGCGCACTAGGCCACTATGCGAACCCTCCGCGGAAGATGTGCCAGTGCGAACCTTCTAAATATAACTTCACACTCCCACATCAGCAAAGGAGTTCTGCATGAATCTTGAAGGTTTTCGCACCGCTCAGGCCAATGACCCTATTATTTGATCAACCGCCGCCTGAGCAAGAAGATCGCCAAGGGCCAGATAACCGCTGTGATCGCGACCATGTACACCGCCGCCCACAAATGCGACATATCGAGACTACCCAACGCGAATCCTCGGGCGATATGAACAGCCGAAGTTAGCGGCATTACCCACGCAACCGGCTCTACCCAATCAGGGAGAATCTCTATTGGGAAGAATGATCCCGAGAAGAAAAACATTGGCGAAGCAACTAGCGTGAACACCAGAGTTAGGAACGTGGTGTGCGGCGCAACAGCCGAGAATAAGAAGCCCAACGCACCGAACGTAATTCCCACCATGATGGCCGGAATCAATATCCCGAGTGCTTCCCAACCGGTCAACCAGCCGAACATTGCAGCCACTATAGAAGTGCCAACAACAGTCATGATTGATCTTGTGACTGCCCACAATATGTCGCCCATCGTTATCTCAGTAATCGTTATGGGCGTCGTTAATGCGGTTTCATAGACGTCGTTGTCTATGCGGTTGTAGGCGTTCCACGAAGTTTCGAATAGCGCGTGGAACATCGCGTTACCGATGATCAAACCCGGCGTGACGAATTCAGCGTACGAAACGCCGTCTTCAATCGATCCGACAAGTTTTCCAACGCCAAATCCAACCGCAACCAGAATGATCACTGGCTCGATCAGCACCCACGTTATTACGAACTTCCAGTAACGCACGAACGAGACCGCGTGACGAAGCCAGAGGCCAGTGACGCTTCTTCGACGTATGCCGGGAGTTGGGATTGCGAGGTTCATTATTCGTCTCTCAATTCTCGACCTGTGATCGAGAGGAATACGTCTTCAAGGTTTCCAGCACGGTAAGAAGTTCTTACGCCTTCTACCGATTCCAGTCCCGACAAGTCGGGACGGTCGCCATTCACGCCGGTAACGCTCACAAGCGCACCAACTTCTCGGAAGGTTATGGCTCGTTCGTTCAAATAATCCCTGACGGTGCGGAGTGAAGCCGGGGTGACTCGAAGCTGGGCAACTTCTTTAGGAGCATGGCGTTCGATCATCTGATCGGGACTGCCCTCATCGAGAATTTTGCCGTGGTCCATGATCGAGAGGCGATCACAAAGAATCGTCGCTTCTTCCATATAGTGAGTAGAAAGCAGTACCGTAACGCCAGCATCTTTCAACACTGCAAGTTCTTCCCAAACCCGGTTCCTGCTTTGAGGATCGAGACCCGTCGATGGTTCGTCCATGACGATAACGGTCGGGCTAGTCATCATCGAACGTGCGATCGCCAGACGGCGTTTCATTCCGCCTGATAGTTCGTATACGTTCGCCTTCGAGCGATCTCGCAGACCAAAGAACTCAAGCACTTCATGTGCCCTATTTTTGGAAGCTTTTCTCGAAAGACCCGCTAGGAATCCGTGAAGGAAGAGGTTTTGAAATACGGTCAAACCGCCGTCGAGACCATCGTGCTGGGTAACGACTCCCATAACTTCTCGAACAGCCCTGTTGTCTTTTACGACGTCGATTCCTGCGACATTGATCTCGCCAGAATTCGCAGGCGATAAACCACTCAACATGCGCATTGTGGTCGTCTTACCAGCACCGTTCGGTCCTAGCAATCCATATGTTTCGCCTGGTTCGACGTTGAATGAAATTCCGTCGACCGCGGCAAAATCGCCGTAGAGCTTACGGATCTTTTCGGCTTGAATTACAGAGCCATTCAAGTTACGAACGGCATCATTTTTCGTTTGAGATTCGTTGGTCAATTTGCCTCGTTACGTCTGCATTCCCGCCATACAAAAGCGGATGGTCGCAGGCTGAAACCATTCAGGGTTAGTCGCCAGAATTCGCTGGCGGTGGAGTTTCGTTGTTCGCACCCGGAGTTTCACCGATCCACACTTCCCCGCCCTCAAAGATCTCTTTCTTCCATATTGGAACGATCTCTTTGAGCCGATCTACAAAATAGAGAGCTGATTCGAACGCTGGACGCCTGTGCGCAGATCCAACAGCGACGATCATGCTCGTTGCGCCGATATCTACACGGCCGGTTCGATGGGCAATGGCAATCTTTCCCAAATCCCATTTCGAACGCATCTCGCCAATAATCTCGGCGATCTTGTTCTCAGCCATCGGCTGATACGCCTCGTATGTGAGGTAGTCGACCACCCTGCCCTGATTGTTATCACGGGTATTTCCCAAAAACGTAACCACGGCACCGTCAGCCCCGGTAGTTACGAACTCGGTAAGTGGCGCAGCATCCAGTTCTTCAGGAGTAACAAACACCCAGTCGGTGTCGTTTTTGATATCGCCTGAACCGCCACTAACCGGTGGAATCAGAGCAATCTCATCGCCAGCGTTCACTGGTTGATCACCCTTTACGTATTCGCCGTTCAACGCCAGCATCACGCTTGTCCCCGGCTTGGGATCACTCGGTGCTGCCGATCGTGCGGCAATCACCGCATCGTCAACGGTCATGCCTTCTGTCGCATCGATTTTCACACTGCGAGTACCAGCCCGCTCGTGCAAAACGGCAAAGAACAGCACTTCTATTTGTTGATCGTTGTTGGTCAAGATAGCTTCGGGAACTGGTGGGTACTCAAATATTGAGATTCAGGTTACTGCCGAACAGGTGCAATCGGGTACAACTCGTGTCACTAGAAGTAGTGAGGTTTTGGGCAGTCGATCTGGCACACGAAGATTCCGTAGTCGCTAATCTTGAGATCGCAACCAATTAGGAGAACTAATGCCAAAGGAAACAAGGCAAACGCAGCCGACGAACGAAAGAATGAAGGTAGTTCGAGTTCCCGAGCGAGGTGCGTACGACCGCGAAACGATCTACAAGACGTTCGATGATGGATATCTGTGCCACGTTGGGTACGAATCAGACAGCGGTCCTGTAGTTCTGCCTACTCTTTACGGTCGTAGCGAAGATTTCGTCTACTTCCACGGTTCACCCGCAGCGGGGATGTTTCGTCGAGCCAAGACAGACGTCGAAGTTAGCCTCACCGTGACGCATGTCGATGGATTCGTTCTCGCTCGTTCGCTGTTTCACCACTCAATGAACTATCGATCGGTAGTCGCCATCGGTAAGCCCGAACGAGTGACCGATCCCGAAGAAATCAACTTCGGCTTAGAAGTAATCACCGAAAATTGCCTGCCCGGACGCTGGGCTGAAGCGCGAAAGCCAAACGACGTGGAGCTGCGCCAAACAGCGGTCTACAAAATTTCGATTGCCGATGCTTCTGTAAAGACCCGAGACGCTGCACCCGGTGACGATGAAGAGGATATCGATCTCGATATCTGGGCTGGCGTGTTCCCAATCGTTACGGGAATCGGCGACCCTATCCCAGCGCCAAATTTCACAGCTGGTACGGATTTGCCCTATGCACTAGGCAGTTTTCCAAAGGCTTCTATCGACTCGTAATATGCCGTTTGAAATCAGTTTCTAAGCAGCAAGTTCATAAGTAGATCGACGTTCAATGCGTAATCTGCTTCCATAGCCCTTTGACCTTGAACGTAATGGGCAATACAATTTTAGGTCGATTATGTTGAACTCTGGCACATGGCTAGAGTCTGACTACTTCCTTTTCCCGCCGCATCCTAATTACGGCATGGAGTGATTTCACGAATGGTTCGAATCCGACTTAAGCGTGTTGGTGCGAAGAAGCACCCGTTCTACCGAGTAGTTGTCGCTGATCAGCGTGCAGCCCGAGATGGTTCTTTCATCGAACAGATCGGCACGTACGATCCCTTCCCAGATCCACCTGAGATCAAAATTGACGAAGAAAAGGTCAACAAGTGGATCAAGGACGGCGCACAGCCTTCCGAATCTGTTGCATCTCTTCTAAAGACTGCAGGAATCCTTCCTAAGGCAGCTGCTACAAGTGGCTGAGCATGACGACGAAGTCATGGTCGACGGTGACGACCTGTCGCCGATCGACTCCATGCGGGAGATGATTGAATACATCGCCCGTGCGCTTGCCTCTAACCCGGAAGCAGTTTCGGTAACAGAAGAGGACGACGGCGAACGTATCTTCCTACACCTGTCCGTCGACGATCAGGACAAGGGCAAAGTAATCGGCCGTGACGGTCGAGTTGCCCAGTCGATGCGCTCCCTACTCAGGGTTGCCGCAGTAAAGGCCGACACTCGTGTCAGCCTCGAAATCGACTAGCCTTACAGGTTGGTATTTACCACGATGATCGGTTCAAAAAACCTATCCGACAACTCGCCCGATAAGAAGGACGAGAATTTGGTCGTGGTAGGTCGCGTCCGCCGTCCCACTGGCATCAAAGGCGCAGTGCTGGTCGAGGTCTACTCAGGCATCCCAGATCGATTCGTTGCAGGCGATGTCGTAATCGCTGGTGGCAAAGAATACGAGATTGTCGCAACTGGCAAATCTGGCGATTCTGCCAAACTCACCTTCGCATCGATTGATTCAATCGAAAAAGCCGATCCGCTTCGAGATCTCGAACTTTCGGTTCCTGCCGAAGATCTTCCAGAGAACCCACCCGGCGTGTACTACCACTACGAGATCATCGGCAATGCTGTCTCGACTATCGATGGGCAACAGCTGGGAACTCTCACAGAGATACTCGAAACCGGCAGTAACGATGTCCTGATCATCACTCCGGAATCGGAAGCAGACAAGAAGAAACCTGCCGAAATTCTCATCCCAGTTCTCGACGGCGTAATCGTCAATGTCGACAAAGAGAACAACACGATGGAGATCGATCCCCCCGACGGGATTCTCTAACCACTCAGTTTTCGGTAAACTGGGTTCCTCAGATTGGGCGACAGGTTTTATGGTCGTCGTCCAGATCGGTTCTCGACAACGCACAGGCAATAGGAAATATCTGAATGTCAGGTCACTCTAAATGGAGCACGATCAAGCACAAAAAGGGCGCTGCCGACGCTAAGCGTGGTGCGTTATTTACTAAGCTTGCTCGAGAAATCATGGTTGCTGCTAAGAGCGGTGATCCCAATCCAGAGATGAACTTTCGCCTTCGACTTGCGGTCGACAACGCTAAGTCGCAGAACATGCCGAAAGACAATATCGACCGTGCTGTTGCCCGTGGATCAGGTGTCGGCGACGACGCTGTAATACTCGAAGAAATCAGCTACGAGGCGTACGGACCCGGTGGAGCTGGCATCATCGTTCAGACTCTCACCGATAACAAGAACCGTACCGCTGCTGAAGTTCGAGCAAAATTCACCCGAGGTGGTGGCAGTCTTGCTGGTTCAAACGCTGTTGCATGGAACTTTGAAAACAAAGGCCTCATCACCGTCGAGGTAAACGAAGGTGATCCTGAAGATATCGCCCTTGAAATCGTTGACGCTGGTGCCGAAGATGTTGAAGTCGATGGCACAACTGTTCAGGTCACAGCTCCTTACGAGGATTTCGCTGAGGTGAAAACTAACGTGGAAGCTCTGGCAGGAATCACCGTCGAAAGCGGTGATGTGGCGTTAGTACCAACAACGCTTGTACCGCTAGACGATAAAGCCGCAATGCAAACGCTTCGCCTACTCGATCAGCTCGAAGAACTTGATGATGTATCAAAGGTCTACTCAAACGGTGACTTCTCTGATGAAGTCCTCGAAAAGTACGCCAGCGACTAATTTCAGGTTCGACAGGCGAGATAATTTAGTTTCGTAAGAATTCAGGCGGCAGTACAATTTTTAGATTGTATTGCCGCTTTTTTATTGGGATAGATCGGATGCGAGAACCAGATGTGTAGAAGTACCGCCGGACCGCTACTTGCAATGATGGGTCTTGCAGGAACCGCGGCTGGTGTTGGACTCGCTGTAGTCCGTGAGCGTCTCGACCGTCGAGCAGACTCACGAGCGGCCAAAGAGGCTGCCGAAGAGCAAGAAGCTATCGACACCGAAGATTCTCGATCTTCCGACTCAAGCGATTCTGACTAACTGAGCAGTTCTGCCATTTCGGCAACGCTGGTCACCGGCAGCTTGCAGGCATAATTTTCGCAAACGTACGCAGTCGCCTTGCCGTTCACCTGATCTCTCGATTTCAGCAAAGGTGACGCCAATTCGTCACTCGAAGTACCAGATGATCCGGCTAGGACCGTATTCGGAGCGAACGATTTTCGTAGTTCACGCTTCATGTCGGCCATCACAGGATCGCTAGCGTCCCCGATTAGCACAACTTCCTGTGAGTTCGACCGCAAGAAGTCCACTGCCGCCAGCCACGACGTAACCGCAGAAGGCGCTTGTTCCATATGAGGAATCAATGCGCTCATCGAAGCTTCTGCCTTCACTGCGTAGTCAGCTTCACCAGTAATAACGCCGAGTCGCTGCAATGCCAGAGCTGCGATTGCACCTCCAGAAGGCAGTGCGTTGTCGAGCACATCACGAGGCCTTACGAGCAATTTCGAATGCTCCATCGAAGTGTCGTAGAAAACTTCCCAGTCCTTATCCCAGAATCGTTCCACCATTTGATTCGCCAGAGCTTGAGCTTCATCCACGTACGAATAGTCGAACGTTGCTTCGTACAGCGTTAGCAGAGCGTCGATCAGGTAAGCGTGGTCGTCGAGGTAGCCCAGTATGCGAGCGTCGCCCTCTGTCTCGCTGGTCGCCTTCCATGTGTGGAGCAACCTGCCTTCTTCGTCCTTGAGCTGATCAATCAGCAGTCGTGCGTTCTTCTCAGCTGTGGCGATCCATTCAGAATTTTCGAATACGGCTCCGGCTTCAGCGAACGCCTTGAGCATCAACGCATTCCACGAAACCAAGATTTTGTCGTCGATTCCGGGTGCGATGCGTTTTGATCGTGCTTCGTACAGCAGGTCGCGAACCCGTTCGATGTCGGCCAACAATTCGAGCGGTTCCTGACCAGTGCGGGAAAGGAAATCTGCTTGCGACATTGGCAGATGAAGAATGTTCGAGCCTTCGAAATTACCTTCTTCAGAAACGCCCCAGTAAGCCTTGGCTAGCTCGGCATCAGAAGGTTCGAGCACTGCATCGATTTCCTCTGAGGTCCATACGAAGAATTTACCCTCGACGCCCTCGGAATCGGCATCTGACGCCGAGTAGAACCCGCCGGCCGCGTGAGTCATCTCCCGGGTCACGTATTCCAGCGTCTCTTCAACAATTCGCCTGTACAACGGCTTTTTCGTTGCCTGGTAGGCGTGTAGGTAGAGCGAGACTAACTGAGCGTTGTCGTAGAGCATTTTTTCGAAGTGTGGAACAAGCCATACTTCGTCTACGGAGTAACGCGCGAAGCCGCCACCGATCTGATCGTAAATGCCGCCGTGAGCCATTTTTTCAAGCGTTAGATTCACGATATCGAGCACCTGCGAGCTGCCGGTGCGTTTCCAATATCTGAGCATCAACTCGTAAACCATTGGCTGCGGAAATTTTGGTGCGCCCTGTGTTCCGCCATTTTCGGAATCAGCAGCTCCAACAAGATGAGTGAATGCGCCGAAAATCAACGAATCGTCTACCGTGCCATCGTTCTTCTTTGGCGTCGACTGCTCCCGAATGGCATCGACCACTTGCTGTGAGTTCTCCAGCAGGTCGGTGCGCTTTGTTGCGTAGGCATCAGCGACAGCGGTTAGTAGCCGCGGGAAGCCCGCCATGTTGGGTCGATCTTCAGGGGGGAAGTACGTACCGCCAAAGAACGGTTGTCCGTCAGGGGTGATAAATACGGTCAGGGGCCAGCCACCCGAGCCGGTCATTGCCTGCACGGCTGTCATGTAGATCGAATCGACGTCGGGTAGTTCTTCTCGGTCGACTTTGATGTTGATGAAACTTGAGTTCATTAACGAAGCAATCGACTCGTTTTCGAACGATTCGTGCGCCATGACATGACACCAGTGACACGATGAATATCCGATTGAGAGCAGTATCGGCTTATCGAGCAATCGAGCAGCGGATAGCGCTTCGTCGCCCCACGGGTACCAATCGACAGGATTGTCTTTGTGCTGCAGAAGGTACGGACTTGTTTCGTTCGCCAGTCGGTTAGCCATATTTTCCTGATTAATAGTTCGCCGGCCAATCGGAGGCGATTTGGGTTCAGTGGGTTGTGTCGATTTCCCGGGAGGATTACGGGCAGTTTGATGCGCCGGCGTGATCTACAGATTCAGGCTTATAGACCCGTTAGCTCAAGCGGGTAAACCTCGCCGGAGTCTAGTTCGATAATTTTGATTTTGTGATTATTCGTATCGGCAACGTAGATGCGATCACCGGCCACCGCTACGCCAGCTGGTTCGTTGAATTGAGCGATGGTTGTGAAACCGTTCATATCGCCTGATTTACCTGAGCCTGCAACGGTTTTTACCTGCAGTGAACCGATCGCAACTGACTTGATTTTGTTGTTGTACGAATCGGCGATATAGATAGTGTCCTTGCTCACAGCTAACCCTTGCGGATGCTGGAACAAGGCCTCTTTTCCTACACCATCGTAATCGCCAAAATCGAACAAGCCCTTTCCGACCAGAGTCACTACCCTGCCCTCGTCAGCAATGGCAGATACTCGCAGCGAGCTGGTTTCGCTATCGATGAAGAACACAGCGTTGTTAGATACTTCGATTCCGTACGGTTGAGCTAGCCGAGCCGAATCTTTTAGATCGTCAACAATGTCTTCGCCGCCGTCACCCGCGAAAGGGGCGACCTCTTGTGCAGTCAGATCCATCGACCAAAGCTGGTGGAACCCAGCCATGGCGATGTATAGGCTGCCATCGTTCAAAGAAAGATCGTAAGGCGAATTGAGCGGAACCTTCAGTGCACTGCCACCCTTGTGGCGGTACAGCGATTGCTCACCGTTGCCTGCGATAGTTTCAGCAGTGCCAGCGACCATGCTCACCTTGACTATCGTGTGTGTTCCCGCATCGGCGACGTAAAGCGTGTCGCCATCGATAACGACTCCTTGAGGGTTGTCGAAAAGTGGTTGATCAAATTCGAGCGATTCGTAAACACCGCTAAGATCGCCAGTCGTTAACGGCGATTCACCGTTGCCGATAACTCCTTCGACTTTTCCTTCAAGGTCAGTAACTATCAAACGATGGTTGTTGGAATCTGAGATAACCAGAAGTTCACGTTCAGCATCTGCAGTAACCTTGCCGGGATACGAAAGTACGGAATCGACGTTCGTTTCGGGCTGGAGATCAAGCTTGCCACGTTTGAACAATCCAGACGGCTCGTGCTCTTCGATCATGCCCGCGATGACTTCGTCTAGAGCATCGACAGGGAATTCGCCCTCATGGCGCCCGATCACTTTGGCAGCAGGATCGATAAACATCAGAGTCGGCCACGCACGCGCTGCATACGACTGCCAAATCTCGAACTCGGCATCGTTAACTACAGGATGTCCAATTCCATATCGGCGAACTGCTTCTCGAACATTTTCCGAAGATTTTTCAGAAGTGAACTTTGCCGAGTGCACACCGATCACAGTCAAAATGTCGGCGTACTTTTCTTCCAGCTTCCGCAACTGCGGAAGTACATGCATGCAGTTAATTCAGCAGTAGGTCCAAAAATGAAGAATGACCAGGCGGCCGCTTAGGTCGTCCCAAGTCAGCGGTGATTCAGTGTTGAACCACTCAAGTCCCGTCGGAAACTGAGGAGCGTGAATAGTGCCCTCGTATCGCGTCGCCAATCACTGCCCCCAAAAACTGCCGAAGATCGAAAAATTTCTTCAGGAAATTATCGCACGCACCCAACCGAGATTCTTGCCCAACTAATGCTCGTACATACGTCCGGGTAGAGAAAACTATTTGTCGATGAATACCGGCTGGGTCCACGCCCGAGTGCCTCGTGAAGAGTAGACCGTTGCCCTAACGTAGTCATCGAGCCTCGTTGGTCGATACGACGGTGAGTTGCTCGTCGATTCGTGCAAGAGTCGACCGCCTGAGCCAGTGAACTTCGTCGTGTACTTGGCCTGAAATCCATCGGCAGCATAAGTCTCAGGATCAATATCGATCTGAATCTCGCGCTGAGTCGAAACCATGTCACCTATAGTCACACCAGTCGAAGCGTAGAAATCGCCGTCCGACATCGATTCGTAAATATCTTGCTGGTTCAGCTTGTCGGCTTTGACCTGCACCCAACCCCGTCCGGGATTAGAGCGGTTGGCATTGAATTCGCCGGTGTAGTGATGTGAATCGTCTACTGCGATGCCCCACACACGCCGACCGTTCGAAAGCAAACGATCCCAAATGCCGTCAGTGCTTGCCTTACCACCACCACCGGCGTTGTGAGTCTCAGGATGGCCGTTGAAGACCTCCATGAACTTGTAGCCCTCAACCTGCATCATCGCGCCATCATCGAACGCCCAGCGGAAGTTCGGGTGGTTGATCGACGCCATTCCACCAGCTGCGATGATTCGTTCGACGTTCTCACGCATTGCGGTGACGATATCGGTTGAATCAGACGCCTCGACTACTTCAGTCACGCCATAGCCATTGATATGAACCGGGCCATCGGCATTACGTGAGGTAACTTCTTCACCAGATACCAGCAACGGCCACTTGGCCTTTTCTGCGTCGGTGCCTTCGAGGATGGTCAGGTGGTTGTGATCGGATAGACACAGCCAGTCATAACCTTGCTCGTGATACCACTCGGCCACGTGCTCGGGCGATTCGTCACCATCGCTGTTGGTCGTGTGAGTGTGGAGGTTGCCTTTAAGCCAAGTTTTTGTAGTCATAGGCAGATATTACAGTTCATTTGCCATGCACGACTCTATGTTTGTCGTTGACATAGACGATTCACGGCGAGAGACTCCGCCGATATCGGAAGCATCACGGTTTATCGATCAATTCAGGGAGTAGCGGATATGGCAAAACGAAAAGTTCTAATGACTGGTGCGAGCGGCTATATCGCCTCTCTGATGTTGCCTACGCTGCGGGATCGCTTCGACATGGTTCTTGCCGATGTTTCCGATACCGACCGTGACGGCAACAAGATCGAAGGCATTCACATAGCGAATTTCATCGATACTGATCGATCGAAGTACGCTCATCTATTCGAGGGTGTGGATGCGGTTATTCACCTTGCGTTCAAGCCACACGTGACCCGTGGTGAGGTTTCAGAAAAAGCTCCGATCGATCGCTTCGATAACGAGCATGAAAACGTGCAGATGGCGAATAATATTTATCGTTCGGCATACGATGCGGGTGTGCGCCGACTCGCCATAGCCAGCTCAAACCATGCTGCCGATTGGTATGAACATTCGCTGATTCATGATCGCAAGATGGATATGGTTCGCCCTACCGACTTCCCGATTTCAGATAATTTTTACGGTTGGGCTAAGGCTGCTTACGAGCTTCTTGCTTACCCGTACGCTTGCGGCATTTTTGGTCGGAAGCTTGAGACTGTGATGCTTCGAATTGGTTTTACTCGCCCGATTGTGGTTTCGGATTACACATCTAGCGATTCGATGTCTGAGCAAACGGCTGGCGGACTCGCTGAGTTCAAGCGAAATCTTGGTGCCCGAATTAGCCCTCGTGACATCACACAGTTGTTCACGAAGGCTGTGGAAGCTCCGAATATTGAGAATGAGCACGGAGTGCCGTTCGTGGTGGCCTACGGCTGTAGCGACAATACTCGACGCTTCTGGTCGCTGGAGACAGCTCGCAAGTATCTCGACTACCAGCCAGAGGACGATACCGAGATCACCTATGCGAAAGAAATCGCCCAGTTAATAACTGGTGCGGGTTCTGACGTACGGGGCGGCAAGGTAGGCATTTAGAGGAGTTAGCCGATTTCGATATTACGCGTCCCGAGCGAAAGCCCAGGGATCTGGTGCGGTGGGGTAGCGTCGCACTATCGTACGAAGCTGGTAATGAATATCCGGACAGCTACTGCATGCTGGTCCTAGATCCTGAATCAAGTTCAGGATGACGCGTGATTCGCTGGGATATCTGCAGCTAGCAACAAACCCGCCCGCACCAACATCGGTCCCCCTTCCTTCGGGAAGGGGTTAGCGGATGGGTAGATTGCAGCTGCGACCAAGTCACGGCATTCTATGCTGGTGGATTGGCAGTGAATACGAATGGAGGGGTGCTGAATTTAACTTCAACTCCCCCCGTTCGACTCATATTCATTGCCCGATAAGTAAATCCGTGCCCCGCCGAATAAATGGATAAACAACTCGTGAATTGGCCTGGAAGGAACGGCAGACACAAAACGCCTCGACCGTAGACGAGATGCTGGGCGGCTCCGATTTTGGGGTCGCCCTAGAGCATCGGCTATTTGGGTGAGGTTTGCGATCTCATTCCAGCGATTTTGGAAGAGGTAAATCAATCCCGGTAATTTCGGTGAACCTAGACGCTATTCCCTTCATCCGTTGTGGGCTTGCCCACGCATAAGCGTCATGCGGTACGAGGTCTGGATGGGTGCCCGGAGTATGCGATGCCATACCTCGTGTGAAAGCACGGAAACACCTGAATGCCTCGTAGTATCGAACCTTTTCCAAGTCCAAACCGTTCAGCTGCTGGTAATTAGACAAATAGGAGTCACCAAACCTGCGCATGACCGAACCTGCCCCAGAAAATAGCTCAGCGCCAGCGATCTTCATAAGCACGAGTGTGATCGCAACATCGAACTCCGGCTCGGCGAACGCCGCACCCGGCCAATCCAAAACACCGCTTACTTCATCCTGATGAATCATGATGTTGCCGGGATGGAAATCGCCATGGCAGACCGAAAGAGTTTCCCGTTCCGATGGCTTATTACTATTGAGCCAATTGAATCCCGGTCTGAGATCATCGAACCAGCCATCCTTGAAATAACCCTCTACCATTCGAAACCAATTGCTCAAGGAGAATGCACTGGCTGGAATTCCAGCTTTCTCAACGAGCTTCACAACGGGTTTGGATGGGATTCGATGTAATGCTGCATGGACGGTGGCTAGCCGTTCGGAGGCGTTACTAATTCCAGATTCATCAAATGTAATCCCGGAGAGCATGGTTTCCCCCGGAACTCTGTCCATGATCGTAAATGGTCGCCCACTTATTTCGGTGTTGCCGTGCACTACAACCCTTGGAACAGGATAGCCAAGTCCCGCCAGTGCATTTTGTAAAGCAGTTTCCTTGCGTGCTTGAAGAACCGCACGACCCTCCGAAAAGAGCCGCAGTACCAGAGAACCGCTTAGTTCCTTCGTCCTTGTTGAAACATTGAACCCGAATATTTCAGCCTCGGCGCCACCGAGGATTCGTTTCGGCGGGTCAAGATATTCGAGGTCGGCCTCACCGTAGACTTCGCCCAGGAAGTTCAGAAGTTGCGTGGCCGGTATGGCATCCATTTGCTCGTCGTGGTGTTGCGAAATTCCAACCATGTTTGCCCCTTGTGAAATATGTCAGTGCTGCCGAGGGGCAGGAAGTCAAATCAAACGCTACAGCCTGCCGAAAGACCCATCACCCAGATTCGTGATGGAATCCATAGTATCAATGGCCTCATCTGCATCTAGAGCCTGAGCATGCCTGACGATTGTTGAAGGTCAGAGTGACCGCCATGAACGGGGCGAGTTCTCATCAGCTTCGGCAGAGCGATGGGGGTATAACGAGATTCCAGCTAGGAGCCGAGTCGTTCGACGACGAGTGCGCCCAACGACTAGCACCCAACGCCTAGTAAAAGGCGAACTTGCGGCGAATCATCTTGTCTTCACCGATCTTGGCAACGATCTGCTCGTGCAGTTCGAAGTCCCATTCACCGATAAAGCTGACAGCTGTTCCACGCTTGCCCATTCGAGCGGTTCGACCGATTCGGTGAACATACTCTTCAATGTTCTCAGGCATGTCGTAATTGATGACGTGTGAGATGGTCGGAATATCCAAACCACGTGCTGCGAGGTTGGTAGCAACAAGCATTCTCAGGCTGCCATCACGGAACGAGTTCATTACTCGGTTTCGTTCCGATTGCGACATTCCACCGTGAATTCCCTTGATGGCAAACCCTTCGCCAGCGAGACCCTTCGAAAGACGGTCGACACCGACCTGCATCTTCCTGAAGATCAGGATCTGTGAACCCTCTTCGATATCGTCGAGAATCTCCATAATGCCGTCTGCTTTGTCCTGCGAAGCGACGTCGTAGAAGATTTGATCGACTTCATCAACGGTCTCAAGACCCTTAGAGTCGTTCACCAACTGAACCCAGCGCGGATCGTCGAGGTATCGACGAATAAGACCCCGGATGAATCCTGGGATAGTCGCTGAGAATAGAGCGGTTTGGCGAGTGCTTGGAGTACGTTTGAGAATGAACTCCATGTCATCGGCAAAGCCAATATCGAGCATCTCATCCGCTTCATCCAAAACAGCGTTTCGAACATATCCAAGATCAAGAATTCGGCGGTTCATCAGGTCTTTTAGTCGACCTGGAGTACCAACTACGATCGATGCACCCTGTTCGAGTCCTCGAATCTGCTTAGCGATTGGCTCTCCACCGTAAACAGCAACAACGCTGATTCCACGATCTCGTCCAATTAGAGACAGTTCGCGTTGAACCTGTTGAGCAAGCTCACGAGTTGGAACGAGTACCAGACCTTGTACATCGCGTGAATCAGGGTCGACTAAGTTACACATCGGAATGCCGAATGAAGCAGTTTTACCGGATCCGGTTACCGCTTGAGCAACAACATCTCGACCTTCAAGCTGCCACGGAATCGAGGCTTCCTGAATATCGGACGGTTTTTCGTAACCCATGTTCAAAATCGAATTGACGATGGTCTTTTCGAGTTTGAGTCCACCCCAATCGGTAGTTCCCTGCAGATCAGTACGAACCTGCGTCAGAGCTTCAGCCTCTGGCTGACGCTGCTCTTCTTTGTCTCGGCGACGAGTCGGCTGACCTCGAACCGGCGTGCGATCTTTCTTCGCTACCGGCTCTCGAGTCTCGCGGTACTCATGCTTTTCATATCGATCTTCGTTCCTTGAACGGCTTTCACGCCGCGGTGTTGAAGATTCATCACGAGATCGCTTCGCAGGACGGTCGTCTCGACGGTCGCGGAAGTCTTCACGTGGTGATCGATCGTCCTTGCGATTACGTCGATCTCCGCGGTCGGAATCGGCTCGCTGGGAACGCTGACGGTTGCCGTCGCGTGGGCCTATAGCTCGTGAGTCGCTGCGATCGTCTCGATCTTCTCTGCGTGAGCGATGAGTTCGTTCTCGGTTACCGTCTTCGTTGTTACGATCTCCGGCTTCATCTCGATATTCGCCTCTTGGTTCAGGCATTCGCTCGGCACGTCGTCGGTCTGCTCTACGTGAGCCAGATCGTCGATCATCTCTATCGTTGCGTCGTGAGTCAGGCCGACGTGAATCGGATCGTCGATCGTCACGATCATTGCGACCTGAGTCGGACCGACGAGAATCGGAACGTTGGTCGTTACGATCGTTGCGCCTTGAGTCAGATCGACGTGAATCCGACCGTCGATCGTCACGATCGTCTCGTCGGGAGTCAGTTCGCCGTGAATCAGACCGACGCGTGTCTTCACGCTGTTCGGAGTTCTGATTTGAACGAGGTTTTCGCTTGCGGGATCGTCCGGGAGCCGAATTGGCTGACGATTTTGCAGATTGCGAGCTAGTGGAATCGGTGGAATTTGGAGTGCGGTTGGCGGCGTTACGCTTTTTAGTTCGTGATTGCGATCCAGCTGAAGATGTTCCGCTGGTGTTATCGCCGCGACCGATCAGACTTTTCAGTCGGCCTAGAGTGCCCAGTGTTCTGGTGCCCTTCTGTGGGTAGGAGTAATTTTCAAAATGTTTCGATATTTAGTACATCTAGTGTACGTCCACATTGCCCACTTCCGACAGTCAACATTCACGGGCTAACGTTTCGATCAAACTCCGTTCAACCGTAAACAGGTAGTCCGACTCTCATTTTTAGTAGCGTTGCCAGCATGACTTTAATTTCTTCCGAGCACCCAACCGACACAACCGATTTCTCAGATTCCAACAAATCTCCCAGATGGAAACAGTCGCTTCTCGACAACCTAGCGGGATACTCGCTGGCGAACAGCTTCGGACTAGCCGTAGCAATTACCGTGGGTCTAGCGACCGGCACATCATTGGTTGTGATCCCGTTTGCAATAGCGCTTGGAATCGTCGCTTCCGTCGTTCATGTTCGATCGCACACAGCAAACACGGTTCTACAGGAAGAGTTATTCGAAGCAAACCAGCAGCTAGCAAGCGAGGCGAGCGCTAGTCGGATTCTCGGTGGCATTCGAGTTCTTCGAGGAAACAACGTTCTCAGTCAGGACGCCCGTCTTGCTTCGGCTGCACGTATGGCAACAGAATATCCAGCGGCCGTAGTGTTCAATTTGCGTGACGCTCACGGTGTGCTTTCACCATCGAACTGGAGCTACGAAGGCCAACTCGGTCACATACGAGATTCGTTCGAGCCAATTGGTGGCGACGACCCCGGAGCGACGGCGGCGCGCCAGGGTTCTGCGATAGTCATTTCCGATAGCGATGACGGGGCGATGACTTTGCCGTCATGGGCTGAACAGGCGGGTTTCCGACAAGGGATTGTTGCGCCGATCACCAGAGGACTCGACACCATCGGCGTCATTTATGTCCTAAACAAGTCTCTTGAACTGCCAACACTAAAAGAGATTGAGCAGCTTGAACTGATGGTTAGTTTTGGATCGCTAGACGGATTGATTGCTAGCCGTGAGCACTCATCTTCCCAGAGTCAGCCATTCCGAGCAGTTGAAATCGTCGCACCAACGAATGCAGCGGGTCAAACCACTTCTCCTATCCGAATGTCAGGGTTCGCACTAAACCCTGAATCAGAACGCATGGAGATGGACGGCACACTTATATCTCTCTCCCCCACGGAATTCATGCTGATGCACACGCTTGCCTCGTCGCCCGACCAGCCGGTGTCTGCCGTTGAATTGATGGATCGATGCTGGTCGAAGGATTCTCGTCCCGCCGATAACGCTGTCGATGTGGCGATATTTCGTCTTCGTAAGAAGCTCAATAAAACTGCATCTGGCAAAGGGCTTATTAAAACTGTCAGAGGCAGTGGATACATGTTCATCCCGCCGGCTGCCGACTCTGTCACGCAAATAATCGCCGACTAGCTGATTCGGTTTGACCGGCGACGGTATCCCAAAGAAATAAAGACTTAAAGGAAAACGCCGCACCGAGGCGTTTGGTGCGGCGTTTACGCCTGCCGGTCATACGACCGGGTCCGCCAGAAAATATTCCCGTAACTGAACAATCGACTAGCCGGTTGGAAGCAGTACCGGACCTCGTGTGCGCTTCGGAGCCTCTGTCTCGAATACTGAAACAGTTGGTACAACAGACTGTCGTTCCTTCACCCGGGTGAGACGTGAAGGCTGCTCTTCCACCTGTCGTACAAGCTCAATCCCAGCAAGCACAAGTGTCACTTTCAACTCTTGCCCCATGCCTATAAGTCGCTGACTCGAAACATGAACATCAGCACGTCGCCCTACCTTCACTCGTAATTCCGTAACCGCTTCAGCAACCTGCCCCAACGACAGACCAATTCCGCCTTCAACATGAATAACGACTGAAGCGACCCTGCTGAATTCACTACTAGTTGAATCGAATGCCTCTGACACAGCGGTGCGACCAGCATGCAAGCCATCGGACGATCCGGCTAGAACTACCGAATCTCCGGCATCGCCAAGCGATTGCAGTACAGCCGCTCTTCGTTCGGGCGAAGATTCAAGCTCAGTTGTGATCGCACGAACAGCGTTAGCGATATTCAGATCGGCCAGCTGGAACGCTCCATTTAGCGAAGAGCTAGCAGAGTTGAGCTTTGATAGGTCATCGTTGTTCATCGTGATCACCGCATCAGTTGCGTTCTTGAGCGCTGAGTGAGCTTGTACGGCAGACTGGTTGCGGAAACGACCTTCGAATTCGAATGGCATATTCACGGCCGCTATGGTCAAAGCACCTGAACGACGAGCGATGTCGGCGATGCGAGGCGACAATCCAGAGCCGGTGCCACGCCCCAGACCGGCGAGGATGATCACAACGTCGGCTTCTTCAACGAAATCTTCCACTGCGAGCTCGGCCTCTGAAAAATGTTCGACCGCCGTTTCAGAGTTTCCACCGCTACCGAATCCGTTTCCAATAGTGATCGATTCGATATCGTTGGGAAGATTCTGAGCCGCTGAGCCCGTGTCGATGCCCAGCATGCTTAGGCTCGACGAGCCGCACTCCTGAAGACGAATCAGGGAGGAGCAGCCTGCTCCACCGACGCCGATTACTCGGACGTCTACGTTCGTTGTGGTGTGGGTTTCAGTTAGCTTCAACATCGATTCCTGCCTTGTGCGTTTTGGGGATGAATCGCAGTGTTCATTCCCGACCGGAACCATAAATTAGCACGCCTGTTCTATTAATTACTAGCTATTTAGAACACTTTTTCGGAACAAGCGTGCTAATCAACCTGTTTGCAGGTAGATGACAGTTCGGTTACGAGTTCAATTGGGGTTTGGGCGATGATCTGATTTCACCCTAATTCGAGTTTCCCATGCCCACTTCTATCGAAATTCCTGCCAAATCAGCTGCCTTCACCAATTTCAAAAACGGTAATGAGACAGAACTGACCTACGCCTTGAAATGGGCGGCCTGGAAGTGGTTGTGGGAGGTGGCTGAATGTCGAGTGATCGGTTACGAAGTTCGACTAGAAGGGCCGTTCGGACGAATCGCCGATGTCGTTGGGCTAGGGCCTGAGAACCGTGTGTTCCTTATCGAAGTGAAGTCGAGCCGTGCTGATCTGAGTCGAGACGACAACAACGAGCGCACGAAGAAGCGACTTCGTAAGAAAGCCAAATCACTAGACGAGGCTACGGAACTTACTCGGAGCGTTTTATCTGACGCGAAGGCAATCGCGGCGACGGCTAATACGGGGCAAGCAATAGCTCTCGCTGAAGCCGATGCAGAAGCGGTAGCCAGTAAGTCAGCTTCAACTAAAAAGCGAATCGAAACGCTGTCGACTAAATTTCACGATCCGGCGTATCTCCGTTGTGCCGATTATCACTACATCATGGCTCCACATCGAATGATCCGAACAACGGAAGTCCCCGATCAATGGGGATTGCTAAACGAACACTCGGAAGCCGTTGTCGAAGCTCCGCTGAAGCAGGTCAAACGGGTTACGCAGCATGTTCTTCGAGCAATCGCACGTGCCAACACCCGCGATCTAATGAAGGCGTGTGAAGTCGACGTTCAGCGAGTGAAGTAGAGAAGGCAAACACCCTAACGCCTACTTTAGATTTCCCGAGCGGAGTCTGCGGAGTCGAGGGTTCTGGTGTGGGGACGCTCCCAGTCGCACACAGCACAAAACCACCGAAGATCCCTCCGCTGCGCTATCGCTTCGGTCGGGAAGAGGAGATAGCACCAGCTTGCACTTTGGGAATAAGGGGGGAATAAGGCCATCAAAAATATAACTCCGCCGTTACCGGCGGAGTTACAAATAATTGCTCTAGGAAGAACTACAAACGAAAACCTAAAGAATCTTGCGGAGTCGCTCGATAGCCTCTTTGAGGTTCTCTCGTGAGTTTGCGAATGACACTCGAACGTAGCCGTCGCCGTACACACCAAAGGCCGTACCTGAAAGCAGAGCAACTCCACCTTCGTACATCGCCTTCTCTGCAAATTCCTGTGAACTAAGCCCTGTTCCCGTGATATTCGGGAATGCGTAGAACGCTCCCTTTGGAGTCGGGCAAGAAACGCCAGGAAGAGAATTCAAACCTTCGACAATGATGTCTCGTCGAATAGTGAATTCCTTCATCATTTCCTTCACAGATTCCTGGGAACCCTCAAGTGCTGCAATACCGGCCATTTGAGTGTGGACTGATGTGCAAGACACGCTGTTGGTCATTAGGCGGGTCACAGGTTCCACGAGGAACTCAGGGAACACACCGTAGCCCAAGCGCCATCCAGTCATTGCGTAGCTCTTCGAGAAGCCGTCAAGAATGACTGTACGTTCGCGCATGCCGGGGAACTTTGTAATAGAAACGTGCTCTACGTCGTCGCCGTAGTACATGTCTTTGTAGATTTCGTCGGCCATGACAGTGATGTCATTTTCGACAGCCATCTGAGCGATCTTCTCTAGATCTTCTTCAGGAATAACACTTCCGCACGGATTGTTTGGCGAGTTGACGATCATCAACTTCGTGCGAGGAGTAATCAGCGATCGAAGCTTTTCGATATCGGCGTTGTAACCGGTCTCTTCGTTCAGCTGCATAGGAACGGCAGTGCCGCCCATGTATTCGATCATCGATTCGTAAATCGGGAATCCTGGGTTCGGGTAAATAACCTCGTCGCCCTCTTCGATCAACGCCATGATCGTGAAGAACATCACCGGTTTACCACCGGGAGTCACGATTACGCTATCGGGAGAGACGTCGTAGCCCTGTCGCTCGGTCTGGTGCTTGGCGATGGCTTCTCGAGTTTCGAGCTGGCCAGCCGAAGCGCCGTAGTGAGTGAATCCGTCATCGAGCGCCTTCTTGGCGGCGTCGCGGATGTGCTCAGGAGTATCGAAATCAGGTTCACCAATTTCAAGGTGAATGATTGATTTCCCCTGTCGTTCCAGTTCCTTAGCCTTGGCGAGGGTTTCGAACGCGGTTTCGGTACCCAGATTTGCCTGTCGAGATGCGAGCTGTGTCACTGTGGAGCGGCCTATTCAACTATGTCGATGAGAGAGCAGAAATGAATTCAACTTCCGATGATCGCTGTTAAAAAGTCGACCTCGGTTGTTTTTAAATTCACAACAGGGTGAAAATTTTCTTCTCGCGCCGTTGGCATGTCAACATCTGATGAGACAATGTCAGGGCTAGCGAAGGGCGTTATTTACGATCATCATGTCGTTTCAGCGAAATCTCATCACTCAGTTGACGAAAACAGGAGTTCGATAACCCAATGGCTCATCTACAAAAAAATCGGATGAAGAATCTTATTAAGTCGGGAAAACCCGCCTATGGGGTATCCGTTCAGTTCCCTTCAGCCGAAGTTGTCGAGATGATCGGCGAGCTAGATTTCGATTGGGTCATGCTCGATGCCGAACACGGTTCGATAACGCCCGACAACATTGGTCCGATGATCATGGCGGCTGAGCTTTGTGGCATCACCCCGATAGTTCGCCCCGAGAAGAACGACCCTGCCGTCATAAACAAATATCTCGACCGCGGTGCGATGGGCGTACAGGTTCCTCACGTGAACACGGCCGACGAGGCACGGGCAGTGGTTGAAGCGTGTCTCTACCACCCCGGCGGTATGCGAGGCATGGGCGGAGGGCGGATGTCCGATTTTGGCTGGGGCTCGCCGGCTTCCGAATATGTGAAGGACGCCAATCGAGAGATGTTGGTGTGTGTTCAGATCGAAGATATCGTTGCGGTTGAGAACTTAGACGAAATTCTGGCAGTTCCAGACATCGACGTGTTCTTCATCGGGCCAACCGATCTAGCGCAATCGATGGGTCACCCCGGCGACAACGGACACCCTGACGTGCAGAAAGTCGTCAAAGAAACCTTCGACCGAATCCACGCTGCGGGTCACGCTTCAGGAACTCCAAGCGCAGCCGAGCAGGCGATCAAGAACACCGAAGCTGGCATTCAGTATCACTACACCCACATCCCAACTTTCATGAGCACATACGGCAAACAGTTCATGAAAACCGTTGGACGAAGTTAGGGAACACTGAACCTAATGACGATGGATTATGTGGCGTGGGCCGAGTGGTACGACATCTTCTATGCTGCCGCCGACCCGGGTGATCTAGATTTCTATCACGGTCTTTGCAGTGCTTCCGGTGGGCCGATTTTGGAGATCGGTGTGGGCACAGGGCGCATCGCACTGCCACTAGCTAAAGAAGGCATGGAGATCGTGGGTATCGATCTTTTTGAGCCGATGCTCAAGGTTGCGCAGCAACGGGCGTTAGACGTCGCCCCGCTTGATGGCAGCTTGAAACTTATTCAGGCCGATATGCGAGATTTTGACTTAAAGCGAAAATTTCCAGTTGTCACGATTCCGGCGCGAACGCTCCTGCTTGCGACTACTGAAGAAGAGCAGATCGAGACACTCTGTCGAGCTGTGCAGCATCTTGAAGACGATGGAACGATGGCGTTCAACCTGTTCTATCCCGACCCGGAAATGCTTGCCGATGATCCCGACGAAGAATTCCTCTTGGAAGTGGTCGATAAGCCAGATGGCGGTCGTTACGTCCTCACGGCGAAGAATCATTTCGACCTCGATTCACAGTTGAATCACGGCACGCAGATTGCTGAGGAACTCGGCCCCACGGGTGAGGTTCTGCGTAGGCAGGAACTTAACGTGGTAGTTCGATTTTTGTATCCCGAGCAAGTGATCACTATGTGCGAACGAGTGGGTCTACAGGTGATCGAGATGTGGGGCGATTTCGAAGGTGGGGATCTCGACGAAGAAAGCGATGAAATCGTCGTGTTGGCTAGGCATTCGGGTTAGATCAACGACTTGGTCAATCCAATTTCCCGAGCGAAGTCCTCGAAGTCGAGGGATCTCGCGTCACACAACGACCGACTAAGAACAAAATCTGAAAGCAACCTCAGGGAGCCGTTTTCCGCGAGGTCTCTCCACTCCGCTTTGCTGCGGTCGAGAAGTCGAGTACCGGAACCTTTACTTTAATCCCAGTCCAACAATCCCGACTCTCTAGAACCCTGCAGTCTTATTGCAGATGTTGTCGAGCTCTTCACCAGCAGCAAACCGCTTCAAGTTCGCAGTAAACGCCTGTCGCCGCATTTCGTATAGCTCAGGAGTCAGGGCCGAAGAGTGCGGTGTCAGAATCACATTGTCTAGAGTCCACAATCGAGAATCTGCCGCCAGCGGTTCAACAGCTGTCGCATCAAGCGCTGCGCCTGCCAAATGACCCGATTCCAGCGCATCGCACAGTGCGTCTTCATCGACGATCTCGCCACGTGAAATGACAATGATGTAGCTGCCCTTTGGCATCATGGCGATTCGTCGAGCATCGATTGAATTCCGAGTCGTATCGAGAACCGGTGCTGCAATAACTAAGAAATCAGAAACCTTCGCCAGATCGTCCAGCTGATCCAAATCCCAGCACTCTTTGATACTTGCTGGAACGTTGGAAGGTGCAGGGTCGATTGCGTAAGTAGTCGTGCCAAAAGCAGATACCCGATCAGCCACCGCTCGACCAATCGCACCCAGACCAAATATGCCCACGTTAGTGCCGGTAATCTCGGTAATCCGTGAAGCGTATTTCTCTGTATCCCAAGTCTTGTTCTGGCGATCTACAAAAGCCTCTTGGAAACGGTGAGTTAGCCCGATCATCGCACCAATAACGTGATCGCCCATCGAAGTAACGTGAGTGCCGGGGGCGTTGGTAATAGGAACGTCGGAGTCGACGATGTTTTGGTAGGCGACTATCTTGTCGATTCCCATGCCCGGACATGCGATCCATTTCAGTTGTTCAGCTGCGGCGAAAGCATCGCCGCTTGGCCAACCGAAGAAAGCGTCGGCATCACGAATCACTTCGGCGTGATCGGCAGGATCGTACGCAACTACGAAATCTATCTCAGGGAACGAATCGATCAATTCGTCAGCATAGTGCGTGCCCACGTGGTCGGTTCCGATTACAACTTTCAAGTTCGCCATCTCTAAACTCCGCTAAATTTTGTGCAGGTGCGAATACTGTCACAACAGGCATAATGCGCCAATGGTCATTCGAGTAAAAAAAGCGGCAAGTAAAAAGCGGCAAGCAAAAATGATTGGAAAGTCATGATTCCGCCGACAAGGTTCGAGCCGGGCGATCACATTACGCTTCGTAACGTGTTCCAAGGTCGCGTGCAAACGGTATTCCCATCGATAGTAGTCACCGACACACCAGAATTGGTCGTCACATGGCTCCCGATGGATACTCCGATCCTTAACGGAGTCACAGACGCCAATGCAGCCAACGATGGCGGGAAAGGGCATTTGAGCGCTGAAACGATGGCGGCAAAAGAATGGACCATGGCGCCCAGAAACTGGCATACGTCAGGAACGCTACGCCTTAAGAATCCTCGATCAATGTGGTCGCTTTGGGTCTTCTTTGAACCGGAAATGACAGGGGTGCGGGGTTGGTACATCAACATCGACGCACCCTACAAGCGGACTCATCTTGGCTTCGATACGTGGGACATGTTCCTCGACGTTGTCGTGCAGCCCGATCGTAAGACGTGGCGATACAAAGATGAAGATGAGTTCCAAGAAGCAATCGACGCTGGAATATTTTCGGAACTAGAGGCACAAAACGTTTGGGATGCTGCAGCTCAGGCGCTCCAGATAATTGCCGAAAACCGCAAGCCGTTCAATAGTGTTTGGGGTACTTGGCGGCCTGACCCGAACTGGAAGCTACCGCAGATTCCTCGTGATTGGGAAGAGGTCTAGCTGAGCGACGAACTGCAGGTTTCGGCAACGACTGACATTCAGCGTTTAACCTGCCTCATCCACGCGGTAGAATTCATCCATGCCGAACCCACGCAACGAAGGTCGATTTGAAATAGAAGCCGATTTCCAGCCAACTGGAGATCAGCCCGCAGCCATACGTGAACTTACAGGTGGTCTAAATGACAGCCTGAAGCACCAGACTCTGCTCGGTGTAACCGGTTCAGGTAAGACCTTCACGATGGCAAAAATCGTTGAGGAAGTTCAGCGCCCTACCCTCGTCATCGCCCACAACAAAACGCTTGCTGCACAACTTTCGGCCGAGTTTCAAGATTTCTTCCCAAACAACTCGGTTCAGTATTTCGTCAGCTACTACGATTACTACCAGCCGGAAGCCTATATCCCGCAGTCGGACACCTATATAGAAAAAGAATCCGACGTTAACGAAGAGATCGACCGTCTTCGCCATGCTGCCACACGGGCACTACTTACACGGCGCGACACGCTTATCGTCGCTTCCGTTTCGTGTATCTACGGTCTCGGCTCGCCTGAGGAATACCGCTCAGTAGTGCTGAATCTCCGCGTGGGTGAAGAGCCCGGACTCCGCAAGGTCGTTCGCAAGCTAATCGACATGTACTACGAGCGGAACGACATGGAGATGGTTCGAGGTCGCTTCCGTCTACGCGGCGACACTTTGGAGATTATGCCGGCGTACGAAGAGCTTGCTATACGTGTGCAGTTCTTTGGCGACGAGATCGAACGCATTATCGAGCTTGATCCTTTAACGGGTGAAGTTCTCGCTGAGCTAGATCACATCGATATTTTCCCTGGTAAGCACTTCGTCACGCCAGAAGACGAGCTTAAAGAAGCGCTCAAAGATATTGAGAACGAGCTTGGCGAACGTCTCGACTCGCTTCGATCAAGCGGGAAACTTGTTGAAGCACAGCGACTTGAGCAACGCACCAATTTCGATTTAGAAATGCTCAAAGAAACCGGCTCGTGTCCCGGTATCGAGAACTACTCACGACCTCTTGGGCGTCGTCCCGCCGGCTCTGCCCCGTGGACATTATTGGACTACTTCCCAGACGACTTCCTGATTTTTATCGACGAATCGCACATCACCCTGCCTCAGATCAACGGTATGTACAAAGGTGACTTCGCTCGAAAGACCAGTTTGGTCGATTACGGCTTCAGGCTTCCTTCGGCGATCGATAACCGACCACTTGCATTTGAAGAATTCGAAGATCGTGTGAACCAGATCGTTTACGTTTCAGCTACGCCTGGACCTTACGAAGGCGAGCACGAAGAAAGACGAGTTGAGCAGGTTATTCGACCTACGGGTTTGATCGATCCAGAGATAGTCATGGAGCCAACTGAAGGCCAGATCGACAATCTGCTGGAACGCATTCAGTCGACCATCGCCAAGCACGAACGTGTGCTGGTTACGACTTTGACCAAGCGTATGGCGGAAGAGCTTTCTGACTATCTGCGTGAGCTCGGAATTCGGGTTCAGTATCTTCATTCCGATATTCAGACACTTGAACGAACCGAGATTCTCCGGGATTTACGACTTGGGATCTACGACGTTGTAGTGGGAATTAACCTGCTGCGTGAAGGTCTCGACCTGCCAGAGGTTTCTCTGGTGGCGATTCTCGATGCCGATAAAGAGGGTTATCTCCGATCGAGCACATCGTTGGTTCAGACGATCGGTCGAGCCGCTCGACACGTCGAGGGCAAGGTGGTGATGTACGCCGACCGAGTCACCAAATCGATGAAGTTCGCAATGGATGAAACTGCCAGACGTCGCGAAATTCAGAAGGCGCACAACGACGCCAATTCGATCACGCCAACTTCTATCGTTAAAGAAGTTCGCGATATTACGTCTCAAAGCAGACAGGTTGCTGAAACCAAGACGCCGTACGTCACACCGTCTGCACTGCCAAAGAACGATCTCGTTCGCCTCGTGAAAGATCTCGAAAAACAGATGAAAAAGGCTGCTCGAGATTTGGAATTCGAGAAGGCTGCGTTGCTGCGTGACCAAGTTGTCGACTTACGTAAAGTTCTGGTGGATCAAGGCGATTCCGATTCGGTCGATCCGGAACCAGGCAAAACCGTGGACCTAGCCCCCACGGCCGAAGATGGCGTACCGGAAGAGTTAGTCGGCGCTGACTAAATATTCCTGATCTCCTCATGCAAAGATTAGGCAACAATTCCTTACCTCTCTGGTAGACTAATGGAATCTTCTTTTTGAACTTGAATTGGTGACCGCATAATTCGTCATACAGACGATTCGAAGCGGTTCACGGAGACGACATGGCCGAAGCTGAATTACTAGAATCAGGAACTGTTATCGAGGCGCTGCGAGACGTTTACGACCCGGAAATTCCGGTCAACGTTGTCGACCTCGGGCTCATCTACACCGTAGAAGTCGCTGACGGCGATGTGCATGTCGAGATGACACTCACGGCTCCCGGTTGCGGCATGGGCCCTTACATCGCCCAGCAGGCCGAATGGCGTATTGCTGAGATCGACGATGTGGAAGACGTTCAGGTTGACGTTGTGTTCGACCCGCCGTGGACTCCCGACATGATTACCGAAGATGGCAAGCGCCTTCTCGGTATCGACTAATCAACTTCTATATTTCATAGTTACTATTGGCGGCTCAACGCCGCTACCAAAAGTTCCAGCAGCCTAAAAATATGTCGTCACCTCGAAAACTGACCCCACAAGAAGAAGCCCGTCTCGCTCAGGTTCGAGCGAACTTTCAGGAACGCCGAAAGGTTTCCGAATCTCTCGAAGGCATTGGCGTACGGGTCGGTGTCTACTCGGGTAAGGGTGGAGTCGGCAAAACGACTGTTGCAACTAACCTAGCGGTCACACTGGCTGCTGAGGAAAACGCTGTTTCGCTTTTCGATTGCGACATCGATTGTCCTAACGTAACTCGTGTTTTGCGAATTACAGAAGGCCCTATCCAGAACGGCGAAAAACTCGTTCCGCCATCACGCTTCGGTGTGAAGGTGATGTCGATGGCTTTCTTCCAGGACAACGAAGACGAAGCGATCGTTTGGCGTGGACCAATGATCCACAATGCCATCAATCAGTTCCTTCACTCAACCGAGTGGGGCGACCCCGACTACATGATCGTCGATCTTCCCCCGGGAACTTCCGATGCTCCCCTAACGGTTATGCAAACGCTCAACTTAGACGGCTTTGTGATCGTCACAACTCCACACGAGCTTGCAGTTCTCGACGCTAAGCGTTCGATCAATATGATCAAAAAAATGAATCTGAAAGTATTCGGCGTTGTCGAAAATCTTTCTGGCGGCGTTTTCGGAACGGGTGGCGGTAAGGCTCTAGCTGAGGAAATGGATATTCCATTCCTCGGAGCACTAACAATGAGCGCCGATTACACCAACTCACAGAAGCCAGCAGCTTTGGAGTCTGATCTTGCAGGTAGCGAATTCAGTGCGATATCTGACGCGCTGAAAGCTCAGATCGAAGCTAACAAGTCGTAGTTCGGTAGCGAGGGCGGTAGTTCACGAACTAGCCGCCAGCTACGCAGGAATTTCCACCCTGAATCGCGCTTCGCACGTCTCGCATTCGTAAGTCTGATCTTCCGCTAGAGAAATCCCCGGCGCTCCACAGTTCAGGCAGATCGTTGGCACACGATCCATGTAGATGTGCTCGTATTCCAACTCGACCGCCAATTCATCGAGCTCATCTTCTTCCGCACGGCTGAGTCGATGTAGCACCGGAATCGAAACCGTAGCTGCCGCTAACAGGATCGAAATTACGCCCATGATGCGTAGCCAATATTTTTCTGATGGCTCGCCCCATATGGCGAACACGATGAACAGAGAAAGCACAGCTGCGAGCACATAAGCAGCCCGGACGACGATATCGAACTTGGGGCGAACGGTCGCCAGTGCTATCAGTGATGCGTAGCCCGCTGTGACAGCGAACGTCAGTGTCGAACCTACGATCCGTGCAAACGAATCCTCGCGGAACTCGGTCCACACGAGGATCACGAGTAGCCCGAATCCGGCAACAGATAACGCCACTCCGGCATCTGGGATGATGCCAAGCAATCCGCGCTCTCTAGCCGGGAACATTGCTAGCGACATAACGCTCGCAGCCGAAACGCTCAGCGAGGTCATCAGGATTTTGCCCTGAATGTCTCCAAAGTCTCCGACGAGAAGCGCGATTATTCCCAGAATTGCGTTTATAGCAACCGATGCGAAAAATATTGAAAGTGCAAGTTTGCGAGGCGTCAATGAGATCTCCTAGTCGGCCCGTTTAAGCATTGCGGCGATCGAATCTTCCAGAGACCGTGACGTGTCGACTGAGTCGACTCGTTCGTGCCCTATAGAAGAATCAGCTATCTTCTGGAACGTTTCAGCAGCGCCCGTGTGTGTTGCCGGGCTCGTTCCAGCATCGGCGAACGTAGCGGCGATTTCTTCCATCTCGCCGATCCAACGGAAAGCCTGCGCTGAGACTGTTTTCACTCGATCCATTGCAGCAAGAGTTCCAGCCTGGCTGAGTTCCATTTCTTCAATCAGTTCTTCATACAACCCAAGTGATTTTGCAGTCATCAGCGTCGATGCGTACAAAGCAGCGGTGCCTTTGGTGAGAGCTGCGTAAACCATCTTCAGACCCGATGCCTGCCCGATAGGACCCGACATCACGGGAACCTCGATACCTTTTCCATCGAGCTCACCTAAGATCGGTGCATGTTCACCCGATGCATAGAAACGTGGCGTTGCGCCACTGCGGGGAGATCCACCAATAATTCCAGCGTCGATAAATTTACCGCCAGCTGCGGTGATAACTTCGCCAATCTCTTTTCCAGTGGCCGGAGAAACAGCATTGCAATCGGCAACAGTTACTTGCGAGTCTGTCCGTACTATCGCCTCGGCTACATCCTGAGCAAATGACAACGCTTCGGACGGCACGAGAATCGAGAGAATTAGATCACTTTGGCGAACGAGTTCATCGAGTGAACCTACATCATCAAAGCCTTGCTCAGAAGCGCGCTGCTTAGAAGCATCGCTGCGACCATCGAGTGCAGTAATCACCCGTAGGCCGTTCTTTTTCAGCACTCCACCGACACCGCTGCCCATGTCACCGGGACTCATCACGCCAACAGTCTCAACCGTCAATACATATCTCCTGAAAATTCTTATGACATACAGTCTGATGCTTGCCAGATGTATTGTCACTTCGAACATACAGAAACGCCCAGTCGTTTTACCGGCTGGGCGTTTCTAATTTGCAATTCTGAATGGATAAGCGTTTTGCGCTTGTTATCCCTTTACGAGGGCTGCAATTGCGTTCCCAACGAGCTCAGGCTCGCCTTCACCCATTCCAAATACGTGCAATTCGAGCTGTGGAGCATCGAGCGAAACTCGAGCCCAAATCGAAGGGTCGCCATCGCGAAGTTTTTCGACCAGATCATCGTTGGTAAAGCCGACAATGTCTGGATCAAGAGACACGATAGCTCCAAATGGCTGGTGTCCCATGATGTTCGTGTTGAGTTCTGCTCGAACCCCAGGGATGCCTTTGAGCGGCTTCAAAATAGCTTGCGACTGAGATTCTGCGAAAGACAAACGATCTTCGTGGTTCAGTGTTAGCCACCGCTTCACAGCAGCGACCACACCCATGATTTCCTGACGGTCTATCTTCTGTGGTCGGCCAATTCCACGAATGCGTCGGCCTTCGTAACCAACGAACGAATGACGACTAATAGCGTCGATCACTTCTTTAGTACCTAGAGCGAATCCGGTGGAGTGAGGTGCGCCCATGTACTTGGCGGCGATGCACTGGAAGTCAGCGCCCATCTTCACGTACTTACCGAAATTCTCAAGCGGGTAGACCTGCCCCGCAGCATCGACCGATACCGGCTTGCCCATTTCGTGCGTGATCTCAATGACTTTTTCGAGAGTTAGGACATTTGGATCGGTTGGCTTCTGTTCGTAAACAACATAGTGAACAGCGGCAGTGTTCTCATTGATGGCGTTTCGAAGATCTTCTTCGGTCGTGCCATTCTCGTCACCGATTTCGACTAGCTTGGCACCGGCAAGTTCCAGACATCGGTCGTACCAGTAACGCTGTCGCTTCTGAATAAGAATTTCATTGGGCATACCCGTCGTGTCGGGAAGCTGCTGAACCTTGTCATCGTCTGTACCAGCCATGAATGCCGCGGTAGCTAGCGTTAGAGCCGATCCTGCGCCGGAAGTAACGTACGCAGCAGGAACGCCGAGCATCTCAGCGATATGATCACCAGCAACCTGCTCAAGCTCGATTAGAGGGATGTATGCCGAATCGGCTGCGTCCATTGCAGCCTTTACTTCCGCAACCGGTGTCGAGCCACCAAGCAGCGTTACGCTTCCAGTGGCGTTCACAACAGGCTTGGCGCCCATTTCCTTGTAGATCGCTCCCCAGTCTTTGGTAGTCACGTTGGGTTCCTTCTATCTCTGAAAATACGTTCACATGTTCATCGCGCACAAAAAACTATCTGAACGCCTATCGGTTGCGGAGCCAATATACCTACACCAGAGCCTACTCGCACCCATTAGCGGCGTATTCATCGGTTTTAGGTAGCTTGATTTGGAAACGGCGAGATAGTATTCCTTTCAACATTTTTCCGATGATCCTTTCAAGCGATTTGATAACGAGTAAGACATGGTCGACTTCGAAGAAGTCACAGTGACATTGCAATCAGGCACTAACCTCGAAGTACATTCTTGGTCTGGAAGCGACAACGCTCAGCCCATCGTCATACTCGCACCTGAAAGCTCGCCTAGAGACTGGGACGATTTCGTTTCGTACCTGAGTCCCTCGCACTCGCCGTTGCTTCCGCGCGTTTCATCTCCGCTTGAGCTACTTATGTTTATCTGGGAGATTGGCGAGCCAGTTCTGATTATTGCTCAAGGTGACGATGCGATCAGAATTGCTGGCGATACGGTTGCTATGGCGGCAGGCTCGATTTCTTCATTAGTCGTCTGCGACGGCGAGCTTGCTGACGATCAGATCAGCGCAATGCACGAGATAGCCACGCTGATTTTGCGGGGTCGCCAAAATACTGTTCTAAGCCATGAGAATGCTGTTCGCATGCACGATTCACTTCGTCATTCGACGCTAATCGAACCGGAAAACTGTGGCAACTTCCCTGCGAAAGATAATCCTGATGCTGCTGCTTCAGCGATTAACTGGTTCATTGCTGGTTCAGGTGCTGAATCAACCGACCTCGAAGAACCGGAACCTATCGACCCCAAAGCGTAGCTGCGTAGTTCCGTAATTATTTGGAAGGCAGCAGTGGGAGTCCTTCGACTCCAACGTGATGTCGTTCTAGCGTGCCAGTATCTTTGACTGTCACGTAGATATCTCCGCTGCCCTTAGGACCAAACGCAACGTTTGTAGGCTGCTCGCCACCAACCGGGATTCGTTCGACTAGACCGCCGTTTGTGTCGATCACGGTCACATCGCCCTGCCCCACCACGGCGCAATAGAGATAACCGTTCTCTCCCACAGCAAGCCCATCGCCGCCCTTGAATCCGGGTGGCTGCGACCTATCCACTAAATCAGCGAAATCTTCTCGAGGACCAAGAGTGCCATCGGCATTCCACTCATAGCGGTATACCAGCCCTGTCACTGTTGCAGTTACGTACAAAGCATTGTCGATACCGAATGCCAGACCATTTGTGAATTGAAGCCCATCATCGAGCATTGTTACCGACATGTTTTCGAGATCGATACGGAATAGCTTCCCGTCTATCGGAAAATCGGTGAGCCCTTCTTCTCGAGCCTTCACGAACGGCTCGCGATGAACGCCTGAATCGGTCATGTACATGGCGCCATCAGGACCGAATACCAGATCATTCGGAAATAGGAATTCGTGACCATCGCCTTCAGTAAGAACCACCTCAGCAGAGCCATCCAGACCAACTCGAAGCAATGACGGTGGGTTCATCGATTCAGCGACCCAGAGCGTGCCATTAGCGTCCTGAACCATGCCGTTAGGTCGGCCGGTTTTAACGATCACACGCTTTGAAGATCCATCGCCAGAAAGAACAGAAACGCAGCCCGTCTCGGGAGTCATTTCCACCACGCCCCAGCTTCCATCAGGAAGCAGAACAGGGCCTTCGGGATCGCCTAAGCCAGAGTGAAATATTATCTCGCTGGTCATTACTCACAACCGTCCATATCTAGTCAAAGTGCCTATTGCCGCAGGTGCCGAAATGAATATAAATCAAAGTTCAATCACAGCAAGCCTTAATTACAAGTACATCCCAACTTTCAGAACTAGTCCGGAACTGGGTAGCCGTGAACTAGAGGGTGTTGTACTTTTAATAGGTTGGCTCACGGACATCCGAGCAATTGCTCAATTTGATTTGTTCGAAAAACCAACATCTAGCACAGTGAGTGTGACGGCAGTCGCGTAACTAATACGAGGCTGGGTCGGCATGCCGATCCGCTGTTTGTCAGCGCAAAACCTACCGTTGTATTCCAAGGTGATGACATAGTGAAAGTTCTATTCCTGCAGGATGTACGTCCTACCGCTCGAGCCGGTGACGTCAAAGATGTAAAAACTGGTTTCGCACGAAACTACCTGCTCCCACAGGGTCTCGCGGTTCAAGCTACAGAGCACGAACTCCGCCGAGCATCCGCTCTCCGAGGACAAGCTGAAGAACGACGACTCGTCGAGGCCAAAGAATGGCAAGACGTCGCCGATTCTCTCAAGGATCAGAAGGTTCGAATCGAAGTACGAACTGGCCCAACAGGTCGGCTCTACGGTTCGGTTACTAACACGATGATCGCTGCAAAACTCAGTGAAATGACAGAGCGAGAGATCGATCGACGAGGAATTCAGATTCCTGCACCGATTCGCACAGTTGGTGATTTCAAAATCCCAGCTCGCTTCGTTGAGGGTGTTTCCGCAACGATTGTTGTTGTGGTTGTAGCCGACGATGCGTCCATCGAACTGAACAAGCAGATGGAAGAAGCTCAGGCTCAGATGACGGAAGAGGACACCAATGTTCTCGACCCATCATTCGAGGATGTGCTCGCAGCAGCTGAGGCCAAGATCGACGAAACTCCAAGCGATGCTGATTCAGAAGAATCTGGCGACGCCGGTGAAGAGTCGACCGAAGAGGCAAGCGACGATTCAGAAGAAAAGTCTGAAGAGTAAGCACGCCGTCTCATAGAGATACCGAAAGAACCCGGAGCGTCTTGCTCCGGGTTCTTGTGTTAAACGAGCAGTGATGTGCCTCGAAGGCTTTGACCTGAACTCAATTGTGGATAACCTGTGGAGGATTGTGGAAAGATTTTTGTTCGATTCTGAACTCGTTCACGCCCAATACCCCAGTCACTTAACGTATATTTCCCAGACACCTCAACGACCAACGAACATCTCCTGGCGCACCCCCTCTAAATGCAAGCTGATCGACTCCCACCACATGACTTAAGCGCCGAAGAATCTGTTCTAGGTTCGATCCTGATCGACGGGATGAGCCTCACACAGGTAACCGGCTTTCTTGCCGCCGACGATTTCTATCGTGAAATCAATCGCCAAGTATTCGAAGCCTGCTACGAACTGGTTCAGCGTGACGAAGCGATCAACCAGGTCACTGTCACCCACGAGCTAGAGAACAAAGACCTTCTCGAATCCATTGGTGGCGCAGCGTATCTATCGCATCTGGTCGAGGTAACCCCAACCTCGGTTCACATCGAGCACTACGCCAATCTAGTGCACCGCACTGCCACCATGCGCAGGCTCATCGCCGCTGCTGGTGACATTGCCGACATCGGATACAACAACGATCCTGACGTCGATATTGCACTCTCCGCTGCTGAAGACGCCCTATTTGGAATCAGACAGGGATCGCAGAACCGTGACTTCGTACCACTGTCTGAAACTCTCAACACTTACCTTGAGAGCTCCGGTGGTCTCGATGAGGATGAAGACGGCAAGCCCACAGCTCCGATTACTACCGGCTACAACCGGTTGAATGAAATCATGGTTGGCGGACTGCAACGATCCGACATGGTCGTGCTCGCTGCTCGTCCTTCTGTTGGTAAATCCATGATGGGTTTAAATTTCACGCTCGCCGCTGCCCTTGCTGGAAAAACCGTTGGCATCTTCTCGCTGGAAATGGGACGTGAGCAGATTGCGCTCAGAATGCTGGCGGCTCAGTCGACAGTGAACATGCAGCGTCTTCGCACAGGCCTACTAAGCCCTGACGAAGAAACCAAACGAGTCAACTCGATTGGTTTGCTTTCCGACCTTTCGATCTATGTCGACGATACGCCGTTCCAAACTGTCGCCGAAATGCGCGGAAAAGCCCGACGACTCCAGATGGTGCATGATCTCGATTTCCTGATCGTCGACTATATGCAGTTGATCAACGGCGGATCGGCCGGAGGTCGTGAAGGTAACCGAGCCCAAGAGGTTTCGGAAATCTCCCGACAGATGAAAGGAATGGCACGTGACCTGCACATTCCAGTTCTTGCAATTTCGCAGTTGAGTCGTGCTGTCGAACACCGTACGTCTCACCGACCTATGCTTTCCGACCTTCGTGAATCTGGTTCGATTGAGCAGGACGCCGACGTTGTTATGTTCATTCACCGTGAAGATAAGTTCACTACAGAAGACGAATGGACCAAGGCAAACCCAACAGAGCCGTACCCACGCGACCGTGCTTCGCTGATTATCGCCAAGCACAGGAATGGTCCGACCGACGAAGTTGAAATGCGGGTGCGTGACTCGATTGGTGTGTTTGAAGAACTATCGTTCCAGACCCAACCGGCGCAGCAGTTCGCACCTAGATCTGGAGCAGTTCGGTGAAGGACGGATTCCCACGCGGGGTTCAGTTCACACCAGTTCCAAATCCGCTCTTAGCCTCGCTTCTGGAAGAAATCGATTCTCTCGAAGAACTAAAAGTGGTGCTGCGAACGATTCACGGACTGCATCGACAGCGCAAAGTTCCGGCGTCTATCGGATTCGACGAGCTTTATTCCGATCGCACTGTGGCTGCAATGCTCAACGCTTCAGGCGGCGAGCTTGAAGACGCTGTGGAAGTAGCGATTGAATCAGCTGTAGATCGTGAAATTCTGCTGCTAATCGACGATGGGAACGGTCAACGTCGAATCTGTCTAAACACCGAACCGGTGCGACGAGCACTTGTACGACAGGGAATTGAACTCGCTACGCAAAGCAGCAAACCTGCCAACAGCAAACACGCCGAAACCTGGGCCGACATTGAATCGGCACAACCGAAACAGGATGCGATAACGTTCTATGAACGGAATATTGCGCCTGTAACTGCACTGATCGCTGAAAACATCCACGCTGCGCTCGAAGAACACCCCGAAGACGAGGTTGTACTAGCGATTCGCAAGGCATCGGAAGCGAACGCACGCAGTTGGAACTATATAGCCGCAATCCTTCGCCGCTGGGCGACGGAAGGCAGACCTGAGGAGCTTGACGATGGACCGGATGGAACCGCTGAACGAGATCTTCAAGAGGATCGGTCAGACCAGTTCTACGAGGAATACCTTAAGCGACAGCGAGCTCGAGGAGCTAACTAACAGCGAAGAAGCCCACTGCGATGTCTGTAATGACACACGGTGGTTCGTTGTCGCACCGAACGAAAATGCTCCGGCTTCAGCCCGGAAGGTTATCCCGTGCCAGTGCCAAGAACGAGTGTGGGGCGTAAAACCTTCAGACCGTATGCGGCAGTATTCCGATCTTGG
This sequence comes from Chloroflexota bacterium, assembly GCA_018650845.1. GTDB lineage: Bacteria > Chloroflexota > Dehalococcoidia > Lucifugimonadales > Lucifugimonadaceae > Lucifugimonas. The sequence goes on along the minus strand of JABIFF010000002.1, from coordinate 57,836 downwards.
GCCACTCGACCGTCTGACTTTCGACACTGTCGAACTTGGAACGCGTGACACTTTCTCTGAGCCATCTAGCTTCAGAGAGGCGTACCACGCCGCCCAGCGATTCGTTACCGACCTGCAAGGCTGGCTCGTCATCTGCGGTCCATCTGGCACCGGGAAAACGCATCTAGCAGCTGCCGTCGGTAACGCTCTGGTCGAATCGGACCAGCCAGTTCGCTATGTCTCAGTACCTGACCTACTCGACCACTTACGTTCTGCCTTCGACCCAGCTGTCGGCGCGCAGTACGACGATGTATTTCTTCAAGCAATCGAAGCGCCAACGTTAATTCTTGATGATCTCGGTGCGCAGTCATCCACTGCTTGGGCTGATGAAAAGCTCGATCAGATATTTACGCATCGATACAACCGTCGCCTCCCCACGCTCGTCACCACGGGCATGCGTTTCGAGGAATTAGGCGATCGCCTACGCACTCGACTTGGCGATCCGTATTTCTCAACAGTGGTAAATATCAAAGCGGGCAGCGGTAAGCCAGACATTCGCGATTCAGGACTTGAAACTCGTTTGTCGGAAGCCATGACGTTCGATTCGTTCTTACCCAAGGGCGCAGCCGGTGCAAGTGCTGCCCAGCGCAGGTCGCTATCGGAAGCGCACGCAGCCGCAAAGGTATTTGCCGAGCATCCTTCCGGTTGGCTCTATCTGGCGGGTCCTACGGGCGTCGGAAAAACTCACTTGGCAGCAGCTATCGTTGGCGAAAGTATTGCTCAAGGGCGAGATGTTCTATTCCGCTTCGTTCCCGATCTACTCGACGACCTACGACGTTCATATGGACCTTCGGGCGGTAAATCGTTCGACCATACGTTTAGTCAGGTGAGGGATGTCGACATACTGGTGCTCGACGATCTCGGCGCTGAGGCTTCAACAGCATGGGCGGAAGAGAAGCTCTACCAGCTGATCGTCCACCGTCACGACGCCATGATGCCCACGGTATTCACGAGTCGAACGGCATTGGAAACCATTGGCGGTTCAGAGTCACGCATCACATCACGATATTCAGATGCGATCGTTTCGCGACTCAGCGATGCCAACGTGGTCGCCGAACGGTATTTGTCTGCGCCTGATTTCCGACATCGTGGTGCGGCTCCCCGTCCTCGCTCTTCTGGCGGCCGGAAGTCTTCACGCAAGTGAGCTACGAGCTGCCTGACGCCGGGTTCGAAGATTGCATCTTCTGCTCGATTGTTACTGGCGATGCCGAGGCAAGCTGGGAGTCACGACCTACAGGCGATTCCAACGTCGCCTGTTTTCACAATCGCTTGAAATGGGCGAGAGTGATGCTGCTCATCGTTCCGACAAAGCATCTGAGCCAAAACGACCTTTGGGAATCTGATGTTCTTGCCGATGCTGCCAGACTCACGGTTGAAATGGGAGACAAGCACTGCGGTGATGAGGGCTACCGGGCGATTTCAAATTTTGGCTTACAGGCCCATCAAAGCCAAACACATGGTCATATCCACGTCGTTTCTGGCACTTCACGCCAAATTCAATCTGCCCAACGCATATCTCGTTTAGTCGATGGTGATGACGTCAATATCGATCAATTCGAGGTGGAGGAAACACCGTTCGCTGCCAGCATTTCGCCAATTAATCCGGGGACACAACGCGAGATGTGGCAGTCGGGGAAAATACTTGGCGCTTCTCGTGCCGCTCTCGATATGACGAAGAAATACTCACCGGACGGATTCAGACTCATGTCGAGTTTCGAACCGTCAACCGCCGATAATCTCGCCGGAGAAAACCCCGCTAGCCTGTTCCTCCTCGGCGGCGGCCAACTCGGGCTATATGTTTAGGCGTAGCGTGCCGATGCCATAGTAGCGACAGCGACAATCACCAGTGCGGCGTTCAAATAGCCAAGCATCGATAGTCCACGTCGGTACGACGCAAGTTGCTCTTCGCTGGCATCACCCGATTCCAATCCACGCCGAAGCTTCGCGGTAAATGCTCCTGCGCCGCCAGAAACGAAAAATGCGATGACAGTGGCGATGATTCCAATAAGAATCATCGTGCCCCAGCCACCCGAGCCTAGATCGGAGAAACTCCGACCGGGCGTCATGGAAACCAACGCCATTCCTGTGCCTATCGTCACAGCGGCTGCACTTGTGATCCAAAGGCTATTTAGCTTGCTGGTGCGATTGAGGAGACCACCTTCAAGTTCAACAGAGGTAGACCTGATCTTCGGTTCCAAAAGCACGGCGAGATATATCGCCGCGCCCACCCAAAATGAACCTGCCAAGATGTGGATGATTCGCGTGATTACTAAACCGACGTCCAATTCGATCTTTCTATTTACTTACTAAAGCGTGATTTAAACGTGCTGGGCCAGAGCCATGCAAGCAACGGCAACTAAGACGAAAATCGATGCGATCTTTGCCAACAATATTGCACGGTCTCGATATCGTGCCATGTCCGCCGCTTGTTCGGGCGAAGGTGGGCCCTGAAGGCTAGCGCCAATATCTGCCATCTTCTTGTTGGTAAAACCAGCGTTCATGCCTATCGCGTAACCAACTACTGACAACAGGAAGCCGAGCCAGATCATCGTTCCCCAGTCTGTCGACTAGAGGTAGTCAAACAGAGGATCTCGAACACGGAATGCCATTACGACGCCGAACACAATCGTAAGAAGCGCCGAACCGTGCATAACGATCATTAGCGGCTTGAGAATATGCGCCATCAATGCCGGAGCATGTGGTGGACCAGCTTTTTTCAGTCCTGGCTGCAACACGAACGCTAGAAACAACGCCGCCCCAACCCAAGTTGCCCCAGGCAAGATGTGCAAAATTCTTAGTACTGCGATCTCTGCGTCCATAGCTAGCCCCTCATTTCGAAACGAAATTTCTGTAGACGAACAAATTCAGCGCAAAGACTACCATCTTGGCTTTGCGTAATTGGGGAAGTTGTATCCCGTCCAAGACCCATCTCGGGGAACTGCGCCCGAGTCGATATCGAGAATCATCTCTTTTCGATTGCTTGGCGGCCCCATCTTCAACGCCTCGGCCAACACACCAAGAGCATCCTCGTCGATTTCCACTCCGAGTCCTGGCTTGTCAGGAACTTCCATCGCGCCATCTTTGAATTGCAGTTTCCCGCCCTTGATGATGTCGCCATCGGTGTCTGTCCAGGGGTAGTGAGTATCTGGCTGGTATGCCAGTTCGGGGGTGGCAGCGCACGCATGAAGCATCGCAGCCTGAGAGATACCCAGTGAGTTGTTCGAATGACCTGAAAGCCCCCAACCCATCACTCGGCAAAGCACGCCAGTTTCCTTGTACGCGAGAATGCCACCCCAGTGATGATGATCGCCCAAGATAACGTCAATTCCCTCAAGCTGAGCGTTTGGCTTCACATGCGAGAACGCAGAAACGCACATGTTGGAAGCGGTCGGAATATCGGTGTGCTTCTTCAACTCAGCATGGTCTGCGATAGTGTCGGTAGGGTCTTCAAGATACTGAGGTTCGTACTGCTCAATCTCTTTTGCTACACGAATAGAAGTTTCTATCGTCCACACAGCATTGGGGTCGATACGAATCTCATAGCCATCCTGCTTCGGGAACCGCTTGCGAAGAAGACGGAACGTCTCGATATCGACGTCAGGTTCGTAGAATCCGCCTTTAATCTTCAGCGCTTTGAATCCGTAGCGTTCGACAAATTCCTCAGCCTGTTTTAAGAACCCCTCGGGATCCAAAGCAGCGCCTGTAGCGATCTCGCCCTGACCGTTCTCGTCGGCAAATTTGTAGAAGAGATACGCCGCCCATTCAACGCTATCTCGTGCACGTCCGCCGATGTAGTCGCACAAAGGCATTTCCGCTTGCTTGGCTGCGGCATCGAGCATGGCTGTCTCAACAGCCGACCACCCTTGAGGAGTTCCCTTCCAAAGCAATCGAGCCTGTGTCATCTGCCGAGGATCATGCCCTACGATCCAATCACGATTAGATTCGATTTCTTGGGCTTTATAAGCATGGGTCTCGCCGGCGCCCGTGTACCCGTCATCTGTTTCTATTTGAACGATCGTCCGCTCACGATAAGACTCGTGAACGCCGGTGCTGTTGAGCAGCGGCTGATCGTGAGTGGCGACAGGAGTGACGATTAGCTTAGATATTTTCATGTTGAGTTGTCTCGATGTGGACTAAACTTGGCGATGCCAAATTCTGACAGCAAGTGCGCATATGTCAATGCGCCAGAACGACGGAAGTCGATTTCGACTGCGTTGACACAGATTTCAGACCAGCGCAGTATCTGCCAAACAACAATGATTTCAATCGCCTCGTAGGGCGAATTCCCAGTAACAAAAACATGAAAATCACGAACGTAACTGTCTTTCCACTAACCAGCCAGCGACCCGAATTGCGAGTTGGAAAGCCCATCCACCCAAGCTGGTGGGGTTACGACCAAACGCTGATCAGAATCGACACCGAAGAAGGTATCTCGGGCTGGGGTTGCACGGGCGTGCGTTGGGAAATGGCCGAAGCGACCATGAAGGTGCTCTGGCCACACCTGATCGGCCAAGATGCATTGCAGCCTGAGTCGGTCACAGAACGCTTGCACCAGTGGACCTTCTGGTACGGCAGAGGCGGAGCCGTCACGAGCTACATTGGCGCAGTGAACCACGCTCTTTGGGACATTTTGGGCAAGCACACCGGTCTTTCAATTTCACGCCTATTCGGTGGTCGCTACGTCGAGAAGGTAAAGCCATACGCTTCGATGTTGTTCTCATGGCCTGTCGACGAGATGGTCGAGAGTCTCGAATCAGGACTCGAAAAGAACTTCCGAGCATTCAAGCTTGGATGGGGAACGTTCGGTCGAGAACGAGACTTAAGGCACGACGAAGAATTGGTTCGAGTAGCTCGTGAAACTATCGGAGACGATTGCGAGTTAATGGTCGACCCCGGCGGATCGGACGTCTTCTGGCACGGCGATCTCAAGTGGGCGATCGAAGCCGCAAAAATGCTCAAGGACTACAACGTATCGTGGTTTGAAGAGCCTTTGAGAGCTGACGATATCGATGGTTACAAGCGGCTTACGGAAGTTTCACCAGTTCGTATCGCTACCGGCGAAGTGATTCGTGGTCGCTTGAACTTCGATCCTTTCATTGATGAAAAAGCGTGCGATATTTTGCAGCCCGACCAGACAATCTGTGGTGGCCTAAGCGAATCACGAAAAATCTGGCAACGGGCGTACGACAACAACGTTCAGGTCGTAATGCACGGCTGGAACCCCGCAGTTGGTGCTGCCGCCGATCTACAGCTTTCAGCGTCGATGCCGAACGGTCGCTATCTCGAATACTGGCACCCAGCGCCATACGTAAGCGGAATTCTCGCCAAGCCTATGCTGCTCGACGACGACGGCATGCTTCCAATTCCTGATGGTCCCGGTCTCGGTATCGAAATCGACGAAGATGCTGTGATCGCTCACGGTAAAGGCTCCGACGATTACGGTGCGCTCTAATCTGTTCCCACTCTCAATAATTTCAACTTACTCGAACCTCAAACGGAGAAAATAACTAATGGCGATCAACGGCAAGTGGCGATACGAAGATTTGACTTGGCCTGAAATGAATCAGGCTGTTGAGGCGGGACTCATCCCCGTACTACCGGTTGGCACGATGGAGCAGCATGGCCCTCACCTGCCGGTGAAGATGGATAGATGGACTGCGACTGAAGTTGCGAAGACAGCCTCAGAGCAACATCAAGACCGACTACTGTTTATGCCCCCGGTCTCTTACGGATACACAACTCACGTGATGGACTTCCCAGGGTCGATCACCATTCATAACGAGACTTTCAGTCGCTACATTGTCGACATTTTGAAGTCGCTCGCCTACCACGGATTCAGCCGAATCATCGTCATCAATGGGCACGGCTCGAACATGCCCCCACTGGATTTGGCATGTCGTCGCGCCAACATCGAGACAGACGCGAACATCGCATTGACCTCGTGGTGGAATCTCACAGCGACCGACCCTGAATTCATGAAGACATGGCGTGAATCAGAATTCCCGGGCGGCTGTGCACATTCAGGAGAAGCTGAGACTTCGATGGCGCTGCACATGGACGCAGACTTGATTCAGATGGATAAGGCTATAAACGAGGATATTAAATTCCACGAACACAAGTCGCCCTACCAGTGGGTCGATCTGTGGGGAGCAGGTCCGGTGAATGTGATTTCTTGGACCAGCGAATACACCGATTCCGGAATTTGTGGAGACGCTATGACCGCTTCTCCTGAAAAAGGAAAAATGCTGTTCGATGAAGCGGTGAAGAACCTTATCGGCTGGTCGAACGAGTTCTATTCACGCGAGGTGATGACTCGCAAAGACCACCACACATCAAAGCCGCTGTCTGACTTGCCTGGGTGATGAACGCCTGCGTCGTCGTTTTTTTGTCATTGCGAGAAGTGAGGAACGAACGACGTGGCAATCAGTCGACGATAGCGATTAGCTGCCGAAGTCGACGACATTCTTCCCACCAGTACATTCCAGAGATTATCCGAATCTCGAATGCCAATCCTAGCCCGTGACCGCTGATTGCCACGTCGCAGACTCCTCGCAATGACAGGTTGCCGTGAAAGTGGATCCTAATCGAACGTGATGCCGATTTTCACTGCGCCGTCGACGCGATCGTTGGCGAGCGCAAACGCCTTGTCGATATCTGAAATGTTCACGCGATGCGAGATGATCGGCTCGACGTCAATTTCGCCTGAACTAATCATTCGCGCCGCCTCGGAATAACTCGTGAGTCCGGGTTCATCCTGCGACCCAAGCACCGTGAATGCATTGGCTCGACTCTTAAACATTTGGGAGTAATCGAACGGCACCGGATCTTCCGATTCAGGAAGTCCGAACAACACCACTTGCCCTTCGTCTCGCACCAAATGAAACGCTTGAGAAAGCGTCGGAGTTGTTCCAACTGCTTCGATGACCAGATCTGCACCTGCTCCATTAGTCAGATCACGCACCGCTTCAACCGCTGCATCGCCAGTTACGTCAATGCTCGAATCGACGCCGTATGACATGCCTAGCTCTCGTCTCCAAGCCAGCGGCTCGATAGAAATTATTTTCTCGGCACCGAGTTTTCGAAGAGTGAAATCCCAAAACAGTCCAGCGCTCCCCTGCCCGACCACGAGACAAGTTTGACCTTCTAGCGATTCAGGCAGTCGCTTGGCGGCGTAGACCACCGTGCCAAGCTGCTGGGCCAGCGTTACGGTATCGAGATCGACTCCAGCGTCGAGCTTCAAAACATGCGCATCATCTACGACTTGAAAATCGGCGAAACAGCGTGAGTTCCAGATGTGTGGAGTTGTGAGAACAATGTCGCCTTCGCTGAAGCTATCTGAACGAGATTCAACAACCTCGCCGACCGCTTCATGCCCGGGATGACCCGCCATTGCCGGGAAAGCATGCATCGCCCAACCAGTGTTGACCATATGCAAATCGCTGCCACAGATCGAGGCTGCTTTGGTGCGAACCAAAACTTCGCCAACACTTGATCGCGGAATTTCTACTTCGTCACAACGAACTACGCCACGCTCAACGGCAATCGCCGCTCTCATCAGCGCTGAACTACTTGAATTGTCGGGCATTACGAGTAGGCAGCCAGTTCGGTGCCGTGAGCGGTCCACATCTCATCGAACATTTCTCGAATTTCACCGAGTGAAAGCACTGCAGAAGTCAGGGGGTCGAGTGCGATAGCGTGGAACGCCGCTTCTTTGTCACCATCGAGAATCGCCTGTGTAGCCAGCTGCTGCACACCCTGATTTGAACGACTAAGAGCAGCAAGTTGGCTCGGTAGTTCGCCAACTGCCATCGGGTGGAATCCGAGCTTGTCGATAAGAATCGGAACTTCGACACTGCTCAAGTCGATGAGATTGTCGATGAGGCCTTCGTTTGGCACATTTCCATTGATCACTGTTGGACGATCAGACTCCATTGCCTCGATGATTCGGCAGGCGTATTCCTCTGAGCGGTCAGCTGTAAGCCGTTTGTCAGAATTCGCATCCTCAAGCAGTTGCGTGTAATGATCGTCGACCCGAGTTGTACGACGCTGCAAATCCTGTCGAATCTGGTTCAAATTGAATTCTTCAATCGTCTCTTCGTTAGTTCGGAAGTACGGTGTGTATTCCGACATGTGACGAGTCGATTCAGTTACGAAATATCCGAACTGTTTCATCACTTCGAAACGAACGGTGTCACGTGAAAATATTTCGGGGTTTTCCATCGCCTCGAACAGCCGTGGATAAGCGTCTTCGCCATCTACCTCGAATCGCAGGAACCACGCTAGGTGATTAATTCCAGCGACCCAGCCTTTGACTCGTTCTTTAGGAACGCCGATGTAGTCGGCTAGATCGGCAGTAGTGTGCTGAACGCTGTGGCAAAGACCAATAGTCGGAACATCGGTGGCTTCTGCAATTGCCCAGCAGGCAATCGCCATTGGGTTCGTGTAGTTCAGCAGGGTGGCGTTCGGAGCAACGTCTTCGATGTCTTCACAGATATCCATTAGCACCGGAGCCGTGCGAAGAGCTTTGAACACACCACCCGGTCCGACGGTGTCGCCAACTGATTGATCAACACCGTATTTGAGCGGGATTTCGATGTCGCGCTCATAACTGTCGCCAACGCGAATGGTCGTTAGAACGTAGTCGGAGCCATCGAGGGCTTCTCGACGATCTGGAGTGGCTTCAACTTTGATATTGGTCCCGGTATCTCGCGCAAGCTTAGTTGCAAACTTGTTCATAAGGGCGAGTCGTTCAGGATCGGTGTCCATCAACGAAACGGTCGAATCGGAAAGTTCAGGAACGCAGACGATGTCCTGCAACAAGCGACGTGCGAATACGACGCTACCCGCACCAATCAGAGAAATCTTTGCCACGGTCGTTTGTCCCTTGCGCTGTTACGTAATTCTTCAAATTGCCAGAGCCGATACGGCAAGCTAGCACATGAAACAAGTTGCGACTAGGGGCGACAGAGTACTGTCGAGAGTTGTTGGCATTGAGGCCACTACGCTTAGATTTCCCGAGTGCATCCGAGGGGTCATAGTGACGCGGGCAGGACGCCACACCTCATGCTCAACCACCGAAGATCCCTCCACAGGGGTCGGGATGTAGGAGCAGGCCCATACCGGCTCCTCTAACTAGCGCCGAGCTCTTTCAAGATTGCACTGGCACGCTTTATCGCCCGAGCATCGAACGTCGCTTTGTCATCGAACATGCCACCAGAAAGGTTCGCAGCAACAAAGGTGTTCGAATGAGGCAGATCGCGCCTAAAACGTCGTGCAAATTTATTCGGCTGCGGCTTATCAGTTGAAACGAAGTAAGCATCGCCCACTTGCATCACTTGAACCCCAGCTTCATCATCGGTGCGAATTGCCACTTCAACGTTACGACGCTGAGTAGTTTCGGCCGCTCCATTGGCAGCCTGAGTAGCCAGCAGCAATCCCATAGCGTGCACATCCTGTGGTTCACGAGCAGGGTGTGAAGGCTCGGCGTTTTCATCCCACCAGTCGTACGGCCGAATATCGTGCGAAGGCGCCTGTGAAAATAGCGTTAAGCCTCCACCATTTTGTTCCAACGCCCAAGAGGCATAACCAGGGTAGTCGGCGGTCCATTCGGTCGATGATCCTAAAATCGAAGCAGGGCAAGCGAAATTCAGTACACGAGCGATTCCGCTTCCATCTGCCCTGTCGATCGCCATGACAAATAGTGCGGCGTTTCCTGGGCGACCCGGCCCTTCGGTGAACGTCGATACATCAGGCAGCAGCGTTCCCTTCGAGCCCATGGAAGCTGGCTCCAGTGATCCAACGGCTGCTGTAACCGCACCACGGATTTGATCAGGAAGGAATGCTGAATAGGCGGCGTATTCCGGTTCATCTCGCCATAGCGGCGGACTTGTGGCGTTGCCCGTCGCAGTAAGCCAAACAGAGGTGGAAGCAACACCAGCAGCTTCGCCGGCGGCGGCTTTGATTGCGGTGCTGAGTGCTGGCGACAGCCCCCATAAGTCGAGACTCACAAGCACAACTCGTGTGCCTTTAGATTCGAGGACTATTACCCGAGCGAGCAGGTCATCAAGAATCCCTGTCGAGGCTCGTGAGCCGTGTTCAGGACCATCGATCACAAATCCGACAGGTGGCGTGATAACCGCCCTACCTACACCAGCCCGAAACAAACCGGGATCGGTCTTGCCAGCCATTTCCAGAACCATTCAAATCCCCGTCTCTAGTAGCCACAAGAAAGCGGCTCAGAAATATCAGACTCTGATATTAGCGGTTCGATGGCCGAATACGAGTGTCAATCTCGCCGTCGAGTGGTACGCTCGGCTGCATTCGTGTTTGTTCCATAACTAGGAAAATCCCCAAAGTAAGTCCCTCCGGAGAATTAAAATATGGCGAGCGATCAGTTCGAAATCTTCGATGATGAATTTCAATCTATGCTCGGATCAAGCCCAACTCTCGTTCAGCGTGCCGAGGGAATGGCGTTCGCTGAGGGCGTTTGCTGGGTTCCTCGACTCAACAAGGTGATTGTCAGCGACATTCCAAACAATCGAATTGTGAGCTGGGGTGAATCGGAGGGTTTTGGGATTTACCGAGAGCCATCGGGTTGCTCGAACGGTAATACGGTCGACCGCGAAGGTCGAGTGATCTCGTGTCTCACACGAGGCCGTACGGTTGTGCGAGAAGAGCTCGATGGAAGCTTCACGACCATCGCCGACTCATACGATGGCGGCAAGCTGACATCCCCTAACGATGTCGCTGTGAAGTCGGACGGATCGATCTGGTTCACAGACCCCGACTACGGTTTTCTTCATCCCGAACTGGGTCACGGCGAAATGCCCGAGCAAGATCGCAACCGGGTTTTCCGAGTCGATGGCGACACTCTCGACATTTCATTGGTGAACGAAGATTTCGATAAGCCAAACGGCATCACTTTCTCACCTGACGAATCGGTGCTCTACGTTGGCGATACAGGCCGCACCCACGGCGAGTTCCGACCTCACAATCTGATGGCATTCGATGTTGATGGCGATTCGGTTTCGAACCCTCGCCTATTCGCAGATGTCGAACCCCACGTTCCGGACGGTTTTCGGGCTGACGTGAACGGGAATATTTGGGTAGCTGCCGGAGATGGAGTGCAGGTATTCAACCCAAACGGCGATTTGCTCGGTAAAATCCACACTCCCGAAGTGGCAGCCAACCTATCGTTCGGCATGTCCGACAATCAGACGCTCTTCATCGGAGCAACAAGTTCAATCTGGAGCATCGAGCTAAACATTGCTGGTGCTTCACGGCCCTCAAACTAATAATCACCACGTACCCAGTCGACTAGTTGAATAGAAGAAGAGACAAATGACCGCTGAAAACAAAACGTTCGCTGACCATCGTTCACAAACTCCGCCTGAGGAACTGCTTCAGGGTATTGAAGTTATCGACGATCGATTCCTCGATCTAATCGACACCAACGCTGAAATCTCAAAGCACTTCACTGGCTGCGAATGGGCCGAGGGTCCTGTCTACTTCCCAGAGGGCGATTATGTTCTCTGGTCAGACATCCCAAACAATCGAATCCTCAAATTCGATGCTGGTGCAAACGACACAACCGTGTTCCGAGAGCCGTGCAACAACACGAACGGCCACTTCCGCGATCAGCAGGGTCGACTAGTTTCTTGCGAGCACGCAGCTAACCGTATTTCACGTACTGAAGCAGACGGCACCGTAAACACTTTGGTCGACAATCTCGAAGGTAAGCGACTCAACTCGCCAAACGACCTCGTCGTGAAGTCGGATGGCACTATTTGGTTCACCGATCCTCCTTACGGCATTCTTTCTGACCGTGAAGGCAACCAGCGGGACTCAGAACTCGACGGAAACTTCACCTACCGATTCGACCCTGAATCGAACGAACTTTCAGTGGTCGATAAAGTTGGTGACCGCCCGAACGGTCTCGCATTCTCTCCGGACGAAAAGCTGTTCTACCTAGCCGACACCGGCGAACCTCGTGACATCACCGTGTTCGACGTAGCCGACGACGGAAAAACCCTAAGCAACCGGCGACTCTTTGCTGAAGTGCGCCCCGGTGCATCAGATGGCTTCCGTGTCGACGAACAAGGCAACATTTGGACTAGCGCTCGCGATGGCGTCCAGTGTTATTCGTCAGACGGAACGCTGCTAGGAAAAATTCTGATTCCTGAACAGGCTACTGCCAACCTCGTATTCGGCAATAAAGATGGCAAGCGCATCTACATTTGTGGCGACACTTCGCTCTACTCGGTACGAGTCAAAGTCGCTGGCGCAGGTCGTTACTGGTAACCCATCCATAACGAATCGACACTGAAACTAAGCAGATATTCTCGGCTCTCCGGTGGCAATCCCATAGGAATAGACCGAGAATGTCTGTATTAACGATTAGTTAGAGAAAAATTCCTTGAACAGGCTGGCATGAAATGAAAGTGGCAATCGGCGCCGACCACGGCGGATACGAGCTCAAAGCAGACTTAACCAAAGTGCTCGAATCACTCGGCCATGAAGTCCTGGACAAAGGCGCACATGAATACGACGCCGAGGACGACTTCCCAGATTTCGCAGCTCCAGTCGCAGCCGCCGTTCAGGCTGGTGAAGTCGACCGAGGCATCGTGCTTTGCGGCAGTGGTGTTGGAGCCGCAATCGCAGCTAACAAGTACCCCGGAGTTCGAGCCGGACTCTGCCACGACACTTATTCAGCCGGACAGGGAGTCCGACACGACGATATGAACGTTCTATGTATGGGCGCTCGTGTGGTTGGTGTTGCTCTTGCGGAAGATCTCGTGAAGTCGTTCATGGCTGCGAATCTTGAAGCTAACGAGCCACGATTCCAGCGACGACTCGACAAAGTAACTGCAATCGAAAACGACCAAATCTCAAAAAGCTAATTCTTCGCCAGTCGGCATAGTCCGAATTCGTCATTGCACGCTCCGGCGTGCCACAGGAAACAAATGAACAATATTCAAAAGGCTCTAGAAAACGGTCAGTCGATCTGGCTCGACTCAATTAGTCGAGACATGCTGCGATCGGGAGAGCTTCAGAAGTTCGTCGACTCAGGAATTACTGGCGTCACTTCGAACCCGTCTATCTTTGACAAGGCAATCGCCGAGAGCGACATCTACGATGCAGCCCTGCAGGATTACGCCAAGGATGGAGCCGACCGTCAGACGATATTCGAACGCTTGGCTGTCGACGACATTCGAGATGCTGCCGACGTCATGCGCCCGGTCTACGATAACTCCAGCCGCAAAGACGGCTACGTAAGCATCGAAGTTTCTCCAACACTGGCGAACGATTCAGAAGGCACCGTTACTGAAGCTCGCCGACTCTGGGCAGCCATCGACCGCCCTAACGTAATGATCAAAGTTCCCGGCACTCCTGCGGGCGTACCGGCGATCAAAACTCTTATCTCTGAAGGCATCAATGTAAACGTCACGCTACTGTTCTCGCTCAATGCGTACACAGCCGCCGCGAACGCCTACATCGAGGGACTTAGCGAGTTTGCCAAGGCTGGTCGAGGAATGACTTCAACTGTCGCCTCAGTGGCATCGTTTTTCGTAAGCCGAGTCGACACATCAGTCGACAACGCTTTGCCAGACGGTCACGCCTTGAAGGGCAAAATTGGAATAGCCAACGCGAAGGTCGCTTACGCGGCGTTTGGACAACTGTTCGATCGCAAGCTTGGAGGGGGAGGCAACTTCTTTCCACTCCACTCAACCGGTGCACAGGTGCAACGTCCTTTGTGGGCGTCTACTGGCGTGAAAAACCCCGACTACTCCGACACCATGTACGTCGATGGGCTGATGGGTCCTGACACTGTGGACACGATCCCCGAGGCAACTCTTGCTGCATACAGCGATCATGGAAACCCGGGATCTGATCTTGGAACCGGTCTCGATGAAGCCCGTTCGCAGATGACGGCACTTGCAGAAGCCGGTGTCTCTATCGATTCCATAACCGACGATCTTCTAGAAGCTGGCGTTGCTGCGTTCGCTGATTCTTACGAATCTCTGCTCGGTCGAATCGAAGAAAAGTTGAAAAAACTCAGCTAACGGGATTTTTTGAAAGGCTAGCAAATGGGAATCGACCAGAACGATGCGGTAGCTGAAGCACTGCAACGTCTGGTGTCAGATTCATTTGCGTCTCGGCTGTGGCGGCGTGATGCGTCGTTGTGGCCTGAACCTTCTCCTGGTGGCGATCCTGCCGATAAAACTCTTGGTTGGCTCGATCTTCCGATGCGCCTCTCAGCGTTGGGCCAGCAGTTTGCCGATCTCAATTCTCAGCTTGTCGCCGACGGCTTCACTGACGTCGTAGTTCTTGGCATGGGCGGCAGCAGCATGACTCCGCTCACTCTGAGCAGCGTGTTCGGGGAAAAGACCAATACTGGCTCGACGATTCGATTGCACGCCCTCGACACCGTCAATCCAACAACGGTCTCGGCGATCACGGAAAGTCTCGATCTCGGTAAGACTTTGTTTTTCGTGTCGAGTAAATCTGGCACAACCATCGAGCCTCTCACTCTTGAATCTCATTTCCGCGCTGCAATGGCGAATTCACCTGAGTCATCATTCAATCGAAAGAATTTTGTAGCGTTAACCGATCCCGGAACACCGCTCTCAGAACGAGCACGTGCGGGTGAATTTGGCACTTGGGTTTCGACTCCTGACGACGTTGGCGGAAGATTCTCCGCTCTCTGTGCATTCGGAATGATGCCGGCGGCGGCGACAGGCATAAACATTCGATTATTTGCAGAATCGGCAGCTCGAATGGCGCAAAGCTGCTCTGTAGATTCAGCCGACAATCCCGGTACGGCTCTCGGTGCTTTCATGGCAACCAACGCCCTAGCGGGTCGAAACAAAGTCACACTAATTACCAGTGACGAATATTCGTTGTTCGGTGCATGGGTCGATCAGTTGCTCGCCGAATCAACTGGGAAAAACGGGAAAGGTCTTGTCCCCGTTACGGGCGAACCGATTATGACGCTTGAGGATTTTGGACCTGACCGTCAGTTTGTCGTCTTCAAAACCGGCAAGGATATGGATCGGCTCGACCACGCTATATTCGCCCTAAGATCAGCAGAAATTCCCGTGTTCGTAATCGAACCTTCCAGCAAAGACAAGCACGAAATCGCCGGTGAATTCTTCAGGTGGCAATTCGCCACGGCTGCCGCTTCGTCATTGATGGATATCTACCCGTTCGACCAGCCCGATGTCGAGTCAGCCAAAGTCAAATCTCGAGAATTACTCTCAGACGTCAGCATAAACATCAACGCAATCGATCTCACTGACGCGCTGAATGAAACCGTCCAGCACACTGCCCCAAACTACGTCGCCATCACAGCATTTCTCCCTGAATCTCCAGAACTCACAGCGGCGTTCTCGAATCTACGAAAAGCAATCTCTGAAAAAACTGGGATGTCGACTACATTCGGATACGGCCCTCGCTACCTGCATTCCACCGGACAGCTCTATAAAGGTGGCCCACAGAACGCAATTGTGTTGGGATTCGTATCAGGGAAATACGATCATCTTGCCGTACCGGGCGAGTCATACACATTTGGTCAGCTGACCAAAGCTCAGGCCGGTGGCGATTTTATGGTGATGGCGGAAGGTGGTCAGAAGGTTCTACCCATAGAGTTGGGCGACGACCCAACGGCAGAACTCACGACCGCAACGCAACAATTTATCGAATAGAACGGCCCCCCCAAACAAGCGGAGACCTTCAAATGACTAGCTCGATGCACAACTCGAACCTCAACTACTTCATCGCACTCGACGATCGAGTCGACCTATGTGCTGAAGTCCTCGCCTCTTCAGGCGAGCCGACCGCAGCCGCCAGAGAACAAGCTGCCAATCTAAAACGAGTTGTCTTTGATGGCATCACTACGGCAGTCGAAAACGGTCTAGCGAAATCGAGTATCGGCTTATGGGCCGACAGTGATCTCGGAGAATCGGTGCTGCTTCGTGCAAAAGCAATGTCGATGGCTACGGCTTCTTCCCCCGGAAGCGGCGTTCATTCGTTAGGTCGACTCAATGTCGACTACACAGCGGTTCAACTCACCCTGAATCCCGATGGGCCCAAAGAAGCCAGAACCGAGCTTCTTGAGCGGTTGAAAGTCGTTTCAGACAAAGCAATTGAAGAATCCGTACCGCTGATGATCGAGGTGGATTCGGTTCCTACCGCTACACAAATTCAGATGTATGGCGATGCATCCGACGCTCGCTCAATGTTGTTACTAATGTCCATTCAGCAACTTCAAGATGCCGGCGTTCATCCTGCGATCTGGGCATTCGAGCCTGAAAACGATCCTACATTTGTGGAAACTATTGCAGCTCAAGCTCAACTTGATGACCGTGACGTGAGCGTACTACTTGTAGTCGCTGGCGAACTTTCTACAGGTGTAGTTGGGAATTCGATCATCGAGAGTGAAAGGTCGACAGTCGAAATGGCGGCGCGTACGCCAGGTGTCGCAGGTGTACTGATCGGCCCTGGGGCGTATTTCAGGCACCTGGTGCAGTACAACGAAGGCATCATCGAACGCAGTGAAGCAGTCGAAGTTATCGCAGCTCATTTAGGCGATATCGATGGCATATTCGAAAAATCTCACTCTGCGACAGAGGTTCGATAGAAACTTCTAATGCCCGATTCGCCCGCTCTCAATAGTCGTATTAGCGCGTTTATTTTTGATCTCGATGGAACGCTCGTCGAGACTGAACGCCTCAAGGCAAAATCTTACGCGACCGTAGTAGGTCGACTCACCGGAGCCAATTCTCCCGACCACCGAGCCATCGAGCTTTACGAGCGAATCGTGGGTTCGACCGACGAAATGGTTTGTCGCCAGATGATCGAGGAATTCGGAATCGGCGATTCCCTTGAAGAAGTAGAGGGCGAACTCTGGAAGCACTTACACCAGATTCGAATGGATGAGTACCGCCTCACTGATGGCGCACCTAACCAGCTCCTCGACAGCGTCTACCAGCACAACATCGATCTACTTCGCAATCAAAAAGCTAACGGGCGTACAGTTTCTGTCGCAACATCATCGTTCAGCGACGAGGCAAAACGAGTTCTCGACGTACTCGGTGTTCGAGTATTGCTCGACGATATCGTTGGTCGTGAAATGGTGATGAACCCGAAGCCCGATCCTGAGATTTATTTGCTTGCTCTGGAACGGCTCGGACTTGAGCCGGAGCAAGTTGTGATCATCGAAGATTCGCCTATCGGCACCAAAGCAGCGATGGCATCAGGTGCTTCGTGGATATGTGTGAGTACGCCTTTCTCATATCAAGCAATCGAAGCAAGTTCATGGCTCGATCCGATGTGGGTGGTGCACGATCCAGCTAAACTCAATGAAACAGTAAATCGAAGAATCGAATCAATCGACCGAGCCTAGCCCCTCAAGCCGTAGGTACGTCGATCTAAGGCTTGTGGAGCATTTGAATGAAACTCGGAATGGTTGGCCTAGGCCGCATGGGCGGCAACATGACGGAACGACTTCTGAACGATAGCCATGAAGTGGTCGCTTTCGACCCTGATTCTTCGGCCGTCGCCTCATTGGCAGACAAGGGCGCATCCGCCGCTACTTCACTCAGCGATGTAATTAGCCAACTCGAAGCCCCTCGAACGGTATGGGTCATGGTTCCAGCTGGCGATATTACCGAGAGCACAGTGAACGAACTAGTCGAACTGCTCGATGAAGGCGACACGCTGATCGATGGTGGCAACTCGAACTACAAAGAGTCACAGCGACGTGCCGGTCACGCTGCCGAAAGCAGCATCGATTTCCTCGATTCAGGTACCAGCGGTGGTGTTTGGGGACTTGCAAACGGCTACTGCCTAACTGTTGGTGGCAATCAGGCTGCCTACGATCGAAACCGGCCCATTTTCAAAACTCTCGCTCCAGATGATTCAGATGGCAATTTGTACGTCGGCCCAAGCGGTTCAGGTCACTACACGAAGATGATCCACAACGGCATCGAATACGGCATGATGCAGGCATACGCAGAGGGCTTCGAACTACTCGCCGCCAAAGAGGATTTCAATCTCGATCTGGCAGCAATCGCCGAAAACTGGACTCGTGGAAGCGTTATTCGCTCATGGCTGCTCGATCTCACAGTCGACGAACTAGACAAAGACCCTCGACTAGATGAGCTTAGTTCTTACGTAGATGACTCTGGCGAAGGTCGTTGGACTGTCGATGCCTCGGTTGAACTCGCGGTGCCTGCCCCAGTAATCACGGCGGCACTGCAAATGAGATTCAGGTCGAGACAAGACAACCCACTTGGTGGCAAAATGCTGGCAGCAATGCGTAACGGCTTCGGGGGCCACGCCGTCAAAAAAGCAACCGACTAAGCGAGTTAGCCATGGCCAATAACGACTATCCAATGCCACCTCACTATCCGTTCATCAATACGCAGATGATGACGGCTAGGGAGCTACGTGAAATGCTCGAAGATCTGTGGGAGTGGGTTCACGACGCCGAAATGGCCCACGAAAATGTCGCTCCATCAGACGATCTGATTCAAGAGATCCGTCAGCAAATGGGCGTGATTATCGAAGAGCGTGTGGAACGGCATTCCGACGAACCAGGCCGCAGCGCCGAGTAGTTTTTAACTACTGAGCTAGATTTATCCGAGCAGGCGTGAATACAGCTCGGCTTGTCGCTCTCTTGCCTCGCCATAAACTTCGGATCGCTCGTGATTCGGCTCGTACGTTTCAGCAATATGAGCAGCGTGCGTATCAAGCCCATCCCACACGCCCAATGCGTTCAACGCCAGAATCGCAGTGCCACGACTGGTGTCTTGCTCTTCGGCAGAAACCCCAACAGGCACGCCCAGCACGTCAGACATCGTCTGTAGCCACCACGGGGAGTTCTGTATCGCTCCGCCACTGGCGATCATCTGATAACCCGATTTCACTCCCGGCAGCAGCAGATCAGCGACCATAGCGAATCTGTACGCCACCGATTCAAGCATCGCCTGAAGAATTTCGATTGGTGTAGTAGATATTTTTATGCCTTCAAGAACGCCTGTTGCGGAAGTCGACCACCCAGTTGCTCTTTCGCCAGCGATGAATGGCAGCACGTGAATTCCGTGATTCGCCGGGGTCAGCGTTTGAAGTTCAGCGTCTAGGTCTTCGATTGCTGGAAGTTTAAGGTTCTCGAGCGCCCATTGAACGACGTTGCCGCCTTCTGAAAACGAGCCGCCCAATAGCGTCCGGTCACTACCAAGTCGATACGCCCAAAGCCCTGTCGGGACGTCCGGGGCCGGTCCTTCGCTCAGCACTCGCATTGCTCCGGTTGTGCCAACCGTTAGAGCAACCTTTGTTCCGTCCACACAACCCGTACCTACGTTCACAGCAGCGCCATCGCCAACCGCAAGCATGAAAGGTAGCTCGGCTAATGCGGGCCAGCGTTTGGCGAATTCAGGAGCAAGGCCGGTTTCAGCGTCGCTCCACGGTGCAAGATCGGGAAGGTTGCTTTCGTCGATACCGAGCCTACCCAGCAAACCATGATCCCAATCGAGTTCGTTGCGATTGAGTAGCCCGCTCCAAGATGAAACGCAGTAGCTAGCTTTGACGTTCTGACGACCAAACCATTTCGAAAATATGTAAGTCGATACGTCGACATATCGATCTACGCGATCAGCCAGCTCGGGCTGCGTGCGGCGCAGCCATCGAATGCGCCCTGGCAGGTACGAGGTGTGCTGCATTACTCCGGTGCGATCATAGATGACAGGAACGTTGAGTTCGTCCTTTAGTCGATCAACATCAGCACCAGAACGAGTATCGGCGTAGGTGTAAACGGGTGTGATGGCATTGCCGTTGGAATCGACGCCAAGCACCGTGCTCGACATGCAATCGAACCCAACGCCTGCGATTTCACCGGTGAGTGTCCCAGCCTTCTCAAGAACCGAATCGATTGCCTGCTCAGTGGCTATTCGAATCTGATCGGCGTCTTCTTCTGATGTACCATCAGAAGCTACTGTTTGGGTATGCGGGATGGTCGCCTCGATGCCAGCAACACTGCGGGCAAGCGCGTCGAACAATCCGGCCTTCACCGATGAGCTACCAATATCTACCGCAAGTACGTACGGCGACTCGAAGTCGGTCAACTCACTACTCATTTCATTACGTGCCAGTAAGCCAAGAATCAGAGCCTAAGAAACGAGATATTTCTCAACCAGTGATTGGTCGATCTCGATACCGAGTCCTGGTTTATCAGTTACTTCGAAGTAGCCATTGTTAGGCCCGTAGTTCTCAGCGGTAATAGCGTTCTTGTAGGCGTTCGCGTGATGGCTGTGTTCCATGATCATGAAGTTCGAACACGAAGCCGAATATTCGACAGTAGAAGCGACCGACAAAATCCCGCCACCGCCAACGTGAGGTGCAACTGGAATGTTGTACGTATCGGCAATAGTTCCGATTCGGTGTCCTTCAGTAATACCCGTGCGAGCAATATCGTGCATCACAACGTCGTATGCGCGCCGCTCGAACGCTTCGCGCATTTCGTATCGGGTACGGCTCCACTCGCCGATTGCCACAGCCATATCGAGAGCTTCAGATAGCGCTACTGCACCCGGAATGTCTTCAGGAACAATTGGCGATTCGAGCCACGTGAAATCGAGTTTCTCAAGTGCTCGCCCTAACTTGATCGCACTCTGAACCGACTGTCGCATGTGCGTGTCGACCATCAGCATGATCTTTGGACCAACTCGCTTGCGAACTGCACTAGCGATTTCAGCTACACCGTCGGCATCTAGCAGCAGGTGAAGTTTCAACGCCTGATAGCCGTAACCAACATGTTCCTCAGCTTCATCGGCTACTTTCTGAGGATCAACGCCACCCATTCCGGCGTATAGCTTGACCTTGTCTCGATATCGACCACCAGCAAGCTTGTGAACCGGCTTGCCAGTTGCCTTGCCCACGATGTCCCAAAGTGCGATATCCGTGCCACCAATAGCATCGATGTAGAAGCCTGTTGGGTGACCACGCTCGCGCATGGCGCCGTAATTACGGGTCCAGATAGCTTCGATATCAAACGGATCTCGCCCGAGAATCAACGGTCGGACCAAATCTTCAACGATCGTCTGGGTCGTTCGAGGCGACACTGGCGATTGCGCCTCGCCCCAGCCGACGATACCGGTATCGGTTTCGATCTTGATAACCGTGGTTTCGTGGTGCTTTGAGTAGATCGAAGTGAACGCAGTTTCATCGACGAAGTAATCACCGTAATCGATAACTGCGGGTCGTTCTTTGCCTTCGTCTTCCTCATCACGAGTAATGCGAATCGGAAAGGCGGTTATTTCTTTAATCTTCAAAGCGAACGGACATCTTTCAAACTATTTTTACTAAACGGACAAGAGGTTGATTTAGTCTTGCTGCATCTTGGCAGGAGTCATCATCTCGAAGAATTCGATCCGACTGCTGATCACATGCTCACGAGTCTTTGCGCCAATTGCCATTGCTTCAGGAGCGAGCGTTAGACCTTCACGGTAAGGCGAATCGATCGTGTCGTCGTTCCACTGCATGTAAACCTTGTTGTTGTCACCGGGCACTGTCCCGCCATTGAAGTAAACGGTTACTTCTCCACGCTGGCCAGCAGCTGAGTATGCGTCGCCCTGCTGTTGTAGCAGCGTTGCAACTTTTCGAGCCATTCCGGGTTTTACGTCGTACACACGTCTGATCACGTACATGCTGTTCTCCTAAGAGTTAAAGTTCTCCCAAGCTGTTAAAAACGTTAAAAAGCTGGGATATTTTCTAGAAATATTATTCGGTATTTTCGTCCTAAAAATAACCGAACTTGCACAAAGTACATCCTGAACAAGCAGTCAGTAAATGCTCGCACACCAGTTTCATTGTATTTTCACATCGTCTCTAGGAATATCAGAGATATCATGAACAAGTTGTCGCCAAACTAATTCAGAGCAGGCACAAAGCTTGTTCGACTGGAGCAGTGAATGAAGATCGGCGCCCCACGGGAGTCAGATCCCAACGAGAATCGCGTGGCCCTTGTGCCTGAGACGGTTGAACGTCTCGTAAAGGCTGGCCACGAGTTATTTATTGAAGAAGGTGCGGGAACTGCCGCAGGCTTCCCGGATTCGGCATACGCAGAAGCTGGAGCGAAAACCGCTTCTGCAGCTGAAATCGCCGGATCGGCCGATATATTCGTCCACGTTCAGCCACCTACCGATGCCGAAGTCGGTGCCCTGAAGAAGGGCAGCATTGTTGTTAGCACTCTCAATGCGCGAACCAATGGGCCGGGTGTTTCGGGACTTGCTTCAGCCGGTGCAACTGCACTGGCAATGGAGCTGGTTCCGCGAATCGCTCGAGCACAGCGGATGGACGTTCTGTCGTCTCAGGCATCTATTGCCGGATACAAAGCAGCATTGCTTGCAGCCAATTCTCTAGGCAAATATCTGCCAATGATGATGACCGCTGCTGGAACTATTCCACCAGCCAAAATCCTCGTGCTTGGAGCCGGTGTTGCTGGACTTCAAGCAATCGCAACAGCACGCCGACTAGGCGCCGTTGTCGAAGCATTCGACGTACGAGCCGCAGCTGGCGAGCAGGTCGAAAGTCTGGGTGCGAAATTCATTCAGCCACCTGCAGCAGAAGACGCTGAAGGCGCTGGCGGTTACGCCCGTGAGCAGACCGAGGACGAACAGGAGAAACAGCGAGAGTTCCTTAAAGAGCACATCGCTGAAGCTGACGCAGTTATTACTACTGCGGCGATTCCAGGACGCCCTGCCCCGCTGCTTATGACCGAAGACATGGTCGACGTTATGAAGCCGGGTAGCGTGGTCATCGACCTCGCTGCTGAATCGGGCGGAAACGTTGCGGGAACAGTCGCCGGAGAAATCATCGACAAGAACGGTGTGGCTATCAACGGGCCTATAAACGTCCCAAGCTCAATGCCGTTTCACGCAAGCCAGCTCTACTCACGAAACGTTATGGCGCTCTTCGATCTAATCATCGATAAGAAAGAAGGAACGCTTACTCTCGACTTTGAAGATGAAGTGATCGACACCATGTGTGTTGCTCACGAAGGCGAAGCACGACACGGGTTAGGTGAATAAATGTTTGACGCCGAAGCGCTAATTATTGCGCTAACAGTGTTCGTACTCGCGATTTTCATCGGGTACGAGGTAATTACGAAAGTACCGCCAACACTGCACACACCTCTGATGTCGGGATCAAACGCGATCTCGGGTATCGTGATCGTGGGTGCATTGCTGGTTGCTGGTCAGGCCGATGGTCTGGTTGGGCAAATTCTGGGTGCGATTGCGGTCGGACTCGCCATGATCAACGTGGTGGGTGGCTTCATGGTTACCGACAGAATGCTCAAGATGTTTAGAAGGTCGGGTCAGAAATAATGAGTACCGACGCACTCTTCCACATGAACATAACCAACGTGATGTACATCATCGCAGCGATTCTGTTCATTGTTGGACTCAAACAACTCGGATCGCCTGCGACGGCGCGACGAGGTAACCGAATGTCGTCGTTGGCAATGCTTGTTGCCGTGCTTGCGACGGTGGTCGGTAACGACATCATGTCGTGGGAATGGATTCTCGGTGGAGCCATCGTTGGTTCCGCAATTGGTGCATTCTCGGCTCGCAAGGTCGAAATGACCTCGATGCCGCAGCTTGTGGCGATCTTCAACGGTTTCGGTGGTGCTGCTTCGGCAGTAATCGCAGCCGGTGAACTGATTCGCTTGATAGATGACGGTGCGACGATTGCAGAAGATGTTTCTATTACGATCATGGCTTCGGTAATCGTTGGTGGAGTAACCCTCACGGGTAGCTTCATTGCTTACGGAAAGCTTCAGGGTCTGGTTCCAACCCGACCTCTACTGTTGCCAATCCGTAACGTAATCAACGTTGCTTTATTGATCGGAATGATCGCTTCAACCGTTTGGTTGGTTATCGATCCTTCGATCACAGCGTTCTTGATCGCTGGTGGAATCGCACTCGCACTCGGAATCCTTGTTGTGATTCCGATTGGTGGTGCCGATATGCCAGTGGTTATCGCATTGCTGAACTCTTACTCCGGTATCGCTGGTGCTGCCACAGGTTTCGTTCTTGGCAACAACATGCTTATCATCGCTGGTTCGCTGGTTGGTGCTTCGGGCCTAATCCTCACAAGGATCATGACCAAGGCAATGAACCGATCATTGGCTAACGTGATGTTGGGCGGATTCGGTGTTGAAGATGGCGCATCGGCTGGCGGTGAAGAGGAAACTCGACCCGTTACTTCGATTCAGGCTGACGATGCAGCGACAATGCTTGCGTACGCACAGTCAGTGATCTTCGTTCCGGGCTACGGTCTTGCCGTTGCTCAGGCTCAGCACCAAGTTCGTGAACTGGCAGACTTACTCAAGGCAAAGGGAATAAGCGTTCGCTACGCTATCCACCCTGTTGCAGGTCGAATGCCGGGTCACATGAACGTGCTGCTTGCTGAGGCGAATGTGCCTTACGACGAGCTCAAGGACCTCGATGAAATCAACGGTGAGTTCCAACGAACCGACGTTGCTGTTGTGATTGGTGCAAACGACGTTACTAACCCGTCTGCACGAACCGACACATCGAGCCCGATCTACGGCATGCCAATTCTGAACGTTGACCAGGCACAGTCGGTCATCATGATGAAACGTGGAATGTCATCTGGTTTCGCTGGGGTGCAGAACGAATTGTTCTTCCTCGACAAGACTCAGATGCTCTTCGGTGACGCTAAGGATTCTGTAGAGAAAATCACCAAAGAAGTGAAAGAACTCTAGGTTTCGTTTCTAAATAGAAAAGAAAAGCCCCCGGATGAATCATCCGGGGGCTTTTTTTGTCAGGCCATATTTGATTTCCCTAGTGCGGCCGAGGGATCTCTGACTGTGGATGCATATGCCAGCATCCTCGATGATTCTTAGTCTGCGAAAACCAAGTGCAGTTTTCGACTAAGATCCCTCCACTCCGCTATCGCTTCGGTCGGGACGAGGTGACTGCCGACGTTGCAAACGGGCTAGCCCTAAAACGCTTCGTGCAGCCCGCTAGGTGGGTTCCGGTGTTCCTTGTTCCACAGAGCTTCAACGTGGTACCGAGGAGTCCATCCAAGCACCCGTTTAGTTTTCTCGTTGTTGAACTTCGCATGCGGTAGATCAGGGAGCACAAAGAAGGTCTCGCATTTGGTCGCCAGACGCTCTTCAGGAACTTCAACAGCTGCCTGAACCGCGGTTCCGCAATCCTGCCATGCGGTCGAATACGGGACCATGTCATCGTGATACACAGGCGTAGCTTCCGGACCACCCAAATTCCAAGTGTGCTTCATGTTGTAGTAGAGCAACGTGAGCACTTGAATGCCGTGTCGCTCGCTGAACACTCGACATATTTCTTGTCCAAGAGCCTTCGTGTGTGCGTACAGACGTGTTCCGGGCGCTGGCGGCATGTCGGGGTTGAGATCGTGATCCCACTCCTCGTACTGCTGCCCAACCATTTGGAAGTGAGGACCAGTTGTGATCACCCGCTTAATACGATGTTCACGTGCAGCCAACATCATGGCGTAGTTGCCCATGGTATTCACATCGAACGCTAGCTGCCGATGTGGACGTAGAACCGACAAATTCACGATCACGTCCATGCCCTTCGCTGCGTTCACAACGCCATCGATATCGTCAGCAGAAAGTTTTTGGAAATCGCCCTTGTATTCAGGGTATGGATCGTTGATATCGGTCAGCAGAATGTCGTGGCGACCTTGCATCGCCTTCACAGCCCACGGTCCTAGCATTCCGTTTCCGCCAAGTATTAGAACTTTCATGATGAGAGACTCCCGGCTAGTCCCGGCAGTATTCGTGCGGCGGTATTAGTGATGAATCGCTGGTGAGCCACTGGCGACTGGATGTGAATGTCCTGCCATTGGATAAGTTCTTCGCTCACGAGAGCAGCTTCGATTGCGGCTCCGATAAGTTCGCTCGAAATCGCTGCTGTGTCATCGGCACCTGTGCCATTGAACGGCCAGCCAAGTCGAAGATTCACAACCTGAATCAGCCTGTCGCGTGCGAACTCTTTGCACACATACTCAGCCATATGAGCATTCAGCAGATCGACATTTTCAGCTGATGGATCAGTTCGCCACTTCTCAGTAACGACAAGATTTTCTTCGTGGTCCTCGTAAAGTCGTAACGTGCTGATGTTGATGTATCGCTTCACCCCGGCATCGGCAGCCGCCTGAAGCAGGTTATACATCCGGCGGGTGCTGTAGTCCATCAGATGAGCTGGCAACCCAGACTGACCTTGATAGCCAATATTGATGACTGCATCGATACCTGCAACAAGTTCGTCTGTCTCTGACTCATGCCCAAGTTCGTTCGGAACGATATCGCCACTGGCGTTTTCAGGAAGATCGGTCAATCTAAGCGAATGGGTACCGCTTAGTTCACCAGCTATTAGCTGCGCCGTTACCGACGTTGCCGAAGTAATCAGCAGGTTCAAAGTTCAACTCCACTTGTTGATTTTGTTGAGGAGAAATGTTCTAGCAACCCGAATTACGGGTTTAGTTCGTAGATACTAACGCCATGAAGACGTTTGAGTCCTTGTCATACCCAGCAATACGCCACGCAAATCCTGTGTGGCCGATAGTGTTGATCGTGCTGATATTGATAATGGGATGCGCCAATGAAAGTGTTGAGCCGACCCCAGTGCCAACCGTTCCCGCACTCACCTGCCCAAATTGCGAATTGGTCGATGTTTCTGGAGTGATTGACGCCAACACGCTTAGTACATCGATCGGGCACATTCAGATGTATGGCGTCTATGTGCTGAACCAACCTGAAGATTGCGCCATCGAAGCTAAGGAACAATTGACGAAACTTGCCGGTCAATCCATCCGAATCGAACCCGGCCCTGACGATTCAGTTAGGAACGACTCAAATCACTATTACTTCTACACCGCCGATGGAGTTTCTATAGAAAACTCGCTTATTCGAGATGGGCTAGCTCTCGCATGGAGCCAAGATGGCAAACATGTGGGCTGGTTCCTTTTTCAAGAAGCAGCAGCAAAAGAACACGATAGCGGCTGCCTGTGGCACGACTACCAGGCGTTCCAACGCGGGGAGCCGAACGAATTCCGCATCCCGGGTCTGACCTATAGGGACTAATGGTGCAACTATCTGCTTCAGCAAAATCTCCCGTTGACCGTTTCGGGTAAACCGGTATCATCCGTCGGTCACGCCAAGCGCCCCCAAAGCGCCTCAAGGAGATTCGCGATTGCATTCGAAGTATCCGGCCCTTCACAGACATCGACTCACTTTGATCGTTGCCCTAATTACGGCAATGCTGCTCACTGCAACAACAGCCTGCGGTTCGAGCGATTCCGAAGAAGCACTCTTCCCCAAGATTAGTGATCCTGGAGTTGTGCTCACACTCGATGACGTGATGGCGACCGGTTACAAGAAATCCAGTACCTACGACACAGAAGGACTCCCCGGGGCAACCGAGGTTTATTTCGGCTTCCTACGAATCGGCAGCGGTGAACCTTACGACTACGAAGTGCGCTTCTACGAATCGCATCAGGCTGCTATCGATCAAGGTACAGCGATGGCCGAAGAAGGTACCGGTGCCGATGCGATCCTTAGCGAAGACGACGCTACCTACAAAGATGGTGTGAAGAATCGTCGAATGATCATCGGCGGAGGTGCCGGCGGTGGTGCTAGGAGTGGTATCGGTCCAAAGTTCGGCAATTACGCAATTTTCGGGAACGTAATAATGCTTTGCCAGGGACCCGACCCTGAAGTATCGCTTGAACGGTGCGGCCTGATGGCAAATGCGCTGGTTCCCGGTGAATAAGCGATATTTCGTTCGTACCGTCAGTTTAGCGGCACTATCAATAATCACTTCTTTGCTCGTAATTGGCTGCGGCTCTAGCGCATCAGATTCTGCTGCCGAAGACAGCTTCGAGCGAATCTCAGATTTTGATCGAATCCTTTCGATCGCTGATGTTGAAAATGCAGGCTGGAAAGAAACCAAAACATACGACGTCGAGGGACTCGACAGCGCAGAGGATGCGCAGGTCGGTTTCTGGAAGCATCCTGTAATCGGTCCACTCGATTATGAAATACGTGTGTATCCGAGTCACCAAGTTGCGCTCGATGACGGCACACCATTCGCCGAAGATGCGTCTGGCGAAGATGCGGCCCTGAATTCCACAACTTCAATGTGGGACGACGGTGTACGAGACCGTCGACTAATGGTTGGGCAAGGCGGCGGAACCCAAACCGCTAAATTCGGAGATTTCGTAATACTCGGAAACCTCGTAATTCTTTGCCAAGGTCGAAATTCAGAACAGGCGCTGGAACAATGTGCACCGTTCATTGCACAAATCAGGGGCGACGACTCGTAATGACTCAATTCAATTTCAATAGCCCTGAACAGTCCGTATCCGCCGGCGAAAAGAATTTGAGCGACAAGCGCCGCATTAAGAAAACCGGCTCAAAACTCGTAGTTTTTGTGATGATTTCAGCGCTTATGGCTATCGTTCTTGGCTGCGGTGGTAGCTCTTCAGATAAACCTACTGCCGCAACTCTCGTCAAAATCTCTGACTTCGAGCGGGTGCTCACTCTCGATGACATCAAATCCACTGGTTGGAAAAAGGGAAAAACTTACGACGTTGAAGGACTCGATGGAGCTGAAGAAGCTTATGTAGGATTTTGGACGCCGCCAGGCCTCGGTTCGCTCAACTACGAAATACGGATTTATCCCAGTCATCAAGTAGCTGTCGAGAAGGGAACGCCGTTTGCACAGGATGCTTCCGGCGATGGTGCGTCGCTCAACGCTGAAGATGCAATGTGGGACGAAGGCGTGCGTGATCGTCGCATTATTGTTGGTGGCGGATCACGTGGCAGTCAAAACCCTCGGTACGGCGATTTCGTAATTTTAGGAAACGTAGTGATATTGTGCGAAGGACGAACATCGGAGCATTCTCTCGACCAATGTGCGCCATTCGTCGCATTGATCAGAGGAGAAGGTGCATAATTACATCATCTTGAATTAGATGAACGGGGTCGTTCACCAATGTTGTTAAACAAGTGAATGACTGCTGAGTTGTAAACAGGTATATTTGGCGAACTCACCACACAACTATTTTTCATCTCAAAAAAATGGTGGGTATCGAACAATTACAGGGAGCTTGATATGAGTCAGAAAAACAGTGGCAAGGCACGGCTGCTGATACTGCTTGTTGCGATAGCAGCGCTTTCAATAGCGGCAGTTGCTTGCGGCAGTGATGGCGGCGATGGTGACGGATCTTCAGGAGAAGGTGTTATCGCAAAGATCGACGCCACCGATCGTATCTACACAGACGCTGACATCACAGGTGTTGAATTTTTCAAACACGACGATGACTACGATGTAGAAGGACTTGATGGAGCAATAACTGCCATCTACGGCTTCTACGGTTCTGATCCTTACAACCGACAAGAGTACGAAGCTCGTTTCTACGCTGATCATGCTGCCGCAATGGCGCAAGGTGTCGATTTCGCCGACGAGGCGACCGGTGCCGAAGCAGTTTTGCTCAAGGACGTACAACGTTGGACCGAAGGGATTACGGATCGACGCCAGTGTGCGGGTAACGGTGGGCACCACTCGGGCAAGTGCGACAACCCGAAATACTTCGACTATGTCGTAGTCGGCAACATGGTGTTGATGTGCCAAGGTAAAGATACTGAAACTTCGCACCAGGCATGTGCCAACCTAATGGCAGCGGTGCAATAGACAGTGCCAGCAACAATTCAGTTCACTAAGAAAATTGCCGCAGTGTTCCTTTTGGGAATCCTGTCGGCAGCGCTCTTTACCGCATGTGGCTCAGATTCAGGTGCCAGCGGCGGTGAAGTGGCCATAGAACGGGTAGTGGACGACGGACGGATCTACACAGTAGAGGAGTTTGAGGCTCTACGACCGTCCGGGGTAAAGACAGTGAAGGATTACGACGTCGATGAGTTGCCCGCAGCTCTTGGCGCTGTTCAAGCTGTATACAACCAGCTCGCTTACGAAATCCGCTTCTATGAGACACACGGTGAAGCTGTGGCTCAGGGTGTTTCCTACGCCGATTCGATTACAGGCGAAGATGCGATTGTCACTGGAGACGAAGTTCTTTGGGAAGAGGGCGAGAGAGACCGCCGCAAGTGCAGTCGTGCCGCCCAGACACCGCATTCCAGCTGTTCTTACTCGGCTCGGTATCTCGAATACGTTATTCGAGGAAACATGATTCTCTTCTGTGAAGGCGACGAATCATCCGAAGCATTCGCCAACTGCGAGAATCTTCTCGCACTTACCGAACCTGCTGCATAGCTTCAGTTCTGTAGATAAGAAAAGACCGACGATTTGATCGTCGGTCTTTTTATTTAACCCGTTGGTCCGAAGCTCTAGTGCAAGATCAATTACGGCAATGCTTCGATCAGCGCTTCGCACGTTGAAAGCTGGCGTTCGCAGAGCATCACTGTATTGCCGACCACAGCGTAAGCGGGATACAGGTTCACAACTGGTATCAGAGGATCGCGTTGTCCTGCTGTGCGAGCGATTATCAACTCAGCCGGTTCCACACCGAACTCGATCGCATCGGCATGTGATTCGTAAAACCTCACTTCAATATCTCTCTGGGCGAAGAAGCCGTACCAAACATCAAGTGACCCCGGCACGGTTTCAGGGCCGAACTGCCGATTCTTCTTGAAACCCACAGCGACTAGGTCATCGATCGAGTAGTTTGCTTCCGGGCGTGTAGTTAGCCGTAGCCCCTCCTCATCCACCGAACCGGCATCTTCTACCGCCGGAGCCTCTGATGCACCGCATGCGGCGACCACAGCGAGCAACAGCGTAAGTCCTAGCATGACTAACGACGGCTTATTTGCAAACGCCGAGCGAATTTGAACGATAGAAGACAATTTTCGAATTCCCACCCTGAATCTGATTTGAACTTTTGCCGAAGGATATAGCACTCCACAAGCAGCACGTGGTGAGATTCGATCGGGAATAGAAAAGCCTGTGAGTTAAATAAAAAAGCGCCCCTGCCAAATGACAGGGGCGCTTCGTTTGCGTCTGTTAGCTCAAGTAGTAAAAACTACTAGAGTTTTACTACTTAGCTTCGAGAGCGTGCAGAACCAATCCCCACGTGAGGTGCCAAGAGGCCTCGTTCACGTAGCCAGAGGTCTGTCCGCCAAGAGGCCAGTTAGTCCATCGCTTTTCACTCATGATGATGCGGTGGTAGAACTCAAGAACTGGAACGTCCGGAAGTTCTGTGATCCAGATTTCCATGGCTTCGTGCCATAGTTCCTGCATCGTGTCGATGTCATCAGGGTGAGTCTTTGCGACTTCGTCAGTAAGTTCATCCCACCGCTCGTTTTCCCAGTGGTAGAAGTTGACCTGGTGACCACCAGGAATGTTTACTGATGCTGACTGGTAAAGCTTCATGGTGAAGTAAGGGTCACGGACCGATCCGCCGTGTCCAAACATCAGACATTCGAAGTTACCTTCAGCCATTCGTGAAGAAGCATCAGGCGGCTGAGAGTAAGTGGCGTTGATGCCCTCACGTCGGAGCTGCTCAGCTGTGATAGGACCGAGGTCCACCCACGGGCTGAAACCGATGATTTCACAGTTGATGCCGTTGCCCTGAGCGTCAACCCAGTTGCCATCGCCATCCTTCGAGTAGCCAGCACCTTCTAGCAAACCTGCAGCCTTGGCTGGGTTGTGCTCGGTGGTGTCCATCTCTGCTAGTAGGTCCGCTACTGAGTCAAAGTACTTCTTCAGTGGTGGGTAACCAGGCATGGTGAGTGGGTTGAATGCCGCTGCACCGTCGTAGGCTACGTCACTCAGTTCCTGCCGGTTAAGGAAGTAGCTGAATGCCCATCGAACGTTCTTGTCGTCGTAAGGACCGAACTTACCGGAGTCGTTGAAACCAATCGAGACCGGCCACCAGTCAACATATCCGAAAGGAGAGTCTGTACCAGTGTGAGTGACAAGATCAGAGTTCTTGCCCATTGTCTCAACGATAACCGCAGGTGTGGTCATTGCTGAGTAGTCAACAGTGTCAGAAATCAAAGCCTGCGACCGAACCGTCTGGTCAGGTGTTGGCAAGTAGATGACACGTTGTGGTCCAGGCAGTTTGCCGAACTGACCGAGGTCAGATACGCCTTCACCCCACCACGAATCGCGGCGGTCGATGATTTTCTGCTCTGGTGTTCCAGAAACAACCTTCCATGGGCCCGTGCTTAGCGGGAATCCCTTGGCTGGGTCGTAGTCCTTGAACGTAGTCCAGTCTCGGCCGTTGTAGTGGTGCTCTGGCACCATGTACACACCAATGTCGAACTTGTATGTAAGGAGGAACATGAATCGTGGGTCTGGTCGGTCAAGGAACACCTTTACGGTGTGGCTGTCGACTTTTTCCGCGTGGTTCATAGCGTTGTCGATGTCGTTACCCCAGCGGACTTCTTCTTTGAGGTCCTTAAGAGTGTTCAACGTGTAAACAACGTCGTCTGCGTTGAACTCTTCACCGTCTGACCAGTTAATTCCTGATCGTAGGTTCATCGTCAACTCAGTAAAGTCGCCGTTCCAGTCCCAGCTCTCAGCGAGCCAAGGGATCGTCTTGTCGTCAAACGCACTAAAGAATGCGAGTGGCTCAAAGATGATGTTTGGACCAGATTGGTGGTTTGCACCAATGGCGTATGGGTTCCAGAGTTCGTGGTCTACGAAACGTCCTTCAGCACCACCAAGGTAGCCGATGAATGTGTCGTCCCGATCGATCTCTTCAATTGCAACCTTGCCTGCAGGCTCTTCAGCGGCCGGAGCCTCTGTAGGGTCTGCAGCAGGTGCAGTCGTGGCAGCCGGCTCGGAGCCTGCGCCATCGTCAGAGTCTTCGTCATCTCCGCCACCACAAGCAATTGCCGCAACAAGGGCAATTGAAAGCATGGCGAGGAAGAGAATTCTCCACCTCTCAGTAAATGTCATGCTGACCTCCGAATAAATGTCAGACGCGAAACTAGATGTGCCGTCAAGCGACAGCGTTTATCTGTGGCAAGAATTTATATCCGAATCCAACTGGGGAGTCAACATTCGTTAACTTGATTCGAAGTCATAATTTCAATATTGCTTCACCTTTAAGAACGCGTCCAGACCACTCTCATAGCTTGTTCATTCGAGATAGAACCGTTGAATAGTGAATTTACGGTTAAAAAAGTAGGTGAAAAAAAATCACGAATTTCGATGCTGCGGTCGACTGACTCGAATACAACATAGCCAGCGACGTAAACACTTGTTATCTTTGGACGCCAGAAATCCCAATATTTGGTGACTAATCAAATATTGTTAGTTGCACTGTCGATTTCAGACATTATTGAATTGAGTTTTAGCCCGTGACAGAACAAACGCAGGCAGTTGATAACTCTTCACCGTCGAATGGCACATCGATCACCCGGATAATCATGGGTGTTCTCGGTCATTTCATTGTGAAGAGATTCCTGTTCTTTCTCTTTGTAGTCTGGCTCGCCAGCACGATCATCTTCATCATTCCTCGACTTTCCGGACAGGACCCCGTTAAAGAGAAGCTTCTACTCGAAGCACAACGCGGTGGTGCGATGCAGACGGGTCTTGATGCGATGGCCAAGTCTTACCAGAAGCGGTTTGGCTTGGATCAACCTATGTGGGTTCAGTACACCAACTTCCTTAAGGATCTTGCGAAACTGAATCTTGGTGTTTCCATTGCGTTTTTCCCTAGAACTGTGAACGACATCGTTTTTGAGTCACTAATGTGGACTCTCGGACTGATGGGAACGGTAACGCTGCTTGCATTCGTCTTAGGGACGCTCGCGGGGGCGATACTGGGCTGGCCTAGAAAACCGGGCTGGCTTCAATATGTGTTTATGCCGCTGCTAACCCTTTCGGCAATTCCGCAGTATTTGCTTGCCATGATTTTGATTTTCGTGGTTGCATTCAAACTCGGTTGGCTGCCGTTGTTCGGTGGTTATTCACCGGCGACTCTGCCTAACATGAGTTTCGAGTTCGCTATCGACGTGCTCAGGCACGCAATACTGCCAGCGTTCGCAATCATCTTCTCTGCTATTGGCTTCTGGGCCATCGGTATGAGAGGCATGATGATCAACACGCAGGGTGAGGACTACATGATTCAGGCCGATGCTAAAGGCTTGAAGGGTTCACGCATCTTCATGCGGTACGCAGTGCGAAACGCTCTGCTTCCACAGGTAACCGGTCTCGCTCTTGTTCTCGGAACAATCGTTACTGGTCAGGTGCTTGTTGAACGTGTGTTCTCATACCCAGGTATTGGCGACATTCTTTTCCAGGCGATTCGACTTTCAGACTTCTTCGTTATTCGAGGAATTGTGATCGTGATCATTCTTGGTATCGCAGGTGCAACGTTCCTGCTCGACGTTCTCTACCCGTTGCTTGATCCTAGGATCAGGGTGAGGAACTCGTAATGACTGAATCACTTTCATCTCTACAAGCTGACGTTGCGGGCCAGGGCGGCTGGAAACAGTTCAATGAAGAACGCGTTACTCCAATCAAGAAGTACGCACTCCGTAACCCATCGCTGATCGTAGGATCGGTGCTACTGTTCGGAATGCTGTTCCTTGTAGGCCTCGGCCACTTGGTTTGGGAAACAGAAATGTTCCGACCACTGTCTGCACCAACACGGCTCGGCCCTACTGGGGCACACCCGTTCGGTACTGACACGCAGGGACGAGACCTTCTCGCTGTTGCAATTCTTGGTACTCCGCTCACGCTACGTATCGGCCTAATCGCCGGTGGTGTGGCTATCGGACTAGGTACCGTCGCAGCTTTCTTGGCTGCTTACTACCGTGGTGTCGTTGACGGCGCTATTCGATCAGTAGTTGACGTTGGACTGGCTATGCCAGCTCTTCTCATTCTGATTCTTGTTCGAATCAACATCGGTCGAGAACTTTCTACCGATGAGCTTGGTATCGCAATTGGTCTCACCAGTTGGGTTTTCCCAGCACGCACGATTCGATCTCAGGTGCTGGTAATGCGTGAACAGGCTTATGTAGAGCTTTCACGACTTTCTGGTACCAGCGGCATGGGCATTATCTTCAAGGAAATGATGCCAAACCTTATTCCGTACATCACTGCCAGCCTTGTTGGTTCTGTCGCAGGAGCGATTCTCGCTTCTATCGGCCTTGAAGCCATCGGACTAGGCAACC
Source organism: Chloroflexota bacterium (assembly GCA_018650845.1). Classification (GTDB taxonomy): domain Bacteria; phylum Chloroflexota; class Dehalococcoidia; order Lucifugimonadales; family Lucifugimonadaceae; genus Lucifugimonas. Next base: position 22,585 of record JABIFF010000002.1, on the reverse strand, counting down.
TTAGTGACCCAACTCTGGGTATGACGATTTACTGGAACATTCAGTTCTCCTCGATCACGCTCGGTATGTGGTGGTGGTGGCTTCCGCCATTGGCTGCAATCGTGATCGTATTCGTCAGCCTGTTCTTGATTTCATCAGGATTGGATGAATGGTCCAACCCACGATTGAGGAAACGCGTTTGAGCACCGAACAAGCAATACAGACTTATAGAGCGGACGCTCGGATTACCGATGTCGACGCTCTGGTCGTCGAGAACTTTTCGGTCTACTACGAGACCGATTCCGGCACAGTAAAAGCGTGTGACGACGTCACATTCACTCTCAAGCAGGGTGAACGTTTCGCACTCGTTGGTGAATCGGGTTCAGGCAAGACAACTCTTGCTATGGGCCTGATGCGACTCACCCGCCCTCCTGGGCACATCGCCAAAGGCAGCGTGACTCTCAATGGGCGAGATGTCACGAAGCTTTCGGAAAATGAAATGCGCAAGACTCGGCTTTCTGAGCTGGCTCTTGTTCCCCAGGGTGCAATGAACTCGCTCAACCCGGTTATGCGGATTGAACGACAGATCGTTGATGGGTTCCTCGACCACCGTAGCGAGGATGACAAAGCGCTGTCCAAAGACGAACTAAAAGAGTTCGTTCGCGATCTACTGATTCGTGTTGGTCTACGCCCCGGTGTAGCCCGTTTGTACCCACATGAACTTTCAGGTGGAATGAAGCAGCGTGTGGCTATGGCGATCGGAATTTCCCTCCGCCCTAACCTCATCATCGCTGACGAGCCAACATCAGCTCTTGACGTTGTTGTTCAGCGACAGATCATGCAGACGCTTGGTCGGTTGCAAGAGGGCTTGGATGCTTCGATCATGCTTGTGGGTCACGATATGGGTCTTGTTGCCCAGTTCGCCGACACCATTGGTGTGATGTACGCAGGCAAGCTTGTTGAAGTTGGCCCAGTGGAAGAAGTGTTTAGCGATCCTAAGCACCCTTACACGAAGCTGCTGATTCGATCTCTGCCATCACTGCAGGAGAAGCGAGAATTTCTTGGAATTCCCGGACTTCCCCCACGGTTGATTAATTTGCCGAATAGCTGTGCGTTCGCAGATCGATGCCCATCGCGGTTCGACAAGTGCGACCAATCGGTTCCTCAGACACTAAATCTTGGCGGTCGTCGTGAAACGGCTTGCCACTTGTACGAAGGTGAGGGCCAATCGTGAGCACGTTCCTCGAACTCGATCACGTAACCAAAACCTTCGGTAGCGAAGGTATGTTCGGAAACGGACAGGTTACCGTTGCCGTTGATGATGTTTCACTCAGCATCGACGAAGACGAACCCTCTATCACAACGGTTGCTGGTGAAAGTGGAAGTGGTAAGACAACTCTTGCCCGACTTCTTCTTGGAAGCCACGTGCCTAGCGATGGACGAATGCTTTACAGAGGTAAGGACTTCACGAAGCTAACGCGACGTGAACGCCGAAACTTCCGTCGTGAGATTCAGCCGATCTTCCAAGATCCCTTTGAGTCTTACAACCCGTTCTATAAAGTCGACCACGTTCTCGATGCTCCGATCAAGAACTTCAAGCTTGCGTCTTCGGACAAAGAGAAGAAGCGCATGATCGAAGATGCACTCGAGATGGTTGGTCTACTACCCGAGGAAACTCTCGGACGCTTCCCTCACCAATTGAGTGGTGGTCAGCGACAGCGAATCATGGTTGCTCGGGCGCTTCTTCTGAAGCCTCGTGTGATTCTCGCTGACGAGCCAGTTTCCATGGTTGACGCTTCGCTTCGAGCAACAATTCTCGACTCGATTCGCCGACTAAACCGAGATCTTGGTATCTCAGTTGTGTACATCACACATGACCTCACAACTGCCTACCAAATCAGCGACAACATCATGGTTATGTACCGTGGAACTGTTGTAGAAGCGGGAACCGTTGATGCGGTTATCCCGAGTCCTCAGCACCCATACACACAGCTGTTGATCGAGTCGATTCCGCAGCCTGATCCTAAGAACCGTTGGGGTTCTGAGCCGCCTCAGCAAAACTGGGACACTGGCGACACACAGATGAACGGTTGCCGATTCGCAGACCGTTGCCCTGCTGTGATGGAACACTGCAACGAATCGAAGCCACTGCAGTACCTGATGAACGAACATCAGCTTGCTACGTGCTTCTTGCATCAGGAAAAGGGCGAGATGACCAACCCGGACATCACAAGCACTTTCCAGACTGAGAAAGAGACCATCAAGGCTATTCCAGCCGACATGTCTATCTAGACTGCAGTCAAGGTCCGAACTTATTGACTCCGAAGGTCACGGTGTAAATCGCCAGGCCTTCGGAGTTTGTTTTTAACACGAGTTCGTGTTTTCCAAATTCGGGTAGTTCCACCAGCTGGTACAGGCGAGCATCATCGACCTCGACAACGCTGGTATCGTCGGAATTCCAAGAGATATCGAACCCTGCCTGATCACGAGTAAGCGGCTTGCCATCGAGTTCGACAATTAGGTCGACGGGGCCATCCGAAGAGCTAAGCACAGAGTTCACAGAGGTAGCGAAGAACTCGAACGCAAACTGCGACGAACCATTCTCCGCAACATAACCGCTAACGACTGCGTCTTCAGTGTTGATCCACTCGCCGTCCAAAAAGAACTGCCCGTGCCGGCGCGTCCCATCATCAACGTAGTCGACTGTCGTGTCGGGAGCGATGTAGTAGTCGTCCTGTCCAGCGTAGAGGCCATCCGACAGGTAGTTGCTCGAATATCCCCCATAAAGCTCTCTGGTGATCGTGTGTGCGTTTTCTGAGCGGTCAGGACCGACGGGGTTAATGGTTCTTAGATGGTCCGTATCCCGCCCAAGACGATTTAGCTCAACGAGAATCGTCGATTCAAATTCCCGGTAGCCGCCCTCGCCGAAATGCCTGAGCACGACAGAGCTCTCTCCGTTAGGTCCAACGGTAATCAGATATTTCGAGGGCCAGAAGTGGTTACCGTACTTATCCCAAGTGGCTTTATCGCTATCGACTGCGACTGGATATTCGATTCCGTAACGCTCGACTGCTTCTTGAATGTTCGCCGAAATTTTCTCGAATTCGAACTCGGGTGAGTGCACGCCGATGATCACCAAGCCGAGATCGGCATAGGCATCGTGCCATGCCTTCAGATAGGGAAAGGTACGAACGCAATTCACGCAGGTGTACGTCCAAAAATCGAGCAACACGAGCTTGTTTTCGGCAGCAAGTTGATCAAGCTCAAGAGGCTCGGAGTTGATCCATTCGTTGATGCCTACTAGAGATAGATCTTCCAGCTGAAAGCGTTCTGGCTGCCCGACGATGGCGAATTCGTTTGAAGGCGGGGTTGGAGTCACGGTCGGCGGCAATATCCCGGCAACCGATTTAGCAAGCTCCGGTGGTTCTTCTTTTGCGCCAGATGAATCTAGTGCCTCAGGCTCGTTTGCTCCTCCGCAGGAGATGACAAGTGCGAACAGTAGCGACAAAGCGAATACCGCGAACGCGGTCGATTTAGTTGTCAGGCGAATCGGCAAACTGAGTCCCAGCCAAAAGTGAGCAATAACGCAAGCGAGCGAGCATGAATTGAATGCGTCACAGAATGTTACGCAACCCCATCTACTCCGGCTGATACGAAGACTTCGCCTTTAACGACTCATCTACGAGAAAACTCTACCCGTCAGATGGCTCCTCGATCTCGAGCACCTGATTCGTTTCGATATCGCTGAGAATCTGAGTTCTGCCGCTAGGCCAAAGAATTTCAATCTCTTCAATTTCATCGACATCGCCTAAACCGAAGGTCAGGTCGAGAGCGTTCATCGACAGGAATGTTGAACTGCCAAGAACATCTTGAACCTGCTTCTTTGGATCGTTGTTCTCACCAGCAGGTGTGACCCAGACTCGCGCCCCGATGCCATCGGCATTTGAACCAGTCCCGTCGATTCCCTGCCTGCCTTTTAGGCGAAGCGTAATCCAATGATTCTCACCACCACCGTTCATCCAGACCATCAACGGACCATCTACCAAATGGGTACTTTCTCCATCGGGGTTGAATTTCAGTCCTGAGGAGTTCGTGCCGATTAAGTCGGCATATCCATCACCGTTGAGATCTCCCTTAGCAAGCCCTTTTCCGTTCTCATGGAACTCAGGGCCTATCCGTTGCTCTTTACGATCGAATCCAAGCTGATTCGGTGCCGTGTACGTGTAGTCGACGTCTCTAGAGTCGATGAGATGCGATTCAACAGTCACGTCGCTAAACGTAGCGTCACCAGCGTTGAGCAGCATTCGGCCGTAGCCGGGGTATAGGAAACCACGTGGACCTTCACCGGGAGAGATGATCGCACCGAGCCAATAGAGGTCTTGATCTCCATCGTTTTCATAGTCGAAGAAAGCTGTTCCGAAGCCAAAGTCGTAAGCTGCAACTCCGGTCGGCGTACGCCAGAAAGGATTAACTCGATTGGGATCGAGAGACTCTGGCGGCGACCCCGCGCTTGGTTCGACCTTTGTTGACCATGCAATGTCTGGGAATACACCGATCGTGCCAACGCTCGGCACTCGTATAGTGCCATCGTTACGCAGCAAGTAGTGATAGCACGTGCCCCACTGGAAATTGGCAGCGTACGAACATGCTCCGCCGGGAGTATTGTTCGGACCGCGAGTGACCGGGTGGAAGCCGATGTTCGTAATGAACATGTCGAGATCGGCATCGCCATCGATATCGCCCAATGCGAAGCCCATCCACGCGCCGGACTGGTCGATGCCCATAGGTGCGGTGATATCAGTGAATCGTACGTTCGCTGAGGTTGAATCGTTGCGGTAGACCTTCAGGCGGTCGCCATCGTCAGCGAGCCATAGATCGATATCGCCATCATCGTCGTGATCGAAAAACAGAGTCGCCCATGTCTCACCTGCGGGATCACCGCCTCTATTGCCGTTGGCGTCGAGGTGCTCAGGGTCAAAGCCTTCAAAGCCCTCCCCTTCTGCTGCATCTTCGGGGAAGATGATCGCCTCTCCGAACGAATCGCGCATCACGATTGGCGGTGCTACAAGTCCAGCGGAATCGGTGATATCGGCAAACGTCGAATCGCCATTGTTGCGGTACATGACGTTGTAGTGACCGGGGTGGCTTGCATGATTGAACGAGGTGAAATCGACATCGCTACGATTGCCGACGTATAGGTCGAGCCAACCATCGTTATCGACATCGCCACATGCGATCGATCCTGCTGAACGCACGTTCAACTTTTCACCAAACCAACTCTCGGTAGCGTTGGTGAACGTACCGTCTTTCTGGTTTATGTAGAGGCGGTCGGCAGAGATGAACTCCAGCTCTGAGCCGGGTTCAGTCGAAATATAGTCGAGCTCGTCTCCAACACGCCCCATGCCGCCCACGTAGAGGTCTTGGTAGCCGTCGTTGTTGAAGTCGCACGCAGCAACCGCACTCGAATTGTGTGCGGCAGCCCCGACACCTGCAGCATCGGCTACGTCGACGTACGTTCCGTCATCGTTGCGGAATAACTTGTTCAGTTCTCCCCGAGCTTGTTCGATAGGAGCACCTGCTTCGGCCGAGGTGACGTAAAAATCAAGATCGCCGTCTCGATCAAAATCGAATATGGCTACGCCGGGGTAACGGTTTTTTATCTCAGCGCCTTCACCGAGAAGTTCAGGGGCAACGTTCGTAAAGGGACGGAATTCTGCATTCGAATCATCCGTTTTCGAGACGGAATCGCCACTATCCCTTTCTTCACAACCCGCCAGTACCACAACCACAGCAAGAGAAATAATTATCAACACCAATTTTGGTGTCGACATATCGAGATTAAGGATTCGAGCGGGGTTCAATTCGTGCCACCTGTTTCGCAATCTGAATTAATGACGGTCGCGACAATTCAGGCTAACTAATGGCTTAGTTCAGCGTTGGGTGAGAATTCACCAGCGAAGAAAACAGGGAGCTTATTGCCGACTGACCCTGAACAATCGGCATTAAGAACATGATCAGCTAGGTACGGCGAAGTCGGTAATGAACTCTGGCTTGCCTTGAATATCGAGCTTTACTCGATACAGATCACCGCCACGGTACGTGTTCATATCGAAGCCAGGTGGTTCCCAACCAGTTGGAGTGGGATCACCAGTGCCATAGGCCGCTGTAGTTACGTACAGCTCGTTCAAATCTTTCCCGCCGAACATTGCGGAAGAAGTCTGGGCAGCTGGAAGCTCTACTCGGCGTTCTTCTTTGCCATCCGGATCGAATCGAACGATCGCGCCGCCGTACCAGATAGCGGACCACACATAGCCTTCACCATCGACGGTCATGCCGTCGGGGATTCCCCAGTCATCAGGAATCGTGGTGAAATCACGTTTGTTTGTGATCGCTCCGGTCGCGGGATTGTGATCCCACTTGTAGATCTTGTGAACAGGAGAATCGGTCGAGTAGAACGTCTTTAGATCTGGTGAAAAGCCCATACCGTTGCACAGCGCTAAGCCGTCATCAATTATTTCGGCGGTACCGTCTGGCTTGAATCGGAACAGCGTGCAGGAATCGAGGTGCCCACTGCCGCCATAGAGGCTGCCATCAGGCCCAACAGTGACGTCGTTTAGCTTGATAGGTCGACCATCAACATCGCCCTTGTGTAGCCACGTGTAGTTGTCGTCAGAGAACCACAGCTGCACACCTTCCCAGGTACCTACGGCCATTCCGCCCTGCTTGTTACGAGTAGCGCCGGCAACGTTGTACCCATCGTGCAGGACTTTGTTTTCACCTGTTGCAGGATCGTAGTTCCAGATTTTTCCGCCTTGAATATCTATCCAGTACAGCGATTGAGATTCGACATCCCAAACCGGACCTTCACCGACCATAGCGTTTTCGGCGGCGAGTTTTTCTACCTGATATCCCATTCCATTCTCCTCGGTGAACCTGTTCAAGCTGTATCGGATGAGTTGACCATAATCCGGCGAGCCGTGAGTTTATCTGAGTCGTTATCCGCACACAGTGTCACAGAGTTTTACGGCAAATTGCGCGCAAAGCCTGTTTTTTGCGGTATATTTCCGCCGCGGATGCAATTTCGATAACAACGACTCACCGTACTTGCTCACTAACCGGCAGGTGCCAAGGAGGAGTCAATCATGCCATCAGATGTATATTTCATGGACGCCCGAAGTGATTCGGCGGACACCAGTCTTATCGCAAAGACCACTACGGTTTTTGATGCGGCTGGACTCGACGAGCTTGTTTCACCCGGCGATGTAGTAGCTATCAAGCTGCATTGTGGTGAGTGGAACTCAAGCGCTTATTTGCGACCGGTTTACGCCCGCGCAATTGCTGACCGAGTGAAAGAACTCGGTGGCAGGCCGTTCGTGTGCGACACCACAACGCTTACCTACAGTCCGTTTTCAACACGTGCAACAGAGCTTGACCTACTACAAACTGCTGAACGAAACGGTTATTCCTCGGCGGTTCTTGGTTGCCCGTTCATCGTTGCTGACGGATTTGTTGGCACCAGTGACTACCGAGTCGATATCCCTGAGGGCTACCTGCTGAAAGAGGCATATGTTGCTCAGGCGATTGCTGCCGCCGATGTACTGATAACCCTGACCCACTTCAAAGGTCACGGCATGGGCGTTATCGGTGGTGCGCTGAAGAACCTCGGTATTGGCGCACAATCAAAGCGCGGCAAGTTCAACGTTCACATGGGTGGGCACCCGAAATATGGTGTTGGTGCCGCAGTGGAGTTCGACGAGAATTTTGTTGTCGATAAAGAGAAAGATGCCGAGTGGAACTTGATCGAAGAGGCCTGCCCAATCGGACTCTTCAAGATTCGAGAAGACAACACCATTGCCTGGGATCGAGACAAGTGCATGACCTGTCTTGGCTGCCTAGGCGTGATGAATCCACGTGGAATTTTCCAGCCCAACCAGATGCTGTTCGACGCAACAGATATTGCTATTGGTGATGCAGCGCTGGCAGTTTGTAAAACTGTTCCGAAGGTCGGCTTTGTAACCTTGGCAATCGACGTATCGCCAAAGTGTGACTGTGCCGGTTTCTCAGATATGCCAATCGTTCCGAACCTTGGCGTGTTCGCCAGTAAAGACCCCGTAGCCATCGACCAGGCATGTGTCGACGCAGTTACCGAGTCACCGGGCACTCCGGGCTCTCTCAGTGAAGAGATGGGGGTTGAAGAGGCTGGTGAGCGAAAGTTCGATCTTGCTGGAGCGGCCATCGAAGGTCTCTCTGAGCAGACGACTATCAACACAGCCGTAGTAAACGGCTTAGGCACTCGAGACTACGAACTGCACCACGTCGAGCCAGTTGGCAGAGACAAGTTCAGGTTCCCGTACGACGAACGACCTACCAAGGTTCGATTCGAAAGAATGTTCAAGATGTTCCAGCCGTTCCCATTCGACCGACACGATGGTCATGGATACGACAGGTTGCCTGAAGTCGATATCGATGCGGTTAAGCCGCACGATGGTCCAACTGTTGGAGTTCATCCTCACGCCGCCTACCACGGTGACGGCACGAGTCATGGTCCTAACGGCCACGGCGCCCCTGAGAATCAGTGGCACCCGGGTGAAGAAGGCACGCGAAGCCACTCGACATCGCACGATCACTAAACAATAGAAATCAGTAACGGAGAACTACTAAAAAATGGCAAGAGCGCAGGACATGCTCGACGAGGCGATCGCACTTCTAACAGGTGCTGATCAGAACGACCTTGCAGATCGACTTACAGCTCAGCGTGAGAAGTTTTTCTTCACGTCACTCGCAGGTGTTCCACTCGCGAACAAGACAAAGAAGGCAGCTACTAAGTTGAGCACCGACGGATCGGATGCAAACGTCGCTGCCGTAGCCGATCTGGTGAATCAGATCGAGGATAAAGCCGACGCTCCGGGAACAGTTCTTACTTAATGGGAACAGTTTTAGTAACCGGTGGAGCCGGGAGCATGGGCCGTTTGGTCTGTGCTCGGCTCGCAGCCGATGGACACGTGGTTCGAGCTTTCGATTTGGCATCAGCCAATTTCGATGGATTGCCGGATGGAGTTTCTGCCCTACCGGGAGATCTAACTTCAGCTTCGGACGTTAATTCAGCCGTTGAAGGCGTTGATGCCGTGGTGCATTTGGCAGCGATACTGCCACCTACTGCCGATCAGTTGATTGAACTGGCGCAAAAGGTGAACGTCGAAGGCACGCAGATCATCGTCGATACCATCAAGGCTAACTCGCCAAACGCACGACTTGTATTCAGCTCGTCCGTAAGCGTCTATGGCACTCCTGCCAACGACGCCGAAATATCGACATCCCAGCCATACGACCCTGACGACAATTACGCTAAGACCAAAGCTGAGTCTGAGCAGATCGTCGTTAACGCGGGGTTAGATTCATGTGTACTGCGTATCTCTGGAGTTTCGATTCCGGTGTTCCAAGAGCCGCCAGAGGCTTGGCCATTCTTGCCAGATCAGAAGATTGAGTTTGTGCATCGAGACGACGCCGTAAACGCGATCGTCGCGGGCGTAACTGCAGAACTTACCGACACGAACAGAATCGTGAACGTCAGTGGTGGTCCGACTTGGCGAATGACTGGGTCGAAGTACGTTTCTGACTACTTTGGGATGATCGAAGTCGACCCAGCCGATGCGATCTATCAAGAAGAGCCGGGGCATTTCTCGTGGTACTCAGACAAGGGTGGCAATACTGCGCTTGGGTATCAGCAGAATTCGTATCCACAGTATCTAGAGCAGCTTCAGGACGACATTGATCGTCTGATGGAAGAGTAGATTCTCGTTTATCAACCGAGATTGATAGGGCGGCCTGTCGGTCGTTTTATGGCTCCGAATTTCACTCGCCCAAACTCTGCAGCTCTAGCTGAATACGCTGCTCGCGCTGAATGCGTCATTGCCTGAAAAGCGACGATGGCGAACAGGATAATTCCGACGAAACCGATTCCTCCGGATGCACCTAGAGCGCGCTCGCCCCACACCGATAGCTCGAATCCAAAACTAACTCGAAGTACGACGCTGATAGTTATCAAGATGAATGCTGCGTCCATAAGCCACTGATGACGAATGTCTGAACCTTCGAAAACTGGAATGAATCTCGAAGCAGCCCCGAATATCAACGTCGTAACGAATCCCAAAGTGAACACGTGCATTACAGGTAACGAAATTTCGATTGGCATGACGTCGGTCACTGCGGCATCATCGAGTGCCGTCAGAATCAGCATCAAGCTACCAATCACCAACCATGCGTAGGCAGTTCTAATCAATATTCCGTATCGGGCATAACCAACGGCGAACCGCTTTACAGGGCCGCTCGCTGGCTCGAGAACCCTCAGTGCGAACACATACAAAAGTGCACCGAGCGAAGCAAGAATCAGTCCTACAGATGCGACGCCTTGTTCTAGGTCAGCGAATCGCCCGATTACTAACGTAATCAGACCAATCTGAATCAATGCGAGTGAAACTACATTTAGTCGCTCATACATCGGCTTGAGAACCAGAAATCCGCGAATGGCACGTGCCGACACGCCGAAGATGAAACTCGAAATAAATCCGAACAGCGTTGTGTAAATTAGTGCTTCATTCCACGTCACGTGACCCAGTGGAGCACTGTCAATCGCCATGCGCACAGTAACCGCCAGATGTAATGCCCCGGCGACCATCGACCAAGCGATTCCGCTGATTATCCAAATCTCTGCAGGACCTGACTTACTCGATGATTTTCGAACAACATCAAGCAATGTCAGCCCGAATACCAGCATTCCCGCAAACAACAAAATACCGCCGATAGCCACAAGTGGATCCGCTAGCGATGTTTTCCACATGCTCTGGCCTGAGAATCGAAATAGCAGACCGGCAATAACTAGCCACATGCTCGTTTTCTGTGGGAGTGGATAACGAATTGCGCTGCTAAAGAACCGGGGAACAACGTGGTAAGCGAAGCCCATGATGAACAAGCCCGCCCAACCAAACAATTGGGCAATGCCGTGCGATTGCGAATGAGTGATCCACGTAAGATTTCGCTCCATGCCGAGCAACGGCATGATCAAAATCGCCGCGCCCGTCGAAAATCCAAGTAGGACAGCGATAAGTAACGAAGCGCGAATAAACGGTCGGTAAAGTCGTTGTGACGACCAGCCCTCTGAAGTCATGTTTCTATTCTGATGCCAACCATTCAACAGTGAAACGATTCACCGTGAAGGGTGCGTGTTACCTGAACTCAGCCAGTGCTAGTTTGTCGGCAGCACACCCGAAGCCTGCTGCCCACCCCAAAGAATGTCTTGAAGCGCCTGATGTGCAGGTTTGTGAGTAAAGCAATCGTTGAGCATATCTCGGAGTTGAGTGAACGAGTATTGGCCAAATAACGCTTTGGTGAATGTCAGATCAGGATAGTGCGCTTGAGCTTCATCCCGCTCTATCGGACCAGTGTTCTTCACGGCAGTTAGCTTACCGGCGTCGAAGTTCATCTCGAGCCCTGAACGATAGAACGAGATTTTCAAATCGCCAGACCATCCATGTAAATCAGAAGCGGCAAGCCTTGCTTCGATCACAGATGAAATGTGCGACACGAGTGCTGCAATATCTGGCACTCGCACAAACCAAGCGTAAGGCTTCTTTTCCGATCCGAACTGGGAATCGAAGAGTTTGAAGGCTGGGTGTTCAGATCCGAATCCGAATTCTATTTTTTCGCATTTACCGCCGTCAGCTGTTTCGATTGCATCAGCCAAGCTTTTCAAATCGACCAGCATCGAACTCGTCGCGTCCAGCCAGTTCACAGCGGCGTTTATTTCGAGAGCATTGACATCAATCTTGTCGCGTTTCGTCGTGGTGCCATACTCGTAATATCCAACGGGAACCCCGTTTTGTTCGAGAATTCGGGTTCGATAGAACACCATGCTGGCATCGCGTCGACCAAACAATTCACTTTCGAAAATCTTGGAGTCGCGAGCAGCTGTCACGAACAAACGTCGCCGAGAATTCAGTTCGGTTTCAGCAATGAACGTCACATCTTCACGGCTTGCATTCCGCGCCGTTAGCGGCGGCGTTGAGTCCTTCTTCGCCAACACACCACTGAGAGCCGTACGAGCGGTCGCCCTACCGCCCCAAGCATCGAGTGCGTACTCGTACCCGAATTGCTTGTAGTAGTACGGAATTCCCATCACAGTATTGAACAGATGACCTCGTTCCTTACCCCACTCGTGCATCACTTCGAACTGCTTACGAACCAAGCCACGACGTCGATAATCGGGATGCGTTCCCACGATTTCGGGCATGCCCATAGGCGTGTCGATTCCGCCGATGTTCCACACTTGAGATATGTACACGATCGTCGATACGATCTTGCCAGTTTTCGTGTCTTCGACCACTGTGAAGTCGTTAGGACCTACGCGTCGATTCACGCCATCGAACAGATCACGTGTCCAGTCGCCAATCTCTGGTTCGGGCTCGTAATCTGGCGGCTCGGTCATTACGACAGAATTGAATGCTGCAACTTCTTCCGCGTCTTCGGGAGTAGCTGTGCGGAGAACGAGATTGTCTTCGAGTTCGATACGTTCAGTCGGCAATTCAGGAGTCATTTCTAGGTGGATAGACGGTTCGGCTGATCAGTATTGCACTTCACCTTCCTAAGAAGTGAAGGTGATGACTGGCGTTTTTTTGTTAGCCGTTAACGGACCGGGTTGAAGCAACGATCTCGCCGACTGTCATTCTGAACTTGATTCAGAATTGCTTTCATTGGGCAGAATGAGCGAACGAGACTAGTGTGCTGAAGAGGAAAAAGTGCCAATCGAACATGATTCTGAATCTAGTTCGACGGTTCTGGGTATTTCGACTATTTCGGGTTAATTCCAGCTCTCACCAAAGCTTCAGCGCAACTAAATTACAGGGCCTGCGATAGTGATTCTGATCGAAGGTTCATCCCCAACTGTCGAGATCGAATAGTTTTTGCCCTGTTCAACGAACACGACATCGCCGGGTCCTGCGCTGACAACATCTTCGCCATCAACCGACCATTCGACCTGCCCCTGAAGCACTACCCACCAACGATTTTCGGCTGAGTGTGAAGTCGAATCCGAGCTGGTCCCAGAAAGTTCATGTGTATACGTCGCATAGTTGCGATTGTCGTTCACGGCGACCTCAACCCAATTGGAAGAGGTGCCGTTTCGTTCGACGAGTGATTTCAGCTTTGTGTGAATCAGATTCGGGTTGGTCTGGCCCTCATCGACAGGGATCAGCCGACACGGAGCAACACCCTTGATGTCGTGATTACTGTCTGGGTGAGTAATGCCAAATCGAATCGCCTGAACGCCCTCTTTTGGCTGGATATCGTGGGCAAATCCGGCCGGAGCCATGATGATGTCGCCCCACTCCGACAACACCGGTTCGTACTGGCCTATTTGCCACTGGGTACGACCATCCAACGCAATCCAAAATTCGTTGAAGTCGGGATGAATGTGCGGGTCTGGCGGCGTGCCTGGAGGTCCCGAAATCCATACGGACCTATTACGCCCATCTTCGAGCAATACTTCAGCCCAGCGTTCGTCATCGCCGTGCCGCCCCATGATGTCGGCATGGCGCGTCAATCGAAGATTCATTGGTGCTGCTGAAACCATCTGTATTTCCTACTTCCCTGCAGCTTCGGTTGCTAGCGCAGCCTGCATCATCGCTCGGGCATAGCCGACCGTGTAAGCAAATCCGGTATATGTGGTTGCCGAAATTCCATCGAACGGGTTTTCCGTATCAGAGTCGTTTTGTGGCGGATGCTCTGGATATATCAAACGGGGGTACTTCTGCCGAACCAGTTCGCTCATCACGGCGAACATATCAACCTGTCCCTCATCGACCCACACTTCCGTGTAATCGAGCTGAGGAGTGCGAGTTACAACATTGCGGAAATGAACATGGTTGATCTGGTCGCGCTCGCCAAAGTACCGGCAGGTTTCGACAGGATCATGCCCAAGCTCACGGGTCACACCACAATCGAATGTGATGCCGTTGTACGGACTTGGCACAATATCGACCAGCCGCTTCCAACCTTCGACCGACCCCATGATCTGACCACTGCCTCGACTTATAGGCGCAGGTGGATCATTGGGGTGCAAGGCAAGTCGCACGTTTGCCGCTTCAGCCGCCGGTATAACGGCTTTGAGGTAGTAGGTGACGTTCTCCCAAAGATCGTCAATCGAAATCGCTGTCTTGCCTTGGAGCGGCGGGAGATCTTTGATGCGGTCGTTATTGAAATCCATCAACCCTGAACCACCGCGACCGGGTACGACTTTGTACCCTTCGACAATTCGGTGAGCGTAGAAGTTGTATTCCATCACCGGCAAGCCTTGTCGACCTGCAACTTGAATGGCTTTGATGATCGTTTCAATATCTTCGTCACGACCATCTTTGCCGAAAATAATTCGCTCGCCGGGATCGAACATGACGTTTCGAAGTTCAAGATCGGCTTCAGCGACACGATCGATGTGGCGCTTAAGGTTCTCGTCAGTCCACGTTTCGAGTCCGCCTGTATCGAGGTGGGCGATGCTTACGCCCATCACGCCAAGCTGCTTCACGCGTCTCAGTGAACGATCTGAGAGGTTGTCGAGAAATAGAGTGAGAGTAGGAGTTTCATCCGTCTCGGGCCAGTGTCCCTGTCCCTTTATCGAATCGCTAATTCCGGCTTTGTCGTAAACCATTTCCGTATTCCTCTAGCTCTAATGTGATGTGTTACTGAACTCTGGTGTTTGACGCTAAACCATGCCGTGTGCGACGTACTCGTAATCTTCAGATGAATAGTCGTCTTCCCAGCGCTTATCGATACCGGCGCGCCAGTTCAAGGCCAGTTCTTTTAACTCGGCGGTGATTTCAGGTTCCGAATCGGCAAGGTTCACCGTTTCACCGGGGTCTTTTTCGACGTCAGAAAGATGGATCGGGGCGATTGGTTCGTCGTCTTCTACCAGTTGGCCATCTAGGACGAGTTTCCACTTGCCCCTGCGCACAGCCGTCTGACCGTCCATCTCCCAGAAGATGGGCCTGTCTTCGACGTCAGAGCCGTTAGCAACGTGCGAGAGCATACTGGCGCCATCGATTTCGTACTGGCTTGCGTCTGCACCTATCGCCTCAAGCACGGTAGGCACGATGTCCATCGATGCGACGGATTGATCACTCACCTGCCCCGCTGGAATTCGAGCTGGCCAATGCATGATTGCAGGTTCTTTTACCCCACCATCGAACAGGCTGAATTTGTGACCTTTAAGCCCGCCAGACGTGCCACCGTAGTACGGGTCTTGCGCTCCATCGAGCCAATTACGAGACTCTCGAGAAGGGCCATTGTCAGATGTGAATACTGAAAGCGTATTGTCGGTTAGACCAAGTCGCTCGAGTTCGTTTTTGATAACCGCTATTGCGTCATCAACTGCGCTGATCATCGCCGCCATCACCTGTCGATCCCACGGCAAATCGTCGAAGCGATCCATGTACTCCTGAGGAGCGTGCATCGGGTAGTGAGGTGCGTTGAACGGGACGTAGAGGAAAAATGGTTTGTCGGATTTCGCCATTTCACGGATGTACTCAACCGCCTTCTTGGCGATGAGTTCAGTGAAGTATTCGCCGTTACGCCAAATTTCTTCGTTGTTCTCCCACAAATCGTGTGTTGGGTTCAGGCTAGGGCCAGGTCGGTTGGCTCCCCAGTAGTAGATATGCGAGTAGAAATCGATGCACCCGGCCATGAATCCGAACGTCTTCTCGAATCCGTGAGCACCCGGTCGTGACTTTTCAGCCAGACCCAGATGCCACTTGCCGGTAATTGCTGTCTGGTAACCCTCTTTTTTGAGCATTGTTGCCAGCGTTGGGGTGCTGGCTGGAAGTCCGGTGGCTGTGCGGTGTCCTCGTAGGATCGCCCTCACACCGGCGTTTCCGGGATAGCGACCTGAGAGTAACGCTGCTCGTGATGGTGAGCAGACCGGACTGTTCGAGTACCAATTGGTGAATCGCACGCCGTCTTGTGCCATGCGGTCGAGAGTCGGCGTCTTGAAATCAGTCGCACCCATGCACGATAGATCGCCGTAGCCTTGGTCGTCGGTTAGATAGACAATCACGTTCGGTCGCGAGTCAGCCATTCGGGTTAGTTCCTGTTCTTGATGGTGTGTGATCAGCAGTGATCAATCGAGAATGGCGACAGCGTATCGGAAGTTTTTACGCGAAGGGCGGCGAATTGGCGTGAACACTTCGGCAAACTCGGAAATTCAATTTCCCGACGAAGGAGGGATCTGGTGTGGGGACGCGGGATGTTCTAGTTGGGCACTGAAATTGATCGATGGACGTTCGCGACACACCACCAGATCCCTCGGCGGCACTCGGGAAATCTACGTATTCCGGTTCCTAATATGCCAAAACCCTTAATCCGTGCCTCAAACTAAAGCCCCATCGTGATTTCACCAAGACGTTTCGTGAGGATGGCGTTCTCTCGATAGTCGATTGGAATAACGATCAGCGACGGCCCAGCAGTGTTGAGTGCGCTCTCGATCGTCGAAAGCAGCTTCGGCGATTCATCGACGTAATCGAAGCTCCAACCGAACGACTCAGCAAGCATGCCCCACTTCGGATTCCCAAACGAAAGATCGGTGTGAGTTCCGTAAGTTGTGTTCTGCTTCCACTCAATCAGACCGTATCCGCCATCTTCCCAAACCATCACCGTAATATCGGAATTCAAACGGCGCGCCGTCTCCATTTCCTGCACGTTCATCAGGAATCCACCGTCACCAGCAACAGCCATGACCTTGCGAGTTGGATCGACCATTGCAGCGCTTATCAGTCCGGGCAGTGCGAACCCCATCGAAGCAAACCCGTTCGGAATCAGGCACGTGTTTGGTTCGTAGCACTGATACTGACGTGCAACCCACATCTTGTGAGCTCCAACATCGGAAAGCAGAACATCGCTAGGTCCGAGCGCCTTACGAACGTCTGCCAACACCTTCTGAGGACGCATCGGTCCTTTGGTGTCGTCATCTTCGTAAGTAGCGAAATCTTCCATCATCTGATGACGAATCGCATGCTGGCGAGTTTCATCGATCCTGAACGGATTATCGTGAACCCCGTCATTGAGCATCAACAAAGCGTGCGGCAAGTCGCCCACAACCTCGACTTCAATTCGATAATTTTCGTCGACTTCAGCAGGGACGAAATCGAGGTGAATGATCTTTTTATCTCGTTCAGCGTTCCACATTATTGGCGGGTACTCCACCATGTCGTAACCGACTGTGATCACCAGATCAGATTCGTGAATCGCCCTGAAGACCATGTCTTTAGCAGCAAGACCGATCGTGTACAGCGAATTCATCGAATCCTGGCTGATCGCGCCTTTTGCCATGAACGTGTTGATAACGCCGATGCCGGTGGTTTCGGCGAACTTTGTTAGTTCTGCCGATGCGCCCTGCCTGATCACTCCGTTTCCGGCGAGAATGACCGGGCTTTTAGCCGATCGAATTACCTGCAGAGCATCGAAAATCACGTCTCGATCAGGAACGGGACGCGTTGGTCGGGATTTCTGAATTGGATCAAGATCGTCAGCGGGTGCACTCGCTACGTCTTCGGGTAGCTCGATGTGGCATGCGCCGGGTTTCTCGGCGACCGCTAGCTTGAATGCTTTGTGAACGACTTCTGGAACGTTGTGCGGTGTAAGGATCGTCGATGCCCACTTGGTGATCGGCTTGAACATGCCCACAACGTCCATCGCCTGGTGGCTCTCTTTGTGCCATCGCTCGGTACCCACCTGGCCAGTGATAGCTATCAGCGGAGCACGGTCCATGTTGGCATCAGCCACGCCGGTGACGAGATTGGCAGCGCCAGGTCCAAGCGTTCCAAGGCACACGCCCGGCTCTCCAGTTAGCCGTCCGTGAACTTCAGCCATGAAGGCTGCGCCTTGTTCATGTCGAGTAAGGACGAATTCGATGGAAACCGATGCATCGATCGCCATCATCAGTGCGGCGTTCTCTTCACCTGGCACACCGAATATTCGGGTCACACCCTCGTTTTCGAGACATTGCACAAACAGTTCAGCGGCGTTCAAAGTTCGTTCTCCCAACCCATAAGATCACCAGACTGCACAGCGATTTGCCTAGCAATCACTTCGACCATACATGCAGTATTTTGCCAAAGTGTTTCGAGAATTTTTATTCCGGCGAAACTGACAGATGCAATGTCACCGATCTTGAATCGAATTATTTTCTTGCGCACCCAATAAACACAGAACTAGGCAATTTGTGATCGACTCACGTGGGGACTCTCATATGACCAGTAGCGAATCCAGCATCGATTTTTCCGATCTTTCAGCTTTATATTTCAACTGCACACTAAAGCCGTCACCCGAACTCTCGCATACTGAGGGGTTGATCAAAAACTCGAAGGCCATCATGGAAGCCCAAGGGGTCTCGGTTGAGGTGATTCGGCCTATCGACTACAAGATAGCTCATGGCGTTTACCCAGACATGACTGAACAGGGCTGGGATGTTGATGCATGGCCTGAGCTATACAAGAAGGTCGAAGCCGCTGACATTTTGATCATAGGCACGCCCATTTGGCTCGGCGAAAAATCATCGGTAGCCACACAACTTATTGAGCGACTTTATTCTTCGTCTGGCGACCTAAACGATGCTGGTCAGTACGCCTATTACGGTCGTGTTGGCGGTTGCTTGATCACTGGTAACGAAGACGGCGCTAAGCATTGCTCGATGAACCTGCTGTACTCGCTGCAGCATCTTGGGTACGCGATCCCTCCTCAAGCCGATGCCGCTTGGCTGGGCGAGGCAGGTCCGGGGCCATCGTATCTAGACGAAGGTTCGGGTGGTCCTGAGAACGATTTCACGAATCGAAACACGACGTTCATGGCGTGGAATCTGATGCACTTCGCACGAATGATCAAAGATGCCGGGGGCGTTCCCGCATATGGCAACCAGCGATCTGAATGGGATGCTGGTGCTCGATTTGGGCATCCAAACCCTGAGTATCGCTAACCGTTAGGTTCGATCAGTTTTTTCTGCTGAGTGAACTTTTCCAATAGTTCCTCATCTGGTTCAGGCAGGCCGTCTGTGTACGGTCGCATCGTCTGACTCTCGGTGAGAGTTACTTCCGGTTGCCCCATGTCGCGGACGTAGAATCGTGACGATGGGAATAGGTCGCCGGGGTACAAGAAATTAGGCAGTGTGGCGAGTTCGACGCACACTGCCGACCCAACAGCGCTTTCGAGCATTCCACCCACCCAAACAGGCACTCCGGCGTCTTGGCATATGTCGTGGATCCTGATGGCGTTGCTCAAACCGCCAACTCGTCCCGGTTTGATATTCACGTATTCACAGGCTTGTATTTTCAATGCCTGCTCGACGACTCTCGGACCAGTGACTGATTCATCTAGGCAGATCGGTGTATTTATTGAACGAGCAAGCTCTGCGTGATCGATGATGTCGTCGTTTGCTAACGGCTGTTCAATAAATTCCAGATTGAACTTGTCCATCTGCTTGAACATATCGAGATCATCGAGTGAATATCCAGAGTTGCAATCGATATGGAATTTTTCGTTCGGAAAAGCCGATCGAACAGCGTTCAGCATCTCGACGTCCCAACCTCGTGCAACCTTCAGCTTCACCCGAGGAAAGCCAGCATCGACTGCTGTCTGAATGTTGCCAAGCAACATATCGAACGAATCCTGAATACCGAAATCAGCACCAGCCTGCACTTCTCTGGCAGTGCCACCCAGTAGCTCATGTAGGGGGCGTTTCTGGAGTTTAGATTCGAGCGTCCACCAAACTATTTCCAGAGCTGCTTTGGCGAACTGGTTCCCCTTGAAGATACCGAGGGCATCGGAAACATCTGTGGCAGTATCGAACTCTCGTCCGACTATGCGAGGCGCAAAGAATTCGGAGACGTTCAGGAACGCTCCGGCTGCGCCTTCAGGACTGTAGGCAGGCATTTGTAGCGGTGTCGATTCCGACCAAGCAACGTGTTCACCGCTTCTGGCTTTCACGAGCACCGAATGAATGTCGTAGTCGGCGCCGTACGCCGTTCGCCACGGGTAGATCAGTGGCATCGCAACGTGGAATATTTCGAGTGAATCTATTTTCATATCGCTACGATTTTCCAGCTTTCACTAAGAGCTACATATCTCGGAAAATGTGAGTGTGCTTTTCGATATCAACACGAGGCGAGGCGGAAGCATCTTTGCGATGGAGATCGTAGCTGTTCAGTTCGTCTGTGACTATGATCTCGCCCTGAAATATTGGTGACATTTCCGCAACAGCGCGAACTCGTCCTGCTTCGCTTGATATATCAGGCCCCATGTGAACCATCACAAGCTGCCCAACACCAGCCTCTGCCGCCATTTCTGCTGCACTGAGTGATCCGATCTGGCCGCTACCAACACCCTTACTTTCGAGTTCTGACTGGAAATTACCGCACATCGAAACGAGCACATCTGCGCCCTTTGCAAGATCGATCACATGGTCGCAAGGTCGTGCATCGCCGGTGAACACGATCGATATGTCGTCGGTATCGAGTCGATAGGCGTTCGCCTGAAGTTGCGGTTCGACATGCTCTATACGCTGTGAAGTGACTCGAAACCCCTCACCTTCGAGAATCACACCAGTGCTGACATCCGAAACGTCGAACTCGGGTTTGGGTCGAGGAAGATCCCCACCACGTAGCTGGTGCATCTGCTGGCTAAGCGGATGATTCACCCGCGCTTTCCAGTCGAAAGCGAACGCACCCTCTTCGCCAATAAGCCGATCAATCATCAGCTCGGTATTCTCAGGACCGAACACCTTCAGAGGAGTCTCATCGCCGATGCTGTGATCCCATCGTGTGAGTAGAAAGGCTGGCAAATCGGCAACGTGATCGAAGTGGTGATGACTTATGAATACATAGTCGAAATCGAGCGAACTAAGCCCGTGCTTCGCCAGCTTGTAAGTAGCGGCGGGGCCACAGTCGAACAGAAAATTTCGGCCACCCGATTGAACAACGTGAGAAGTGCCGAATCTATCGGCATTTGGGATAGGTCCACCCGAACCTAGGACTATCAGATTCGCCAATACGTTAGCTCGACTGCTTATCTGTCGAAGCGGTTATTGCACCGTTGCCTGAAGCCTCGAGTCGCCTGTTCAGGAAGTAGATGTTCAACGGGCCAATACCCTTAACATCCACCACGCCTCGTTCTTCGAATTCGTGTGTTTCCGCCAACTTAATAGTGGTAGCTTCGAGCACTTGAATACGGTTTGGAATACCGTGAGATTCAAGTCGGCTCGCGGTGTTTACAGTGTCGCCCCAAACGTCGTAAATAAACTTCTTTAGGCCAACGACACCTGCAACGGCGGGTCCCATGTGGATACCGACTCGCACCTGAATATCGATCCCGGTTCTATCGCGGTAGCCTGCAAGCAAATCGAGCATCTCAAGTCCCATGTCAGCCATGTTCTCGGCGTGACCACGACCGTCCACCCCGATGCCACCGGCGATCATGTAGGCGTCACCAATCGTCTTGATTTTTTCGAGATTATATTTGTCGGCGATACTGTCGAACATCGAGAAGACAGTGTTCAGCATTTCGACCAATGCAGAAGGACTCATGTTCTTCGACATCTGGGTGAACCCAACAACGTCGGCGAATAGCACGCTCATGTCGTCGAACCGGTCGGCGATCAGACCTTCTCCGCTCTTCAGCCGATCTGCGATAGATCCTGGAAGAATGTTGAGAAGCAGTAGCTCGTTGTCTTTGTGCGCCTTCTCCAGCTCCAGCGACGCCGTGATTTCGGTTCCGTACAGGTTGATAAAGCCGAATTCGAACACGCCAACAACAAGCAGTGAGAAGGTTCGACCATCGGCAGAAACATCGATAGATTCAGATGATCCAGAATCGGATATACCTGAAATTTTGCCGAAGAATTCGTCGGGAAGTTTTTCGCCTACACCCGCACCAATAGCTTTTAGAACGAGCTCGCTCGCAGGGTTGGCGTACTCGACTATCTGATCATTTGTGATTCGCAGAACGGGGTTCGGGTTCTGGTCGGGGAACTTGTTCATGGCGATACGCGCCGTGATGTCGTCTCCGTAGATATTGGTGATATCGAATTCACGTGTGTGAACAGGCATCAACGAGTAAGTACGCCCTTCACCACTGACCTCTAGCGGATCAGCTGACGATCCTGATCGCAGAGCAATGATTCGATCCTTCATCTCATCACTGAACAGATCGCCAACTTCCATACCCATGGCTCGAACCACTGGAGCGCCTGCGGAGTTGGAATACTCGAGTGCGCCTTCTGGTGACATGCGCATCACAGGATTGGGGTTCAAGTCGGGGAATTTGTTGAGCACCTTCATAGCGGTGATATCGGTTCCGTAGACGTTGATGCAGTTGAACTCGAACACTTCCACGATCTTCAGCGAGTAAACCCTGTCATCAGCTTCAACTTCGATGGTTTCGGAACTTCCACTGGAAGCAATGCGAGAGAACTCTCTCATCATGTCGACAGGAACTACGTCGCCCGTCTTCGCATTTACTGCCTTGCAAACAACATCGCTGGCGGGGTTGGCGTATTCCAGCACACCATCGTGATTTATTC
>JABIFF010000016.1 GCA_018650845.1 Chloroflexota bacterium | reverse complement strand
CTCGCCGCTACTAGGGGAGTCTCTGTTGATTTACTTTCCTCAGGGTACTTAGATGTTTCAGTTCCCCTGCTTACCACCAAGGTCTTACGACCAAGGTAACTACCGAAGTAGATGGGTTCCCCCATTCGGAGATCCACGACTAAGCTTGCTAGGCAGCTAATCGTGGCTTATCGCAGTCTTGCTACGTCCTTCTTCGGCTTCTGGCGCCAAGGCATTCCCCATGTGCCCTTAGTAGCTTGACTCACATTAAGGAATCATCTACCTGGTCTCGGAGAATGCGGAATCCACTGTTCGGTTGTAAATGTACATATAACGACCGTTTTGAAGCGGTCGGAGAAGCCCTACAAGCGAGGCTTGCGTTTGGGCGTAAGAACAACTCTACAACGCCGTTTTCCAGAGAGTCAACAACAATATGACGAATTTCGACGCCGATTTTCAACATGCATTCTTCAGCTCTATTTTTAGGCCGTATTGCCACCCTTTCTGACACCCACACGAATCGATATTTGGCAATAGCCAGAACAATCGATTTTCGTGCGATTTTCTACCGCTCAAAATAACGCGTGTTGTACTTACGACATAGGTCATAACGAGCCTGCGCTCGCGAGCGCGAGCGCGCGAGAGTCACACTTTACCGCCAATTCCCTAAGACAAACGCCCATAGCCTGATATACTTCATCGGCAACAACCTGTTGCATATATTCGCCGGTTCGTAAGCCTTCCTAAAAACGGGCATTTCACGAGCCAGGAGCGCGTAACAAGGGAGTTCGAGATGCCGGCATACGCCGTCATTGGCGCCCAATGGGGCGACGAAGGCAAAGGTAAAATCATTGATTTCCTTGCTGAAAAAGCTGCGGTCATCGCACGCTACTCCGGCGGTAACAACGCCGGCCACACTGTTATAAACGACGCAGGTACGTTCAAACTTCATCTCGTGCCGTCCGGTATTTGCTGGCCGCACGCTATGAACGTGATCGGAAATGGTGTCGTTGTCGATCCCGAAGTTCTTCTAAAAGAAATCGGTGAAAACAATCTCGACCCAACTCGATTAGCGGTTAGCGATCGAGCTCACCTGATCATGCCGTACCACGTCATACTCGATAATCTCGAAGAAGCGCGACGAGGCAACGCTGCTATCGGCACTACAGGCCGAGGTGTGGGTCCAGCATACGTCGACAAAGTAGCCCGAGAAGGACTACGAGTCGGTGAACTGCTTGATCCTGAAGCTCTGGCGCTTCGACTAACTGAAATCGTCTCGTTCAAAAACGAGATCATCACGAAGATCTATGGCGGCGAGCCTGTCGATCTGGATGAAGTGGTGGCGCTCACTAACAAGTGGTCGACTGAACTTTCAGAGTACATTCGCCCTGTAGAGAACCTTGTCGGGGCTGCTTTAGATAATGACGATAAAGTTATTATCGAAGGTGCCCAGGGCGCTCTACTCGATATGGATCACGGCACGTACCCATTCGTAACGAGCTCGAACCCCACAGTTGGTGGAACCCTTACGGGTCTCGGCATGGGACCACGCTCGTACGGTGGAGTAGCCGGAGTTTTCAAAGCGTACTGCACCCGAGTAGGCGCCGGCCCCTTCCCGACCGAAATCCACGGTGAAGAAGGCGATAAAATTCGTGAACAGGCTGGTGAATTTGGCACGACTACAGGTCGCGCCAGACGAATTGGTTGGTTCGATGGAGTTGCAGGTCGTTACTCAGCTCGAGTAAACGGCTTCGATGCAATGATCATCACTAAGCTAGACATTCTCGATGGCTGGGATGAAATTAACATCTGTGTGGCTTACGAAATCGATGGCGTACGAACGGATCAATTCCCTGTTGATGCTGCAAAGCTCGAGAGGGTCAAGCCAATCTACGAAACGATTCCAGGCTGGACAGAGTCAACTCGAGCGATCACCGAAGCCAGTCAACTCAACGATGGGGCTCGTGCCTACATCAAGAGGCTTGAAGAAGTGGTAGGAGTCCCGACAAAGATCCTCTCAACAGGACCACGACGGGAAGAAACTCTAGTGCTAGAAGATTTTCTAGCTTAGATAGTATTCGAACGAACTACTAATGGGCATCGGGCTAATCTAGTCCGGTGCCTATTGGTTTAACAGCCGAACTGTCGATTGCCGCCAGAACGATACTGGCTAATCTCTCTGAATTGTGACGCACCGTTAGCCCATCGATAAATGCCAGATCATCCAACATTATTTGATCTGCATACTTCTCGGCTGCCCCGTTGTCGAGCTCTACAGGTGACGCATCTTCAGCAGCATATACATCCAGAACCTCGGTTGAAAATGGAGTCTCGTTCACCAGCAGGTAGTCCAGCTTTCGCCCACCAATGTACCGCACCACTTCCGATGCAAACGTAGACGCACCATATCCGGCGGTCTCACCCAACTTGGTCATTAAGTTGCAAGCGTAAATCACAGGGACTTTAGAATCCCGAATAGCTTCACTTACTTCTTTGACGAGAAGATTTGGAATAACGCTCGTATAAAGATCGCCAGGACCCAACAAAATCGCATCGGCATTGTTGATTGCGTCGATAGCACGCTGGTTCGCCGATACCTCAGCATCGAGAAACACTTCTTCAATACCCGGCCCATTGGCTCCACGAAGATCTATTGCAGACTCTGTTCGAACAACGTCACCGTTGACCAAACGTGCGCACAGGTGGGCTTCTCCAAGCGTTACAGGAACCACTTGCCCCTGAAGTTGCAGCATGCGTGATAGTTCATCAATCGCACCCTGAACGCCGTTGTACACCGATGTCAGCGCAGCAAGCACTAAATTCCCAACGCTGTGCCCCTGCAGGCTTGAGCCAGAGTCAAATCTGAAGTCCAGAGCACTGTTCAAGGCCGAGACTTGCTCGTCCCCTTCTGGACTCAAAGCCACAATGCACTGCCTGATATCGCCAAGAGGGGGGTAGCCGAACTCTTCACGTAAGATACCTGTGCTGCCGCCGCTATCGAACATTGTCACGATTGCGGTGAGATCGGCGTCGTGCGCCTTTAGCCCGCGCAAAGCTGCAGAGGAACCACTTCCTCCACCGATTACTACGATGCTTTTCCGAGCGTCACTCAATCAAGAATCCTTTGTCCAGCAGATGTCTTAGCCCCCGGAACGGTCAGATTGACACATTCCCTGCCAATAGGTCACGACGACTCTGTACAGAATCAGTGCAAATCAACAGATATGCAAATGAACTCACTGCATAAGTAGTGCGCTAAGTCGGGAGATTTATTCTGCGAGATCGATCGAGTACTGATCCATGATTGGATCAAATCGCTTACTAAAGGCTTCTAATTCCGATGCCTCTGGAACCATAGGCAATCGCGCCGGCCCTACGTTGAACCCTGAACGATTCATGGCATAACGAACTGGAATTGGGTTTGTGATGTAGAAAAGAGCGTTGAAAATCGGCAGCAACCGAAGATGCTCAGCAGCCGCAGCTTCCATATCACCTTCGAGAACCAACCCGATCATCTTCTGGATCTGCCCACTGATGATATTTCCGGCTACACTCACGATGCCGTACCCACCGGTCGCCATCGTCCCCAGTATCTCGTTGTCATTTCCGCTCCACACGTTAAATCCGCTTGGAGAGTCTTTGATCACATACGCAATCTGGTCAGGATCACTCGACGCTTCTTTGACCCCAACGATGTTCGGAACCTCTGCGAGACGCAAAGTAGTTGCCGCATCCATATTGAGTGCCGTTCGTGACGGAACGTTGTAAAGAATTCCGGGAATCGAAACAGCATCGGCGATAGCCGTGAAGTGCTGATACAAACCACCCATAGTTGGTTTGTTGTAAGCAGGAACCGTCAGCAGCAGTGCATCAACACCGGCTTTCTCAGCCTCTCGCGAAAGAGCGATCGAACCTCGAGTGTTGTTATTGGTGGTCCCGGCGATAACCGCACCATCCTCACCAATAGCTTCCTTCACTTCAGCAAATAATTGAAGCAACTCATCGTCGCTCATCGCCGGAGCTTCTCCCGTCGTCCCGCCAATTACGAGCCCATCGGAACCCGACTTGAGCAAGGCCTTTGCAAGTTCTCGTGCTCGTGCGTAATCGACATCGCCCTCTTCAGTGAAGGGGGTGACCATAGCTGTTAAGAGTCGCCCTAGTTCTGCCATTGTTGACCGACCTCGCGTCGGTTATTCAAAGTTATACGAAGAAATTTGAAGTTAATTGAAGTAATAGTTCTATTTAGTAGACCGCTGCGCAGCAGGCTTGAACGCATCACGACGAAGCGCCTCATCCATTATTTGAAGTGCATTCAAAGCTGCACCCTTACGCAAGTTGTCACACGCTAGCCACAGTGCAATACCGTGCTCGTGAGCAATATCTTTTCTGATGCGCCCCACCAGCACTTCATCGCGACCAGCTGCTTTGAGTGGCATAGGGTATTCATTCTTACTGGGATCGTCTACAACCATCACCCCGTCATATTCAGCAAGAACACGCTTTGCGTCTTCGACGCTAACGCTCGAATCGAACTCGATCTGAACCGATTCACTATGAGAAATCTCGACAGGAACACGCACACAAGTAGCCGAAACCGGCAACGAATCGTCATGCAAAATCTTGCGTGATTCGTTGAGCATCTTCTGCTCTTCCTTCGTGTAGCCATCCTCAAGAAAATCATCTACGTGCGGAAGAACATTGAAGGCAATCTCGTGTGGATAAACCTCAGGCTTTGCCGTACCGCCCGCCAGAACCGTTCGTGACTGCTCA
This sequence comes from Chloroflexota bacterium, assembly GCA_018650845.1. Classification (GTDB taxonomy): domain Bacteria; phylum Chloroflexota; class Dehalococcoidia; order Lucifugimonadales; family Lucifugimonadaceae; genus Lucifugimonas. The sequence continues at coordinate 209,821 of JABIFF010000016.1, read as the reverse complement.
AGTAGCTCTTCGTTCGCAGCGACTCCTGTGCCGGTCACCGATTGGTACGTGGCTACAGTGACCGCAGTAATAGACGAAAGTTCACGTAAAGCATCAAGCACCATCACAAGGGGAGTGCTGGTGCAGTTAGGAGTGGAAACAATTCCTGGGTGCCATTCAATGTCGTCGCCGTTAACTTCGGGAACAACAAGAGGAATAGTCGGATCCATACGGAATATAGAACCCTTGTCGATCACGAACACGCCACGCTCGACAGCTTTGTGAGCCAGACGTCTGCTCACCATTCCACCGGCTGCGAACAGCGCTACATCAATGCCATCAAACGACTCTTCTTTGGCCGCAATAACCGTCAGTTCAACGTCGCCATACTGCAACTTGCGACCTGCAGATCGCTCTGAAGCCATTAGGGTAATTTTGTTAGCAGGATGATTTCGCTCAAGAAGTAACTCAAGCGCCGTGCCACCAGCTGCTCCGGTGGCTCCGACAATTGCGATATTAATTTCGTTGCTGTTCATTTCATAATCTCGAAACACTGCGCAGCAGAATCACACGTTCAAGCGCGTTGAACTGCTGTACGTATTAAAACACTCATTTGGAAAAATTGAGGGAGGTGCCAACAATCCGTTATCGAACGGACGCCGGCTACGGCTTATCGAGCCCGAGAACGCTTGCAAGCCCAACTACGAGCTCTGACCGACCTACAACGTCCTTCACTCCAAGCATTACACCCGGCATGAAGCTCTCACGATTGATTGAATCATGGATCATAGTAAGCGTTTGGCCAAGTGCCCCGAAAACAACTTCGTGACGCGCAACACGCCCCGGCATTCGTGCACTGTGAACGTTGATGCCTTGAAAATCACCGCCACGGGTGCCGTCAAGAGTTTGCAAATCAGCCACGTTCTGTTCGAAGCCCTTACCGCGACCTTCGATCATCGATTCTGCAATCGAAAGAGCAGTTCCTGAAGGAGCATCCACTTTCATTTCGTGGTGACTCTCAAGTAGGTCTGCGTAGTCAAAGTATTTCGACGCAATTCCAGCAAGGTGCATAAGGACGACCCCGCCAAGTGCGAAGTTTGATGCTGAAATGACTCCAACACCCTTATCAGCTGACAACTGCTTGATCTCTTCGAGATCTTCAGGCGAAAGGCCTGTCGAGCCAGAAACAACTCTGACGCCTGCATTAATACAGGTAAGAATCGATTCTTTGGCTGCTTCACCGTTGGTGAAATCAACCACAACGTCGGGCTTGGCTATTTCAAATAGCTCTGCAAGCCCAGATGCCAGTGGAACCGACACCGATGTCCCCGCAATAGTTACAGAATCTGATGATGCGGCAATATCCGCTCCACCAACAGGCGTTACACCTTCTTCAGCGGCCGCAGCCGTGAGAACGGTTGAACCCATCCTCCCCAGCGCGCCGTTTACTGCAACTTTTATTTCCGAAGACATCGTGTCGTTATTTTTCTTTAGACGTTAGTTAGAAAGTTTAGCGTCGGCGTGGTGGACCTGATCGACGGTTACCGCCATCATATCCACCCGCTGGTCGGCGTGGGCCGCGATCTCGGTCGCCTTCGCCGTCTCGGTCAGACCGATCAGAACGTGGGCCTCGATCTTCACGACCGCCACCATCATTGTCGAAGTCACGTCGTTCTCGACGTGGTCCTCGATCATCGCTGCGTCCGCCGCGATCTCCGCCGCGTCCGCCTCGGTCACCACCGCGTCCACCGCGATCGCCACCACGGCCACCACGATCTCCGCCGCGTCCACCACGGTCGCCGCCTCGGCCACGAGGACCTCGATCACCACCGCTGTCATCTCGAGACTCACGTCGCTCTTCGCGAGGGGCATCACCAGAACCACCGTTTCCACCCTCGTTGCTCTCTTCAAGCAGCGCACGGTGTGAAAGGTCGATTCGGCCCATGCCGTCGATGTTGATAACCATTACCTCAAGCTGGTCGCCAATGCTGACAACCGACTCAACGTCTGGAACTCGTTGCTGTGCAAGTTCACTAATGTGAACCATTCCATCCTTACCAGGAAGGATCTGAACAAATGCGCCAAATGGCATGATTCGAACAACACGACCGGTGTACTTATCGCCAACCTCAACGTCCTTAGTAAGGGCGGTGATAGCGGCTTGTGCCTTATCAGCGTTCTCACGGTCAGGCGATCCAACAACGACAGTACCGTCGTCCTGAACGTCGATCGTGACACCGAACTCGTCGATCATTCCACGAATAACCGATCCACCAGGACCGATGATTGCACCGATCTTGTCGGTAGGAATCTTGAGCGAAAGCATTCGAGGAGCGTATTCGCTGAGATCGTCTCGGGTTGCCGAGATCGTTGCTTCCATATTGTCGAGAATCTGCAGTCGAGCAATTCGAGCCTGCTCAAGAGCCTGCTTCATAATCTCGAAAGTAATTCCCTTTACCTTAATGTCCATCTGCAGTGCGGTAACACCTTCACGTGTACCCGCAACCTTGAAGTCCATGTCACCCGAGTGATCTTCAGCACCCTGAATGTCGGTAAGAACAGCGTAGTTGTTGATGTCCTTTTCGTCGGTGATCAGTCCCATGGCGATACCAGCTACTGGAGCTGAAATCGGAACACCACCATCCATCATCGCAAGCGAACCTGCACAGACCGATGCCATCGAAGTCGAACCGTTAGAAGCTAGCGCCTCTGAAACCAGTCGAATCGTGTAAGGGAAGTCGGCCTGGCTAGGAACCACTGGTGCCAGTGCTCGTTCAGCAAGCGCACCGTGACCAATTTCACGCCGACCTGTAAATCCAAATCGTCCAGCTTCACCTACTGAGTAAGGAGGGAAGTTGTAGTGGTGAATGAAGTGCTTTTCGGTTTCGAGACCGTAAGTATCCATTCGCTGTCGTTCACCAGCAGATGCAAGCGTTAGAACGCCCATGATCTGGGTTTCGCCACGAGTAAAGATTCCTGAACCGTGAACACGGGGCAGGTAGCCGACTTCCGAATTCAAGTCACGAAGCTCGTCCAGCTTACGACCGTCAGGTCGTGAACCATCTTCAAGAATGGTGCTGCGAACTGCCTCTGTCTCGATTGCGTAAAGAGCTGACTTCACGTGACCGGGATCGTGATCAACAGACAATTTTTCGATGGTTCCATCCATCACGTCGTCCATACGGCCCTGTCGAGTAGCTTTGTCGCCTGGAGACTTGAGAGCCTTCAGGAAATCTTCGCCTACAAGCTCACGAGTAGCTTTCTCTGCAGCCTTCTCTTGTTCAGATACTGGAGGAGCTTCCCATTTCTTCTTGCCAACTTTGGCAACGATCTCTTCGATCTGTTCAACAATCGCTCCGTTGACTTCCTGAGCAAGCTCAAGCGCATCAAGCAGCACTGCTTCAGAAACGAAGTTACCGCCCGACTCAACCATCATTGTGGCTTCACCGGTTCCAGCAACAAGCAACTCTAGGTCGCTCGTCTGAAGTTCTTCATATGTTGGGTTTACAACGAGTTCACCCTCGATCAGGCCAATTACGCAGGCACCAATCGGGTCGTTGAAAGCAATGTCGGAAATCGCAAGAGCTGTTGAAGCTCCAATAATTCCGATTGCTGGGTAAGGGTTCACCTTGTCTGAAGCAAGGACAGTAACAATGATTTGAATCTCATTGTGGATAGTCTTTGCGAACAAAGGTCGGATAGGACGGTCGATCATCCGAGAAGCAAGAATTGCCTCTGTAGCCGGTCGGCCTTCCCTTTTAAAGAAGCCACCAGGCAGCTTGCCCGCGGCATAAGCCTTTTCGGCAACATCGACTGTCATAGGTAGGAAGTCTGCGCCTGGGCGAGGCTTCTTCGAAGCGGTAGCAGTGGCCAGCAACATTGTGTCGCCGAACTGAACCGTAATTGCGCCGCCAGCTTGGGCAGCTACTCGGCCATGCTCGAATTTGAGCATTCGGCCGCCAATTTCCATTTCAAATGTATTAATCATTTTCTATTCTGTTTCTAGTTTTCTACGCACGAACTTCATAGGGACTGATGCCCGGCGCCGATGTTTACGAATTAATATCTGGCGCCCGTGCGGGTGTTTCGTCTTAGACGAAAAATCGTCCATTGAGCCAATTATCTGAAGTTTCGTTGGGCTCAGACGAACAAAACGCCCCATACGCGGGGCGTTCTACTACTTGCGAAGACCGAGCTTGCTAATGATCTCGCGGTATCGATTTACGTCTTCTCCATTGAGGTAGTTAAGGAGACGGCGGCGCTGACCAACCAATTTCAGCAAACCTCGTCGGCTGCTGTGGTCGTGCTTGTGCTCGCGCAGGTGTTCCGTTAGCTCGGTAATCCGAGCTGTCAGTAGCGCTATCTGAACTTCCGACGATCCACTGTCGCCCTCGTGAGTTCTGTATTCCTCAATAACAACGCTGCGTTCTGACTGATCCAAGTTGAGTGCTCTCCGAGTCTCAAATACCCGGCGTTCTGCCGGTGCCCGCATGTACGGGATTCTGTGATTTGTACTTCTCTAGTTACTTCGTTTTTCGTTCTTGTGCTCTCACAACCTTAGAAGGATACCATGGCAGGGCACATTTCAGCACTCCTATTCCTAGTACGAATGCACGCACGCGTGAGAGAACTCAATATATGCCCTTAAAAGTACGCCTCAGGACGTCGAAACCGGCAACTTATTGCGTTTAAATGAACCGCGTATTCGTCAAAACCTCCCATAAGCTCAGTCTGAATTGCTTGACAGTAGAGAAATCGCCCTAATAATATTGCCTTTGGCACGCCATCTGCCGCGGCTGTAATTCGCGCGTAATGCGCTCTTGTTACGCTCATTCTGCGTGAATTCAGAATAAGTTCTGCTGCAGCACTCGGCACGATATTCAAAATTTTAAGACTGGAGGACGGGGCCCAATGACAGGACTGCTCCGCGGAAAGCTAAAGGCTTTCCTTTTGATTGGTACGATGTTCGCCCTCATGGCTGCGATTGCATGTCAGGGTGAACGTGGTCCGGCTGGCGCACCTGGTGCAGCTGGTAACCCAGGTAACCCTGGTGCAGCTGGTGCTCCTGGTGAGCCTGGTGAGCCTGGTGAGCCTGGTAACCCTGGTGAAGCCGGTGCTCCCGGTGAAGCTGGAAACCCCGGTAACCCAGGTAACACTGGTACAGCTGGTGCAGACGGCGCAGACGGCGCTGCTGGTGCAGACGGTGAAGACGGCACAACAATGGTTGCCGGTATCACAGTTTTCGACGCTAGTGGACCTTCGACCGGCGCAGCTGAGCTGACCGCTGGTACTGCTTCTATCACCATTATTGGTGGTGGATTTGCTAAGGGTGAGTTTCTTTCGGTTTCCGCCAAAAAGGGTGGATTCGACAAGCTTCTCTCAGGAACAGTTGACCGAACTAACGTTTCGGACACTGTTGCTAACGAAAACGGTGCTTTCACATTGACAGTTGATCTTGATGACTCATGGGGCGCAGGCCTCTACACCATCATCGCAACTGGTGATCAGGGCAACCGTGGCGCAAACGCTTTCCTTCTTGTTGACAAGATTGGTGGCTAAAGCCAACCGAATCATTTGATTCAATTTAGACGCCCCGGCTTTTGCCGGGGCGTCTTTGTTTAACTAACAAATTCAGATTCAAGAACATGCCAAAAGAATCTCTAACAGTCCGAACAGCAATCGCCGATGACTACGAATCGATTGCCAAGCTCATTCACCAGAGCCACACAATCTCATTCGCTCCGTTCGCCTCACGCGAGTGGGTCGAATCACGCTTGTTAAGCAAATACCGTGATCGATGGAAAGAATTGCTGTCTGGCAACCACAGCACCGCTGCGACGTTCGTCGCTCACCAGCCCGACGGAACTATCGTTGGAACAGTGCGGGTAGCGAGTCTTGAGTCAAACGAGTTCGATGCACAGCTCAACGGAATGCACGTGGAACCCAGCGCAACCGGGCACGGCATCGGCAGCATGCTGATGGAACGTGCGATCGAATTCATGAAGGCTCAGGCCTTCACAAATGTGGAGCTAGGCGTGATCGCGTCGAACGATGGCGCAAGGCGCTTCTACGAAAAACACGGCTGGCAGCTTCACAACGAGCTACCCGACGGAATAGAAGGCGTGCCTATCGCCATCTACAGCCTCAAGCCGTAGCCTCAGCGAATCGGTAGCAACAGAACTCGGGGAAGCTAATCGTCCAGCGAAAAATCGAGTACGTCACGTACAACCTTGACTCGACGAATCCGGCGACCGATCACTGACTGAACCGTGATTGTCACACCTTCCGTAGAAACGGTGTCGCCAGGCGAAGGCATCTTGCCTAACTCGCGGAACACTAGTCCACCGACAGTATCAAAACCATCAGGCACGACTGAAGTTCCCAGCGTCTGGTTCATAATGTCGATCGAAGCCCCTGCATCAGCAAACATCTCTTTCGAGTCTGCAGCCTCGACTTCAGGACCATCCACATCGAACTCGTCGATCAATTCACCAACGATCTCTTCGATCAAGTCGGTAACAGTTACCAGACCAGAAACCCCACCGTACTCGTCGACAACAATCGCAAGGCCCGTACGGTGCTCCTGAAGTTGACGTAGAAGGCGCTCAAGGCTCTGCGACTCGGGAACGTGCAATGCAGGTCGTGCGAGGCTCTTCACAGGCCCATCGGGATCTTTGTCATTATCCAAAGCCGAAAGAACGTCACGGGCGAAAATTACGCCAGCAATAGAATCAATATTGTCGTTATAAACAGGAATTTTGCTGTGACCACCTACCGACATCAGATCGGCGACGGCTCCAATGCTTGCAGCAGCGGAAGCAGTGTTCATATCAACCCGCGGAACCATGATTTCGCGAACCTTCACGGTGTCCATCCGCAGAATCCCACGGATCATTCGCAGCTCGTTTTGATCAGCAGGAATTACCGATTCTTCAAGAAAATCTAAACTTTCCTGAAGCGCTGCCGAAACATCCTCACCAACAGCATCACCACCTCGTCCTCTCGAAAGAGAGAAGTCAACAATATTCGAAATTCCCGGAACAAGGCTCGTCCAGCGAAGAAGCGTTCCCGTAGGCCGGCTAATTGCCCGCGCCCAGTTACGCTGATACCCAGATAAACCAGATGCGATCAACTGAACCACAATGGCTCCAGCAGCGGTAATTACACCGCTAAGCGCAACTTCGTAGCCCGATCCTGCAGTGCCTGTGCCTGCTTCAAATATAGCGAAAACGGCCAGTGCCGATGCCATTAGTGCGGCGGCTTGCAAACTTCTGCCGATAAGGCTGGATTCTGCACTTAGGCGACCGGCAAAACCGTGATCGTGATCATGTTCAGAATCTCCATTGCCGTTCCCATTGCTGCTCGGATTCCGAACAGCAGAAGGCAAAGGGTTAATACGCGTGCCTAGCGAAGATATCGCAAGGGCAGTCAGGAAGAAAACGCTTCCAGAAATTATCAGTGCCAGCAGAGCTAATAGTTCGGGTGACACTATGCGCCTACCTCAAACTCAATCGTCTGCCGGGTCGTATCTGGAGGTTGCCCCGTACTATCGGGGTCTTCTGTATTTCTCATCATTCCTTAGGCCTTAGGATTTCAATCCCGTTAATAGTACGGGACACCAAGCGTTCACTTCGACTTTATAGATTTTGCAGGTACACCAGCTACTGTGTCACCTGCCACCACGTCATTTCTCACAACAGATCCGGCGCCAGTTCGCGCAGCCTTGCCCACTGTTACGGGCGCAACCAACATCGTGCTCGATCCGATCAGTGCGCCGTCTTCGATCACCGTAGGGTGCTTGTCCGTACCATCGTAATTACAAGTAATAGTTCCAGCGCCAATATTCACGTTCTCGCCAAGAGTCGCATCTCCTACGTAGCTGAAATGCGAAACATGCGATCCCGATCCAATTACCGAATTCTTTATCTCTGCCAGATTCCCAACCTTCGCATTAGGCATCAGTTCCGCCCCAGCGCGCAGCAAGGAATTCGAACCGACAGAAGCCCCCGCACCTACAACAGAATCGAACACACGCGCCCCGTCGATACTTGCCCCATCGCCAATTGTGCTCGAAGTGATATGCGTATTCGGACCGATAGTCACGCCCGTTCCTATTACCGACCGAGTGCCTATATGGCTCCCTGCTCCGATAACCGTATCCGCCCCAATCGTTACATCAACGTCGATATAAGTAGTGGCGGGATCTTGAAATGTGACACCACTGCCCATGTGCGCTTCATTCGTACGCCTTCGCACAACAGCTTCGACTTTCGACAGCTGAATACGGTCATTCACACCCATGCCCGTCTCACTATCCTCAGAAACGACTACCCGAGCTAACCCATTGGCAGAAGCACTTTCGATAACTCGAGGCAAATAAACCTCACCCGTGTCGGCAGGCTCGACAGAATCGAGCACATCCCAAATCCACCGATTGTCGAAGCAGTACCACGCAGTGTTGATCAAATTGCTCTGCAGCAATTCATCATCAGCTTCGTGATCCTCAACTATCGCAGAAGGTTGTCCGGAGTCATCAAGTTTGATTCGTCCTAGCCCCGAAGCATCGTCAACCATTGCGCCTAATACCGTCGCCTGTGATCCAGACTCGTTGTGTAGTTTGATCATCTGCTCGACGATCCCGTCGGTGACAAGGATCATGTCAGCTGGAGCAACTACTACCGAATCGGCACTCATCACCGTCGACTTCGCAGATCTCATAGCATCGGCGGTCCCGAGCTGATCTGCTTGCACCGCGATGGAAACGTTTGGAAGAAGTGCGTCCTTTAGCTCGGCCGAATCAGCAATATCGCTCGAAACCACCACAGTGATGTCTTCCACACCCGCTATGCGCATTATCCGCACAGCATGCCCCACCAGAGCAACACCGGCTACCTTGTGCAGCGGTTTGCTCAAGCTCGATTTCATTCGCATACCTTTACCGGCAGCGAGAATTATTCCTGCAGTGGTCATCTAAAGACCACACTTTGAATACATCGATGAATGTCCAAAATTAGCGTGCCTCAATCCCGCGGAATCGAATCCGCAAAAATTGCCCGGGAATAGTTCCGAGCCGTACGGAGAGGAATTGAGTTGGGTCGACAATACGAACAATCGTATGGATTTCCGCTCTTTGCAGTCAACAATTCCTGATACCTGTACTTGCGAATACGAAAACTAAATTCATCATATTCTCGCCAAATCTGTAGCCGAAACTACCGTAACGATTGCTATAGTTGATGAGTTCGGAGAGATGGCTGAGTGGCTGAAGGCGCCGGTCTCGAAAACCGGTATATGCATCCGCATATCGCGGGTTCGAATCCCGCTCTCTCCGCCATATTTACATCGGAGTTGGTCCGCCGCCTTCCAACAACGATGAGCACCAACCGGCATTCGTGCCGGCTGAAGTTGCTGCCGCGGAGAGGTGCCAGAGCGGTTTAATGGGCACGCCTGGAAAGCGTGTGTGGGTGCAAATCCACCGCAGGTTCGAATCCTGTCCTCTCCGCCATATTGCTTGCGCATATGCGTTCCAGCGCCGGGCGTCACCATCGTGACTTGGTCGCTCGCCGCAATCTACCCACCCCCTTCTTGGAAGAAGGGGGACCCGAACGGACCACCTCCAACGACCCCGTCATTCTGAACTCGATTCAGGATCAACGTGATCAGGAGCATTCGACGAACCCATCTCGAAATCTAGACGGCACACAACAGCATCGCACTCCTGTCCATGATTCTGAATCGGGTACAGATTCACATCACTCACCGCCCAACCTCGCCCGCATATGACACGTGCACTTGCCAGAACACTATGATTTAAGTCATTATTCGCCGCATGAATGACTTGAAGTACTGGGTAGCCTTCCACCAAATATCAGGAATCGGCCCCGTAACATTCGCCAAACTCGAAGCGCGGTTTGGTGATCTCGAAACCGCCTGGCGATCATCGCTCTCCGATCTCGTGGCAGCCGGTGTTCCGCGTAAAGTTGCAGGCGAAACCGAACGATTCCGTGATGAAAACGAGCCGGATGAGATATTCGGTGAAATCGATCTTCTGGGCATCACCCCGCTCCACCTCCGCCACCCTGACTACCCGTCGCAGCTCGCAGAAACACCGGCAGCCCCCAGCGTTATTTATGTAAAAGGACAAATGCTCGCGGCCGATGAACCAGCGATCGCAATTGTCGGCTCTAGAGACGCAACGCCCTACGGACTCGAAATGACCCGCCGCCTTTCGTACGACCTCGCTCGCGCCGGCGTAACAGTAGTCTCAGGACTCGCCCGCGGCATCGATACAGCCGCCCACCGCGCAGCGCTTGAAGCGGGTGGTCGCACCATGGCAATCCTCGGATCAGGGCTCGACCGCATCTATCCCCAGCGAAACATTCCGATGGCCGAGAAAATCGTCGAAAACGGCGCTCTCTTCACCGAATATCCTCCAGGCGTAAGCGCGCTCCCGCAGCACTTCCCACGTCGGAATCGAGTCATCAGCGGCCTATGCCACGGCGTGCTCGTAGTCGAAGCGGCTTTCAAAAGCGGAGCCATGCTCACCGTCAACTGGGCACTCGAACAAGATCGCGACGTCTTCGCAGTCCCCGGAAGTGCCCTCAGTGAAAAAAGCAAAGGCACAAACTGGCTCATCCAGCAGGGTGCAAAGCTAACAACTACCGCCGACGATATCCTCGAAGAACTCAACATCGAACGAACATCTGTACAATCTCACGTCGATCAACCAGAAACTGCTACTTCATCAAATAAAAGTGGCGAGTCTGGCAAAAACGCGCTTGACAACCTCGCGCGTGAGAACAATGTATTAAGTATCGAACGTCGTGTTGTCGATATTCTTGAGAAATCAAGTGAACCGATTCACGTCGACGACATCACCAGAGCGCTGGGCGAGGCACCCGCTGCCGTAAGCTCCGTTTTAGTGATGTTGGAACTGCAGGGTACTGCCCGGCAGGTTGGCTCGATGCAATTCATAGCCGATAGAGAACGTCCGGTGGTGTCACCATGATATGTGGCAGTTACCGAATTGAAGGAATAAACAGTTGGCGAAAACGTCAAAGCGTGACCTTGTCATCGTCGAATCACCGGCGAAGGCCCGAACCGTAGGCCGATTTCTTGGCGACAAATACGTCGTCAAGGCTTCAATGGGCCACGTCCGAGATCTTCCAAAAAGCTCGCTAGGTGTCGATGTCGAGAATATGACATTCGAGCCAAGCTACGTAAACGTACGTGGCCGAGCCACCCTTATCGGCGAAATCAAGAAAGCGGCAAAACAAGCCGATTCTGTATACCTCGCAACTGACCCGGATCGTGAAGGCGAAGCAATTTCGTGGCACCTCGTTGAAGCTGCCGATCTCGGCAAGGCGAAGAACCTAAAACGGGTGGTCTTCCACGAAATCACCAATGATGCAGTTGAAGAAGCATTTTCCAACCCACGTGATATCGACATGGAACTGGTCAACGCCCAGCAAGCCCGTCGAATTCTCGACCGAATCGTTGGCTACAAGCTCAGCCCCGTTCTCTGGAGCAAAGTCCGCCGAGGCCTGTCCGCTGGTCGAGTGCAGTCAGTTGCACTCAGAATCATCGTCGACCGAGAACGTGAAATCGAAGCGTTCAAGCCAGAAGAATTCTGGGTAATAACAGTCGACCTTGAAACTGAAGTCGGCGCTCGCAAGTTCACATTTAACGCAAACCTAACTGCGGTACCCGGTCAAAAAGGCAAGCCCGTCGTCGACAACGAGACGACTGCAATGGCGATCAAAAAGGACTTGAACGACGGCAACTACACCGTTTCGAAAGTCACGCGAAAAGAAGCCAAGCAGCGACCACGACCACCGTTCACCACCAGCACGCTCCAGCAGCAGGCTGCACGATCGTTCCGCTACAGCGCCCAGCGCACAATGCGAATCGCCCAAGACCTTTACGAAGGCATGGAACTGGGAAGTGGCGAACCTGTAGGCCTCATCACCTACATGCGTACCGACTCCGTGAACCTCGCCCAGAATGCACTGGATGAAGCGCAATCGTTCATCAAGTCAACTTACGGCGACGAATATTCAACTGGTCCAAAGAAGTACAAGACACGCAGCAAGTCGGCTCAAGAAGCTCACGAAGCTGTCCGTCCTACATCTGCTTCCAACACTCCTGAAAAGATTGCTCAGTTCCTTTCGAGCGAACAGCTGCGTCTCTACACGATGATCTGGAAGCGAACTATCGCTTCCCAGATGGCCGATGCAATTGTCGACAACACAGGTGTCGACATCACTGCAGCCGCACCCAACGGCAATGAATACACCGTTCGTGCAACTGGATCGGTTATCAAATTTGATGGCTTCCGAAAGCTCTACATCGAAACCAAAGATGAAGATGCCGAAGACGATGACAGCAAACAACTGCCTGCCATGAACGAAGGCGACGATCTCAAGAAGCAGACCGTCAATGCCGATCAGAAGTTCACACAGCCGCCACCACGATATACAGAAGCCAACCTGATTCGATTTTTGGAAGAACAGGGAATTGGCCGACCTAGCACGTACGCATCGATTGTTGGCACAATCGAACGAAGGCAGTACGTCGACCGTGAAAAGTCACGATTCAAGCCAACTCCGCTCGGTTCCGCTGTTTCAGATCTGCTCACAGAGCACTTCTCAAACATCATGGACATGGGCTTCACCGCTGGAATGGAAGCGAAACTCGACTCCGTTGCCGAGGGTGATCAAGATTGGGTTGAAATGCTGAAAGAGTTCTTCGGACCGTTCGATAAATCGGTCGAAGAAACTATGGAAAAGGCAGAACGAGTCGATCGTAAGAAGCTGGTTCAGGAAAGCGATGAAAAGTGCGAAGGTGGAGACCCTCTCGTCATTCGTAGCGGACGCTACGGCAAATTCTTGTCGTGCGGAAAATTCCCTGAATGCCGTGTCTCAATCTCAACTCGCCCTGGCGAACGCGCCACAGGTGAAGTCAAAGAGAACTGGGAGATCGCTTGGAAAACTGCGATGGAGAAGTGCTCAATTGTGCACCCCGAAGCCGCAGCCGCTGCAGCTGAAGAAGCTGAAGCCAAGCGCGCATCACGCAAGAAAGCTCCTAAGAAAAAGGCAGCTGCCAAGAAGACTAAGGCCAAAGCAAAAGCTAAGGCCTAACCTGCTCGGTTACGATCTTCTTCCGCGCCTTCTTCACCGAACGATGAATCACCGTTTGGCGGTATCAATATGACCACCGCCAAACGACTTCCGTCGCCCGCAATGGAAGATGCTCTTCTTCGTTCCAGCGTCCCTGACCTGCCGTCTCTAATTCGTGATTACGCCGATCACATCGCATCAACGCAGCAGTTATCCGAACACACTGTTCGGAACTACATCAACGATCTCGTCCCCCTCGTCGAATTCCTCGACGAGAGCACTGTCACGAATCTCAAGAACGTAGACCGGCTGCTGCTCAGAGGCTACCTAGCATCGCTCATATCGGCCGAATACAGCCGCAGCAGCGTTTCTAGAAAACTCTCTGCGCTCAAGTCGTTCTTTCGATTCCTGCGACAAAACAGCGATCTCGAACTCGACCAAATTGACCTCGTCACCGGCCCCAAGAAAGAAAAGAAACTCCCGGCGATAGCGTCCAACCACGAGATCGACCGCCTCCTAGACGAACCAAACACGTCCACCAACGCCGGTATCCGAGATCGTGCAATTCTCGAAATGCTCTACGGTGCGGGACTCCGCGTATCCGAAGCAAACGCTATGGATATAGCCGATGTCGATCTAAAAACCAAAGAAGCCAGAATCATCGGTAAAGGCTCAAAACCCAGAATTGCCCTATTCGGTACAACAGCAGGCGCTTGGTTAGAAAAATATCTTCACGATGTACGACCAACGTTCGCATCCCGACGATCTGATTCTGCAATCTGGATGAATCAGTCTGGCGGCCGGCTCTCGACTCGATCCATTCAACGCATCGTAAAAAAATACGCCCTAGCAGCTGGTCTCGATCCCGACTTCCACACCCACTCGCTCAGGCACAGCTTCGCCACCCACCTGCTCGATGGCGGCGCCGATCTACGAGTTGTCCAAGACCTACTCGGCCACAGCAGTCCGGCAACCACCCAGATCTACACCCACGTCTCAGCCGAACAGGCCCGTAAGGTCTATCTGAACGCTCATCCGAGAGCACGTAAATCGAAGCGTTCAAGTGGTTCCAGCGATTCAGACGAACCCAACGTGCAGCAATCTACCGACGCCAAGTAGTACGCTTAACCGCATCAATCACGAGGGTCGAACGCCCTCAACGTTCCTAATCCAGAAAAACACCCGAACTTCGGGAGCAAACATTGCCAGCAACGATTCTTGTTATCAACGGCCCTAATCTGAACAATCTCGGCAAACGTGATGCGTCGCTCTACGGCACAAAAACGTTGGCAGATATCCAGAAAGATATCGAAGCCAAGGCGTCAGAACTTGGAGTCGGCACAAAATTCTTCCAGTCGAACCATGAAGGTTCGATAGTAGATTTCATTCAGGAATCGTCGTCCGGAGCAAAGGGTGTCATCATCAACGCCGGCGCTCTAACTCAGGTCGGATACTCGATCCTCGACGCCCTTCTCGATTCAGGATTGCCCTTCATCGAAGTGCACCTATCTAACATCCACGCCCGTGAAAAATTCCGACAGGAATCTGTTTTCGCCGGTAAGGCAATCGGCCAGATGGCAGGATTCGGTCCATCAGGGTACATTTACGCCCTCGACCATCTCGCGTCAGTCGTCAACAGCTAGTCAGTCAATAACTACAGGAGAAATTTCGCATTGAGCGATTTCCGATTTCCTTCGCGTGTTCAGAAACTTCGAGAACGCCTTGCAAAAGACGAACTCGACGCCATCTTCATCAGCAACGGTGAAAACAGGCGATATGTCTCAGGCTTCGTCAGCAGCGCCGGCTACCTACTGGTCACCCAGAACGAAGCGGTAATCTGCACCGACTTCCGCTATACCGAGATGGCACAGCAGCAAGCGCCCGGCTGGCGTGTAGACCGCATCGGTGGAAAATCCGATTGGCTAGCTAACCTCGTAAAAGAATTCGAGATAAAAACACTCGGATTTGAATCCGACGATATGACAGTCGCCACTCTCGAACGTTTTAAAAAAGCGCTCAAAGAAAACGACGCCACCCCCAAGCTAAAACCTACCTCAGGTATCGGTGTCGACCTTCGAGCCTACAAAGACGCTGGCGAACTGGAGCTGCTCCAAAAAGCCATCGATATTGGCGATAAGGCATTCGAAGAAACAGCAGCTCAACTCGCTGTCGGAATGACTGAAAAAGAAGCAGCGTGGATATTCGAAAAAGCCGTGCGTGAACAGGGAGCCGAATCGATTTCGTTCGAAACGATTGTCGCCATCGGACCCAACGCCGCACGACCTCACCACGCCACTAGCGATAGCAAGCTGGTCGAAGGTCAGACCATCGTCTTCGACTGTGGTGCTCGCTATCAGGGCTACTGCTCCGATCTAACCCGCACGGTCGTACTCGGTAAAGCCGACGACGAAGTAAAGCGCGTCTACGACATCGTGCACACCGCCCAACTCGCCGCCATCGACATGGTGGAAGCTGGCATGACCGGTGAAGAATGCGACGCTATCGCCCGTAAGATCATTACCGAAGCAGGCCATGAGAACGATTTTGGGCACAGCCTGGGTCACGGTCTCGGACTCGAAGTTCACGAACACCCTGGAGTCGGACCCAACGCAAAAGGCAAGCTCGAAAACGGCATGCCCTTCACCATCGAACCTGGAATCTACATCCCCGGCTGGGGTGGCGTTCGTATTGAAGACGTTGTCGTACTAGAGAACGACAAAGCTCGCGTTATGAGTCACGCGGCTAAAATGTCTTTCTAATCCCGAATCATCCCGTATATTTGATACACGACTCGACCAACATGCTCGCCCCAAAGGACACTCAGGAACTGCGATGACAATCTCTTCAAGCGAAATTCGTCGAAATATGACCATCATCCTCGATGATGAGGTCTACCAGATCCTCGACTGGCAACACCGTCAGGCTCCAAAGGCTCCACCAACGCTCACTCTCAAAGTTCGCCAGGTCAAATCTGGAAACGTCTACGAGCGAAAGCTTGCTGGTAACCAGAAGCTCACCCGTGCAGAAGTCGACACCCCAACTGTGCAGTACCTCTACCCAGATGGCGATATGTACAACTTCATGAACACCGAAACGTTCGACCAGTTCGCCATCACCGAAGATGTATTGGGTGACGCACTCAAGTACATCGCTGAGGGCGACACTCTCCAAGTGATGATGTACGAGGGCGTACCGTTGTCTTGCGAAGTAGCACCTTCGGTAACGCTCGAAATTGGCCAGACTGAAGTCGGGCTTAAGGGCGACACCCAGAGCGGTGCCACTAAGCCTGCGACAACTACAACCGGCCTAACTCTCAACGTGCCGCTGTTCGTATCGACCGGCGATCGCATAGTAGTCAACTCCACAGACGGTACCTACACCGGCCGCGCCGAGAAGTAAGCACCGCCTCGTAATTTGTGATCAGGAAGCATCCGACTTCCCGAGCGAAGTCTTCGGAGCCGAGGGATCTCCAGCGCCACAATTTCTCCTCAGCCACACACTTGGGTTGAGAAATCTTGCCAGCAAGTAACTTCTTGCCACCGAGATCCCTCCACTTCGCGTTGCTACGGTCGGGAAGTCATATTTAGCAAGACTCACCCCAGAATCCTGCCGCCCGCGCTAGTACCTACAGCCCGTGTGTGAAAAAATGCTCTGATGACCGGATACAACGATTCCAACCGAGACGATTCAGCACCGCAAACGGCCTACACAGTCAGTGCCGTTGCTGACTATCTAAAGGCAAGCCTCGAATCCGACCCACGCCTAGCCGATCTAACCGTCGTAGGCGAAGTATCCGGATACCGAAACCCATCGTCGGGCCATCACTACTTCGCTCTTAGAGACGAACAATCAGTTCTCCGATCGGTCATGTTCCGATCAGGACGTGGCGGGCAATTCCTCGCCGACGGCACACAAGTAATCTGCCACGGCAGAATTTCGATCTACACAGCCCGTGGTGATCTCCAGTACTACGTCGATCAAGTAGAACCCGATGGCGTCGGCGCGCTTCAGCAAGCCTACGAAGAGATGCGAAAGCGGCTCGAAGCCGAAGGACTATTCGAACTCGACCGCAAACGACCGCTGCCTGAAATGCCAGCCAAAATCGCAGTGATAACTTCTCCAACAGGGGCAGTCATTCAAGATATTTTGAACGTCCTCACTCGACGATATCCACTCGCTGAAGTAGTTCTCATTCCAACATCGGTACAGGGCGAAAAAGCAGCACCTGAAATCATAAAAGCGTTCCAAGCTCTCAACGCCATGGACGATATCGACGTCGCTATCGTCGCCCGAGGCGGAGGATCGCTCGAAGACCTCTGGTCGTTCAACGAAGAAATTGTCGCTCGGGCAATATTTGCCAGCAACGTCCCGGTCATCAGCGCCATCGGACACGAAACCGATACCACCATCGCCGACTACGTTGCCGACCGACGAGCACCAACACCGTCAGCAGCCGCAGAAATCGTTGCGCCTGATGTTCGTGACCTAGGCGGGTACGTCGCGGGATTCGCAGCTCGAATCGACGATCTCATAAGCCGCAACGTCCGAGACTCACGATCTCAATTCGAAATGGCCGTTGATCGCATGAACCTACGAGTTCCCGATACCGCACTACCTCGACAACGAATCGACGATCTACTTGCTCGAGCACGCCTCGCTGGCCAGCGCATGGTCGAATCTTCCAAGCTCCGGCTGCAAACAGTCGAAGCATCTCTCAACGCCCTCGGCCCAGCCAAGATACTCGGGCGTGGCTACACCATCACTCGCCTCGCAGACGGAAGTGCAGCTACCAGTGCATCGCAGTTCTCGACCGGCGACAAGCTAGGCGTGACATTTGCCGATGGCTCGGTCGAAACTACCGTCGACGATGTTGACGCAAGCAACGATGCCTCCAAAACGTAATCAATCACGTAAGCCAGTTATTCAGTGAACCACTCAGCAGCTACAATAATTCTCATCAAATCCACAACGGAACCAGCATGACCGAATCTACCAAAAAGCCCGCAGCCAAATCCTTCGAAAATTCATTCTCTGAACTCGAAGAAGTCGTGCGCAAGCTCGAAACCGGCGGCCTGTCTCTCGATGAAGCTACAAAGCTCTTCGAATCAGGCATGAAACTGGCTAGCAAGTGCAACGAGATTCTCTCTTCATCAGAGCTAAAAATTACACGCCTTCAGGCAAATTTCGCCGAGCAGATGAATCTCGTTCCCAACTCTGAAGATGACGCCGACGACGAGGACGCCTAACCAGTGACCTTGCCCGCTTCCTCAAATGCCTCCTCAGCCAGCGCAAAGCCGCTCAAGATCGGGTGGTTCACCACCGGCCGAGGCGAAGGCTCATACGGGCTACTCGAATCTGCACTCAAAGCGATCGACTCTGGCGATCTTGCCGCTGAACTGGCATTTGTTTTCGTAAATAGAGTCAAAGGCCAAACAAAGCGTACCGACCGATTTCTTAATCTCGTCGAATCACGCGGAATCCCGTTGGTAACTCTTTCGTCGAGAGATTTCAGACGTTCTCATGACAACAAGCCCTGGGCCGAGCTTAGAGAAGCATTCGATCAAGCAGCAATCGAGCTACTCCGCCCACACAGCGCAGATATCGCCGTACACGCGGGTTACATGCTCATTGCTCCGCTGCTCTGCTCTGAGTACCTCACACTGAATCTTCACCCTGCCCTCCCCGGCGGAACTATCGGCATGTGGCAGCAAGCAGTCTGGGACGTCATCACCGAAGATCTCGACGAGACTGGTGCAATGATTCATGTATCGACTGAAGAGGTCGACGAAGGCCCGGTTCTGGCAACGACCACATTCTCGGTCAAGGGCGAAGACTTCACGCCACATTGGAACGAAGTCTCTAACGCCGATCGCACAAAATTAAAAGAAGACTCCGGCGAAGACCTCCCCCTCTTCAAAGCAATCCGTGAAGCAGGGCTACTTCGAGAACGCCCACTCTTAATCGAAACGCTCAAAGCTGTAGCTCAGGGTCGAATCGACCCCGCTGGCTCAGGCGAAATAACCGATCTCACAGCCGAAGTCGAAGCCGCAGTCGCCAACTCTCGATAGCTGTCATTGCGAGGAGTTCGACGACGTGGCAATCAACGTCGAGCGCAACGCAATTTGGAATATCGCAGACAGCCAATAGCGAACGTATCGATATCGACTAAGCAAGTCCTGGCACAGAATGATCATTGGCGACACAGCCGACTGATTGCCACGTCGTCCTAACGGACTTCTCGCAATGACAAGACAAGCGCTAGCTAATCAGAGTCCCTAGGATTGACTCGCTGCTTAACCGCTTCTCTTGTCTCTGCCGCGGCCTCCGCAGTTGCGCGCTGCTGACGTTGACTAGGTTCGGTCTCGCAATTGAGAATCATCCCAAACGCAAGAATCAAGAAAAACGCGACAATCGCTATCGCACCCCACTTGATCAAGATCTCCATAAACATTCGACCATCACCGTGCGGGTCTTCAGGACCACGAATCGGAGGTTCAGAATGCTGATGTTTAGGAAGTGAAGTGGGTTGCTCGCCACTACCTGTCATAAAAGTCCTTACGAGTACTGGCCGCTACCAACTGCCGACATAAAGAAAAATATCGCCAGAACTACTAGAAGGGTAATTCCACCCCAAAGATAGATCTTCTTACGAATTTGTCGCCAGCGACTTTCTTCATCTTCAGGACCGCGTACAGGCGGTCGACTCCCCTGATCATCAGGAATATTTACGGGCTGAGGTCCACCACCGAGCATGATCGTCGCCTCCAACTTACCAATCTCAATCGCTACGCACCAAGATCAGCGTCAACATATAACAACCCACATTTGCATGCAAAAACTACGATCACTCTGAACCGGCTCCCTTCATCATTGAACATCAGGCTACTGTCATTGCGAGGAGCTGCATCTACCGAACGGGCACAAAACAAAAAGCCCCCGGCGCAATGCCGGGGGCTTTTCTAATTCACTATGTAAACCAAGCTAGCTACCTAAGCAGCAATCCTGTGCTTGGTCTCAGGCAAGTCACCGTCCATGCGCTTACCTTCTTCATCGAACAGCTGCGGCCACGCATTATCGAGAACTGTCGCCTCGCTGATGATGCACTTTGCAACACCTTCCATTGAAGGCAGCTCGTACATCACATCAACCAAAAGCTCTTCAACGATCGAACGCAAGCCACGTGCACCAGCCCTGCGCTCACGAGAGAGCTTCGCTGTTGCATCTAGCGCTTCCTTTTCGAACTCAAGCTCAACACCGTCCATCTTGAACAATGCCTCGTACTGACGAACCAGAGCATTCTTAGGCTCGGTAAGAACCTGAATCAGCTCATCGTGGTCGAGATCGGAAAGACCCACAACCAACGGAACTCGACCAATGAATTCTGGGATGAATCCGAAGTGGAGCAAGTCGCCCGGCTCAACTGCAGTAAAGTCAGCCAATTCCTCTTCACGAGGCTTGCCAGTTGAATTGAAACCGATCGATGTAGCATCCTTGGTCTGACGACCCTGAATGATCTCGCCGAGACCATCAAACGCGCCACCAAGAATAAACATGATGTTCGATGTATCGATCTGCAAGAATTCCTGGTGCGGGTGCTTTCGTCCACCTTGAGGCGGAACGTTCACAACAGCACCTTCAAGAATCTTAAGCAAAGCCTGCTGCACACCCTCACCCGATACATCACGGGTAATCGATGGGTTAGCCGACTTTCGAGCGATCTTGTCGATTTCGTCGATGTAGATAATGCCCTGTTCAGCCCGTGCAATATCGAACTCTGCATCCTGAATCAGGCGCAGCAGAATGTTCTCAACGTCCTCACCAACGTAACCAGCTTCAGTAAGCGAAGTAGCATCGGTGATAGCGAACGGAACATCCAAAATTCGAGCAAGAGTCTGAGCGAGGTGAGTCTTACCACAACCCGTAGGGCCAACCAGCATCACGTTGGTCTTCTGAAGCTCCACATCGGGGTCTTCAGTACCAAACCAAATACGCTTGTAGTGGTTGTATACACCAACCGAGATAACCCGCTTCGCACGTTCCTGTCCGATGACGTACTCATTGAGCATCTCGAACATGTCACGAGGAGTTGTAGGCTTCTGGTGAGGCTTCACAATAGGCTGATCATCGGCAATGATCTGCTGACACCTGCCAACACATTCGTTGCAGATGAAAATCTTCGAAGGCCCAGCGATCAAGCGTCGAACGCTTTCCTGAGGCTTCCCGCAGAACGAACACGAATAGGCTTCTCCGGTAGTTGTACCGTCGCCGCCACCGCCGTTTGTCTGATCAGTCGTCATATGTTGAATGCCTAACTTGCTACGAATTTACCGATTATCTGAATGACCTAAAAGGCTCTATTCAGCTGGTTGAGACTCAGGCTTGAGCACTTCGTCGATGAGTCCATACTCAGCTGCCTGCTCTGCATTCAACCAGAAATCTCGGTCAGAGTCTCGTGCGATGCGCTCATAAGACTGACCCGTATGGTCAGCGATGATCTGACGCAGTCGGTCCTGAATACGCAAAGTCTCTCGAGCGTGAATCTCAATATCCGATGCCTGACCCTGAGTACCACTCAAAGGCTGGTGCATGTGAATCGTTGAGTTCGGCATCGAGTAACGCTTGCCTGCAGCTCCTGCAGTAAGCAGAACAGTACCCATGCTTGCGCAAAGACCAACCGAGAACGTTGCAACGTCACAAGGAACGAACTGCATCGTGTCGTAGATGGCCATACCTGAGTACACCTCACCACCCGGTGAGTTGATGTACAGGTTGATGTCCTTTTCAGGATCTTCTCGAGCCAGGAACAGCAACTGAGCAACGATCAGGTTAGCCACCTGAGCATTGATAGGCGTTCCCAAGAACACGATGCGTTCCTTAAGGAGCAAAGAGTAGATGTCGTAAGCACGTTCGCCACGGGCGCCCGTCTCGATGACCATAGGAACGACACTCTCAGGCAAGTTCAGCATTGGGCTGTTCTTGCCTTGAGGAGAAGTACCTGATCCGAAGTCGTTTGGTGTGATTAGTCCTGATGTCATATTCATTTGCCCCCAGAGGTTACTTTTCGCTCTTGGCGGCTTTGCTCGAGCTTTTGGCTTTCGCAGAGCTGGCCGGTTTTTTCTTAGCTGCTGGCTTGGCTTTCGCCTTGGCAGCAGGTTTTTTCTTAGCTGTTGTAGATTTCTTAGCCTTGGCCTTAGCAGCCTTTGGCTTGTGAGTTACATCAATAACCTGATCGATAGCGGTGCGTCGGCGCAGAATCCTCTGAACCGCATCACGTGCCTCGTCAGTATCTAGGTTTTCATTTTGGTACTGAGGTGTCTCCTGCATCAGAGCAATCTCAGCAGCAACTTCATCGTCAGTTACCGAAGCACCGGTATCCTCAGCCAGAGTATCGATCACAAGCATGCGCTTGAGTCGTAGCTCAGCCGAATCCTTCGCCTCAGCAACAATATCCTCAGTCGACTTACCGATTCCCTGCATGTACTGCTCGAAATCGATGTTGTACTGAGCCAGCTGTCGCTGTTGATCTTCTAATACGTGTTCTGCCTCGTGTTCGATGATCATTGGTGAGACTTCGAATTCAGCCCCTTCAACCAACGCATCAACAATCTTTTCTTCTAACGATCTTCGCAAACCATCAGTGGCTTGCGCTTCGAGATTATCGCTAATTCGAGTCCGTAATTCCGCGACTGTCTTGAAATCTTCACCTAGTGAAGCTGCCAATGCGTCTGTCAGTTTTGGCAGTTCCTTCTTCTTCACTTCCGCAACTTCCACGTTGAAATTCGCAGTTTTACCAGCGAACTCTTCGTTCGGGTAGTCGGCAGGGATCTCGATATCGAATTCCTTCGAACCGCCCTCTTTCATACCCTTCAGCTGTTCAGAGAAGCCAGGAACAGGGTTCATGCTTCCGGCTTCAGCGAGGAACTCGCCGCCATCAACATTTGCGAACTCTTTGCCCTCGACAAGACCCTTAGAAGTAATAACCAACATATCGCCGAGCTTCGCAGCCCGCTTCACAGGTTCCCAGGTTGCCTGAGATTCCTGAATCTGGGTTATCTGCTCTTCGATCTGATCTTCAGTCACCACTTCAAGTTCGTCGTCGAACTTAAGTTTCTTGTAGTCACCAAGTGTGGCTACGGGTGGAAGTGCCACTGTCGCATCGATCTTTACGATCGGGTCACGCTCAGTAACGTTCACACGCGGTGGTGTGTGAGTCGAAGGAATGTCCGACTCTTCAATTGCAACACCAACTGCCTCAGGAACCAGTGATTCCATCGCCTCTTCGAGCAAGTAGTCTCGACCTACAAACTGCTCAACGATATTCCGAGGGGCCTTGCCCTTGCGGAATCCGGGGATGTTAATACGCGCAGCAACCTTCTGGTGCGCTCGCTGGAGATGCTTCTCCACACGATCATCTTCTACTTCAATGTGAAGAATAGCCTGACGGTCTTCACCGTCGTCGCGAGTAAATTTCAACGCGTTCTCCGAAACAATCAATTAGCTAGATTAGATCGCACCCGTGCCCCTTGTAGGGTTCCGTGCACGATAAGGAGCGCCCCAAGGCGCTCCTCTACTGCCATCAATTGTAACTCAGGGTCGCGTTTTCTGGCCCCTAAAATTTCAGAGGCTCTACACGTATGCGTGGTACTAACTTTTAGGCATCACTACACGGATGTGCAAATCTTCAAGCTGCTGGTCTTCGATTCGCGACGGTGCCTCGAACAGCGGGTCGAATGCCGATTGCGTCTTAGGGAACGCAATAACCTCTCGAATAGCCTCTTCACCGGCAAGCATCGCAACGAAGCGATCAAGACCCAGCCCCATGCCACCATGCGGCGGTGCGCCATAGGTGAATGCGGTCAACAGCTGGCCGAACCGGTCGCTGATCTGATCCTCGGTGTAACCAATGATGTTGAACAATTTGGTCTGAAGATCCTTATCGTGAATTCGGATACTTCCCGAACCCATTTCAGAACCGTTACACACCAAATCCCACAACGTACCAATCACCTTGCCGGGATCGGTATCGAGGTATTCCATGTGCTCAGCCTTAGGCGACGAGAACACGTGGTGAGCAGGTTCGTATTTCTGAAGCTCTTCATCCCAATCGAACAGCGGGAAGTCGTACACCCACGAGAAGATGAGCCGCTTCGGGTCGAGCATATCGAGCCGCTTGGCCATCTCGTTACGCAGGTTCGCCAAAACCGTGTTCACCAGCTTGTCGGTACCAGCAACAATCAACATCAAGTCGCCTGGAGCAGCCCCCATCTCGGTCGCCATCTTCTTGATGACGTCCAACGATAAGAATTTCTTCAATGGCGACTTGATGTGTTCGTCTTCCAGCGCATCGATAGAAGGAGCGCTTTCGTCGAGTGCGATAAACACCAAACCCTGCGCACCGCTCGACTTTGCGAATTCCGTCAGATCATCGGTCTGTCGTCGACCGTAGCTTCCACAACCCGGAGCTACAAATCCACGAATCGATCCGCCCGAAGAAGCCACAGCTTGGAACACTCGTGCGTCCGAAGTCGCTGCCGTTTCGGTAATAGTCGTTAATTCCATTCCGAAACGCAGGTCAGGCTTATCAGTTCCGAATCGCTCCATCGCTTCAGCATAGGTCAGCCGTACAAACGGCCCGTTCGCTGTTGTATCTGGAGCCGCCTCTTTAACGATGCGGGTGTACAGATCTTCGACCACCTTCATAACATCGTCCTGATGGACGAACGACATTTCGAAGTCGAGCTGTGTGTGCTCAGGTTGGCGGTCAGCACGCAAATCTTCGTCACGGAAGCAACGTGCGATCTGAAAATAACGCTCCACACCAGAAACCATCAGAAGCTGCTTCAACTGCTGAGGCGACTGCGGCAATGCATAGAAATCGCCCGGATGAACACGACTTGGCACGACGTAGTCTCGTGCTCCCTCAGGCGTGCTCTTAATTAGGATTGGGGTTTCAACCTGAGTGAAACCCTCTTCAGTCAGATGGTCCCACATGATGTGAGTAACCTTGTGACGAAGCTTCAATATTTCCTGCATTCGAGGTCGACGTAAGTCCATAAATCGGTATTTCAACCGAGTGTTGGCATCAACTTCAACATCGTCTGAAACTTCAAACGGTGGAGTGATCGAACGGTTAAGAATCACGAGATCGGTCACAGAAAGCTCGACTGCACCTGTTGGCAGTTCTGGGTTTTCAGCACCGGGAAGTCGAGCTACGACCTTACCCGTGACCTGCACAACCCACTCAGATCTCAGACTCTGAGCCAGATCATGAGCCGTCTCGCCATACTCAGGGTTGAAAACAATCTGCAGCAAACCGCTTCGGTCTCGCAGATCAATAAAAATCAGGTTCCCGTGGTCGCGCCGTCGGTTTACCCAACCAGCAACGGTAATCTGCTCACCGACTGAAGTGTCGCGTGGCTCTCCACAGTTCGTGTCCTTGTACACAGTAATAATCCTGTTCGTTCAGTTAAAAGAATGTGATCACTTGCGCGATCTAAAGCTATAAATGGGGGGAGAAAGCGGGGTTACCGCTTGCTATCGGCAAGTCGCCACAAACCGCCAGTTACTGCAGCCGCAGCCATAAGTTTCAGAATGTCACCGGGTAGGAATGGGTACAGGCCCTGTGAAAGAAGCTTGCCTTCAGCAGGCCATGAGAAATCGAACACACTCAACCAGATCATTGCGGGAGCGTAAATCAAAAGCGAGCCGATCATCATTGGCCAAAGACTTCGACCACGATTCCAACCGCGCTGCGAAAGGAAACCAATCACACCGGCACTCAAAATAAATCCGAGCAAGTAACCGCCCGTCACACCATGAATAACGTAATCCCAGCCTTCACCACCCTTGGCAAAAACCGGAAGTCCAGCCATACCGATTAGGTAGTACCCGAACGCTGAGACAAGTCCCAAACGCCAGCCGAGCACGCCACCGAGCATGAGCACGCCGAATCCTTGAAGAGTGATCGGTACAGGATTATCAGGCAGAAAGAATCGAGCCTGTGCGAGAAGAGAAACCAGCAGGATGCCAATTACTACAGCTGCCGATTTGTGCCAAGCGTTCGCAGCAGGCACTAGCCGTTCGAGAAGTGAGGGCTCAGCAGGTCCCAGCAGGGAAAAAGTTTCAGATCTTCGAGCCGTAACAGCAGTTTGCTGCATCGTTCTCTCCATAAGGTCAGGCATGACCTCGCTAATTCATAACTGGAAATCAGTTGATATCAGTGTGCACGTAGAAGCGTGCAATTACGAACACAAACACAACGTTGGCAACTGATTATATTTCCTGACCACCGTTGAAGTGTTAATTAACCAGTTAACTAAAACGAGGCACTTCTCAAAAAGTGCCTCGTCATCACACATTCAACAATAGCTGCTTACGCAGGGATACCGAATTCTCGCTTCATAACCTGAAGGTTTACGAAGGTCTCAGTGCGTCGTACACCATCGATAGCACCGACTTCATCCCGAAGGAATCGACCGAGCGATTCAGCGTTTGGCAGTGTTGCCCACGCGAATACATCGTACGTACCAGTGGTAACTGTCACCCAGCGAGTGTGTTCGAGGTTCGCCATTTTTGAAGCGACTTCATCGACTTTGTCAGGGTCGACCTGCACACCGATGAGAGCTTCTGAGTTGTATCCCAGCTTTCGAGGGTCCGGAAGCGCAATAACATTGATGATCTGTTCGTTGATCAAACGCTTCAAACGTCTGCGAACTGTGCCTTCACTAACACCAACATCACGAGCAATTCGAGCATTTGATGCCCGCCCGTCACGTTCAAGAAGGCTAATTATCTTACGATCGAGTTCATCCATTCGGGCTTTATCCAATTTTCCTAATGAGGTTCATGGGTCTACAATTTAGAACGCGTGAGCGTTCGAGTAGAGTGATTTCGGAAAAGAAATAATTCATTCCCAAGCGGCACCGCAATCGGCAGTCAAAAGCATGTCGAAATGCAACCACTTAGAGGAATTATACCGCCGAAATTCGCTTTCTGGGGCAAACAGGATGGGTCATTAATGTGACATTCCACCTCTGCAATCCTCATATTCGACGCCTGTACTTTTTACCGAAAATGCGCGTAAAGTAGTTAATAGAACTCATTACCACCTTACGTAAGGCAATCTGGAGTACCAAATGGTCAGTTCAACGACCGTTGTAGAATTCACTGAGGCAGCAACAACTAAGCTGCTGGAAGTCCTAAAAGAACAGGATGCTGAAGGCCAGTACCTTCGTATCGCTGTTGCAACCGACGAACACGGTGGCATCGAATATGTATTCGGGCTGGAAGAGACACCTTCTGAATCCGACACAATCGTAGAGGGAACCGTCAAGGCACTAGTCGATGACGAAAGCGCCCCAATGCTCGAAGGTTCGAGCATCGATTATGTTGAAGGATTCGAACGCTCAGGCTTCGTAATCTCTAACCCCAACTTCTCATCCGGCTGCGGCTGTGGTGGTGGTGGTTGCGGTGGTGGAGGCGGCGGCGGCTGTGGTGGCGGCGGCGGCGGTGGATGCGCCTGCGGCGGACACTAATCGCCCTTCAATTCTTTAGTTTGTAATCTCGGCTGGCATTTCCTCACAAAGACGGTAGTGCCAGCCTATTTACGACGGATTGCGGAAACGTATAATCTGCCGTGGATTTGCCATAAAGTCGACCAAACAGGAACTGGTCGCAACATTCTCAGGAGCCTCATCGGATGACCTACATCATCGCCAAGGATTGTGTCGACGTAATGGACGGTGCGTGCGTGGACGTATGTCCGGTCGACTGTATTTACTCTAAGCCTGGCGACAACCAGCTTTTCATCAGCCCAGATGAATGTATCGACTGTGCAGCCTGCGAACCAGTATGCCCAGTGAACGCCATCTTCCCTGAAGATCAGGTTCCAGCAGATCAGAACGAGTTCATCAAGCTGAACTACGACTACGATTACGACTCCTCGGAGCCAGGCGCAAACGCCTCCTAACTCGTAGATTTACGAATAAAAAAGCCCCAGCAAATTCGCTGGGGCTTTTTTTGTTATCTCACATTCGAGCCTTTTGCGCCGAATAACCAATTTCCGATTTCCCGAGCGGAGCCCTCGGAGTCGAGGGATCTACAGCAGGGTGAAACATCAGCACAAATCGCCATTGTCATTCTGAACTCGATTCAGAATCAGCGTGAACAGCGAGAATCGACAACCACTCGCCCGAACCTCGGATAAATCCACTAGATTCGTACCTTTGCCCACGATTCTGAATCAAGTTCAGAATGACACGCCCTACCCTAAGCCATCGCATCCAGTGCTTCGGCTATTGGCATCTTGATCGTCGTGAAAATCGGAATCTCAGTCATCGTGTACTGAGCCGCTGGAACCTCACGCAAGTCCATAACCAATGACGTGAAATCCGACGGATCATCCATCTCAAAACTAAGTACGAACTCGGTATCGTCGAGACCAAACGCATAAGACGTGTTGATCTTCACCATTGGGTAATCCTTACCCACACGGAAATGATCGTTCATCATCTCCTGACGTTCCTTCATCGACTTCTCGTACCACGGTCGAGTCTTGGTCATCGGATAGATAACCATGTACTTGTAATCTTCCTTTAGCTTCGGAGCGCCACCGCCGTGCTTGTACCGGCTCTTGCGCCTGATAGACAAGTACGAATACGACTGCTCAAGATAGCTACCAAGCACCGAGTGGTTAATAGCCTTCGAGAGTTTATGGAACGTATCGACCGAAGCAGAATCCTGGACCAACATCAGTTCAGCATCGGCCCGTGTGCCAACGGTACTGTAGGTGCGTATTTCGTCGTCAGATGAGTTGTCAGCGATCAGACCAGCAAACTCTTGCTTAGCTTTCGAACGCTCGTCAGCGTCCAAACGCCGAAATTCAGAACTAAGCTTAAAGAGAGTGATCTTTAGAAAATTATCGTATTCGATGTCTGGCATATTTCTTCGTAAATTGAACAGTTTTGGGTGGTACTGCGCGAAGATTGCAGTAATTGAAATTCGAGTATAACAACGCGAGCTCCATCTACTAGGTAGTATTCACTAATGCCAGACATGTCAAAATTCGAACGTGAAATAGACGAAATACTCGAAAAAGCCAAAGAAGATGCCGGTCCATCAAACGATCGAGAGCGTCCAGCAGGAAAGCATCGAGCATTCGAGCCGTTCTCTACCACCGTTGCCAAAACTAAGCGTTCCAAGCCAAAAAAAACCATCAGATTCAATCCCGGGAATCTGATTATCGGCGGCCTGTTACTCATTGCAGTCGCAGCATTTCTTCCAGCAGCAACGCTGCCACTCGCAATCCTCGGTGTGGCGTTGCTAGTCATTGGTTACATGCTCTGGTTCCGTAAGGGCTCACCACGTACCGGTAGCTCTGGTTCCGGCATGTTCGGACGAGGACGTTCTTCCGAAAAAACTAAAGCCAGCGAACCTGAAGTTAAATACTGGCGTGGACGAAGAATCGAAGAAAAGCCTTCCCGGCGCGACCAAGGAAAAATAATCGACTTCGGCTCACCCGACGACGACGATAAAAAGTAACGACAGCACTCCTCGTCATCCTGAATTCATTTCAGGATCTTTCTCCCCCCCATATGAAGCGTCATTCAGCTTCAGCGACCTCTCCCGCACTCATCTGAACGTGCCACATCTGCCCCACCAGCCCAGATCCCTCGACTGCCGCTCAGGACATGTAAAAACACTGAAGCCCTCCCGTCATTCTGAACTCGATTCAGAATCTCGGGACAGTACGAAATATCTGTACAGCCCAACCTCACACCCGACTCCGTTAAACCAAACGGGCGACCGCAGAATTGCAGTCGCCCGTTTTTTATTTCGCTATCGCAAGAGAGCTAGATGAATGCTAACTAAACTGCGCACTCACCCTCACCACGTTCCAGCTTGTAGACCACGGTCTTACCCCAGTCCATGTAAGTCTGAATATTGTCTCGATCCAAAGGACCAAGCTCTGCCTTCAGCTTGCCAAATTCCTCTTCGAACTTAGCAACACCGAATCGATCTATAAAGTCAGCGAACTCTTCACCATCATTGCGCTCAGCAAGATAGGTATCGAGAACAGCCTTCAACGCTTCAGGCGCACGCTTGGCTGGAATACGAGCCTTCACTCGTTCACCAATCTTCGTGCCACCGGCTTCGTTCGATCGTCCACCGAGGAACAGCTCGTAAGCCGGAACCTGTCCGCCAGGCCCCTTCACAACAGCACCGTGGAAACCGATGCTAGCGATGTGGTGCTGACCACAAGAGTTCGGGCAACCACTCGCCTTAATGTGCATCTTCTCAACCAGCGGGTCGAGATCGCCCATGCCGTCGAGAGTCTCGCCAAGAGCCTTGTTCAAGCCCATTGAAGAAGTAATACCCAGCTTGCAAGAATCGGTACCCGGGCAGGTAACAACGTCACGAATGGTCTCTCGACCCGCCGCGCTGAAACCAATTGCCCCAAGAGCCTGATACATGTCGAACAACGACTCGTCGCGAACCCAGCGGTAAACCAAGTTCTGCTGCTGATCGAGTCGAGCACGACCTCCAGCAAACTTACGAGCTATATCTCCAAGCTGCGACCACTGGTTAGCGTAAACATCACCACGCTCTACACGAATGTAGACAAGGTTGAAGCCATCCTGTCGCTGAGCCTCAACGTTAGTGCGCTTCCAGTTAGCGTAAGCAGCATCGTCGGCAGGCTCAGGAGTGGCATCAGAAGGCACAGCAGGAGCATCAGCCTCTTCATCATCGACAAACATCAACGATTCGAGATCAATTTCCTTGTTCGCCCAATCGCCAGCAAGCTCTTCATCAACCATCTCTCGAAACTTGTCGATACCGAGTCGGGTAATCGTGAACTTGATTCGAGCCTTAGCAATGCTCTTTCGCTCTTCATCCTGATTATTGAACACACGAAGCACAGCTTCACAGTTCTTGATCAAATCTTCAGCAGGAACGAACTCTCGAAGCGTCTTGGCCATCATTGCGTTGGTTGAAAGACCACCACCGACAACAATCTTGAAACCGCGCTTGCCATCCTGAATTCGAGCGATCATGCCAACATCGTGCATCAGCACCATTGCTTCATCTTTTTCCGAACCCGAGAAAGCAACCTTCGATTTACGAGGCATGTTCTGCGTAGTTGGGTGTCGTAAGAAGTACCGAGCGTATGCCGCAGCGTAAGGAGTTACATCGAACGCTTCATCTTTAGCAACACCTGCTGAAGGTGCAGCTACTACGTTACGAACAACGTTTCCACAAGCCTCACGAGTCGACATTCCCGCATCGCCAAGCGCCCTCAGCAGATCGGTCGAATCAGCAAGGGGAACATGGTGATACTGCACATTCTCTCGAGTAGTGATGTGGCCCTTCTTAAGAGGAGCGTACTTTTCGGCCACTTCACCAAGAACATCCATCTGATCGGCCGTTACGCCACCGAAAGGCAGCTTGACTCGAATCATCTGAGCATCAGGCTGACGCTGACCGTACACACCCTGACGCAATCGGAACCTAAGGAACTCGACCTCGTCCTTCTCACCCGCCTGGAACAGTTTCACCTGATCCTCGAAATGAGCTATCTCAGGCCCATCAATCTTCAGCACATGAGCGTTGTCTGGATTTGGAATCCAGTCTTTCGTATCAACTCTTCCAGTGGTCACCGTTTAGATCCTCTTTCACCTTTGAGTGCGAATACGCTCTCAAATACTATTCCCGTACGAAAATTCAATAAAAAAACCCTGCCGTTTCAAAAGGAGGCAGGGTTGAATCGATCACGCGTCATTGCGCCCGGCCCTGCTTAGCAGCCAGTACAACAGCAAATGTTCATTACGTACGTGTTCGTCATTAGCAGGGATTCTAGCACTCATCTGGCTCACATTGGTGTATCGCACAATGCCAAACTACTATCAACGCATCTTGCGAACGCCGCAGAACTTGGTCACCATACGCATGGCTTCAATTAGCCAGCCCTTAGCAATCAACGACATTCAGGAGTTATCCGAATTGGCAGATGAACGAAAACTAGACGGAATTCATTTCATGTTGCCGACTCCGTTCGACGCCAACGGTGATGTCGATATCGATTCATTCAAAAGGCTGCTAGGCGCAGCACGATCGGCAAACTGCACCGGAGTCGTAACGCTAGGAGTCATGGGCGAAGCTCACCGACTAACTGACGCCGAGCGAGCACCAATCATCGACGCGGTAGTAGCCGCAGCCGGCGATGATCTAACCGTTACCGTAGGCGCAAGCGCTGAAAGCGGTCGTGCGTTGGTATCGAGAGTCCGTGACGCCCAATCGGCAGGTGCGACCGCAGTAATGATCGCTCCCGCAAAAATGGCAAAGCCAAACCAGCCAGCTACATACGCCTACTACGCAGCGGCTCAGGAAACGACCGAAATTCCTATCGTGGTTCAAGATTTGCCCGACGTAACCGGAGTACATCTTGACCCTGCGTTCATCGGCAAACTTCACGCTGAACTTCCCGATGCGAAATATCTCAAGCTAGAAGACCCACCAACTCCCCAAAAAATCACCCGTGTTCTCGACGCCACTGACGGCTCGATGGGAATTTTCGGTGGACTCGGCGGCGCATTCCTTTTCGAAGAGCTTCAGCGCGGAGCAATCGGAACAATGACCGGTTTTGCCTACCCTGAAGTTCTGGTCGCAATGCACAAATACATCTCTGAAGGCGAAATCGAACGAGCGCGAGCACTCTTCTATAAGTGGATACCTATCATTCGCTACGAAAACTCGGCAGGCATCAGTCTCGCAATTCGAAAAGAGATCATGAAGCGACGAGGCTTCATCACCACCGCCGACGTACGACCACCTAGTCCACCAATTGGCGATGACACTCGAGCTGAACTCGACGACCTGATGAACTCTCTCGATCTCGATGTTTCGAATCTTTAGTTCGAGTAACGATCAACACAATTCTGCACAGAACGCACGTGCCAACTAGGTTCGGTAGCGACACCGCTCGATAACACCTCTAAAATCAAAGCTGTATGGCAGAAACTACCGAACAAACTACCGCTGGCGATCATCACTTCTGTGCACATTGCGGCACCGAAAACGATAAAACCGGCTACGCGTGCACCCGGTGCGGCGAACGACTTGTGGAAGTCCACACAGATTCAGTATCGCCGCTTGGACTAAATTCCTGCCCAAAGTGTGGCAATGCGAACAATACCCGGGCTGCCTATTGCTGGGTTTGTGGATCGGAAATGCACAACGCAGTGCGCATCACCCCACAACCACAAGCACAACCGGAAGTCACTATTCCGTCAGCTGCTGGACCACGCACATACCGGCCTGATCTAAATCCAACAGGTAACCCAGCCAACAGGCCGCCATTAAATCGTCCCAGCGACGAACCGGCTGACCTACGCGGCCCTGTCAAAAATCAAGATGCAAGCCAGCAGCACGATTTAGATATCTCCCAGCAAAATCCGTTCGGTTCAGCCGACGATGCGACCGATAACACCTCTGGCATACGAGACGGTGAGATACCCGACGGCGTTAAGAAGTGGAATTGGGCAGCATTCCTCATGCCAGCGATCTGGGGCATTTTTTCTGGCGTGCCGTACACCGCAATATTGTTCGGAGCGGCATTCCTGCCTCCAACAATTCAGCTGGTAGTAATGATTACCGCCAGCCTTTACCTCGGAGCCAAAGGAAACGAACTAGCGTGGCGTGGGAAGAAATGGCGATCTGTTGAGCACTTCCAAGCATTTCAAAAGCAGTGGACGTCTTGGGCTGTAAAGCTCACAATCGCCGTTGCAGGACTGCTACTGGTCTACATCATCGCCGTTAGCGGAGCCTAATCTTCCGTCTCGTCTTCATCTGCTGAATCGGTGCCAGTATCGACATCCGTGTCGACCGCCGATTTCACCTCGTCCTCGACAGCATCACCACCGTCTTCAGTCGGAGTCTCTGGCTCTTCAGGCACTTCCTCTACCCAGCCCTCAGGCGCAGCAAACCCCGGGCGAGAAACCCAACCCCACTTATCAGCATGCTGTTCGATCAACCCGGTGAACATCTTCTGATAATCGTCGCTTTGAATCGGTGGCGTAGTCATAATCACAGCGTTTTCGCCGTTGTCCGAATAGTACCTACGGCGTAGGCCAACGTTCTGAAATCCGTACTTACGGTACAGCTCGATCGCAGCCGCGTTCGATTCGCGAACCTCGAGAGTCATTACCCGCGAATCATTTTCAATCGATTGCTCCAGAGCACTTATAAGAAGCTGCTCACCAATCCCTTTGCGACGATCCGATTCCCGCAGCCCGATTATCACGATGTGCGCCTCATCCAGCACAAACCACAAACCCACAAATCCGGCAATGTAATCGGCTGAAAGTTTTGGGCGGCTAACTCGATCGAGCACATACCTATCGACGTTTCGCCTCATACGCGCCGTGAAGCTCTCGTCTTCCTTTTCGGCCTTAGTAGCGATAGCAAATCGAGGCCCAAGCTCCTGCTCCTCAAGGTGCCAACCCCGAATAGCGGCAAGATAAAGACCGTTCTGTCGAGTTAGATCTCTTTCAATGCGCGTCACCGGTGTCATACCCGGAAATGCTTCCCGCTCAATGCTCTCAAGCATTAGCGAATCATCGAGCGAAGCCCGACGCACTGAAAACTCGTTACGAACCTCGCTTTTCGACTCCGAAACTTCATCCGGGCTTGATTTCAGATTTCCTGAATCAAGGTCGGCGAAAGCGCCAGCAAGTATGTTATTTGGATCGGAAAGAGTCATAGATATAAAACGATCGCGTATTCGTTCGTACAGAGCATAGCCCGTAACCACTTACCCAAGCAGTTACAGCTTCGACGAGTTTACCGTGATTCTTTATTCGGTAAACACTCACAAAAACCCGTGACGTAATTCATACGCACAAGCCACGAACCTGCGCGATGCTTACATGCTGATGTATTAAACATGGAGGAATCGTCACGGCTACCAGCCAAACTACACCAGTAGGAAAAGCCGCAGGCACGTCATCACGACCTGTCGAAGGTGCAAGTTCTGTAGGAGTCTTCATGCGCATAACGCGCATGTCGCTTCAATACAGATGGCGACTCGTATTCGGGCTCATCGCTATTTTCTTGGCGTCCGGATTCCAATTGGCCCTCCCAATCCTCATCGGCAGCGCAGTTGATGCTGCGAACGGACTCGATGATGGAAGTTTTGTAATCGCAAACACCATGGCCGCATCGGCTGTCGATTCAACAACCGATATTTTTGGCGGTAGCGACAACCCCGCTAAATCTGCCCTTATAGCCATCGCAATATTGCTATTCATTTCATCTGTAGGTCGCGGACTCGCAGCCATGGTCCAGAACTACATGGGTGAATCGATTGGTCAGAACATCGGGTACCAACTCCGAATGCTCTACTACGAAAAGCTGCAACGACTTTCGTTCAGCTACCACGCGGGCGTACACACCGGCGACCTCATCACACGCGGAATCGTCGATGTCGAAGGTGTCAGGATGTTCGTCCAGACAGCCCTTCTGAGAACTGTCTTCTTAGTCGTACTCATCGGCACTGGTATGTATCTGATGCTGAGCGAAGATCTTGTTCTTGGGCTAATCAGCCTCAGCTTCGTTCCATTTGTGGCATGGCGCGCAACAGCCGCTCGACTCAAACTGCGTTCCAATTGGTATGACCTACAAGAACGCCTATCTGCCCTTACTAAGGTCATGGACGAAAACCTCGGAGGTATCCGAGTTGTTCGTGCATTTGCATCTCAAAAACATGAGATGGATAAGTTCGACGAAGCTTCCAACGAAACATTAGCTCTTGCCAACGTTCAAGTTGGAATTCGAGCTTCGAGCATCTCTCTCATGGGCGTTGCTTTCATGCTTTCAATGGCCGCGGTGCTCTGGGTCGGCGGACTCAAAGTAATCGAAGGTGAACTTTCAGCTGGTGAACTCACACAGTTCCTCGCCTTCATGAGTATCTTGCTTCAGCCAGTTCGACAAATCGGAATGATGATCAACGGTTACGCCCGGGGATCAGCAACCGGTGGTCGACTATTCGCAGTTCTTGATATCGATCCCGCAATTCAAGATAAGCCCGACGCACAACCGCTTGAAATCACTCAAGGCACTCTCGAATTTCACAATGTAAGTTTCGGCTACGAAGGCGAGCACACCCTTAACGGAGTTTCGTTCAAGGCAGAACCCGGCCACACCGTCGGAATCGTTGGCCCTCCCGGCAGCGGAAAATCTACTATCGCCCACCTTGTACCAAGGTTCTACGATCCAATCGAAGGCCACATCACTATCGATGGCCAAGACCTACGAGACGTAACACTCGACTCGCTACGTAAAGCAGTCGGAGTAGTTGAACAGGACACGTTCCTGTTCACAGCATCTGTTGAACACAACGTTGCCTATGGTGACCCGTGGGCGCCAGATGACCGAGTTGAACTTGCATCGAAATACGCTCAGCTCGGTGACTACATCGAACGTCTCCCCGGTGGATACGACACGATGGTCGGAGAACGCGGTGTTTCGCTATCCGGTGGACAACGCCAGCGACTATCGATCGCCCGATCCATCCTGCTCAAGCCACAATTGATCGTCTTTGACGACTCGACCGCAGCTATCGACGCAGCAACCGAACAGCGAATTCGTGCCGCTCTTACCGATCTCACTAAAGACCGTGGAACAATCATCATTTCTCACCGACTCAGCTCGTTGATGCATGCCGATGAAATCCTGTTCATTGAAGCAGGAAAAATCGTTGAACGAGGAACTCACGAAGAGCTACTCGCACAAGGCGGCCACTACAACGATCTCTACGAACTACAGATTCGACCCAACGAAGATAGTCGAAATAGCCAAGACGAAGGGAGCGCTTCGTAATGGCAACCAGAGACACACACGAACGTAGTCACGAAATTCCACCAAAGGCTTCGATTCGTCTCGGACCGACCCTCGATGAAGAAGTATTCGGTGAAGCATTTAACGGCCAAGTAGTCGGCCGATTTATCAAATACGTAGCCGCTTACAAAATGCTGCTCTGGGTCGCAATTTCAGCAGTTCTGGTCTTCACCATATCTTCGATCGCTATCCCGCTTGTCGTCAAAGATGTTTATGACGATGCGCTAAAAGAGGGCTTTGAAGACAAATCTAAACTAACCGGAATGGTGATCATCTTTTTGGTTGCCGTCGGGTTCAATTTCGTCTCGAACTACCTACAAGAATTAATCGTTGGACGAGTCGCTGAACGAATTCTGATCGATATGCGCCGTGCGATGTACGAACATCTCCAGCGAGTCTCGCTGTCGTTCATGGACAAGACTGAAATCGGAAAATTAATGTCTCGCCTACAGGGAGACGTTGCCGCACTTCAGGAATTCCTTCAGACAGCAGTCTTCGCAATCGGAGACCTAGTTCTACTCGTGGGAATTATCGGAGCAATGGTCTGGCTAGACTGGCGACTTGGGCTAATGACCCTCGCCGTTCTTCCAACGCTGTTCATCATCCGAATAATCTGGCTACCGTACGCTCGCCGCTCGTTCCTTCGAGCTAGAGTTACATCGTCGATCGTCAGTGGAGCTCTCGCCGAAAACATCAACGGCATCAGAGCCGTTCAAGGCCTATCACGCGAATACGTGAACCTCGATCTATTCGACATCCGAGCCACCGACAACCTAAACGCAGCAAACCGTGCATCAAAATTTGGTGTGATGATGCTGCCAATCGTCGACACACTCACTGGCGCAGCGATGGCAATCATCGTCATCGTCGGTGGATTCTTCGTACTCGGTGGAACAATCGAAGTCGGAGTAATGGTCGCATTCGTACTATTCGTACAGCGATTCTTCGACCCTATCCGAGCGCTCACAATGCACTACAACGTGCTGCAACGAGCTATGGCATCTGGAGAACGAATCTTCGAAGTAATCGACGTACCTGTCGATATCAAAGACAAGCCCGACGCTATCGATCCAGAAGAAATCGACGGATCGATCTCGTTCGAAGATGTCACGTTCGGCTACCTACCAAACCAGCCGATTCTCAAGAACATAAACTTCGAAGTGAAGCCTGGCGAAACTGTCGCCCTTGTTGGTCCAACCGGTTCTGGAAAGACCTCCACAACCGCTCTCGTTCACCGCTTCTACGACATCTGGGAAGGCTCAGTGAAAGTCGGCGGACACGATGTCAGAGACGTAACGCAAGATTCGCTCGGTAAGCACGTTTCGATGGTGCTTCAAGAACCGTTCCTATTCTCGGGAACTATTTTTGAAAACATCATCTACAACAAGGAAGACGCAACTCGTGAAGACGTTGTTGCCGCTGCTCAGGCAGTAGGTGCGCACGAGTTCATCATGAAGCTGCCTGAGGGCTATGAAACCGAGCTTGAACAGCGCGGTGGAAACCTTTCACTAGGACAGCGACAGCTACTCTCGTTCGCACGAGCCATCGTGGCAGATGCCAAGATTCTTGTGCTCGACGAAGCAACTGCCAGCATCGACTCGTACACAGAAATGCTGATCCAACAGGCGTTGGCACGTCTTATGGAAGGTCGCACGGGAATGGTCATCGCGCACCGACTCGCAACGATTCGGGGTGCCGATAGGATCATCGTTCTTCAGGACGGCGAAATCATCGAACAGGGTAACCACGACGAGTTGATGAAACTCGGCGGACTGTACTCACGCCTCTACTCGATGAACTACGCATCCTTCGATGACATTCCAGACGAGCTAATCGCCCAGGCAACTCAAGCAGCCGACGGTACTTCTACTTAGAGTTCGATCGTCGGATCGAGCTGTAGTCAACAACCAGCCAATCGCCAATTCCGAAGTCCCGACCGCAGCGAAGCGGAGCGGAGGGACCTTCGGTGGTGCGGGGAGTGCGACGGTGACACCGTACGGCGTGAAGGCTCGTTGGGAAGAGATGAGATGCTCTAAAGCAGCGTGCCCTGCCCTGTCGGGCCATCCAGACGCGGCGGCAAGCCGATGTGCTCAAACCCTTCAGGAGTAGTTCGCCTACCCTGCGGCGTTCGCACGATGAAGCCGATCTTCAGCAAGAACGGTTCTACAACATCTTCCAGCGTCTGCTGATCCTCGTTGATCGTCGCCGCCAATGCCTGAATTCCGGCTGGACCACCCTGATAGTTCTTCGACAACGTCGTCAAATACAAACGATCAAGTCGATCTAACCCGAGCGAGTCAACACCCTCAATTTCAAGTGCCTCGGAAGCAACAGTCTTATCGATCGTGCCAACCTCGCGCACCTCAGCAAAGTCGCGAACACGCCTTAGCAACCGGTTCGAAATTCGTGGTGTGCCACGTGAACGCCGAGCAATCTCCAAAGCACCATCGGCATCGATATCTACTTCGAGAATTCCAGCCGACCTAGTCACGACCTGCGCCAACTCTCCAGTCGAATAAAAATCAAGATGATAGGCAAGTCCAAAACGCTCACGAAGTGGCGCACTGAGCATCCCAGCTCGAGTAGTCGATCCGATCAGCGTAAACGGCTGCAAAGGCAAATTAATGCTCTTCGCAAACGCACCCGAACCTGTCATGAAGTCGACTCGAAAGTCTTCCATCGCTGAATACAAATACTCTTCAACAGCGTGCGACAAACGATGAATCTCGTCGATAAATAAAACGTCGCCTACTTTGAGATTAGACAATAAGCCAACAACGTCGGCAGGTCTTTCTAAAGCGGGACCAGAAGTGTGAATCAGCTGAGAATCCAACTCACGAGCAATGATCTGAGAAATCGTCGTTTTGCCGAGCCCCGGAGGGCCATGAAACAAAGCATGATCCAAAGTATCGCCACGCTTCTTAGCAGCCAGCACCGCAATCGAGATGCTATCGACTACCGCCCGTTGGCCCACGTACTCCTGGAAACGACGTGGGCGCAGATCTTTCGCAAAAGTATCTGTAGCGTTTTCAGTCTGAGAAGTCGCCTCCTGAGCACGCTCTTCCAGCGCCTGATCGCCAGCTAGCTTCTCGGCGTCATCCGCCGGAGTGCTCGCCTGAACAATCCGCTCGCGTCCGTTTTCATCTGGCCCAGAAGCCACTCATCTTCTCCGTTGAAATCCTGTTCAAGAACACGCTCGAAACGCCACAATTAATCCTGCGTCGAAACCTGTGCCTTGAATACTTCTCGCATCAGATCCTGCAAATCGTCAGCCGCTTCAGGCGTCCGACGAATTACATCGTCGACTTTATCCTGCGCCTCGGTCGGGCGATAGCCCAACGTAATCAGAGCTTCAATAGCTTCTGATCGAGCGTCCGAAGCCGGTGCAACCGTCTGCCCCTGCTCAGAAATTCCTGCGTCCTGCAACAAAGCAGTCGCCGCCACCTTGCCACGAAGCGTCGCAACGATTTTCTGAGCCGCACGACTTCCAATCCCAGGAAGCCGTTGAAGCGATCCCAAATCCTCGTTCTCAATCGCCGAAGCAATAGTCGAAACGGGGAACACCAGCGCGGCAGCAGCCTTAGCCGGTCCGATTCCTTCGACCTGAATCAGTTGTTCGAAAAATTGCTTCTCACTCGGATGCCTGAAACCAACCAACATTGGCTTCGGCTGGCGATCTGTCACGTGGTAATAAATCTCCAACTCAACGTCTGAACCCTCTTGGATTCCGTCGTTAGCCAGTGATTGATAAACGTACGTCGGCAAGCTAATTTCATAGCCAACTCCGCCAGCGATAATTATCGCCCGACCCGGTTCACGAGTAAGACTTCGGATTTTTCCTGTGATGTAACTGATCATGATTGATGGAGTCTACTTCGCCGCGTCGATTGCTGCGACCGCCGAGCTACCGATCATCACCGCATGTGCAATCGCAATCGAAAATGCGTCCGCAACGTGTTCGTTCTTAGCCGCATCGGGCGTACCAAGATGCATCGCAATCGCCTGCTTCATCTGCTCTTTATCGGCTCTACCCGACCCAGTAACAAGATTCTTCGCACGAGTCGGTTGATAGTCGATCACCGGCAACTTGGCTTCACCAGCCGCCATGACAGCCACACCTCTAGCGTGACCCAACAGCAGAGCAGTCTTAGCGAATCTAGCGTGAAGATCTTCAACGGCTACTTCATCAGGCTTAAACTCTGCGATCACATCGCGAATCACTGAGTAGATCGAATACAAACGCTCAGCCATCGGCTGATCCGATTTTGTTCGAACAACCCCACCTTCAACAGCTTTGAAGTCACGACCCACAATGTCGATTATTCCGTAGCCGGTGCTAGTAAGCCCGGGATCAATACCAAGTATTCGCAAAACAATTCCGATCTCATCACGAGTTCACCCATCACGTTTCATGGGCGAATTCAGTTGCAAAGTCTACCCTTACCCCCTTTCTATCAAGAAGTGCAGATGGCGATAACCCGATAGCCACCCGACGATAAAAAGAAACCGTCAGCCGTGTATCGTTACCTCATAAATTTCAACTGCCAGCCGCTACCCTGTTGGCAGCAACGTTCCTATCACCATTCGAGGACTCTCAAAGATGCAGCCGTTCTACAACGAACAGCAAACAATGTTGGCAACCACCGTTCGGGAATTCGCAGCCGATAATCTCGCCCCCCGAGCAGATGAAGTCGACGAAAAAGAAGAGTTCCCAATCGATCAATTCCGGGGCTTAGCAGAATTAGGCCTCACAGGAATGACCATTCCAGAAGAATTCGGGGGGTCTGGTGGCGAGTACAAGGACTTCATGGTGGTGCTTGAAGAAGTCGGGGCTGCTTGCGGATCGACCAGCACGGTTCTGATCACCCATGTTTCGCTCGGCTCGCAAACGATTCATCACGGCGGTAACGACAAACAACGCCAACGCTGGCTACCGTCGCTCGCATCCGGCGAGAAGATCGCCGCATTTGCCCTCACCGAACCCGGCACCGGATCCGACGCGTTAGCACTGGAAACGTCGCTAACCCGAGACGGCGATGAGTACGTTCTAAACGGTTCAAAACTGTTCTGCACAAACGGTGCTGTAGCCGATGTGTTCTCAGTTTTCACGAATCACGATAAGTCGGCAGGTCACAAAGGCGTAACCGCTGTCGTTGTCGAAAAAGGCACACCCGGGTTC
Source organism: Chloroflexota bacterium (assembly GCA_018650845.1). Lineage (GTDB taxonomy): Bacteria > Chloroflexota > Dehalococcoidia > Lucifugimonadales > Lucifugimonadaceae > Lucifugimonas. Next base: position 167,653 of record JABIFF010000016.1, on the reverse strand, counting down.
ACCATAAATCCGCAGCACGGCAAGATGGGAATGAAGGGTTGCGCAACGGCGGAACTCGTATTCGACAACTGCCGAATCCCTGTCGAAAACAGACTCGGTGAAGAAGGCGAAGGCTACAAGCTCGCTCTGAAAATCCTCGACTCAAGCAGAATAATGATCGCTGCTCAATGCCTCGGACTCGCCAAAGGCGCACTCGATGCAGCAGTATCGTATTCGAAGCAGCGAGTGACTTTCGGCAAGCCAATCGCAACCCGTCAGGCTATTCAATTCATGATGGCCGATATGGCTGTCGAGCTCGATGCCGCCCGCCTGCTCACCTACCGCGCCGCCGCTCTCTATGACGAGGGCATGCCTCACGGAACAGAATCAGCGATGGCAAAACTCTACGCATCAGAAGCTGCAGGCAAAATCGCAAGCAGCGCGCTCCAAATCCACGGCGGAGTCGGCTACTTCAAGCCTTCAGCTGTCGAGCGAATCTACCGCGACCAGCGAGTCACGGAAATCTACGAAGGCACTTCAGAAATTCAGCGACTCGTCATATCCCGAGCGATCATCGGCGAACTGTAAATCAACACGCACGAAGTAGTTTCCTAAGCCCGCCACCGGCGATACCCTTAACGCCGCTCCGGTTTTGATTTACCGCGATACAGGCGGGCCAAACCACCCCGGACGTCCTTACATATCGGCCGTTCAGGCACATCAAATTCTTCCATCAGAAAGGAATCAACACGTATGACGAACGATCAAGTTCTAGACAAAGTAAGCACGTCCTCAAGCCCGTCCGATCTCAGAATCACCGACCTCAAAGTAGCGGTCGTAGGTACTGACGGCTTCGGCTACGGCTGGCCCCTGATCAAGATCGAAACCAATCAAGGTATCGTCGGCATCGGTGAAGTTCGAGACGGAGCTTCCGCCAACTACGCCCTAATGCTCAAGAGCCGACTCATCGGCGAAAACCCGTGCGATATCGACCGCCTATTCGCCAAGATCAAGCAGTTCGGCGGACACGGTCGACTTGCAGGTGGTGTCTGTGGTGTCGAAATCGCTCTCTGCGACCTCGCAGGTAAGGCATTCGGTGTTCCTGCCTACATGTTCGCTGGCGGTAAGTACCGCGACGAAATCAAGGTTTACGCCGACACCCCATTCAAGCGCGATCCCGAGGAAATGGGCAAGGCGCTACAGGGTCGAATGGACGACGGATTCGAGTTCCTGAAAATGGACATCGGACTCTGGATCGCAGCCGAATATGAAGGTGGCGTGGTCAACAAGAGCCTCATCAAAACTTCGATGAACACGATGCACCCGTTCACCGGAATTCAGGTCACCGACTACGGTATCGAAAAGATGGGCGAATTCGTTGCCACAGTTCGAGACACTATCGGCTACGAAGTTCCGCTGGCATCCGACCACTTCGGTCACATGAACCTCGAAAGCGCTATCCGAATCGGTAAGGCGCTCGATAAGTACACACTCGCCTGGTACGAAGACATGATTCCATGGCAGTTCGTCGACCAGTGGCAGCAGCTCAAAGCAGCTGTCGACACGCCGGTTTGCACAGGTGAAGACATCTTCGCCAAAGAAGGATTTGCTCCTCTAATCGAAGGTCGAGCAATCTCAGTCGCTCACCCCGACCTCGGTTCTTCAGGTGGAATTCTTGAAACCAAACGAATCGCCGACATGGCGCGCGACGCCGGTATCGGTGTTGCGCTTCACCAAGCAGGTACACCTGTAATGGCGATGGCAAACGCCCAGTGCGCAATGTCGATAGACAACTTCATCGCACTAGAAATGCACTCGGTCGACAGCCCGTGGTGGAACGACCTCGTGACTATCGCTGGTCAGGACGGACCGATGATTCAGAACGGATACGTTCACGTGCCAGATGCTCCCGGACTCGGTATCGAGCTCAACGAGGAAGCAATTGAAGAGCACCTGAACAGGAACTCACCACGCCACAAAGCCAACCCTAACGAAGTTTGGGGCGATACTTCCGACTGGTCTGAAATCGACTCTCACGACCGCGTTTGGTCGTAAGCACTTCAAGCTGAACAAGTAACCCCTTCTCCCAGTGGGAGAAGGTTGGGATGAGGGTGATATATACGACAGCCTCATTCGCAGTCGCAGCACCCTCGCCTCACCAGCTAAACCGTCAATGCCTCAGGCGTAAACCCAACACACTCTGGCTCATACTCAGCAAGCCGCTTCACCTGAACCTGAACAGCTTCGAGATTCGCATCAACAAGAACAAACTGCCGATCGTTCTTCGCAGCAGCCACACCAGTCGTGCCCGACCCCGCAAAGAAGTCCATCACAAGCTCGCCCGGGTTCGAGTGAACCTTCACGATTCGTTCAAGAATCGCCAGTGGCTTCTGCGTCGGATAACCCGTTCGTTCCTTGCCATTCGTCGGCACAATCGTCTGCCACCAAACGTCGGTAGGAATCTTGCCTCGTGCCGCCTTTTCCTTACCGACTAACGAAGGCGCCATGTAAGGAATTCGATCAATAGCATCGGCATTGAACGTGTAATTCTTGGGATCAACCGAATACCAGAAAATAGTGTCGTGCTTCGCTGGCCATTTCCGCTTTGAGCGGCCACCGTAGTCGTACGACCAGATGATCTCGTTCATGAACGAATCTCGACCAAACACGTGATCGAGCAAAATTTTGCAGTAGTGCGATTCTCGCTGGTCGACGTGCAAGAACAACGAGCCATCATCAGCCAGCACTCGGCGAGCCTCTTCAATTCGCGGCGCAAGAAAGCCCATGTAATCGTCGAACGAATCCATGTACGACTTGCTATCACCTTTCTCAGTGCGATATCGATTGCCGCCAAACCCGGTGCGATCTCCTTGATCGTCGCGAACAGTTTTCAGGCTCGTCATCGACTGCTTCACGCCCGTGTTGAAAGGCGGATCGATGTAGATCAGATTCACCGAAGTATCAGCAACACCGCCAAGAAATTCAAGATTGTCGGTCAGATTTATCGAGTTTGACTTCATTGAGAAAAATCACCTGCAGACCGGCGCCGATTCTCAGGCTGCTTCAGCTGGTTACGAATTCCCTTGCCCGCCAATGGCTCATCGTCGAACCGAGGGATCACGTGCATGTGAGAGTGAGGTATCGACATGCCGCCCGAACTCCCAACGTTCCATCCCACGTTGTATCCATCCGGGCTGTATTTCTCGTCGAGATACTTTTTCACCTCGGCAAGAAAAGTGAACGATTCCGCCCATTCATCTTCCGTTAGATCAAAAACGGTCTCTCGATGTGCTCGCGGAAGTATCATCCCGCTCTCGACTAGAACAGGATCGGCAGTCGACATGAAGAACAATAGATCGCCTTCGATCAAAACTTGTTCACTGTCAGATATGTCGCAGAATGGGCATCTCGCCATGAGTATCTCGATCCGTCAGGATGCAAAGAGCGGGTTCAACTCGTGCCTAAAAGTTAACACTGCCCCAGCGTAATTAAAAGGACAGAGCTTCTAGCTCAAGTGACAAACGTACTCGTTTTAGGTGAAAACGTGTACATGACACAGCACAATATTCCGTTTAGATTCGTTACTAGCAGTCGAATTCATGTCCGGACAGGAGCAAAACCCAATGCCCGATCTCTACCAAATCATCCTAGTAGCAAACAACGTAAACCGACTCGCCAAGTTTTATCGCGACGCTCTCGGTTTCGAAATCACTTATCCCGAATCAGCGACCGATCTCTCAAAAGAATCATGGGTTACTCTCAATTCAGGTAGCTGTCAGCTCGCCATTCACGGCGGCGGCGAAGTTCGCACAAGCGGATCGGTAATTCTCTCGATCAAGGTCGACGATCTCGAATTCGCTACATTCGATCTAAAAAAAAAGGGTTCGACGTTGAACCAATCTACGAAGTAGCCCCCGGCGTAAAGTCAGCCAAACTCCGTGATCCCGAAGGCAACCGCCTATCTCTAGAGCAAATCAGCTAACGTCCACGCGCTGACCCTCACATCACCCCAGCAACTCGGAACCATTCGATTTCCCGAGCGAAGTCATCGGAGCCGAGGGATCTGGGGTGGAGTCGCGTATATCGCCAGCCAGCTCGATTCGCCGTCTACGCCAACACCACTTCACCCGAAAAACTCCCGAAGCTCTTTTACGCCCCACATCGAACTCTCTGCACGAGTACGAGCAATCGGCGGCACCGGCACCAGATTACCCGGATGCACGTTCATCGGATCGCCATCTCGAACCCGATACTGCTGAGCCTTCGAATCGACCCAACCGTTCGCCAGATAAAACACGATGTGACGAGCGTTGGCAAGATATCGCATTCCTTTTCCGACACCCAAACTCAGCTGCGGATATTTTTGGCCCTTAGCCGATTTCGTCTGACCCACCCACACCCATCGACCGTCTTCGTATCGGATCCGATCGATCACCTTTTGGCGCTGCTCGATCTGCTTCTCCCACAATCGACCACTTCCTCTGAATTTCAGAAGTCGCTTGGGGTGGTCAATAGGAAGCTTAATCGTGGTCATAGCAACACTCTATCGTTGCCCTCGTTCTTGGCGCATCAAATAGCAATTCTCGTGGTTTGTTTCCGAATAGTAGGATTTCACGTGAACGAATCCAGCCTTCTCATAACTACGAATTGCCCGCTTGTTCGCAGGATCGGGATCGATAATGCAAGTCTCAATACCCGGCAAGGTGAACACTACGTCATCGACAAATTTACGAACTACGAGTGTGCCAATCCCGCGATCTCGCCACTCGGACTCACCGATGAATAGATCAAGCCCCCCGGAGTTCGGAATATCGACTTCGGCCGCATGTTCAGGATAGTGCCGCAGCTCGTAACTCTGAATGTGACCAATATCGTTGCCATCTACGACGATGATGTATCGACTGGTATTCCTGTCGTAATCGTCGCCAGCACCGCCAGTTCTACGAACCCACTTGGCGGTAATTTCGTCTTGGTATTTATCCTGCTCGCCCCACCACACCGCAACTCCAACCTCACCCTGCCATCGAACGAGATTAGGCACGTCCTCAGGCGCAATCGGCCTAAACGATATGTTGTGCCTAGCTGACAACGAGGAAAGCGACTATCCCAGCCGCCAAGGCAATAACACCACCAACCATCGCAAATTTAGTGAACTTGCGAGCGCCCGCCGTGTCGCGCCCAGCGATCACCTGTGCGTAGCCCATAATCGCAGCGAACGCAGCCATCAGTAAAAATTTCACTGGTGCTTCATCAACATCGTTGAAAAGAGCCACTGATATCGCAATGCCGATACCCGCGCCAAACACAAACCGCGCCTGGCTCGACATCTGCTTCTTACTCTTTTTCATGTTTTCGCTTAGTTCTCCGGGTATTTTTCAGATTGATATCAAGTTTAGCGAAACTACGGCAGTGCGTCGGCAAAACTCTCGCACACAGCCACTTCAACCTCGCAGAGAACAATCAAATTACCGACCACCCCATACGCCCCAAAGTGAGTCGTCTGCTTCATATAAGGACCCGCACCACCACCGCTCACGCCACGAGTGGCTGCCACTATTTCTTCAGCCGGGCCAGTACCCAGCCCAACCGCTTCTTTGTGCGTGTCGTAAATCCATACCTCAAGATTCTTCTGCTGGAAGAACCCGAACCACACTGCCGAAACACCCTCTAGCTCATCGGCAGGAAATTCTTTGGAAGATTTCCATCCAGTCGATTTCACATCATCAATAGTGAATACCGCTTCAGCCCGCGCAGTAATCGAAACGTCGAAGCCGAAATCGTTCGTATCGTCAGATGCAGCAGGCGCACCACCGCTATCGACAGCCGTATCACTACCGCAAGCGACCACTAGTAAAAACAGTGCCGCAAGAATCGTAAGTTTGATCAATCTCTCTCCCTTAGACCATTCCAACTGGGTAAAACCGTATCGTCTCACAACGATTGGCCTGAATCTCCACAAGACCTAATGACCGTCACCCAACCAAACCATTCCAAATATCGGTGAAGAAATCCTGCATGATCGTCACCGGGTGAAGCTGCCAAATATGAAGAATCGTTTCCTGAAGTAGCTTCGGACCTATCATCACAGCAAGAATAATTCCCGCACGTCGGTTGGTAACTTCCCAAGCCGGTTTGAACTTATTTCGCCAAGCTACAAACACCCACCACCACAGGAACAGATTCGGAAAGACGAGGAGTAGCCAGCGCGTACCGGTTATTTCGAACAGTACGAACCCAATCATGCGCCAGCCGAACAACGCCAACGAAATCCTCTGTTCAAGTCCCTTCCAGCGCTTCCACGAATAAACCGCCATGAACACAAGGAAATAGGTATCGAGAATTTTGTCGGTGCCGTGATAATTCTTGAAATCACCAAGATCCATCAGGTAGATGATGATGATGTCGACAGAGTCGAGAACAGCTGACGCAATTCCGCCCCACAGCGGCCAGCGAAATATCGTAAACGGAACTGCCAAACGCAGGATCGTGATGATGATCACGCCGAGCGCAATACCGAACACTTCCACCACTCAGCCCCCCTCTGCTCAGCTAACCGCTAACTAAAGTTCCCGCTCGATCTGGTCGATATGCTCCTCACGGTGATTCCCGCGAGCCAACATGAATTCCTTACCCATCGAAAGCAACGCTTCTACCTGTTCGTCAGATAACGATTCGATAATCTCGTTCACTTCGCGGGCAGCATACACCGCCATCTGCCCCGTCACTTCCGGCGTCAACTGCTGCCAGTAACGCTCAAGAACCGGATTCAGCTGATCGTCGGTAGCCGATTCAGGAAGCGGATCGCCAACACTCCAATCGCGAAGCAACTCAGCCTGCCGACGATCCCAAAACCCCATGTGCGCAAAAGCCACCGCGGCCGTCCAGCCATCGTGGAGATCAGTTTCGTAGTTAGGACTCGATGAAACCAGCCGCTCAAGCCGTTCAAGCTGCTCAGTATTTTTCTTGAGAATTTTCGGATCGACTGGCATATTCCCACCCTCTACTCGTTCGACCTAGTCAGAAAACCTAGCGTAATCGAACACAGATTATTCCATCAATCCCTCACCAGCCCGATCGCCTGACCCGGCCGGAAGATAATAATATGCCGGTATACGCACCTGAACCCGGCACATCCTTCAACAAAGGAGTAGAGCGATGACACCGTGGATATTTATCGTTTTAGGGCTGATAGTCGTAGTTGGAATCGCTAAATTAGCGCTGATGTGGAAGTTCGCCCAAGCTCAACCTGCTGCAGCATCTGGCGATGGCGTGGTTCCGATGTCGAATCGACGTGCTTGGGAATTCGCAATCGGTCTAATAGCGCTCGTATTCCTTACGTTCGGCTACGGCGAGATGAATCTCTGGTTCCTGCCAATCGTCGCTTACGTAGCGGTTTGGACTCCACAAGTAGCGCGAAAAGCAGCAACTCCCCGACAAGCGATATACGTAGGCGCAGCGTTCGGGGCATCGATGGTTGCGGCTGTATTGATCCAGATTTTGGTGTAGCCGACCGGCACTTGGCAGACGCTAGCTAGAACAGTTCGCCGCAGTTCCAGTCTTCAAGAGCCATCAGCTTAGGAAATATCTTCCGCGCAGCATCTCTCGCACCCGGAATATCGGGAGAGAACTTCGAACCCATAGGCACCATGCGTATGATCGGATACAGCAACGCACGTCGATAATCTTTTACAAGATCTTCCATCCCGTAGTCGTCGATACCAGCCGCCTGAAGTCCCGCCATATACCGTTCAAGCAGCCTCATCTCCGCTTGCCTACGTTCTTCGGGCTTGAGACTAAAAATAAAGAAGTTCGAAACGTCCCAAACGCCCTGCTGAACGGCTGTGCGTTGCCAATCGATGACCCGAACCCCGGGCTTGGGAGCATCGTCGAACAGGAAAAGATTTCCGGGGTGCGTATCGCCGTGAGTCAGCGTTATTGCTGCGTCTTCAGGCACCGTCATCACTTCCGTGATCTTCGGACCGAATGCCTCAGCTATTTCGCGGACACCTGGGTCGACCAGATCGCCCCACGAATCGCAAAATTTATCCCACGAGGCTACGTAAGCAACTTGCCTATCGTGCCACACGCTTGAATCTCGACCATCGACCGCCCAGTCGAAAGTCTCCAACTCCGGACTGTTCCAACGTGGTGCGTGTAGTTGGGCCAGCGTATCGACGATTCGTTCGGCGTCGGGCACTGAAGTAAATTCGAAGAACGTACTCATTCGACCGTCCGAAAGGTCTTCGAGAAGCAGAACGTAGTCGTGATTGTCGGGTTCGGCAGCGGAAAAATAGCAGTGTGGGTGAACCGAACCAGCTGCACCAGAGTTCTCCGCAAACGACCTGTAGTAACCGACCTCAATATCGAACACTTCCGCTTGCGAAGCTCGTTGCTCAGGTTCTTTATCGGGAATCTTTGCAATAAGAGTTGCTGGCAGTGCTGAATTCGGAATTTCGTAAGTGAGGGTCAGGCGTGCGAGAACGCCGTTAAAACCGTCCATCTCGCCAATTCGCTCGGCACTAACACCGACCACCGCAGCACCCGGAAGCACCATCGACAGCCATTCCGGCGTCATCTCATCGATAGTAGTTGGCAACGCTAATTGCGCTTGAGAGCTGGAATTGGACATCAGGCAGTATTCTCATAGTCGGGAAATATTCCCGCAGAGCATACCTGTTGTTTTAGGAAGATGGAGGGCGGAAGTTATTTGAGCACTAGTCCGTCGACCACGGCGATCACGTTCGAATGTCACCCTGAATTCATTTTCAGGGTCAAACGAGCAAAGCTGAGCCACTCCGAAGTACAACGCTCAGTCAGTCGCCCTCAAAACCAGCTTCGCAACCGCATCGATCCCGGCTGCGGGAAGATGAACAACCCCGGAGATTTGTGGATCGGAATCGCCGACGAAGACGCCATGCCCTGCAGCTTTGAGCATCGGAATGTCGCCGCCTGAATCACCTACAGCCCACACTCGATCACGTGAAATTTCGTACTTGGCAACCATTTTCTGAAGAAACGTTGCTTTATCTTCGGCAAATATGTGATCGATCTGCTTGGAATCCCAATCGAGATGTGTTGCTGTTAGTTCGGTGATACCGAGATCGGCAGCAATCCGCTCCACACCAAAACTCCAGGTCAAAGAAGCGATAGCGACCAAAAAGCCGTTGTCGATAAGCGACTTCACGCCGGTGTGGGCACCTTCCGCCCAAGTCACAAATGGCAAGAACGAATCAACCGCCTCACGACCCGCCTCGATGTACCAATCGACCATCTCCTCACGAGCGTCGATCACCGACTGATTAGGAGGCAAATCAACCGAAGTACTAGGCGTACCAGCATGCTTCTCAAGCCAATCCATCCGCTCGACCCGATTGATCCGTGAAGCAATCACCTCGCAAACCGTCCTCTCCCGAATAAGAGTCCCATCTACGTCGAATATGACTAAGCCTTGATATATCAGGGGGTTGTCCTCGTTAGTTTCAATCAGTGCGGGCCAGACGCAGGCCGGTTGCTGCGTTCTTTCTACGTGATTAGTTTCGGTGGACAGGGCGGGATGTGTCTAGAGCTGGCTGGCTCAAGTGCCAACGTCAACGTGAGATCGCTTTAGGCGAGACGACAGTTCGACCGGCACCTTCGGAGACCGAACAGACACGCACGACAGGAGCATAGCTTCACCGACTCCTCCTCATCATCGTCATCGTCTTCACGAACGCCTTCTAGACCTTCTCGAATTAGCCACGGCACAAGTAGCAGAGCGGTGAGAGGATCGAGCCACCACCAGCCGAGCAATGCGTTGAACGAAAGCCCGATCAGCAGCGTTACCGAAAGGTACGAGCAGGCTAGTGTTTCTTTTGCTTCGGCGGCAAGTGAACGAATGTCCATTTCGGCAGCGAGTCTCAGCTTCCAGAGCGCAATCGCTGGCATGAGCGTGACAGAAACAATCGCCAGCACGAAACCGGGGACCGATTCTTCGGCGCCGCTGCGGTTGGAGAATCCGACCACCGACTGGAACACAACGGCTGCTGCGAGCACGAGAAATGTCCAGCCGATGAACTTTTCTATTCGCTCTTCGAACTCGCCCGAATCATCATCGCCGTGCTTAACCGCGAGTCGCCAGTAAACGAGAGAAGCGACCGCAACTTCCAGATAACTATCGGCCCCAAAAGCGACCAGCGAAATACTACCTGCTGCTATGCCAGCCCAGACCGCCACAACGCCTTCGGCGATGTTGTAGATGATCGTAAATAAAAGTAGTGATTTGGCGGTGCGATGCATTACACGGGGTTCGAAAGAGGGTTCGTCAAGTAGGGTACCGGATAGAGGAATCGCTGCGTGGGTCTATGGCTGGGGCGAGAGATCAACGGGAACAATCCGCCACCCCACACCAACCGCACTCCCCTTGCTCACAACGGGTTCCGTTTGCTTTCGGGTGGTGAGGTCATTTAGGCTCTGGCGTAATGCTGGCATTCATCGACCGACATACAACCTTCATTGAGTACCTCACGGTATGGATGTTCTTTGGTGGGATTATTGTTTTACTGACCGCAGTGATGGTTATCAACGCTGAAAAATTTACTGTTGAAGATGAACCGGGATTCATTACTTCCGTAGCAGTTTCGATCCATTCAGCTATCGGTGCTCTCACTCCTTTAGAAGATCGTCTAGTCAACTATCTAGGCGATGTTGCTCGCGTATCAATAATTGCCGGAATAGCGGGAATGATTGCTCATTACTTCCGTAAGAAAAATATGAACCATTGAGTAGTACATCTTTATGATTTTTGTCGGTGGAATTGTGGTCGGATTGGTTGTCGCTGCCGCGGGGTTAATCTCTGGGGCTTTAGGGTCAGTAGATAGTCAATATTCGATTGGGATGATGTTGGTTGGTGCTGGCATTGCATCCGGAGGTGGTGCGGTCGAAATTTCCAAACAAGAATCAGATGACTCGACTACTCCTTTTGTTGCGGTTGTTGTAATTGCGATAATTCTTTTTGGAGTTGGGTTCTATCTGATCGACTCTTCAATAAAAGCCGCGTCAATATAAGAATCGCTCCGTACTCGATTGTTGATAGCACGATTAGGAAGATGTTCAAGTAAACAACCTCCGTTGCTTTGAGCCTGTGTGCAGTCGCCTGCGCGGTGAAACTCCTTCAAACCCTTCACGCTTACGACCTGCGAATACTCCCGGTTCGACTGTGCCTCTGTTTCGCTTGGCACGTTCTGATTTCTTGAACGTGTCGCTACGCTTTTCCAGTTCTAAGCGCCTGCCGGGATTCGTAGTCATACGGGCAGTATCGCGCATATCCCGCCCAGATCATGCGCCATCTATCATTTCCAACTGGCGATATTCTGAATCAAGTTCAGAATGACAGCAACATTGGTCGATACCCGTTGCGATAAAACCCCACACCAACCGCACTCCTCGCACCTCCAACGTAAACACTTGCTCACGTAGATACTCGATGCTTACAGTAGATTGCTGTGTACGCGTCCTTATAAGAACAACTCTGAGCAGCCAAGCGGAATAAACCCGCAACAGCAACAAGCTCAGCACCGGCGGCAAGAACATAGTTCAAACCACCAGTGGCAGTTCAAATAAAGGCTTTGCGTACACATCAATTTCGGTCCTGATCGAGAGATTTTGAACTAAATGATCTACAACGTTGCGAGCCTGCTCACCGGGAGTCTCGGTGATAGCGAGCGGCACGAGATAGAAAACGAAACAATCGTCATAGACGGTCGAACGTTATCTGAGATCAACGGTTCAATCCGATTGATGAGAACCGACGCGACTGTGCTTGTGAGCGCTGATTTTGAAGCAGTTACGCACGATTCGTGTGGCAGATGCCTAGAACCAGCCACAGTAAACGTGAACGTTACGATGGAAGAGGAGTTCTCTCCGACAAACGCCAGTCTGGTAAGCAGCACCGCTTCCCGACCCGATGAAGAGGACTATTCATACGATCCGGCGCTTGTTATTGATGAACAAAATTTCTTAGATATAAGCCTCGGTTTAGGGCAGGCCCTTCTCAGCGCATTACCAATTGCCATACTTTGCAAGGAAGATTGCCTTGGAATTTGCCCCATTTGCACCACAAATCGCAATATAGTTAACTGTTCGTGCGCCAAAATTGATGTAGATCCGCGTTGGGCGGGTCTTGCAGGACTTATTGGAAAAGGCGCAGAATCCGCAGATTGAGCGGGCTAACGCCCTGATATATAGATATGCCTCCACTCCCCAAGAAAAAACATACCCGTGCCCGCAAGGGCAACCGAAACGCCCACAACGCCATTAAGTTGCCGTCGTCTTCAGTTTGCCCATGTTCACGGCAGGAACGAATCCAGCCGCACATTGCTTGCCCGGAATGTGGAAACCACAAAGGCCGCACGATGCCAGGTAACTGGCCTCAGGTGAACCTTCTCGAACAGGTACAGCCAATCGCTGCATCTTCCGATTCTGATTCGTAAGTAAGCAAGTTCTGCATTAGCAGGAGAGTCGTTGAAACATGACCACCCAGACAGCTGAAAAAATTGCATTCCTCTTCCCAGGCCAGGGCTCACAAGCCGTCGGCATGGGTAAGGATCTTTACTTGAACTCCATCGCTGCACGCGAAGTGTTCGACGAAATTGACGACACTCTGGGTCGCAAGCTTTCGACAATGATGTTCGAAGGCCCTGACGACGAACTGCGACAAACTGAGAACACTCAGCCCGCCATCATGGCAACTTCGGTTGCTACTTGGCGAGCTATGGAAGAAGCCACTGGCGTTCTTCAGGTTCCAAACGCTACCGCCGGCCATTCACTAGGTGAATACTCTGCCTTGGCAGTTGCCGGTGTACTAAGTATTTCCGATGCCGTAAAACTCGTTCTCGAACGAGGCCGGCTCATGCAGGGTGCTTGTGACGAGCGACCAGGCGGAATGGCTGCTCTCATCGGTCTCGATGAAGTTACAGCCGAAGAGATTTGTCGAGAGTCTGGCGCACAGATGTCGACTATCAACACCGAGCAGCAGATTATTCTCGCCGGTGATCACCACAGCCTCGCAATGGCAATCGATATTGCAAGCGCCCGTGGTGCCAAGAAGGCAATCCCGCTGCAGGTTAGCGGTGCTTTCCACTCAGGTCTGATGAGCCCAGCTCAGAACGGCTTGAACGCAATGATTGATTCACTCACGTTCCACGACCCACTGGTTCCGCTGGTAGGTAACGTAACTGCAAAATCGCTCGGTACTGCCGACGAAGTAAAAGAAGAACTGCGATTACAGCTAACTTCTTGTGTGCAGTGGAACAACACCGTCAAGTTCATGGTGAACGACGGAATTACTAACTTCTACGAAATCGGCCACGGACGAATCCTTTCCGGAATGGTAAAGCGAATCGACCGATCAGCGTCTGTCACCAACATTGGCGACTTCGCATCCGTTCTTGCATACGCAAGCAACTCGTAAGTTAGTACTCAGCTTTCAATTCGTTTACAAGTCTCCCTACCAAGTAAGAAAAAACCTCTAGGGCCAACTAAACGTGTCTGCAGCTAAATCAAAATTCAACCCACAAGAGCCCGACCGCCTCGACGAACTAGTCGATGGCGATATGGTTGGTGAAAACGACCCGCCTATAAGCGGAGGTCGCACCGGCTCCCGAGCCGCAGTAGTGCAGGCTCTCTACGAATCCGATTCCGCTGGCCATCCCGCCACCGCCGTCGTACGCCGCCTCGCCGCAGAGCGAGAGTTGAGCGACGACGACACAGATTTTGCAACCCGGTTAGTGCGTGTGTGTGAAGAACAGCGAATTCAGCTCGATTCACGCATCGCCAAGATAGCGTCTCAATACCCATCCGATCAAATGCCCCTCGTAGAACGTAACGTTTTACGAGTGGCAATGGCCGAATTGGAGATGGAAGATGCAGCCCCACAGAACGTTGTAGCGAACGAAGCGATAGAGATGGCCCGACTATTCGGATCCGACACTTCGCCAAAATTCGTGAACGGAGTGCTTGGGGCTCTGCTAGCATAGGTTGCCGTTCGACCATTCTTAATGGCCGACGTAATTAGAATATTTATTAGTTCGAGCGGGACGGCCGTTCCGCATGACCTCCCGGGGGTTGAAGTAAATGGCCAGTGTGTTGGATCGAGTCCGCGATATTGCGGCCGACAAGCTCAGTGTTGACGCCTCAGATGTTTCAGCAGAATCATCTTTCACCGAAGACCTAAACGCCGACTCCCTCGACGTGGTCGAGTTGATCATGGCAATCGAAGAGGAATTTGGGTCTGACGACCAGCCTCTCGAAATCTCAGACGAAGATGCCGAAGGTATCAAGACCGTTCAGGATGCTGTGAAGTACCTGGCCGATCGCGGAATCACCGACTAGTTCGGTTCCCGCTTCGTTTGCCGAGCGCTTCGTGAATTCGAGGCTCTCAAAAAAAAACCGCATTCGTTCTCTCAAATTATTTTGTAATTGAGAACGATGCGGTTTTTCGCGTCCGTGGATATTTTCCTCTTGCAGCAGAATCAGCCGCCATCACTTCGGGAACCAACACCGAGCATCCACTTCCCGTATCATGCCCGCCGTATGACGATCTGAGTTGGGGGCCTTGATCAATGACATCGACTGTTGGGACTGGCGTGAACAATCTCGTGGGGCGCAACCACGAATTAGCCAAACTCGTCACAGCGCTTGATACTGCCATCAGCGGCAACGGCGAACTCGTCATGCTCGTCGGCGAGCCCGGCATCGGCAAAACCCGCCTAACGCAAGAACTAATATCCACATCGACCGAACGAGGAGCAATAACAGCCCTCGGAGCCTGCTACGAAGGTGGTACGACCCCACCGTACTGGCCATGGACGCAAGTCATCCGATCGCTACTGAACGATCCCTCTGACGCGGTGCTAAAAGCACTCGAACCCCGAGCCGCGGTGATAGTTGAGATCGCTCCCGAAATTACCAATCGATTTCCGAACATCACACCGCTTCCAGAAGTAGACCCCGGCCAAGCTCGATTTCGCCTTTTCGATTCTATTGCCACTTTTCTCAGCGAAGTCACAGAACACAAACCGCTGATCATTGCGCTAGATGATCTCCACTGGGCCGATCAATCAACTCTCGATCTTTTCGAATACGTCGCACGCGAAATATCTTCCAAACAAATGCTTCTCGTTGGCGGCTACCGCGACACCGAGCTAGGGCGTCGGCATCCGCTTTCAGACTCATTGGCGAAAATTGCTCGTGTTACCGAGTTTCAGCGAATAGTCTTGCGCGGGCTAGAACTCGATGAAGTAGGCCGTATGGTTCAAGAGATTGGGAATATCTCAATTTCTTCCAACCAAACAACAGAAATTCACAAGCGCACCGAAGGCAATCCGTTTTTCGTCAGCGAAGTAGCTCGCGATATGGCAAAGGAGTCAGCAGAACGAGGCGGGAACTTCAATGCGATGAAATTCAGAATCCCAGAAGGCGTGCGAGAAGCAATTGGAATTCGGCTGAACAAGCTTTCGGACGATTGCAATGAAATGCTCCAAACCGCTGCTGTAATCGGTAGAGAGTTCGACTTCACACTGCTTTCGATGTTGAAAAGCGAAGACTCCGACAAGGACGAATTGACTCTGCTTGAAGAGGCAGTCGCAGCAGCTACCGTTCGCGAAGTTCCCGGCCAAAGAAATCGCTACGAATTCACTCACGCGCTATTTCAGCAAACACTGGTAGAAGAACTCACCACAGGCCGGCGAGTCCGGCTCCATGCACGAGTCGTCGATTCTATGGAGCAGTTGTACCCGGAAAACCTGAGCGAACACGCCACCGAAATGTTGCATCACTGCACTGAGGGAGTGGTTAGCGCAAATAAGATCGCAAACTATGCACAACTGGCCGCCGTGCACGCCGCTCATTTGAACGCATGGGCCGAAGCTCGTGCCTATTGCGAACAAGCTCTGGAAGCATTGGGCGATCGCTCTCCAGACTTTCAACGGGCAGACATACTTTCACTTCTCGGACGAGGAGAATTGCTTACGTTCAGCTATCCCGACCTTCAGAGAGGTTGGAACCACGTAGCAAGCGCTTTCAAAATCTACGATGATTTTGAAGATCATGAATCCGCCGTATCGCTGATCCAACGAGCTCGCGGCTATCGCCCAATCTGGCTTCACAGCACAGCAGAAGTATTCTTACGCGCTCTAGAAATGGTTGAGCCAAACTCAGAAGATGCTGGCTACCTACTGGTGCAACAAGCGCAAGCACTTCGATTTGAGGAAATGGATCACGACGGCGCAGCCAGTGCGCTCGATCGAGCGTTGGCAATTGCAGTCGAATCTGGAAATAAACACCTGGAAACTCGAGTGCTGCTAGGTCTAGCAGCCAATGGAGGTCGAGACGGCGATGCCGAAGGTGCAGTCGAACTTCGCCGCAGGGCCGCGGTTCTCGCTCAAGAAACCGAACAACCAGTTGAGGAAGCAGAGGCCCGGCGAGCCGTTCTCACGCAACTTATTACGGAAGGCGATGCTGGAGATTCCAACAGGAATATTGAAGAAATACTCGAACTAGAGAGATTGTTCGGATTCGAAACCGCCATAGTTTTCGAACAGTTGCGAATCGCCCTAGTCAGTGGAAATCTGGAAAATACTCGCTACTTCGGAGAGTTGGCAGACCGGGATCATGCCGGCGATTCCGTGATTCGGATACTTGCGGGTCTTGGAGGATGGCACCGCGGAGACACTACTGATTTAGATAGCCGGTTCGATGACGCACACGAAGAGTCTCAATTCGCCCCAACTCTTTGGCAACGGGCTAGCAATGCATCGTTTCTATCTCTTGTTGCATGGAATACAAACCGACCAGATGACGCCGTAAAAGCTGGAGACGTGGTGAAATCGGTCATTTCGCGGCCTAAGTTGATTCCTGAGATCGAAACATTCGCACGCATCGCCCTATCCATGTCCGCAATATTGACCGGTGACAAGGTTGAAGCTGCGGAGCAATACAAGCACCTTAGTCGAGGTCGAGATTCAATATCTGGCACAACATATTATTTGGCCGGAGATCGAATACTTGGTGCGCTGGCGAAAACAGCTGGCATGTTCGACAAATCTGCTGCACATTTTGAAGATGCTCTGGTCTTTTGTTCAGATCCTAGCTATCGAATGGAAGCAACATGGTCATGCCACGGCTACGCAGAAATGCTGCTCGAAACAATTTCTTCTAGCAAGCGGACTGAAAAATCAACGTCAGATCTAGAGAGAGCCAAAGAAGTTCTGATACTAGGACTCAATCACGCCCGCGATATCGGTACTCACCCTCTCGAATCTCTGCTGATAGCCCTACAAGAAAAAGCAGCGGCGCTGGGTGCGACTCGTCCGACACGCCCCGACGGCCTAACTAATAGAGAAGTCGATGTCCTCCGGCTAATCGCTTCAGGTCGCTCGAATCAGCAAATTTCCGACGAACTCGTGGTTACGTTGAGCACAACGGCAAGTCACGTAGCGAACATCCTTGGCAAAACCGATAGTTCAAACAGAACTGAAGCAGCCGCATACGCCATGCGGCACGGGCTCGTATAAGCGTAATCTCAGTGCGATGCGAATCACCGCTTACGGAGTTTCAGTTCCAATCTCCCTCTGCACAGGTGTAGTCATATATGACTACACGCAGCTGGCAACTCCATTCCTTCGCGATCAAAGTCCTCTCAAAAGAACATCAAATATGAGGATGCTCAATTGGTGAAATTGCACCAACTTGTCTAGTTATCTGCGGTAACTCATCGCAATAGACAAAAAGGTGCAACATGAATACTAAATTACGCTCGATACGAAACATTACCGGCATCGCCCTCGTGCTAATCGCCGCACTGATGCTATCGGCATGCGGCGGCAGCGATGAATCTGCAAGCGGCAATTCTGCCGAGACAGCAACACCGGCTCCAACGCCTACGCCAGAGCCAACGCCCGAACCAACTGTCATACCGATACCCGAAGTGGCTGTAACTACACTCGAAGTACCAGAACCGGGCTCAGACAACGAAAAAATTCTGGCAGTGTTCGAAACTCAAGTAAGGGCGATGAACACCCGAGATTACGAGTCGTTCACGCGAACCTGCCCCCCAGGCAATTGGGAAAACAAACAGTCAACCTGGAACAAACTTGCCGGTTTTGGGATGGAGGAGGCATCTTGGGGGCAGCCTTACCCGGGTTTACGTACGACTCGTTTAATGCCCGAAGTATTGCGTTCAAGAGTTATGACGACGGTACCGTTCAAACCTTATTCGCTGTCTACAGTTACGACACTTTATTGACTGAAGAATGGGGTTGGTGGTGGAAAGAGATCAATGGTGAGTGGTACAGCACGTCTGTCGTATGTGCCGGACCTAACAACCCATTCAATTGAGCATGCGATTACCTCTCTAGCAATCGCTAGTTCCAACCGCCCGAAGGCAGCAAACATCTGCCCGCAGTTGCACCTTCGGGGCTCAGGCCCATCTCACCTCCCAGGTTCGAGATGGGTTTTGAGTACACCGGCCAATCTACCCGTCAGACGCGGGATAGCCTCCACCGCAAACCGTCATGCTTGCGGTGGAGGCTCGTTTTTTTTTATGGAAATTGCTCGCACCCTGTCATTGCGAGGAGGAGCGACAAAAAAACTAATGCCCTAACACCAGTGTGATAACTTGAACACACCTACCCAACGTCAGCATTGTCGTCCGCACCCGGACACACCCTCGCTACTGATCGCCACACTTTGACCAAAACCGAACCCAGTAAAAATCGCTGGAACACCCTCGACGAACTCGCAACCGCAGTCAGTTCCTGCACCAACTGCGCCCTCCACGGAACCAGAACGAACGCAGTTCCCGGAAGCGGATCGCCATCCGGCGGAATCCTCATCATCGGTGAAGGACCCGGATTCAATGAAGATCAACAAGGACTACCGTTCGTCGGCCGATCAGGAAAACTCCTCGATGAACTACTCGCAGAAGTCCCACTCAGCCGCGACGACGTATTCATTACCAACGTCGTAAAGTGCCGACCACCCGATAATCGAGACCCACTACCCGACGAAGTCGCCGCATGCCGTCCCTATTTAGAGCGACAACTGGAACTGCTAGACCCTAAAGTAATAGTCACATTGGGTCGGGTATCGATGCTCAGGTACTACCCAAAAGGTAAAATCTCGGAAGACCACGGCAAAATTCTCGAATGGGAAGGCCGTATCCTATTCCCGCTGTACCACCCAGCCGCAGGACTCAGAAACCCTGCCATCAAACGAGAGCTTCAAAAAGACGTTCTCAAACTTCCCGAAGCACTGCGAGCATCTACTCGAACAACGAACCCAGAAATAGATACAGATACAAACTCGAACGAACAAGAAGAATCTAACCGGCCTTCAAGCCAAACAGCCGAAGCCCCGAACAACAACGAGGCCGAAGCCAACAAATCTGAACCTTTATTAACGAACGAAACTACAGAAAAAGAAAAAGGAGATCGCCAACTAGGAATGTTCTAAACACTACGCAAATAGAACGAGAAACACTGTCTGTAAAAACAGCCCAGTAACTCACGCGTAGTGCCCCCGTAACATTCACGCTGGCATCATTTCAAACGTATGACATCAAAAAACAACAACGCGCCATGGATTCGCGTTTTACCACTTGGCGGTCTCGGCGAGATCGGCAAAAACATGATGGTCCTCGAGACCGTCGACGACATCGTAGTGATCGACGCTGGTGTGCTGTTCCCTGAATGGAACATGCCCGGAATCGACGTCGTCATTCCTGATATTGACTATCTGGAAGAGAACGCCGACCGCGTTCGAGCGCTACTAATCACACACGGCCACGAAGATCACATCGGCGCCGTTCCACATTTCCTAAAACGGGTCAACGTACCCGTCTATGCTCCGGCAATGGCCGAAGCACTGCTCCACGACAAGCTACGCCAAGCGCGAATGCGCGACGAGGCCGAACTCAAAGTAATTCACCCAGGTGAACAACACGAAATCGGCGAACTAGAAGTCGAATGGTTCGCAGTCTGCCACTCAGTTCCCGATTCAACCGGAATCGCAATTACAACTCCAGCCGGAGTCGTAATTCACACAGGTGACTTCAAACTCGACAACGCTCCTGTTATTGGACCTCCGTCCGACCTCGGAGTTTTGGCTGACATCTGTCAGGACGGCGCACTTCTGCTAATGGCCGACTCGACCTACGCCGAAGAAGAGGGCTACTCGCCTTCCGATCGTGAAGTTGTCGAAAACCTGCCCGGGATCATTGGAGCAGCTGAAAATCGAGTAATCGTATCCAGCTTCGCCTCGCAGATTGCTCGAATTCAAATCGTTGCCGATGCCTGCATCAAGCACGGGCGCAAGCTCTGCGTACTTGGTCGCAGCATGATCAACAACACCAAAACCGGTCGCGATCTCGGCCATCTCGATATTCCAGGCGATCTACTCATCTCTGCTGGTGAAGCAAACAGTCTTCCCGGCGACAAAGTTTTGATCTTGACCACTGGAAGCCAGGGCGAGCCACAGTCTGGACTCGTTCGAATGTCTCGCAACGATCACCGAGACATCCGAATTCAAGACGACGACACCATCATCATGTCCGCTAGCACCATTCCCGGAAACGAAGTTCCGGTAAACGATTCGATCAACGAACTCGTTCGGCTTGGTGCTCGAGTAATCACAAACCACGAAACTCGCACACACGTGCCTGGCCACGCTCGCAAAGAAGAGCTTCGAATGCTCCTCAACGCAACCCGACCAAAATACTTTGTGCCAGTTCACGGTGAATACCGAATGCTCAAAGCCCACGCCGATCTTGCCGTCACGACTGGTGTTGCCCCCGAGAATGCGTTCATTCTCACCGATGGCGATGTTCTTGAAATGGACAAAAACTCCGGCGAAGTGATCGATCACATCGAAGCTGGTCACATCTTTGTTCACGGACTCGGCATGTGGGACGAATCAGGCAACGTAGTAATTGAACGCCGCTCGCTCCAGCACAACGGAGTCGTCACAGTGGCGTTCTCACGAGATACCGTCGATGGCTCACTTGTGGGCCGACCAAAAATCGTCTCAGCTGGTTTCGTTCACGTAGAGGACGCCGACGGTCTATTACGCGAAACTGAAGACGCTCTCACTCCTGTGCTTGACCAACATTTGAAAAAGCCAATAGAGTGGGGCGAACTCGAAGATGTTGTTCGAACAACTGTTGGAAGTTTCTTGGGCCGCCGAACCAAACGGCGTCCACTGATCATCACAAGCGCCATTGACGTCTAAACCCACAACTAAGAAGTCGAAAGCCAGCAAGTCTGGCTCGAACCCGCTCGTCAAAATTGGACGAATGTTCGGTTCGCTGGCGAAAATCGTCGGTCGACTTCTGGTTGCGGCACCCGCACAAGTTTGGTTCGTAGTAGCACTCGCTGCCATCGCAGCAGTCGCCTACTTCGGATTTCAGGATTATGCGGGCAAATTAGTCGGTTGGTCGGCAATCCCGCTCGGCCTCTGGCTCGTTGTCACACTCTTCCTGATTCTGTTCAATCGAGCGAAACTATTCGCAAAATGGCGATGGATTGTTTCCTCACTCGCTCTGAGCACCGCTATATCTGGCGGACTCGGTATCTTCTACGCACCCCTCGCTGCGTTTAGTGGCGAAACTTTTGGTGGCGATGTCGGCATGGCGATATCGCGCCTCCCATTCGAATGGGATCGATTCGACGTAACCATGAGCGAGTACGCAATCGCTTGGGTTCGAATCATTGCGCTTCTACTCATCGCATTCGTAATCGCCTCGCCACAACTGGCAAAGCGATCAGGATCGAGCCTACTCGGTGGAATCATCGTCGTGTTCGCCGTGATCACCGTTGGTGTGCGAAATCTCTCACAGAAATTCGGTGCGTGGCGAAAAGAGCGAGCTGAAGTCAAGGCAATGCAAAAAGCCGACCTCGCAGAGTTCGACGCCGACCAAGCCGCGCAAGCGAAGATCGACGCCGAAAACGAAGCAGTCGCCCTCGCAGCAGTACAAGCAAAACCTTCATCTGAACAAGCTGACCCAGTTGTGAACTCAGCCAGTGATGAAACAACAGTCGCTACCGAAAATACCGAAAAATCTGAACTAGAAAAATACGTAGATCGTCTCCCAGAGGATCCCGCCACACCTGTTACCGTCGCATATCCAACTCCAACCGAAGTTGAAGAATCTGAAGAAGCCGACGTACCACTGCCCGACTACTCGGCAGCGCACCGCTACCCGTGGCACCTCCCCGATCCCGAAATGCTGGCAATAGCCAAGCCCGGCGGAATTACTCAAGAAGAAATCGACTCAACCAGCAAACGAGTCGAAGAATCACTCAGCCAATTCGGCATCGACGTCAGTGTCGACCAAGTTCGACAGGGCCCAACAGTCACTATGTACGGACTTAGCCCTGGCTGGAAAGGCCGCTCGGAAGAGAACACCGGCGGTCAGCGGGTTCGAGTCGACACAATTCTCAACCGAGAAAAAGATATCGCCCTCGCGCTCGCATCACCGAACCTTCGATTCGAAGCTCCCGTACCCGGAGAATCGGTCGTAGGTATCGAAGTACCGAATGCCCACCCAACGCAAGTCACTTTGCGATCCGTAATGGATTCCCCTGAGTGGAGCGATTTCTCCAAAACAGCCGCACTTCCAGTCCCACTAGGACTCGGTAGCGGCGGAAATCCGGTGATGGCCGATCTTTCAAAAATGCCGCACACACTCGTCGCTGGTTCAACCGGCTCAGGTAAAAGCGTGTGCATGAACTCGATCATCACCGGCCTGATCATGTCGAAGACGCCGCTCGAATTGCGCCTAGTCATGATCGACCCCAAGCGAGTCGAACTCACTCCGTATCAAGGCATACCGCATCTCTACCACCCGGTCATCGTTGAAGCCGATAGAGCAGTCATCGTTCTAAAGTCGCTCGTCGACGAAATGATGGGTCGATTCCGCCAGCTAGAACAAGCCGGCGTAAAGAACATCGCTTCGTACAACGACAAGATGTCCGAAAAGATGCCCTACCTGGTTATACTCGTGGACGAACTTGCCGACCTCATGCTCACCGCTGCTGGCGACGTAGAGCGTCTGCTGGTGCGATTAGCACAACTTGGGCGTGCCACCGGCGTTCACCTCGTTGTGGCCACTCAGCGCCCGTCAGTCGATGTTGTAACCGGGCTCATCAAAGCCAACTTCCCAAGTCGAATTTCTTTTGCAGTGATGTCGCAAATCGACTCCCGCACTATTCTCGATTCAGTCGGAGCCGAAAAGCTGCTGGGCAGGGGCGACATGCTCTACATGCCGATCGACAAACCAAAGCCTTCACGTGTTCAGGGCGCATTCCTGAACGACAACGAAATCGAAGGGGTGGTTACTGCTTGGCAAAACATGGGCGGACCACCCCTACCTGAACTAGTAGTAACGTTCGATGACGTTGGAGCAGAGAACGGAACATCGTCTAGTGCCGCCGATGGTGATTCGCTATTCGATCAAGCCGCCAATCTTGCAAGCTCGCAAAAGACGCTCTCAGTGTCGCTACTACAACGCCGACTCCGCATCGGATACCCACGCGCAGCCCGTCTCATGGACGAACTGGAAGACGAAGGCGTAGTAGGCGCCGGCGAACCCGGCAAACCTAGGCCGGTTCTGTAGAACACCTCTTAATGAGGATGCCTACCAACCACCGCTAGCAGGTTGCGATCCACCGTATTGGTAACGCTTCCTCGCTTAGAATGAATCAACACGGCTCGCAATTCAGCGACCCATTCCAGAATCGGCGAGACTAGGAACTCAAAGCACCGCTTTGCCAGAGAACGTAACCCCTCTATTCCCACAAGATGACGATCAGCCGCAAGACGACGATGCACTTGCGAAGCTGACGGAGGAACTCGACTCTCTAAATCTTGAACAGCCTCGAAAAGCGTGTCTGTCGTGCGGAGCCGATCTATCTTCTTCCACCAAATACCGCCGACTTCGAGTCTGTCCCACATGCGGCTACCACTACACGATCTCAGCGCGCCGACGAATCGCCGCAATCGCAGATGAAGGCAGTTTCAAAGAGACAAGTAAGTGGATTCAGTCGCTCGACCCGCTCGAATTCTCACCACGAATTTCCTACAGAGTTCGCCTACTGCAAGACCAGACCCGAACCGGCCTATCTGAAGCTGCAGTAACCGGAACCTGCTCCATTGGCGGCACTCCAGTCGTTGTAATCGTTCTCGACTCCAGTTTTCTGGGCGGTTCCATGGGAGTCGTAGTCGGCGAAAAAGTAACCCTCGCTCTCGAACTCGCAGCCCGCAAGAAAATGCCCTGCGTCGCAATGGTCACATCCGGCGGCGCCCGCATTCAAGAAGGCGTTCTTTCGTTGATGCAGATGGCGAAAACAACGCTCGCTGCACGTGGACTTCGCGACAAAGGGCAGGCGTTCATCGTCTCGCTCAGCAACCCATCGACAGGCCAGGTTCTCGGCAGCTTCGCCTCAATGGCCGACATCATCTTTGCAGAGCCGGGATCGCACATCGGATTCGCTCCTCTTGGCGATCTACGCGAAATCGAAGGCAAACGCGCCGACACAGAGCACACAGCTGAAGCCTATCTCGAACGTGGACACGTCGATGCCATCATCGAACGTGACAGCCTGAAGCACGAACTAGCTTCAGTTCTCGACCTAATTTCACCTGAATTCAGGCTCACCTCTTCACGTCGAATAGCTACCGACAACGTAGCCATACGACCTCGTGAAGCATGGGAGATGGTCAAGCTGGCTCGTCGCCCCGACCGACCAAGAGCACGCTTCTATATCGACAACGTATTCGCCAATTTCTTCGAACTGCATGGCGACCGCGTCTACACCGATGATCCGTCGGTAATTGTCGGACTCGCCAGGCTCGGCGGCCAAAGCGTAATGATCATCGCTCAGCAGAAATCCACGACTACAGACGAAGATTCTCCAGGTCCAAGGATGGGCGAAATAACGCCGGGCGGATTCCGAAAAGCCCGACGAGGCGTGATTCTCGCCGAGACATTTAAAATCCCCGTCGTGACCATTGTCGACTCACCCGGCCCTCGGCTCGGTATCGACATGGAACAACGCGGACTTGCCAGCGCTATCTCCAGAATGATCGATCAAATGGGCAGAGTAAAAACGCCCACGCTGTCGATACTCATCGGCGAAGGTGGATCCGAAGCAGCCCTAGCGTTCGGACTCGCTGACCGCGTACTAATGCTGGAAAACGCCATCTACACGCCTATTGAACCCGAACGCGGCGCTCAAGCTGAGATGAGCGATCCCGGCAAGGCTTCAGATATCGCACGAGCGCTAAAACTAACGTCCGTCGACTGTGTCGAAATGGAAATCGTCGACGATATCGTTCCAGAGCCAGAATCGGGAGCGCACGGCTCGCCTGACGAGACCGCTCGCCTACTAAAACGATCCCTAATGCGAGAACTTTCAGAACTGGCCGGTAAGAACACGAAAACGCTGGTTCGAAGGCGGCAGAAGAAATTCCGCAAAGTCGGCGAATACGGCAGTCGATTCCGCACCGCCCTTCGTCGAGAAACCAAGGCGTGGCAAGTTGGTCTTGCAGCCGGAGTAAAAGCTTTCCGCAAGTCTGGCGAAAGCGATAGCGGTCCTGAATTTGTGGATGATGGCGATGAACTGCTCGACGAGCTAGACGAACTCGATGCAGAAGACAACGGCGAGCTCGAAACACCGTAGCTGGTAGCAACTACCTAGCGATTCAGCACGTACTTTTCGATCGCCATCGCTGCGCCATCTTGATCGATTCCAGCTGTCATAGCGGTTGCTATTTTTTGCAACTCTTCCGGGGCACCGTTCATCGCAATACCGGTGCCAGCAACCTCGAACATCGGAACATCGTTCCACCCATCGCCAACCACCATTAGCTCCGAAAGATCGATACCGACGGCCTTAGCGAAATCTCGTGCGCCTGTTGCTTTGTCGATACCAGCCGCAGTGCAATCGACGTACCACTCGCCGAGATTATCTACGGTTGCGTAAGTGCTGACTGACTCAGCAGGGAATTTATCGGCCCAGCTCCGAGCCTCAGCCTCGCTAGAAAACTTCGCCATCGCAATCGTGATCTGCCAATCCCTGATGTCGTCAGGATTATCGATAAATCGTCCCGCATCACAAACAAGCACCCTCGAAGAGGCTCCACGAAGTTCTGAAACAATGTGTTTTGCAACGTCACTATCGAGCACATGTCGATTGATCGCACGACCTGTCACCGGATCCATCATTGTGGCTCCGTTGTCTGATATCTGTGGTCCCGTGAGACCAAAAAGGCGAGCGAAGTGGCACACATCGTCTTGAACACGACCCGAAGCCACTGCCACGGGAATCAATTCCGAAGCCGCCCGAATCGCCTGAACAACTCTAGCTGTTGGTCGATTGTTCTCAGGCAAAACCGTGCCATCGAGGTCCAACAACAGACCTTTCACAGGCTTCATCACTGTCTCAGAAACAGAACTAGTCAAGCACTTCAACCGGGTTCTGTAGAGTCTCGCCGTTCAACGCCCGTCGAGCGTTCTCAAACGAAAACTCAAGCGCGCGATCCACTCGCTCTTGAGAAGAACCAGCCAAATGCGGGGTCAGCACAACGTTGTCCATCTGGAGCAGCGGCGTATCGAGTGGCGTTGGCTCGATCTCAGTCACATCCAACCCTGCCCCCATTATTTCGCCAGCGTTCAACGCCTCTATTAGCTCAGATTCGTTCTGCACCGGTCCCCTGCAAGTATTAATGAAAATAGCGTCCGATTTCATAGCGGCGAACTCGCGCCTGCCCATCAACCCTGTCGTCGAAGAAGAAAGCGGGACGTGCACCGTAACGATGTCGGAACGATCAAGAAGTTCGTCCATCGTCACCCTGGTCACACCCAATTCCTTCTCTTTTTCAGAAGAGAACTCGCGTACGTCGGTGTACAGAGTGGTCGTATCAAAGCCCTTCAGCATCTTCGCCACCCACGTACCGATGTTTCCAAGCCCGATAATTCCTACCGTTCGACCAGAAATCTCGAATACCTTGCCAAACTCACCCGATTTCGCGGGCTTTTGCCAGGTGCCATCTCTCACGCCATCGACTCCCTGAGGAAGGCGTTTGTACACCATCATCATCATTCCAATGGTGTGCTCAGCAACAGAACGTGCGATAGCCGGAGAGTTGTTGCAAACCTCGATCCCCATTTCGCGAATTGCAGGAACATCGAGCCGATCAAACCCAGCGCTCATCACCTGCAGAAGTTTCATCTTCGGCATCTTCTCGAGCATCTCAGTCGTAATCGAAAGTCCGTTCGTAATTACAGCAACGGCATCGGCAAGTCCTTCGGCCTGCTCGGCCGCTGGCGCATCGGGACTAACCACTCCCCAATCGAGATCGCTAGGCCCCAGTTCATGCGCCCGAATCGTGCGTGCGCCATCGTCCTCGCCGTAGTAAATCACGCTGTGTCCCATAGTCGCTCTCTTTGGTGCTTATGCTCAAGGATGAATGCCTTCACCCTGCCGCAGATCAAAATATTCTCGGCAAAATATACAACCTCTACCGGGAGGTGCATACATCTGGTGGTGTCCAACGTTGAAATCGGATAGTTTCAAGAAGGCAAACCTGACGACTAAGCCGATAGTCGACCACACGATCAACTGGTCCGTTCGAGACCAGTTTTTGCCATCTCAAACAACACGTCTTCATGGAATAACAATAAGTGTTCCGACGAATCGAAGCTTTGCGCTCTACTCGGTTGCTAGAAGTGCTTGTATGTTAGTAATCATGAATCCAAATCTAAAGTCAGTCCCACGTAACCTTCATATATCAGCGAACAGAGTGGCGATCATCGCCCTCCTCCTACTAATCGCAGCATCATTCGCGTGCAGTAGCGAGTCATCCGATGATGGGGATTTTGCGGTTGCTGAATCAGCCGGCGAACCAGGCATCGTTGTGGCTGATGAACTTACTTCGCCACGTGGACTCGCACTGAACCACAACGGACACCTCTTAATCGCAGAAACAGGTGGTGGACGATTACTCGAAGTTACGCCATACCGCGACGTTAGATCTCTCACAGAAAAGCGCCTCCCGCACGCACTAAATACAGGTCCAGACGAGGCATACCGAGCCGGCCCATCAGCGATCAATATTCTCGATGGAGAACTGTATTTCCTCGTAGGCGAGTTTCGTGGCAACCAGTCCGCACGCCTCTACCGCCTCTCAGATGAACCCGAATACGAGCCTGTGACGCCAGCGACGGACGCTTTTTCTCCGACTACAAACCGATTCTCCAACCCTTACGACCTTGTAGCAGCCCCTGAAGTCGATGGCTGGATAGTCTCTGACCCCGGTGGAAACTCCTTGGTCAAGGTCGACATGGACGGCAATATTCGCGACTACGTGGTGTTCGAAAACTTCAACATTCCGGATCACGAACCACCGGTGGAAATGGTGCCAACGGGAATATCACGTGGCCCTGACGGCGCAGTCTACGTCGGCACGCTGACTGGCTATCCATATCCTCGCGGCGAAGCTGTCGTCTGGCGAGTGGAAGACCTAAACGGAGACGGCGATGCGATGGACGAAGGCGAAGTTACCGCATTTGCCACCGGCCTAACCACCATCACCGATATTACGTTTGGCCCTGACGGAACTCTCTACATCGCTGAATTCTCATCAGACACGAAGACTATTTTTGATGGAGGAGATTTTGGAGATAACGCCATAGCCAACCCTGGGCGTGTCATCAGATGGGATGAGAATGAGCCAACAGTAATCGTCGAAAGCGTTGTTTCACCAACCGGCCTTCTTGTAAACGAATCAACTCTCTACATCAGCGAAGAGTACGCCGGCATAGTCACCGAACGCCCACTCAAATAAGCACAATCACTGCGCAGTAGTTTGAAAATTGTCCAGTTAGCGACATCTCGCAATACGGACAATTTGCATGGGTAGGCGCCGCTCGGATTATGAGATAATTGACAGGCGGCATTCCGCATCGATTTCGGTTAACGTAAGGCCGAGTCCGCTCGTCTTTCTCCAACTGAATAAATTACTGCGAAACGACAACGAATAAATGCCGGTAAAAAGAAATCCAAAGCTCAACACACCGAGCAATAGTTGTCCAGATGCCTGTGATTCCACCGCTTGGGGCGGGATTTAGCCATCACAATCGTAGGCCCAGCCACTCAATCCGATTCCACCGTCAATTCGGGAGGTGCCGCTAGTTCTGGTACCGAACCGGAACACGGAATAACTCGATTCGCCCAAACGATGGCGATCATCATCGGAAGCGGCGCACTATTTCTAGGCGCTCTCGATTTCTCGATAAACGTCAACTTACCCAGATTCCGTTCCGAACTTGGCGAAACGTTAATCAGCGTCCAGCTCATCATCATCATGTATCACGGTGCCCGGAGCGGAACCGGGTTCGTGGCCGGAGGCATCGCCGACAGATTCGGCATTAAGTGGCCCTTAGTGGCCGGAATAGTTCTGTACACAGTAGCCGTCGGCCTAATATCGCTACAGGACTCACTAACGCCCATCGTTGCACTGCGGATACCTCAAGGCATAGGAGTGGCGATTCTATTCACACTCGCCCCTGCGCTGGTCGCAAGAGCCTTCGGACCATCCCGCCGCGGCGCCGCACTTGGTGTGACTCTCGGAGCGATGGGACTTGGAACATTCGCTGGCACGCTTGGAGGAGGGTTCCTCGGTCAAGAAATCGGCTGGCAAGCGATTTTCTGGGCTCGAATACCTATCGGGATTGCTTTATTGATAGCGGCTTCAGTCGGCCTCAACGGACATCTCGCTAAGCCTGTGAAGGGAAGAGCTAATCAACGCTTCGATCTACCAGGATCAGTAACCCTCTTCGCAGCACTGCTCATATTCGTTCTCGCAATGTCCTTCGCAAGAGTCGAGGGCTGGCTATCGCCCCTACCTCTGGCTCTATTTGCCGTCACGATCGTTCTTGGATTCATATTCGCCAAAGGTAAACAGTCGGGAAGATTCACGATATTCCCGTCTGGCCTAACCAAGTTCGCTGGTTTCAAATCTGGAACCGCTTCGAATCTGCTGCTCACCGTTGCATCGTTTGTAATGTGGTTTCTATTCCCCTTTTATGTCGCCGATGTGATGGGCCGCAGCGGCCTAACCCTGGGCGCCTTACTCGCTCTGATGGCAGGGATGAATTTTGCGGGATCAGGACTCGCCGGCTGGCTGGCAGATCGTATCGGCGACAGGCCTGTAACGTTCGCCGGAACCATAATTACTGCAGTGGGATTAGTGCTGGCGGGTTCATCTGGCTCAAACCCAACGATGACCACCGTGGTGACAGCCACTGCAGTGCTAGGGCTCGGCTTTGGTATGCATCAGGCGGCCGTATACGCACTCACTCTTCGAGGAACCCCAAGCGAACACGCTGGTGCAACATCTGCCGCACTCACCGTTTCGCAAACGATCGGAACAGTGCTCTCGATTGCGCTAATAACAACAATTCTCAACTGGCAGCAATCCTCGAATGGTGCGACTTTCTACGAGGCGTACCGGTTCTCGTACTACGTTGCAGCCGTAATTGCAGTGATATCCGGATTGGTTGTATTGAGGCAGCGCAGTAAAAGGCGTTGATTCTGTGCTGAAAGCAGAAAATTACTCGGAAACGAACAATCTTTTACATGTGGTGGCTGTACTCCGTGTTATCCTTCCGCCAAATTGAACTTAGGGTTCATCATTTTTACTATTCAAATCAATAGCAGATGAACTAAAAACTCTTATTTAGCGATGTTAAAAACGCTTCGTTTTCGGGGGACTTAAATGTCGATACGGACACGTGTGATTCTGGTTTTAGCGGCTACGCTCGCTCTTACCACCATTATGGCTGCCTGCTCCAGTGGACCAACGACAGTTCAAATCGTTGAAACAACGAAGGCACAGAACAAGCTAGACAACGCCGAGGCAACACGCCAGGCGGTTATCGATGCCGGTGGAGACCCTGACGCTACAGTTCAGGTACAGATCGATGACGATAGTGCCGCAGCGGCAGCAAATGCCGACCGAGCAGCAACTGCTACTGCACTTGCTGCTGAAGGAATCGTTTCCGAAGGTGTTGGTAGTGGCGAACTCGCTCAGGGTGCAGCATTCGAAGTCGTAGTACCTGACGGTGCCGCTGAGAGCGGTGTAATCATCGTTGAGATCCTGACATTTGGTGCTGAGGGAACGAAGTTTGTCCCTGAAATCGTCAAGATCACTGCTGGATCGACCGTCAAGTGGACGAACGACCGACGGTCGGCAAGCAGTTCGACTGCGCACCCAGGCCAAGCTGATGAGTGGGATTCGAAGGCTATTTCTAAAGGAACCTTCGATAAGGAACCCGCAAGTTTTGAGTACACGTTCAACACTGTCGGTTGCTTCACCTACCAATCGCAGTTCTCTGGTGACACCAACACAGGGGCTGTCTGCGTCGAGTAAATCGCAGCACACAACATAGTTCTCATAAACGACCGTCCAAATGGACGGTCGTTTTGTTTTCAAGTTAGTACGGCAATAGAGCGATTCACTGCTAATAAAAGATTCTCGCTGTCTGTGCCGGTTCCACCTACCGTTCAGATGCAAGTGAGCCCAAACACGGTCAGCCTGCACGACACTCTGCTAGTCGATAGACCGGGGACGGCGACACAGCCCCTTAAGAAAATCTTCTAAATGCACCTCGGCTAGATGGGCGTGGAGGTGAACGAAGCAACAAGGCCTGATGCTGAATCTTCCAGCACGCCCTCTCAGCGCTTCAAGTAGCTCCTGAAGAGGCCCTTCACGTAGGTGATGACACTGTGGATGTCGAAGGGGCTCGAGGAATTGGGACGCAGGTCGTCCATATCGACCACACAGGGGTTTCAGGTTCGAGTGGAGGTAATGAATGCCATGCCCGTGATTGGATCGCTCGCAGAGCTGGTCAACATCTTACTTTCGTAATCCTTGTCCATCTGCCCAGATATAAAAAAAGCCCTCGGCGAAATGCCGAGGGCTTTTTTTATTAGTTCGATTATTACGACTAGTCGATCTGTCGCAATCGAGGGTCCAACCGGTCTCGCAACCAGTCACCCAAGAAGTTCAGCGAAATAACCACCAAGAAGATGGCCGCTGAAGGAACAAGCACCTGGTGAGCAGCAATCGACAGATAGTCACGACCTTCGTTGGTCATAACACCCCAAGCTGGCGTTGGAGGCTGAATACCAGCACCAACGAAACTGAGCACCGATTCTGAAAGGATCAGACCCGAAGTGTTCAGCGTTCCAACAACGATAGCCGTGTTAAGAATTCCAGGAAGCAAGTGCTTCACCAAAATTCTTAAGTCAGACGCACCGTTCACTCGAGCTGCAGCAACATAATCCATCTGCTTCAGCACCAGAACTTGGGCACGAATAACCCTCACGAAACCTGCCCAAGCTACAAGAGCCAGCACGAACAGGAGCACCGTCAAGCCACGCCCGAAAATCAGCACCACAATAAGTGCAACCATCAGGAACGGCATCGCATACCAAATGTCTACGAATCTAGTAATCACCTCATCAGTGATTCCACCGTAGTACCCGGAAATCATTCCGAGCGACACACCAATAAACATACCTAGAACCAGCGAGACCATCACCACCTGCATCGAGATTCGCGCTCCGTGCAAAACACGGGTGAACACGTCTCGACCAATGTGGTCAGACCCCAGAAGGTGGAATCCAGCCGGCCACATACTGTAGCGAGGCGCATCCTGGTCTTCCGGAGCAAGCTCGGAATACTGGAACATACCTAAGTGACGGTCACCGATTGGCCCGATATCTCGATCATACGGAGCCACCGTAGGGCCGATGATTGCCGCAAGAACGAGCATGAGCAGTACAGCAGCCGGAATAACCGGGTACTTACGCATGACGTACCAGAAGCTACCGAAGATAGACCTATCAACTTGTACCGGATTGAGTGGAGCGTCCAACGTCGCCGAATCGACGTGTTGAACCTCACCCTGTGTATCAGACGTTGCCATGAGTAATCCTCGTTAGTCCGCAGAGTTGCCGAGACGTACTCGGGGGTCGATGAGTGTGTATGCAATATCAGCGATAGTTGCAAACACCAGATAGATCAGAATGAATATGAATACCGTTCCAAGTAGCAACGGGAAGTCGTTGTCATTCACTGCCCTGAATAGAGCGTCGTAACCAATGCCAGGCCACGAGAACACAATCTCGACAACCAGCGCACCGTTCAACCAACCCGAGAACACCAGCAAAGCTGAAGTAACCGGAGCAATCAAAGCGTTACGAAGAGCGTGCTTGTAAATAACCCAGTTCCAACCAACACCTTTAGCACGGGCAAGTCGGATGTACTCAGAGTCCATCACTTCAAGCATTGAAGATCGAGTCAGGCGCATCAGGCTAGCTGCCGCTCCCCAACCCAAGGCCATACAAGGAAGAATGTATTCTTTCCATTCGAATTCAGGCGATCTTCCACCCGCCGGGAACCATTCCAACCAGACCGCGAAGATCCAGATTGCAACCAGTCCTGTAACGAACGGTGGAGCAGCCTGCCCCACGATCGCTACCCCTCTTCCAAAGTAGTCCCAGAAAGTGCCGCGCTTTACTGCAGCTAACACCCCCATTGGAATACCTAACAAGATCGCGAATATCCAGCCTCCGATGGCCAGCTGAACGGTCGCTCCAATCTTGCCTTTGATCAAATCAACAACCGCACGGTCACGGGCAAGTGAAACACCGAGGTCACCTCGAAGAGTATTTCCGATCCAGGTCACGTACTGCTTCCACAGCGGGTCGTTCAACCCCATACGTTCGCCTAGATTCTCCCACTGCTCTTGCGTGATGCCATACCCAGAGTCTGGAATAAATAATTCTCTTGGGTCGCTATGGAACTGGATTAGGACGAAAATCGCAATCGTCGCTCCGAGCACCGACACAAGCGATGAAAGAAATCGTCTTGCTAGAAAATTAGCCATTTATTAGGTACTTTCGAACTTGTTCCATAAAGGATGAAATGCCATACCGTCTGCCGCGCTGCCGTGCAGATCAGCATCATACTCGAAATCGGGTCTTCAAAGTACCCAATCAATACCGAGTGCAGCGAAAATTTAGCATTCGTAACTGTCTATGTCAACGCTCGCTAACTAGCCCCAGCGCGCAAATACCTGCTTACCAATTTCGCCAAATTCATCGCTAGCTGAAAGACAGTTAAAAAGAAAGACGGGGGCCGGAAAAACCGACCCCCGTCTAAGTAAGCAACTAATTGCTTTCTAAGAGCATAGACCCTTAGTTGAGTACGATGAACTCAGGGTTACCAGACACGTTTGAATAGTGCTGCTGGTAGCCATCCCAGCTCTTTACACGGTCGTTCACTACGATTCCTTTAGGAACCTGGAACACACCAGCGTACTGGAGCCAGAACATGCTGTAGTCAACCCAGTTCAAGTGCTTTTCAGCTCGGACGCTAGCGTCCTGCTCACCGAGAATCTCGAAGAGCCACTTTGCACCAGCCTGAGACTCGAAACCAACACCCCAACCAGGTCGTGACGACGATGTATCCACCGTAGGCAGCGGCCAGTCAATTGGGTATACGTTCGAGTGAACGTCACCGTTCTTTAGAACAGGCAAGAACTGAATGCGCTGTCGCATTCGTGGGCTAATTACTCCACCGTAGTCCTCAACAAGACCTTCGATCTCGATACCGAGTCGGGCCCAGTCAGACATAACCGTGTCAGCAACTTCAAGACCAACTGGTCCTGCTTCTGCTGAGTAAGCCTGAAGAGTAATTTTCTCGAAGCCCTGGCGCTGTCCACCAACGAGCGGGTAACCCGCTGCGTCAAGAAGTGCACCAGCTACATCGAGGTCACCGTCAGAAATCTGCCAAGGGACACTCTGTAGTGTTCCTGAGCAAGAAATTTCGTTACCAACGTAGTCGAAACAACCAGTCTGGCGGGAAGCGTCCCAACCAGGGTACTCAGGACCCATGTACTCAGAGTAAATCGGAGTACCAATGCTGTTCAGCAGTGAGTCGTTGATTGCACCACGGTCAATGGCAGTCGAAAGAGCAAGTCGAACTAGTCGAGCCTGTTCCATGTCGTCCATGCCGGATGGGTTGTCAGTGTCGGTGTAAGGAGCGTTTCCACAGAGTTCGTGGCCAAGACCATCACCGTTGGAACATGTTCCACCAGCGTGACCCCATGGGTTACCGATCCAAGGGTAGTCCTTCTCTAGAGGAGGAGCAGCCCAAGGCTCAAGTGGCTCATTGGTTCGTGCGTGAGAGTGCTCCCAGAGGTTTCCTGGGAAGAGAATCGACTGACCAACGAATCCACCAGGCATAGTCTCGAGGAAGGTGTAACCGTCCGCGATAACGTCTGGAAGGAGCTTGTAGTCAAGCTCGGTCATGTCAATTGCACCGTTCTTGAGCATAGCAATCTGGGTTGTTGCTTCTGGAACCTGAATTCCAGTAATTGATGCAACGTTACCAACCTGTCGCCAGTGCTCTGAAACTGCGTGCATTGTGCAACGGTCACCTGGTGTGCAGGCGCCCTGTACATAAGGACCAGTTCCAATGTGGTTTGCTCGGGCCCACTCAACACCTTCGGTGTCGGCACTAGTTACCTTGTGAGGTCCTCGTGCGGCTGAAAGACAACCGAACTGAGAAACTGGTAGGCAGTAGTAAACAGGCGAAACAAGTCCAATTTCAACAGTGTAATCATCTACTGCTTTGGCTTCCAAGAAGATCGCAGCGAAGTCACCACTGTCACCATATGTGG
The DNA here is from genome assembly GCA_018650845.1 of Chloroflexota bacterium. Taxonomy (GTDB): domain Bacteria; phylum Chloroflexota; class Dehalococcoidia; order Lucifugimonadales; family Lucifugimonadaceae; genus Lucifugimonas. The sequence continues at coordinate 131,889 of JABIFF010000016.1, read as the reverse complement.
ATTCAGGGTTAGTCGTTGCGTTCGAGCGGTTGAACCACTCAACGAGTTCAGCAGCGTTAAGCTCACCGAAGTCTTTATCTTCATAGCCAACTGGGCTCTGCCACTTCAGACCCTTTTTGAGAGTCATTCGTGCTCGAGTACCACCAGCGTCAATGTCCCACGTGTCGATTAGGAACGGAGTCATTGGGTTACCGTTTTGGAAGTTGAAGAGAGATTCTTCGATACCACCAATTTGGTTAGTCGCTGAAGTTCGGTAAGGGCCTACATAGCCAATACCGTAAACGGCTTCAAGAGTACGGAATGCCCGTACCAAAGAGCCTTCTGGGCCACCCATTGCGTCGGGAGCCGATGTTGCTGCTGGTCCTGCATCCTTTGCAACAGTTGCTGCAGGGGCTGCGGTAGCAGCTGCGTCACTAGTACCACCAGCATCAGCCGCTTTAGCTGTAGCCGCTGGGGCTGCAGTTGCTGCTGGTGCTGCTGGTGCTGCTGGTGCTGCAGTAGCAGCCGCACCTGATGAGCCGCCGTCATCGCCGTCGTCGCCACCACAGGCGACCGCAGCAATGAGAAGCATGCTTGCCAGTGCTAGAAGCACAGGCGCCCATCGCTTGTTCAAACTAAGATCCATGCTATTTCCTCCGAAAGGCCAAATATAGAAAAAACTAACCTTCAAGAGAAAATTAGTTCCATCCAACACCAGGGTCTACCCGGCGACTCTAGTGAATAGGAAACCCCATTCACTCGTTGCCAGCCGTGCCCCAGCTTCGTAATTGCCTTGTTACGTGGAGGTGCAAATAGAACAAAACTATCCAGTTCCTCCAACGTAAGCAGCCGCGAAATATACACGGATCAACCGAAAAGTCAACGTCCGTTAACCTTCAAAAGAACACGGTTCACGGTAACTACAACTAAGAGTAATAATCACTACCAACACTCTTAGATCAGCAGTAAACTTCCGCAGGTCAATTTCAAATTACCAACCAATTTCCACAACGCTTCAACGAGCGAATACGGGTAAATATGTCGTCCAACACAAGCTTCAGTATCAAATCAGTCGAATCAATCCACCTTGCGTTCAAAAACTCTGCGTCCTACTGGGAGTCGTACCGAGCTAACGAAGGTGATCGAGTAACTGAACGATTCGAGTTCAAGCAAGGCTGGCAAACCGTTTACGCCCGATACGTAGAAACGCCTCTTGTAAAGGTGACTCTCTCGGATGGCACAGTTGGCTGGGGCGAAGCGAATGCAGGCATCGGTCCTGAAGTCGTAGCGTTGATAATCAACGAACTCATGGCACAAATGATCGAAGGCCAAGAATTCGAAAGCCCTGCTGCTCTCTGGGACTTCCTATACGACACTCAACGCGGCCGAGGCTACTCGTCTGGATACTGGCTCGACGCACTTGCAGCACTCGATATCGCTGTTTGGGATGCCGTAGGCAAACGTGAACAGTCGCCAGTGGCAGCACTACTCGACCCTAACCCACGCAGCCAGTTCGACGTATATCTCTCGGGTGTCCGGCGAGCAACGCTCGAAGAACGAGTCGATCACGTAAAAACGTGGATCGACACTGGCCTTAAAGGCGCAAAAATATTCCTCACGGGCGATGTCGAGGCAGGAACAACCGAGCTAGATGGTCTGATGGCTGGCGCTCCTGATCTTGAACAGTGGATGGTCGACACCCTTTGGATGTGCTCACACGAATCGGCGGAACTTGGAAAAATCGAATACGGCAAACGAAATGTTCGCTTTTTCGAATGCCCACTTCAGCCTGAAGACCTCACAGGGCACCAAGAACTCGTCAAAAAACCGGGTGCCGATATTGCGTTAGGCGAGCACTTTAGGTCTCGCTACCAGATGGAACAGTGGGTGCAGCAGCCTCGAGCACTCGACGTATATCAACCCGATATCGGTCGAACCGGCTTCACCGATTACATGGTGCAAATGGATATTGCCGCTAAAGCCGGTATCAAGACAACTCCGCATATGGGTACCGGAGTTTCAGTGTTCCAAGCAGCGACTCTTCAGTGTGCCGCCGTTGCACCACCCGACTATCTCCAAGAGTTCCAGGGTGGATTATCTGACCGTCTCGAAGAAGCATCCGATACTGGATGGCACTACGCCGACGGCGGATTCGTTCTGCCAGATCGCCCCGGCATCGGTGTCGAAATAAACGAATCTTTACTTGAACCGTTTATCGTCAAGCACTAACGACTATTGCCTGCGGCACTGATCCGACTGCGACAGACCACAACCATTATTGAAATCTGAGAATAGACTTATTTCAACCGCGGTCGATGTGTGTCGCAGGTACAAATCTTTCGATCAGCCAATTGCCTCACGCGTGTGCGCACGCGAGCACACACGTCCGCGCCTTCTTTTTATTCACCCGCTCGTTTATCTCAATTACAAGCGAATCTAGTTTTAACTACTCCGCACAAGGAAACCGATCTGGCCGATAAAACTGCCAAAACAGTAGATACGCCTGACTCTGACACTTCTGGAACTAACAGATCGACAGAATCGACTAAACGCGGCCAAAGCCCGTTCAGCATTCTGGGAGTACACGACTACCGCCTTTTGGTTCTATCAAACCTCGCGACCTTCGCCGGTTACCAGATTAGGAACATGGCACAGGCATGGATTGTTCTCGATAGAACCGATTCAGCAACTTTGATGGGACTGGTGAACGCTATGCCCGGTCTCGCAATCATCTCGATATCGCTCATCGGTGGAGCGCTCGCGGATAGAACCGAACGCTGGCAGCTCCTGTGGCGCACCAAAGTCATCATCGCCTCGATGTCCCTACTCACGGCAGTTCTACTCACGGCCAATGTTCTTGAATGGTGGCACCTCATACCAATATCGCTAATGACAGGGGCGATGTTCGCACTTCACAACCCAACAAGTCAGGCATTCGCTGTCGATGTCGTTGGTCGAGAACGCTTGGTTTCAGCATCAAGCCTCAACACCGGTATTTCGATGACAGCGACTATCGCCGGCCCAAGTGTGGGTGGAGCGCTATTGCTTCTCGGACACGACACAGCTTTCTATGTACTCACTGGCTTATACGCGTTCTCGGCCTTCATGATTTTCCGAGTACGAACCAGACACATTCCCGTGCCGAGTGGTCGAAATATGTTCTCCGATATCAGACTCGGTGTTGGCTACGCCTACCGCACGCCGATTATCCGCGCTCTGCTCGTCCTCGGATCCAGCGCGATATTCATGGGCATGATGCAGCCAGCGATTCCCGTCAAAGTCAAAGACATTCTCGGGCTAGGTGAAGTCGGCTACGGAGTTATGCTCGGACTCAGCGGAGTCGGCGCACTCATCGGCTCATTCCTGTTGTTCGCTTTCAGCAACAAAATCAGAAAAGGCTATCTACTGATTTTCGCAATGCTGATGCTGAATGTTTCTACAGCAATCTTTGCCCTCGCTCCGAATATTTTCATCTCTGGTCTAGCAATGTTTCTGCAAGGATTCGCATTCGCATCGTGGATGATTTCCGTTCCCGTTCTTCTTCAAACTACGGCATCAGAAGAAATGCGAGGCAGAGTGATGAGCCTCTACTTCATGACCGTCCTAACCCACCAACTCGGATGGCTGATCGGTGGCGTAGGAATCGAGACATTCGGAATTCAACCAACCTTGTTCTTCGGAATTACAGGCAGTCTTGTAGTGGCTGGCGCGGCGATCCTGATGACTCCCGCGCTACGCAAAGCACGGTAGTCGTTCTGCCGGCACCAAAAGCGCAACTCCAGTAGCCAGATACACCCAAATCGTGACCTGCGATCGCGTGTCGTGACAAAATCCCTCACATGCACGAATCTGAGGCCCTCGACAACCATCATCAGCCAACTCGCACCGGAAGAAATCCGTTCCGGGTGCTCCGCTATGGCGATTACAAGTTCGTCTGGTCATCAGAAGCCCTGAACTTATGGGCAATCGAGATGGAAATCATCGTTCTTGCGATGTTCGTCTTACGCGACACCGGTTCCCCTCTGCTTGTCGGGCTAGTAGGCGCACTCAAATTTGCAGGAACCCTTCTCGGACCTCTTTATGGACTCCTAGTCGACAGGTTCGATCGCAAATGGCTCCAAGTCTTCGTTCGAGTATTCGGAGTAGTCCTAGCCGTAATTCTCACGGCACTCATAATCACCGACACTCTCGTCTTGTGGCATGCATACGCCCTAGTGACCGCAGGCAGCATGGTTCGAATGCTCGATCTCGTACTGGTTCAGGCACTAACTGCCGATGCCGTGCCAGCTCACTCCTTGCACGGAGCCGTAGGCCTTTCAAGATCAACTCTCGATGGCGCAAGAGTGGTCGGGTCTATCGCCGGTGGAACAATCTTCGAACTCGTCGGACTCGACTGGGCATACATCACGATCACGATTCTCTACTTGCTCTCAACGTTGGCCGCTCTAAAAGTAAGTTCACGCGCTGTGAGAGAAAGAGTAAACACTGAAAGCATTCGCTCTGGGCTGAGCGAAGGTCTTCGCTATGTCAGAAAAAGCGAACTACTACCGGGTTTAATTTTCTTCTCGTTTCTTATCGAATTTTCTGCGTTCCCGATAGTGAACGGACTCATGACAGTCATCGGCGATGAGCTCTACGACCTCGGCGGAACCGGAATTGGTTTACTAGCGGCTGCGGCATCCATCGGTGCCCTTACCGGTGCGCTAACTCTTGGCATACGCCAAAATATAGGAAATCCCAGCCGCACAATGATTCTCGGATCACTAATCTGGCATGCGCTCATGCTCGTGCTCGCGCTGCCACTACCACTTTGGCTTTTCGCCCTCGTTCTCCTACTCTGGGGATTCAGCGGTGGAACCACGTTCGTAGCAATGGTTGTAGGCCTGCTTAGGGCTGCCCCTGCCGAAACTCGTGGTCGAGTTATGGGAATTCGTTCGCTTGGAATCTACGGATTGCCATTGGGGCTACTACTCGGTGGTTGGATATCTGAAGAAATCGGATCAGCAGCAATGATCGGAACTCTAGGCTTTATCGGCTTGGTGTCCACCATCGCAGCAGCGATAATTTGGCCTGCACTGCTGAAAAAACGGCTAAATCCGGCCAATCCTGACCAAGATAAATCACAAAATTGAACCTCCCAGATTTTTCGTCATACGTCCCCAAAGTGGTAGCAATGGACCTCGACGAAACAGCCCTTAACTCCAATTCACGGCTAGACGACCGAACCCGCACTGCCATTCACGCCGTTCACCAACTCGGTTTGCCAATCGTCATCGCTACATCGAGACCCGAACGAGTACTGCCGACGCTGGTCGGCGACGACATTCTCGAAATTACGTCACTAGTGCAAATGAACGGAACTATCGCCGATGGCAAAGCAGGACTCACCGGGTCACTAAAACGCTCGATGAATCTTCAGGACGCACAACACTGCTGGCAGTTAGTAAATAAAACTGCTCCATGGGCGCGAATGACTCTTGAACTCGATGGAACTCAGTTCGCAGTGAACCACGCCGATGACATAAATGAACTATGGGCATTCAACATGGCAACCCCCACCATGCTTGTTGAGTTTGAAGAAGCTTTGAATCTCGACCCCGTAAAGGTTTCTGTAAACGGAGTGGGCAACAACTTGGAAGAAGTAGCAGTGATGCTCGAAGAACAGCTATCTGCTGATAGCGTGGTATTCCGCGCTTCCGACCAACATTTCCTCAACATCGTGCCTAAAGAAGCGAGTAAGTCTGGCGCGGTCGCCGATCTACTCAAATCAGCAGATATACCGCTCTCCGATGTCCTATCGTTCGGCGACGATTACGTAGACATTGATCTCATTCGTGATTGTGGATGGTCGGTAGCAGTTGAAAACGCCATTCCAGAAATCAAGGCTTTGGCGAAGTTTCAAACGGCATCCAACAACGATCACGGCGTTGCAATCGTTCTAGAAAACCTAGTCACAGCACTCACTTAAATGCGATTCCGCCCTAAATCAGTCGAAGTACTAGCCGACGCCCAGTTCCGCGCCCTGATCCTGAGTCAGGCGATTTTCGATCTTGGAATTTTCATACGCGGTGCGGCAGCGTCCTGGGTGGTACTCGAACTAACGCATTCACCACTTTGGATCGGACTCGTAACCGGCGTTCGAGCCATCCCAATTCTTGTGCTGCCAATGTTCGGCGGAGTAATTGCCGACCGATTCGATAGGCGAAAGCTCATGTTCGCCGCCGGGCTACTCACCGCTGCAGCATCGGGTGCGACTGGGCTTCTTATCGTCACCGACACATTGGTGCCGTGGCACATGATTGCCTTAGCAGTATTCGGCGGAATCTCGTATTCGCTTTACAGCCCCGCCTACTACGCACTAATCGCCGACATTGTTCGCCCTGAACGACTTTCCAACGCGAACGGAATCCTTTCGGTAGCCCAAACCACTGGCGAGATGATCGGCCCTGTTATCACCGGAGTCGTTATCGCCACATCAGGTACTCACACCGCCTACTGGCTTGTGGTTGCCGGCAACTTGGTCGGTGTCACCCTGCTCTTCCGAATTCGTGAACCCGAGCGCAGTCCAAGTGCCAAGGGCGATGGCGATGGTGAAACCGGTGACAGCAATGCGAGCAAAACAAAATCGTCATTCACAAGTCAGTTCACCGAAGGTCTTCGGTACGCCAAAAACACGCCCCCTCTACTCTGGCTCACTGTGCTCGTAGCCGCACAAAACGTGTTTGGTGTGGCGATATTTCCGCTCATGCCCATCTATGCAGAAGAGGTTCTTGATATCGGACCAACCGGTTTCGGGTTAATGGGTGGTGCTATGGGCGCGGGAACACTGATTGGCGCCATATTCATATCGATTTCAGGCATTCACCGACGCCATGCCTATGTGATGGTCTCCATGGGACTAATCTGGGACATAGGAATGATCGTGTTTGGATACTCCCGATCGGTTCCGATCAGCCTGGCAGCGCTATTCGCTATGGGACTGATTTCTATGCCCTGGGTGACATCAGTACTGACAATGTTCCAGCAGGCAGCGCAGAAAGAAATGCGCGCTCGTGTAATGAGCCTGTTCGTGACGTCTATGGGACTGTTCTCTGTCGGTTGGCTATTCGGCGGAGCAGTAGCCGAATGGATCGGCAACGAAGAGGCGCTTGTAATCAGCGCGCTACTCGGAACACCGGTTGCCGTTATCGCACTGCTGCTCTCAAAAGAACTTCGAAAAGCCTAGCCACTACTGTCATTGCGAGAAGCCGGCCCTGCGGCGACTTGGCAATCAACGTCTGACGCAACGCCACAGGTCGCCGCAAATCATCGTCGATCCTCGACAAAAAACTCCAGGATTGTGTACTTGATGAGGTGGACACTGATTGCCACGTCGTAGAACTCCTCGCAATGACAGCGAGAGCCCGCTACCTAAACGTCCAACCCCTCGAATAGATCTGTTTCAATAATCCCCGTCTCGCTGTCAGCAACTGGCGGATCGACCCGAATGAAGTAGTCGGTCGTCATGTACTCGGCTTCTAGTTCGTCGTTTGGCATTCGATCCAGCGGCGAATACTGAGTACGGTGCACGTCAATCGCCTTACGCCTCGTTTCGACATGTGCCGAAGTATCAAGCTTGGTGGTCAGTTTTTCATCCGGAACACCTAATTCATCGACGTTCAGCTTCGCCAAATCAGAATCGGGATCCATTTCAGCAAACATCGCAAACCACTTCTTCATAATTGACCGTGGAAAGCCGTGGTAATACAACTTCGAGGGTGCCCATGGCTCTAGGGTCGAACCTTCATATGACGGATCCCCGGCAGCAAAATACGCCAACTTGGCTGCCAATGAAGCGTGAATGTGATCAGGATGCCCGTAGCCGCCATCTTCATCGAAACTAAACACAACCTGCGGCTTTAGCTCGCGAATCGTATCGACAACCTTCGCAACCACTTCGTCGATTGGCACTTGAATGTAAGCGTTCGGATGGTCATTCTCCGGCGTGCCTTCCATTCCAGAATCGCGGTAGCCGTACAAAATACTCCGCTTCACGCCCATCACTTTTCCAGCGTCGTAATACTCCTGCTCACGAACAGCAGAAAGCGTCTCGGGAGTAGCGTCTGAGCGATCGGCAATCTCGCCTACATCACCGCGAGTCGCGCACGATGTGTACACCGACGCACCTTCGGCAGCATATTTGATCAGCGTCGATCCAGACCCGAACGTTTCATCGTCGGGATGCGCAACAACGCATAGCAGCCTGCGTTCTGAACCCGCACTTGTATTACCTGATGCCACAAAAAGCCCCCGACTAAATATTCACGAACCCGTTCATTCGCCTATCAATTGACGATACGCCGTAGCGAAATCGCCACACCGAGCATACTATCGCCCCCGTAGAGACCAATTACAAATCTTGCCGAATCGCATTACGCACCCATCGGCTACAGAAAACGAAGCTAGCTTCTTATGAAAATCACCAAAGTCACCCCACTGATGCTCGACCGATACCTTCTAGTGCAAGTCGAAACCGACGCTGGAATTACCGGTCTTGGCGAATCGGGAGCCTGGGGATTCCTCGAAGCATCAAAGTCGGCTATCGAAAAATTTGGTCGCTACCTAGTTGGTGAAGACCCACTTCGTATCGAACACCACTGGCAGTACATGTACCGCTTCTCGCACTTTCGCGGTGCCGCGATCATGGGCGCTCTGAGTGCAATCGATATCGCACTTTGGGACATCATGGGCAAGCACTTCGACACCCCAGTGCACCAGCTTCTCGGCGGAAAAGTTCGAGACAAGGCTCGCGTCTACTACCACGTGTTCGGCGACACTACCGATGTCCTCACCGATGGAATCGTTGATGCCAAAGAGCAAGGCTTCACGGCTGTAGGTCACCTAACTCCGTTCCTCGACGAAGAACGTGACGTTCCATATTTCAAGACGCATGCCGACAAAATTGGCGACGCTATAGAAACCGTTCGCGGCTATCGAGACGCCGTGGGTACGGGAGTCGATCTCTGTATAGAAATCCATCGACGAATGACTCCAACAGAAGCCGTTCAACTAGGTCTCGGTATCGAAGAGTTCCACCCCTACTTCTTCGAAGACCCGATCACACCAGATAATTTTGACGAAATGGAATACGTAGCCAGCAAGATCAACATTCCTATCGCAACCGGCGAACGCTACACATCGATCTGGGAATTCGAGATGGCTCTATCGAGAAACGCCGTGCAATACATTCGCCCAGACGTATGTCTGGTCGGTGGAATCTCGGGCGCTCGCAAAATTGCAGCCCTTGCTGAAGCACGCCACGTGGGAGTCGTTCCGCATAACCCGCTATCGCCAGTATCGACCGCCGCTTGCTTGCAAATCGCAGCCACAGCTCCAAACTTCGCACTACAGGAATACCCAATTGGCGAAGCTGTGGCGCCGAAGTCGAACATGGTTACTGGCATGGCGGAACACGATGGCAATGGCTACCTAATGATCTCCGACGCACCGGGTATCGGACTTGAGCTGAAGCCTAATGCTGTTGCGGACTGTCCTGAGACTCCACGAGAAGTCATCACCCGACTCCACGCTGATGGCAGTGTGATCGATCAATAGACTGCCATACTGAATACTCGTAAACACCGTTTCTAAAGAAAACAAGGCGAGCCTTTGCCAATCCCAACTCAGAACCCCATCGTTGTCGCTCCGAGCCCCACGCCGTTCAAGGCTGATGATTCAGTCGACCACGCCGCGATAGAACGCAACGTAGAAAAGTGGATCAAAACCCCACTTTCGGGTTTCGTGCTTGGTACAGAAAACGGTGAAGAGCAGTTCCTTTCGGAAAAAGAACGACTCGAAGTTGTTCGAACGGTGAACAATGCACGAAACGGCGAGAAGTTCATCATGGGCGGAGTCGATAGCTCATCAGTAACCGATTCAATCCGACAGGCTGAAGATTTGGTTGAAGCGGGTGCCGAGCTGATCCGAATCAGGATTCCTCGACTCACCAAAGACGTCACCGGCTACTTCGAGCAGGTTGTTCCTCGTGTGCCAGCGCCCGTAATGATCATCCACCAGATGGCTCCTGGCCAGTTCGCCGGCGGAGACGCTCCCGTAGGTGCCGAACCAGATGTGATCGGCAATCTCATCGATTTGGACAACGTATTCGGCTACATAGCTTCCGGAAACGTTCGATTCGAAGCGAGAGTCCGCAATTTCGTAACAACCGACAAGCCGTTTTGGCTCGGTAACGGACTAATAGTTCTAGCTATGAGCGTTATCGGAGCAAACGGCGCTTGCCTGATGTTCGGAAACGTCGGCCCCGGTGAAGTTCATCAAATCATTTCGAACGTTATGAACGGCAATCTCGCGGCTGCACAAGCAATTCAAACTCGAATAATCGAAGCCGATTACCAAATCCTCGACCGCGGAGCAGCCGGAATCAAAGCAGCTCTCGATCTTCTAGGCTACGACGGCGGAGCACCACGACTCCCGAACCCATCAGTCTCCGACGCCGACCGCGAAATCATCCGAGCCGCAATGCAACAGGCGAAGCTGATTTAGAGCGCCTGGATCGACTCACATACTGCGCCAATCAAGTAATGCCATCCTGAGGTTTTCGGAGGATCGCAAATTCGTGCTTGCGTGCCTCCTTCGAGAACCTCAGGATGGCATTTGGCGGGTAGCGTTCAGTTGCCAGCAGCGATCTGATACCGCGAATATGTGGGCGATTCGAAGCCATCGCTCCAATCCATGCCCCACGTCGTCAAGCAGAAAGGGAGACTTCGTCTCACCAGATCGACCAGCCGCCATCGACGCGGAATTCCTGGCCGGTAATCCATGCGCCAGCATCGGAAGCCAGCACTGCGACGACGCCTTTTAGGTCTTGCGATAAACCTGTCCGCTGAAGCGGAATCATCTGCCTGAATGTCTCGACCTGGTCGGCATTCGTGTCGGTTCGAGGAATCTGGCCCGGCGAAATACAGTTCGCCGTGATTCCATGCTCACCAAACTCGGCAGCCATCGCACGAGTGAGATTCAGTACACCACCTTTAGCAGCGATATACGGAGGGCCCGAACGCTTGAAATCCGAGTTGTAGATTCGGGTATCCATCGCCAACGTAGCCGCAATCGAACCCAGTGTAATAATCGAACCGCTCTTCGCCGGAATCATCGCCCTACCAGCCGACTGCGCCGTGATGTAGGTGCCGGTCAGGTTCACATCCAAAGTTCGCTTGAACTCGTCGACACTACCATTTGGCGGATAACTAGTAGTGAACGACCCGCCAGCGTTACAAACAGCAATATCAAGTCGACCGCTCTCGTTCATCACACGATCAACCAACGCATCGACCTGCGATTCCTCAGTCACATCACAACCCATCGCTGTGACATCTCGCCCTTGAGCACGTAATCGCTCGGCAACTTCTTCACAAAGTTCAGCCCGGCGTGAAGCGATAAAAACCTTCGCCCCAAGATCGGTCAGCGCCTCAGTGAACGCAGTTCCAAGATGAGTCCCACCGCCTGTAACTATCGCCGTGCGCCCTGTCAGATCAAATAGTTCCTGAATTGATTTAGTCATTGGGCATCATGAATCCGTGCCTAAGCTTGATCGTTCTTTCTGAAGGTGCGTACCAGCCCTGATCGTCATATTGATCAGTGTGCAAGTAGCACTGCACCCGAACTTCGTCCGATCCCTCGGTGAAGGTAAACAACCGGCTCATCGGAATCGAATTCCGCTTACCGTGGTAACGAGTAACCGCCGATACGTTCACGAAGTTAGCGCCCCACTTCTGCTCAACGTGCGAACGACCGCCAGTTGTGTCATCGGGATGAGTGTGAGTATGTGCGCCGAGCCAAAGGTCAATCGCCGGATTGTTTTCCTCTAAGAAATTCTCGATACGACCTGAATCCTTTTGCCCACCTACCCAGTAGATAAACGACGATCCCGGCGCACCGCCATCAGGCATACGACCGTGATAACCCTCGTCACAACCCTCGTTTAAGCCCGAAGCAACGGTCGTCTCTTTAATCATGTGGTGATGCGCAGAAATAACGATCTTGTCTTTGTTCTCAGCAACTTTCTTGGTCCACCACTGAAACGTCTCTTCCGAAATCGCACCGGCAGGATAACCACCAAACTCACCACGACCTATCGGAGCACCACCATCGTTTCGGTCAGCCATCATCAAAAAGACAACGTTACCGATCTCGAACGAATAGTTCTCCCATGTGCCAGTAGTTGGATACGGACGCTTCGAATTGTCTATTCCAGAAAACTCAGTGCTTTCGCCAGTTGGATCGATCCATTTCTGGAACCACCACTGGGTCGGCTCGTCGACACCTGAAGCATCGTGATTGCCGATCACATCGTAAAAATGCTGCCTACCGTGATGTTTTGCAGAAGCGTACTGCGAAACAACCAGCTCGCCTTCTTCATCGTCAGGTGGAAGTTGTGATCCAGAGAAATCGCCCAAGTTCACAGCGACATCAAAACCGCCGCTTTGCCCCGGCCCGTTCGGCCACGCCTCGGCATGTTGAATTACTTCTTCCAACGAACGCCTACCGAACTTTATTTCAGTACCGACGTGCGTATCCGATAGTGCCCACAAGCGAAAAGTACGAGCCAAAGTTTTTTCCTAAATCGTTTACACAGTTATTGGCGCTAGACCAACGATCCAAAGAGTAAAAGTTACAATGCGCCCCGCATCATAGCCGCAACAGAAACTGGTGTGCCGGCATCAACAACCCAAATCTAGGCGCCAACATCGGCACCAAACCGGCGTATACTCCCGCCGCGAACGCGTTTTTACATCGCTTCGTAAACCGACATGACCATCTCAGATGAACAACCTTTTCGAGAGATAAGAGAAATATGCCAGCAATAACAGGCGTTGAATTTCGACAGTTTTCAGCAAACCACCACAATGCCCAGCGCAACTGGTTGCTGGTGAAACTGAACACTGACGACCCGAACGTTTACGGAATCGGCGACGCCTCACCCATGGAGAACGACGATCTTGTAATGGGCATGATCGAAGCGATGGTTGCCAAGCACCTCATCGGCAAAGACCCGCTCGAATCAGAAGTACTCTGGACTACTCTGTATCAAGATTTCCAAGCACGAGGCGGCCGAATAGCATCGACTGCTCTTTCCGGAATCGATATCGCACTTTGGGATCTCAAAGGCAAAATTCTGGATCAGCCAGTTTGGAAATTGCTTGGTGGCGCGCATCGTAAGAGCATCCGGGTTTATGCAAACGGCTGGTACTCGAACCCTGGAACGGCAGCGCAGAACGCCGAAGAAGCCAAAGTCGTGGTCGACATGGGCTACACCGCCCTCAAGTTCGATCCGTTCGGACAGCACAACTACTACAAGCTATCTCTTAAAGAAGCTCAGCTAGCAGAAGACAAAGTAGCAGCGGTTCGAGAAGCCGTTGGCCCTTACGTCGATATCCTCGTAGAAGCTCATGCAAAGTTCGACGTGATGAACGCAATTCAGATCGGTAAACGACTCGAAGAATATCGACCACTTTTCTACGAAGAGCCGGTGTCGCAAGAACGAGTTTCTGAGCTGCTCGAAGTTCGCAACAAGGTGAACATCCCAATCGCAACTGGCGAACGTCTCTACACAAAATTCCCGTTCGCGGAAATTGTCGATCGCCATGCTGTCGACGTGCTCCAGCCCGATATCGCAAACGCCGGTGGAATTACCGAGCTGAAGAAGATCGCCATAATCGCCGAAGCGAAGCACATCACGATGGCTCCGCACAACGTTTGCTCACCTGTCGGTGCGATGGCAGAAATGCACTTAGACGCATCGATCATCAACTTCGAAATTCAGGAGTACCATGCCGAGTTCTACACCGAGCACTACTTCACCGTTCTCGATGGTTTTACTCGTCAAGTAGATGGGCATGTGGAACTAACCGATGCACCGGGTCTTGGTCTCGAACTGAATGAAGCCGAAATCGCTGCACACCCACCACTGAAAAAGGTTTCTTCAGCCGGTGGAACAGTTAGAGGAATTTAGTCGACAACATTTCAATAATTACCCAATCAGAACAGACAAACAAACCGCCCACATTGGGCGATCATTGCACCTCGTAAAGGCAAGAGAAAAAAAATGATTAACAACTCGATTCTTGAAGCGAACAAAGAAGGCCGTAAGGGCACAGTATTCGCACTGGCACACCCTGCGCTCTACATGATCGAAATGGCAGCCCACGTTGGCTTCGACGCTATTTCAATCGATGGTGAGCACGGCGGTTTCGGCGAAGAGGCTATCGACGACATCTGCCGAACTGCAAACGGCTACGGCATGAGCGTAATTGCCCGTGTTCCCGACAACGCTGCGTACCAGATCAACCTCTACCTAGACCGAGGGGTTCAGGGCGTAACCGGCCCTCACATCAACTCAGGCGCAGAAGCTCAGGCACTTGCCGACGCATGCCTGTTCCCAGTTGAAGGCAAGCGATCTTGGGGTGGCGGTCGTGGAACCGAATTCAACGACCAGACTCTTCTCGATGACAAATACGGCGGCAAGCTTGGCTTCGCAAAATGGTCGAACGACAATATGCTCGTTGTTGCACAGATCGAAGACAAAAAGGCGTGGGACAACCTCGACGATATCCTCGCAGTGCCTGGCCTAACTGGCGTAACTGGCGGACCACACGACTTTGCACAGTCGCTGGGTCACCCAGGCGAGCCAAACCACCCAGACCGGGTAGCAGCGACTCTCGATGTTGAAACTCGAGCACGGGCAGCAGGCAAGACCGCCGGTGGCGATCTAACCAGCGGAATCGGCATTGCCGAACTCATGCTTGGCGAGGCACGTGCATTCGTTGCAGCACACAAGAATGACAAGCTCGGTTCGTAGTAGCTAACCATTCGTCGTAACCTGCATTCACTTGGTGCGTTTTTTCGCTTCGAGTGAATCACATAAGTGGGTTGGCGATTGAAGTACGCAGTTCTGAATAATCAAATGCCGACGACCCTAAACAATGGGTCGTCGGCATTTGTCGTTAAAGATTCGAGTTTTTCAAAATACCCGAACCCGGCTTCTGATCTCATCGTTCGAAGAGGTGTTCAGGAGTCTTCGCCCGCATATGGCAAGTCAAAACGCCCACTTGGCCCCGAAGCGATACTCCACAAAGCATGGCGTAATGCCGGGCTTGAACAAGCGCAAGTACGAGGACGTGACGGCCACATCTACAGCATCGTCTACGGCGGTAAGCCCGGTGGATCGCTCGGTCCAGATTTCACCGATGCCGTTATAAAGCGTGACGACGGAGTCATGTTCAGGGGCGACATCGAAATCCATGTTCGTGAATCAGATTGGCGTGCCCACGGTCATCACACCGATCCTCGTTACAACGGAGTCGTGCTCCATGTTGTCGCTGCCGAATCCAACGGCAAACCTGCCCTAAAAGCGACCGGTTCCTCTATTCCTTTGCTGGCTCTGAATTGGAAACGATCAAATGGTCGTAGCAAGCGAATCGATCATAGTTCTGCCGAGATTGAAACGAATCAACCTCACCCAAACCTAGAATCGCCGCCAAAGATAAAACTCCAGCTCGATCTCACTTCTGCTGGCGTCGAGCGGTTTCACTCTCAAGCAGCCGGCATCGCTCTCGACATAGAGGCGTTCGGTGCCGACCAAGCACTCTGGCTAGGAGTGCTAGGAGCACTCGGCTACCCTCGAAATAAGCGAGCTTTTCGAGCCGTTGGCACACATGCAACGTGGTCAGTCGTTTCAGCATGTGAAAAATCATCTGAAGTTGAAGAACTACTGCTCCATTCCTCAGGACTTGCGCTACCAGCAAGCGACCACCAGCGAAACCGACTCCACTTGCGAGCCAATCCGCCCAAGTGGGTAAAGCCGTTTGGTCGCCCAGCCAACTCCCCTCAGGCTCGAATCAAAGCAATCTCAACACTCATACGTATTTGGACAGATTCAGAGGGCATCGCAAAATTCGCAGAGAATCTCGTCCAAACCGCCGGCACTCCAAAGCACCTGCAAGAAATGTTCCGCCCAACAGAGCTGATCGCCGACAATGAAACGAAACTCCTAGGAGCAGCCCGCGCTGCTGAGATTGTTGTAAACGTGCTACTTCCTACCGTCTTTGCGCTGACAACTCAAACCTCTGAAGTTCACTCAGAATCAATCCACCTCAAAAACAAAACTTTGAGCCTGTACAACTCTCATCCAAAACTTCCAGAAAACTCTGTAACCAAAGAAGCAGTAATCGCACTCAGCATTGACCACGCCTTACCCAAAATATCGTCTGCTTGCGATCAACAAGGGCTAATCGCCCTCTACCGAGAAATGTTCCGTCACGGCATACGCCCGCGACAGCCGAGACTTCCCGGCGTCTAAAGCCAGACCTCGAATGTTCAAAAGAGTGTGTAGGGAATGTCTAGATACAAAACATCCAAAGCACTCGCCAACACGTTACGATTACATGCATGGCAGTTGAAACCAGTTCAGAACGCATAGCGACCAATAATCCATCAGCAAGCAGCAGATCCAGCAATAACGGACTTCTGCCTGGCGAGCGCGTTGTCGCTGAACTTTCGTCGAAAGACCAGAGCAATTTTCGACTCACCCACGCCAGAGTGATCTTCCGAGGTGATTCGGAATCGAAATCGGTTTATGCCTCGACCCAACTCAAGGACATCACGTCCATACAGATTTCACGACGCCCAAGAGCACGTCGAAGTGCAGCATGGGGAGTTGTCGGGCTATTCGCAGCTATCGGCGTTTGGCAAGTCACACCCGATACTAGCGTTGGCATAATTTCTGCAATTGCCGTGGCCGTAGTCTCACTAATAATGATGGCCGACTACTGGATTCGCCCCTCGGGTGTGCACCTGGAATTTCACACATCAGGTGGAAGCACAATTGGTGGCGAAATCGGCGGAAAACCGGCAGCAGCGATGCAATTCACTCAAGATGTTGAAGATGCAAAGCGGCGATTAATCCCGAATCGAATCAGCTTGCCTTTCCGAAACTACCCGTCCGGCAAATAGTTTTTCCGAACGAACCAAGCCGCTCGGATCATCAAAACACCTAAATAAGCGAGCTTGTACCGATTCGCAAACTCGGAATAACGTCGAGATCGAAATCGTCACGACGACCGTTCCGATAATTCACTAGCCCGCTCATAGCGATCATCGCACCATTGTCGGTACACAGCTTGAACGGCGGAATCGCAACCGGCAAAGGCGATTTGCTAACAAGCGTCTCACGAAGCGGTCCGTTCGCTGCCACCCCGCCAACAAGCACGATACCCGCACAGTTCTCTCGCTTGGCAGCCGCTATCGTCTTCGTAACCAGCACATCTACAACAGAATCCTGAAATGCCTTGGCGATACCCGCCACCACATCAGGATCAGGAGGATCGCCAGATGGGTCAGGCGGGTATATACCGAGCTTTCGAGCTCGCGTGAGTACAGCAGTTTTCAGGCCGCTAAACGAAAATTCGTCAGTTCCTCGCATCCAAGCTCGGGGAAGAGGTTTCGTATCAGGTGCGCCCTCAGCAACTCGCTGAATTTCAGGGCCACCCGGGTACCGTAAACCAAGCACCCGCGCCGCCTTATCGAAAGCCTCACCGGCAGCATCGTCTCTGGTCTCGCCCAGTAAACGGAATTTGCCGTGGCCTTCCAGAAGCACCAATTCGGTATGCCCGCCTGAAACGACCAGACACATGATTGGTTGCTCGCCCACAAGATCCTGAAACGGTTCCAGTTCACGATCTTCGGTCCTAGCCCAGGCACCATACACATGCCCATCCATGTGGTTCACACCCACCAGTGGCACGCCCAAAGTCGCCGCTAAGCCTTTAGAGAAATTCAAGCCAACTATCAGCGAACCCGCTAACCCTGGTCCATGCGTCGCAGCCACGGCGTCAATATCGCCCCAGTCGATACCGGCGTCCGTTATCGCCTGCTCGCACACGGGTCGAATGTCCAAAACGTGTTGCCGCGAAGCCACTTCCGGAACGATGCCACCGTAACGTGCGTGAATGTCGACCTGAGTCGCAATCACGTTCGCCAGCACTAGTCCGTCACCATCTACAACGCCTACCGACGTCTCATCACAGCTTGTTTCAATTCCTAAAATATTCATATCTATACGTTCAATGTAACGCTCAAGTCCGTGAAATTCCCTATGTTCTGTGAGTACTATTCGGCATGATCGTGATTAGACTCAAAAGAGTAATGGTGAAAATTCACCCGTGACCGGGCAATTATTTTCAATTTATTTCGTGTTTATTGGTATGAGTGGTGGAGAGTAAACGAATTGGATTCAAACAACTTCCCTGACTGTATGAGCTGCGATGATGGCGTTTTAGTGCCATTGTCGGACTTCGGAGCGCAGGGTGCTGCAGTTCACTACAAAGCGTGGGTCTGCACAAATCCCGATTGCGAATTCAACTTGAAGATTCGAAACGGCGAAATCCACATCAACGAGCCGATCATCCGAGGCGCTCGCGTCAGATAGCATTTAGCCATTCAATCCGTATCGACCCTATAGTCGTACTGAATTAGACATGGCTAATCAATCACAGACGCCCGACTCTGCTCAGCAGGGATCGAAGCCAACCGGTAAAAAATATTCAGCAACAACGATCGCCGCTTACTCAGTGGCGATCGTTGGCGTGGTGCTGATCATCGCGTCAGGTGTGTATTTCTATTCCCGCTCTCAATCGGGATCCGACTCCGCTGAATACGCCTACTCGATCCCACCGGAAACCCTCGACAGCCACCTAGGCAAGTCGATAGTGCCTGCACCCGATGCGCCAGCAACCGGCGAAAACCCGATACCGCTAGAACTCAAAGCTCCCGACGTAGCCCAGTTCGCCAGCCTTTACCCGGGCGACCAACTCAACCCAAAATACTGGTCGGAACCTGAATGGGCCGGATCTGACCCCTTCGGCGGTCCAACCATCCCTGACGATTTCGTCCCGATACTATCGACCGATCTATTCCGAGACATCGACCCAACCACCGATGCCACTCGCATCAGAATCCCTGCAATTAACGTCGATTCCACCGTGGCTGAACTAGAAATCGTCGATCTCGGCAGCCAGCAGTCGTACCAAACACCAAATAACACTGTTGGCCATATTCCCGAAACATCATCACCCGGGGCGCAAGGAAGCGGATGGTTCTTCGCTCACCTCGAAAGCTTTGTGGCACGAGAGGGCAACATATTCAGACACCTTCCCGAAATCACCGAGTTGATTAAGGAAGACCCCGTCGATGTTTATCTTGAAACGCCCGATGCCGAGTACATCTACCGCGTCACCGGCACTAGCCAGGTTCACGAAAACGACCTCCAATTGAGTAGCAGTGACGACGCACAAATCACTCTCGTCACCTGCTGGCCACCTCGTGTTTACGATCAACGAGTTTTGGTCGATGCAACCCTCATCGCGTACCGCCCGCTCTAGACGCCAATTGCCCAGTTTGGAACGCACTTCTCGTCTACGCCTCGTGAGAGACTCTTACGAAGCTAAATGACGAGCCAAAATTCACTCCCGATTTGCGGTTTTTTGCGCGATCATTAACCCCGGCTTCTCAAAGGGGTTACTACGGTGACTTGCACGGCTACCAACTCCTCGCCAAACACGGCTCGTTATTTCCTACTTTCGAAACTGGATAACAATGGAATCGTCTGAACCTGCCCCGCAAGAAATTTCAAATAGTGCACCGATCTGGAAAGACAAAGCACTTCTAATTCTGCTTTCGATAGCTGTCATAGGCGTAATCCTGCAGATCACTCTAGGCGGAGTAGTTCGAGTAACCGGGTCTGGCGATGGCTGTCCTGATTGGCCAACTTGTTTCGGTCAGGCGTTCCCACCGCTCGATCAGGCAACCATCGACCGTTTGTACGATGGCCCTCGTCTAACCACCCCACGACCGCACAACGTGCTACTCGAGTACAGCCACCGGACAGTTGGCACCCTGCTCGGACTGGCGATCATCGCTGCTGTTATCCGAATTTGGATGAGACACCGATCGAACAAAATCGTCGCCTGGCTAGCAACTGCCGAACTTGGAATGATCTTCATAGTCGGAATGCTCGGTGGAGCAGTCGTACTAAACGATCTCGATCCAGCAATTCGAACGGTGCATCTTTTCCTTGCTGAAATAGTGGCGTTCCTAGCGATCCTGGCATTGGTTGCTGCTACGTACGGCAGGTCGAAATCTGACACACCAAGCTCATCGTGGATTTGGGGCAAGGTTAGCGACGAACACCGAGGTGCCTTGAATCTCGCTGCTGCAGCGGGTGTATTCACTCTTATAGCTCTGCTTTCAGGTTCATACGCAGTATGGAAAGAAGCGGGAGCAGTATGTGCTTCATGGCCTCTCTGTGGCGGTGACTTCATCCCGCAATCGACATTCGCATGGATCCACATGACTCACCGAGTTCTGTCGTTTGTATCTATCGTGCTCGTTCTGCTTGCAGGTCACCGCGTATGGCGACTTCCAAACATATCGGGCGCTCTACGATTCGCAGCTCTCGCATCAGCAGTAGTGATCTTCGCTCAGATGCTGATGGGTGCTGCCAACCCCTGGACCACTTTCGCCGAATGGGCTCGTGCCGGTCACCTCAGCCTCGCCACTCTCGTATGGGTCGATATGGTGTTCGTTGTAGCCCTGCTGCTTCGCCCAACACCTGGTCGAGAACTTGGTCGAGAGCTAGCCGACTCAGAAATAGAGACAGCAAGCTAGGCTCAGACCGGCTAACATTTCCTTATGGCAACCACAGAAACAGTCGAACGCGGTTCGGCGATGACGTTAGTAAACGATTTCATCGCCCTCACAAAGCCGCGTGTGATGTCACTTCTACTGGTTTCAGCAGTGGCAGGAGCGTTCTTAGGAACCGGCTCCACTCCCACTCTCGAAGTCATCATTGCCGTACTGGTAGGTGGTGCGCTTGCTTCGGGTGGTGCAGCATCGCTCAACATGGCTTACGAAAGTGAGCTAGACCAGAAAATGGGTCGAACGAAAAACCGACCCGTTGCTGAAGGACGAATCTCGGCACTTACAGCCGTAATATTCGGACTAGTGCTCAACGTCGGATCATTCCTCGTTCTTGCACTAATGACGAACGTTCTAGCTGCTCTTCTGGCAATTGCCGGCACAGTGCTTTATTTCGGTCTCTACACCGTCATCCTAAAGCGAACTACTACTCAGAACATCGTTCTAGGTGGAGCCGCCGGAGCCGTGCCGCCTCTAGTCGGATATGCCGCGGCCGCAGGCACGATAGATCTCGCCGCTTGGTACCTATTTATCATCATCTTCTTCTGGACTCCCCCGCACTTCTGGGCTCTGGCGATCATGATCAAAGACGACTACGCCAAAGCAAACATCCCAATGCTTCCAGTGGTGAAGGGCGTCGAACACACCAGCATCCAGATCATGCTCTACACCGTGATCCTGTCGGCACTAACGATCTTATTCGGCGTCGTATCCGATGCTCTCAGCTGGATATACATGATCGGCGCTGCGCTACTGTGTATCGCCTTCTTCTGGTACGCCTACAAGCTAATCAAAGCGCCCGATCGCCCAGCCGCAACGAGCCTATACAAGTACTCACTGCTGTTCCTCGCGCTGTTCTTTGTGCTTGTGATGGTCGACGCCGTAATCGCTTAGCGATTCGATAACCCCTCTATTCGAATATTCGAACTAACCCATGAATTCTGCCAATGATTTCTGGCGGATAGCAGTTACTCGGCATCGCCTCCCACCCGCATTCAGCGTTACGATGTGGGCGTGGGATTCATCAAGACAACATTCACGCTGCTCGGCCTTGCCGGTGGCAGCTACGTAGGCATCTCGTCAGCAATGGCTGCAGGCCTCACGCGCACGACCCGAGTTCGCTCTGAAGAGACACCCGAATCTATCGGGCTCGACTACCGTGACGTCAGCTTCACCAGTCGTGGTGGGGATGCACGCCTGTCAGGTTGGATCATCACCCCAGAATCAGGCTCAGACTCCCCGCAAACGACGGCCAGAGGCACTTCATGGGTAATCATGGTCCACGGCGACAACACCAATCGAAGTGATGCTAAGACGGGAATGCTCGGAATAGCCCGCGCACTGAATCGCCGAGGATTCGGAATTCTGATGTTTGATCTACGCGGCAGAGGTGATTCGCCCGCTGCGATGTCGTCTTCCGGCTACTTTGAACGGCTCGATCTACAAGGCGCCTCTGATTATCTCGTGAGCAAAGGTGCCGATCGCAGCCGCATTGGCGTGCTTGGATTCGCCCTCGGTGGTGCCGTAGCCCTAATGGCAGGATCGAATCCCAACAATTTCGGAGCCGTTGTATCTGATAGTTCTTTCGCAGATCTTTCACTCGTGCTTCGAAACGAGATGACCGGCATAAAACGCCCGCTCGCAATGTGGTTCACCGGAATGGAATTTATGGCAAAGTCGATCTACGGAATCGACATCAAGGACGTATCACCTGCAAGAGCCATCACCCGCTCCGATACACCCGTATTGGTGATCCACGGTGAAGACGACGAAGTCATCCCAGTTGAACACGCCCGCCTACTCGGCAGAGCGATTGGCGCCAGCTTCGACGAAATCGAAAGTGGCGAAGAAACAGTGTGGATCGTCCCGGGTGCAGGTCACACCGGTTCGTTTAGAACCCAGCCAAAGCTATACATAGAAAAGCTGGTTAAATTCTATGAGGCGCACCTTGGTGCGCCTCATAATTCACATCTGTCGTTACCTAGCACTTCCGGTGAACCGGAAAGCCAAGTCGACTAATCAGGCAGTGCGGCCTGTGCTTGCTTCACAACTACTTCGAAGCCTGCTGGCTCGAGTACTGCCAAATCAGCGAGTGACTTTCGGTCGAGCTCAATGCCCGCCAAAACCATGCCGTGAATAAGGCTTGCGTAGTTGATACCGAGTGCACGTGCTGCAGCGTTGATTCGAACGATCTGCAAAGATCGGTTCGTACGCTTCTTCAGTCGGCGGTGAGCCGTTGAATATGCCTGTGCGTGAGTCAGCGACTCACGAGCGACGCGGAAGCGTCGGCTACGCGATGCTCGATGGCCTCGTGTAGCTTTTAGTACGGCTTTATGCCGTCGTCTTGTCGTTTTACCGGCTTTTACTCTGGCCAATGTAAGTCTCCTTGGCAGTCAATCGCGGAGCATCCGATGTAGCCCCAAACGATGAATTCAGATTGTGGAAGCAACTTTAGCGAATTGCGCTAAGTGCTTGCTTTATTGTCTTTGAGAATGTGTTTGAATCGAGAGCGACTTTTCCACCAAACAAGCGCTTAACACGCGCTGCCTTACGTCGGCGGAAGTGACTCTTCGGACCCTTCGATCGCAGCACCTTGCCAGTACCACTAATGTGGAACCGCTTCTTGGCGCCCTTATGGGTCTTCATCTTCGGCATATCAGGTAGTTTCCGTTCTCAATTCTGTTGTTCAGGCGAAATTGGCCTGAACCTATTCTTCTTTTGCAGTGTCCCCATCTGCTGGGGTGGCACTTGCAGCCGCTACAGGCGCTGCTTTTTCTTGTCGATCCCGCTCTTTGCTGGTAGCCGATGGCGCAAGCAAAATGCTCAGCACTCGGCCTTCCATGCCAGGCGGTTTCTCAAGCTTCGCAACGGTTGCAACACCTTCTGCGACTTTACGAAGTACCTTCATTGCAATTTCGGGGTGGGCACGCTGCCTACCACGGAACCGCACAAATACTCTGACTTTCGCACCTTCGGAAAGAAGGTTCTTGGTCATCTTTATTTTCGTTTCAATGTCGTTATCCGACATCACGGGGCTCAGGCGAACTTCTTTTTGTTTGCTCGCACTTCGAGAAACTTTACGAGCTTCTCGCTGCTTCTTCCCTTGAATAAATTTGAATCGACCGTAATCGAGTAATCGACACACAGGTGGAGTCTGGTTAGGGCCAACCTCAACAAGATCGAGGCCTTCATCCTCTGCCATCTCCAGCGCGTCACGAATGTGCATCACTGTTGATACGGAAGAATCTTCGCCACGAATTACACGAACCTCGTCGGCTCGAATTCGGCGATTCACCCTAAATTCTTTTGCTATGTTCGCACTCCCTGTGACACTGACTGGGTAATACCCACTGAAATACGCAACGAAAACACCTGCTCGGCGCGCACTTCTTGCCAATATCGAATTGGTCGAACTTCCAATATACCAACCATACGCCCGATACTCAATTGGCTATCAGTACGAATCTTCACACGGTTTCTCCACGTAATACAGGCATACTCCAATGCGGAGCAAAATAGTCGCTGTGCTACGATTACACACTGATTAGCGAACGTATTCGCGAACTGAGGCGCGACGTTTACAGCACGTCAAAATCGCCTTCAAATAATCGGCTGAATCGTAGTGAGTGAAATTACATCCAAACTAGTAGATGTAGTTCGAATAACCCTAATTAGCAGTAGTAATAGGACGGCCAGGACAAATGAACAACCGCTGGATGCGGAATAGTCTCGTCTACCTCGTGATCATCGTCGCAGTGATCACAATCTTCTTCATGTTTGTCGATCAGCCTGCTGGCAACTCGCAAGAGATCGGCATCAACGAAGTAGTAGAGCTGGCGAAAAACAGTAGCGGATCCTCCAAACTCGATATCGAGGTTAAAGGAGATGCGCTCACCATCAGCGATGGGCTAAACACCTTCACATCTGTTAAAGAAGCAGGCTCTAGCGTAGCTGAACTACTGAGCAACGCTGAAGTTCCAAGTGCCAACTATTCTCTCAAGGTAAATTCTGGCGGCGGCTTCGGAAGTATCTTCGGACTTCTTATCGGCTTCCTGCCTCTGATCCTATTCGGCGGAATCTTGCTGTTCATGATGCGACAAGCTCAAGGCAACAGTAACCAGCAAATGGGATTCGGGCGAAGCAAGGCGCGAATGTTCGTCGGCACGAAAGCAACCGTTACATTCTTCGATGTAGCCGGTGTTCCGGAAGCCAAAGAAGAACTCGAAGAAGTTGTTGAATTTCTAAAGTACCCAGAACGATTCCAAGCTCTGGGCGCGAAAATCCCTGCCGGAGTTCTACTGGTAGGACCTCCAGGAACAGGTAAGACACTTCTCGCCCGAGCCGTGGCTGGTGAAGCTGGCGTTCCGTTCTTCTCGATCTCGGGTTCCGAGTTCGTTGAAATGTTCGTCGGTGTCGGTGCCTCCCGCGTGCGTGATCTATTTGAACAGGCTCGACGACACTCACCCTGCATCATCTTCGTCGATGAAATCGATGCAGTTGGTAGGCACCGTGGCGCCGGAGTCGGTGGTGGTCACGATGAACGTGAGCAGACCCTAAACCAGATTCTTGTTGAGATGGACGGATTTGATTCGGCCACCAACGTTATCGTTATTGCGGCTACTAACCGCCCCGACATTCTCGACCCTGCACTGCTTCGACCAGGCCGTTTCGACCGTCGAGTAATCCTCGACAGCCCAGATATCCGAGGTCGTACAGCAATCCTTGACGTTCACGCCAAGGGCAAGCCAATTGAAAAGGGTGTGGAGCTTTCCAACGTCGCAAAGCAAACACCTGGCTTCTCGGGAGCTGATCTAGCCAACCTGATCAACGAGGCAGCGCTACTTGCCGCCCGAAATAATCAGAAGCTGATCAACTACGACAATCTAACCGAAGCTATCGACCGTGTTTCGATGGGACCTGCCCGAAAGAGCAAGGTCATCAGCGAAAAAGAACGCAAGATCACTGCTTACCACGAAGCAGGCCACGCTCTAGTGGCTCACCTCATGCCCGGCGGATCGCCTATCGGCAAAATCTCGATCATTGCTCGAGGTCAAGCTGGCGGATTCACCAGGTGGCAGCAGGAAGATAGGTCGTACGCTTCTCAGGAGCAGCTCGAAGCACAGATCGCAGCAGCGATGGGTGGCCGAGCCGCTGAAGTTCTCAAAGTCGGCGATATCACCACTGGTGCATCAAACGACTTTGAACAAGCTACCGGTATCGCTCGTGAAATGATTATGCGACTCGGTATGAGCGACAAACTATCGAAACGTTCGTTCGGTAAACGACAGGGTGGAGCTGTGTTCTTAGGACGAGAAATGTCTGAGGAACGCGACTACTCGCTGAAGACCGAAAGCATCATTGATGACGAGATCAACCGCCTACTAACCGAGGGTGAAGATCGAGCCAACAAGCTCCTCGGCGACCACGACCAAGAACTAGAAGGTATCGCCGATTTCCTGCTTGAGCACGAGACGATCGATTCAGATCAGTTCGTGGCAATAATCGAAGGACGCGACCCGCTACTAGTTAGCAAGATCGTCACCGACGAACCTGCTTCTTCTAACGAGCCACCAGCTCCAACAGATGAAGTCGAAACCGAAGAAGAGCTTGGCGAAGCTACCGATCCTGAACCACAGGCAACTTAGCAATCGCCCTGCTCTCAAACTTAAAATCTCTGAAACGGCGCTTTATGCGCCGTTTCTTTTTAGCAATTCATAACCGGGCAGCACACGAACTAAACCATGAGCACAATCTTCACAGGTAAATACTGGTCGATTCAAAATTTTGTATCTGGCTTCTCGAACAACGCCTACCTAATCACGTGCAACCGAACCAATAATTCAGTTGTGATCGACACCCCGGCAAATCCACTAGAACTGATCGAAGCACGGGCGAAAACTAACCCTACCTTCATCTTAATTACGCACGGACACCAAGATCATCTCGAAGGTTTTGAAGCCGTGAATATCGACGATGATCCTAATGTCGGAATCGGTGAAGACGACCGAAGTTCACTTCCGACTGCTGCAAAATTCGGTATCGACGTATCAACGAACCAGCAGTTGAACGCTGGCGATATTTCTCTGAAAGCGATGGCCACTCCCGGGCACACTCCCGGTTCGACTTGCTACCTGCTCGAAACGCCCGAATCGCTAGCCGCAGGCGAGCGATCCCACGTTTTCACCGGCGACACGCTCTTTCCGGGCGGGCCCGGAAAGTCGTCTTCTAACGATGCACTTAAGCAAATAATTTCATCCCTTGAAACGCACATCTTCACACTCTCCGATTCGACTGTTGTACTACCCGGACACGGGGAATTCACGACAATCAACAAGTCGAAAGCAGAGTTCGCTGTTTTCAAATCAAAACCGTTCGACACAACCATGTCGGGCGACGTGACTTGGGCATAACTCGCAACACGCCTACAAAGTAAAACTTGCTCCCACCTCAGCCACCTACAACAAACGATCGATGGAAAGACATCAACCTCCCAACCGTTAGTTGGGGACCGTTAGACGTTGTCATAGCCGCGACTGTCACGATGCTGGTAGTGATTTCTATCCTCAGTCTGGGTGGATCGTACGGAACCGATGTTGGATACAACACAACAGTCAATTCGCCTTCCGGCTACTACGTAGGTCTGCTGGCCACTGCGCTAGGGCTAGTTCTACTTCGACTCTTCCGTTATCCGCTTTGGCCGATCGTTGCGGCTCTTGTTGCTGGAGTTGGCGTCACAGCTGTCAGCTACCAGTTCGGACACGACATCGGAAACGGAACGGCAGAATTCGTCGGAGTCCCCGTCGGAATCATCGCAGCAACAGCAATGTCGGGAGCGTTCGCCGCAACCGGAATTGCCTTCTCAGTAGTCCGCTACCGAGAGCCATTCGCAGCACTCGGATTCGTCAAAACAAACGGCATTAAGCCTTACCTGTTCGCAGTAGCGATGTGGCTCGTCGGTCTCAGCATCCTGATGTTCTGGGTTCAGGCACTCTACTGGTTCGGTGTCGATTCGTTAGCACCGCCCGACACCGCACAAAAAGCCCTGGATGAAGCCGGTGGAAGCATCGTTGTAACCATCGTGCTCGTCGGCATACTCGGACCTATCGCCGAAGAAATATTCTTCCGCGGATACGTTCTACCCGGGCTAGTAAGAAAATTCGGTATCGGCTGGGCGTTACTGCTATCGTCAGTGATGTTCGGGCTATTCCACATCGACCTCGGTGCAATCGTGCCGACTTTTGCATTGGGATTGGCTCTCGGCTGGGTGTACCTTAAAACGGGTTCGATTTGGCCAGCGATGTTCGCCCACGGGCTGCACAATACTGTTGCAGTTCTCGTTGCGAAATATCTGACAACAGCCTAAACCGCCTGCCAAGCAAAATAATCACTACTTGGCATCTTCGAAAATAAAGGAATCATCAAGCCACATGGCAACCGACAGAATTCGAGCAGCATTCGAAAACGCAAAGTCCGAAGGACGAATTGCGCTGGTGCCATACGTCACAGTTGGATTCCCGGAACTTGGACTAACGACCGACATTGTTCGTTCTCTTGTCGATAACGGAGCCGACGTCATCGAGCTAGGAGTTCCATTCAGCGACCCTCTCGGAGATGGCCCCACGATTCAGGCTTCAGGTCATCGAGCGCTCCAGAACGGCGTCACTCCCGAGACCTGCATCGAAACAGTCAAAGATATTCGAGCAGCCGGTATCGATGTCCCGCTCATATTCATGGGTTACTACAACACCATCCTCAACATGGGCATCGATGAATTCTGCAACGCGGTTGCCGATGCTGGCCTCGATGGCATCATCGCCGCTGATCTACCAGCTGCCGAAGCAGGACCATTACAAGACGCCTGCGACCGCACAGGTCTTGCGCTTGTTCCGCTAATCGCAATCACTTCTACTGATGACGCTATTGAATACGCGTGCAAGCGAGCCAAAGGCTTCGTCTACTGCATATCTGTATTGGGCGTGACTGGCGCTCGAACAACGATGTCGACACGGGTCGAAGGTCTTGCTACGAACGTTCGGAAATTCACCGATCTGCCAATCGCAATCGGATTCGGAATCTCCACCCCAGAACACGTCGCCGAAGTCGCCAAATTCTCCGATGGAGCCGTAGTCGGTAGTCAGGTCATCAACACCCTTGCCGATGGCGATCCAGAAGAAGCAGCCGAACGAGTTGGTGCGTATATCAAGTCGCTCACCCCCGGCACGCCACGAAAAGTCGTGGCAAACTAGGTCGCCATAGCTTCCGGTCGAATAATCATTCGCCCACAACTACTCGCATTACGAGGTAAAGATTGGCAACGAAGGTTCGAGGCGTCAAAGGCGCTACAACCACCGACGGTACAACCGCAGAAGACGTTCTTGCGGCTACAGAGCAGCTACTCTCGACTCTGATCGACGCTAACGGTATCGATCAGGACGACGTCGCCGCGGTTCAATTCACCACCAGTCCCGATCTCGTAGCCGAATTCCCGGCCGTTGCAGCACGAGAACGCTTTGGCTGGAACGATGTGCCACTAATGTGTGGCCACGAAATGGCTCGCCCGGGTGCGCTGAGCCAATGCATACGTATACTTATATTCTGGAATACCGACAAAGCTCAGAACGAAATCAGGCACGCATACATCAACGATGCTGCTAAACTTCGCCCCGACCTTTCAACGGCAAGTAACTAAAAGACATGTCCGAACGCAACCCACAGACGAATACATTCTCGAACCGAAGCGATTCTCGCTCGTTCGGTTTCGTCTTCTCGCGTTCCAACTCGTATAGCACTTCCTATTTTGGCTATAGCTATACCGACGGGCTGTTTACCAACGGACGTTCATATCGCAGCTAGACCTGCCTGACCGTCCGCAGCCCCTCTGGATTCACGAAGCTTTCCCTCCCACAGCATGCAACTGTGCCGGTTCGACCGAATGAATCACGATCACTATATTTTTCATTCACTAACTAGTTCTTAGAAACCAAAAACACATCATGTCTACGTCAAACGTCCGAGTCACCGATCTTCAGCCACTGAGCTCACCACGATCGTTCATCGACTCGCAGCCGATCACTCCTGAAATTGCGAAGGTCGTCACCGACGCCCGTTCCGCAATCGAAGATATTGAACAGGGACGAGACGACCGAATGGTCATGCTCGTTGGCCCATGTTCGATTCACGATGAAAAAGCGGGACTCGAATACGCCAAAAAACTCGCTGTTCTCGCTGAGGAAGTAAAAGACAAGATCCTCGTTGTAATGCGGGTCTACTTCGAAAAGCCTCGAACCACTGTCGGCTGGAAAGGTCTGATCAACGACCCTAACCTCGATGGCACGTTCGATATGCCAGCAGGACTAAAGCGCGCACGAGCGTTCCTGCTTGAAGTTCTCGGACTTGGCTTGGCCGCAGGAACCGAGTTCCTCGATCCGTTCACTCCGCAGTACCTTGCCGATCTCATTTCGTGGGGCGCTATCGGCGCTCGCACAACCGAAAGCCAGACTCACCGACAGATGGCGAGCGGACTTTCAATGCCTATTGGATACAAGAACGGAACCGGTGGGAGCCTCCAGATCGCAGTCGATGCGATGATGGCAGCTCGGTCACCACACGCATTTCTCGGCATCGACCTTGATGGTCGAGCTTCCGTGGTCAACACGGCAGGAAACAAGGCACAGCACCTCATCCTTCGTGGTGGAGCATCAGGCCCCAACTACGATGAAGAAACCGTTGCAAAAGCGGGAACTCTTCTCTCGGGTGCAGGTCTGAAGCCAAACGTCGTTATCGACTGTTCGCACGCCAACAGCAATAAAGACCACAACCGTCAGCCAATCGTGTTCCGAGATGCAATTCGACAGCGAACCGCTGGCAACGATGGTGTTATCGGCCTAATGCTGGAAAGCCACCTAAACGAAGGCAACCAGTCGTTGGGCGATCCTGCCGATTTGAAGTACGGTGTCTCCATCACCGATGCATGCATCAACTGGGAGACTACCGAAGAGCTACTTCGTGAGGCTCACTCAAACCTGTAGGAAGTTTTTTCTAGTGGGGCTCGTTTTCATCGAGCAATCGCTTTGAGCCAACGCCGATCATGTCGATAACCGATCTGTTCGCTTCCATAGACCAACTCGAAGGCCCGACGGTCGCAACCATCGGGACCTTCGACGGTGTTCATCTTGGGCATCAGGCACTGCTTAACCGTGTGCAAGATGAAGCAGCGAAACGCGGGGCAAAATCGGTCGCTTTCGTATTCAAAGAACAGCCACGAGCATTCATAAAACCGAGCACACAGGTCACCTACCTGAGCGATTTCGAAACACGTCGAGAAATCCTTACCGACATCGGGATCGACCACGTGATCGAACTTGAATTCAGCTCTGCGATCCAAAAGCTATCGTCCGACGAATTCGTTGGTGCGCTGCGTGAGCGTATAGGGCTTGTTTCGTTGATTCTCGGCCCCGGTGCGATGATCGGTTCCGACCGCTCAGGCGTCGAACAGCTCTCAGCGACAAGCACGCACACCGACATCGATTTCATCGGCGTTCCTGCGATAGTCGTCGATGGCGAAGCCGTTTCAAGCTCCGTCATTAGAATCGCAATAGTCAGCGGAAACTGCGAGCTCGCATCAAAGATGCTGGGTCGAAATTACTCGATCTCTGGCATCGTTGCACACGGCGAAAAGCGCGGTCGAGAAATCGGATTTCCAACGGCAAATATCGAACCCGACTTCGCCGTAACCGTGCCTGACAACGGCATATATGCAACTACAGTCGAAGTCGATGGCGCAACGCACAAAGCTGCAACCAGCATCGGCGTTCGTCCAACATTTGAAACCGATGGAGGTCGCACGATAGAGGCGTTCCTTCTAGACTTCGATGGGGATCTGTATACGAAGCGACTTCGACTTGAGTTTGTAACCAGGCTCAGGGCAGAGGTCGCATTCGATTCAGTCGAACAACTCGTTACTCAAATGAATAAAGACGTCGAGCAAACCCGCCAAATTCTGGCAAGTTCGTAGCTCGACTTCGTACAGATCCCTAAAAACACCGGCAAGCCGGTCAGGACACTCCGATGACGACCAACACAGAATTTCAAAACGTAGCTGAAGACCTCAAATGGCGTGGTGCGCTGTTCGATGCCACTCCGGGCGCAGAACACACTCTCGCAACTGAAAAAATCACCGCCTACAACGGCTTCGACCCCACGGCGAGCAGTCTCCACATCGGCAACCTCGTCGCCATCATGGGTCTCGTCCGACTCCAACAGTACGGTCACACTCCCATCGCACTAGTCGGTGGCGGAACCGGGATGATCGGCGACCCTTCAGGGCGCGCCGACGAACGAACGCTTCTTTCAGTCGCCGACATCGACTACAACGTCGAAGCCATTCGGGCGCAGCTTGAACCGTTCCTCGATTTCAACGCAAAGTCGAACCCTGCCAAAGTAGTAAACAACGCCGACTGGCTGCGAACTACCGATCTCCTAACGTTCCTTCGTGACGTAGGAAAGCACTTCACAGTGAACACGATGATGAGTCGTGATTCCGTGAAAGATCGATTCAGCCGTGACAGCGGAATTTCGTTCACAGAATTCAGCTACCAACTATTGCAGGCATACGATTTCCTAAAGCTCTACGAAACCGACAGCGTTGGTTTTCAAGCTGGTGGATCTGACCAATGGGGCAACATTCTTGGCGGTGTCGATCTGATTCGACGCATTCACGGAACCGACTCAGAGGGTCGACCTCGTGCGCACGGAATCGCCTACCCGTTGGTAGTAAATTCCAACGGCGAAAAATTCGGCAAGTCGATTGGCGGAGCGCCCACGCTCGATCCAAAGCAGACCTCGCCGTACAAGCTCTACCAGTTCTTCCTGAACGTGGCAGATGCCGACGCTGTGCCGTACGTAAAGCTGTTCACCATGCTGAATCAGGTTCAGATCGGTGCGCTGGCGGAAGCTGTCGCTGAAGAGCCGTTCAAACGAGCAGCTCAGAAGGCGCTTGCTGAAGAAGTAACGCGAACGATTCACGGACAAGGCGGACTAGATCAGGCCCTTAAAGTGACCCAAGCGTTCTTCGGTGGCGATCTTTCAAAGCTTTCAGCCGACCAAATGGAAGATGTTCTCGATGGTTCTTCAGTAACCGAAGTAACCCGAGATCAGCTTTCTGGCGAAGGCTTAAAATTCTCGGAACTTGCTGTTTCAGCAGGAGCCGGAAAATCTGGTGGTGACGTAAAACGCACCATCGATCAAGGCGGCATGTACCTCAACGGCGAACAAATCTCCGACGCCAACCGAACAGTCAAAACCGAAGACCTAGTAGAAGGCCGCCTCTTGGTAATTAGGAGAGGCCGCAAAAACTACTCACTGGTGAAGTTGGCGGAGTAGCCACCGCCCCCCTCATGTCCCGACCGTAGCGATAGCGTAGCGGAGGGACCTTCGGCGGGGAGGTTGACAGGGCAGAGGCGCTTGTCATTGCGAGGAGGAACGACGTGGCAATCAACGCCAGCCGCAACGCCACATAGCGCCGCCAACAATCCGTCGATCCCCGACGAATAACTCCCAGAGAGCTCACCACCAGAGGTGACCGCTGATTGCCACGTCGTAGAACTCCTCGCAATGACAAAATTGCCCCACCAACAAAAACTCCTCACCAACTTCTCGCGGCGTTTTTACTGCCGTTTTACAAACTGAGCGGTAGAATTCTTGTTGGTCATTTTCGAATCGCCCAACAGGGCAATTCAGCGAACGACCAAAATTAGACAGTAAATTTAGTCAGAACACGTACGAAACGAGCACTCCGGTGACAAGCCAGAACCAGCCAAACCTTCGAATACCAGGTCCAGTACCCCTGCCCGACGACGTCCTAGAACTCGCCGGATCGCAGATGATCAACCACCGCGGCCCCGAATACGCCGACATGCTTGATCGCATGACCAAGAACCTGAAGACCGTGTTCATGACTAAGAACGATGCGTACTTCATCACTTCGTCGGGAACCGGCGCGATGGAAACCGCCATCGTGAACACCATTTCACCCGGCGACAAAGTTCTTTCGATCATCATCGGTGCATTCGGCGAGCGATTCGCTGAAATCGCCGAGGCATACGGTGGAGAAGTCACCACACTCAATTTCGACCTCGGACAGGCTGCCGATCTCGACAAGGTGCGCGAAACCCTCAAGGGCATGAGCGATGTGAAGGCTGTGATCTTCACTCACAACGAAAGCTCTACCGGCGTATCTAACCCACTTGAAGAGCTGTGTCAGGTCATCCACGAAGAGTCCGACGCACTGATTCTCGTCGACGCTGTATCCAGCGCCGGTGGAGTTCCAATCGCTGTCGACGCTTGGGGCATCGACGTTGTTGCCACCGCTTCGCAGAAGAGCTGGATTTCACCTCCTGGAATCTCGATGGTTACGTTCTCTGACAAGGCTTGGAAGGCTCACGCCACTTCAACCTCGCCGAAGTACTACCTAGACGTTCAGCAGTACGAAGATTATTTGAAAATCGGCCAGCCACCGTTCACTCCGTGTCTGCCAGCAATGTTCACGCTGGAAGTTGCTTTACAGTCGATGGTCGACGAAGGCATTGAAAACGTATTTGGTCGCCACCACGAGATCGCACAGCACACCCGTGACGGTGCGAAGGCTCTCGGACTCGATCTGCTTCCAGACCCTCGCTTCGCCTCAAACACCGTTACTGCCATCCGCCTGCCGGAAGGTCTCGACGGTAAGGCGTTCTTGGCGAAGGTCAACAAGGATCACAATGTGATTCTCGGTGGCGGCCAAAAATCGCTAGTAGGAAAAATCTTCCGAGTTGGTCACATGGGTTGGGTCGAGAAGGCTCACATCGATGAGGCTTTGAAGGCTGCGGAAGAAACCCTAAAGAGCATGACTTCGTAAGTTAGTTTGTGACCGTTGTCGAAACGGTCGCATCCAATTGCAAGAATTAGAAAAGCGCAGTCGATTGGCTGCGCTTTTCTGTATCTCTTGTTTGACCACATAGACTCAACCGTATCGGCGAGTTTGGGACGGCGAGCTAAATGAGTTCGAATCTTGTACGAATTAAACGAACTTTCGTCGCAATCTCGCTGATAGCGATTATTGCATTGCTCGCGTCATGCGGCACAGAAAGTATCGAACCCGCAGCAAGCGATGACGGGGCAACCAACGAAACCAAGCAACCGTCTGCAAGCACGACGCTGATGCCACCATCAGATCGCGACAAACCTATGGAGTACATCGACGACGAGCCCCCAAGGGCGACCGCTGTGCCGGCTGAACAAGACAAGACAAGCTCGAATACCAAAGAAGTGTCGGATACACCGATCCCTGCAACACTCACGCCAGATGCTGAAGCCAGTGAACAGTCAACTCAAATTGCAGCGCCCGATCCAACCGAACCTCCACTAATCAACACACCTGCGCCAGTCTCAAACCTCGCACCCGATTTCACGCTGCCGTCTGTGCAAGGCGACGAATACACACTGTCGTCGTTCCGGGGCGATAAGCCCGTAGCGGTCGTCTTCTACCGCGCCTACTGGTGAACGTTCTGCAGAAGGCAACTCGGGAAGTTGCAACGATCTATAGCTGATCTCAACACCAGCGGCGTGCAAGTGCTCGCAATTAGCACCGATAACCTGAACGGCCCTGCCGGTCTCTACGAACAGCAGGGCTACGAATTCCCAGTGCTGTTCACCGCACTCGATACTTCGATTCCTGAGCAGTACGGTGTGTTCAACTTGTTCGGCGATGGACTCGCCTCAGCCTCGGTATTCCTAATAGACACCAACGGCGAAATTGCCTGGAAAAGCGTTGGGCTCAACTACACGCACCAGGTCGAAGCTTCAGAGATAATCGAACAAGTCGAAAAGCTTAAATAGCCCTTAGACCGGTTCATTTCCTAAGTTGAATAATCTGCGAAAATCAATCTTTCTGTTCTTGGCGATGCTGCTCATCGTCGCTGTGGCAGCTTGCTCTCCTGAACCGACACCAGAGCCAACCGCACCACCTGTCCCCACCCCGACTGCCGAAGCTACGATCGGAACACCAGACGACACCGGCAAAATTCCGCCTCTCGCCCCTATCTTCTCAGTTGCATCCATCGATGGCGAAAACGTACGACTCGAAGATCTACTTGGCGAAGTCCCCGTCTATCTAGTTTTCATCCCAAGTACGACCAGCGAACTCGATAGAACCCAGCTAAAAAGCCTTCAACAAAACATCGATCAATTCGATGATTTCAACGCTGAAGTAGTGGTGGTCGTAGCCGATCTGCCAACCCGCGTGATCGATATGCGTGACGAACTAAGTCTCGAATTCGCCCTCATCGCCGACCCGCTTCACGTGGTGGCAAACGACTGGCAAGTGTTCGATCTCGACAACAATGGCGAATCGAGCCCGGCAAGCTTCGTGTTCGATGCCCACGGTAACCTAATCGCACGTCTAGTGGCAGCCGAACCCGGCGATCGTCCATCAGTAAGCGAAGTGCTCTCCGTAATTGAAGAATCGCTCAGAGCCGGCACGGCCTAAGCATCGCCCCAGCCCGAACTAGCCGGCGAACCTAAAGCGTTTCGCCGAACTGTTGAATCACCGCTCCCGCAGGGGGCTTCGGATAAAAGTTCGTAGCCTTCGCAGGCAATCTCCAGCCACGAGTGACAATCGAAACGAACTCGTCCAGCGGCACCGGTCGCATGATGAACGCCATTCGTGCGTCACCATTTTCAATCTGGCGAGCGATAAGTGCCGCAGAGTGGTGCGGACTAATCACAGCCTCTTCCCGCTCTTCGGCAACAGCAGGTCGAATGATGTGCGTGTGCAGCTGCGAATACTCAGAATTCTCCAAAGCATTTTCAGCCGGAGGAGGTGATTTCATTCGGGCAATGTGGAATTTTCCAGGCTCTTTGGCGAATAGACCAAACACAACTTCACTATCTTCACGCTCACCCAACGCAACAGAAAACTCTTCGATTTGATCAGTAGTCGAAAGCCCAACGCTCGGCGACCAATCTTCCAGGTCACAAGTTTTTTCAATCGAATCAATGAGTGCGGCAAATTCGTCGTCCGTAGCCGATTCCACGA
Organism: Chloroflexota bacterium; assembly: GCA_018650845.1. Taxonomy (GTDB): domain Bacteria; phylum Chloroflexota; class Dehalococcoidia; order Lucifugimonadales; family Lucifugimonadaceae; genus Lucifugimonas. The sequence goes on along the minus strand of JABIFF010000016.1, from coordinate 95,084 downwards.
GCCGGTGATAACCGCGTGTAATCAGACCAGGTTCATCGAACGCAACCATCAGCATGATTCTGAAATTAATCGATTCGTCATGCTCAACTTCACGCTCGGCACGCACGCTTCCGCGATAGCGAAGCGCCGCCTCATAACGATGATGTCCATCGGCAATAAATACTTCGGAATCTTTCAAAGCCTCTTGAAGAACGCCGATCGTTCCGGGATCCGAAACCCTCCACAACCGAAGCTGCGGCATATCGGGCGGAGTAAACACTGCAGTTGGCTCACCACCAGCAATAGCCCGAACCAGATTACCCACGCTCGATCGTAGATCGTCTCGGAAAATCGATAGCAGAGGACTGTAGTTCGATTGAGCAGCGGCCATCAACTTCACACGGTCTGCAACCCACTCTGAGCGAGTTCCCTCGTGCGGAAGAATTACTTTCTGGTCATAGTCTTCAAGTCGAACTGCAGCGACAAACCCTCGTCTGAGCAGAGTTTGCCCCTGATACTCAAACTCTTCTTCGGTCACATATATAGAAGGCGCTTCTTCGTGCTTTAGCGCACCTGTGTCTGTCCACAGCTGAGCAGTTTCGGCAGCTGAATCGTACGGATCTTCTGTAAGCCCACGGCGCGCCAGTTCAAGCCGAACGATGTTGTACTTCGAACGGGCGTACAGTTCATGCTGAAGCTGAGGCGTGATGACGTCGAACGGCGGGCAAACGTGAAGACTCACGTCACCAGCAACTTCGGGGTTGTAACGTACGGCCCTAAAAGGCTGAATTTCTGCCATATGAGTTCGGAACTAGCGTGCTAAAGCGCAATAATCGATGCTTGTAGACGAACGAGTATAGACCTACTTCAGTTAGTGATCTGCCTACTCAGTATGAGCAAAGCCGGAAATATCTCTGCCGAGTTGAAATCGTGGGGCGTTGTTATACTCGGCACACCCTGTTTTTATCCTGCATTCCAATGCACTAAAAGAGCGATCTCACCCCTGCTGTAGATATAAAATTACCGCCCGTGCCTGAACAAGATAAAAACCTACAAATGCAGTTCGATACCGACTCATCGACTCCCGATGATGTAGTCGCACGAGCAGCCGAGTTACGTGACGAAATCAATAGAGCGAATCGGCTCTACTACGTCGAAGATGCACCCGAACTGGATGATGCTGAGTGGGACGGCAGAATGCAGGAGCTTCTCGCACTCGAAGCCGCGCATCCCGAGATTCAATCGCCCGATTCGCCTACCCAGCGAGTCGGTGCACCACCTTCGGCAGGATTCGATGAAGTCGTTCATCCCATTCCAATGCTTAGCCTCGGCAACGTGTTCGACGAAGATGGATTTCGTGCCTGGTACAAACGTGCTCTAGATTTTCTCGAGCTCGAAAGTGCACCAATGGTGTGCGAGCTGAAAATCGACGGGCTTGCGCTGGCAATCACCTATCGAAACGGCGTGATGGAACGAGCCGCAACACGTGGCGATGGCGAACGTGGCGAAGATGTAACAGCCAACGTTCGAACTATTCGCAGCGTTCCGCTCAAGCTCGAAGGCAATGCCAACGATATTCCTCCGGTTATGGAACTACGTGGCGAAGTATTTTTACCAAACTCGAAATTCGCCACGCTAAACGAAGAGCGTGAAGAAGCAGGCCTCCCCGCCTACGTAAACCCTCGCAATTCAGCCTCTGGATCTCTCAGACAGCTCGATTCGACCGAAACGGCAAAGCGCCCTCTCGACATGTTCTTCTACGCCCTCGGCTACATCGAAGGAGCCCAAGAACCCTCCAGCCACAGCGAAGCGCTAGAAGCGATAAAGGGCTGGGGTGGTCGCACGAACGAGTGGACCCGCAAAGCCAACACCGTTGAAGAAGTTATGGCGGCAATCGCCAACGCTGGCGAAGTGCGAGATTCTCTCGACTACGGCATCGACGGCGTGGTTATCAAAATCGATTCTCTATCGCTTCAACGTCGACTCGGATTCGTCGGTCGTGATCCACGCTGGGCCATCGCCTACAAATTCCCTGCGGAACAAGCCGAAACAACTCTTAAGGCCATTCACGTAAACGTCGGCCGTACCGGCGCTCTCACTCCATGGGCAGAGCTAGACCCGGTAGTAGTCGGCGGAGTCACCGTGGGACGCGCCACGCTCCACAACAAAGACGAAATCGCTCGCAAAGATTTTCGTGAGGGCGACCGAGTAGTTATCCAACGAGCCGGAGACGTCATCCCTCAGGTCGTCGAAGTTTCAGCGAAAAACAAACGCTCTGACGATTCACAGCCATACGCATTTCCTGACAACTGCCCTTCATGCGAAACGCCTACTGTGCAGACGGAAGACGAAGCAGTAACCCGATGCGTAAACACAACATGCCCCGCTCAATTTGAACGATTGCTCGAACATTTTGCTTCACGCGTGGCAATGGATATCGAAGGCCTAGGAGAACGTGTTTCTCAAGATTTGCCTCGACTGGGCTTCGTTTCAAGCATCGCCGATATCTATCGACTGCATGAACGCAAAGACGATCTTCTCGAACTCGACAAAATGGGCGAAACCAGAGTCGACAATTTGCTCAAAGGGATCGAAGCGTCCCGTTCGCAGCCACTACCAAAATTGCTCTTTGCTCTTGGAATTACGGGCATCGGGTCCGAGAGCGCCGAGTGGCTATCACGCCGGTTCCGCAGTCTTTCGGGCGTAAAAGACGCCACTGAAGAAGAGCTACTCGCAATTGACGGTATCGGCCCAGTAGTCGCTACGACCTTAGTCGACTACTTCGCCATCGAACAAAATCGCCAGCTCATCGACGATCTCATCGAACTTGGCGTGAACCCCATCGACGACACTCCAGAGCCTTCAGCCGATCATCCAGCCAACGGTGTGACATTCGTAGTTACAGGTCGGCTCGAGACTATGTCACGATCTGAAGCGCAAAACCGAATTAAATCGCTGGGTGGAAAAGCCACAGGCTCCGTAACGGGAAAAACCAACTTCCTTGTTGCAGGCGCCGAAGCCGGATCGAAGCTCGACAAAGCCAATCGACTGAATGTCCACGTGATCAACGAAACCGAATTCATCGCCTTCATGGAAGAAAGCGTTGTTCCCTCTCGACCTGAATCACCCGACTCCGCCGACGCCTAAAGCTAACTCCGATAGCTAAGGCAATCTTCACAGCGATTCACAAAAATTGCTGGAGAAGCTCAAATTGGTTACGTCCGCATATTCTTCTGCACAGGCACGACCTGTGCCGTTTTCGTTCGCCAAAGATCTAATCGGACGCCCCCAGCCAGTAATCGCCATGATTGGCGGATTCGACTATCCGGGCGAAGTTGTCGTTGCCGATACATGGCAGTCGGAATTTGGCGAACAGCTAAGCGGCGTAACAATGTTTCGACTCGTTCTGCTGCAGTCGCAACTCAGTCCATCGCCGCGAGAAATTTCCGACACCAGGATTATTGTGGCTGTCCAAGCTAGTGATCCGACAAAGCTAAATCGAATCGGCGAAAGTCGTTCGAATTACATCATCGAATCGCAAAGCGCTGAAACCGAACAGAACACCGAAACTGAAATACGATCCATCAGAGAAGTCCGCGCAAGCTACGCTGCAGTCCCAGACCCTCTCTCGACCGACTGACTTCTGCCCTTGCCGTTTACGAATCGCAAGTCAACGAATCATTCGCCGAAAATGCCCACCAACTCTGGAAGCAAGGCGAAGTAATCGTTGCTGCGGAATCGAATCGCTCAGCACCCACAGCGAATCAAATATTCCTACTCGATAACCCTGAATCATGGATCGAAGTCGCAGCTGCAAGCTTCTACGGCCAACAAAATTTCAATAATTCTGAGTCGACTCCGCAAGCAATATTCAAAGACCTGCAAATCGGCCACGTAAAGACGGCGAAAGACAGCCTGAGGAAAATGTGCGATATCCGGCTTGGCGACCCAACGCCAGTCGAACTTATTAAATCGCTAGCTTCAGATAATTCGCAAGAACTACCCGGATTTGAACTGCGGAAACTACTGATTCACGATCTCTCCTACCCACCGATATTGGCATCCTTGTGGCTGGCAAGCTTTATCGTAGACACCGATTCAGAGATCGAGATGAGCAACGATTCCGATGATCGACTATTCGTCTCAAGCGACAACATTTCAGAGCTTTCTATCGGTGAGATTTCGCTCAGTGATATTCAGCAATTACGCCAAGAGAAATCGAGCGACTGGGACGCCCTTTTGCCTTTCCTCAAACTGATAGCCCCGCATGCGAGTTCGACCAGATACGGAGGTGGAAGAAACAGCGATGCCGAAGAATTCAACATTCAACTAATGACAGTTAGCGATCGCATCGAAGCTACATCACCGGTGATGAAGGCGCTCGAGCTAGCTGCCGGTGCGACCGACCGACCGTTAACTGCTACTGACAAAGATCTGTCTATCGTGCTTAGTTCGTTCTCTTGGCTCGAATATGCTTCTCAAGCGAGGAACGTATTTGGCTCGGTTGCGGCATTGCGAACGGCACTTTCAGGCGCAGCGCTACGATGGGCAGCAGTCGAAGCAGCACCAGAAATCGAACGAGCAATCATGTACCTCGACCAGGTCGAATTCGGACGATTCGATCACGCGCTGGCAGTCGAAAAACAGTTGCTTAGGTCACGATTCGATCTGAAATCTATTGTCGAAAGCCCGTCTCAGTGGCTCTCACTCAGAGACGAATTCGAGCGATGGCGTCAAGACTACCGAAGGGCATATCTTGAGGATCACGCACAAAAACAGGAACGAAATCGCCTACTTCAACAACAAATAACGGCAACAACACGGCTAGTCGCACAAATCGAGAAACTAGAGCAAATTAACGCCATACGTCTTGGCTCGAAAGTCGTTGGCGATTTGGACGACCTTTGGAGCCAAACGATTCGATCCTGTGCCGTGTGCGAACACGATGGAGCCAGCATTTCGTTGATCGACGAGCCAGTGTGCACAAGCTGCCGGGGTCGACTCGGCCAGCCACCGAATCACACCGACGTTGCCGACATGATTTCCGAGATAGATTCAATCTCAGCCGAATATCGCGACAGACTGGCCTCGATCGTCTCCAAATTGGTACTCAAAGCCGAAAATTCCGACAAACTCAAGAGTCTATTCAGGCTGAATTCCGCTGGAGATTTGTCTGACCTCGCAAACGTTCTTGACGATAAGGTCATATCCTTTCTGAACGATATGTTTGGCGAATCAGGTAATTCAAGCGGAAAATCTGGCGATTGGGCGTCTCCTCACTTCTAGACAAACTATTTCCGAGCGGTAACGGCGGTGGATCTGAAGGTCCTCCGTGGATCGTCGTCGGCCTCGGCAACCCCGGCGCCGAGTACAAGAACACCCGTCACAACGTCGGCTGGTGGTGCATCGACGAACTAATCAAACGCACAAACGTCGAACTAAATCGCAAGCGAAAAGAAGTTCGCTACGCCGAAGTTGAACTTGGCGGAACACAAGTCATCCTCGCCTACCCTCGAACATTCATGAACAAATCAGGCTTGGCGCTGAGCTATCTCACGAACCGATTCAAGACCACACCCGAAAATATTCTTGTTGTCACCGACGATATAAACCTCAAACCCGGTTCCGTGCGTATAAGGAAAAAGGGCGGACCCGGAGGGCACAACGGACTCAAGTCGATTATCACGGCATTGGGAACAAACGAATTCCCGAGAGTCCGCATCGGAGTAGGCAATCCTGACTCGTCCGACGAACAGGTCAGCCACGTTCTCGGCACCTTTGATCCAGATACCCGTGATCTCGTAAGGTCTGCTGCGACTAGAGCAGCCGACGCAATAACCATGATCGTTAACGGCGAAATTGATAACGCTATGAATCAGTACAACGCCCAAGCCGACAAAAAACCAAATAAGAAAAAGAACGACGACGGAGCATCAAAGCCAAATTGACGCTCCGAACGATTCGAAATTTCTTGCACACCGTGAATCACCGAAACCTGTTCGCCCTCGGACTCATCGTCATAACTGTATTTTCAGCTGCTTGCGAGAACGGTTCGTCAGGTGACGACTCATCTGTCACGCCTACCAGTGTCCTCGTCACACCTGCCCAGGAAACTCCCGTAACTGCAGTATTCGTAACTCCCACTGCATCTCCAACACCGCTCGCCACCGACTCTCCAGCTACGACCCTAGCTCCTACAGTCATCCCCACATCATCGCCCGAAGCAGCCGCCGAAACGCCAACTGCCACTCGGGTTCCCGTCACGCCGATCACGATTCCGAAGGTCACACCCACGCCAACATCGACGCCAGTGGTCATACCTGCACCGCCCGAGCCCAACATTCCATCGGCTCCTGATCGCAATCTCCAAGACCTCGGCAAGCGACTAGTACCCGGATACACCGAACCCAAAACCAACCTGGCTTCCGCCCCATTAACTCTCGGCCAGCAGGTCGAATTTTGGGTCTCCCAAGATGGCGGCAGCGTATTGGTCACCGGCGAGGTCTCTCATATCTCTGAACACGCCTACTGGGTGTTCCAGAACGGATATGAACCCGACCCAGATGATATCGCTGAAGTCGCCAGCAATTTCGAATCCGACGTTTGGCCAGCTGTAACCGGCGTTTTCGGGCCACCACTCACCCCCGGTATCGATGGCGACGATCGCATGGTCGTCTACACAAGTATTTTGCGTAGCGGAGTTGCAGGTTACTTCTCGGCCGCAGACTCTTATCCAGAGGAAATTCGAGCACACTCGAACCAGCGCGAAGCGCTCTATATGTCGGCAAATAGAGTCAATTTAACCGGCACCGAATATCTAAGCGTGATCGCCCACGAGCTGCAGCACGCAACCCACTTCGCAACCGATTCAAGTGAAGATTCATGGGTCAATGAAGGTCTTTCCGAGGTAGCTGCTGAAATCGCAGGATTCGCCCGTTCCGCAGCTTCAAGCTTCGTACGCGCACCGGCTACTTCGCTCACAGCATGGGCGCAAGACATAACAGTTTCGGCAGCCAACTACGGTGCAGCCAATCTGTTTTTCGCCTTCATCGCATCGCACTACGGCGGCAACGATATGCTCGCTGCCATTGCCAACAATCAAGAAGATGGCATCGAATCAATCGATAGTTCGCTAGCTCAACAGGGTTTCGACGTAACAGCAGATGATGTCTTCGCCGATTGGCTTGTCGCCAATTATTTGAGCACCAACGAAGGACCCTACGGCTACGACGATCACTCCGTTCCACCAGTAAGAAATATATATAAACGGGCTCCCGACTCTCTTTCAGGCTCAGTGAAATCCTACGGTGCTAACTACGTCGTAACCTCCAGCGGCTCGGGACAAATGACCATCGGTTTTGAGGGTGAATCTGACACAGCACTTCTGAGTGATCCGCCATTCTCGGGCGAAACTTGCTGGTGGTCGAATCATGGCGATTCGATCGATTCAACACTCACCCGCACAGTCGATTTGCGCTCTGTAAACGAAGCGACACTCAATTACCGGGTCAGCTACGAAATTGAGGAATTCTGGGACTACGCCTACGTGATGGTCTCGACTGACAATGGGTCTACGTGGGACATCCTCGACACCAGCCGTGCCATCAATTTCAACCCGAACGGAAACGCTTATGGAGCGGGTCTTACGGGGACGAGTCTCGGCTGGGTGCAGGATTCTGTGGATATCTCCGAATATGCCGGTCAGCAGGTATTACTCAGGTTCGAGTATTTGACTGACGATGCAGTATTTTCAAAGGGCGCCTGTTTCGACGATTTTGAAATTCCTGAGATCGGGTGGTTCGACGATACTTCCACTACTGGCGATTGGGTCGCCAACGGTTTCGTCCAAGTCGAAGAAACCATTCCGACTCAGTATCTCGTTCAGGTCATCCACGAAAAAGACGTTGGTGATCCGGTCGTCTACCAAGTGCCAATCGATATCAACGCTCTGGGACAGCTAACGATTGAAGGTGTGGGCGACGACGATCTAGTCGTTGCAATAGTCAGCGCCGTAACGCGCCACTCGACCACCCCAACAAACTACACCCTCACAATCGAACCTTAGCGCTCAGCATTACCGGCAATCGGTGTGCCTACTTCGCCTCGATACGATCCCACCCGGTGTACGGCACGAGCACTTCAGGAATGACGATTGATCCGTCTTCCTGAAGACCGTTTTCAATCACGGCGATCCAAATCCGTGGCAACGCCAATCCTGAACCGTTCAGTGTGTGTGGCAGCTTCGTTGAAGCTCCAACCTCAGGACGGTATCGAGTGCCATTCCGGCGTGACTGGAAATCGGTACAAGTTGATATCGAGCTAACTTCGAGCCACTCAGCCGAACCCGGCGACCATACCTCAATGTCGTACGTCTTCGCCGACTGGAATCCAATGTCACCAGCACAAAGCTGTAACACTCGATAAGTCAAACCCAGACGAGCACAAAGCGTTGTCGCCTCGCCAATCATCTCTTCCAACATTGCGTCAGATGTATCAGGCTCGACGTAGCGGAACATTTCCACTTTTTCGAACTGGTGAACTCGCTTGATTCCGCGAACATCACGCCCCGCAGACGTGTGTTCTTTTCGGAAGCTAGGTGTTTGAGCCACGTACTTCAACGGCAACTTGTCAGGATCGATGATCTGTCCCTGATGCAATCCGTTCAGTGCGACTTCAGCCGTCGGCACCAGCCACAAATCCGATTCGTCGTCGCGGTAAAGATTGTCTTTGAACTTTGGAAGATTTCCAGAACCAGTCATGGTCTCGCCACGAACCAATAGCGGCGGGTCGATCTCGGTGTAACCATGCTCTTCAGTCTGAACATCCAGCATCCAACTAGCGAGTGCTCGCTGAAGCTTGGCGCCCTTGCCCTTCAACACATAGAAACGTGCGCCTGAGATGCTCGCACCGGCCTCAAGATCGAGAATGTCGAGTTCAGTGGCGACGTCCCAATGAGCATTGCCGTGTGTGTCGGTCGATCCCTCAGAAGTTCGCACAACAACGTTAGACTCTTCATCCAAGCCGTCTGGAACATCATCCAATGGCGTGTTCGGAATCGGCAGTAGCGTGGCATCGAGCTCTTCAAGAACGGTCGCCAGTTCAGCTTCGACTGACTTAATTCGATCGCCGGTCTCACGCATCTCCGTTATCTCTTCGGGAGTCGGCTTTCGCTTCTCAGCACCAATCGCCTTGCTCACCTGATTGCGAGTCGCACGATCAACATCAGCGCTCTGAATTAACGCTTTGCGACGAGAGTCGAGCTCGAGAATCCTGTCGATTGGCGGATCTTCTCCGCGACGAACCAGTGCGGCTCGGAATTTCTCAGGATCTCGGACTATCTGTTCCAGTGAAAGCATTATTTACTCTAGCTCGATTGGTAATTTCAAATTGACTTGTGAAAGATTAGATCACGAGTTGCGCATTGCAGGGAATAGTAAGATTTCGCGAATCGACTCTTCACCAGCAATCAGCATCGTAAGTCGGTCGATCCCAAGCCCAAGACCACCAGTCGGCGGCATGCCGTGCTCGATTGCGACCAAGAAATCTTCGTCCAAACGGTCGGCTTCGTCATCACCGAAGTCCAAACGTTGCTTTTCCTGCTGTTCAAAGCGATCACGCTGATCAACAGGGTCGTTCAACTCGGTGAAAGCGTTACACAATTCGGTTCCCATGACGAAACCTTCGAATCGTTCAACGATCTCGTCAGAGTCGGGTTTGCGCTTCGCAAGTGGTGACATTTCGACTGGGTAGTCGACCATAAAGTGCGGCTGAATCAGATTCGGCTCAACTTTGGTAGAAATCACCTTGTCGAGCAAACGTCCCCACGCAGAACCAGCTTCGACGTGAATGCCACGCTCGCGCATTGCAGCCGAAAGCGACTCAACGTCACGGGTCTCGACGAAATCAATTCCAGTCTGTTTCTTGATCTCAGCACGAAGGTCCAATCGTGGCCACGGCGGAGTCAGATCAATCTCAGGCCTAACACCCTCAACAGCCGGAAGCACCATCGATCCTGTGGTCTCTTTGGCGATGAAAGAAACCATGTTCTCAACCATCTCCATCACGTCGTTATAGTCGGCGTAAGCCTGATAACTCTCGATAGTCGTGAACTCTGGGTTGTGATCGTGATCGAGCCCCTCGTTGCGGAACAATCGACCAATTTCGAACACTCGCTCGATGCCACCGACGATGAGCTTCTTCAAATAAAGCTCGGTGGCTATTCTTAGATACAGATCACGATTGAGTTGGTTGTGGTGAGTCTCAAACGGTGTCGCCTGTGCTCCGCCAGCTACCGGAACAAGAATCGGCGTCTCAACCTCGATGAATCCCGCACCATGCATGTACTCGCGCATCGACTTCACAACGTTCGAACGCAGCAAAGCATTCTTCATAGCGTTGTCGTTTGAAATAAGGTCGAGATAGCGCTGGCGGAATCGAATTTCCTGGTCTTGTAGACCGTGCCACTTGTCTGGCAAAGGCCGAATCGCCTTCGTCAGTACAGTAACTTTCTGTGCCTCAACGCTGATCTCACCACGTCGAGTTCGAATTACCGATCCCTCAACACCGATGATGTCGCCGATGTCGAGCAAGTTGACGATCTCGTAAGCCTCATCGCCCATCGTGTTCTGACGAGCGAACGCCTGAATCGATCCGTAGCCGTCTTTCAAATCGATGAACGCAGCCTTGCCCATTCCACGTCGAGCCATCACCCGACCCGCAATTCGAATGGTCTCGGTTCGTGGGTGCTCGGCATCATCGCCAACACCGTTGCTCGCCATAACTTCGGCGTACTCGAACAACTTCGTAGCTTCAACAGAGTTGTGAGTGCGATCGAAACGAGGCGGGTAAGGATCGATGCCCTTCTCCCGAAGCTGAGCGGCCTTAGCAAGCCGATCTTCGATGAGCTTTTGCTCACCCGCTGCCGAAACTTCTTCGTTCGAATCTTCAGGCGAATTAGGCGACTGTTCTTGTTGGTCTTGGTTGGTCATATATTTTTTAGCGCAATTAGTGCTTGCGTTTGTTCTCTTCGTACGATGTCCCACTGGTGCGGCAATTCATTCTAAGGCAGCACTCCTGTGAATTCAGCAAGTAAACGGCTCTGCATCGATTTGGGTGAATCACCACGTCCTTGTTAAAACGAAAGACCGAACTCTCATGTTCGGTCTCTCAGGTTTCACCGCTATTAAGTTGTACTGTTTCGCTTCGTTTCGTTCGCAATGATTTCTAGACTACGAAAGTGAAGATTGAACCAACGACTGCGATGGCAGCGATAGAACCGATGAGCTCGTAGCCAAGCGTGCTGTCAATCGCCCTCGAAACCATTCCGGGTTTGCTGTTGGCTCGGTTGTATTCACGTACCTGCTGCTTCACATCGTTGTTTGAACGTACACGGCGGAGATCGTGGCGGTTCTGTGTGTTCATTGAGTGGAGTGATGCGTTTGCGTTTGATGCTTCCATGATGATTGCCCTCCTGAGGCGTTTCTGTTGTGTTTGGCGGGTTGTTTGCCTGACATAAACAACTTTGCCGTGGTTAGGAGGGCGTGCCATCGATAGGAGTTGCCATTTTGCGATTCCGGCATTGGCGGGAGTTCGGTAGCAACATGTAACCACGCGTGGTTATGGCTGGTGGTGGTGCGCGTGGTTATACTAGGTCGTTTTGGTTAGCGTACGTTGCGGCTTCGGTTCGGTTGGCCGCACCTGTTTTTGCGAAGATGTTGGCTACGTGGCGAACTACGGTGTAGCGGCTGAGGAAGAGTTCATCGGCTATTTGTTGATTGGTGTGTCCTGCGGCTACGAAGCGCAGTACCTCGGCTTCTCGGTTCGTGAGGCCGTCAGGTAAGCCGTCGGTGGGTTCGGGTTGTGAGGATGCTGAAGTGGTGAGTTGTTGCTCGATATTGGAGAACTCTTGGGTGAACAGATCCATTTCCAGTCGTTCAGAGTGGGGCAAGGCTGTTGAAATAACTTCGGCTGCCTTTTTGTTCGACCCTGTGGTGATCAACAGATCGACATAGTCGAGGCTGGATCGCACGAATTCAGGCCAGTATTCGGCTTTAGCAGTGAAGCTGATAGCGGCTTCGAATGATTGTGTGGCGGCTGCGTTATCTCCTACAAGGACTTGTAGTAGTCCACGGAGGCGGGTAACTGAAATGCCGGAAGAGGGATCGATGTCGTGGGTGAACGATTCAAGTTCTGGTAAGAGTCGAACAGCCTCAGATTCGATCTTGCTTATGCAAACCGCCGAAACCTGGGCACAGAGCGACAATAATCGTTGATTCTGGCCCCAACCACGTGCAACCAAAGCATCGGCAACATTTTGTACCTCAATGTGCAAATTGGAGCCGAATGAAAATCGTGAAGCTACCAAAAGTGCTGACACGTACTGGCCACCCCATGTGGGGCCACCTTTCGACCAATTTACAAATTGGTCGAGCTCTTGTTCGACCTCATCTGACCAAGTAATTTCGGTTCCCTTCAAGAGATCGATAATTACTCGACTGTCATGGACTGTCTGTTCGAGATCGTCATATTCCTTCCATGCGCTCAAGGATTCATGCGCAAGTTCCCAGTTTCCTAAAACAAGGTGAATATCAGTGATCCCCATCAAACTCCTCGGTCGCCAATCGAGAGGTATGGCGGCAAGGTTTACGTCAAGAAGTCTCTGAATGTGTTGTTTCGCTGTTCCGAGTGCGACGGTGCAAAATCCGAAAAAGAGGAGAGTCCTACCCAAAGATGCCCATTCTTCAATCTCGGTTGCGAGGGTAATGGCGTGCAAACCGTAGCTATAACCTTCCTCGAACCTGCGCATGTACGCGCTGGCCTGGCAGGAGTGTGCGAGCACTCGAGCCTCAAGCGCTCGATCTCCATCTCGAATGGCTTGCTCTCTAATAGGTTTGTAGATTGCCATTGCGCCTGCGTGATCGCCGAGATCATTGTCGAGAGCCACACCGTATCTGACAGCTAGCCATGGGCGTCGCTCGTCGTTGACAGACACCAGATCCAGTGCGCGTTTCAATGATGCAGCTGTGCCGTGGACTGCTCCGATCGCGCCAGCTAGCAGGGCCACATCGACAGCTTTGTCGAACTCCTTTACTGCCACTAAGTGTTCGAACGCCTCAGCTTGCCAATCCCATTTCTGTTGATTCGAGTAGATAGATGTCCTCATGGATTCGCCTGCACGAGCTCGTAAAACCAGCAAATCTCCCAAAAGGCGGTGGGACGATTCTTTGGCGATTTCAATACCGCGTTCGCTGAGTTCAACTATGTATTTGTGGGCCTCGGCGTGGAAGGCATGCTCGGCGGCTTTCACGATGAATTCGAGCACTTTGTCGGGGCCGAGAAGGGGTTCGCATTCGAGATAGTGATTTGCGATTTGAGGAAATCGGTCCGGTGCATTTGTTCCGAAACGTTCATCGAGATACGACGCTATGGCGGCGTGAGTTCGCATTCTGCGTGAGGTGGAAATTTCTGAAGCTACGGTTTCCTGAATGAGAGAGTGGGAGAAGGTGAAGGTGAACGGTCGGTCCGGCGATTCGGTGAGCAATCCTCGCTCTGTTAGCGATTCGCAGAGTTCGGCGATGCCTGCCGGCGTGGTTCCGGTTATGACTTCGCTTATTAGCGATGCGTTGAACGTACGACCAACCAGCGAGCCGACTTGAAGGATTTCAATTTGGGAAGGTTCGAGATCGGAAAGTCTTCTACCGACCGCTTCACGAACACCCTCGGGTACGAGCTGGTTGGATGCGTTCGAATCGTTGGTGGTGATGGAAAGAGCGATTTCTCTTGCGAAGAATGGGTTGCCAGCCGTTCGGGTCGCTATTTCGTTGCCCATGGCGCTCTGGGCAGCAATTCCCGAGGTGGATTCGATTATCTGGTTTATGGCTGCAGGTTCGAGACCCACTATCGGCAGTCGTTGCGTTCGGGGTGCCCGTGTGAGTGATGGCAGCGTTGCCGATAGGGAATGCGTACGGGCGACATCGGTGTCGCGGTACGTCGCAACGATTAGCAGTGGAATGTCTCGTAGAGAATTTGTGAGCAGATCCAGCGTTTGGAGTGAAGCATCATCAGCCCAGTGGATATCTTCCAATACGAGAAGTGTCGGCTGGGTGGTCGCAGTTCTGGAGGCTACGTCTCGAATGGCACTTGAAAGGGTGAATTCGTCTTCAAACCCGGTCGCGGAATCGGGAGTTGATTGAGAGATGATTCCGGGTAGTAATCTCGCGAGTCTTTCGATCGATGGAGATTCGAGACCTGCAATTCCGCCTCCTAACTGACGATCGAGTGATTCGAGAATTTGGATCCACGGCCAGTGGGGTGGTGTTCCTCGTCCATCAAGACAGGCTCCCCATGCAACGGTCACTTCTTTGCTGCTTGCGATTCGGGCAAGTTCTTCGACTAGCCGAGTTTTACCGATGCCAGGTTCGCCAACGAGGAGCGCAAGCTGTGAAGTTGACGCGATGGTGTCGTCGATCATTTGCGTGAGCTGTTGAATTTCACGCTGTCGACCGTAGATCTGATTGTTCGCTGGTGATGTTTGAATTGTCATGCCTAGCCCCGAGTCGACTAGTTACGACCCGCATGATGGTGTGCCGGGCATGATAGTGCATTTGGGGCTTAGTTTTTAGAGTCGCCAAGTCGAATCCTGTCAACGCACCGGATTACCTGAAGCCAATACATCCGACCATTTCCACAACTCACATAGAGAAAGCCAACACCGCACCACCAACACCGCTTCCGTGTAAAACCGCCGAAATACGTAACAACTCACGATGGTGAAGAAACCGGCGCGCCGTGAATAATCGCTCCTGTCCCCCGAACATACAGGGATTAATAGGGGTCTCAAGTGCGGATCGAAAGTGCGATGAGCAACAAACGCAGAGGATCGTCTCAGTTCCGACGAACTTCCGGATCAGGTGGAAGCTCTCTTCGCCCAACCACATCCAAAGTGAGATCAGCCATTTTTTCCATGCTGGGACCAGCCGGAGCATCAGGACTAAGGGTTCTCGATATCTACGCAGGCACCGGTGCTCTCGGGATAGAAGCTCTACAGCGCGGCGCTGAAAACGCCGTGTTCATCGAGCAAAACGGACGTCGTTGCGAAGATATAAAAAAAGCTCTGGAAAAACACAGGTTGGCAATGCAAGGAACGGTTCAAAAAGGAAGCGCACTCAACGCAGTCGGAAGACTGAAGGGTGAGTTCGACCTGATTTTTGCCGACCCGCCATACGACCTAGTGGAATTTGAAGCTCTTTTCCAGAAAGTCAGCGACGCCCACCTGATCGCACCAAACGCGATCGTATTTGCAGAACACTCAAAGATGACCGAGCTTCCCGAAACACTTCCGGGGCTCAAGTTATCTACCCACCGACTCTACGGCGATACCGCAGTTTCGGTCTACAACGCTAAATCTGAATCATCAGCAACATCGGGGGGCGAATAGATGGCGCGAGCAATCTATCCCGGCACATTTGATCCCGTAACAAACGGGCACGTAGATATTGTCGAAAGAGCATCACACACCGTCGATCATCTGACGGTGGGTGTTGTTGAAGGTTCATTGAAACGAACAATGTTCGATGTCAATGAACGAATAAAAATGTTTTCCGAGGCGGTCGCACATTTGTCGAACGTCGATGTGAAACCGTACTCAGGCCTAACGGTCGACGCTGCACGCAATTTCGGTGCAACCGTCATCGTTCGTGGTCTTCGAATCACAAGTGATTTTGAGTACGAAAGTGAAATGGCACTAATGAACCGCAGGATGGCTGAAGACATCGAAACTATTTGTCTCTTCAGCGCTCTGGAATACCAGATCCTGAGTTCATCAAGAGTGAAGGAAGTGGCAGCATTCGGCGCTGATGTGTCGGATCTGGTTCCACCCAACGTTTGGAAGCCTCTGGTTGAGAGGCTCGAACAGCGAAAAGCAAGTAGCAACAGTTAGCACGCGTCAGTCGACACGCATGGAGGCAGAAATGACATTTATGTCACAGCTCGAAGACCTAGAAGCAATGATCGTCAAAGGTCGAGTACCCGGAACAGCACGAACGCTCGTAAACGTAGAAAAAATCACCACTCTCATCGATGATATGAAGGGTGAAGCACCTACGCAGATGAACGAAGCCGAAGGCGTTGTTCGTCAGAAAGATGCGATTATCAAGCAGGCTGAACTAGAAGCCCGCCGAATTCGCGCATATGCAGATGAAGAAGCCACGACTATTCGTCAGTTGGCTGAAGAGCAGTCAAACACATTGCTCACGACTTCGCAGGAAGAAGCCCGAAAGATGATCCAGGACACTGAGATCACCCGAGTGGCTAACGAAGAAGCAACCGTTATCGAAGCCGATGCACAGAACCGCGCTGGCAAGCTGATCGACGATGCTGAATCCAGAGTCAACGGAATTTTGAACGAGGCAGAGACTTCAGCCGATTCACGACGCAAGGGCGCAGACAACTACGCTCGCGAGGTCTTGTTTACGCTGGAAGAACGAATCGCCGACACGCTTGGTCAGGTCCGAGGTGGTATCGACCTCCTAGACGCCCGCCCAACAGCAAACGTCGCCGACTAGTTCTGGTTCGCTGCTACTTGCCTTCAACGATCCTCCCTCCCTGTGAGGGAGGGAGTTAGAGGATGGGTGAAAACGTCGACCGCATTAATCTTTAGTACCTGACAACTTCCCGAGCGAAGTCATCGGAGTCGAGGGATCTGGTGCGGGGTCGCGTAACGCCTCTAGCTCGACAAAATAAATCAACCACTCAGCCTTGTGTTGGCTCGGGTTCTACGGAATTCGACTGACGCAAGGCTTTGTTGTTTTTGGCAATCACCATCAGGCCAAAATCGTCCGTTCAAAAATCTCGCGGTGCCGAACCAGCCACGCACCTGAACGCGCTCGCCACGCAAGACCCCACAAAGCCTCTTGATCGTTTGAGTCGTTTGTGATCCCAGCCTCATCAGCCTGATACGCCGTATCGCACATCACGAACTCCAACATCGTGTTGAAGAAGCCTTCACGATCGGATGCCGACAACCCGTAAGCATCAAGAAACAACCTAAGGTGCTCAGCTCGCTCCTCCACCGGAGACAGCTTCTCTACATCGGCGATATCGTCACTGAACAGACGAAGATTCAACCACGCTGCCTGAGCCAGTTCAACTAGAGGGTCAACAGGACCTGCGTACTCCCAATCGATCAACCCAGCTGGTAATCCATCGACAGAAACAACGTTCCACGGTGCAACATCGCAGTGGCTGATAATCCGATCTGGACCGCCCAGGTCACGACCAAAAAACGGCGGCCACAGCGAATCATCTTCTATCTCAAACGACGCTGAAGCATCATGAAGTGAGCGAATCATCCGCCCTAACGCCTCGACACCCTCAACATCAAACGGCTTCGGATTTATCACCTCGCCCTGAACAAAGCTCAGCGTCTCCCGTCCATCATCAGCAAATCCGCTGCCAACAATTTTCGGTGCACCGTCAAAACCAACTGATTCAAGATGCCTAAGAAACGCATGGACAGATTTAGCCCACGGTCCCGTCTCTCGTAATACAACATCGCCCTTGCGGTACACAATCGAGCGCTCATCGCTATCAAGCCAAGCTCGACGCATGGGTTCGCTAAGTGGAATTTCAGGTTCGGAATTGTTCATCTGCAAAAACTACACCAGATTCGACGTAGTGCAATTGCAAATTCCTATCAACGGCACCTAAACCAGGCCCGCGGCCCAATCGCCGCCAAGCACCGTTTCGAACATCTCTGCCGATTCGTCGTTCCAACCAAAGCGGTTCACGAGATTCAAGCGATAAATCAGTTCCGTAGTGCTAAGTCGAGCCGAAAGCGCCTCATCTGAAAGATCGCCCTGACACAGCTCGACGAACGGCTTCATCAGTTCGATATCAAGCGGATCGTCGTAAGTTGCTTCCAGCTGCTCAGGAACGAAGTTCCATGGGTATCGCCAGAAACGAAGCAGCATGTCTAGCTCATAGTCGGCGGGCGCCATCGCCATTCGATCGAAATCGAGAATGCCAGAAAGGCCGCCGTCGTTGTCGACCAATATATTCCCGAACCATAGGTCGCCGTGGCATAAAACCTGTGGTCGATCCACCAAAGCCTCAGCCCACTGCGCAAATGCGCCCTGTGACTGAGTGAGCACTCGCCCCGGCACAACAGCGTCTACGGCTCTTAGAGCACGATTGAACGACAGTCGTATGTGCTGTGACCAGTTCTCTGTTTCGGCGTGCAACATACCGCGGTCAGGCTCGAACTGCTGCATGTGGCCAAGCGCTGTTGCCAACTGAGTAGTGAGCTTGCGTCGTCCATCCTGATCAAGACCCGGCCAAACGTTATAGCCGCTCGATCCTTCAAGACGATTCAGAATTACCCATGCCCTGCCTTCAAGCGCTCCCGTTTCGAGAACTCTTGGACTAGCGACGCCGGGAATTTCCATCTGGCTAACAGCGAGTTCGTGACTGAACCGCTCGGGTCGCCCTACTTCGGGGTCGATCTTGATTACAGTTTCAGTTCCGATAAACACCCAAGTGCCGTATCCGAAACCGTAGTCGACGTTGCTGCCAAGCTTGTTGGCCGCCCATTCACGAACGCGCCCCAGCGCGGCGTGATCGTCTTTTTCGTAATTTCGAACCCAGGGATTAATCAGCATGATGAGCTAACTAGTGTAGCGAGGCAGCGAAGAGTGTGTGGTGAGTCTTAGCCTTCTCTCCCCGGGGGAGAGGATTAGTGCCTATGCTGTCATTGCGAGGAGCCTGCTCTGAGGTGACGGGGCAATCAATAGCAGCTGCAACGCAACATGGTGCCGTAAAAAAATCTCTGAGCCTCGAAAACCAACTCATCGATCGTGAGTTTCGAGGTGCTATCACTGATTGCCACGGCGTCGAACTTCTCGCAATGACAACTGCAAGATACCTCCGAGTAGATTATCCAGCAGGCTTATTCGCCAGAATCGTCAGAGTCGCCAGCGAAGAACGCCACTCCTCATCGCCGCCGGTGTCCGCACGCTCTTCCAAAACTTCTACGCCCACAAAGCCGGCAGTTTCGATCATCGTTAGGAATCGCTCTTTGTCCGCAGCTCCGGCGACACCCTCAACCCACTCGTGCGTCGAATCCTGAATGTTTTCGGGAAGCGCTTCGATCACAACCCGCTCTGAAATAACGAACCGTCCACCCGGTTTCAGCACACGGTACATCTCAGAAAGTGTCACATGTTTCCACTCTGAGAGAGCGATGGCGTTGTTCGAAATAACAAGATCGACAGAAGTTTCATCCTGTGGAATTTGTTCCATATGCCCGCGCTTGAAAGTTATGTTGCTGGCTGAGAGTTTTTTGGCGTTCTCACGAGCTGAACTCACCATGCGTGGCGTCATATCAACGCCGATAACCCGACCCAATGAGCCAGTCTTCTCAGCAGCCACGAAACAGTCGATACCGCCACCCGATCCAAGATCGAGAACGGTCTCACCCGGCTTGATGTCGGCAAACGAAACAGGATTTCCGACTCCAGTCGAAGCTCCAGCGATTTCATCACTAATCAGCGAAAGCTCTTCTTCCGAATAGAACTTGTCAGAAGATTTATTCTCCGAAGCCTCAAGTCCTCGTTTGCCAGCGCGTTCAGCAAGTGCGCCATAGCGTTGCTTCACTGCGTTCGTAATATCTTTGGCATTCCCTGAAAGAACAACCGCCTCGAAATCACAGCAGCCCGAACCGCAGCACCCATTCTCGGTAATCGAACTACCGTAATCAGGCGAAACAAATACAAATTTTCGAGCTTCTGCCAACTGCGAATCTCCAAATACCGTCAGAGCTAAAAGACGACTAGAACATATCGTACTTCATCAACGCTCTAAAATGCCCGTTTCGCCACCAACATATACAACGTCGAAACACACAGGTTGAAGTGTCGTAGCAGCGCCAAGAACGCGAGAACTCCCGCTACAGATAATTCGCAGCGGGAGTTCTAATTACTTCGAAAAGCTATACAGCAGGTTTGAAAGCTCGCAGAGTGAGATTGATCATCGACGATCGCCACTCTTCGTTTCCACCCGTACTTTTTCGTTCTTCGAGAATCTCGGTCTTGGCGAAACCAGCCTCTTTGACCATCGCTAGATAATCACTCATCACAGCGGCTCCACCAACACAGCTAACCCACTCGGCAGCCGATTTTCGAACGTCATCAGGAAGTGGCTTATCGGTAACGATGTCGGAAATAACGAACCTGCCGCCCGGCTTGAGAATCCGAATTATCTCTAAGAAAACTCGTTCTTTTTGCTCGGACAACGCAATCACACAGTTCGAAATAACCAGATCAACCGAATTGTCTTCCTGAGGAATCTGTTCGATGTGCCCCAGCTTGAAAACAACGTTGGTCGTCTCAAGTTTTTCGGCATTCGTGCGAGCAAGTTCGAGCATTCGAGGTGTCATATCAATGCCGATAACCGAACCTGTGGGGCCGACTTCTTTAGCAGCAAGGAAACAATCGATACCGCCGCCAGAGCCAAGATCTAGAACTGTTTCACCAGACTTGGCATCTGCGATTCCTACCGGATTTCCGCAACCTGCCGAAGCACCAGCCGCCTCATCTGTAAGAACAGATCGCTGCTCTTCCGTGTACAGCCGATCGGTAGCTTTGTTGGCCTGCGAAGCTCGCTCGCCAGCCCGTTCGGCTAAAGAACCATATTCGTGCTGAACCGCAGCAGTAATCGAATCAAGCTGTGCGTGAGTTATTTCAGCGCTCTCATCGCCACCGCAGCAAGCTGCATCGGCGTCGATAGGGGTCAATGTTCCAAATGGATTATTTGTCATATTCTCAGTCTCCTAAAATGCTGGAATCGATAACTGTTGTTGTGCAGCAGACCGTCTCTACGCCTGCTTCTTTTACTGCTGTTTCGAGTTGAGGCAACACGTTCGCCCAAGCCTGAGCGGAAGCCCGATACGCCTCAATACCTAAAGCTGAAAGCGAATAGTTCTTTCGCTTCCTGCCATTTATTACGGCCGCTTCCAAATCGACATAACCGCCAACTTCTAGCTCTTTGAGCATCGGATAAATCATGGCGTCGGTCGGACGTGCATCACAACACAGTGCGATTCGAGTGGCGATCTCATAGCCGTGCATCGGTCCCTGACTCAGCTGCTGCAGCATGAAGAACCTAAGAAGGCTTTTACGATTCAGCGACTGCCAATAATCGATGCTGGCAAGATCATTTGCCGATTTTTGTGTGGATTTTGTTGATGTGGTCATTGTTAGTGTGTGGGGCTTGATATACCGTAACCAAACCCAATACCTAGCTACACGATATATCGGCAGGATAGGTATGTCAATAGCGTTGTTCGCTTCTTCTCACGACCCAAACCTAAGCTCCACCAACCTGTCGCCTCTTGCCGTGGAAGCTATAATCCGCACACTATCGATCAAGACTCAACCACGGCGTGCTTTTGCCTCGTCATTTCAGCTCTGATTTCATTCCACCTATGACCACTTCCAACGCCAATACTGACGACCAGTTGTTCCTGCTAATAGACGGCCACGCTATCGTATTTCGAGCGTGGTTTGCGATGCGAGATCACCTGATCACCGCTTCAGGTCAAAACACCACCGGCGCCAGCGGATTCATGACGATGTTCCTGAAAACGATCAGAGAGCAAAAGCCAACCCACATCGCTGTAACTTTCGACACGAAAACTCCAACATTTCGCAAAGAGTTGTTTCCTGAGTACAAGGCTCAACGAAAACCGGTCGATCCCGCCCTTCACGAACAAATCCCAATCCTCAAAGAAATCCTTGAACCAATGGGCGTTCCAGTATTCGAGTACGAAGGATTTGAAGCCGACGACCTGATCGGAACTCTGTCAAAACAGGCAACCGAACAGGGGATGAAAACTCTGATTCTCACTGGCGATGCCGACCAGCTGCAGCTTGTCGACGATAAAACTTCGCTCCTCATGTACACCGGCTTCGGCGACATGAGAACGTACGATCCAGCTGGAGTCAGAGACAAATACGACGGCCTGGGTCCTGAGTACGTTGCCGAGATCAAAGCTCTCGAAGGCGATTCTTCCGACAACATCCCCGGTGTGCCCGGTGTCGGCAAGAAATCAGCCCGCGCAGTCCTCACACAACTCGGCCACTTCCCTTCGCTGTTTAGTCAGCTTGAAGAAATCGAAAAAATCGAAGGGCTCCGTGGCGCAAAGCGCACGATGAATCTCCTCGAAGAGCACCGCGAAACAGCAGCGACAGCGTTGATTCTCACGACAATTGTTCGTGATGTTCCGGTCGAATTCAGTGAAGAAAGTTCCAAGTTCGGTGACTTCAATCGAGAAGTCGTCATCAAGAAACTCATGGAATATGAGATGCGCAACGTAGCGAACCGCTTGCCGCAAGTTGGCGTTGAAGCCGCAGCCCCTACAGCAGCAGTAGATGTCGAATCCGCACCGGGGTGGGAGCCAAACGAAGCTCCTGCAGTAACGGCTTCGGGTCAGATGGACATGATGGGTGAAGGCGAACCAGTCGAAGCACTAACCACTCCAGAGCCGCCCAAGCCACTCGGAGAATACGAGACCGTTACCGACATGGCCGGTCTCAACAAGATGATCGAAGCGTTGCGAGCCAAGGGTGAATTCGCGTTCGATACCGAAACGACTGGTCTCAACTCGATGACCTCCGATCTCGTCGGCCTGTCGTTCTCGATCAAATCAGAACACGCCTGGTACGTAGCGGTGGGTCACACTATCGATGGTCAGACCGTGAAAGACCAAGTTCCGTTCGACCAAGGACTCGCCGCTCTTCGTCCGCTATTTGAAGACGAATCTATTAAGAAGATCGCCCACAACGCCAACTTCGACATGATGGTGCTGGCGACAGCTGGCATCACGCTAAAGAACCTAGCGTTCGACACGATGATCGCTGCGGCGCTTTGCGGCAGGCGTGGAATCGGTCTAAAACAGCTTTCACTTGAACTGTTCCAAGCCGAAATGACCGAAATAAAATCCCTGATAGGGGTCGGTAAAAAACAGATCACGATGGCTGCTGTGCCCCTCGATTTGGCAGGCCCATACGCAGCAGCCGACGCCGATTTCACGTGGCGACTATATGAATTCTTCGAGCCAGAAATCGATGAGCACGAAGCTCGATATGTGAACGAAGAAGTCGAACTTCCGTTGCTGCCTGTCATCATCGAGATGCAGCGCAACGGCATGATGATCGATAAAGCCGCCCTCGCCGAAATGTCGGAACAACTCGGCGCTGATGTCGAACAAATAAAGCAGGCGGCAACTGCCGTAATCGGCGGTCGAGAATTAAACCTTGCCTCAAACCAGCAGGTAGCCGCACTACTCATCGACGAACTCGGTGCACCCAAAACTCGGAAGACAAAAACCGGCTACTCGATGGACGCCAACGCACTCGAGAAAATCTCCGAAACAACCGGACTCGATGACCGCATCTACCAGATAGCCGACGCAGTGCTGAAATACCGTGAGCTAACTAAGCTGAAGTCGACTTACGTCGATGCACTACCCGAGCTAGTCAACCCACAGACGGGTCGCGTGCACACAAGCTTCAACCAGGTTGGATCGGCAACGGGTCGACTCTCCAGTACCGATCCCAACGTGCAGAACATCCCGGTGCGTACGGAACTTGGTCGCCGGGTGCGCAAGGCTTTCGTATCCGATGCTGCAAACGGCTGGCAGTTCCTGGCTGCCGACTACTCGCAGATCGAACTTCGAATTCTCGCTCACCTATCTCAAGAGCCGGGATTGCTCGAAGCATTCCACAAGGGTGAAGATATTCACGCTGCGACCGCTCGTGCAATGTACGGGGTGGAAGATGTAAATGCCGACCAACGACGAATCGCCAAAATTCTGAATTTTGGGGTTATCTACGGTCTTGGACCAGTTGGTGTAGCTCGACAAACCGACCTCACTCGCAAGCAGGGTCAGGAATTCATCGATCTCTACTTCGGTAAATATCCGGGAATTCGTGACTACATCGAAGAGGTAAAGCAGTCGGCGCGTGACAATGGCTATGCCCAGACGATTACGGGTCGAAGACGTTATCTACCCGACATCAATGCAGGTCATCCCGGGCACCGTGCTGCAGCCGAACGCGTGTCGGTGAACATGCCGATTCAGGGAACTGCAGCCGACGTTATCAAGCTGGCAATGGTCAACATTTCAAACGAGATGAAGATGCAAAAGATGCAGTCAAAGATGTCGATTCAGGTGCACGACGAACTGATTTTCGAGATCGCCCCCGGCGAGCTTATGGAAATGCAGATGATGGTCACATCGATGATGCCCGCCGCCATGGATCTCGCTGTACCACTCCTAGTAGAAGCAAAAACCGGCCCAACCTGGGGCGACATGGATTCAGTGGATTAGCGGTGCCAGTGGCACGCTTTCTTGCTGACAGTTAGACAATCCCCATGCCCGAACTACCTGAAGTCGAATCGCTGCGACGCTACCTCGTTCGAGAGGGCATCGTCGGTCGCTCAGTCGAGCAAATCGAACTCGAAACAAAGCCGAGTCCAGAATCAGGCACAGGTGCGATATCGGGCACCGTCAATCTTCAAGGCAAAACCGTAAAAACGCTCGAACGACGCGGCAAGCAACTCGCAGCCGTTCTCGATCAAGGCGTGCTGGGTCTACATATGGGCATGACCGGACAGGTCAACGTACTCGAAGCAAACGAACCCACGCCACGATTCACACGAGCATTGTTCAGTCTCAGCGGCGGATTTCGAATGGCACTGGTTGATCCCCGACGCTGGGCGCAGCTCCGTTACTTCGAATCACTAGATCAGGCCTTCAGCGGACTCGGACCCGATGCTCTCGACCCCAAATTCACAGCGAAATATTTCGCTCAAAATCTCAAGGGTAGAACGGCCCAGATAAAACCGCTTCTGCTCAACCAATCGATCATCGCCGGAGTAGGCAACATCTACGCCGATGAAGCGCTCCACAGAGTGAAAATATCGCCAGCCAAACGCACGAATAAAATTTCGGCAAAGAAACTCGAAGACCTGCTCGTAGCGATAAGAGAATCTCTAGAGCGTGCTCTCGAGTTCATACAGAACCACCCTGACGACCGAGGGCGACCCTACATCGTCGATGCCTACGACGATCGCATGCAGCTCCATCGCAAGCCGGGATCGTTCTGTCCACGCTGCGAAATCCCGCTAGTCACGCTCAAACTAGGCGGCCGAACCGCCTACTACTGCTCGAACTGCCAAAAATAGCAGTCACCAGGATCGTGATTCAATCCTTGTCATTGCGAGGAGTTCGACGACGTGGCAATCAGCAGCCGAACTCAACCAACAATCTATCCGTTACCAATCGACCAAACCACGTCGTCACGTCTGTGGCAGAAGCGTTGCTTATCACGTTGATTGCCACGTCGCTTCAGCGCAAACTCCTCGCAATGACACACCAGTCGAGATGCAACCGTTAATTAAACCCAACATCATCAAGATCATCGGTTTTTCGATCACGCAGCCTGTCTCGAAGCGCCACCCAAAACATCAGTGCTACCCCAGCGAACGCCACAGCGTACCCGGCTGCGTAAAGAATCCAAGAATCCTCAGTAGTGATCAGCACTACGATTCCCACAACCTCGATGATGGCTCCGGCGAGAATAATCCACATTCCCGATAGTTCAAGAAATCGCCTCATGATCACTTCTCCTTAGAATCCCAATCTAACGGAACCCTGAAGCCACAGAATCAGGGAGTCTCGAGCCGCCACAACCTGCAAAAACTTGGCTGCGACCGGCGAGGTTTACGCTCCCTAGTACCAGTATCTTCCGCCTGGGCCTCTGCAACCAGATCAGATCACTGAGGAATTTGTAGCGTTTTACCGTTTCAGATACGCACGTATTGCTATTAGACTTGTTTACCGTGCGGTTTCTCAAAGAAACCCTGGCATCTCTGCGGAGGGGTGGCAGAGCGGTTGAATGCGCTTGTCTTGAAAACAAGTATGTCGGTAACGGCATCGCAGGTTCGAATCCTGTCCCCTCCGCCATTTTTACAACACCCGATGCCCAGCGCTTAACCTCGCAACCACTCACCGCTATCTAGTCTCTGAAGCCAAACACAGGCTTCGACCTTCTAGCCCCCACACCTTCGGCAGCGGCCGGCCCAGTGATCAATCCCGGAAGAACTACCCGTACGGTCGTTCCAACTCCAAGATCGCTCGTAGCGGTAACCGTTCCATCGTGCAGCTCAACAATCTTCTGAACGATAGCCAAGCCCAGTCCAGTACCTGCCACCGATTGAGTTTTCTCATCATCCGACCTGAAGAACGGCGTAAACATGTTCTCCAAGGTAATCGAGTCCATTCCAATCCCATTGTCGGAAACAACTATTTCGAGTTGATCACCATCTGAATCAATCGATACCGATATATCCGTGCCCTCTGGTGAATATTTTGACGAGTTGCTCATCAGGTTCGTAAGCAGCTGAGCTATCCGGTGCCTATCAGCAATAATCGCAGCACCTTCTGCGTTGTTCTTCACTGATGACGTCTGTTGCTTCGGATCGAGAATAGGATCGAAAGCAAGTCGAATTTCCTCGACCAATCCGCTTACCAGGAACTTATCTTTCTCGATTTTTAGCTTGCCGCCATCGATCTGCGATACATCGACCAAATCGTTAATCAGCACGTCGAGTCGCCGTGAACTTCGCTGCATCACTTCCAGCTGTTTTAGCTGCCGATCTGACAAGTTCGAACTCGTATTTTTTGAAAGAATATCGGCAAATGCCACCAGGCTTGTAAGTGGAGTTTTAAGCTCATGCGAAACAGTAGAAAGAAACTCACTCTTCTGTTCGTTCAAAGCAGCAAGCTCACGCCGATGCGATTCGCTTTCCACGCGATCTCGCTCAGCGCTAAGCCGAGCGTCATTCAGCCGTGCGTTCGCAATAGCGCCTGAAACCTGATCAGTAATCAGCTCGATCATTTCGATGTGCTGAATATCAAATGTGTGGAGCTTGTTAGATGAAAAATACAAGCAACCAAAAATTTCACCCTGCGTAACCAAAGGAACGCAAACAGCTTCAGCGACTTCTTCATCCGCAGATGTCGGAAAACTCGGAATCGTTTGAGATATTGGTCGATCCTTTGTAGCCCGTACAACGAACGGGTGCTTCAGCTCGATGGCTTGTTCAGCAATTGTTCCGTCCAGATCTACAGGGACATCAAACCTGCCGACCGGCGATCTCTCTCCATACAAATATCGCAGCGTAAGAGAATTGGCAGAGACATCGAT
The DNA here is from genome assembly GCA_018650845.1 of Chloroflexota bacterium. Taxonomy (GTDB): domain Bacteria; phylum Chloroflexota; class Dehalococcoidia; order Lucifugimonadales; family Lucifugimonadaceae; genus Lucifugimonas. The sequence goes on along the minus strand of JABIFF010000016.1, from coordinate 67,839 downwards.
ATCGGCATAACTAATCGATTCGAACGGCACAAGCTTTGACGCTAACCGAGCAAATTCATCAAAAATTTCTGCCACATCTTGAGTCGAAGAAACGGTTCGACCTATCTCAGCCAAAATTTGCCTTCGTTCTGCCGAAGCTTGAAGGCTAACCGTAAGCTCTGCAAGAGTTTTTGCATCATCCTGCGTTTTCGCTAGCAACTTTGCGTTCTGCAACACAGGCGATATCAGTGAAGCTACCCTCTCAAGGAACTCCACATCTCGGAGAGAATATTTATGCGGCGTCAAATTACGCAAACTCAAACTACCACTTGGAGTAGTCGGATCACCCAAAGGAACCTGCGTCCATGACCTTAGGCCGGCCTTCTGCATTCGGCGATTTGGAGCTGGTGATCCCAATGCAAATACACCGATATCATCACCCATAATATCTCCCGCCAAGACAGTGTTAAGACTCGGAACATCGACAACCGAGCCCTGCGGCTCTTCCTCAACTTCAACACCAGCAACGAAAGCTCGTTCGAACGAAACGTCATCATCACAAACAGTCGTCACTACCATTCGGTCATACCCAATGAGCCGCTTCAGCAACTGTGCCAACGTCTCGTAAATATGATCCATGTTGAGATTTTCGTTAGCTGCCCTACCAACATCAGCCAAGGCTTCTCGCAAATCGCTCTCGCGGCGTAATCGCTCAACCAATTCTACGTTTGCGATCGAGCCTGATATCTGGTCAACGATCAACGACGCCAAATCTACGTGGTGCTCCGAGATACTCCCCGCAGTTCGTGACCCCATATACAAACAACCAAATGCAACACCTCTCGAAAATAGCGGCACGCAAATGGTTTCTTTTAGATCCTCATCAATCGAAGTAGGCACAACTTGAGTGTGCGCCGAAACGGGCTTACCGCTGCTCGCATCTAGAAGAAGTGCCTTTCGCTCACGAATTGCTGTCTCGGCAATGGTTCCTTTGAGTGAAATTCCTTCATACGACTTATTCAATCTCAAGTCGTAGCCGCTCCAGTACCGCAAAGTAATAACGCCCTGGCTCGGATCGACGTCGGAATAGACCATCGCGTCAAAAGGAATTTACTTCTTCGCGAGATCAGCGAACGTGTCGAAATACTCTGAAACCAGAGTGGACGACGAGACGGCTTTGCCAATCTCCGCGAGAACCGTTCGAGTGTGTGCCTCTTCACGAATCTGAGCATACAAACGGGCGTTCTCAAGCGCAGGTGAAATTACCGTTGCCACCCGGTTCAACATCGCAAGGTCTTCATCGTCGTACGCATTTTCGTCTCGACTTCGAAGACTGAGATCTCCTAAAGGATCAATTGAATCACCAAGAGGTACACGCAGCCAAGACTTCAATCCGGCTTCAGCGTGGCGAGCGGCAGAAACGTTGGAGCCGTCCAACGCACTCTCTGGAATACTCGACTGAAGGGAGCCAATACCTAGCGCAGTTGAAAAATACTCGGCAGGAGTCGGGATAGTCGTGCCGGCTTCGTTCCCCGACACGTGCATTCCACCCACATATAAGCGCTCGATCTGATCTAGTTCAGGGTGCTTTGCAGTAATCACAATGCGGTCAAATTTAAGCAGACTAGGCAGCGTCGATTCGAGCAATTTGTAAAGTTTCTTATCGTCGTTTTCGGCCCCAACCAATGCACCTATTTCGGCAAGAAGAATGTCTTCCTTGGAACGACGCTCACGGTCACTGACGTCTCGGATCGTAGTAATTACGATGCTTTCGTTCTGATCCAGTAAAGGGCTCAGACTAATCGCAACAGGGACGATAACTCCGTCTTTCTTTCGAAGCCCCAGATCACGCCGATCCCCCATCTCACGTGCAGAAGGTGCAGTGTGGAAATCATCGATATTGCTCTTGTGGCTACTGCGCTTCGATGCGGGCACTAATATTTCGACCCGCTCACCCACAAGTTCAGCAGATAAATAGCCAGTTAGTTGCTCAGTCTTGCTATTGATGAACCGAATCAGCCCTTTGGAATCGACGGCAACAACGGCGTCGGGCATCGCTTGAAGTGTGGAAGCCGTTATTGAGTCAGGAAATTTCGATTCAGCCATCAGTTGTCAGTTCAGCGGACACGATCAATTAGATGACCGCAATCTGGGAGTTAGTTTGAAGTAACGACAAAGCTATCAGCCATTTGCATAGATATAAACGCGGTTTTTAGCATTTAAACCTATGAATCAGCATATCCGTGTTGATAACAGCAGATTTCGGCCCTTCGAGAAGTGCTTAAATAGGCAAGCCATTTCGAAGCCAACAAATTGTGATTCGGTGTTGCAACTGACCTAAATGCTGTAGCGCAATGCTTGCCTCGGAATTCGCTCCACTCATTTCGACTTAATTAGTCACCGTAAATAAAACCTTGCCGCATAATTCGCTGCTCTGTAACCTGCTTGCCACGTAGGCAACAGCATTCATTTACAGAGGAAACCATGCTCGTAGGCACCCAGTACCCGATCAAAAGCGATATCGACTACGAGGTGCTCGCTCAGCTTGGCGTAAACCACATAAACGGGTTCCCGCCCGGTAGTCCTGAAACTTGGACTCCCCAGATTCTCACCGAATACCGTGAGAAGGTCGAAAAATACGGCATTAATGTCGATATGGTCGCCCTGCCAATCGGAACCAAGCCTTCCGATGGTCAATCGCCCAACATCACGCTCGGAATTTCACCCGATCGTGATCGCGAAATCGAAACCTGCCAAAACATCATTCGAGCGTGCGGTGAAGCAGGCATTCCGGCGGTCAAGTATCGACTGTTCATCATTGGGATCACTCGCACTCAACCACGCCCAGGCCGTGGTGGAGCATTACGTTCTAGTTTTCAGTACAACGAGATCGACCAACAAGAAGCACCCGGAATATGGGGAGAAGTCTCGGCCGACGAATACTGGGAACGAATCGACTATTTTCTCGAACGAATAGTGCCTGTTGCCGAAGAATACGGGGTGAACCTAGCATGCCATCCGCACGATCCATACACACCCGACGGCTACCGAGGAGTAAGCCGAGTACTTGGCACAGTCGATGGAATGAAGAAATTCGTTCAAATGCACGAAAGCCCGGTACACGGCCTAAATTTCTGCCAAGGCACCGTCTCAGAAATGCTCGATGATCCAGGCAAAGAAATATTCGATGTAATTCGGTGGTTTGGCGAACGAAAAAAAATATTCAACGTTCACTACCGAAACATAGCCGGCAAAAAACTAGCCTTCGAAGAGACATTCCCTGACGAAGGCGACGTAAATATGATCGAGGCAGCGAAGGTCTACAAAGAGGTTGGGTACAAAGGCATGCTCATGCCCGATCACACCCCAAAGATCTCTGGCGATAACGCCGATACAGTAGCGTTTTCATACTGCTACGGCTACATCAGAGCTGTACTGCAATCGATCGACGCACTCGAAGATTAAAGAGTTCTTTGTGTGCTCCACCAATATCGACGCCGTCTACCCGCCACACAAAAACCAAAATTTCCGCTAGTATCCCGATCGTATCGACTGTGTTCATTCATCCAATTTGATGGGGCTACCGTGACTGGCCATCGGAGAAACTCGTGACTCTCAAGACAAATCTCAAACATCAGATTCGTAGCGGTAAAACAACTGTTGGTGCCGCTACACCTTTAACAGCCACCAAAAGCCGCATTGAAGACATCATGGGCTCGAGTGATTACTCATTCCTATCGGTAGACAGCCAGCACAACGCATATGACGAACGTGCGTTAGTCGAAGTCTGTGAAGCGGCCGATCAAGTCGGCGTACCAGTCGTATTTCGAATTAAGCACACCCGTCATTCGTACTTGGTAGGCAACATTCTCGATCTCGGTCCAGCCGGAGTAGAAATACCTCAAACAGAAACTGAAGAAACCGCCCAAGAAGCACTCGATTACTTCTACTACCCACAAGTAGGAAAACGATCTTGGGGAGGACCGCCCACTTCATGGCGCGCCGATTACACCGACCGCAACGAATATGCTGACTTCTGGAACGATTACGGCGTTCTGTGGCTACAAATCGAATCGCTGAGCGCGGTTACGCGAGCAAAAACGTTTGCACGCCCTGGTGTCGATTGCCTCTCTTGGGGACCTGCCGATCTTTCGTTTAACCGCGAAGCAAATCCTCAGCATCCTTTAAAGACAGATGACGACTGCATTGAGCATGTTTTGAAATTGCTCGAAGGCACCGATACAAAACTATGCATTCGCAGTTACCAGCCCGAGCTTCGCAACAAATACCTCGACATGGGTGCGACTGTACTGATCGAAATACCAAAGGCTTGATGTAGTCTGTTCCTTGTCGAAACTGCATGAAAAGGCTTTGAACGTTCGTAATGGCGATCAAAGTCGCAGCTTCGTAATCTCCAACCCCACATCCCGTTCCACCCCTAGGCACCATTCACATGGCAATGTTCGAAACATCATCGTTCGTTGCAGCAGCCACATTCGCTGGAGCAGTCATCGCGCTTGTGATGACGGCTCTAATGTGGAACCGCCGTCAGGCGCCAGGTGCCGCATCCGTAGCGTGGCTAATGATCGCCGCCGCCATTTGGTCCGGCGGGTACGCTATCGAAGTTCTTCTCGAAGATATCGATGACAAGCTTCTTCTCGTCCCGCTTGAATACGTCGGAATTTCCACAGTTCCGGTCTTCTGGTTCATCACAGCCGCTCACCTCACCGGCAGAATCCGCACGGTATCTTCTCGATTCCTAATAACCCTTCTCGTGATACCAGCTATCACCGTAGTGCTCACGGCCACAAACGGTTCACACAACCTCATGTGGCACGATGCGCAAATCGTTGGTGATACGGGAAGCGTGTCGGTGGTTTTCGATCGGGGAGCATGGTTCTGGGTTTCGTGGGTTTACTCGTATCTAGCGTTCTTCGGTGGATTCGGCTTCCTGCTGTATCGAGCGTTTACTGAAACTTCGATGTTCCGAAACCAGATGATCGCCACGATCGCAGCAGGAACAATCCCTCTCGCAGCAAATCTTCTGTTTCTCACCGATCTAAACCCGCTCGGCGACTTCGACCCAACCCCAATGTCGTTCGCCATTTCAGGGGTCATAGTCGCCTACGGATACGTGCGGCACAAGCTGTTCGATTTGGTACCAGTTGCTCTCGATATTCTCGTTGAAAATATTCCCGACGCGATGTTCGTACTCGATTCTGAAGGGCACATTCTCGACACCAATCCTGCCGCCGAAAAACTCGTTCTATCAACCGACGGGCATCTGATCGGCAAACACCTATGCGATGCACTGCCCGGTGATCTATCTGAACACGATCTCTGTACAGGATCTCCAGCTTCAGTGGTCAAAGATCTAACGTTCACAAACGAATCCGGATTAGAAGAAACGACATACTCACCAACTGTCACAGCACTTTCGAACAATAGCGGCAAACAAGTCGCAACCGGAAGATTGGTGATCCTCCGTGACGTAACCGATCAACGAAAAGCATCAGCAGCACTACGCCGACTCGCCCGAATCACCACACTAAACGTCATCACCACAGCGATCCTAGAAACTCACGACGTCGATTCAACCATGAACGTCGTCACATCTCGACTCGCCGACCTACTACCCGCCGATAGCGTGCTAGGGCTTGTTCTCGATCCGACATCAGGCGAGTTCATAGTCACAGCGGTCGCAGGCTCGCATACTCCTCCACCCATTCCGAAAGATTCGACCGTTTTCGATTCAATAATTTTGAATCCCAACGACGAAAGTGGAGCACACAACCTCTCTGAAACCGGTGGGCATCTCGACGATTTCGCCTACAGATTTGCAGCCGCAGGCCTCTACTCAGTTGTTGGGCACACCCTGCGAGCAAACGGAGAAACCTACGGCGCCATCGTAGTGGCAAGAAGTAAATCTGGATCTCTCGGTCCCGCAGAAGTAGAACTAATGAACGCGGTCGGAGCATCGGTAGCTCAAGCGATCTACGGCGCCCGGCTAGTCGAAAATCTCCGAGTGATCAACGCCGAGCTAGTCGAAACTCAGCAACAAGCCATGCGCCAGGAACGTCTCAGAGCTCTGGGCCAAATGGCGAGCGGTATCACCCACGACATCAACAACGCTCTCTCCCCAGTCGTCGGATTTTCAGACATGCTCCTTCAAAACTCGTCGGGCATGGACGATCACTCTAAAAAACTTCTCCAACTCATAAGACTGGCCGCTCTCGACATATCTCGAATCGTCGAACGAATGCGCCAGCTCTACCGCGATCGCGAATCCGACAGCCTGAGCTTCGAACCTGTAGACGTACGCCAACTGGTTCGTGAAACGATAGAACTCACTCGCCCAAGATGGCGCGCTCAACTAGAAAGTGGTCGCCAAATAAGAGTTTCGACCGATTTCGCACGAGTGCTTCCACAGATTCCCGGCATCGATACTGAAATCCGTGAAGCCCTTACAAACCTTGTATTGAACGCTGTTGATGCGATGCCCGACGGCGGTCGAATTGTCATTGCTGGATACACCCAGCCAATACCAACTGCGGAAAACGATACTGCCAGCCCGGAAAAGGTAGTCATCGACGTCATAGACCAAGGCGCTGGAATGAGCAGCGAAACGGCTCAACGAGCTCTCGAACCTTTCTTCACCACTAAAGGCGAAGGAGGCACAGGGCTAGGCCTTCCAATGGTTCAGCAGGTGATGCAACGCCACTCCGGCGCAGTTTCGATACTGCCGGGTGATGAAAAAGGAACAATCGTCCGATTAGCCTTCCCGGTTGATGGCCCAACTCAAGTTCAAAAATCACAATCAGTCGATCAACCGTCTGAAGGAGCCCACCTCAACGTACTCGTGGTCGACGACGAACCAATGCTCCGCATGGTCGTCCAAGAAATGCTCACAGCTGAAGGCCATACCGTAGAAGTAGCTCCCGGCGGACCGGAAGCATCGGAACTCGTTATAGAGAACTTCAAAGCAGGATCGCCATTCGACGTTGTCGTCTCCGATATAGAAATGCCAGAGCTCAACGGCAGAATGCTGGCTGAGTTTATTGAAATCGAATCACCCGATACCGAAGTCATCCTTATGACCGGATGGGCCAACAGCCAGCTCGACGTAGATACGATCTCGACCCGAGTCGTCGGCATCCTCAATAAACCGCCTCGCCTTGCCGACATCACCGCCTTAATGGCCGTGGTAGCGAGAAACAAAGCTCCCGTTACTAGGCAAGACTAGCCCGCCCCAATCTAACCAAACGGCACGGCGCGTAGTGCGCACACCTTCGTTAAATCTCTGCGAGAGCACCTTGTAAATCGGCAATTCCATTTGCCGGCGCGCAATTTCCCATTGTGCTTACTAGGTACTTTTACTGATGTGGCAGCCTAAAAGTGGTTTTAGATTGAACAACATTGAACGGAGCAACTGTGATGCATTCACCTTGATCCGTCACTTCGATAGTCCGTCCCAGATGGGGCAACCATCCCTATAACGGGGGCGGCAATGAATTTTTTGAAACAAGGTCAAGGTTCTGACTCATGCGGCAAGAGTTTGTTAACCCATTCCTAGGTCCTGCACAGATGGTGTGGCAAAAGGAATTCGGTGTACCACTAGAAATCGCCGGTGCAGAGGCTGTGTCATACCAGTACACAACTGACGACATCACCGCCATCATTGGTGTAAGCGGAAAACTAGAAGGAAACGTACTTTACGGTTTCAGCGACGAAGTATCGTCGGAAGTCGTAAAGCGAATGATCGGTGAAGACATGGATGCACGTGATCCGATGGCACTTTCTGCCCTCGGTGAAATCGCAAACGTCATCACCGGTAACGCAGCAACTGAGCTGGCGTCGAACGGTTTCACCTGCGACATCAGCCCACCAGTAATCATCGAGCCACGTGGCTCGACGCTCACATCGACTGTCCCGAAGCAGATCCTCGTTACTTTCAAGAGTGACCTGGGCACGCTAACCGCCAGGATCGGTCTTTCTGAGAACGCTCGATACGTAGAAAAAGCAGCCTAACCGCTTCTCTTTCTGATAAATCGAATATTTCAAATCGAACTCGCATGTTTGCGGGTTCGTTTTGTTTAATTTTGCTCGCGAACTCGAACTTCACCACTACGCCACACACGGATTCCGTAGACACCTGCCACTGCCCTCGGTACGATGATTCGCGGTGCTTGATTATGAGCACCCAACCGCAGAATAAATATTTCGAAAGTATTCGCGGGGTCGCTAAGAAACATAAAGCGAGTTGTCATTCGTGAATATCCACGAGTATCAGGCGAAAGAAATCCTCGACAAGTTCGGTGTACCAACACCCCACGCCGAGGTCGCATCCACACCTGCTGAAGCGAAAGAAATCGCTTCCCGTATCGGGGGACGAGTAGTCGTAAAGGCTCAAGTTCACGCAGGTGGACGAGGAAAAGTCGGCGGCGTAAAGCTAGTCGATTCTCCGGAAGAAGCTGAAAAAGTTGCCGCATCACTCATCGGCACCCGACTCGTCACCAAGCAGACTGGTGCGAATGGCGTTCCGGTCGACAAGGTGATGATCGCTGAAACTCTCGATATCAAAGATGAGCTATATCTCTCGATCGTTATCGATGGCGATGTCGGTGCTCCAGTCGTAATGGCAAGCACCGAAGGTGGCATGGAAATCGAGGAAGTTGCAGAATCAACTCCCGAAAAAATCTTCCGAGTTGCTGGCGATCCACTCATCGGGCTAACCACCTACCACGCCCGTGACATCGCACTCGCACTCGAAGTTCCTGCAAAGGCAGTTCGAGCAACCACGAAGCTGATCACCGATGTCTACAACGTATTTATCGAAAACGACTGTTCGCTAGTCGAGATCAACCCTCTGGTCATCACTGAAGATGACCAAGTCATCGCTCTCGACGCCAAGATAAACGTCGAAGACGATGCGCTCTTCCGACACCCTGACCTTGCGAAGCTACGTGACCCTAACCAGCAAGACCCACTTGAGCAACGCGCCGACAAGGCCGATCTCGCTTACGTGAAGCTGGAAGGCGGACGAGTTGGCTGCATGGTCAACGGAGCCGGACTCGCTATGGCGACCATGGATATCACCAAGGCAGCTGGTGCCGACCCTGCTAACTTCCTCGACATTGGTGGATCAGCCGACCAAGACCGAATCGAAGAAGCCTTCAAAATCATCATCGACGATGACGATGTTGAAATGATCCTCGTAAACCTATTCGCAGGTATCGCCCGTTCCGACATTGTCGCTCAGGGCATCGTTGCGGCAGCGAAAGAAACCAACGCAACCGTTCCGATGGTCGTTGCAATGCGTGGAACAAACGCTGAAGAGGGAATCAAAATTCTCGCAGATTCAGGACTCAACATCACAGGCGCACCAGACTTAGCCGGCGCAGCCGTTGTGTTGAAAGAAAAATTACTAGAACTTGGAGGATCCAACTAATGGCTATTCTTGTTGGAGAAAACACACGACTCCTCGTTCAGGGTCTCGGCCGCGACGGAAGTTTCCAAGCAAACCGAACCCGTGAATACGGCACGAACATGGTGGCAGCAGTTCACCCGGGCCGCGACGGTACGAAATTTGAAGATGAAGTTCCTTACTTCTCAACAGTTGCAAAAGCTGTTGAAGAAACCGGAGCAAACACTGGAGTGATCTTCGTTCCAGCGCCGTTTGCTATGGACGCCATCATTGAGCAGGTCGACGCGGGTCTCGAACTCGTGGTCTGCATCACCGAAGGCGTTCCAGTACTCGACATGGTGAAAGTCATGCAGTACATCAAAGACAAGCCAACCCGACTCATCGGCTCAAACTGCCCCGGCGTACTTAGCCCAGCATCGAAAGCCAAAGTCGGAATCGTTCCCGGCAATATCGTTCAGCCCGGCAACGTCGGAGTTGTTTCACGATCTGGCACGCTCACATACGAAGCAATTGCCCAGCTTGTGCAGCACGGCATGGGTCAATCGACCTGTGTTGGAATCGGTGGCGACCCCGTTCACGGAACAACCTTCACCGACGTACTCGAACTGTTCCAGGCCGACGACGAAACCGAAGCAATCGTGCTCATCGGTGAAATCGGCGGAATCCGAGAACAGCTCGCAGCCGACTACATCAAGGAACACGTAACCAAGCCTGTCGTTGCAGCAATTGCCGGATCATCGGCTCCTGCAGGCAAGCGCATGGGCCACGCCGGAGCAATCATCACCGGTAAGGCAGCACTTGCTTCCGAGAAGAACAAGGCTCTTGAAGCAGCCGGGGTTCACGTCGTTGAATCTCCTGCTTTGATCGGCGCCAAGATGAAGGAAGTGCTCGGCTAATAACCGAGCTAGGGCTGACTTCACTAATGACGTTTACAGAACGCTACGTTCATACCGGCAATGTCGCTCTGAACGTGGCGGAGTTCGATTCGCCTTCAGCAGACGCGCCAGTGATGGTGCTCGTGCACGGCTACGGATCGAACTGGAATACGTGGGGACGGGTAGTCGACAAACTCGCTGCTGAATTCCACGTGTTCGCAGTCGATCTACGAGCAATGGGACGATCTGGCAGTTACGGCAAAGGCTCTTCAAGGCAAACTTGGGCCGATGACATAGCTGCGGTAATTCCCAAGCTGAGCGACGAACCTGTCTACCTGATAGGCCATTCCCTTGGTGGGTGGGTTACTGCTGCAGTCGCCGCCGCTCACCCTGAGCTAATCTCGAAGGCGATTCTCGTCGAGCCATACTCAGGAGCCAACTCCGAAGTTCGTAAAGAGGCACGCAAACGCCCAGCAGAAGAACGTGGTCTAAGGGCGCAGCAAATCCGTGATGCACGAACACCTGAAGATTTAATTCCAGCCGTGACCGAGCAATACGCCGGGGCCTCCGAAGATTCCATCAAACGCATCGCAGTGATGTGGTTCCAGATGGATCCCGCTTTGGAAGAAGGTCCTGTAAGCAGCAGGGAAGACGAAGAAACCTTCGACGATATGTTCAGCTCGATCAAGTGCCCAACCCTGATGATCAACGGAGCCTCCGATAAAGGCGGAATCCTCTCCGAAGAAGAATCTGAACGAGTCGCAGGACTCATCCCCGATATTCGAGTGCTCACATGGCCTAAAGTCGGACACTCACCCCACATCGCTCGAAACCACGACTTCATCCGAGCCACCAAACGCTTCTGGGCTGAGTAGTGCGGTAGCCATAGCTTTCTCGACCCTGTCACGCTGAATTCATTTTCAGCATCTATCGCTCGAACTGAACGACCTTAGGATGTAGCCACAATCCAACCTTGTCATTGCGAGAAGTCCAATAGGACGCCGTGGCAATCAACTGTCGAACGCAACGCAATTTTCACAGCTGAATCTCTAGTACCTGAGGATGAACCGTGTTCTAAAGAAAACTGGTCGCCAAACTCGAATGCAGCGTTGCTCATAGCTACTGATTGCCACGTCACTCATCCTTCGGTCCTCGCAATGACAGAGGCGTACGTACCGCAAACCACCCATACGCTCCTGCTACGATAACCCAATGACCAACTACCCAGAGAAAAAATTCGCAGCCAGCACCGTACAAGTGAACTACGCGGAAGGACCCGATAACGGACCTCCACTGGTACTAATCCACGGCATCGGCGGCCGGTGGGTCAACTGGTCATCGGTAATCGATCAATTCGCCGAGTCATGGCATGTATATGCCCTCGATCTCCGTGGTCACGGCGATACTGGCGACATCTCCAACTCCTACCGATTTATCGACTACCCGATAGAGGACGTTGAATTCCTCAGAAACGTAGTCGGCGAGCCTGCATATGTGGTCGGACACTCATTAGGTGCAGTAACCGCCAGCGGTGTCTGTGCGGTCACTCCAGAGCTTGTAGCTGCAGCCGTTCTCGAAGACCCGCCGTTGTACGTAGATAAAACTGATCAGTTCAACACAAACTACGAGATTCGTATGAAGAATCTCAGTGTCAAAGACACCGCTATCGAGCTTCGCAAAGCAGATAAGAATTCATCTGACGAACAGATCGCTAATAGAGCTATCAATATGACTAAAGTCGATCCCGAGGTATGGGCATTTCCGGCCGATGGTCGACTCGGCGAGTCATGGGATCCGGACGCAGTGCTCGAGGCGATCGAACAGCCTGTACTCCTGATGCAGGCCAGTCCCGACATGGGAGCCGCAATCAGCGACTCTGAAGCCACTCATGCCGACGATCTGCTCAAGCAGGGTCGCTACGTGAAGTGGGACGACGTCGGACACGGCATGCACGATGCTCAACCAGAACGATTCGTCCAGCTAGTGAACGCCTTCTTCAAACAGGTGCTTCGCAAGCAGAGTAAGGGCTAGTTAAAGAACGCCAACCGCACTGCGTTCAGCAGCACAACACCAATTACGCCAGCGGCAATATCGTCGAACATTATGCCCCAACCGCCGGGCCATGCTTCGATTCGTCGAACGCCAAGCGGCTTCAGAATGTCGAAGAGCCGGAACACAAAGAACCCAGCGACCATCCACTGCCAAGTCACCGGCAAGAACAGCACCGTAACCCACACACCAACCCACTCGTCGATTACTCCACGCTTGGGATCGTGATCGCCCGGGTTGTCGATATAGTCAGTCGCCCAAATTCCAGCAGCCGTCACCACGGCAATCAGCGCAAAGAACCAAATCGAATCGCCGCTACCATTGAAAACGGCCGCATCTAATAGCCAGTAAGCCACTAAAGCAGCAAATGTTCCAACAGTCGCTGGCGCAACAAACGGCCATTTGCCCGAGCCAAGTCCGGTCGCAATCGTTTCAGCGATGAACGAAACAGCGGGGCTCTTTTGTGATGACGTAGGTGAACTCGACAACTTGATCAGCCCGTGTTCTTCAATCCGGCAGCTACACCGTTAATCGAAAGCAACAACGCACGTTCTACCGACGGATCGTTATCCTCAGTCGAACGACGCCTAGCGAGCAACGAAACCTGCAAATAGTTCAACGGGTCGACGTAGTACTCACGAACTGCCAATGTTCGCTTCAACACTGGCTGGTGATCAAGCAAATTCTCCTGACCAGTTATTCGAATAAGCTCGTTGACCGAACGATTTCGCTCTTCCTTAATGCCTTCGAATATGTGGTGCAGACTCGGGTCTACCAGCGTGTCGACGTATCGACCTGCGATCTCCATGCTCGTCTTCACCAACGTCATTTCAACATTGGAAATAAACGTATTGAAGAACGCCCATTCGTTGAACATCTCGGAAAGAACATCTTCCATTCCAGCTTCTCGGGCTTCCCGCAAGGCATGCCCCACTCCGAAGTAGCCGGGAACGATCTGGCGACTCTGCATCCAGCCGAACACCCACGGAATCGCTCGAAGATCGTCGATGCTGCGCGAACCGTCGGCAGAAGCACGCCTCGAAGGACGTGAGCCGATGTTCATACCGGCCAATTCTTCAACCGGCGTCGAATCCATGAAGTAATCCACGAATCCGTCAGTTTCGATCAGGCTGCGATATTTCGCGTATGCCTTATCGGAAATCCAATCCATCGCCTTGAACCACTCTTCGAGTTTTTCGTCAGAGTGGTGCGGTTCAGCGTGAAGAAGCGAAGCTTCAATTACTGCAGCAACAGATAGTTCAAGGTGGTTACGTGCAAGTTCAGGCAAACCGTATTTATCAGAAATAACTTCGCCCTGCTCGGTGATCTTGATTCGACCATCCACCGTCGCATACGGCTGAGCCATAATGGCGTCGCTCGTAGGGCCACCACCTCGTCCCACAGTTCCACCACGACCGTGGAATAAGCGCATCGAAACGCCGTGCTTCTGGCCAATCGTTCGCAATTCACGTTGAGCTTTGTAAAGCTCCCACTGCGAAGTTGTTATTCCGCCGTCTTTGTTCGAATCTGAATAGCCAAGCATCACTTCAACTACGCCACCAGCGGTCGTCACGAGTGATTTGATCTCGGGAATCGACAAGAAGCGATCCATCACTTCATGGCTGCGACGAAGGTCTTCAATTTCTTCAAATAGCGGCACTACAGAAATACGTGCAATGCCCTCTTCCGGCACTACAAGTCCCGCCTCTTTAGCGAGAACTAGTACTGCAAGCAGATCGTCGATATCACGAGTCATCGCGACTATCCAACTCTCGATAACTGGCTGGCCGTACTCGTCCTGAGCTTGCCTGACCGTTTCAACCAAATCGAGAATTTCCGTAGTAGCGGGTGAGAACGTTATCGCTCTAGAGCTAAGCACTCGTTTCGAATTCAGCTCTTTTACAAGTCGTTCCGAGCGTTCGTCCATCGAAAGACTACCGAAGCCGCCTTCAATCGAATCCACCCTATCGATCAGTTCGTTCACAGCACCACCAGTTACATCGGCGTGCTGACGTATATCCATCGTGGCGAGTGTCATTCCAAACGCCGAAATACGCTGCATCAGTCGACGTATTTCACCATTTGCTGAAGCACCACTTTCGTTTGCCTCAAGCGAATCGAGCATCAACTGAAGATCGGCCAACAATGGCTGAACGTTCGCGTAGCGTGGCTTGCTCTTAGCCGATCCCTCGGCGACAGCGATTCCGTTGAGCAGGCGTTCGTAAATGAACGCACATTTGAGACGGTAAGGCTCGTCTTCATCGAGGTTCCAGAACTCGTCCCACACAGACGGTAGTTCTGCCCGATCTTTTTGAAGCGAATCTTCCAGCTCTTTCGTAATCTCAACGATTCGTGTCGACTGACTCAGCGTCTGGGCCAATCGAGCAACAGCCGGTGCGAACATCTTTAGCGCACGTTCATGCTGTAGATCGAGAATCTTCCTTGTTAAATCGTGGGTGACGTTCGGGTTTCCATCACGGTCACCACCAACCCAAGTTCCAAATCGCATCGAACGAGCTGTTGGCTCTCGAGTGATTCCGAACGTTTCAAGTTGATCATCGAGTGCTTCTTCAACCTCGGCAATCGCAAACGTAAACATGTCTTCCATGTAGTACATGATGTTGCGAGCTTCGGCGGCAGGTTCAGGACGTGTGTGCCGAAGTTCGTCGGTCTGAAGAATCTCTTCCACAACCTCCGACAATCGTCGATCTATACGGCGAGTTTCCGATTCCAGCAATCGAGGATTCGAACGCTCGTTAAGCAGTTCGCCAGTGCGACGAAGTTTGTTCAATATTGAACGGCGGGCAGCTTCGGTAGGGTGAGCCGTGTAGACGGGTCTAACTTCGAGACGATTAACAACGTCGCCAATCTCTTCGGCAGGAACATTCGCTTCGCGGATTCGATCAAACGCCTCTTCGAGCCATTCGCGTCGAGCGCCAGCAACGCCTTTGAACTCGATTCGGTGGTGCTGCTCGGCAACGTTCGCCAAATGAAAATAGCTCGTGAATGCACGAACAGTTCGAATTACGTGCCACAGTTCGGTTTCATCGAGCTTCTTGATTAGCTCTTCACGAAGCTCAGGATTCGGTGACTCACGCAGAGTTCGAGTCGATGACCTAACGTATTCAACTAGCTCATAAAGCTCTTCGCCCCACAAGCTGCGCAACGTCTCGCCGAGCATGTCGCCCATGCGTCGAATATCGGCTCGAAGATCAGCGTCTTCACTATCGAACTGAGTTATGTCTTGAGTGCTCATTACCGCAACCTCACATCCGGTCGAATATAACGATTCAACGCTTAGAGCCAGCCTGAAGCCCAGCCAAGTGTCTGCTCTGTGTTTCCGCTCGGGCCATATTCACAACCAACCCAGCCGTCGTAACCAATTTCATCGAGATGAGCCAAAATATGGTCGTAATTGATCTCACCAGTGCCCGGTTCATGTCGACCAGGATTGTCAGCAATCTGAATGTGCTTGATCGAAGGTAGAAGTTCTTTCACTGTAAGCGTCAGATCTCCTTCCATGATTTGCATGTGGTAGAAGTCGTACAACAGCGCCAAATTTGGGTGATCCGCCTCAGCAATCGCATCCATCGCACCCGCTGATGTGTTGACGAAAAATCCCGGTTGATCACGAGTGTTGATCGGCTCGACCAACGCTACAACGCCAACTTTGCCAAGCTCTTCAGCAGCATGACGGATGTTTGCGATAAACGTCTCGTGCGCCTCCTCAGGGTCGATGTCGTCGATTGGACCACAGCCGATGTTCACACCGATACAACCCAGTCCAGATGCATATTCGGCTGCCTGAGCAGTTCGTTCCTTGTACAGATCCTTGCGATCGGCTCGAAGTGAAATATTGCCCTTTCCAGTGTCGGGATCGGATACAGGTGAATTGATAATCACGTGCTCAAGACTGTTCTTCTGAAGCCGTTCGACAATCTGGTCGATCTCTAGCGAATAAGGAGCCTGAAGCTCTACGCCCTTGAACCCTGCACGCGCCGCAGCGTCGTATCGATCGATCAGATCGTACTCGTTGAACATCCACTGCAAATTAGCTTCAAGCTTCGGCATATTTATCCCTAATAGCGGCGCCACGGTGAAATAACACTAGGCACAAAACAGTCGTCAAGTCGAGAGTGAGACTTTCTGGGGCGAATCACTCATGAATATGAAATCGACCAGTTAAGGCTGGTCGTCTTACAGGTACTTCGCAGCCCAGAGCAGGCCAGCAACGGTGTCGCCAGCTGGAGCGTATTCGCAACCAACCCATCCGTCATAGCCCTTTGAATCGATGTACGGCAGTAGGAAATCGTAGTTGATTTCGCCTGTGCCCGGCTCGTGTCGCCCCGGGTTGTCTGCAAGCTGGAAGTGACCAATCACATCCATGTTGGCGTCAATAGCCCTGGTCACATCGCCTTCCATGATTTGCATGTGGTAAATGTCGTACTGAACCTTCACGTTATCGGCGTTTGCAGCCTCAACAGCAGCCCGGCTCTGGTTCGTGCGGAACACCGAGTAGCCAGGAATATCGATCGTGTTGATCGCTTCAAGCAGAACAGTGATATCGGTTCCAGCTACAGCGTTCGAAGCGAACTTCAGATTATCGATCAACGTGTCATGCATCGTAATGGCACTAACGCCAGAAGTTGCTTTTCCTGCGAGAACGGTAAGCCGTTCGCAACCAAGTACTTTGGCGTACTCAACAGCCTTGCCGACTCCATCCTGAAACTCGCCAACGCGATCAGGGAACGATGCGCAACCGCGGTCACCAGCATCCCAATCGCCAGCCGGAAAGTCGAACAACACCTGTGTCAGGTTGTTCTCATCGAGCTTCTCTTTGATCTGCTCAGCAGGGAAGTCGTACGGAAATAAATACTCAACACCCTTGAATCCGGCCTTAGCAGCCGCTTCAAATCGGTCGAGGAAATCAACCTCGGTGAACATCATCGAAAGGTTAGCGGCAAGCTTGGTCATCTGGCGGGATTCTCCGTAAATCTCTCTGCTGAAAGAGAGGACTGATCTTCTTTTTCTGACGCGAAAATAGGTAATCCCCGTGCCAGAGCTACACAATCATACTTGCAGATTGGGCAACACAGTCATCCGAGCTACCTTCTACCTAGTAGTAGATCGCCGTGCCAACACCGCCGCCCGCCGCAATTCCATCGCCATTGATCGCTATCGATAGTGGTGACGCGAGCATCGCTACTACGTAGGCGATATCCGATGAATCGATGATCGTCCGAGAAGAGTTGCCCTGAGCCATCTTGCTCTCGACTTCGTCTTCGCTAATACCCTCGGCAGCAGCACGCTTGGCAATAACGCCTTCTGTTGCTTCGGTGCGAGTCAGCCCCGGGTGAATCACGGTTACGTTCACGCCGTGCGGACCAAGTTCGTCGGCGAGATTCTTAGTCATCGCAGATACCGCGACGTTTCGCATCGAGCCGACAACAGTGCCGCTGCTACGAGACGCCAAACCCGAGATATTGATGATTCGCCCCCAGCCCTGCTCGGTCATCAGAGGTGCGACTTCTCTCGCACAACGAAGATAGCCCATGACCTTTACGTTCATATGATCGTTGAACTCTTCGGCCGTGACACCAGCCAACGTTGGCACAGTGCTCTGCCCACCGGGACGTGCAGCACAATTCACGAGAATGTCTATGCCACCAAGGATTTCTTTTGCTTTGGCAACTAGATTTCGAACGCTTTCGTCTGAGCCGGTGTCGGCGACCACGCCTGCGACTATCGAGCCAGTTTCGTTAGTCAGTTCGTCGGCAGTCGCATCGAGAGCTTCTTCGCTCCGTGCGGAAATTACAACTGATACCCCCTCTTCGGCGAGCATCCGTGCAATCGCCTTGCCGATTCCACGACTACCACCAGTAACCACCGCACGCTTACCGATAAGTTTTAGATCCATGCCGTAACTCCCTATCTCGCAAAAAACTACCCAACCACACCCGGTCGTTGTTTGTAGAAATTCGTCTCGCCCTCAAACGCACTCGCCAGTTGCAGCAGCCCCATCTCATCACGAGGTCGCCCCACTAATTGCAATCCAACCGGCAATCCATCTTTCGTAAATCCAGCAGGAACCGACATCGCCGGCAACCCCGTTACCGAGATCGTGTAGCACGGCCACATCCAATCGAGATACGTTTCAGGCACGATGCCGTTGATATCGGCCGGGTACTCCAGATCGATCGAGAACGGCGGCACCGATGTAACGGGCAAAGCAAGGAATTCGTACTTGTCGAAGAACACCATCAGCTGCTCCCACAATCGGGTGCGAAGCTGCTCAGCGTGTGCAACGTCGATAGCCGATTGCTTGAGTCCTTGCTCAGCGTTCCAGCGAACCGTTTCTTTCAACAGTTCGGGATGATCTCGCAAATGGCCTTCATGTTTCACAGCAAAGCTATACGCCCGCAGAACCTGAAAAATTTCATCGGTGGTCGAAAAATCGGGTTCGTCATCTTCAACGATCAACCCCAAATTCTCGAATACATGCTTCTGGGACTCGGTAACTCGACTATTCTCGGCGTCGATAGGTCGACCGCCCAGATCCTTGCTCCAAGCAATTCGCACGTCTTTAAAATCTCGTTCGAGCGAGCCCGCATACCCAGCCGCCGATTCCCGCAACGACAACGGCGATCTAACATCGTTTCCAGCCATCACGCTGAGTTGCAACGCAACGTCGTCAACTGTTCGCCCCATAGGGCCGTCCGTCGAAAGCGTCGACCAGCCGAGATCACCACCTACAGCCGGAACTCGCCCCGGAGAAGGTCGAATACCAACAACGTTTGACCACGCAGCAGGGTTCCGAAGCGAACCACCCAAGTCCGAACCAGTAGCGATAGTCGTCATCCCAGTTGCCAACGCCACACCGGCGCCACCGGAACTTCCACCGCACGTTTTCGACACGTCGTATGGATTCTTAGTTGAACCAAACACAGGGTTGAACGTTTGCGATCCTGCGCCAAATTCGGGAGTGTTCGATTTACCAATGACAATCGCACCGGCCTTATTCACCCGCTCGACAATCAAAGCATCGCTCGAAGGAACAAAATCCTTGTAAATCGGCGAACCTTGAGTAGTGAGAATCCCTTTCGTGTTCTGCAGATCTTTGACAGCGATTGGCAGTCCGTAAAGCGGCCCCATCTCCTCGCCATTCATACGAGCCATATCGGCTTCGCACGCCTGATCAAGAGCTGAATCAGCGACCATCGTCACCATCGCGTTTACGGAAGGATTCACTCGTTCGATCTGATCCAAGTGCGCATGAACCAGTTCTTCGGACGTCAATTCACCATCGGCGATCAACTTAGCCTGCTCACGAGCATTCTTGAAAACAAGATCCGATTTTTCCGACGCACTCAATGAACTATCTGACAAATCTAAGCCCTCAAGGGAACGTGCCATTGGCACCACAAACAAAACGACCCCCAACCGAATTCGGTTGGGGGTCGTGATACTAACTCTAAATTAGGCTGTGGGGTGGCTAAATGCCTACCACCAAGTCTTGCCTTCGATTTCCGACTGCTTGAACTTGAAATCTTCGCCGTAAATGCCGGTCGAAAGATACTTCCATCCGCCATCAGCGAACATGCAAACGATCTTGCCTTCACGGCCTTCTTTCGACCACTTCTGCGCAATCTTGCGAGCAGTAGCGAAAGTAGCTCCCGAGGAAACTCCTACGAAGTAACCGGCATCCGTAAGCAATCGACGCGTCCAGTAGAACGCTTCTTCACCATCGACAAGAATTCGACCGTCGAGCTTGTCGAGATCGAGAATCGGTGGAATGAATCCGTGCTCAATAGAACGCAGGCCCTGCACCTTGTCATCAGGATGCGGCGCAGTTGCAACGATCTCGACTTTTGGGTTGTGCTCTCGAAGAGCCTTACCCACGCCCATCAACGTTCCACCCGTGCCTAGACCGGCGACGAATGCGTCGACGTCAGGCATGTCACGAGCGATCTCAGGACCAGTCGTAGTGTAGTGGGCGTTCGGGTTCGCCTGGTTCCCGTACTGAAAAGGCATGTAATACGAAGGATTTTCGGAAGCCAACTGCTTGGCGACGATAATCGATTCGTTTGTGCCTTTGTCCTTGTGCGAAAGAATTACTTCGGCACCAAACGCCTGAAGTAAGTTCACACGTTCTGGCGGAACGCTCGCAGGCATCACAACTTTTACGGTGTAGCCCTTGATCCGTCCGATCATCGCTAGGCCTAGACCCGTGTTGCCAGAAGTGGCTTCGAGAATCGTATCGCCGGGCTTGATCTTGCCTTCACTCTCGGCAGTCTGAATCAGCGATCGAGCTGCACGGTCTTTGACCGAACCGGTTGGGTTCACTGATTCCAGCTTGCCGTAGATTTTGATCTTGGGATCAGGACTCAGGATCGACACATCCACCAACGGCGTATTACCAATGGCGTGTAGTGCGTCTGATTTAACCGCCGTTAACGGCGCGACAAGAGTTGAGGCCAAGAAAATATCTTTCGTGAATGTTTTATTTCAGGGTATTGCGTTCAGCTAGCGAGTTGATTACTTGCGCTTCGCCACCGTGTTACCGATGGCGAAGCGCCAGCCGATTAATCGGCCGACACCATCTGCTCTTCTGCTGAAACAGGAGGGAGAATGCCGCAGAAAATCTCGTAATCGATCAATTCTGTTACCGACGGATTCTCTCCGCAAAGTTTGCAATCAGGATTCTGGCGAATCTTTATCTCACGGAAATCCATCGTCAATGCATCGATCAAAAGCATTCGGCTCTTGAGCGTTTCACCAACGCCCATTGCGAGCTTGATGACTTCCAACGCCTGAATCGAACCGACAAGTCCTGGAAGTGCGCCGATTACGCCAGCTTCTGAACAGTTCGGAACTTCACCCGGAGGTGGTGGATCTGGGAACATGCAGCGGTAGCAACCACTACCCGGCTGATAAGTAGTCGCCTGTCCATCGAACACCAAAATGGCGCCATCGACAAGCGGCTTACCAGAAAGGAAAGCTGCGTCGTTTACAAGATATCGAGTTGCGAAGTTATCCGCCCCGTTCACGATGATGTCGTAGTTGGGGATGATGTCCATCGCGTTGTCGGAATTAATCGGTTCCTCGTGGAGGATTACGTTCGTTTCCGGGTTGTGCGCGTTAATTGTTTCTTTAGCCGAAACAACCTTTGGGCGTCCAACGTCTGCATCAGTGTGCAGAATCTGTCGCTGAAGGTTTGAAACGTCAACGGTGTCGAAATCGACAATACCGAGTGTTCCGATTCCAGCAAGTGCGAGATACAACGCTACCGGTGAACCAAGTCCACCAGCACCGACGATTAGCACCTTCGAATCGATCAATTTTCGCTGGCCTACGCTGCCAACGCCGTCCATGATCAGGTGACGGCTGTATCGCTGTACCTGTCCGGGCGTGAGTGGCGTAAAGCCGTTGGTCTCTGCCATGTCCCTAAAATTTCCTCTTACTTATTCTTGTCCCGATAAATAGACCGATAAAACGCTATTTCTTTGCGCAAACCGAGTTCAAACGGGGCAATACCTATGAATTCTACTCCGCAGATCGACGTATATCGCCATTTACTTATCAGTTTCTTGAAAACGAAACGCGCCAACCAGCAGATTCAAGCAGCTAATTGTGCAATTAGATTCAGTTCTAACGTTCTAGATGCAACCCGTAATTGGATTTCTAACTAGAAGCTTGTTTTGACTGGCGCAGACGATGCCATAGACATCTGCTGGTTCATCAATTCACTGATTCTTACTTTGCTCAAGTGCTCTAGCAGCATCACCTCGACATCACTCCAGAGCTCGCGCTGCGAACAAGCCCCAGAGAGCCTACAGCCATCTGGCTCTTCGACGCAGTCGATGGGAGCTAAGGAATAGTCGACCGAATTCACAACGTCACGTACCGATATATCAACGGCAGCTTTCGCAAGCTTGTGACCACCCTGCGGACCTCGGCGAGATTCTATAAGCCCAGATTTTTGAAGTTCTGAGCAGATTCTCAATAGGTAGGGTTCTGGAATGTGCTGAGCACGAGCGATGTCGGATGTAGAAGTGAATTCTGAATCGTCTTGCTGCGCGAGATAAACCAGGGTTCTAACCCCGTAGTCCACCTTCATTGGCACAAGCATGATCAGATCTCCACTAGTCGATTCAGTGCGAAGCGATTACCA
Organism: Chloroflexota bacterium; assembly: GCA_018650845.1. Taxonomy (GTDB): domain Bacteria; phylum Chloroflexota; class Dehalococcoidia; order Lucifugimonadales; family Lucifugimonadaceae; genus Lucifugimonas. The sequence continues at coordinate 45,341 of JABIFF010000016.1, read as the reverse complement.
AAAGCCATTTAACGACTAATGCACCCACATCCGAGACAAGTTCAATTCAAATTGAACGTTCGTACTTCGTAATCATACCACCGGGAAGCGTTTCCTGACCTCGTGAGTAGACATTTCAAATAAGCTCTTGCCAGCACTCGAGCGCAGTATCAAATAATCAGTGCGAATCTCGTACTTAGTGGTACTGTTAATAGCTGTGCGCACGAGGAATCTAACCTTAGTAGCGCTCGCAAATACTAATTTCACTATCGGTAAGACCGGTTTTCGGTCCCCAATCCAGAAAATGGGAGATGATCGCAATGGCTACAGACGCGATAATACTCAAAGTTGAACAACGAACAGCCCTCGGTAAAAAGAATCGAGCGCTCCGACGCCAGGGAATCTCTCCCGTCCACATGTACGGTCTTAATGAAGACTCTGAATCGCTTCAAGCCGATCTCAAAGAACTTATTTCCGTCCTCCGTGCAGCAGGACGAACCACTCCAGTAACCCTCAAGGTTGCCGGTGGAAAAGACACCGTAACAATCGTTCGAGAAATCGCACGACACGCTGTTTCTGGAGATGTGCAGCACGTTGACTTCCAACGAGTCGACGTTCAACAGGAAGTTGAAACTCCTGTTCCAGTTTCACTAACCGGTCAGGAAGACGCTCCTGGTACTGCCGGTGGTGCTGGTGTTGTTACTCAGGGTTCATTCGAAATTCTTGTTCGAGCAAAGCCGTTCGACGTTCCAAACGAAATCGTTGTCGACTGCTCAGGCCTAATGGAGATCGACTCCGCAATTACAGCTGGCGAAGTAAAACTTCCTGCTGGAGTTACGCTTGCCGGACCAGAAGAAGATCGAATCGCTTGGATTCAGCCACCACGTGTATCTGCTGATGATGATGCAGCTGCTGAAGCGGCCGCTGAAGGCGAAGAAGGCGAAGACAGCGAAGACGCTGCCGACGGAGACTCAGAAGAGTCGGCCGACGGAGAAGAAGAGTAAATCCTTCTGTTCTCAGCTTCTTAGTAATAAGAAAATCGAAAACGCCGCAGCCATTGGTTGCGGCGTTTTTTTGTGCCAATAATCTTCCGCCTTGAACCGGATTCCCAGTTCAACTCCTTGCACGAAACCGCTTGCGAACTTACCATTCACTCGCGCAGCGAGGCAGTTTGCCACGCAATGCGCAGAAAACTTTAAGAAAAATAAAATACTCACTGGCTCAGGAGGGCACGGATGGACACCATCCTAATAGCCGTCCTAGTAGCCCTAGTTGCGGTTGTGATTGGTAGCGTAATTGGCTTCCTACTTCACAACCTCCTATCGGCAAAATCACAACGAGCTGTCGAAGAGGCATCTGCGCAACAGATGCGTCGATCGAACGCTCGAAGCAAGGAGATTCTTCTCGAAGCAAAAGAGCAAGCGCTTCAGGTGCGTACCGACGCAGAAGCAAAGCTCAACGAGCAGAAGTTAGAAAATCAACGCCAACAGAGTCGACTCGAAGCTCGAGAAGAAACTCTGCAAGGCAGAACAGATTCGGTTAAAGAACTGGAATCTGGCCTCAAAAATCAACAAAACAAAATCGCCGATGAACGATCGGCTGTTGAAGATTTGAGGCACCAGGCTGGTGAACGACTCGAAACTATTTCGGGCCTTTCAGTAGCCGATGCCAGGCAAGAACTGCTCGACCAAGCTGAAGAAGATATCCAGTTCGAATTAGCACGCCGCTATAGGGATGCTGAACTAGAGGCACAGGACGAAGCTGACGATAAAGCTCGCGTAATTCTCGCTGCAAGCATGCAACGACTCGCGGCCGAAGTAGTTTCAGAAGCGACAGTAACCAGCATTTCGTTGCCAAACGACGAAATGAAGGGACGCCTAATCGGCCGAGAAGGTCGAAATATCAGAGCAATCGAGGCTGCAACGGGTGTCGATCTAATAATCGACGACGTCCCCGAAGCGATCACGATTTCTTGTTTCGATCCGATCAGGCGTGAAGTCGCACGACTTGCGTTAGAAAAGCTCATTCAAGACGGCAGGATTCATCCTGCTCGAATCGAAGAGTCTGTCGAAAAGGCACGCACTGAAGTCGATGAAACAGTTCGCAAAGCCGGACAAAAAGCAATGTTCGATGCCGACGTAAAAGGTCTGCACCCCGAACTGGTCAAACTGATTGGACGGCTCAAATACCGCTATAGCTACGGCGAAAACGTTCTTCAGCACTCGGTTGAAGTCGGTCTCGCCGCTGGAATTCTCGCATCGCAAATCGGAGCTGATCCTCAGATTGCGAAAACCGCGGGATTCCTTCACGACATCGGTAAGGCCCTGACGCATGAAGTCGATGGACCTCACGCAGAAATTGGTGCTGACGTTGCAAAACGATACGGTCAGAAAGATCGTGTAGTTACGGCAATTCGAGAACACCATGACCGTGAAATGACAACGGTCGAATCGTTCCTCGTAGCAGCAGCCGATGCCATTAGCGCAGCCCGACCAGGCGCAAGGCACGACACGGTCGAAAACTACATCCAACGACTCGAAGCACTTGAAGAAGTGGCCCGAGGATTCGAAGGTGTTGAACGTGTTTACGCTATTCAGGCAGGTCGTGAAGTTCGAGTACTCGTCGATCCTGAAAACGTCGACGACGTAACGGCAGCCGCTCTGGCACGAGACATCGTTGCGAAGATCGAAGAAACCCTCGCCTACCCGGGTCAAATCCGAGTAGTAGTAATCAGGGAATCCCGATCAATCGAAGTAGCTCAATAGGGCTGGCTTCGTAGAAGTAATAAAGCAAACAGACCCGGCAGTTGCCGGGTCTGTTTCGTTAACCGTCATCCCGACCGTAGCAAAGCGAAGTGGAGGGACCCAGAACGTGACATACGCCAACAACTCCCAACAGCCCACAATCGACTTCTCGACCAACGTGGAGAGACCTTCGGTGGGGACGTGGTGACGTGGCGACTGGCAGTCGAAACCAATAACCAATAAATCCCACAACACAAATGTCATCCTGAGGCTCTCGAAGGATGGCACCCGAACGCCCATATCGTTCAGCCTGAGAAACCCGCCCATCGCCAGCAAGAAAGTGCAACATAACCCCACCACCCCAGATCCTTCGGCTGCCGCTCGGGAAATCGGATCGCATCCAACTCCTAACAGCAACAACCTCTCAAGCTTGTTAAAGTTGTTGAGTTCGAGCAACCAACGCTCCCAACAAACCTAGAAAGACCCTTATGCGTGTATTGATGATCGGCGATGTAGTCGGAAGCGGCGGAAGAAAAGCCGTTACCAAACTGCTCCGGGATCTGAGAGCCGAACTCGACATCGATTTCGTCACTCTACAAGGCGAAAACCTCGCAGCTGGCATTGGGCTCACCGTCGACACCGTAGCCGAAATGACCGAAGCCGGAGCCGACGTCATCACCACCGGCAACCACGTTTGGGACAAACGAGAGTTCATCGAACACCTCGACGATCCTTACCTCCCTGTTCTCAGGCCCCTCAACTACCCGCTAGGTTCGCCCGGCAGAGGCTCTACCGACGATTCAGGCCCTGTAGCCGTAATCAATCTCATTGGACGTGTGTGGGTCGGGGAATTCGATTCGCCGTTCGCCATCGTCGACGACCTACTCGCTGGCGGATTCGGCCAGGGCAAGCCAATCGTGGTCGATTTCCACGCTGAAGCCACCTCAGAAAAGGGCGCCCTCGCATGGCACCTCGATGGCAGAGTTGCAGCCGTAGTCGGAACCCACACCCACGTGCCGACATCCGACTGCAAAGTTCTTCCCGATGGCACAGGATTTGTAACCGACCTCGGCATGGTCGGAGCTGTCGATTCCATTCTTGGCGTCGAAGTAGAGGGCTCACTAAACCGATTCCTAACGAGTCGACGTCAACGCATGCAGCCAGTACGAAGCGGACTCATCAATTTCAACTCCGTGCTAATCGATATCGATCCAGCAACCGGACTCGCCAACTCGGTTGAACGAGTCGATAGGCAGATCGAAGTTTGAGCGACTCCGCTAACCAAAACTCAGCGGGCCAAAACGCCGAAGGCAGTCGTTACAACCCGTCCGCTCCCGTAGTCAGACCCGAATGGCCGGTAGAGGTCGACCTTCATCTGCACACGACAGCATCTGACGGCACGCTCACACCAAAGCAACTGATCGACCAGATTTCATCGACGACTCTTCGAACTATCGCCGTAACCGATCACGATTCGACAAACGGAGTCGCCGAAGCAGTCGAAGCAGCCGAGGCGCACGAGCATCTCACGATCATCCCTGGAATCGAACTTGGCACCGCCGACGACGAATCTGAACTGCACCTGCTCGGCTACTTCATCGATCCTGAAAACCCAAAGCTGCAAACGAAATTGGAACAATTTCGAATCGAACGAGTCGATGTTGCAAAAGCGATGGTCGACAAGCTCACCGAAATCAAACGCCCTGTTTCGTGGGAACGTGTCGTCGAAATGGCGAAAGGCTCCGTAGGGCGCCCGCACATCGCCCGAGCAATGGTCGAAGCTGGACACGTCGATACCGTTGCCGAAGCGTTCGATCGTTTTTTGGGCGACAAGGGCATCGCCCGAATTCCACGACCAAAACTGCATCCTGTGCAAGCGCTAGAGATGATCCACACGGCAGGAGGAATCGGGGCGATTGCCCACCCTCGAACCGTGAACAAGCTAGGCAAGCTGGTGAAACAGCTAGTCGAAGCCGGACTCGTGGGCATCGAGGTCTACGCAGAGAAATACTCCAGCGGTCGGCGTGATTCATTTCTCGATATCGCCACTCGGCACAATCTTGTTCCCTCAGGTGGAACCGACTATCACGCCCTCGGCGCAAAGAACGAAACTCTTCCGGGCACCAATGGTCCGCCTCCCGATACCGTTGAAAAACTTCTAAATCGAGCAAAGCAGATGCACGGCTCGAACATCGGTAGCGTTCCAGCAGGATTGAAGTAAATCCCGATGGATGTAACGACCACTATCGCCATCGTAGCTGCCTACTTAGTGGGTTCAATTCCGACTTCGTACCTCATAGGTAGATGGGTCGGTGGAGTCGATATCAGACAGCATGGCTCCGGCAACGTCGGCGCCTCGAACCTAACTTCACAGGTAGGCGCAAAGTGGGCAGCACCCGTCGTCGTGTTTGACGTCTTTGTAAAAGGATCGTTGCCAGTTTTTCTCGTTTCAAGCCGCTATCTCGATCTCGGAGTCGGCACTGAAGCAACAGTAGCGATTGCAGCAATTCTTGGTCACAACTGGTCGGTGTTCGCAAAATTCCAGGGCGGTCGAGGAATGGCGACTGTGCTTGGCACGACTCTCGCTCTCGACTTCCCACTGCTCATCGTCTACGGATCAGTTCCCGCACTGGGAGTACTGTTCACCCCGTGGAAAGATTCAGCCGTTTGGTGGCTAATCGCAGTGATCATGATGCCGATATGGGCAGCTCTACTTAACCTCCCGGTCGAACTCGTAATTTTCTCGGCTGTATTCGCTCTCATAACCGCATTCAAACGAATGACATCTAACTCTCTACGAGATACCTCAGGAACGATTTCAGCTCGCCTGCTACTTACCCGGGTAGTGTTCGACAGAGATATAGCCAACCGAGAAGAGTGGATCGACCAGTAACGATTTACCAAATCCCGGCATCACCCAGTAAAAAAACACAATTTGCCGGTATCCTGATTCGCCAATGACTAACGACACCTTCCAAAGCGCCTGCGTTCGACACCCCGACACCGCATCCAATCTCGGCTGCTCACGTTGTGGCGATCTGATTTGCCCCCAGTGCATGGTGCAATCGCCAGTTGGTGCACGATGCCCCGATTGCGCAAGCATCGGACAGGCACCGATCTTCCGATCGACTCCAGCTGAGTTGTCGCGGGTAATCCTGCTGTCGATTATTGGAGCTATCGGCTTTGGAGTAGCGTACGCAATCATCGTTTGGGTTCTATGGGTGCTTCCGCTCGGCTTCATGATCGGAAACGTCGCAGCATCGTTCGTCATAGCCTTAGGCGGATCACCGGTGGGCGACTACGTCCGTAGAGCCGGTAAGTACAAGCTCGATGCACGACTCCGCATAGTCGCGGCAATGACGATGTTTGGCATATGGGTTGTCGGATTCACCGTAGCTTCGATGCTCGGTGTCTGGAACGGCGTGTTCTTAAACATCGTCGCCTACATCGGATTAGGCGTCGGAATGTACGTCGCCATGAACCGCGTCAGGCCGTAGCTTTTCGCGGACGCCCAAACTCAGATGTTTCGACCAAAGTGGAGAGACCTTCGTCGGTGACGCTAGGACTGGCAATTTTCACCATTCACCTAGTCCACCCACATCCCAAGTGTCATCCTGAGCCCCGTCGAAGGACGGCAGACAAACGCCCACATCGTTCAGCTTAGGGCAGCTTGAGAGAGCGATCCGTCGTTAGTGAGCACTTGCCACATCACCCCGCCGCACCAGATCCTTCGGGTGCCGCTCAGGAAATAAGATTGTTCCGCCGAGCGATTTCACCATCGCCCCAACCCTCTCCCACTGGAAGAGGTGGGGCAGACTCACAGAAGAACTAAACCTTCGTTGGAATAATTCCGCCGCCGCCTTCAGCGTTGTAGCGAATCGCTTCATCAACCATCTCGTTCAACGAAAGAGTCGGGTTGTATCCGAAATCGTTTTTCGCAGCCGAAAGATCGTACTCATAGAACGTCGGATTCGTTGGCAGATCAACCGTTGAATACGGAATGCCAGTCTTCTCCGATATATACGGAATTAGCACGTCCCAAGTGAACGGCTCTTTCGATCCCAACTGGTAGACATTTCCGAACGTATTAGGATTGCCAACAGCCTGTTCGTACGCGTGAACAAGATCACGAACTTCAACCTGATGCTTCTTCCACGGTCGACCATTCACATCTCGCGCAACGATCAATCGTGGACCGCCATCACTCTTAGCAGCTTCAGCCTGAAGTTCCGCGTAAGTTGCCTTACCAGCGTCATCGGTTCGACTTTCGAACTGCGTCAAGAAGTGGCTCAGGTGGAATTGTCTGAAATTAAGAATCTCACCAGCACCCCAAACGTTGGCGAATCGAATGATCGTTCCGCGTAGACCGTCTTGGGCGTGATAGCGGTTCAACAAGCTCTCGCAGAGAACCTTCGAATAGCCGTACCAATCGGTAGTCGAAAGCGGGAGAGAATCCTCAGCAATCGGCTCGGCAATACCGCCTTCGGGGTACTTAAACATCGTCGCATCGGTGCTCGTAATGAACACGTGCTTCAACTGAGCCCCGAGGTTCTTAGAGGCCTCAAGAATGTTGAAAGTACCCTTCACATTGGTATCGAAATATTGCTCCGGAGTGAACGGTCCTCCAGCCTGAAAAGCCGCACCCAAATGCAAGATAACTTCCTGCCCATCGACCGCTGCATTCACATCTGAAGAACTGGCCAGATCGCCCTCGACAATCTCAGCCCCAACGGCCTTCATCTTCTCTGCCTGAGGATCGCCCGACCACACCATGCCGCGCACGTCGTGCCCTCTTTCGAGGAAATTCTGCGCAATATTCGCGCCCACACGTCCCGTGATACCCGTAATCAGTACTTTCATAGTTCTTAAAATTTCCTAATGTCGTTGGCTAGCTAATAACTGTTTCGTGCTGTCTGTACACACGATCGTAAAGTTCCTGATCAATGCTCACCGCCAGCCCCGGCGAGTCAGGCACTGTGTACATTCCATCTTCAAATGCATACTCATCGCCCTGATACAAATCGAAATCGAGCGTTGAATCTTCAGCAATCACAAACCGCTTTGTGGCGGCACCGAAATGAATGTCGGCGCGAAGCCCCAAATAGGCAGCGTTGTAGTTGTGTGGAGCAATCAGGGTATCCACTCCCGATTCCTCGATATCGCGTGCCAGCACGTGAAATTGCCAGAATCCCATGTGAAGCATGTCGGGCTGAATTGCGTCGAGCAGTCCCTGTTCCATTAGCTGCCAGTAGATAGTCTGGCGACCTTTGTGACTCTCGCCGTCGACGATCATCGTCTTCGGCGTGTACTTGTCTCTGAATTCCTTCAGCTTCTGGTAATCAGAGATGCTCTCGGTGATCATCTCTTCCATCCACATAACGTTCAGATCGCTGATGCCACGAACAAAGTCTTCCAACAGATCGATACGACCGTCATAGCCGTTGTTGGCATCGACAAGAATTTTTATATCGTCGCCAACAGTCGCCCGTACTGATTCGACAACTTCGATATCACGTCGAGTTCCGGCGTTTGGCTCGAACCACTTGCCGGGTCGACCCAGCTTGAGCTTCATCGCCCGCCAGCCCTTTTCGACAGCCTCAGCGGCTTCGATAGCCACGGCGTTCGCACCTTCGGCAGGGTTCACGAGGTCTTGGAAGTAAAGACTCGAATCGTAGCCTTCGACCTTGTCTCGAACCTTGTCGCCAAGAAGACTGTACGAAGGTGTTCCAAGCGCCCGTCCGATCAGGTCGAAGAGTGCTACATCCAGAAATCCGTAACGGTCGAACAAATCAGACCATCGAGGACTTACGTTCGTTACTCGTCCCCCCGAAACGCTGAAGAAATCTGAAAGTTTCTTGCCGATCAGATCTTGAAAATCGTTGTATATACCGAGAATTCCGCCACGGTTCATGGCAGGTCGAGCATTGCTCAAACCCACCAATCCCGAATCGGTGAATACCTGCAGCAACCACTCTCGCTGGTTGTGACCATAATTCTCCATCTTGGCGTTACGACCAACTATGCGTCCTTTGCCGGGAGCGCCAAAGTAGGTTTCAATCGGCGTAATCGTAATTTTATTTATGACGTGACTGTCTAGAGTTGAAGTGGTCATAACTACGCCTCCATCCTGTTCTCATGCTTGGCATGCGGAGCGTAGCCGGCCTCATCGATATCAACACCCAATCCCGGTCCGGTCGGCAGTGCGTACGCCCCATTCGTGAACTCAGGCAGTGGAGTCAGATAGTGCGCAAGATTGCGTTCATCTTCAAGCGAAACATAAGTCTCTGAAGCCGCTCCCCAAACGATGCTGGCGTAGCTCCCAAAGCAGCCGTTGCCAAAGTTGTGCGGAATCGTTCGAACACCAGTGCCCTTTAGCTGACGTTCAATATCCATCCAACCCAAAAAGCCATGACCTACGATGTCGGGCTGGTAGCCATCGATCAGTCGATCATCAATCAAATCTTGGAACACTTCGGAAATCGGATCTCGGTCTACTTCACCACACGTGAGCAAAGCTGAAGAACCGTACTTTGCCAGCATTTCTCGCATCGCCTTGTAGCCGTCGACGTCGTGGGTGATCATCTCTTCGAACCAGAAGATATCGAGAGGAGTGACTTCCTTGATGTACTCATCCAGAAGATCAAGACGCCCGTCGTAGCCAAAGTTCGCATCGACGTAGATTTTTACGTCTGGCCCAACCGATTCACGAACCGACTGAACTACTTCAATATCACGCCGCATTCCGGCTTCTGGCAGCATCCACTTGCCGCCTCTGCCCATCTTGAGCTTCAGCGCCCGCCAGCCATCAGCAACAGCTTTGGCAGCTTCGTCTCCAACCTGCTGTGCACCCTTTTCAGGATTCAGGAAATCTTGGAAATAGAGAGTGGTGTCGTAAGCAGGAATTGAATCGTGCTTTTTTCCACCGAGTAAATCGATTGCCGAAACTCCGCGAACCTTGCCAACAAGATCGAACGCCAGAATGGTCATCCAGCCGTTTCGACGGTACCAGCGATCCATACCCGGTCCTGCCCCGGTAACCACACCATTGGAAATCTCTAGTAGGTCATCGATTTCACGCCCCAGTAGTGCGCCTTTAATGTGCGCCAGCATGCTCTCGACCGAGCCATCACGCATCAGGCGATTCGCAATCGAAATACCTTCGGCGCCGCTTGAACTTTTTGCACGAACAACCCATTCAAGTCGCTGCGTACCAATGTTGTCGATGTATGCGTTTTTGCCGAGCTCTTTTTGATAGCTCGACGGTATCGGCGTAACCGTGATCGATTCGATGATTTCTGGCACGTGATTTCCTTAGCGGTCTGGTGCGCCGTCCAGTCCCATGCACTGAGCGGACGCTGATATTCGGGCGCAGTCTACTCCCAATTTCGAACGATTTACCTAAATTTGTCCCCGACGAATGGCACGACCTGATCGTGAACCTGCATGCTCGCCATCCCGAACTGCAAACTTCCCGTTCACAATCACATGCGGCATGCCTTTCGGTCCCACGCGAGAATTTTCGTACGTGGCTTGGTCGATCACAGTATCCGGATCGAACAACACAAGATCAGCGTAGTAGCCCTTTTTGACCAAGCCTCGGTTGGCTATGCCAAACTTCTCAGCAGGCATGTGAGTCATCTTGTAGATGGCGTTCTCAAGAGAGATCACACCCTCTTCTCGAACGTACTTTCCTAGCACCCGAGGGTAAGTGCCCCATGCACGCGGATGCGGCTTCGAGCCACGATCTAGCCCATCGGTTCCGATCATTGTCGACGAATGCGCCATGACCATCCGAACGTCGCCTTCGTCCATGCCAAAAGCTGCAACCAAAATATCGCCTGAGTAGTCGCGAAGCAGCTTGTTCGCAGCTTCTTCACCCGGCAAATCAAACTCTTCGACGAAACTCTGCAGTGTGCGACCTTCGAAATCGCTCTGACCCGGAACCGAGCACAACAGCACTTCGTCTGGTGAAGACTTGCCCATAGCTCCGCCCGGGGTCGAGTTGAACGTTCCGTTCTGCACAAGTGCGAACAACATCGTGCTTCGAGCGGTATACGGATACTGATCGGCAGTTACATCACGACCGTCAGCAACGGCATCTTCGATCATTTCGAGAGATCGAGCGACCATGCCCCAGTTGTCTTTACCAACCGATTTGTGATGCGATACCTCGACCGCCGTTCCCGCAGCCTCTCCGATATGAAGTGTTTCTCGAACTGAATCGAGAAGCCCTGAACCCTCATCTCGCATGTGCGATACATAAAGACCGCCGTGCTTTCCGACGACCTTTGTTAGCGCCACGACTTCTTCAGTCGACGCATACCTACCCGGCTCGTAAACAAGCCCCGTCGACATTCCAACCGCACCAGCCTCCATGCCTTCGCTCACGTTCGCCAGCATTCGGGAGAGTTCGTCAGCAGTTGGCGGACGATCTTCCACGCCCCCCATAGCTTCGCGCCGTGCGGTGTGATGACCTATCAGAGCAGCAACATTCAACACTGGAGAAGTCTTGTCTACCTCATCCAGATATCCGGCATACCCCGCCCAATCAGGCAACTCAGCAGAAGGCTCGTTGATCGCCTTCATCTGGATTTTGCCAGCCTCAGAACCTGCGGCTCCGAAGCCACAGTTACCGACAATCGCAGTCGTTATTCCCTGAAGAATATTGTGACGAACTTCGGGTTCGATCAGCACATGGAAATCATCGTGCGAGTGGACATCGATGAATCCGGGAGAAAGCACGAGTCCCGTCGCGTCGAGAGTTTCTGCTGATTCAGCTTCTATCGATGGCGCAATCGCAACGATCTTGTCGCCCTCAATTCCGACGTCCAGCACCAGCGCCCCAGACCCCGAACCATCGATTACTTTTGCGTTCTTAATCACTAGATCAAGCAAAAAATTCTTCTCTCTCGTTTGTCATCACTCTGTTTCTGCCGTGGTTATAACCCCGCTGAGACCGCAACACAAACCGATTTGATCTTGTATCCGCCCCGATTCCGAGCTACCTTCTCGGCTAACAAAGGCTTTTTACCGACGAAAGCTCGCCCGAACACCGCATCCATACAGAAACGGAACCATTTCAAAATGCCAGCACCAACCAAGATTGAACGAGTAGAAACGATGCTTTGGGACCGCTGGCTGCTGATTCGCATTTACTGCGAAGACGGCACGGTCGGTATCGGTGAAGGCGGAGTTCACGGCTGGCAGCGGCCTACCAAGACGATGGTCGATACGATGGCCGAATACCTCAAGGGCAAGAATCCCGATTACATCGAACACCACTACCAGTGGCTATATCGCTCGTCCCACTTCATGGGCTCAGTGGTTCAGGGTGCACTTAGTGCCATCGACATCGCACTGTGGGACATCAAGGGCAAACGGCTCGGGGTGCCGATTTACGATCTCATGGGCGGCAAGACTCGCGATAAAGTCCGCTGCTACATGCACGTTGGCGGCACAACCAAAGACGACCTCGTTGCGAGCGCTCAAGCTGCGGTCAAAGACGGATTCACTGCCGTTCGGTTCACACCGTTCCCGCCCGATTACTACCTCCACAAGTCATACACCGAATGGGCCGATGAAGCGGTCGACCGTGTTGGCGCTGTGAAAGAGGCAGTCGGTGGCGAAGTAGATATCTGTGTTGAAATTCATCGACAGATGGCACCCGCCGAAAGCATTTGGCTGGGCCGACGACTCGAACAGTTCAACCCGTTCTTCTATGAAGACCCTATGCTTCCAGACAGCCCAGCCCGAATGGGAGATGTCGCCGATCAGTGCAACATTCCGATCGCAACTGGTGAACGTTTCACGACTATCTTCGAATACGAACAGCTTCTCGAAGCTAACGCCGCTTCTTACATCCGACCCGATCTCTGCCTATGTGGTGGACTCTCAGGATCGAAGAAAGTCGCTGCGATGGCAGAAGCGAAGCACGTGAAGGTCATTCCTCACAACCCGCTTTCTCCGGTTAGTACAGCAGCATGTGTTCAACTCGACGCCTGCATCCCGAACTTCGCACTTCAGGAGTACACCGGTGAATCCGAGCCTCCAAAGAGCGATCTTCTAGTCACTCCGCTTGAACTCGTTGACGGCTACCTCATCGTTCCAGAAGGCCCAGGACTCGGCATCGAACTAAACGAAGCCGCCCTCTCCGGACCCGAAAATCCAAAAATCCTCGACACCCCAATCGGCTTCGACGGCAGCGTTCAAGACAGATAGAAACCAGATACTAAGGAACCAAATCAATGGTCAGAATTCCAATTGCGATAGTCGGTGCTGGCGGCATGGGCGGTCGACACCTTCGAGCGCTGGGCGCCCTTTACGAAAGCGGCATGGCGAACGTCGAACTCGTCGCTGTTTGCGACACCCGTGAAGAAAACGCCATTCACCTCGCCGATAAGACCGAGGAAATGCTGGGCAGTCGCCCTGAAATATTCACTTCCATGGAAACCATGAAGAAGATGCGACCCGATATCGAAGCTGTCGATATCACCACCGATTCAGGCTCACATCATCTCGTCGCTGAAATGGCGTTCGATCTTGGCTACAACGTACTTTGCGAAAAGCCGCTTTCACTCACCGTTCGAGGCTGCAACCGAGTTATCGATGCCTGGAAGCGCAGTGGCAAGGTGCTCAGCGTCGGCGAGCAAGAACGACGTGACCCTATGTGCCGACTAAACAAAGCACTGCTCGATGCAGGTGCTATTGGCGACCCGTACAGCTTCCTACTTGGCTCTGCCCGTGGCGGCAACGACATCATCATTTGGCCGTGGCGACACTACAAGAACATCGGTGGAATTTTCGTTGATGCGGGAGTCCATGCTGTCGACCAAATGATGTACTACTTGGGCGATATCGAAGAGGTCTACGCAGTATCCAAGGTCTGGGAACCGAAGCGATACAAAGGCGAAAAGATCGGTGTCGCCAACTTCTACGAGCACTGGGCAAACGAAGTGCCAGATGAAATCGATGCCGATGCTGAAGATATGGTCATCTCAACTCTCAAGTTCAAGAGCGGTGCAGTTGGGCAATGGACTTCGATGTTCGCTGCCCACGGTGAAACCACCGAGTACGCAATGATCTACGGCAGCAAAGGTTCGATGGCTCCTGCCAAACAGCGTCGAGGCAATCCGCTAAAACTCACTATCGATGGGGTTGGCGAAGTTTCAGGTGACGATGTTCTAGAACTCGTTCCTGACTTCCACCTCGACGAACTACCAGCTCGACTATTCGGTTCAGACCGACTCGGTTCGTACGACACTCCGTTCGAAGACGCTGACCGATTCCTGGTGGCTCTCGAGTACTACGAACTAGGCCAATGCATCGCCGATGGAACCAAGCCTGAAGTAGATGCATACGTTGGTCGAAAAGACCTCGCTGTCTGCAACGCCGCACTCGAATCTTCGGTACTCGGACGGGCCGTAACGGTCGAAGAAATCGAGAACGAAGAAACAGCACAGTACGAAGCCAGCATCAACGCCCACTGGAATATTTAGTCTCTTTCCAATCAATCTGAAAATGTCATCCTGAGGCTCTCGAAGGACGACGCTCAACCATTTCAGGCAACATCGCCTCCAACTGAAGTTAAAACATGAAAATTGCAAAGATAGAAACATTCTTCGTAGCCCGATATCTGGTCGTAAAAATCACGACTGAAGACGGAACCGAAGGCATCGGCGAATCGTGTTACTGGTCATACCCGAAAGCTGCTGAAGCAACCATCCACGGTTTCGCCGACGCCATAATCGGTATGGATGCTGGTGACATCGAACACATATGGAGCTATCTCTGGCGCTACAACTCGGCTTTCCGAGGTAACAGCATCGGCGGTGCGATTAGTGCCATCGACATGGCGCTTTGGGACATCAAGGGAAAGCGGCTTCAGGCTCCGGTCTGGGATTTGCTTGGCGGTAAGGTTCGCCAGAAAATCCGTGGCATCGCGCAGGGAATTGGCGGCAACACTCCTGAAGAATGTGCAGTTGGAGCTAAGAAGGCTCTCGACCAAGGATTCTCAGCACTAAAATTCACGCCCATGCCTAAAAACTGGGCTGAACTGACTTACACCAAGATGATCGGCTTAGCCGTAGAAATGGCCGAAGCAGTTCGAGAAACCGTTGGCTGGGACTTCGATATCGGAATCGAAATTCACCGCAACATGCAGCCGCACGAAGCGATTGCATTCTGCGAAGAAGTAGCCAAGCTACGCCCATACTTCATCGAAGATCCCATCGTTCCCGATTCGGTCGTGGCAATGGGCGATGTCGCAGCCAAATTGCGACTTCCACTCGCAGTTGGCGAACGAAACATGGGCATCTGGGAGTTCCGAGAATATGCAGAACTTGCCAAGCCAGCGTTCTTCAAGCCTGATATCGCTGTTGCCGGCGGAATCACCGGTGTGAAGAAGATCGCAACTATCGCGGAAGCGCACCACATCAAGATCTGCCCACACAACTTCCAAGGACCTATCGCCACGGCAGCATGTATCGCTATCGGTACAGCATCACCGTCTTGGGACGTTCAGGAATCGGTGCAGGAAGAAGTTCCGCCACGTCGCGACATGACCGACGAAATCATCAAGCTCGAACGTGGCTGGTACACGCCTTCAGAGAAGCCCGGACTCGGAGTCATCTTCAACGAAGATGCCCCAGCAATGCACCCGTTCGATCCTGCGCTCGTAGCACCACCGATCCGAGAAGACGGTAGCGTGGCCCTGAAGTAGGAACTACAAGAATCGTTCTGTCGTGGGGTCGACTAAACCTTGCGCCAGAACGGTTCGCGTTTGCGAATATTGCTGAGGATAGATTCGTCCCACGGCGGCATCGAGTTTCCCTCGGGCTGCGGTGCACGACCATGCCAACCCAATCGCTTGTGTACTTCCGGCTGCATGTAGTAGATCGAGTAAACGACATCTAGCCAGAGCGTGAATGCATTTGGGTCGGAACTTTCCACAGCGCGAATAGCGCCGTCCTGTCCGTCTCCGTCCTCAGATAAAAACTCGCCAACAGACAATGCGTTCATTACGGTCGACAGCGCATCCCAGAACCGATCGTCTGCTCGTGATCGTTCTACAACCACCTCTGCGAGCCCCATAGCGCCCGCGCCGGCTAGATCGTCGACTGGTGGAAGAACCCGATCCAGTGCCGCAGAAAGGAGATTGGTATCAAGATTAGTTGTCATCAAGCTTTCAAATCCTGACGGTGAGTTGCGATGTAATCAGCAGTACGAAGAGCGATGGCCTGAATAGTCGGCGTCGGATTCACAGCACCACCGGTAACGAAAACACTTCCATCGACGATGAAAAGATTGTCGATATCGTGAGATTGCCCGTTGCTATCGACTACAGATCGCTCTGGATCATCACCCATTCGAGCCGTGCCCATCAGGTGCCAGCCAGCCTCTCGTGAGAATCGATTTACGTCGACCTCTTCAGCGCCAGCTTCTTTTAGCAGCTTTTGGCCTTGCACAAGTGAATGATCGAGAAGCGCTCGTGAATTCTTGCTCACTCTGTAAGTTATTTTTGGAGCGGGAAGACCAGAACTATCGACTAAGCGATCATCAAGCGTGACGGTGTTGTGCTCCTCGGGCAGATCATCGCCAATCGCACCAAGCCCGACAGTATTGCCCAAGCGTCGTTCCAGTTGCTTGTGATGATCGGCACCCCACGGAACATTGGCTCCTCGTGCGACTGATCCCGGCCCTTGCCCTCGACCTGTTTGATACGAGTAACCTCGAAGGAATCCCCGATCGGAATCAGTCTCGTAAAACTCCTGCGACATGATCATATTGGCGGCAGGTCCAACCCACGGCTCTTCATGATCAGGGAACACACCGGTGACACCGGCGTACACGTGGAACATCAGGTTTTTACCGACCATCCCTGAAGAGTTGGCTAATCCGTTTGGGTGTTTTTCCGAAGCCGACATCAGAAGCATTCGCGGAGTACCAACACCGTTCGCAGCAACCACCACAGCCCGAGCTTGTCGATGCTGATCATTGCCTTCTCTATCGAGATAATTCACGCCGGTTGCTTTGCCCGCCGAATCGGTGGTTATTTCTCGTACGCGAGCACCGGTTACAAGCTCTGCTCCCTGATCGATAGCACGCGGCCAGTAGTTCAGATCAGTCGATGATTTTGCCCGTTGGTAGCAGCCCATCATATTGTGACCACAGAAGTTGCACGCATCACGACCTTCGCCATAGCGGGTCGTGTTGACGTAGTTATCGGAAGGCCACCAATGCCACCCGAGTCGATCAAAAGCACCAGCCAACATTTCACCGTCGTTGCCCAATGGAACAGGAGGCATCTGACGTGGCGAACGAGGCGGGTTAGCCGGATCTCCGGCGATTCCTGCGCAACCCATTACATGGTCGTTAAGGTCGTACCACGGCTCGAGATCTTCATACGAAATCGGCCAGTCATCAGCTACGCCATCAAGCGTTTTAACTTTGAAATCAGAGGGATGTAATCGTGGCGTGTGCGCCGCCCACAAAATCGTGCTTCCGCCAACCCCATTGAACATCACCGGCTCGATCGCTGAGTCGTTGACGTTTACTGGATAGTCTTCGGGCAGCTTCCTCTTGTTCGGGTTGATCGACCACGAACTCATACGCCTCAGCTCGTAATCCGGCTCGGTTGTAGGGAATTTGGAAGCGTCTTGCCAGTGGCCTTGCTCGATGCAAACCACATCGAATACTGCCTCAGCTAGCGAAGCAGCGACTGCAGCTCCAGATGCACCAGCGCCAATGATTAGAACATCGGCTATACGGTCGGTATTGTGATCAGTAGTCATAGGCGGGCAAGGCTACCTATCCCCAACGTTTTGAGCCAATCTGCGAAGGACTATTGCTGGGCGACACTCCGCTAACGAAATACCGAGCCTACCGAAGGTCCCTCCACAGGGGCCGGAATGCCGGCGGGTTGAACTAGCAAACTATATTCTCGCTTTTACAAAGTTCCAGATCGCCTCAGGCAACATTCGCCCTAGCTGAGTCGTCGCGTACATCGAAGCAGCAACAGTTCCATCGGGTCTCAGCACGAACTCACACGGCTGAATCATCGCCTTGCCCTGCCGCTCGCCAATCCAAGCGCCAATCTTCTCACCGATTTCCACAGGAACGCTATGCGCTATAGGGAACGATAGATCGTGATCAGCGTGTGTCTGGACAGTATCGGAATCACCATCTGCGTTTCCAGCGACGATTTTGATATCAAACTCTTGGAGTCGCTCAAACCATTCTTCTACATCGGCTAACTGCCGAGTACAGTACGGTCACCAGCCTCCACGATAGAACAGCACATACGTCCAGTTGCCAGCGGTATCGCCCGGAAGCGATACAGTGCCGCCGCCGGCAATCGACAACTCGATATCTGGAAATTGATCGTCTACTAGAAGCTGGCCCATCGAGTATCTCTCCATCGTTGGACGCCAAAACTAGCTACCAACAAAATCTGTCGAACATCAGGTGGCGTTTGTTCCGCCACCCTTGAGATGCGGCACTATACCCGACAGATGCAGCGTGAGCATCCTATTCAGCCCTGCCGAAGTCGTCTTCTACCCGAACGATATCGTCTTCGCCAAGATAGTCGCCAGTCTGAATCTCAATGATTTCAAGCGGCTCTACAGATGAGATGTTTGCGATGCGATGGTGAATGTTGCGAGCGACAAACATCGTCTCTCCACGGCCCAGTGTGTGCTGTTCTTCGCCAACGGTTACTTCGGCTGTGCCACGGGCAACAACCCAAGTTTCGTCACGATGACGGTGCCACTGCAGCGAAAGTCGCTTTTCTGCCTTCACAGTCAAACGCTTAGTCTGGAACCCAGGGCCACTCGTAAGCACTTCGTACGAACCCCAGGGTCGAGTCTCGCGCTTCTTCTTCCCGGTCGATTCAAACTTAACTTCTGAGGTTTCAACAGGCTTATCGGTCAACTAATTCTCCACTCCGACACCCATGCCGGAAAAACGTCCAAGAACGTCCACGAAATAAATAATGAACTAATTCTATGGCGCGATCAGCCGAAGGTCACGACTTGAACGATGAATCCTCGTTATTCAGGGCTCGCAGCGAAGAAACTAAACCAAGGCAGAAGGCGGCGGAAGAATCACTCGCTTCTTCGCCTCGTAAAGGTGAACTTCGCCAACAACATTGTCGACAACAGTTCCCTTGAGTTCGAATTTGGAGTGCTGGGCGACTCGAACGGCGGCAAAATTCTTAGGATGAATGGTCATTCGAAGTGACTTCACACCCTCTTGAGCCAGAATCCAATCGACAACAGCTTTTGTCGCCTCTTTGGTGTAGCCATTGTTCTCTTGGTCTTCGTAAATAGAGAATGCAATTCCGACTGATCCGGTGTCATCAGGAGGACCACTCACACCAACCGTGCCAAGCACGTTTCGAGATTCCTTCTCGTAGAACAGCCAGCCCCACCAGCCAACCTGCCCCGGCTCGTACTGCAACCGCTGCGAAACAGCTTGCAAGTAGTCGTCGTGCATCATGGGCGGCACTTGGAACGGTTGAGGAAACTTGAGGCGCGATTCCGAAAGCAACGATTCGCCATCGCTAGCCATCATTGCATCGGCTATTTCACCTGTTAAAGGCGTGAGGCGAGTTCGTTCAGTCTCAAGTTGTTCGTGCAGCAGTATGCCCATAGTTGAAGATTAGTCTCGCCCAAGCTTGCGCGCGAGCGGGATTGCCGTACCCTTCCGGTGGCTGGTAACACTTAGACCCAAAAATTTTCACTTACCAAATCGAATACAACGCCCAATCTCAGAACAATTTCAGAAGCAAGATTAAAAAATGCAAGAACGTAAGCCGAATATTCTTTTTATTCTCACCGACCAGCAGCGTCGAGATTCGATGGCTGCCTACGGCAACAACTGGATCAAAACTCCGAATCTCGACAAGCTAGCCGAAAAGAGTTTCGTATTTGAAAACGCCTACGTAACACAGCCGGTTTGTACCCCGGCTCGTGCATCGATCATGACGGGTCTGTACCCGTACAATACGGGACTTCAGCGGAACAATATTCCGCTTTCGCGTGACATCCAAACTATCGGCGACATGATCAACGACGAGTACTACAACGCCCACATGGGCAAGTGGCACTTGGGCGACGATATGACCGCTCAGCACGGATTCGACAAATGGGAAGCCGTTGAAGATTTCCAGCGAGTACGAATTACTCGCAAGGAATATCGGTATCAGGAAGCGCCTTACAACCAGTGGCTCATCGACCACGGTGTCGAACCGCCTTCAATGTCGATGTCGTACGAAGCATGGACTGGCACAGCGGAACTAACAGAAGAGCAAACCCAAGCTGCGTTCTTGGGTCACACCGCATCGAAGTTCATCACCGAATATCCAGAAGGCCGACACGCCGAACAGCCGTGGATGCTCTACGTGAACTTCTTCGAGCCGCACCCGCCTTACACAGGCCCATTGAACGATCTTTACGATCCAGACGAGATCGAAGTTGGTCCCGGCTTCCGAACTCGACCCGACTCCGGTTCTTTGGTGAACCGATTACGATCCGACTACTACATGGGTGGCGGAAACAACCCTCTAGGCGAGGCTGGTGGAGATTTCCACGACACCACTACCGAAGAAGGCTTCCGGACGCTACGGGCACAGTATTTCGCCAACGTAACGCTTGTCGACAACCAGCTCGGCAAGATTTTCGAGGCGCTCGAAGAGAGCGGACAGGCCGACAACACGATCATCGTGTTCACTAGCGAGCACGGCGAGATGGGCGGCGATCACGGCATGCTCGAGAAGCGTTCTTTATACGAAGAAGCCTCGAACGTGCCATTCCTGATGTATGTGCCGTGGATGACCGATATGCAGCCACGACGAATCCCAGGTTCTGTTGGGCAAGTCGACCTCGTTCCCACGCTGCTCGATCTTTCAGGAAGCGATATTCCAGATCACCTCGAAGGCAAGTCGCTCCGACCAGTTCTACGTGGTGAAGAAGACCTTTCAGACAACGATGTGTTCATCCAATGGAACGGCATGGGCGACCGGAACTTGGGATCGCCAGAAATCAACCGAATGGTTTCGATTCCGTGGCGTGGAGTTGTGACTGGCGATCGCTGGAAGCTGAATCTTTCACCTGGCGACCAGTGCGAGTTGTACGACTTGAATAGCGACCCCGCTGAACTAACTAACTTGTTCAACGAACCAGAACACAAAGATCGAATTCGCCAAATGGCAGCTCGCATTCGAATCTGGCAAGACGAAACCGGCGACGACATGCCGCTACCAACGGTTTAGGCAGCTATCCCCGCCTCCGTCCCTGGCAGCAACCAATAGATTTCCCGAGCGAAGTCATCGGAGCCGAGGGATCTGGGGTAGGGTCGCGCCTGTCCTACCCCATTCTCCTAGTGGGAG
The DNA here is from genome assembly GCA_018650845.1 of Chloroflexota bacterium. Lineage (GTDB taxonomy): Bacteria > Chloroflexota > Dehalococcoidia > Lucifugimonadales > Lucifugimonadaceae > Lucifugimonas. The sequence goes on along the minus strand of JABIFF010000016.1, from coordinate 24,233 downwards.
AGGGCTGGGGTGAGGGTGATATCTCCGACTGCGACAGGTCGACCCCACAACCCATCCACCGAAGATCCCTCCACAGGAGTCGGGATGTCGAACATGCCCGTTCGCTGCCAGCGCGCCGTCAAAACAAAATTGTGTAGCTAGCACCCAGAGACGCGAAATCTATCTCGACTGGGAAAGCCCAAAACTCAAAGTATGGGTAGATTAATAGCGGTACCGGCTGCAGCAACGACACTGATCATCATCTTGCTACTGATGGTTCAGATCGTCTGGAATTTCTAGTGACTCACGGCCACCGAATGAAACGCGCCGTCTGCTAAACAGCAGCCATATTCGGCTGTTCAGAATTCGCGGGATCGACTGACGCCCAGTAACGGTCGAAAATCTCTCGAGTTTCTTCGTAGGTATCGGCGCCAAACAGTTCCACCCTGAACTGTCGAACCCGATCTCGCCCACCGGCGTACCACGAGAGATGCTTCTGCATCTGAATCAGTCCAACATTCTCAGGGAATAGCTCGATAATTAGTGCGGTGTGACGATTGATCACTCGAGTCTGATATTCATACTTATCGATCTCTGAAAGATCTTCGAACGACTCGTCGAACACCCACGGCTTACCCATGGCACCCCGACCAATCATCACCGACTCAACGCCGGTTTCAGCGACCATTCGTCGAGCGTCTGACATCGATTTCACATCGCCATTGCCAGTAATCGGAATATTTACAGCATCGACGACTTGAGTGATCATCTCCCACTTGGAAAGACCTGAGAACTGCTGCGTGCGGGTTCGTGGGTGAACGGTAATCGCATCCACTCCAACGTCTTCAGCCATCTTGGCAACTTCAACAGCGTTCAAATGTTCTTCGTCCCAACCGCTGCGAATCTTAATCGTGAACGGAACGGTCAATACAGCCCGCATCGCTTCGAGAATCTTGGCGGTTTTAGCAACATCCTTCATCATCGCCGAACCACGACCCGTCTTCGTGATCTTCTGAACAGGGCAACCCATGTTCAAATCGATGATGTCTGCGCCTTGATCCTGCAACCACTGCGCTCCCGGAACGAGCGTTTCAGCGTTGGCACCGAGAATCTGAAGTGCGATTGGCTTTTCTTCAGGCAGGTACTTCGCAATGTCATAACGGGTCTTCGTATTCTTACGAGTCAGACCCGTAGCATCAATCTCTTCGCTGGTTGTAAGCGCGCTGCCGCACTCGCGAGCAACCATGCGGTACGCAGCGTTAGAAATTCCAGCCATGGGGGCCAGTCGCGCCAGCCCTTTTACTTCGACATTGCCAATAAACATGTATTGAGTATACGAATTGCTGGCGGCGTTATGTCATTCTGGACTTGATTCAGAATTATCTACTTACGGACGAATCGAACTTTCAGAACTAGATTAATCTTCTAGCTACCGTGAACTCGGCGTTAGAAATCGATTCTGAATCAAGTTCAGAATGACAATTTCCATATCGACAACCCTCACGTCACGCCTAATACCCCGTCTCACCCGGCTCTGGCCACTCGAAAATAACGTATTCGCTGTAGGCGTAGCCATCGTCGAAATATATCGCCACGTTAAGCGAATATTTGCCGCCAACGATCATCGGCACATCTTTTAGCACCGCCGTATCGACATCCCAATCAAACACGTCGGAAACGAACAGCTCGGGAGTATCTTCCACCTGCCAAATCAACGCCTTGTAGTGCATGTCGTCAGCAGCTTCAGGCGGCGGAATCCAGTTCACAACTATGTCGTTCGCTGAACGCTTCCATTCGACCCCAGTCGGATACGAAATCACTCCCGAATCGTAAGGAATGGCTTGCTCGTAAATCAGCTCCGCCCCACGGCTATAGCTGAATACGTAGTCGCCCCGGGCAGGCAAATCGCCGTCCTCAGGTCCATACAAAACCCACCTTCGCGTCACCTCGCCTGAAAAGTCGTTTGTATTGAAATCCTTCTCAAGTTCAATCAACTCACCAGAAGGAGTCGTAACCCGAACCGATGTCAGATCCGATAAGAAGCATGATTCCGTGTGCGATTCAGCCTGACCGCAATTGACCTTGTACTCCCAGCTTTGAATCGTGGGAGCGTGTTGCGACCAAACTTGCGGCCAAATACCGTGTGTTCTATCGCCGTGAGTACGGCCTGGCAATTGACCAGGCTCGGGTTCAAAATCTTCAGTCGGAACCGGCTCAGGAGCCCCTTCGTGCTGAGAGTTACCGCCACCCTGTCCAGAATCACGAGGGTCGTTCCTGAAGCCCTCATCGTCGCTGCATGCGGCCGTCATCAGCAGCAGGAAAGCCCCTACGAGTAAAAGACTCCAGTAAGAGTTTTTGAAGAGATTGATTTGAAGCGAATTCATCTCGAAACCCTACCCTAACACCACTCGTAAATCGTTCGTTCCGATGGCCGTTAGGGCTTGAGCACCATAGCTCCGACGATAATCGGCGGAAGCCTAGACAGTCCCTGCAAATAATTCAGCTAACTTGCCGCTTCTGCAGGTGCCGCCGGTTCGGATTTCGTCTCTGGATTATCGGAGTGAATAAGCTTCTCTTCTCGTTCCGACATCAAGTGAGCCGTAATCGCCTGCATCGACTCCACGTGCACATGAGCGTTCGCACCAAGCACTACCGAAAGTCTCGACATCGTCTGCGCACTATCGGCTTCAACAAGCACCACGAAATCGTACTGTCCCAACGTTGCGTAGCGCGAAAGCAAACGTGCGCCCGGAACATTGATCGAATCGCACGCCTCGGCGAATGCGTCTGGGTTTTCGACACAGGCTTGAAGACCGTCATCGGTTAGGTTTGCGAGCAGGAAGAACAGCATCGATAAGACTCCAAACGGCTCCATAAGCCGCCCTGTTGAACGAGACGATATGACCAGACCATATCTCAGTTGCTGGTTACGATTCCAATGGATGCACGCAAATTGACTACGGCATCGCTGTTCGAACCCATCTTTTACGTGCAAACTGTCCCAAGTTTTCTGGGCAACAACGAAATAGAAACGGGAGCCAAATGGCACAGCCGAATATCGTACTCATCAACACCGACGATCTTGGTTACGGAGATCTTGGCGTCTACGGATCCAAAATCAACAAAACCCCAGCCCTCGACAAGATGGCTGCCGAGGGTGTGCGATTCACCGATTTCTACGTAGCCTCAGGCGTCTGCTCACCCTCCCGTGGAGCACTCCTCACTGGCTGCTACGCTCAGCGAATTGGCTTTGGCGAGTTTGACGATTACTGGGTTCTGTTTCCGGGCGACGCTATCGGCCTAAACCCTGATGAAACGACCATCGCAGGCGCTCTGAAAGACGTTGGATACTCGACCAAGATCATAGGCAAGTGGCACTGCGGTGACCAGAAAGAATTCCTGCCAACAAATCATGGGTTCGATAGTTATTACGGTCTCCCCTACAGCAACGATATGGGCCGACAGGTTGAAGACCCAACTATCGACGACCACGATCGGCTAGAACAACTGCGAAGTCGCCCACCCCTCCCGCTAATTCGGGATTCGGAAGTGATCCAAGAACAGCCCGATCTTCGAGCACTCACGGAGCGCTACACAGAAGAAGCGGTGAAATTCATTCGAGGCAACAAGGAAAATCCATTCTTCCTCTACTTTGCCCACATGTACGTGCACTTGCCTTTATACGCACCAGAGAACCTCGTGAACGCTTCTGAAAACGGCGACTACGGAGCATGTGTCGCAGGCGTCGACTGGGTTGCAGAAGTAATTTTTGATGAACTCAAACGACAGGGTCTAGACGAAAACACCCTCGTGATTTTCACCAGCGACAACGGTTCTCGATTGCAAGATCAGGGCGGCAGCAACGGGGCTCTTCGTGGACAAAAAGGCCAGACGTGGGATGGCGGACAGCGCGTTCCTTGCATCATGCGCTGGCCCGGAAAAATTCCTGCGGGAGAAGTACGAAACGAACTTACGTCGTCGATCGATTTCTTCGGGACGATCGCTGGCCTAACCGGAGCCAAGGTTCCTCAGGATCGAACTACCGATACCAAAGATGTTTCGCCACTGATGTTCGCAACGGAGCCAACCGAATCACCGCGTACAGAGTTCTTTTACTACCACCGAAACAACATCGAAGCGGTACGAGACGACCGCTGGAAGCTCCACGTTCGAAAACTCGATGAAGAGATCAACGAGTTATACGATCTACGCGCCGATATCGGTGAAACCACAAACGTATTCGATCAGCATCCAGACGTGGTCGCACGACTCAATGGCTTGATCGAAGCTTGTCGCTTAGATCTAGGTGACAAAGTAAGCGGCATCGAAGGCAATGACGTTCGCCCACACGGACGAGTCGACAATCCCGACACGCTAACCCACTACGATCCCGAACACCCCTACATCTACGCCGAATACGACAAAGCCGAACGCGGGTAGTAGAGCACACGTTATCTACTATGAATTAACGCCTCGTCTAGTTCGGAGTAAATGTCTAAAGACTTCTGAACTTCGGCCTGGATCGAAGAGTACAAAGAGTTGGCCAGTATCTCGATAGCCTTTTGCTCGTCACCACTCAATTCAGGGTAATCTTCAGCAACAATGTGGGCTTCGATTCGGCGCAATCGTTTGTCTTTGTCTGATCGTGATATGTCTCTTGATTCAAGATGCGTGCGCCAATCAACGTAGGCTTTATTTTCATCTCGAGCGCGTTTATTACACGGCGTACAGCACGGCACCAGATTCCCAGGATGATGTAACCCACATTCTGCTCGATTGAACATAATCAGGTGTTCCATTCCGAGAGCGACATCGGAAACGCCACAATATGCACAGGCGTTTCCGAACACGGTTTCCTTAATACGTGCCCAATCTTTCTTCCCTTTTCCCGACCCAGTGTTAATCGATCTTCCCAAATATTGTTCTCCGAGTTTGGTCAGGAAAGAACGTACGGCAGTCTTCGCCGAATCTGAAGCAGTGTTGTAGATGGCCAAAGGGTGTCCTTTCAGGGATTCAAGTGCTGTTATACCAGAGACATCTACGCCGAATACGACAAAGCCGAACGCAGGTAGTTTTGCCGGGGGGATGTCAGAAGGGCAGCCCGAACCCCACCCTACATCTCGGTATTCACACGAACGATTCGTCGTGGTGGACCGCTTAGTCGCGGGTTGAGATAGGTTTTCATCTCTTCGGAAGTAGTCTGCACTTTGCCATGCGTCATAACTAGCGAGATATTGTCCTGATCCTGCAGCACGTCGATATCGTCGAGCGGATTCTTGCCGACGATCAGCAAATCGGCATCTTTGCCTGATTCAACCGTTCCGACCTTATCCAAAATCGACAACGCATCCGCCGTGTTTCGCGTCCCAACCACAATTGCATCCATAGGCGAAAGACCGCAGTCGACCATTTCAGACATCTCGATCATCGCATCGCCGGGACCACCGTCTGTACCCAAAGCGATCTTCGTTCCCATCTTGTGAGCCTTTGAAACGCCCTCGCGATGAATCGGGTACGCCTCGTTCATCCGCTCTCGAGTCCACGGGTATTCGATCTTGGAAATACGATAACGATTCGTCGTAAATAGCGTCGGCACGAAATACAGATCAGCCTTGGTTATCGCCTCAAGCCCCTCATCGTCGATCAACGCACCGTGGTGAACCATGTGCACCCGGGCGTTCACAGCATATTTAAGGCCTTCGTGGCCGTGAGCGTGCGCAGCAACCGGCATATCGCGCATCCGAGCCTCATCCACCAGCGCAGTTAGTTCCTCTTCGGTGTAGTCAGGCCAGTGCACCCGTTCGTGCTCCCACTGAAAACCACCCGTTGCAGCGGTTTTGATCATCGTGCAACCGGCAGAAGCGAGCTTACGAACGGCCTTTCGAATCTCCCACGGGCCGTCAGCATGAATGCCGCGCACGTGTCCGCCTGAAGCATTCACCACCCCAGCAGTAATCTGATTTGCACACTGATCTACATAGCCTTCGTTGATAGCGTTCGTTAGCTCAACAGCTGGCGGACCACCACCGATGCTGACGACTGTTGTCACCCCAGCACCTAGTGATTGCCTCAGCGTGTTTATCGCATTGAAACCAACACGAAGATTCAGGCGAATGTCTTCGGGAATATCTTGGTTCGGACTCACATGCACGTGTGAATCGATAATCCCCGGCATAGTAAATTTGCCGGTGGCGTCGATCGGGCTAGCGTCGGGTGGCACGACTACGCTTCCAGCTGGGCCAACCTCCACGATCTTGCCGTCTCGAATAAGAATCGTGCCGTTTGTAACAGGTTCAGAACCTGTTCCGTCGATGATCGTCGATCCGACAATCGCTTGCGTGTTCACTATTCAAATCTCCAATTACGAACCAAGAGCGAAAATGAGCGACTATCCTACTGCACCGACAGTGATTCCTGCTCTACACGAACCGAAAAGAGAAAATGTCCAAATCCATCGCACAAGTCGTCGATCTAATCGACGATCCTGAAATCATTGCTAAGTACGAGGATTACCACCGCAACGCCTGGCCTGAGGTGCACGAAAAACGCAAAGCACTAGGTGTTGAGCGAATGGAGATTTTCCGAAGCGGGAATCATCTATTCATGTACTTAACGGTTCCGGACGATTTCGAACTAGGACGAGATTTCAAGAGCTACGAAGGCACCAAGCGAAACGAAGAATGGCAGCAAATCATGTCGTCGTTCATGCAAAAAGTCCCTGAAGCCAACGACAGCGAACTGTGGCACGTGGCAACGCTTGCCTTCGATTCTGAATGGTTTAAGTAACCACAACGAGAACGCCTACTCGAACACGCCAGCTAAGAAAAGTACGGTCGTGAAGACTGTTTCGAAAGCTCGCCGCCAACAAACGACTGCTGACGCCACATTTCGTAAACCACCAGCGAAACGGCGTTCGAAAGATTAATACTTCTGTTCGAAGGCATCATTGGAATACTTAGTCGATTATCTGGAGCAATGGCAGATAGAACAGCGTCGGGAAGACCCCGACTTTCCGATCCGAAAATGATCGTGTCATCAGGCTGATACTCAACTTCGTTGTAGGTTTTATTACCGCCCACCGTGGTCGCGAAAGTCCTATCAAGATCAAGCGTTTCGAAAATATCGTCGACTGATTTGTGGATCACAACGTCGGTCAGATGGCTGTAATCCAACGAAGCTCGCCGTAGGCTTTTTTCGGTCATATCGAAAGCCAGTGGTTCGACCAAATGCAACGTAGCGCCAGTGTTGGCGCACAATCTGATGATGTTGCCGGTGTTTTGCGGAATTTCGGGCTCAACCAACACTACGTTGAACGGCATAATTTTTTCTCGGCTAGATAGTTCGATCATCACTGAACGATCTATCTAGCGATCAATCATTTCTTCGTGTTAGTCGCCTGAATGTGAACCAAGATTGCGATCAGTCACCTCAACTCGGCTTCCCGAAATTTTCTTAGCCTCGTACATCGCCTTATCGGCGGATTCGATCACATCGAGAGTGGACCAGCCGTCAACGGGGAACGGCGCAGCACCAATTGAGAGTTCAACGGATCCTGAAATCATCGACGATGTTGCATTCGTAACGGTCTCTATCAGTTGATTCGCCTTTTTCGTCGACGCATCGATATCTGCACCCTGCAAGATCACCCCAAACTCATCACCACCCAAACGCCCTACAACGTCCGAGTCACGCAGATTTTGGGTCAACACTTCCACGACTTTCTTGAGCACCACATCGCCTGCCGAATGACCTTGTTCATCATTGAGCTGTTTGAACTCATCGATATCTATATACAGAAAACTGCCTACAGATTTCTGACGACGGGCAGACCGTATCGACTGCGTTAGCAGCAACTCTAACTGGTGACGATTGAACACCCCTGTTAGCTGATCTGTCACAGCGCGGTGCTCAAAATCTTTCTCACGAGATCGATCTGCAGTTACATCTCGGCAAATACCAACAATCGTTCCCAATGAATCAATGGTCGTGAGCCGCACATCGAATATCAGCTTTCGATTATCCGAGCCGGTGGCGGATACATCCGCTCTTAACTGGCTACCCTCGGAATGGAGCTTGCTTGCTGGCCCCCAAAACGCTTCAAGTTCAGGCCAAACTTCGAAAACCGTTGAAGAATTTGAGTCGGCACCGATAGTGTCCTTGAACACATCATTCGACTCAACCAGCTCCCCATCGTCAGCCGAAACAAATACAGGATCATCGAGTTTCATGACTAGATTCAGATCAATGGGTTCGATGATTGTTCTCCAACTCGCCGCTGTCGCTGGCTAATTCTGCCACTCATCGCCTTTGAGACGACGCGCTCCGATACAACTACGATACTAACTCAAACGTATATATCACAGCAGATCGGAACAGGCACGGCGTCTCAAAAGCTCATGGCAGTCGATTAAGTCGAACTACCCGTTAGTTTTCTTCCACTCTTCGTACTCTGCCCGGCCTTCTTCAGAAAGCGGGTAGTACTTTCGAAGATCTCCACCCTCGGAAAGTTTAATTTTCGTGAAATCTTCCCATTCAGCGTGCTCACCGCCAGCCTTAGCCAACTGCTCAGCGAGCTCTTTCGGAACCACAACCGCACCATCATCATCGGCAATCATAATGTCGCCAGGCATCACAAGCGTTCCGGCGCAATCAATAGGCACGTTGTACGCGTATGGGAACTGCACAGTCTGGGTGTGAGCGTAAGGAGTTACGCCTGTTAGCCAAATTCCAAGTCCAGTTTCTTTGGCTCCGCGAATATCTCGAATCGCACCGTCGATGATGATCCCTAGACCACCTCGACCTTTCAAGTACGTAAGCATCATGTCGCCAAACACACCACTCGTGTTCTCACCCCGTCCATCGACAACGATGATGTCGCCAGCCTGAGCGTGGTACAGAGCGTGGCGGTGAACCTGTGATTCAGGATCTTTATATTCGCCTTCTGGGTACTGATCTTCCCGCTTTGGCAGGTACTGCAGAGTAATCGCCGGCCCAACGACGGTCGTGCCGGGCGTAAACGTCTTTATGCCGTCCAGAACCGAAGCCTTGATTCCAAGCTTCCGAAGTTCACCAGAGGCCATTGCACTGCCGATCCCCTGCAAGCGCTTGATCAGATCGGCCGACGGACGTTCAATATCGATTTTAGGAATAGGAGTTTTGATGATCATTCATTGAGTCTTTCGCTGATGGCAGGAATGCGCTAATTGAAGCTGCGCACAATATATTCCTCTTCCAAACACGTTGGTTGCTGTAGTCTCTTCATTCAGATCAAAACTACGCCAACGATGGGATTCTATGTTCAGGTTTACGAAACTAGGGATCGTGATAGCTAGCATCGCGCTCGTGCTTGTCGCCGCGTGTGAAAGCAGTCCTGCGCAGGAACCTACTGTCCCATCTCAAGTTGGCGAATCTCAAGTTGGCGAGTCTCCAGAATTCCCGCCCAACCGCCTGATCAAGTTAGTCGCCCCGCTAGATGATCCCGACCACTACTGCCTAGATATACGAGGTTGGGGATCGAACATTAGGCTGCAGGAATCTCTACAGGCGCACACCTGTAAGCCCAGCGATAATCGGGATCAGCAGTACACGTACTTGTCGCTTACTAATCAGATTTACTCGGAAGAGTACGATCTCTGTGTACAGCCAGAATCACTTGAGGAAGACTCACAGATTTTCCTACGAGAATGTTCTGACGCACCACTTCAAAAATTTACTCCGCAAGCCGATGGCTTAATCCGGCATTTGGCTGATGGTGCGGATTCTTTGTGTATCGCCATTGCCCCGGGTGAAGGCCATGTCATCAACGCCATTCACAAACGGCGCGAACTATTCGTCAATTCATGCGATACCACCGATAGCAGCCTGATTACGTGGGAATTCGCATCGGGAGCCGCAGGAACAGGCTCGTAGGTAGTCATACCGCTACGACCAAGTAATTCTCATCGAAATTCGTAGCTTTTGAGCAAATCGTAGTAGAAAACCACATTCAGCCCTACACCATCGTCGATATCGTAAAAATATGAGATGGCGGGACACAAGGGTTTGGGCGATTGCGGGATTAATTCTTGTCATCGCTGCATGTTCAGTTTCAGATGCCGAACTTTCAGCGCCTGAACTGCGCGCTGATCTTGCGACTTCAGCGCGTGCCACCACGACGCCTGAAGAGCCAGCACTCGCTGAGCGCCCTAGCAAGTTGGAATCTGAAACTGCCGACGATGACGCTAAACAGCCTCCACCACCGGCCGAAACCTCCAAACCGGCAGCCCCCTCAGTTAGCTCTGCAGATCAAAGTTCACTCCCACCGGAAGCTACCAGGACTCCGGTTCCACACATATCGGCCTCATCAACTCCATCGAACTCGCCGTCTAGCGATTCAAACGAGAATGCTGAAACATCAGATTCGAATGTGAACTCCATGTTCGGTCCGATCAGCTGCCGTGAGAACGAAGAGAACGTCGAGCTAACTGAATTTATTTACGATCTCGACCGGTTCGACATCCTCGTGCCGATGGGAAGGATGTGGGATTCCCACGTCACGCCAACCGACCACATGTATCTGTTCAGCGTCGAGGGACAGCAACCCGGACTCGTAAAAACGCCGGCAGCAGGACGATTAATATCTGTCGGACGTTTTCCAAGGGATCAATCCCCGTTCTGGGACACCTCACTAACAGCACCCGATCTACGAGTTGTAATAGCACACTCGTGCACTCTGTTTTCCATCTATATTCACGTTGGCAATCTCATCCCCGAAATAGCAGCCGTAGTTGGCGATATAGAACCGGGTGGAAACTGGTACGTAGACCCTAATTCGCCGATCGAGCTCAACGCAGGCGATCCATTTGCCGAATTCGCAGGGTCAAGCTTCGACTACAGCCTTCACGACGACACCGTGACTCTCGCAGGATTCCAAATACCCGAGCACTACTCCGGTGAATCTTGGAAAGTTCATACCGTCGATCCGTTCGATTACTGGTCAGACGAAGTCGTAGCCGCGTACTTGGCGAAGAACGTCAGGCAAGTCGAGCCTTACGGTGGCAAAATCGACTACGACGTTGAGGGCACTCTCGCTGGCAACTGGTTCATGGATGGAACCGTGGATTACGGTGGCGGCAGCGGCACTGATCGAAGTCGTTATTGGAACGGGCATCTCGCCATCGCCTACGACCACGTCGATCCCACTCAGATCAGATTCTCTATAGGTCGAGATATTTGGATCTCAGAAGAATGCCGAGCTTGCGGCGGTGTTTACGCCGTAATGGACAACTCACCCGATCCAGCGAGCGTCACAGCCGCAGATGGAATTGTTGTTTACGAGTTGACCGGGCGCACGAGGCTCACTCAAGACGACGCAGAACGATCAGTCAGCGATGGCGTGTTGCTAGGAAGCTTCATTACTCAAGTGATTGACAATGAAACTATCCGAGTCGAGTTCGTACGCGGAACCAGCGCCGATTCTCTACAAGGGTTCTCTGACGCAGCGGTACTCTACCGGCGCTGAACTCAATCGTCTCTAGCCGATATGCCCGACAGCATCATCGCGATGCTCAGCCAAATGGCCACGCATCGTGTCTAGCAAAGCCACGGTAGCTCGAACGTAGCTGACACGATCTGAAAGCAGGTGCTTTCCAGCGGCTCGTGCCCGTTTTTCTAGATCAGCGTGAGCAGCATTGACCTTGTCGTGGGCGGGTTCACCAGGCACACCCAGAGACGAAGCCATATCGTTCTGCCCAAACGTGATGCAGTCGATTCCCGATACAGCAACAATCGCATCCAAATTATCGATGCTCGCCTGACTCTCCAGCTGAGCGATCACGAACATGTTTTCGTTCGCATCGGCAATGTAGCCCTTGTTGCCGCCAAACTTGTCGTTCATGGTCGGCAGGTAGTCGTAGTAATGCCCTCTGCCGGGCCCCCACGAACGCTTGCCTTCGGGAGTGTAGTAACACGCGTCCGAAAGGATCTGCGCCTGCTCACCGCTTTCAACACCAGGCCCCTGAATGCCTTGCACTCCACGTGCTAGGTATTGCTTGATCGGGACAGTATCTACCGATGGCACACGTGCCGTAACGGTCATTCCAGCGGCGTTTGCTACGCGGCAGATTTCGTCGATTTCAGAGAGGTCAAAATGCCCCTGCTCGCCATCGAGATCGACACCGTCCATGCCAACCAGAAGAGCAAGCTCAACAAGTTCGGTGGAAGGAAAGTGCATCTGCAGGAAATGCGCTTTTCGACCTTCTTTGTTAGCCGCGAAAATACGATTAATTGGCAAGCCGGTTCTCCTAAAATAACGAAAGCATCGTACGAATCCGGAGTATAGCCGCGGTACGAGCGGGTTAACAACAGGTCGCTGCCTAGATCTATCAAAACTAAGGCGATAATAACCAGCCACAGGAGTACGCCCATTTCGCACCAATTACGCCTTTCCTGCCATAGAATCGAAAAATGCCCAAAAACACGAATCTAGTTTGGCTCGATCTTGAAATGACCGGCCTCGGCGACGAGCAAGTGATCGTCGAGATCGCTTCACTCGTAACCGACGCCGATCTCAACGTCCTAGCCGAAGGTCCCGAACTCGCCATTCACCGCACGCCTGAAGAAATGGCACGAATGGAAGATTGGCCTGCCAAGCAGCACAAAAAATCTGGACTGCTTGACCGAATCGAGGCATCAGAAATCGATATCGTCGAAGCTGAACGCCAGACTCTCGAATTCGTAAAGAAGTGGACCCTAAAGGGCAAAGCGCCCCTCTGCGGCAATTCGATCTGGGTCGACCGGCGATTCCTGCACAAGGAAATGCCGACTTTTGAGGATTACCTGCATTACCGAATGATCGACGTTTCGTCGTTCAAAGAAGTAATCGAACGCTGGTACCCAAAGAGCGTCAGGCCGCCAGCCAAAAAAGGCACGCATCTGGCGATGAACGACGTTAAAGAAAGCGTCGAAGAACTGAAGTGGTACCGCGAAAATATCTTCAAAAAAGAAGCTGGCGAAGAGTAGGCAACCGCCAAGCAACGTCCCGACCAAAGTGGAGGGACCTTCGGCGGTTGGGTGTGCCGAGGGGTTGCGCAGGTACTTCGTACTGCTTAGATATCCTGAATCAAGTTCAGGATGACGGCTTTGGGAGAGATATAGGCCATTGACGAAATCTCCCTCACCCCAACCCTCTCCCGCTGGGAGAGGGAGTAAACACAACCTCTACTGCACCGAGTAGCCACCATCGATCGGAATCGATACGCCGGATACAAATTGCGATGCGTCAGAAGCGAGGAATATCGCAGTTCCCGCCAAGTCCTGAGGCTCGCCCCAACGTCCAGCCGGAGTCCTACCCTCAATCGCTGCGTAGCGGTCAGGAAATAGGCGACCAAATTCATCGGTCATCTCGGTCACAATCCAGCCCGGCAGAATTGCGTTCACCTGCACGTTGTACTTGGCATAAGCAATCGCACAGCTCTTTGTGTACTGAACCACTCCGCCCTTGCTAGCAGCGTAAGCGGGCGCATATGGCGAGCCAAATATAGACATCATCGAACCAATGTTGATGATCTTGCCACCACCTCGTGGTTTCATCAGAGGAAATGCCAACGATGTGACGCTATGCATGCTGGTTAGGTTTGTATCGATGACGTCTTGCCAATCTTCTTCCGAAAGAAGATGCGGCTCATCGGCTCGCTTGTTAGTGCCAGCGTTGTTCACAACAATGTCGACTCCACCGAATTTCTCGACAGAAGCATCAAGCGCAGCCTGAATCGAGGCTCGATCAGTCACGTCACACTGCACCGCCAACACTCGATCTCCAGCGCCCGCAGCAGTTATCTCAGCGACTGCCGAATCCAGCTTCGATACCGTGCGTGCCGCCAACACCACCGAAGCACCCTGATCGACGAATCCCTTCGCCATGCCCAGCCCAATACCGCCGTTACCGCCGGTTACGAATGCGACTTTATTTTCCAAACTGAACATGCTGTTCTCCTTGAGAGTGCCGAGCGTGCATTCGCACTTGAGCACCGGGCAGTCGACCCACCCTCTAACTCCCTCCCGTTCTGGAGAGGGAGAACCGGTTGACCCAATTCATGCATACACACTTGATGGACCAACAAAATAATCTAGCGGTTTTATATCAGAGGTTTTTAATACTTGCCGTTCATAGCGAACACTTACCAGTGCTTGATGAATCAGAATAGAATTCGCACCGACTTCTCGCGACCAAACGATTAGTGTCCGATTCCCAACACCAGCACAAAGAAAACCATGCAGAACCTTCCGAATCCAAATGGCATGCCCGAAGCACTCGAAGGAGTGCGAGTTCTAGATTGCTCACAAATCCTCGCAGGTCCGTTCTGTAGCATGCTCCTCGCCGACATGGGAGCTGATGTGATCAAGATCGAAAAGCCAAACGGTGGTGACGATACTCGCCGTATGGGACCTCCGTTTATCGACACCGAATCGGCTGCGTTCTTGGCCATGAACCGCAACAAGCGCAGCATGGTGCTGAACTTCAAAGAGCCTGCGGGCGTCGAAGCGATGAAGAAGCTGGTGAAAGATGCCGATATCGTCATCGAAAACTACCGCACGGGTGTGATGGAACGACTCGGGCTCGGCTACGAGGATTTGAAGGCCATCAACCCCGGCATCATCTACTGCTCTGTATCGGGATTCGGACGCACAGGCCCTTACGCCAAGCGTGGTGGTTACGATCTGATCGCCCAAGGCATGAGCGGCATCATGAGCTTCACGGGCGTACCTGGAACTCCTCCCGTAAAAGCCGGGGTGCCAATTGCCGATATGAACGCCGGAATGTTCTCCGTATACGGCATTCTCACCGCTTACATCAACAAACTCAAAACCGGCAACGGACAATATTTAGAAATATCTCTGCTCGAAGCGGCTCTTGCCTACACCGTGTGGGAATCGGCAGGTTACTTCGCAACGGGTGAAGTTGCAGGTCCGCTTGGATCTTCTCACCGCAATTCCGCTCCCTATCAAGCTTTGGAAACATCAGACGGTCACATCATTGTCGGCGCGCCAAACCAGCCAAACTGGGAACGACTCGCAAACGCGTTTGGCTGCGAAGAACTCATCGGTCGTGAAGAGTACAAAGACAACGCAGGTCGTCTCGTAAATCGAGCAAAACTCGAAGAAGAGCTTCAGCTAAACACCACTAAGAAAACCACCGACGAATGGCTGGTAATTCTTGAAGAAGCAGGCGTTCCTGCCGGCCCAATTCTCAACATGGAACAGATCTGGGCCGATCCTCAAATCCAAGACAGAGGCATGGAAGCCGTTCTCGAACACCCGACTGCCGGCACTACCAAAAACATCGGTGTCGCCGCCAAGCTATACGGAACACCCGGAAGAATTACCGAACCCGCACCATTGCTCGGGCAGCACACCCGTGAAGTTTTACTCGATGCTGGATACAGCGCTGACGAAATAGCTGCAATGGTTGACGCCGGTGCAGCTGTGACCAACGACATCTAGGCTCGCGGTCTACCTGCTGTCGAACTCGGCTCGCAAGTAGTTCACCAAGTGCCACATCTCGTCTTCAGTTAGCACGCCTGCTTGTCCCGGCATGCCCGCCTGTGGAATTCCGTGATCAATGAACTCGAACAGAATCGTGTCGCTGTGAAGCGGAACGTGAATGAGCAGATCGGCGGGAGTCTTAGGTAATCCTGCCCCGGCCGGACCATCGCCCAATCCACCCGCACCGTGACACGCCACACATGCCGTGGCGTACGCAGGGCCACCGATAGCAACCGATTCGGCTGTTGGCGGGAACGGATTACGGATATCTTCGGCCAGCCCAATTCGCAACACCTGTACGTTCAACACGAACAGCAGTCCGAGAACCGCAATCACAACACCAGGAGCCATAAGCCCTGTTTGTGCTCCCGAGTTTTTGAATATAGATGGAACAATCTTGCCTCGTACGCCGAGCACAACAACCAATCCACCGATCAGCAAAAGCTGAATCCCAAACAACAGATTCGCAGTGTCGATATCGGGCTTGATCGAATCGGCAGCAGTAGCCGTCGATCGAGCATCGAACCTAAACGCAGTTCGAGAATCGAAAGCATCAGGTCGCTGAACCACGACTTCAGCCTGATACTCACCAGCGATATTCAGTTGAGCATCGCTTAGACGCCAAATACCGGCGCCTGTATCTTCAAGCGAAACCAGCGGTTCACCCAAATCATCATCGACAAATTTCAGGCGCACGCGAACATCGACTGCGTTGTCGATAGCTTCGCCGTTTGGCTTAGTAATCCGAACGATCACATCGTTCTTGCCGACCTCAGCCGGATCGATCTTGATATCGAACTCGGTGCCATCAGCTACGTCTTGATACGCAGCCTTGTCTTCAGCCCCGATGCCAGTTCGACCAGCATATTGACGCGCAGGTTCTAAGCTCGCCAACCAACCGACCGCAGCAAAGACGAGCACCGCGATTACTGATTCGATAACAAGTGAACGTCCAAGCGATTTTTCGCCACCAACACCTAACCGCTTCGCCAGCTTGAATCCGTTGTAGGCGGCAAATCCGAACAGCGGAACTATCAGTGCCAATTTGCCAACTAGGAACCAGCCGTACGGAGTTGCTACCGCATCAGGAACTGTGACCTGCATGTAACTAGAAAAGATTCCGGTTATCACCAGAACACCGGCGCTGAGTAATCCCAAAACTGTGAATCGAGATATCGCAGCTTCAAATAACGCACCAGCCCTCGAGCTACCTAATTCACGAATGAACACTGGAACGGCGATTGCCAGATAAATGACTCCACCAAGCCACGCCATCGAAGCTACGAGGTGAATGAAATCGGTTGCTGTAGCCAGCATTTTGATCTCGGATGGCGCAGCAGCGTTGTGACTGCTCGTAGCAATCAATCCAAGGAACACCAATCCAAGAACGGCGGCAATCTGAGCGACTATCGAATCGGCGGTCAACGCACTTTCTAGCTCTGGCTCGTCGTCTTCGTCGTCAGGTTCATACACCTCGATAGGCGCAGCAGAGCGTATCGCAAGAATGAACAGAACGCCGATTCCGATTGCAGCGATCAGACGGTACGTCCATAGACGTCCCCACCCGCTTTCAAACGCGACAGATCGCAGCACTTCGAAATCAGGCTCAAATGCGGAATTTCCAGATAGAACACTGGCTTGCTGGAGTAGCTGACCCAGCATCGCCAGTATCAACACGAAAAGAGAAGCAAAAGCTATTTTTGACCACGCAGCAGAAACCGCGACGCCCGCCGCTTGCCAACTATTTTTGGCCGCTTCACCGTAGACAACCGGAATGCCGATTATCAGTTCAAAAGTAAGCCCACCAATGACAATCGCAGCGGTCAGGAATACCAGCCACCGCAACCATGGATCGGCGACTGTCTGCAGCAATGGCTGCTCGGCTGCGGCGATCTGCGCTCCTGCCGACAATGGCTCACCAACAGCAAACACGAACGATCCGATCACCTTGTGACCATCGACCGCCGAAAGATTTTTCCAAACGACGGTATACGTTCCGTTTTCAAGCGGTGGAAGCCCAACCGACATCGCCGACGGTTCTGACGAATCACGTGCGGAATCATCAAGATCCACTCGTTCGGCGACAGAGTTCAGCACCGTTACGACGCTGAACGTTTCTTCAATAGGCTCGCTGTACCAAACTATTATTCGATCTGGCGATGTCTCTAGCTCGCTGTTTGGAGCTGGAACCGAATTGATCTGATTAGCGTGAGCGTCTACCGATTCAGTTGGCAAACCGATCAGCGCAAGCAAAGTTGCAAGCGCGATCAGCCCAAGTAAAACCTTCGATCTAAGAACGTTATAGCGATTCAGGCGACTCAACGTTTTCGACGAGCCTTCCTCTTCTTACGTCGTTCTTCTTTGCCCTTGCTAGCTCTCCACGAAAGGTATGCAAGAGCAACTAATATGACGCCGATCCCACCAAAAATGATCGCCTCGTCATACGCGCCTCCAGCTCCGTGGAGCAGCGGTATGTAAGTCGTATCAAGCGAAATCGGCGTCATGTTTTTCTCCTAAAGCGTTAGCTAGGCCTTTTTACCTGAACGTTGGAATGCCAAACCACCCATAACCAAACCAAGCAAGCCAAGAATCAACGCAACAATACCTAACAATGTGGCTGTTGAAGCTGAATCTGAAGCATCTGATGCATCGGTTCCTGCGGTAGTAGCGGCATCGAGTGCGCCACGTGCAGCGTTTTCTATCTCACGTGGGGCAGCCAGTTGAACCGGAAATTGAATCTCGTTAGCCGGAGTCACTTCATCGAACGTTGTATTGCTCGATTCAAAGCTCTCATCGACTACCTGACCGTCAATCTCACCAAAGAACCGGAAGTTGTAGGCACCTGGTGATGTTGGAATGAACTCAGATTTGTACTGGCCCGGAGAATTCCAAGCTTCTTTCAAATCCATAACTTGTGCGACAGACGAAGCAACGTGAGTCACTTCAACCTGAAGAGTAGTGATGCCGAGAACAACATTCGCCGGAGTTGGCGCGATGTCAGCCGGTGCTGCGTCGCCAAGAGGCCCGCTCATCACAACAGTAGCCTCGCTCATGTGATTTTCAAATTTGACCGTTGTACCGGCCTTGATCATCACCATTGCTGGCTGGAATCCGTTTTCGTGAATTTCGACGACGACTTCGGCGACATCAGCGCCCTCGTGCCCAACCATGATCGATCCTTGAGTTTCGATCGGGTGGGCATGGAACGGAACGGTCAGATTCTCGTAATCGTGATTGAACATGAATTCGTAACTAGCCCCTGCAGCCAGTTCATCGACGAATACGCCGCCGTGTGAAACGAGATCGATATCGCCGCTCATGGCCATACCGTCGCCCATATCCATGCCAGCATCGTGATCACTGTGGTCTTCTTCCTCGACGATCAAAGAAGTAACTCGCAAAGAGACTCCGTTCAGCATTCCCTCAACGGCAGGTTCGTTGATAAACCCAACAACAAAGTTGTAGTCACCAACATCGCGCCCCTCATGGGCTAATGCAGTGCTTGTACCGAGCACAGCAAACACAAGAGTAAGCACAAGTGCGGCGCGTGTGCGCCAACGTAATAAAGACATTTCAAGCTCCCGACTATGAACTGACGACCGCAGAATCTTGTGCATGAAATCGATCAATTCGAATAAACCTAAATAAGTTGCGTTGTTAGACGCGACGTGGAGGTCTATCTAGGGGAGCGATCGCCTGATTGTCGGGGACAGGGGGTTCTCCAACATAAATTGCGACCAGATGGGTGTCGAAATTCGGGATCGACGACTCAAGAGTGGCACCATCTAACGTTAGTGGGCCGTGAGCCGAAGAAGCAGATGAGCTAGCAACCGATATTCCGTCGCTAGTGGTTTCGCCCGCAGCGTGGTCGTGATTGACCAACGAGTGCTCGTGAAGGTTTGTATCTTCACCAACAAATACGTGAGCGTGGGCGGGAGATCGATCGACGTAGTGGTGGTCTACAGCTGGGCCAAATACTGGCGCCATCAGTCCGATAACCATCAAAAGAGGGGCAAAGCTAATAACGAACGATGAAATCGTTCGCTTCAATTTATGTTTTGCACCCTGTGGCAAAAACTTTCAGCCCTTTTAGCCGGTACGATTGCGGCTCACGTACCAACAAGTGTACCGACCGATATGTTCAGAATGAACGTTGTTGCTGCAGAGTGGCAATCGGCCTATATAAATATTGGGTGAGGATTACACCAAGTGACGAATCGAACCGGTGGCGAAATAGTTCGAGACCGACTTCTCGCTGAAGAAGTACCGTATCTAGTCGGCATTCCCGGACACGGCATCGTTGCCATGATCGACGCATTCCGCACGGTTCAAGATCAAATAAAGATTCTTCAAGTTCGTCACGAACAAAGCGCAGTTCATCTCGCCGATGGTTTTTACCGTGTTTCAGGAAAGCCACTAGCTGTATTCACTTCTATAGGCCCCGGAGCGCTCAACACCGCCATCGGACTAGGCGCAAGCTACGTCGATTCAACTGCAGCACTCGTGATTTCTGGCGAGACCCATACATACATGGAAGGACGAGGAGTTCTTCAGGAACTCGAACGAAAACGCCCTGCCGATGTGCCATCCGTTCTCGAACCGCTCGTAAAAGCAAGCTATCGCCCTCGTTCACAAAAGGCGTTACACGATGATCTTGCCGACGCATTTCAGCAGATGACGACGGGTCGACCTGGCCCCACCTTCGTGAGCCTCCCGATGGATGTTCAAGCTGAATCAGATGAAGTTCCCGATCCCATACCAACAAGTTCTGGAAAATCTGAAGAATTATCGACCGAAGCTCTGGCAGCAAGTGAGGCAGCAGCTGATCTACTCGCAGCGGCATCACGCCCCGTAATCGTCGCGGGTGGCGGAGTTACTCTCGCAAACGCAGAACCGTCCTTGCTCGAACTCGCTGAACGAACCGGTGCAGCAGTCGTCACAACCCTTCAAGGCAAGGGATGCTTCCCTGAAGATCACCCGCTATACGGCTGGCATCTCGGTACAAAAGGCACATCAATCGGAAACGCACTGACAACTTCAGCTGACGTTATTTTGGCTGTAGGCACTCGATTTACCGACCAGGTCGCTTCGTCGTTCCGCGCAAACACAACGTTCGCAACCGACGCGACCAAGCTCATACAAATCGATATCGATTCACGAGAACTTGGAAAAAACTACGAACTAGAACTTGGCATCCAAGGCGACGCCACGCAAGTAATTTCAGTGATCAATTCCGAGCTTGTTCAGCAAGAACACACTCCGAATTACGAAGCAACCGACTACTTTGCCGATATCCAAGAACTACGCCAAACATGGCTCGACGAAACAGCAGAATTACGCGAATCAGAAGCCATTCCGTCAACCGTTCCGCGCTTCTACAAAGAACTAAGAGAAACTCTGGATCGTGATGCAATAGTCGTCACCTCGTCCGGTCATGCTCAGGCATGCGTGCTCGAATTCCCGTTCTACGAACCCAAAACCAATCTCACCTCAGGTGGTTTTTCAACTATGGGCTGGGCATACCCGGCTGCGCTAGGAGCCAAATTAGCAGCTCCCGAGAAGCAGGTGGTTGCCGTAATTGGCGATGGCGATTTCATGATGACGATGCAGGAAATGGCAACTGCAATGGAATACGGAATCAACGTAGTTGTAGTGCTGCTGAACAACTACGGCTGGTACTCGATTCGTGACCTTCAGATGGCAGAATTTGGCGAAGACCGTGCGATGGCTACCGATTGGGACGACAGCAAATCACCCGATTTCGTAGCAATCGCTAAAGGCTTCGGCTTGTACTCAGAATCGGTCGATAAGCCGGCCGATATTCAGGCAGCTGTAAATCGTGCGCTCGAACACGATGGACCTTCGTTAGTCGAAGTAAAAGTGGCCCGTGACTTCCCAAATTCTGGAAGTACCGTTGTGGGCTGGTGGGACGTTCCTATCCCAACCTATCTCGAAGATCGTCGAGCCGATTATGAACAGGCGCGAAACGAGATCGAACCACCGCCAGCGTCAACCTAAACGCGGTAACTCGATCTCGTTTCTATAGAGCTATTTGCGAACTTGGTACAAACAAGAGCCATTGTCATTCTGAACTTGATTCAGAATCGGCAGCCAAAGCCGAGTGATCAAACGAACCAGCGACAACATTCCACGCCCATCGACGTTTTCGCATAGATCGAAATATCACACCCAGTGAGAACTATTCTGAATCAAGTTCAGAATGACAACGGGCCAACCCTAGTTCAGGGCAGTTTCGTCCTTCTCACCCGTTCGAACACGGATGACAGTTTCGACTTCCTTGACCCAGATCTTGCCGTCACCAACAACGTCGGTTCGAGCTGCCTCGATAATCGCATCGATAGTCGGCTCAACGAATGGCTCGCTAACCACGATGTCGAGCTTAATCTTTGGCACGTAGTCAACTCGATATTCAACACCCCTGTAGGTGTCTCGAGAACCGCCCTGCGTACCGAAACCTCGTGCATCCGAGATTGTCATACCTGTCACTCCGACCAACGACAGTGCCTCACGCACTGGTCCCAGTCGAACTGGTTGAATAATCGCTGTAATTTCTTTCATCGGACTCCCGTCCTTTCATATTTGCCGCTGGCAGGCGATTCGATTGAAATGCCTAGCCAGAAGCCATGAACTAAATTGCGACCGACGACTCGTCTGTCGATGCGATGAGGCGATATCCACGCTTCCTCGCAACGGCAATTCCGGGATGCCCCGCATCCTGTAATTTCGCACGTAACCGACAGATGTATGTGTCGACTACCCGCACAAGGGGCGTCCTCTTTATCCACACTCTACGCAGTAGCTCTGCCCTGCCAACCACTCGTTGTGATTCTTCCATGAGAACTGCGAGCAGATCGTACTCACGTGGAGTGAGATTTAGGACTTTACCCTTGAATAGGATTTGGAACAGATTTTGGTTTAAGGAGAGTGCGTTTTCTACGTTCACCTTGGTCACCTTTGAAACTGCCTGATCGTATTTTAATTGAGTCGTATAAGTCGTTTGTAAGTAATAGCCATTTCATACTGCACACCGTCCGCTCCGGCTCGGCTTCAGGGGGCTAAGCCGGAGGAACAATGGCGAAATATGTTTAGGCGCTTGTTTCGTTTTCTGGTATCTCGTCAATTGCCGCACCAGCCGGAACCGCAGCTCCGCTTGGCACAACTGTTGAAGTGCTAGACAGTGGGATCGACGGAGCGAAGTCGGGGTAACCCGCTGCTTCGTGCTCACTAATGTCGAGTCCACGAATCTGATCTTCGTC
The DNA here is from genome assembly GCA_018650845.1 of Chloroflexota bacterium. Lineage (GTDB taxonomy): Bacteria > Chloroflexota > Dehalococcoidia > Lucifugimonadales > Lucifugimonadaceae > Lucifugimonas. The sequence goes on along the minus strand of JABIFF010000016.1, from coordinate 1,455 downwards.
TGAAGCTCGCATACCAATCGTCATGTCGATCGCCTTGAAGACGATGAACGATGTTGGGAATACGAACGCAAACGCTGCGACCACACCAGTGATCTGAACAATCAGCTGTCCAGCTCCACCACCGAAGAACAGACCGTCAACTCCGCCGTAAGAGGCTGAAGCGAACAGACCAACTGCGATCGTGCCCCAGGCACCAGCGAAACCGTGAACTGCGATAGCACCCACAGGGTCGTCGACTTTTAGCTTGCGTTCGAGCAGTACAACTGCCGCAACCACAACGAATCCACCGATCAAACCAATTATCACTGCCATAGCCGGGCTCACGTTTGCCGTACCGGCGGTGATAGCAACCAGACCACCAATGACACCGTTCAGGGTCATCGAAGCATCGAATCGCTTCCAGAGGATGTAGCTGAGTGCCATGGATCCAACTGAACCAGCTGCGGCAGCTAGCAAAGTTGTAACCGCAATAATTGCGATAGAAGCATCGTTACCTGAAACAGTTGAACCGGCGTTGAACCCGAACCAACCGAACCAGAGGATGAACACACCAAGCGCTGCAAGCGTGATCGAGTGACCAGGAATTGCAACAGGCTTACCGTCGATGAACTTGCCGAGACGGGGGCCGACAACGATCGCACCAGCTAATGCAGCCCAACCACCGACACTGTGAACAACTGTGGACCCTGCAAAGTCCATAAAGCCGTTGTCACCGAGCTCGCTCAACCAGCCCCCGCCCCAGACCCACGATCCGAAGATCGGGTAAATAAAGGCAGTAACTGCAACTGTGTAAATCAAGTAGGCGGCGAACTTGGTTCGCTCGGATACTGCACCAGAAATAATGGTTGCTGCCGTAGCTGCGAACACTGTCTGGAAGATAAAGAACGAGAAATCGAACATTCCCGTGTCAGTCGACGGATCAATATCCGACAAGAAGAAGTTGCTGGTTCCGATCAGGCCACTTTCGTTGGCGCCGAACATGAACCCAAATCCGATCATCCAGAAAACGAGTGATCCGATGGAAATATCCATCACGTTCTTCATGATGATGTTTGCTGCGTTCTTGGCCCTGGTTGCACCGGCCTCGAGCATGGCGAAACCCGCCTGCATGAGGAAAACGAGCACTGTTGCAAACAGCACCCACACGATGTCCAGGTAGATGGGGTTGTATTCCATCGCCCGTAGTTCCTTTCAAGCCACCGTAGTGACCAAATCTCAAATTCAGGTGGTTTGCTGCCAACTTGGTCAACGTCCACCTACACAAGCGATGAATTGTTGAACCTTGGTTCCATAGAACTTTGGTCTCCTCACTCATTCGCCTGATTTGAACTCTAGGAACGGTATGTTTCACAACAGTTGCAGAGTTGTTGCACTAATGCGTCAAACATGTAACAACGGTGTTTCTGACAAGTGCCAACGAGTGAAGGTATCGTTCTGCCTCCCTCCTTCGGGAGG
>JABIFF010000008.1 GCA_018650845.1 Chloroflexota bacterium | reverse complement strand
ATCTTTCAACTGGACTCGTTTGAGGGGGGCAGGTCAGCGGGATCCTGAGAATGTGCAGCGTGAAGACCAGATGCGATATCGACTAGCAGCTTGGATGCCAACGATACTGAGAGTGGACCGCTCTCCGACAGGAAACTGTCGAGGCTCTGTTCGAGATATTCAAGAGCTATGTAGTGGAGTCCTGATTCTTCACCAACGTCGTAGACCCGAACTACATTCTTATGGTCGATTACCGCAGCTTTTTGAGCTTCACTGACGAATTCACTGACAAATTCTTCATCGATTGCGACATTGGGTGCGAGCACTTTTAGCGCCACAGATCTCTTCAAGAGTGAGTCGATGGCTTTATAAACAGTCGCGAACGATCCAGCCCCTACTGGAACTAGATCACGGTACCGACCAAGATGTTGTATCGACTGTATGTTCGCCAATGACGGCTCAGTGCCCTATTACTTGCAGCGTTCGGATCCCCTCCGAGCGCCGCTATATTGTAGATAGGTAATGAGCTATGAATTCGCTATTCGAAGGCGCGTTTTGGTATCAGAAGCCGAACTTACACTCACCACGGGAAATTTTGCCAGCACCGTGGTTGAAGCCATATCCGCTCATATTTCGAGGACAGTTCGTGAAAAATAATGTGTAGGTAACCAGTGGCAACTTCCATAGTCACCAAGGTTCATCGGCATGATCGAAGTGTGACCTTGCGATTTGGGGAAATTAGAACCGTGTGCACGCGCCAGCCCTACCCTCCCCCGTCTCCACCAAAGGTAAAAAAGTAGACCCTGCCTACTCGATTCAGAGGTAGGGTCTACTTTTGGATTATCCAATATTCAAATCGACACGATTACCTATTCGTCAGTTGAACATTCGATCTCATGATGCTTGATCGTTCAGTGTTTCGGGCTGCTAAATTCTCAGGCCAACGTTCTACATTCTGGGCAAAGTTCACCGTATAGATCTTGCGAGTAATCTTCGCCAAGCAACTCTTCGAGTCGTTCGAGCGTCAATTGCGATGTGAACTGTGTACTGCAGTTTTTACACGAGACTGAATGATCGCTGTTCAGGATTACTGGTCCAGAAGTTAGCGCTGTGACGTCAGTACGAAGTTCAAGTTCGATGGCGCCGTTCGCTTTTTCAGGACACGAAGCGACACATTCATTGCAGGCGATGCACTTTGATGCGTCGAGAGCCAACTCGATCTGATCTTTTGAATTTCGCTGAGTTAGTGCTCCCGATGGGCACACTGCCGAGCATGTGCCACACATGGTGCAGCCTGACGAATTAATGACAGGAATTGCGATTGGCGAGAAAGGATGAGAAAACGGTTCGATTCCATCAGCTGACTGTTCGCTGATTGCCAAGACTGATCTCGAAGCAGCGGTACCACCAAAAAATCCGATAGCCGGTGAATTGATTGATTTTGGTTCAGCGACTTTCGGGCTTGGATTTTCCATCTCCAGAACTGCCGGGGCTAAATTCACTAATCGATTCGAATCGAGTCCCGCACGTTCGAGAATGTTTTTTGCGTAATCGATGCGTCCGTCGACTTCGTTCCCTGATTGTTGTGCGCATTCCTCCACACAGCGGAGAATCCCGACTGATCGTGCTCCAGATGCAACACTGCTCAGCAGTGCTGCGGCTGGAACCATTGCGGCACACGCGACTGGAATGATCTGCCAATCATCGATCGGTAATTTGGCCGATTTAGAACAGGCGAATGCAACGTTGGTGGCCTTGTCGTCATTGATACTCAACACCTGCTCTACTTGGCTTTCGATTTCTTCCGGCGAGTAGCCAGGGAATTCAACGGCTCGCTGTGGGCAGGCAGCGACACATAGTCCACACGATTTACAGGCGCCGATATCAACCTTGACGGCTCCGGCTACATTCTTCATTGCGTTGTGAGGACAACTTTTTTCGCACTGAGTGCAACCAGAACCGGCTATGCATACCGAACGATTAATCGTCGGAACAGAGCGATATTCAATTGGGGGGATCGTGAAAAGTGCTCGTCGAGAAATCTTTTCTCCAGATCCCGAAAACGCGGTTTTGATGTTTTCAGGAGCAGGACTGCTAAAAGCTTCAGATCGAGCTATTGTGCCTCGAACTGCGGTGACTACGGCTGCCTTGTTTGAGTGATCTTGGTCGGCTGAAGAAATCTCGACGATCTGGGTGCCGAATGTCTCAATACCAGCCTTACGTGAACGGGCCAGAATCTCGGATTTCGAATGCTCTCCCTGACAAAGCGCGACTATCAAGCGATTGGTTGGTTCAGATGAGACTGCATCACCTATTGCGTCGGAGTTTCGACACAGATTCTCGATGGTCTCTAAACGCCACGTATTTCCTTCGATCTTCATACCGGCAACGCTAGTGGCGACAGGTGAGTCGGCACATATGAGCACCAACCCGGAAATAGTCGATTTGGACGTAGGATCTGAACTCGATCCATTAGTGTTGGTAACTAGTGAATTTGCTTGTGTCTTGATCGTCATACTGCCGACCTCATCAACGGTTGGAGTGATCGTAAAAAGTCGAGATCGTGGATTACCTGAACATGAACGGCTTTGGCCGCTTGTTCGAACGGCCCGGTGTCATCACGGGCAATCACTTCTCTCAAGAAGATCGGTATCCACTTGGTTAGGTGCTGATCGAGGAAACGACGTTGGCGATCTTGCATTCGTCGTGCTTCTTTGAAGTCATCGCCAGCCCAGGCGTCGGTCTCACGACCGCATAAGAAGGCGATAAATTCCAACTCGACTGCGATGTGATCTGTGACATTTCCTGATGCCGATGTGGATTCGATTCCCGCCGACGAATAGTGGCGTTCAACGCTGGCGAGCACCCATCCAGTCTCTTCTGCCCCCGGTACCAGATAACTGGTTTCATTCAGTGGAACTGAATTGGCTGAGGGGGTTGGGCCAAACAAGCGTTGGTACCTGTTCTCTACTTCTGCGTGAGATTCGGAACCTAGCTTGCTGAATTCCTCCAGAAACTCGCTGAGCGCCGGGTAAAACGACATGTCAGCCGCCCAATTCGATACTGCCAGCACGTCGCTGGCAGTATCGCTAATTAGGTCAGCCGTATCTCGCCAGTTTCCGAGAAACACTGCACTCAGAAGGCTGTATGACATCTGCCGCAGCGCAGCGAGATCAGCCATATTTGCCTTGTTTTCACCCATGCTTCACCAACCCTTTCTAAAGCCAATAGAACCGATTTGAACTAGATCGAATCCGAATCTGATTCAGGTAGAACCTCGTAAACGACCGCCGATATGAACACCAGCGCTACGCCGATCACAAAACCAGTCGCTGCGAATGGCACACGAGGGTTGCTGAACGACTCATCCGTAGCCAGTCCGAGGGGAGCTGCCATGAAAAAGTAACTCACGACCGCTAGTAGAACTCCCACTAGTATCGTTAGTCCGGTAAGAAAGCCTCGCATATCAATCACTCTCCTTTTGGATTGCCAAAATAGGCACGACTTTCAGGAACGCTAGGAACATGAGTGTTCCGAGGGCGACAAGGCCGAGAACCACTCCGTACTCGATGAGTGTCGGGGTGTAACTTCCCTCTTCGTAAGGGAGTAGTGCTCCGGTGGTGAGCGATGGAACAACAATTAGGTATCGCTGTAAGATCGCTGAAATTGTCACCAATCCACCGGCTGCGACCATCATGGACAGACTGTAATTTCGTCTCACCATCTGCCATCCGCCCATTCCCGTTGCTAGCACCAACATTCCTATCGATATCCAGTTCAGCACTGCGAACTGTCCGGTCAACAACGAGCTAGTAACTCGCCAGCCGACCTGGGTCGATGTGTAGCCGGACGTCAATAGTTCGGCTAGCAGGAAGTAGAGGTACACCATTAGCAGAATGGTCATTACGTTGCTCAACCACGAGAACGTGGGGATCGAAAGGTCATCCCGTGCCCCTGGAATTCGTCGTGCTGCTGCTGCGACCAGAATCAATAGCGCTGCGCCCGAAACGACAGCCAGAATGATGAATCCTGGAGCCTGTAGGGCACTTTGCCAACCTGGACGACCAACTTGCAGTCCGAATACGAATCCGAGAGTCGAATAAGCCAGAATGCGAAGAGGAAGAATTCCAAACGCCAACCAGATACTCGATCGCTCTCGTCGAGCGCGTTCTGCGGGTGTGTCCTTGTAGCCGGACGCCCACCACTTATAGAACGTTGCAAGACCAGATTTACGTTTCGCGAGAATTGCGGCGTCTGGCCTGAGCGTCAAAAACAGGTAGATGACACTAGCGAACAAAGCACCAGAAACAACTAACGTGAATGTTCCGAAGAACGGTGACATCGGACGTGCGTACTGGAAGAATCCAATGATTCCTCGCAGTGGCTGACCAAGGTCAACAATGACGCTCAATGCACCCAGAATCAGGCTGATGATCGCTAGACCTTCAGCAATGCGAGTGATCGAACGCATGTGGCCGATTTTCAGCAACTCCGCAATGATGCCAATCAACATCAGTCCAGTGCTCACACCGACGAAGTAGACGACAAACACGACGTAGAGACCCCAAGGGGCTCCACCTCTGGTGCCGACATCAAACAACCCTGTGACCTCTTCTCCATGGATGAATTGGCGTGAGTATGCGAAGACACCGACGACCAATAAGACCACGAGTAGAGCGGCTGCTCCGAGCCAGCCGCGTGTAATGCGGCCGACTCCGTACGGTAGTACGGGGATTTCATTGACTGTTGCCATAGCTATTCCCTCACACTCGGTCGCTCGATTTCGCGAGCGCCTGGACTAAACGTGGATCCGAGGTAAGTAACTCGGGGTTGTGTATTGCGATCCTCAAGAAGTTTGAAGCCGCTCTTCTCTCTGGCAGCGATCGATGGCGCACTGTTTGGGTCATCGAGGTCACCAAACTGGATGGCGTGAGTTGGGCAGGTGTCGACACAAGCTGGCGACATGTCTTTTTCAACTCGCTGTACACAGAACGTGCACTTCTCCATCACACCCTTGATGTGATTACTTCCGGCAATACTTCGGTTCTCAGAACCAAACTTATTGTCGAGATCTGGGTTGGACCAGCCGGGTACAACACCGGCGGTTGCGACCTGAATGTCGGGGTCTTTCCAATCCATGTACTGACCCTTTTTAGGGTCTTTGTAGTTGAAGTAATTCACACCGTAAGGGCAAGCAACTTCGCAGTATCGGCAACCGATACATCGATCCCAGTCGGTAGCCACGATTCCGTCGTCACGTTTGTAGCGTGCGCCGACCGGGCAAACCTTCACACATGCAGCGTTGTCACAGTGCTGACACGGCCTGGGTAAGAAGCTGACTTTCGCATCCGGGAACGTTCCTTCTTCCAGTCGGAAGACGTACATCCAGAACGCAGTCTGTGACGTGTTGTTCTCGATCTTGCAAGCCACCATGCAGGCACGGCAGCCAGTACATCGGTCGAGGTCGATAGTCATTCCATATTTGGGCATCTCTTATTACCTACGCTTTCAGGAGACGTACTTTGACGTGGAACGACTGATCAGCCGTGTTAGCCGTGTAGCCTTTTCCAGTGAAGAACAGAGCGTTTGGTGTATCGCCCTGCCCCGTGGAATTTGGATGTCGTGCAATTTCGCCGTAGTGGTGAGGAATAGCCAACGTGTCGGGTCGTAGCGCTTCAGTGAAGTGCAACGGCACCGTTATTCGGCGTGTTTCACCGGTTACGGCGTTGTGCGATTCAACGATTACTTCATCGCCGTCAGCAAAGCCCATTTCTTTGGCTTTTGCCGGGTTGATGTCGGCGCGCTGTTTTGGAGCGAGCTCCGCAAGAACGCTAATCATGCTGGTACGAGACTGTTTGAACTCGATCATGTGATAACTGATCAGGTTCATGTCGTATTCACTTGGTGAGCTGTTCATTGTCAGGTCACGCCAAGTTGGAAACGCCGTGTAGTCCTGGTAGTAGATTTTCTCCACACCCAGAGCCTTCATCTGCTTCTGGTAGCCCATCAACGATTCGCCATAGAGCCTGTGAATGGCACCACCGAAGGGTGGTTCTGTCACATAGCCGTAGCGTTTTGTTGGAGATACCGGACCAGTGATGTTTACGCTTTCGGTTTCGAAGAACTCGACACCCTTTTCGTATCCCTCCGACTTCGCCCAGCGATCGAATAGTTCTCTCTCGCCAGATGGTTTTCTATCGATAGGAATCTTGTTAGCGTCGTCGATCTTTAGCTTTTTGTTGATCTCGTCTAGGTATCCGCCCTCACCTGTGAGGATGCCGGCCTTCTCGCAGAGATCCAGATAAATCTGAATATCTCCACGAGATTCGAATAACGGATCCATCGGGGGGACCCGCAAAGTCTGGGCACCGATGTATTGATCGGTTGCGCTAATTGGCCCTTCATACTTTTCCAACGTCGCGGCCGGCAAAACGACGTCGGCGAACAAATCGGCAGTGTGAGACATCCACGGATCAATCACAGCGACAAACTTGAACTTCATATAACCGTCGTAGATATCTTTCTGCGACAGGAACGAAGTCATAGGGTTCGCCATGTGGATGATGCAAACCTCAGGTGTGTAGTCCACGCCGTAGTTTGCTTTCGGGTCCGGATCGGTCATCACCTGAGCAACAACTGAAGAGTTATTTGAGTTGATCGGGTAGAACTTCGAATTTTTCAGATAAATGTTCGGTTCATCTGTAATCGAAATGTTGTCGAGGCCTTCAAAGTTTTTGTGGATCTTCCACGTGAAGTCCGACATGGTTCCACCGACTGCACCCATCGCTCCCATGAGCATCATGAGCATCGTCTGCGCACGAACCTGCTGGAATCCCAGCTCGGTCTGCGAGATGTGGTACGTCATGATGGCAACTGGTCGATAAGGAATTTCGACACCATCAACGATGTGAGTAGCCCCGATGTTGGCGTTGTCGGCAAGGTCCTTCGCAATTTGAAGAATCTGCTTCACGTCTACGCCACACTTGTCGGCTGCCCACTCGGCGGTGTACTGAGCCACGTGCTCTTTGAACATCTGGTAAGCAGGTTTTACCTTCTCGCCATCGACGGTGTATTCGCCGGTGAGTGCAGGGTCGTTACCGTATTTACCGAAATCCATCGGACCAATACTGGCTTGATCCCAAACCTGTTCCTTCGCCTCGTCACCCTCGCCTTTGCGCAAGTAAGTGCCGTCCTCTTTCACGAGGTAAGCAGAGTTTGTGAACTCTTTGAGGTACGGCTCGTCAATCGTGCCGCTTTTGATCACGAGGTTGCACAGAGCAAGTGCTAGTGCGAGGTCGGTACCAGGTCTGATCGGAACCCATTCATCGGCGTGTGGACCCGCAGGCCTCTGTCGAGGATCAATGTGGGTAACCTTGATTCCGCGTTTCTTGGCTTCACCAAGTTGCTGATTCCACGTCAGCCAGCACGTCTTGTTACCACCCGCATTGGTGATATTCCATCCCCAAGAAATTAGGTAATTGGTGTGCTTGAAATCGGGGTTCATCACCGCGTGGGTTCCAACGGTGTACTCAAGAGCACGGTAGCCGGCGTCTGAACAGAATGCTCCGTGATGAAGCTTCGTTGCACCGGATGCATTCACGAACGCTGTGTCGTAGAACGCTTTTGCCTTACTTCGACCCTTTTGCCAGATTAGTAGGCGAGGATCACGCTTACGAACTTCGTTCATTCGATCAGCGACAATGCCGAGAGCTTCGTCCCAACTGGCGCTACGGAATTTGCCTTGAACACCTTTAGCATTGGTTCGAACCAACGGGGTTTTCACTCGATTAGGATCGTACAGAGCAGCGATTTGCCCCTGACCCTTTGGACAAAGTGTTCCCTGGTTACGTGGGTTGGCTGGGTGGCCTTCGAACTTGACCACGCGCCCGTCGATCTTGCGAGCGAGCATGCCGCAATCCTGTTTACCAATCCAGCAAGTGGTTGGTACCCATTCTTCGACAGGAGTTAGTTGGAGATCGGGCTTTGGAGCACCTACCGCACGTATCGTGCTCATGCGTCCAACGAAAAGCGAACTGGCGGCGGTCAATGCGCCTGCGGCAGCTCCTACTTTGAGTACATCACGCCGGGTTACCTTCAAAACCATCATGGTCCCCTTGTTCGATTGAAGCATGACGAATGACAGACGGAACTCCCGTCTGACACCGCTACATCACTCCAACCCACAACAACGAAACGCTGCTAGCTCTGAGCTAAACGTCCACTACACGTGCAAAAGACCACCACTACGTCCACCCAACCCACATGCCAACCCGGCGAAGATGCCTGATCCCTTGTGAAATAATTCACTTTCATAAAGGTCTACGATCCCACATAAGGACAAAAGACTGATCCCGCGAAGTTCTTATGAGGATTAATTGATTTGAACAGAACTTCGATTACTGATTCATGGTCGGTGTTGAGGGTCGAACTCGTTGAGGGCCGCATCAGAAAATGCCTTACGGTGTAGATGAGCCAGCTCAACTCTCCCCTGTCCACCAAAGAGCACATGACTGTATGGCCAGTTCGTTAGTCCGTATGGGGTTCGCTCCTCGCGTATGCTTGCGCAATTCATCGTCTAGTTGGGTAAGGGGTTCGCAGATTGTCATCTGATTCAAGATCACATGTAAGCAAAGTTGTACGCCTGCCAAATAACCCCCTTATTAGGCCACATATGGATGACCGAATGGGCGACAACATAAATGGACCATCACTGATCAAAGTGCCAGATTGGATAGCGAGTCCGTTCGGCAAGTATTACTTGTACTTTGGGCATCACGACGGCAAGTACATTCGACTCGCTTACGCCGATGAAATCTCAGGGCCATGGAAGATGCACGCTGCGGGCACGCTCGATCTGGCTGATTCGCATTTCAATGGGCACATTGCATCGCCTGATGTTCATGTCGATCACGACGAACGACGAATTCGAATGTATTACCACGGGTCGGACACATCGACAGGGCAAGGCGGCGAGCAATACACGAGAGTCGCTCTTTCCACCGACGGAGTTGATTTCAAGGCAGAATCTGAACTCTTAGGCAATCCATACTGGCGAGTGTTCGAATGGAGTGGATTTCACTATGCGATCGGCATGCCGGGAGTTTTCTATCGGTCTCGAAACGGAATATCCGATTTCGAAGAAGGCCCTACCCTGTTCAACAGCAATATGCGTCATTCCGCTGTCCGTGTGGAAGGCAGCCTACTCAGTGTCTACTTCACCGTAGTTGGTGACTCGCCCGAACGAATACGCCTATCCACAATCGATCTTTCCGAAGATTGGTCGAAGTGGAAGGTTTCGGAGCCACTAGACATTCTGTCGCCCGAATTCGATTGGGAAGGCGCAGACAGTACGCGTGAACCATCAAAACGAGGATTAATCGACGGTCCTGTGAATCAGCTGAGGGATCCGGCGTTGTTCATCGATGGCAGCCGAACTTACCTGCTGTACTCGGTCGCTGGCGAGAGCGGCATCGCTATAGCCGAATTGACGAACGAATAGACGCGAGAAAAAAAAAGCGGTCGACAACCTAAGTCGTCGACCGCTTTTTGTTGAATTCTTGTTACTTACTTCGTGCCGTAGATCACGTTGTGAACAGGGCTGATGATGAAAGAATCAACGCCGCTAAATCCTTGGTCTTGAAGTAGTTTCACAAACGTTTCGGTCGAAACCAGCTGATCATCGATCTGTGCTTCGAAGTACTGAATTCCGCTCATTACTCGCGCAGGGACGGTTCGCAATCCTTCGTGTCCATCAGGGAACGGGAAGTCGGAGATCACAAAGATTCCACCGGGCTTCAGTGCGTTACGAATGTTTTTGGTCGCCAAATCGATATCTCGAGCTTCGTGCATCGAAATATTTATAAAGACGAAGTCGTATTTGTCTTCTTCACTTAGATCTTCGAGGGTCGACTGTAAGTAATCGACTCTGTCCGAAAGGCCTGCGTCAGCTACTCGATCTTTAGCGAGCGAGATTGAATGTGCATCGCCATCGAGGCCGGTAATCGACACGTTCGGATACTGGGCAGCCAGTTTCACCAAGCCGCGCCCTGCTCCGCTTGCAAGTTCAAGTACTGAAGCACCTGTTTCGAGTTTTTCGACAAGATCCGGAACCTGAGCAAGCCCACCCGGAATAAGCCTGTTGTAGAACGGCGCTCCAGTTCCGCTAACTCCCTGAATGAATTCAGGACTGACTTCGTCCCACCAAGTTCGCTTGCCGGTCGGCAGATTGGCATTGAAGCTATCAAACATTTCAGGTTGCTTGAATACGTTGATGATGCCGCCGACATAGCCCGGGAACTCAGGATTCAGAAGCAATTTATCCATATGTGGTGCGAGAACATACTTGCCTTCAGTGTTCAGTTCGAGGAGTGACGCACCGTAGGCTGACTTTGCCCAGACTCCCGTGTAGAACGCCTCTGTGCCGGCCGCAGAGGCCAGTTCGTCGGCAGATAGTCCATCGGGGGTGGCTATTGAGCGCTTCGAGCAGCCCGTTCGCCAGTCCCATTTCGATTGTTTTGAAACCAACATAACCAGCGAACTGAGAAAGGATCTTCCCTGCCTGTTCGGGGACTTCTGGTATTACGTTGCCTTGTGAGTTCTGTCCGTGCTCGGAAGTCACTGTGATCTCCTCATAGTCGATGGTGTTTGTCGTGTGGAAGTTTTTAGATGCGTCTCATCAAGATTTGGATGCATATTACGCAATCGATGAGCATAGTTCGAGTGTTGATCAACGACAGTGATGCAACACCGCCATCGGGCGAGGCGTAACATCTCGCCTTGTGTCACGGCACATAGTTTTAACCATCGCCCCGTTTTAATATTTTGACCACGAGGAATAGATATCACCAGTTCGCCACCTGAATACGATTCCGAGATCTCTGATTCGATCCCAGCGAAGGGCATTTATCGCGGTTGGTACGTTATCGGTGTTTCGGCTTTATCTATCGGAGCAATCTTAGGAACGGTTCAGTTCACTTTTGGCTTTTTCATCGAGCCGCTTGAAGAAGAATTTGGTTGGTCTCGAACTCAGGTGAACGTTGCTCTGAGTATCGGCGTAGTGACCAGTTTCCTTTCGCCCATCGTTGGAAATTTAATGGATCGATTCGGGGCGAAGTGGACGATGGCTGCTTCGATCATTCTCGTAGCAATTGCGTTTCTGCTTCGTTCGATAATGACCGAGCTCTGGCAGTTTTACTTGTTCAGCGGAATCATGTTTGCAGGAACACCAGGCGCCACCATGATGCCGGCTGGACGACTTGTGTTGACGTGGTTCCCTAAAGCTCGTGGTCGAATGATGGGAATTGTCACTTCCGGAAACAATATCGGCAGTGGTATTGCGGTACCGATAATTGCTGGGCTAATCGGATTCGTTGGCTGGCGTTGGACTTGGGGCTTGATGGGTATCGCTCTCATCGGGATGGCAATGCTCGTATTGCTAGTTATCAGAGATAACGCCGGTGACGTAATAAAAGAGCAACGAAAGCGCTGGGCGCCATCTGAAATATCGGAACAAGAGAAATCGGGGCTTAAGGGCGGGATGTCGGTCTCAGCAGCCCTTCGCACTTCAACATTCTGGTTCTTGGTGATTGGAATGACTCTGCAGCAGTTCGTTCGAACCGGTGTTGTAAGTCAGATGATCCCTCACTTAGAGCAGGTTGGATTTACTCGTGGGATCGCAGCGACGATGATGGTTGTACTGGCGATTTTCGCTGGTTCGAGCAAGCTTATTTTTGGACGACTTAGTGAATCGATAACCGCACGAATTTCTTTCATCGTGATAATGGTGCTGCAAGGAATAGGATTGTCGGTTTTGCTAGTTGCCGGCGGATCGTGGGTTGCTTGGGGAGCGATCGTGGTATTCGGGCTCGGAATGGGCGGAGTAGGAGCACTCACACCGTTAGTCATCTTCGATATGTTCGGACTGAAACAGTTCGGCAGCATCATGGGACTCACCCGGATGGCGATTTCGATACCGATACTTCTGGGGCCGATCATGGCCGGGTTGATCTTCGATTCAACAGGCAAGTACAACCTGATGTTTCTTATAACTATTGGATTGCTGGTTGTTTCAATAGGAAGTTTTCTTCTGGCTAAACCACCGAGCACACAGGACGCGGAAAAAGCCGTCTAGATTTTCCTAGCGATGTGAGTGCTGGTCGTGATCATGGTCGGCCTGATCATCGACACCGTGTGCATGCGATTCATGGGCGTGGGCATGATCTACAACTGCTATCTGTTGGCCGTTGCGATTACGTATTCGATTCACGAACGCTCCCGTTTCAGCGATGATCAACAGGGTTATCGCAGTTAGAACAACGCTTCCGCCCGGTGCGACATCGGCGTAGTACGCAATAACCATTCCGATTACAGCGACTACCACGCCGGTCAGCGATGCAGCGATTACCGTTCGTGTTAGCCCCTTCGTAATTCTCAGGCTTATCAACACTGGAATAACGATAAGTGCTCCGACTAAAAGCACTCCAACGACTCGCATTGAAACGGTAATAGTTGCTCCCGTCAGAACTGCAAGTCCTAGATTCAATAGATGTACTCGGACACCATTGATTCGCGCTAGATCGGGATCGAACGTGATCTGGGCGAGTTCGGAGCTGAACATCAACATAAACAGAGTAATAACTACTGCGAGAACCGCCATCCACCACAGATCGGTTTGAGTGACTGTCAACACACTGCCAAACAAGTACGAAAATAACGTGCTGTTGAATCCGTCGGCAATGCTGATCAGCACTACCGCCACCGCCAGCGCGCCGTAGAGGAACACGGCCAGTGCAGCGTCGCCGGGTAGAAGTCGGCGCATGCGAAGCTCTTCGATTGAGACCGCAGCTCCTGTAGTTGCGATCAATGCCACCGCAGGAGCAAATGTTTTGGTGAGTAAGGCAATTGCGACTCCAGCAAGCGCAACGTGAGAAAGCGTGTCGGCAATCAACGAGAGTCGGCGCAGAACGAGGAATACACCGAAAGCTGGGGCTGTAGCGCCAACTAACACCGAAGCAATAATTGCTCGGTTCATGAATTCGTATTGAAAAATCTCTGGCATCTGTATTACCTGTGGGTGTGCTCCGGATCGTGCATGAGCACGTCCACAGGGAAGCCATATAGACCTGAAAGTGCTTGAGCATCGAGTTGGTGCACAGGACCGTGAAATACGATATCGCCGTTTACACAGGCGCAAGTGGTCGCCTCACGCATTACTGCCCCGATGTCGTGCGACACCATCACAATAGTTATGCCCAGTTCACGATTTAGGCGTCGAACCATCGAGTGAAACTGTTCTTCACCCGCAGCATCAACACCGGCCACAGGTTCGTCCATCACCAGCAGATCAGGACGTCGGACGAGTGATCGAGCGATCAGCATTCGCTGCTGTTGCCCTACTGAAAGATCGGAAACTCTTCTCTCGGCGAGATGCTGAATCCCGGCCATTTCCATTGCTTCGTCAACTCTGGAAGTATTCTTTCGTTTGAAAATCGCTAGAGGGTTGAACCCTGCGTACGATCCGAAATTTACGATCTCACGCACCGAAGCGGGGAATCTCGATTCTGTTGCCTGAGTACGTTGAGGGACGTAGCCGACACGGTGCCAGTCGGTGAAACTCTCGGCTGGTTCGCCGAATAACAGCACTTGACCCGACGTTGGTTTGAGCAAGCCCAAAGCCAGTTTCATCAGAGTTGTTTTACCTGAGCCATTGGGGCCAAGTATTGCAGCAAACTCACCCGGGGTGATTGAAAAATTAATATCTCGAACAACTGGCTCAGAGTTATAGCTGAACCATGTTTCATCGAATCGAATCGGGATTTCATCAGGCCTCAGTAACTGGCCATCATGACTTGAGACTTTTTGAGATTCAGTATCAATTGAGTCCGAGAATGCTAGCGGCGTCTGAGTCTCGTCGTTAGTCATGAGATTCACCTTCGGCAATAGCTGCAAGGCACTGGTTGCAGGTGATGAATATTTCCATTCTGTGGCCCACAATATCGCCGTCGATCTCTTTTTCGAGTGATCGCATTACGCGCTCGACTGTACTGTGGCGAAACTCACCGACAGCGCCACAACGAGAACATATTGTGTGGTGGTGGTGCTCAACTCTCGCAACGCTGTACATGGGAGCGCCATCGAGAATCGGCAGTTTGCAAAGTGCTCCTGCATCGACCAGGTGCCTGATCGTGCGATAGACCGTTGCTCTGCCAACCTCTGGTAATTCTCTACACAGTTGCTCAGCAGTGAAGGCGTCGCCAGCGAGTTCGATTCGCTGGGTAACAGCAGCTCGGGCAGTCGTTTTGCGCAGACCGCGATCTTCCAGAGCAGTGATCAGGCTAGTCTCGATTATTTGAGCTGTGTCGGCGGGTATCGTGCACATTCTCCTTATTGATACTCAATATCAATTAAAAGCAGTGCCTAGAGTATACATCTGATCGAATCAAGCAGCGTAAATCGAAAGGTTATCCGGGGATTTTTTGACCAAGGATGTTGGTTTCGTAAGTCCCACTTACGTACCAAGTTATGGCACTGGCCAAGACAAGAATTACGGCGATCGCCAGCACAACTCTTGACCCCGGTTGAGGACCAGTTCTCATCGCGAGTCGCGGCGTTCCAAAATTGAACGGCGTCTCGACGGAAAATAGTCGTTCTCGTGGGGCGATTAGGTATGCGACTAATCCTCCCGCAAGAAGGCCACCCATATGCGCTGCATTGTCGATACCAGAAGTAGTTAGCCCCAATACGACGTTAATCCCGACTATCAGACCTATAGAGGTCAATTGCTGGCGGCCCTGTTGTCCGAGAGCTCTTCGGTTGAGCAACAGATAAACACCGAACGCCCCAAACACACCGAATACGGCTCCACTGGCGCCCACACCGGGGTTCGGGCCTGCCAAATAGCTAATGACGTTGCCCATGATGCCGGCGGTTAGGTAGACGACAACGAAATTTCGAGTTTTGAATATTCGTTCCACCATCGAACCAAATATCACCAACCCGAAAAGATTAGTTAGCAGATGGAAGAAACCAACGTGCAAAAACATTGGAAGTGCCAACCGCCAGTACTGACCTTCTGCGATGTAGGGTCCGTATTTAGCGCCCCAATCGAGCAAATTTTTTGTGCCAGCACCGCCAGTAAGTAGTACACCGAGAAAAAAGAGGATGTTTAGCCCTGCAATTACACTCGTTGCAGGTGATCCACTAATGCTGGCGGAGAATGATTGACGCTGGTTCGGATTTTGCCTCAAGTGGCGACTTCCTATGAAATGTTGGTGTTAATTCGGATCGAAATGACTATTCCAAGAGTGCGGAGTGTTCACCGATCTTTTATTCGTCTCTAGTAAACGTATACTTCCGGCGAAGCGATTCATTGCGGCAATCCACCGTTCGCAATACAAGCAGACTACAGTGTCAGGCAATTGACCGAACAAGCAAAAACTCGAATTCTGGTGATCGACGATGAAGAATCGATTCGATACGCCGTAGACGCAGGCTTAGATTTCCTGGGTGACTACGACGTGCATTTTGCAGAAGATGGCGCCAAAGGAATCGAAGGATTGAAGTCGCTTTCGCCTGATCTGGTATTGGTTGATCTTGTTCTACCTAGTATCAGCGGGATGGAAATCCTCGAGGCAATTCGAAAAGATCCTGACATCAAGCGACCGGATCGAGTTGTTTTGATGACCGGGCATGCCAACCCTTTCAATGACCAGCATCTGGACGACGTTGGGGTAGACAAGATTCTCTCGAAACCGTTCAAGCTGGAACAGTTAAAAAACGCTCTTTTCGACTAGTTCATGTCGAAAACAAATAGAGGGCTAAGTGCGTATTACTGCAAATAATGGTGTATTTCCACATGCCAGTGCGTTGGGATTTAGCCATAATTGCAAATTACGTGATCTTAATTGGCAAAGTCGCCAACAAGCCCATTTAGGTAATTTATGGGTTCAGGAGCAGAATTAGTGCTGATAGCCGAAGATGATGCGGCAACTCGCGATGCTGTAATCGCAATGCTTGAGGAATTGGGCATTACCGAAGTTGTAACCGCTTTTAATGGCGAGCAAGCCCTGAAGGCACTCGAAGAGCAAAAATTTGGAACTCTCCTGCTCGATTTGATGATGCCTAAAGTCGACGGCTACGAAGTGCTACGAGAACTACGCAAAGGTAACTACAAACGCCCTGATCGAGTGATCGTTATGAGCGCACATGCTCAGCCAGCCGAACTAGACGGCCTTATGGCGCTTGGGGCTGATGCATTTATGCCTAAGCCGTTCACGCTGACCGATCTTGAGAAGATCCTCGAATAGCTCTCGTCCTGAGATCAGTAACAACAGCCCACTAACTAACGTGGGCTGTCATGTTTAACTCTTAATTCGCTTGGATGATGTCTAGTTCAGGAAGTTCTGCGAGAACTCCACGTTCAACTGCCATAGAGAACAGTTTTTCAAGAGCGCTTCTGCCCTCTTGCCCCATATCGACGGTATCTTCGTTCACATACATTCGAACGAACTTTTTACCGTCTGCGGGGTCGATGCCTCTGCCAAAGCCAAGTGCGTACTTAAGTGCATCGTCTTCATTGGCCCGTGCGTAGTTGATGCTTGCCAACGAGGCGTCAGCAATTGTCTGGGCGAGCTCTTCACCAATGTGGCGGCTAACAAGATCGACACCAAGCGGGATTGGAAGCCCGGTCGCTTCATGCCATTTCTCACCAAGACTCATGATTCCGTGGAACCCAAGCTTTTCGTAAAGAATCTGGCCTTCGTGCAGCAATATTCCGACGTCGGCACGGCCTTCTGTTACCGCAGGGCCAACATCATCGAAATCTACGAACAGTGGTGTGCAGTTTTTAGGTCCAAAGATTTGGAACAATAGCCACGAGGTGGTAAATCGACCAGGCACTGCAACAGTTTTGCCTTCGAGGTCAGCTTCAGTCATTGGATCGACGGAAACGACCATAGGGCCGTAATTTCGTCCGATAGATGACCCGCAAGACATGATGCGGTAGTGTTCGGCGACATCTGGATATCGCGCCGCAGAGATTGCAGTTACTGGAAGTTTGCCTGTTGCGGCAAGGACGTTCAGCGATTCGATGTCTTCCATGTGATGAGAGATCGAGTAGCCCGGTATTTCAACAATCTTCTCTTCCATAGCGAAGAACATGAAAGCGTCGTCGGCGTCGGGGCTGTGGCCAAAAGTAATGTTGTTGTCGTTGATAGTCATGGTGATTCGGGTTCTTCTACGATCGCAAATGATGCGATATCTATTTGGTCGACGCCAGCTCAGCTCCTGAGCCTACGACTAGTTCGTAATTTGTAAGCCGTTGTATTGGCGAGTACCCCGCCTCTGAAATCATCTCGCGCACTTCGTTCTCGGTAGTTCGGTTATAGAAGCCAGCTGCGAGCATTACGTTCTCGTCAAACAGCGTCCCACCGAAATCATCTGCACCAAAGCGAAGTGCGATTTGGCCGGTCTTTTTACCTTCTGAGAACCAAGATGCCTGAATGTGAGGGACGTTATCTAGCATGATGCGTGAGATAGCGATGATCCTCAGGTACTGGTTTGGCCCCGCTTCATCGTCTACCAGTTTGGCAAGTGCCGTGTTGTCCTTCTTGTAAGACCACGGAATGAACGCAGTGAACCCACCATCATTCCCGTTCTTGAGTGCGAGATCTTGAACACCGCGAATATGCTCGAGTGATTCGATTATGTGGCGATCTTTCTCGACGTGGCCGTACATCATCGTGGCGGTTGTTTTAAGCCCTACTTTGTGGGCGGCTTCGTGAACTTCGGTCCACTGGGCGACAGTGTCTTTAGGTTTGAACCTCGACACAGTGGCTTTCACTTCGTTGGAGAGGATCTCCGAGCCACCGCCGGGCATAGAACGCTGCCCGGCGTCCCAGAGAGCCTGGAACACCTGTTCATAGTTCAATTCCGAAACTTCGCTCATTCGAACGATTTCAGGGGCTGACCAGTAGTGTGGAGTTACATCAGGGAATCGCTTCTTCGTTTCGCTGACCATCTCGGTGTAGTAGTCGAGTTGGAGTTCGGAGTTCAGCCCACCCTGCATGAGAACCGTTCGAACACCGTTTTTACGAGCACGTTCGATCTTGTCCATGATCTGCTCGACGGTGTAGGTATACGCCGATGGATCGTTGGGATCGGTTCGGTAGAAAGCACAGAACGAGCAGTAGGCATCGCACAAGTTTGTGTAGTTGAGATTCGTGTCGATAACGTACGAGACGGCGTTGTTCGGATTGTGACTTTGACGCCAGTATTCAGCGAGCGGAGCAAGATCAAGTAGTTCCGCTTCCTGCATCAACCACAGGCCTTCTTCGCTTGTGATTCGTTTTCCCGAGAATACTTTTTCAGTGATTTGCTGAAGCATTGTTTCTTCTGATCGACTTTCGATTACGAAGCCGAAACCGCCCTTGTTTCTGATGTTTCGTTAGCTGCCGACACGGCTGGTCGCCATTCAGGCAGCTTGCTGAGTCGTTGTTTGAATTCTCGTTGACCCGATCGCTCGTCAGGCCCAAAGAAGTAAGAAAAATTTCTGACGTAGGTTGCAACGTCGGATTCTGACATTGATTCGTCAGACCTGAGTCGGCTTATCTCTTCGACAGATTCCACGCCAATTCGTGTCGCTTCGATCAACGATCGTTCGAAAGCTTCTACAAGATCGGCTGGAGCATCGGAGCGAACAACCCATTCGGCGAACACGAACGGCAAGCCTGTCAGAGTTTGCCAAGCTGAACCGAGATCGTATGAGTATTCATAGGTTCCGGATGCGAGCGTTTTTAATGCAGGGTCGCCAATTACCAGCGCGGCGGAATGGTCGTCTGACATTTCTACAAAGCTGTGATCTGACATAGACCATAAATCGGAAAATAGCACACGCAAAAGCTGAATCGATGTTGCCGTGTGAGATGTCACAGCGATGTTTGTGCCTGATAGCTCTTTGACAGGTTTGTGCGAGAACAGGAACACACTGAGAGCCGCCCCGGTACACGCAACGCCCATGTTTCCGAGCGAGCGTATTTTGTCGCCAAGTCGATGAACTTCCGCGATTGGGAGCGGGCCAGCCTGTAATTCACCACTCTCGACGGCGGCAGCCATCGCTCGTGGTGGCAGCGCGACGAGTTCGCAAGCATCTGAAGAGAGCTTTCGATAGAAAACTTCCGAATTCAGATACGTCATGTGCCCAACTTTGAGCAGTTGAGAATCAGGTTGATTAGTGGTCATAAACCTTGATCTCGTTGTAGAGAGCGTCACGTTCAACCGGAATACGGCGGGCATCTCGAATTGAAGAAGCCATCGATTCTCTTGCCTGACCTGCAGGAGATTCAGCCAATGCGGCGTGAGCGATACGTTCTTTACCGATTGTTCCGTCGAGGTCGTTCGCACCGAAGTTGAGACCTATGCTGGCAGTTGCAGCACCAAGCATCACCCAGTAGCTCTTGATGTACTTGATGTTGTCGAGCATCAGCCTTGCAGCAGCGATCATCTTCAGATCGTCCATGGCTGGCGTGTGGCGAGGTCGAAGCTTGGTCATTCCAACCTGGTACTCAAGTGGGATGAAAGCCAAAAAGCCGCCAGTCTCATCTTGAATATTGCGAAGCCGAACAAGGTGTTCGATTCGCTCTTCAAATGATTCGATGTGCCCGTAGAGCAGTGTGCAGTTCGTAGGAATATCCATACGGTGCGCAGTTTTGTGGATTTCAGCCCATCGGTCGGCGTTTGCTTTGCCGGGGAGAAGAATTTTGTGGACTCGTGATGAGAACACTTCAGCTCCCCCACCGGGCATCGATTGCAGACCGGCTTCTTTCAATATCGCCAGCGATTCTTCTGGAGATACTTTCCAGCGACGCTGGAAGTAGTCGATTTCCGAGGCTGTGAAGCCTTTGATCTGGACGTGGGGTGCCTTTTCGTGGATGGCTTTGACCATCTCGACGTAGTACTCGAATGGCCATGTTGGGTGATGCCCGCCAACAATGTGAATCTCGTGGATGTCTTCATCGACGTGATCGAGTATTTCCTCGATCGACATCTCATAGGCATCTTTGTCGCCGGGTTTCTTGGCGAAGTCGCAGAATTTGCAGCTAAGTACACAGATATTTGTCGGGTTCACGTGCCGGTTGAGCACAAAGTAAACCTTGTCGCCTGTAACTCGCTTCTTCGCGAAATCGGCCATGCGACCAACCCCAGCGAGATCGTCGGTTTCAAGCAGAGTCACGCCTTCTGAAGTCGAAAGACGCTCGCCTGCCTGCACTTTGTCCCAAATTGGAAAAAGGCGTTTGTCAGAAAGATTCAGTTCCGCCTTGAGGTTGGGATCTGCTACTTCCAGTATTGGGACCATTTGGAATCCACTTTCTTCACTACATCAGGATCCATAACCAGCGGTTTCTGGTATCCCTCTTTCCAAGTTGCATCGATACCTAGAACGCCGGAGTAGACCGGTGCTAGGCCTCTAAATTCAGATCGTGAGAACATCACGTCGAGAACGGCATCGAACCGAGTAAATATTCCCCACAGCAAGTTTTCATCATCATCAATATCGACATCGGCCGAAACAGCGACAACGATCTTTACGCTGCCCAGTAACGGGTTATCGACAAGCTTCTGAACAGCTTCTCTACCTGAACCCGTTGTCTGTACCACCAGCATCGTTTTACCCACGAGCCGGTGCTTCGTGATTCCCGGCGCGAACGTGTTGATGTTCGCAGGAAGAGCGACCGCAGTAGGCGAACCTTCGCCAAGCGGGCCTCCAGTTGCATCAAGAATCATTTTTGAGCCCTTGTGCAGCGCCTCTCCGGTGAAGTCCAGAGTGTCGGCAGCTGTGCGAGCGATCAGGTGAAAATCTTGTTCTGGATCGAAGTTTCTACGAATAGCTTGCATCACTTGACCGTAATCACGAGGATTCACATCGGGACCAACGAGTACAAGGTTTTTCGTCAACGAAAGTTGACCTTCACCCAGTAAACCAAGAGCCGTTTTGATCGGCTCACGTTGGTATCTAGGATCGACAGAAACCACCAATAGGTTGTGGAATCCGGCTTCGTAGTACGCCCACATATCTTTCACTTCGCGCCGTATGAGGCTTACGAGTGGCGTAAGGGCAAGCTGTGCTGCATCTCCTAGGTATCGATCTTCCTGCGGAGGACGTCCGACCACAGTAGCTGGATAAATAGCGTTCTTACGATGTGTCATCTTCGTAATTTCGAATACAGGATGATCCCCGGCGGCCGAGTAGTGACCGAAGTGATCGCCAAAAGGACCTTCTAGCCTTCGAACTCGGGGTCGCAACACACCTTCAAATACAAATTCAGCGTGCGCTGGCACCTTCATGTCGATCGTCTTGGCCTTCGTCATAGGAGTCCGCTGTCCACGGACAATCCCTGAGAACGCTACCTCGTCGAGACCTTCAGGCAGCGGCATGATTGCGGCAAGAATCAGCGCAGGGTCCCCACCGACCGCGACTGCCATTTCTAGGGGTTGCCCCAGCTTCTCGGCCTTCTGGTAATGAAATCCGCCGCCCTTCTGGATCTGCATGTGCATTCCAGTAGTTCGCTGGTCGTACATCTGCATTCGGTACATGCCCATGTTGCCGGCGCCGGTTTGAGGATCTCTGCTCATTACGAGAGGCAAAGTGAAGAATCGTCCGCCATCTTCCGGCCAGCATTTCAAAATTGGAAGCTGATCGAGGCGAGGTTCTTCAACGACTTGCTGCACCATGGCGCGTCGTGTGTTTTTTGGACGAATCTTTAACAGACGCCATCCAGTTTTCCGATTGCGCCAGAACGCCCCAAGGTTCGGAGGGTTCACATCTTCCATGAACCGGACGATATCTTCTCCAAGCGCTTCGGCGGGACGACCAAGTGCCAGCTCGATACGTCGCATGGACGCCATGGAGTTGATCACCAGTGGATACTTTGAACCCTTTACGTTCTCGAATAGAAGCGCAGGAAGATTTTCCTTCACGGCTCGAGTGGCAATTTCGGTGACTTCGAGTTCGGCATCAACTTCTTCGGTTACTCGATGAAGTTCGCCTTCTTTTTCTAGAAGCTTAAGGAACGATTGAAGATCAGTGAACGCCACTTATTGAATTCCTTCTTCGGAGTAAGACGATGGTTCAGGGCCAAGCCAAGGTTTCATCACCGACGATTCGATACCGAGCGATGCCAGGATTCGCCCTGCCACCATGTCGATCAAATCGCTGATGCCAGTCGGGTTGTGATAGAAGCCCGGCGAAGCTGGGAGCACGATTGCTCCTGCTTCGGTAACTGCAGTCATATTGCGTAGGTGGATGAGGCTGAGTGGCATTTCGCGGGGTACCAAAACCAAACGGCGCCGTTCTTTCATGCACACATCTGCGGCTCGTTCGAGCAGCCCGTTCGAGATGCCATGTGCGATTCGCCCAAGAGTCCCACCAGAGCACGGCACCACTGCCATACCGTCTATCGGGAATGATCCTGATGCGATTGGGGCAGCTACATCCTTGTGGTGATACAGCTCAAATGTGCCAGAAAAATCATTCACCTGAGCCCAAGCGAGAACCGACGGTGTGTCGGCTTCAGTATTGCCAGTAAGCACAAGATTCTCTTCTACTTCCAGCACTTTTCGACCAGCATCAGTAATCACTGCTTTCACATCGTGACCAGCTAACAGCATTTGCTCGAGAACACGACGTGCATATGGCGCACCGCTTGCTCCGGCAATTCCTAATACGTAAACGCCCACTAGATCACCTCACCAATCACTACGAATGTTCCAAATACCACGGCGATCACTCCGTTCATCGTGAAAAACGCCATATTCAGCTTAGAAAGATCATCAGATGAAACAAGCGATTGCTCGTATGCGAGCAGAACAGCAGCTGCGATGACTCCAAACGAGTAGAACGCGCTTGCTTCGAGAACTACTCCCGCAACCGCCAGCAGTATCACCGCCGAGGCGTGCAGCAATCGGGAAATAATCAGGGCTACGGGTATGCCGAACCTTGCAGGAACCGAGTGCAATCCTTGTTTGCGATCAACTTCGTAATCAGCAGTCGCATAGAGAACATCGAATCCAGCTACCCATGCCATTGACCCGATACCAATGATCACGAACCCCAGCGGCATTGTTCCAGTCAATGCCAGTGATACCGCCGGCGGGACGATTAGATAGACGGCACCCATTCCGAAGTGTGCAAGCCACGTAAATCGTTTCAAGTACGGATAGCCGATCATCACTGCGAGCGGAATCGGGGCAAGTGCCCATGTAACGGGGTCGAGCTGCGATGTTGCCGCAACGAATACCAAGCCTGCGACGGCCATATACAAAAGCATTGCCTTACGACTGATCGTTCCGGCGGGAATTGCTCGTGTTGCTGTACGGGGATTCCGGGCATCGATTTCAGCGTCGATAAGGCGATTTGCCGCCATTCCAAACGTACGCATACCGACCATTGCAATTAGAACCCATAGGAGATCCAACCAGTCGGGTACGCCACTTGCTGAGAGAAACGCGGCTAGGATCGCAAATGGGAGTGCGAACACCGAGTGCTCGAATTTGATTGCCTCAAGAAATAAAGCGAGTCTCTGCCAACCGGGAATTCGAGATTGAGAAGCGGTATCGGTCACTATGAATTACCTTCACTGATGGCACTAGTGACTGAAGTTGGCACTGGTTGGACTGATTGAACTAAAAATTTCTTGAGTTCGGGTGCGGCTTGCTTGGGGGTAGGTCCAGCTGAGAAAAGCCAGTGCACTACCACTTCGTTGACGGCTCCAAGCCAGACCCTGGACGCCAGATCAGTGTCGATTTTGCCTATTTGCCCTGCTTTTCCAGCTTCATCTAGACGTTGCTTGATGACTCCAGCAAAACGATCAAACATCTCGGCACGTTTTGCTTCAAAAGCGTTGCCCATGCTGTAGCCCTGAGTGATTAGGAGTCGAGCTAGCCGTTTTTGCACAGAAAGTGCAGAAAGCACCGCATCAAGTGCGGCTTCCGCGGCTTCGAGCGGAGTATCAGCACTTGCAGCTGCCTTTTCCGCTCGACGTACTAATTTGTTCGCCAAACGATCCATCACAGCAAAGAAAAGATCTTCTTTACTTGGGAAATGGAAGTACAGTCCACCCTTAGACATCGACGTACGCTTGCCAATTTCGTCGACCAACGCGTCGTGGTAGCCGTTGTCGGCGAATACTGTTTCAGCAGCTTCGAGAATGCGTTCTCGAGTTTGGGTTCGCTGTTGGGTGGAAGATTCTGACACGTTGATTATCTGGGGATGATCGCAAATTTACCGACCGACCGGTCGGTTTGTGCGCAACCATTCTACCGCTGGTGTTTTTAAGCCGCAATCAGAGTCTGTAAGTATGTTCGAAAGACCCGGTTGTACCTCGACTGGGCGAGGTCTAATCTTCTTCCTAACGATATGACACTTGATCTAACAAATACTCCCCCCGATTTTCGCGTCCTCACATCTGGTGTTCGTGGACCGGAAGGGCCTGCGATCGATTCATCGGGTCAACTGCACCTCGTGAGTGCCGAAGACGCTGCAATTCTTCGAGTATCCAATAAAGGTGATATCACTGAAGTAGCGAGCACTGGTGGTCGTCCCAATGGATTGGTTTTCAATTCCACTGGGGATATGTTCGTTGCCGATGCCAAGCTGAAGGCGATCTTACGTATCGATAAATCTGGCAAGTCTGAAGTGTTTGTAGACGAGTACGAAGGAACTGCTCTGGGTGGTCCGAACGATCTTTGTTTCCTACCAAACGGAGATTTGCTATTTACCGACCCAATTCGTCGTCCTCAGCCCGATCCGGCTATCAGCCCTGTCTATCGAGTGACGCCTGAGGGGAAAGTAAGTGCGTTCGCCAACGAGCTTGCTTATCCGAACGGTATTGCGGTATCGGTAGACGGCACTCAGGTTTACGTGTCTGAAAGTAGAGCGCAACGATTGGTGGCTTTCACCGTCGATAAAGGCGGGATGCTTCTCGACCAACAACTCGTTCGAAGGTTCCGTGAGCCGGGAAACCCCGACGGTATGGCTGTCGATATGGAAGGCAACATTCTCCAATCCCTACCCGGAATTCGAGCAATTGCGTATGTGAGCTCTAGCGGCGAACTGCTTGATCTTTACCACGTGCCTGACTGGGCCCCAGCGAA
The DNA here is from genome assembly GCA_018650845.1 of Chloroflexota bacterium. Classification (GTDB taxonomy): domain Bacteria; phylum Chloroflexota; class Dehalococcoidia; order Lucifugimonadales; family Lucifugimonadaceae; genus Lucifugimonas. Next base: position 347,358 of record JABIFF010000008.1, on the reverse strand, counting down.
TTTAGCGTTCGGTGGCGATGATATGAAGACCGTCTACGTGTGTGGTGCAGCTCAAGACTCGATCTACGAGTTTCGACACAGTGTCGCTGGTGCCCCGCTCTACTAGCGCCGCTTGAACTCACGTTCGAGATCGTTCACATTCAGATGAATAATTGTCGGACGACCGTGCGGGCAGGTATTAGGTCGATCAGCTTTTTCAAGCTGTCTAATCAGGTCCTTACATTCATCTGTAGAGAGAATTTGCCCGGCGCGAACTGAAGAATGGCAGGCGATAGTTGCCAGCATTCTGTTTCGCCACGTTTCACCAGTGCCACCCTCGTTGAGTTCGTCTAGAACCCGTACGAACACCTGCCCTGCGCCATCTCCGCTGGCTCTGGTGGCGAGTGATGCAGGCACGCTTCTCACTATCAAACTATTGGCACCGAATTCTTCTACACCCCAACCGACTTGGTTCAGATCTTCGAGATGTTCTTGAACTGTGGCCATAGCCCCGGGGCCAATATCAATGGTCGCTGGCTCTAGAAGAGGTTGTGATTCTGAAGCGTTTTTATCGAATCGATCTCTCACCCGTTCAAACATCACACGCTCATGGGCGGCGTGCTGGTCGACTAAGTAAACACCATCGGGGCCTTCAGCGAGAATATATGTTTCGTGCGCCTGCCCAATTACACGCAGTACCGGCAGTGTTTCTTTTGGTGTGCTGGCAGCTGATGCGGAGGTTTGCTCCGCGTTGGTCTCTGGAAGCCTTGATTGCTCAACCATGGCCGATGGATCGGGCCACTGACTGAATCCTGAATTTTGAGATTGTGGTGCTGACCGTGAGACGTCTATGTTGCCAACAGTAGAATCATCTCCCGATCGACCAGGTGCTCTCAAAAGGCCTATAGACCCGGAAGCGCGCCCTGCCCCGAGTTCGTGGACTGGTGCTGACGCCGAAAGCACGCCACGGACAGCTCGTTGAACTACTGAGTAGACGAGATCTTCTCGTAGGAATCTAACCTCAGCTTTTGCAGGATGGACGTTTGCATCAACATCGCCAAGCGGCGTATTGATTCTTGCTACGGCTATTGGAAAACGTCGTTCGGGTAGGAAGCCGTGATAAGCCTGTTCGATTGCGTACGACAGTCGACGTGACTGAATCCATCGTCCGTTCACGGATATGGTCATATAAGTACGATTTGAACGGTTTAGCGAAGGCGAGCTTACTAGCCCGTCGACAAAAAACGCAGCGGAATCGTCAGGCTCCAGCTCAAGCATCTGATCGGCAACTTTCGCCCCATAGACACCGGAAACAGCATCCACGAGCTTCCCTGACCCGATGGTCCGCAATCGCTCTCGTCCATCAGCAGACAAGCTGAACGCCACATGTGGGTAGACGAGTGCAAGAGAAGCCAGCATTGATTGAATTCGAGATAGTTCCCTACCCGCCGAACCGAGAAATTTGAGTCGGGCTGGAACATTTTTGAAGAGTCCAACGACTTCTATACGAGTTCCCTGAGGAGCTCCTGCGGGTTCTATCGCATTGGATTTCCCGAAATCAACCAGATATTTGGCGCCTGCACCCGAAGCCACATGCTTCGAAATAGCTTCGACTCTGGCGACAGAGGATATTGAAGGCAGAGCTTCTCCACGAAACCCAAGAGTACCTATGGAAATAAGATCGGACGACTCATCGATTTTCGACGTAGCAAAACGTTCGAATGCAACTGAGAGTTCATCTGCAGGGATGCCATTCCCGTTATCGACCACAGTGATCGACTGTGCGCCGCCACTCATTATGTGGACATCGATTCTCGTTGAGTCTGCGTCGAGTGAGTTCTCGACCAACTCTTTGACCACCGACGCCGGACGTTCGATCACTTCACCCGCGGCAATGCGGGAAGCAAGATCGTCGCTTAGTACCTGAATTGGCATAGTCGATAGGAACTCAGAGATCAGTGCACGGTGTAGAGATAGCAGAACAAGAATCGCAGTTTACTTGCCCCCCTGATACCTAGAAAGATATTTACGCCGCTCTTCCGATCGAAGACGACTTAAAGTCGGCGAACTTTGTCAGTGAACACCGTGTAACCAATTGCCGCCGCCAGAAGCCCGCCACCAGCGATTGCGAATGCTAGGCGGACGTCGAATGACGCAGTGATGAATCCAAGCGGCAATGCTCCTAGTGGTATCAGCCCAAAATTCATCATGTACACGCCCATCACGCGCCCACGGTGCTCATCGTCGGTTTGTTCCATGATGAGCGATGAATTCAGCGCCCTTCGACCTGAGTCGCCGAGGCCGAGTAGAAGCATTATTCCAACAGCCACGGTATATGACGTTGTGGCAGCTGCTAGGAGAATCGCTACGCCCGATAACATGCTCGTTATAAGCAGCACCCAACCTCGATGGTTGTTCTTCGACAAACTGGCGATAAACAACGACCCGATCAGTGCGCCAACGCCGATCATGCTTAGTAGTAAACCGAGTGCTTCAACTTCGAGCTTGAATACTTCCTCGATCTGAACTGGAAGCAAAGTTCTGAACGGCATTGCCAATAACGCCGTGCTGAGTGCGACCAGCAACAGCACTAACACCGTTCGGTTGTGCTTCGTGTAAACCAGCCCTTCTTTGATATCGCTCCACATTCGACGCTTCCCGCTCGATACGGCTGGCAGCGTTGGAACCCAGCTGGTCAAAATCAATGCGACAACAGTCAATGTAGCCATCACGTAGTAAGTCGCTGCGGGACCTGCGACACCGTAGATAATTCCGCCGATACCTGGAGCAGCCACGGTCATCAACGACATTCCTGAAGCGTTTAGCGCAACAGCGTTGGTCAGGTGATCTTCGTCTACCAGCTGGCCGATAATAGCCTGTCTAGCGGGCATCAGGAAGGCCCAGATAGTGCCTTGCGCCACGGACGCTGCCGTTAGGTGATAAACGGTCACAGTATCGGTGGAGATCGAAATCCCGACAAACAACGTGATGACAAGCATTCCGAGTTGCCCGAGTTGAATTATTCGCTTTCGAGAAACTCGATCAGCGACCGCGCCGCCATATAGCGAAAGCAACAGGATAGGTGGAGCAAACCCAGCCCCAACCACTACGACAGCAATTGGTGACTTTGTGAGTTCCCAGGTTAGGTACCCGCGGGCCAACATTTGGATGTTGACCGCTGCCATGAGAAGCAGCATGCCGAACCAGAGATGGCGAAATCCCGATTGGCCTAATGAAGAGAACGTTCTAGATAAAATCCGATTTCCCCTCGTGGCGTTTCGAGAGGTGCGGGATCGTGCTGGCGGTTCGGGTTTATCTACTGACAAGATTTACGGCTATCTATAGGTAGGTCGATAGATATTTCGGCAATGCCGCGCTGGAGACGACTAGTGGCTGGCAATTGCTACCGCAAATTTCTCAGTCTAGGTAAAAACGATATCGAAACTACGGCGAAAATTAGCATGAGTACGGCTGAAATGCCGACGGCAACTTGCCCACCAAGGTAGTCCATAGCTAGTGCCATCGGATATACGCCCAACGGCATCAGACCAAATGTCATCATCAGCACGCTCATAACTCGAGCTCGGTACTCGTCGGCGGTACTTTCCATGATTAGGCTTTGACCAAGCGCCCACCTAGCCTGTTCTCCAAGCCCAATGCCTATCATCCCGATCAATCCAGCTACAAATACAGGTAGACCTGCGACCAGACCCAAGGAGGCTCCAGAAACAATAGCGCCACCCAACAAGAACCAACCGCGCCGGTGCCCGCTACGTAGATTGGCTACAGAAATAGACCCAATCACACCGCCCAAACCTACCGCAGTAAGCAGTATTCCGACTTGTGCAGCGTCAGAGCCATAGATGTCTTTTCCGTAAACAGGAATCATCATCCTAAATGGCATAGATAGGAGAGCAACTATCACGCTATAAATCATCAGGTTCAAGACGATTTTGTTGTTCTTTATGTACCTAAATCCCGCAACAACGTTTTGAACAACAGAGTCTGCGTTTGCCGCCACAGGTGGGTACATTTTGGGAACCATGGAAGTGAACACAACTGACACAAGCATCGTGACGGCGACGACGAGGTAAACGCCTTCCGGATCTATCTGTCCATAAAGCCATCCGCCGAGTGCCGGAGCTATCAAGCTCATTAGACTCATCGCCATTGCATTCAAAGCAAAAGCGTTTGCTAAGTTTTCTTTGCCGACCATCGACGGAATAGCGGCCTGACGAGCAGGCATCTGCAATGCGAACATGGCGCCTTGTATGACAGAAACTGCAAATAAATGGCCCCAAGCCAGATTGTCAGTGATTATCAATAGAGCGACGCCTCCGGCAAGAAGGCCATTGACCGTCTGAGCTACCTGAATGAGCAGCCTTCTTTCCATTCGGTCGCTTAGAACGCCGCCATAAAGAGAGACAAGCAGCAGACTTGGTGCAAAACCGAGAGTCACAAGTCCGGTGATCAGCCGGTCGTCCGATAGATCATAGACAAGGACGGTACGAACCAGCATCTGCATCTGGAATCCGCCCATAGAAAGAACCATACCGAACCAAAGCATTCGGAAATCGCGGTTGGTGATTACCGCCTCGAACGTGTGGAAAAACGAGCGCCCTACTACTCCGAACCTAGGTGGTCGCGCTGGAGGCTGACTACTACCCGAAGGGTTGGTACTTTGTTCTGCTGAATCTTGAACGGCCAAGTTGTTCCCAAATGAAATCGGCGCCCACAATATTGGGGCGCAGTGCGAGGAAGGGTACTCCTGTAATTAGGCTGGAGGTGGCTCTGGAAGCTCAATACAAGCAGTTCGTTTTTGGTGCTCTTCAAGTAATCTTCTCGACGGAAACATACAAGTAGAACTGAGGAAGCCTTAAATGACCGATGCAGCATCGATGATCGAGCCTACTTTGCAAGACATTTATGACGCGCAAAAGAGGATCGAAAATCATATTCTTCGAACGCCGCTACGGAACTACCCGGTACTCTCTGAACTACTCGATGCAGATGTGTGGGTGAAGCACGAGAATTTCCAGTTACTTGGCGCATTCAAAGTTCGCGGCGGTATAAATCTTGTTTCTCAAACATCGCAGGAAGAACGTGACAAAGGCTTCGTAACCGCTTCTTCAGGCAATCATGGACAGTCGATTGCTTACGCCGCTCGGGCGTTTGGAGCAAAGTGCACAGTCGTTCTGCCTGAGGGAGCAAACACTGCAAAGGCCGCTTCAATCGCAGCACTCGGCGCAAACGTGGTGTTCCACGGAGATGTATTCGAGCGATCAAGAGAGCACGCTGAGGCAATTGCTGAACGAGACGGGATGCGCTTCGTACACGCAGCCAACGAACCAGCGTTAGTCGCCGGTGTTGGAACTTACTCAGTCGAAATTCATGAAGATCTGAAAGACATTGATGTCCTCATCACTCCAGTTGGAGCCGGTTCAGGCACGTCTGGTTCTTGCATTGTGACGGATGCCCTATCCCCTTCAACACACGTAATTGGCGTTCAAGCAGCGAACGCACCAGCCGCTTACCACGCATGGGAATCTGGGGAATTCGGAATCTACCCAATGTCGACAGCTGCAGAGGGATTGGCTACCGAATCGGCTTACGAGTTGCCAATTGGAATTCTTCGCAAACGGCTAAAGGAATTCGCGCTAGTCGAAGAATCAGCGATTAGTGAAGCAATAAAGCACTATGTCCACGCAACTCGGACACTTGTCGAACACGCTGGAGCTGCGTCTCTAGCAGCTGCGATAGACATGAAAGACTCTCTCAAAGGAAAACGAGTCGTGTTGGTCGCAAGCGGTGGAAATATCACGACTGACCAGTTGAAAGCAGTACTTAACTAGCCGACTGGTCGGGACTCAGCGTTTGAATTTCTTGCTCAATGACGTGTACCCGTGTGTAATCCTCGCGGTACATGGCGAATGCCCGTTCGAGATATAACTGCGCTCGTTTGGCTGATTCTGGCTTGCCATCGGTAGCCGATTCGATCAGCAAGTCGATTCGGCGATTCTCTGGAACATGTCGACCGATCGAACGAATCTTTGCTTCACTTTCGCGTGCTCCGGCAGTATCGCCACCGCTCGATTCGTACTGGAATCGTCCCATCAAAGTGGTTAGTTCAGTAAGAAGATCGGGTTCCGACATCATGCCGTACATCACGTCGCTTACATCAGCTACTGGTGCACCTTCACCAGCTATTGCATCAGGCTTAGTTTCGCCATCCGCTACCTGATCAGCACCAGAGCTCGCCGCTGTTTTACCGATGCTCTCGTCGTATTGCGAGGCGTACTCAGCCGATATTCCTGCTACAACTTCCATCAATGAAGTAACGTCGCTCAAATTCGCAGCGCCACCGAACAGTAGATCGTCGCCCCTCTTCTCGGCAGTTTCCCGTAACCATTCCTCTGAAGTAACTGGTTCTGGCGCGGGTGGGAACGCAAATGACGACATATCGCCTGAACCAAGTTGTTCTACCTGGCCAGCAAGAAACGGCGGGACGTATTTGCTGATGTCGACTGATACGGGGAGAATCACGACGTATGAAGCACCGACCTTAGATGGATTTGTCCCATCACGAAAATAGATCAGAGCATGCCCTTTAGGGTGTGTCGAGTCGCCTAGGTGGTATTCCAGCGTCATTTGAACGATTTGTTCCTTATCCCCAAGAAAATTATTCGAGTTACGTATTTGGGGGCGATTAACATCTTACTTCTGGTTATTCTGGACGGTGTCGCCTGCGAGGCGATTCCTGACGCAATGTTGCTACGAACTGGAGCGATAAGACGAGTATCTACAGTCTGGCTGCCCGGCCACTAATCTTCAGACTCCCACCTGAAGGCGCTCACAAAATTGCCGAAACCGCTCTTGGCGTGCCGGGAATCTGGAATGCCTTGCGCCTTTCAAACGGTGCAGGAAGCGAGCTTCTGAAGACCGATCTGGCAGGAATTGAACTGCCAACACCGGTCGGATTAGCCGCGGGCTTCGACAAAGATTGCAAAGTTCTAGGATCAGTTCTCAATCTAGGATTTGGATTCACGACCGGCGGAACCGTCACTCTGGCGTCGCGTCCGGGAAATCCAAAACCGCGGATGGTCAGACTGCCCGAGCAAAAGGCAGTAATGAACTCAATGGGGTTTCCCGGGCAGGGTTTAGAACCGGCAATCAAGCGATTGAAGAAATCTCAAAAGTACAAAAGTCGAGTGCTGGTCAGCATCGCTGGAACCATCGAAGATGAAATTTTCGAATGTCTCCGGCGCACACAATCTCTCGTATCAGGAATAGAACTGAACATCAGCAGTCCCAATACCGCAGGACTTAAAATATTTCATGAACCAGCACGGCTTCGAAGTTTGATCGAAGGTCTAGTATCCGAAAAACAGGTACCTCTCTTCGTAAAACTTCCACCTTGGCCGCGTGACGATGAGAATCGTCGAGAGATACTGAAATTGGCTGCTACAGCCGTGGACGCAGGCGTCGACGGATTAGTTGTTGCCAACACACACCCAATTGAAAGCAGCCGGTTGCAAGTAGGCCGAGGCGGACTGAGTGGTGCCCCCCTATTCGAGCACACTGAACTGATGATCGCTGATATCCAAGCTCAAGTTCAGGGGCAGGCAGCAATCATCGCTTGCGGCGGTGTTTCTACAGCCGAGCAAGTATGGAAATTACTTGCCACGGGCGCTTCAGCGGTCCAGCTCTACACTTCGTTTATTTACGAAGGACCCGGATTGCCCGCACGAATAAATAAACGACTCGCGAAGCTGATGACGGCAGCCGGAATAACAAACGTGTCTGAAATATCGGGCGCCCCACCCGAAATCAAATAGCGTTTGCTAGCCGTGAGACGCCAATAGCGCCTCGGCTTCGGCTCGGGTCCCCATTGCCTCTTGTGCGCCGTCTCTACCTACGCATAGGGCGCCTGAGGCCATTCCCAACCGGGCGGCATCGAGCAAATCCATTCCAGATGCGATCCCCACGCCTAAACCGCCGTTGAACGCATCGCCGGCTGCGACCGTTGCGACGACATCGACTTTATATGGATCGAGTAGTTCAGATATACCGTTCGATTCAACCCACGCACCTTGATCGCCAAGAGTGACGATCACAGTCTCGATGCCTGTATCTCGAATTGAGATCGCAGCTTTCTTGGCAGACTTAGCGTCGATTACGTCGATGTTTGCCATCGAAGAAGCTTCGCCCTGATTCGGCGTGAGAATGCTCACTGACTTGTAAAAGCCATCTGGCACTTCTCGCACAGGGGCTGGATCGAGTACAACTGTGATTCCGGCTTTCGCTGCGGCGTCGATAGATGCCTTTGTCGAAGGGAGTGGTACTTCCTGCTGACACAGCAGCACGCCAGCACTAGATAAAGCGTTGATCACATCGCCAGATTGCTGCGAGTCACACAGAGCGTTCGCCCCGTAAACAGGATTCACATGATTTTCGCCGTCTGGCAAGATGAAAATTACTGCAATCCCAGAGGCTATATTTTCGGTGCGACGGAGCAGTGATGTATCGATGCCCTCGTTTCGCATGAACTGAGCCATCTCTTCGCCAAAACTATCGTCACCGATTCGACCAACCATTTTTACCGAGCCGGGACTTTGAGCCAGCCTTGCGGCAGCGACGGCTTGGTTGCCGCCCTTCCCGCCGGGAGTGGTGTAGAAACGAGTTCCCTCAGCAGTTTCGCCAGGTCCTGCGAGTCGAGGGGTATCGACGATCAGATCCATATTCAGGCCGCCGAGAACGATTACGTCTTTCAAGATTTTTTATCCGTTTGGTTTGATAGCTGTCGATTTAGTTGATATTTGATCGAGGTGAAGCGAATCTTCCGGCTTCGATCAACTCTTCTAGAAAGTCTGTGAGACCGCGTTCTTCGGGTGTGGCGATCACTCGATCTGCAATAGCGAGCACATCAGAATGTCCGCCCTCGATGGCAACGCCAAGACCAGCCCATTCAATCATTGATTGGTCGCCTTTGCCATCGCCAACAGCGATAACGCCCGACTGACCGATATTCAGCGAGTTTGCCAGATGTTCTACAGCGAGGTCTTTACCAGCACCAATTGCCTCTACCTCGCAGAACATAGGAAGTGAGTGAGTGACTAACGCTGAACCATTTAATTGTTGGTGCAGTTGTTCAACTAAAGGTTCGACGGTTTCAGGTTTGCCAACACCGACAATTGCCGTAGGCATCTGATCAGCCATTTCCAGAAGCGAATCGGTATCGCGGATAGTGACGCCCATTCGCTGACCGTAGCCGTCGGTCCATTCAGATCGTTTTTCAACCCATACATCGTTGCCCAGAAACATCATTACTTCCGGCACGGAAGATTTGAGACCTTCGATTGCTTGAGTCGCAACATGTTTCTCAAGTCGTTCGTGACGCACTGCAGATTTCGTCAGCTGGTTAAAGGTCATCGCGCCTTGAAAACAGATCACAGGGCCAGCCGCTCCAGATTCCTTGGCAATCTTCAGGGCAGGTGTGAGTGTGCGTCCCGTCGAAACCGATACGACGGCACCGGTTTCTTGAACGCGTGCAATCACTTCAATCAGTTCAGGTTTTACTTCTCGATCATCGCCGATCATTGTGCCGTCGATATCGAGCGCCAAGAGAGAGTAAATTGAATCGTCCGTCTTCACTAGATCGCTAATCCTTTGAGAAATATTCTGTGAAAATCAAACTTAACCCACGGTTCGTCATACTGCTGATCTTCCTGAGCATTTTTCTCTACGTAATGTCACTCGTTTTCGCGAGCGACGCTGGAGTTTGAAGCCCCAATAGCGACAGCCTGGCGCAAGTACGAGGGCCAAATTAGGAGCGAGAGCACCGTCAGGGTTAGTCCTACGATTGCGATGGCCGTTACGGCATTACTCGCGCCCCACCAAACTGCGAGACCACCGACCAGCAATGCGCCGATAGGTCCAGTGCCGATCGAGGCGGCTAGAACACCGAGCACTCTTCCACGGATTTCGGTGGGGGTCGAAGTGATGACAATGATGCTCTGCATCGTGGCAAAGCCCGACATTGAGAATCCACCAATCAACAGAATGGGTAATGCCAACCAGAACGATGGCGACAATGAGAATAGGAGGATTGACGTGAGGAACAGAACCGATCCTACTGAGTAAATCTTGGTGTACCCGCCAGGGCGAGCTTTCAGCGCGATGATGAGCGATCCCGTTGTTGCTCCCAATCCTTCTGTGGCAAGAAGAATCCCAATCAATAGTGGACCGATTTTGAGCGTTTCGGCTCCGATAACCGGGACCATGTGCTGGTACGGAAATCCGAAGATATTCATCACGATCGTGATCACCAAAGTAACCACGATGATCCGATCAGCCCGAACGTGCTTTAGACCTTCGGAGAGATTTGCGAAATAACCGGAACTCTCACGCTTTTTAGCGGTCGATTCAACATGTGGAAGAGAAAATGCTAGAAGCGAGCCAATCGCAAACAATATGGCACCGGTCATGTAGGCAGCTTCGACGCCCAGCGTCGCTAAGAACGCGCCCGCTCCTAGAGGCCCGATGACTCTAGAAAAGTTACTGCTCGCCATATCGATGCCAATCGCAGTAGATATGCCATCCTGCCCCACAGCATCACCGATCATCGCCCTTCTAACGGGAAAATCGGTAGCCCACATCACACCAGCAAGCGTCGCCCCGAAACATATGTGCCAGAGTTCGATTTTGCCACTGACGACCAGCGCGAACATCACGAGGTAAACAGCCGCTAGGGTTCCGAGAGTTGAGCTCATCAGAATTCTTCGATTTACTCGATCTGAAATGAGCCCGATAGTCGGTCCGAGCAGCAACATCGGAATCATGCGCAGGAAGCCAACAACTGCGACCCAGAATGGCGAACCGGTCAGCTCAAAGACATAGATTCCGAGAGCTACAGTCTCCATCCATCGCATTGTGGTCGAAGCAACCCCAATGCCCCAAAGCCGTCGGTACGACGGATTGGTGATGACAGATTTGAAGCGTTGGCCAGATCTGCTTTCCTGAGGGTTACTCGAAGCGGTGGTCAACTAGCAGACGAACCTTCTGCGGTTACCGATAGGCTTCCTGCCTGAGAATCGTCTACTTCGGAATCACTCCCAAACGACGTATCCCAGATCCCGACGCCCGATTCACGAGCTTGTCGTTCCATATCGGCAAGGTAGCCGTCGTACCGAGTATTTGGCTGTGCGGTTTCGAGATCACCGAGACCGTTCAGAATCAATGCAGCATTGATCATCACGGTGTCGAGGAATACGTATCGCATGAGCCGGCCTTGGTCGTCGGCGTCTTGCTGGTCGGATTCAAGCAATATCTGTTTACCATCAATCCAACTCTCCGTGACTTCTTGAGCGAAGCCGAAATAGGGATTGCTGAATTCTGGAGATCCGACACCAATAAGCCGAACAGTGCGTTCCCCATCTCCAGAATCGACAACGATCGTCCGACCGTCGATGACACGAAGAACATCTGCGGTAGTTCGCTCAGGAATTTCGGGTTGAGAGTCTCCGGATCCACCAAGAAGTGGTCCCAGAATTCCAAGCGACATCGAAGCAAGAATTACGAGCGAAACTGCAACGATTGTAAGTTTCCAGATCATCCCACCAAGACGCCTACTGCTCCCGCCAGTCTGATAGCCATCCCAAGAACGGTCGATATCGTTTTGAGACGGACCATAGACCTGATTTACAAGATCATCTTGGGTTTCGTCTGATTGATCGTCTTCTGGCTGTTGAGGTGGGATCTGCATTGAGAGAGAGGTTTACTCGTCGATTGAGGTGTCGAACAAGCCTAGCTGCCCATTTGCTTCTGTGGGTTCGTCGTCTAAGAATTCTCTGAGCAATTCCTTGTCGTCATTTTTATAAGAGTTCACGCGTTTAGATACTGGAATTGCTTGAAGAATGTCGTTTGAGGCGGGCATTAATATCGGTTGAAGACTTGTTGAGTCTGTAGTCGCAGGATCTAGCCACAATGCGATCGTTTCTTCGTCGAGAATTGCGGGCATTCGATCGTGGATCGACGACATGAAGTCGTTCGCTGCGGTAGTGACGATCGCACAGGAATCGACGGTTTCACCATGTTCGTTTATCCACGAATCGTAAACGGCAGCAAAACTCAGAATCTCGCCATCTTTCGGGGTGATGTACATGGGTTGTTTCGAACCATCGGTCTTCTTCCACTCGAAAAAACCGTTCGCAGGTACAACTGCCCTACTTCGAGAGAATGGGCCACGCCACATACCTGATTCTGCCAATCGATCATCACGAGCATTGAATGTGCTTCTAGGCAACTTGTCGGCTTTTGCCCAGTTCGGGATTAGCCCCCAGCGCATTGGTTTGGCGACGGGTCGGCCATCTTCGTTGACGATAGTTACAACGTCTTGGGTGGGACGAATGTTGAATCGCGATCCTAGATCGGGTCTGCTAGCAATCAGTTCGGCAATTCCGGCGCGTTCCACCCCGCTACCCATGAGTTGGTAACGAACACCGCCGACATATACGTAAACAAATGCGCCGCACATACGTTCAGTTTACGTTGTGCGGCGCTTGTTCAAACTCTTGTCAGTCGGTTCCTACGAACTGAACTGTTCGTCTCGCCAAGAGTAGATCGGTTCCCAGCCAATAACTTCCTTGACGTTCTCAGTTGAAAGCGGAGCCTCGAAGCCCTCAAATTCCTTGTTTAGGGGAACGTCGGGGTAAACAGTCTTAATAGCTTCCATAGTCGGGATATTCAGCATCGTATCTTTGGCGTTCAAGAAGAATCGATGGTGACCGTTCCAGTTCTCATTCACTACAGACTGAACACAAGCTCGAGCAGCATCACGGATGTGCAGATACGTCCAGAAGCCCTGGCATCGCGTCCACGGATCAGTAATCGGGTTGGCTTGGAGGTGCTTGAAGTAAGCATCGTCCCACATGCCATTGAACCGCATGCTGGCAATCGCCATCCACGGAGATCGACGAGAGAACGCTTCACCGATTTCTTCGCCGAGCCATTTGGCAATCGAGTATGGATCTTCAGATCGCGTGTATACGTTCTGATCCATCGGGAAATATTCAGGCGGCTTTACTTCGTTCGGTTCCCAACGCGCAGCTGTGCCCATCGCACCAACAGCATTGTACGAAGAACCCAATGCAACTCGTTTTACCTTGAGCTGTTCAGCCGCTCGGCACACGTTCCACATCGACATCGTGTTGGTCTTCACGACATCTTCTTCAACATAGTTGGCAGCTGATGGTCGAGAAGCCAGAGAAATTACGGCGTCACAACCATCCATAGCCGAAATCACCTGACCGTAGTCGGAAATTTCAACTTCGAAGAATTTTGGCGTTGTAGGCCAATTCGCTCGCATTTCAACAGCAGCATCGGCGCTGGCGAGTTGCCCAGTTGTGCCGCTGTGACCCAAATTACTGGTCATTCGAAACTTATCGGCGTTAACGACTTCATGCCCGAGTTTGTATAACTCGTCGATCACGTAGTGACCTACGATTCCCGAACCACCGGTTACTAGTACTTTCATTGTGAAAATTCCTGAACTTACCCGAATAACGGGCATTTGAACGCGAGTCGAGCCCGCCTGCGCGGACTCGACTCAATTTACAGTTTGTTACGTCGTCATTTTCAATCTGACGTGAGGAAAGCCCCCTGAAAAATCAGGTGACTAAACAGGCATCGTGCGGCCGGTCTTCTTTCGACCGTATGCTGCCCATTCCTCTGTGGCGCCCATCATTTTGACGCCAACAACGTCGATCGAATAGTCGACCCGCTGTTCCATGGTCATTTTGTCGTCAGCCCAGCTTGCGTAGAAGCCAATGTCTTTGCGCTTCAAAGCAGCAGCGATCTTGTCGCGAGCATCGTTCATCTCCTGTGGGTATGGAGGGTCGTGAGCATCAGGGTGTCCGAGAGACATTCCCATGTCACCAGGTCCCCACTCAGCGAAACCAATGCCCGGAACTTCGACAATTTCGTCTACGTTTTCAAGACAGAATCGGTCTTCGATCTTCAGACCCAAAATTAGTTCACCATCTGGGTTCAGCGGCCATGGGTCGGCAGCTTTGGCGTACTCGGCACCGGTCATTCCCCAAATATCGTTTGCGGGCTTCTGACCACCAGCTCCACGAAGCCCTTCACCGATAACGTCTCGTTCAAGTTCTTGGAACGGGTATCGAGTGATCTGAACAAACGCCTTCACCGCTTCAGCTGTGCGTGTGTGAGTGTGAAGAATTCCGTGCACACCTGCGGAAAGCACGTGACGTGCCTGCCATGCGTTGTATTTCACTTCTTCTGGCGTAATTGCATTTGAAGGCAATGTGCAGAGGACTGTTGGAGTGAGGTGACCACTTGGAGTTGGTCCACCATCTCGCAATCCACGCATGTAGTTGGTTAGCCCAACGGTGTCGAACGGGTGGTGTTCAAAATCCATCATGAGCATGTCTGCCCAAGTCTGTGAATCCTTCACACCAGCTTCGTAGCTGAGCTCTGTTGGATGAGTTGCGTAGAAGGGCTGGCCCTGCTCAAGCAACTCGATACATTTGTTAATTCGTTTTGCCATATAGAAACTCCTGTTTCAATTACCTGATTTAGTCGTTGGTTAGTCGCCACTCAAGATCGAGTTCGCCAGTGATACCACGGAACCAGTCGATCACCTCAGGGTGGAAAGGTATTCCGTTCTTACGACGTTCGATCTCTTCTTCATGTTCAGGTAAGCCAGCGTAAACAACGCGATCCTTACCAGGAATAGGTGGAGTGCTCTTGATCTCGTTCATGTAGATGTCCATGTCGTTCTTGAAGCTCTCAAGATCGGTGAACGCCTCAACGTTGTACGCAATGAAGTGGTGAGATGCTCCACCTTCACGGTTTGGACCAGCACCGGTTGCACCGAGTAGTCCACACATGATTTCAACCCACATGCCCATGCTTGCGCCCTTGTGAGCACCGTTCTCGCGGGAGCCACCAGTAGGCAGCATGAAGAACTCATCTGGAACTGGACTTTCCTCAAGAATTGGAACTCCGTCAGCGCCAGAAATCCATCCAGCGGCAACGTCAACGCCAAGTCGTTTGGCGAGTGCGATCTTGTTACCCGCAACTGAACTCATCGAGGCATCGAATATGAACGGAGCTTCATTGTTCGTAGGAACAGCAACCGCAATTGGGTTGAGTCCGAACATTGGCTTTGCACCATCGACAGGCAACACCTGCATTCCACCGGTGGTCATTGAGACACCGATCATGCCGTGTTCGAGAGCCATAGCAGCGTGGTACGCAGCAGCACCGAAGTGGCGACCGTTGTTCGCGGTGATCGTTCCGATTCCGTAGATCTTGGCTCGCTCGATTGCCATGTTCATGGCCAAAGGACCAATTACGAGACCGTGACCACCATCGGAATCGAGGGTGGCAGCAGCTGGCATCTCTCGAATGATTTTTGGATTCGGAGTGGGGTTCATACCGCCCTCACCGAATGACTCAACATATCGTCGAAGCATGTTCGAAACACCGTGTGTCTCAATACCTCGAATATCGGCGTAAACAAGCACTTCAGCTGCTTTATCAGCATCATCAGCGGGCATGCCCATTTTCAGGAATATATCTGTGACCGTCGCGTGTAGGTCGTCTACATCGACATGAACGGCTACGTCATGGGGTACATGGAATCGTTCCAGCAATTATTGCTGTCCCTTTCTAATTTGGTTCATCCTGCTTATGGCGCCAACTCGCTGGGCCAAAGCCTTCGGATAAACACGGAAAACCGGCGGAGTATACGCCTGCGACGAGTGGCTACGCAGTCAACCAGTTTGGATTGCGAACGATCTTTTGATGATTCGTACGAATTCTCATGCAACAACAGTTGCCGAATTCCGTCGACAAGCCTAAATTCAGACGGCAATTTACTTACACACTCCCAATACGGAGACTTTTAGATGCCCCAGGGCCTAACTACCGTTTTCACCGAACCGGGTAAACCGTTCGAGCTGGAAACGCTTCCTACCCCCGAAATTGAAACCGGTGGAATATTGATCAAGAACACAGATGCCGTCATCTGTGGATCAGACCTTCACGTATGGCGCGGCGATGGAGATGGTCCGCCACTCTCTAAGCGTCGAATCCTCGGTCACGAGTTCACGGGCGTTGTTCACTCACTAGGTAAAGGAATCAACACTGATTCACTTCGACGACCTCTCAAAGAGGGCGACCGAGTAGCTTTCCCGTTCTTCTTCCCTTGCAACCGCTGCTACCACTGCATCCGAGGTGAACACCACGCATGTACGTTCCGTGGGCGTCGCAACATGGTTGGTCTCGATGATTACGCCTACTGCGATGGCGGTATGGCTGAATACTTTTACATGCAGCCGGGCCACTACGCCTACAAAGTTCCTGACGAGCTTCCAAGTGAAGCTGTTCCAGCAGTGAACTGTGCGCTGGCACAGGTGCTGTTTGGTCTTGAACGAGTCGGTGTTGCTTTCGGCGACACTGTAGTAATTCAGGGCGCTGGTGGACTTGGCATTTACGCTACTGCAGTTGCAGCCGAGCGTGGTGCAAGCCAGGTGATTGTTATCGATGGTCAGCAGAGCCGACTAGATCGTGCAATGAACTGTGGAGCAACATCAACGATTTCCATGAATGAGTACCCAACTCCCGAATCACGTGTTGAACGTGTTCGAGAGCTGACTCACGGAATCGGCGCAGACGTGGTTGTTGAGGTTGTCGGTGTTGCAGCAGCAACATACGAAGGACTCGACATGGTTCGAATCAACGGTTCGTACCTCGACATCGGAAATATCGGTGGCGGAAGCCTCACGATTCCTGCTGGCAAGGTCATCGGCAACCAGACCAAGTGGGTCGGTACCGTTCACTACAACCCGTGGGTGATCGAAGCTGCTTTGCAGTTCCTTGTAAAGACCAAGGATAAGTACCAGCTCATGGATGTTGTCTCTGACACCTTCGCGTTGGATAAAGTCAACGAGGCTTTTGAATTCGCAGAATGGCAAGGAAAAGACACCGGAACGCAGGCGCAACGAGTCGCTCTGCACATGGACTAGTCCGAACTCCAAATCAACGAGAATTAAATGAAAAACGGCGGGAGATATCCCGCCGTTTTTTTATTGGTCTTGTGAACCGCTAATTTACGCCTTGTACGTCTCTCGTAGCTCAGCGTAGATTTCGGCAGTCTGAATCGTGCCAAGTGCGAGCGTGCTCGAAACGTTCATCATCTGGTAGCCCTCACCGATCCATCTTCGGCAGTCGTCTACATCAGCAAACGTAGTTGCAAGGTACTTGCCAGTGCCTTTAATCCGATGAGCGACATCGGTCATGATGTTCTCAACCTTCGAGTTGTGAATATCACCACTGATACCTAGTGACGCGGAAAGATCGGTTGGCCCCACAAGAAGAACTTCGTAACCAGGGATGGCAAGAATTTCATCGAGGTTTTCATAGGCTTCGACACTCTCCATCTGCAACATCAACAGAGTTTCGTCATTGGCGTTGTCGATGATGTCCTGCTGAGATAACCCAAGATATCCAGCAAAGAACGGTGCGATTCCACGCATTCCTACTGGCGGATACTTTGCCCAGTGAACGGCATTCTTAGCGTCGTCAGGGGTATCGATCTGCGGAACCATTACCCCTACAGCACCAACGTCATAAGCCTTTTTGATATCGCCAGGATTGTTGTAAGGAATTCGAATTACGGGAGCACTGCCAGCTTGGCGTCCCTGTACAGCGATCGTTCCGACTGACTCAAACCCTTGTGGAGAGTGTTCCTGATCGATCCAAACCCAGTCAGCACCAGTCTGATAAATCGATTGAGCCACGAAAGGCTCACGGCTGAACATGCTAGTTCCGAGCACCGGATTTCCGGTTGCTAATTTCTGTCGAACATCACTTGGGTACATCGTTAATTACACCTGAAAATATTTCGTAGCAGTGGTGAGTAGCCGGGGCATCTTACGCCATTGCCGAGAGACGCGTGTTGGCAACCTCCGCCCTTCAGGCGAAGGTTGAGTCTTCAATCGAAAGTGAAGAACGGTACCTAGAGACTCAGGTCAACAGGACTGCCCGAATTTGCCGACTTGTACAAAGCTTCGACAACTGCAGTGTTGCGTAGGCCGTCTTCCGCCGGGTATTCAGGTTTCTTGCCTGTCAGGACACACTCTGAGAATTCGTCGAACTGAACTACGAAACGATACGGTGCTGGAGTAGAAATAGTCTCGGTCTTCTCACCATTTCGACCGTCACCGCTCTTGATGATGATTGGTCCTGAATCGTCGAACATCCCAGGAATTTCGATTCGACCTTTGGAACCGTCAATCGTGATGTAGCAGCGGAACGGCTGCTCCATGTTGGTTGTGATGTTTCCAATAGCACCGTTAGCGAACTTCATTGAGCCCGAGAACGTCGTGTCGATTCCCCAGTCGCCAGAATCATGCGACATTCCGCGAACCTGTACGGGTTCTGCCGACATAACGAATCGAGTGGCGTAAACGGCGTAGCAACCTGCGTCCCAGAGAGCACCACCAGCAAGCTCCTGCGAGAAGCGTACGTTTCCATCTGGCTCGGCGATGTTGAAGCACAGAGCCGAATCAACGGTTTGAATTTCACCAATAGCGCCTTCAGCGATCAGCTTGCGGGCCATTCGCATGTGCGGGTTCCATCGGTGAGTAAATGCTTCGACTAAAACGACATTGTTGGCGTTTGCAGCGTCGATCATTCGTTGGCATTCTTCAGCAGATACAGCCAATGGCTTTTCGCAGAGAATGTGCTTCCCTGCTTCAGCGGCCTTGATCGTCCATTCAGCATGCATTCCATTCGGAAGCGAGTTAATCACGGCGTCTGTATCAGGATCCGCCAGTTGCTCTTCGTACGATCCAAACCAGCGAGGGATATCCCGTTCTTTAGCGACGGCTTCAGCTCTGGCTGCCGTACGAGAAGATACCGAAGTGATCTCGGAATTCTTCGAATCGTATGAAGCAGGAAGGTGGGCATTCAGCCCAATCTGTGCAGTTGAAAGCAGTCCATAGCGAACGACATCTTGCGGCATATATTCTCTCCAAGGATCGGTAACGAAATAGGTTCGGCGGTGAATGATACCGTCTGGCACTTGGATCGAAAGCTCATAAGGCTTCGCTTTACGTTATTACCACTGTCTACTCGCCGAACAAATACGATTTCCCGGGGTCGATCGTGAAACGGCCTCGCATCGCGGATCGCCCCAAGATCATTCGATACGCCATGAGATGCCGGTTAGCGAGGGTCATCTCCGCGTCGAACTCTTCGCCGCCTAAACTCATCTTCGTGACGATCACGGGCCGTAGTTCGCGTTTTCCGTTTGAACTACGAATCCATCGGTGGGTGAGAACTTTGGCACTAACTCGAACAGCGTCTTTTCGGCTACGACGACGTGGGTGGATTTCAAACGACACCCACTCACCGTCGTCTCTTTGACTGAATCGAGGCCGAAATGCGTGAATCGAAGATGTTTGCGCACCTGAATCGACTTTGGCCTTCACGCCGACAACTTCGAAATCTGGGAACGACACGCGTTCGCGCCACCCTATTTTTTGCGGTGATTTCCGACGGTTTCTAGGAGTCACCATTAGACAGTCGCCGGTCCGTTTTGCCCCAAGGCAGCCAACTGATCTTCAATCCTGTCGACCATGAGCCCTGCGACATCGACGCCGGTTGCTGTCTCAATTCCTTCGAAACCGGGCGATGAGTTCACTTCGAGAACGAGTGGTCCTCGATCAGAGCGAAGAATGTCCACACCAGCCGATTCAAGACCGTGCGCTTCTGTCGCCGTAAGGGCGTATTCAATCTCGGTCGAAGTGAGTTCTACTTCGTGAACCGTGCCGCCCTGATGCAAGTTCGCCCTAAACTCGGTGCCATCAGAAACTCGCTCCATTGCAGCGACTACTTCTCCACCAATAACCAAGCAGCGAATATCACGCCCGTTCGCCTCTTTGATGTATTCCTGAATGAGAATATGCGCCTCAACCTGTCGGAATGCGTCGATCACAGATCTTGCAGCCGAGCGACTCTCAACGAGCACGACGCCCATGCCTTGTGTGCCCTGCAATAGCTTCACAACGAGCGGAGGGCCGCCTACGGCTTCAATCACACCGTCAATGTCCTGAGTTTCCTCAGCGAAGCCTGTACGCGGCATCTGTACATCGGTACGAGAAAGAATCTGCAATGACCGCAGCTTGTCTCTCGACCTGCTGATTGCTTGCGATTCGTTCGCCGTGAACACGCCCATCATCTCGAACTGACGAACTACCGACGTGCCATAGAACGTACGTCGAGATGCGATTCGAGGCACCACGGCATCAAAATCTAACGCTTCACCACGAAATAGAACTTGTGGGTTTCTAGAAGTGATGTTCATGTAGCAGCGCAGATAGTCGATCACTCGTACGTCGTGGCCGCGCACTTGCGCCGCTTCTACCAAACGTCGAGTCGAATATAGGCCGGGGCCGCGTGAGAGTATTCCTAGCTTCATATCATCGTTACTTTGCGAACTTTTAGGAGTGAGTTTTCATTCGTGATCGGTCGACATCAGTGAAATACGGTTCAATCTTCGCGATGAACTGCGACATCGTCTCTTCAATCGACCCGCTGTTATCAACTTGAATCTTCTTGTCGAGTACCGACCACTCGACTAATTCTGCGAACCGATTCTTAACTTTGTCGATATCGCCTTCGGAAATCACCATGTTCTCGTGAGGATCATCGTGCAATCGCTGTGCGATTACGTCGGTTTCGGCTGTGACATGCACTAAAACTGTCTCGTCGGTGAAATGGAGAATCGTTTTCTCCCATTGATGTTGCACAGTTTCACGGTTAAAGCGGTGATCTGGACCGCCGTACCCAAAGTACATCGGACCGTACACACCATCTTCGATAGCTCCACCGATCACCATGCCATCATCGTGACCTTCGAACGTACCGACTTGAGCATGGTAGTAAAGACTGTGTCGTTGGTGCATTTCCTTGAACTTCGGAGAAGCGGCGAGAAGCCACGCTTGTTCTTCTGTGGTTGAATCGTCAGGATGCCCCGATGTATGCGGAATCTTCCAGTGATCGTGGATGAGCGAGAATCGAACGCCCATGTTGGCTTCAAGCCAGTCGTCGATGGCGTGGGCAAGTGTCGTTGTACCTACGTATTCGCAACCAACCAGTATCACTCGCATGGATTCAGACTCCGTAAATTCCGGCTAAATATTGAGCTTTTGCGGCTGAATACTACTCTTGATCGAATAATCTGCGCTTAAGTAGCCAGACAATCAGGGATTGGACGGCATACAAAAAGAGACCCCTCCATTGCTGAAGGGGTCTCTTTTATTCTCAATATGGCACGCCCGGAGGGACTCGAACCCCCGACCCTCTGGTTCGAAGCCAGATGCTCTAATCCACTGAGCTACGGGCGCAGGAAGTAACCCCGAATTAACGGAGTCTCTTGCTAGTTCAATCTTATCTGAGATATTGGCGGTTTGTAACCGTCAGCATCCAGATTATTTGAACTGGAAATATGGGGTGAGCGGAGGGAATTGAACCCTCGTCTCCAGGGCCACAACCTAGCGTGATAACCTCTTCACTACGCCCACCACAGGCAATCAACGCTAGCATCGGTGATACAAGCGGTCAATTTGAAAACACTCGATTTTCAAGCTTCAATACAAGATCGCCCATCGAATTAACTCCCGACAGGCCGCACCGCCATATTTAGCGTTATGTTTTGCCTATACAGTTCTTGATGGACTACGAATTAGCCACCGAGAGACATCGCCAATTCGATCAATGATCGAGTCGGGACACCGGTCGCTCCAGCCGGCATCCAACCTCTTGTGCTATCCAACATTGAGGTAGCGGCTACATCGATATGAACCCACGGTGTATCACCAGCGAAATCAGCGATGAAATGTGCAGCTGTTGTCGATCCACCGCCACGACCTCCAGTGTTCTTCAGGTCAGCGATCTTCGAAGCATTCTGGCGCTTTGTTACTGAATCGAGCGGTAGTCGCCACATTGGCTCACCAACTTTAGAGCTGGTTTCGAGAACGGAGCTGACTAGTTCTTCGTCGTTACCAAACAGAGGACTTACGCCATCGCCGAGAGCTACTCTGGCGGCGCCAGTAAGAGTGGCGACATCAACAATTCGCTCTGCGCCCTTGGATTTGGCGTACCCAATGGCGTCAGCAAGCGTTAGCCGGCCTTCGGCATCAGTGTTGTCGACTTCAATCGTCATACCGTTCATTGCGGTGACGACGTCACCAGGACGCTGCGCCGAGCCGCCAGGCATGTTGTCGGTAGCCGCACAAACTACGTGCACGTTTAGCTTTGGCTTCAGTTGAGCGATCGCCTGAATGGCTGCGATCACAGACGCTCCGCCACCCATGTCGCCCTTCATCTTGCCCATGCCAGCACCGGGTTTAATCGAAATTCCACCACTGTCGAAAGTGATGCCTTTACCTATTAACCACAGATTATTCTCGGAATTGGCTGAATCACCAGCGTAGGTCATATGAATGAACTTGAGCGGGCGTGGTCCACCTTGCGACACACCTACGTACGCGCCCATTCCAAGTTTCGTAACGTCGGCCTCTTCGAGAACAATGCAATCTAGACCGTTTTCATTGGCGACGCTCTGGGCAGTGGCTGCGAGATCGGCAGGAGCAAGTTTGTTGGCAGGTTCGTTTACTAGGTTCCGAGCAAGGATCTCAGCTTGTGAATATGCGACACCGCGTTCGATACCAGTTTTGATTTCATCGATCTTTGCGGAATCAGCTTCAACGATTGTCAGTTTGCCAACGTCAGGTTTTCGCTTCTTATCTGTGGTTCTGTACTTAAGGAACCTGTATGAACCCAACAGGGAGCCTTCGACGGTTGCCTGAGTGGCTGAAGAAGTTTCGAGTCCACCAATACCAGCACCGTGAACGATTGTTGCGGCGTGCTTCACACCGGATGATCGCAATTTACGAATCACAGACGCTGAAACTCTGCGTATTCCATCTGTGTCGAACGAATCGCTTGAGCCAAGTCCGACGACCAATACTCGTGAAGGGCTGAAGTTAGGGTAAGCGTTATTTGGCGTGTGAATTAGCGTGAGTTCACTTGCGGAACCAGTAATTTCGCCGTCAGCTATCAGTTCGGTAATTACACCACCCAGAGCTGAATCAACAGCCCCCGTTGCTCCACCGGGTTTGGTCACACCTTCGAAAAGGTTCACTACTAAAACGTCAACTTCGATTGCTGTGACATCGCTTTGTGCGACTACTACTTCCAACTGACCTTGCTCCTGATCTTTCAAATCTGTGTGTGCAACGAATGCACAACGGCTGTGCTCGCACTGTGCGGGAATTGTATTTGAGGTGCGCCAGCAGCGGTGAGCTTGCAACGTTTCCGCGCGTATTTCCGCGTAAGTGCTCACACTCACTTGAACTCGTGTTTTGTACCTAGTTTTGAACTTGTTCGAAACAATAATTAGGTTATTGGATAGAAATGAGTACGGATGTACCTTGTATGAACAACCATAAGACCCATACGGTTCCGTGTGTCGAACAGCTCGATGGCTTACACCGCTCTCGCAGCTGCAGGGATTTCAACAATCCCAACTACATAGCCGTGGCCTGGGAAACCGGGCCAACGGCGCCAAAACGCAATGAGTGTCCGCTCATGCATAGATTTGAAATAAGACCAGGTGTGGTCTTGGAGGCGTCAGAATGACTACAAACAGCAACGAAGTCGCAGTAAGGCTCGTAAGCGATGGAACGTTCCTATTGGACGGCGGTCCAATGTTCGGCCCAGTTCCTAAGATTCTCTGGGAACAGAACGCAAAGCCCGACCGTAAGAACCGTGTACGCCTCGGTCTTAACTCTCTTCTAATCAAGACTCCACACGCCAACATCCTTGTTGACGCTGGTATCGGCAATAAAGAGCCTGAAATCACCCGAGAGGTCTACGGACACTCTTCATCGAAGCTTCTTCGTAATCTTCGCCACCAGGGTGTAAGTGCACGAGACATCGATTTCGTGATTCTCACTCACCTGGCCTTCTCGCACAGTGGTGGAGCAACTCGCTTGGATCGTGAAGGAACGATTATTCCTACGTTCCCTAAGGCAAAGTACCTCGTACAGCGAAGTGCGTGGGAAGAAGCATTTGCACCTAACGAACGATCAGTTCCTGTATACGGAACTGGCGTTGAACACCTTCAGGTTCTGAACGACAAGGGAATGATCGAATTGCTGGATGGCGACACTGAAGTTGCTCCCGGAGTACACACGATCGTTACTGACGGTTACTCAGAAGGCCATCAGGTCGTACTGGTGAACACTGGAAGTGAACGAATCATTTATCTCGCTAACCTTATTCCAACTCCGAACCACCTTCCCCTGCCCTACATCACAGCGTTTGATCGATACCCTGATCAGTCGCTTGCGATGAAAAAGGAACTTCTCGACCGATGTGAGAAGGAAGGTTGGCTCATGGTATTTGCTCATGGTTACCACGAGACTGCTGGCTATCTCGAACGCCGACACGGCAACATCGAACTGCGAGCAGTGGACTTCTAACCTACTCGCCCGTAGTTGTTAGATCGTCTTTCTGTAAAGAGCCGTCCCTTCGCCCAGGGACGGCTCTTTTGTTTAAGTCTTGGTAATTAGTTCGCGGGCGTACCAATTAATTGCAAACCCTCTAGGCGCTTGAACACGACCTCTTCGATCAAACCGCGCCTGTTGCCGTTCGGGGCCACGGTAATCTCATTTGGCTCCAAGCGAACACGCAAGTAGTTATCACTCAGACCGCTCGTTCCACGAACTCCCTCCCAAAGAACTGATCGAGTTGATCCAACGAACGACAGCCGGTGACGCTTCGCAGCCGCATCAGCTATTTCTCGAAACTCTTCGGCTCTCTGAGAACGAACATGGACATCGACTTGATCTTCAAAGTGCGCTGCGCTCGTGCCGGGTCGAAGTGAGTAAGGGAATATGTGCGCATCAGCCAGTTCGGCAGAAGAAAGAATTTCGACCGTTCGTTTGTGATCATCCCCAGTTTCACCCGGAAAGCCCGAAATGACGTCTGTGGTTACCGAACAGCCCGGAACAGCCGCTTTCGCGGCTGCTACTGCCTCAAGATAGCCTTCGCCTGTGTATCGACGTCGCATCCGTTCGAGAATCTGGTCGCTACCGCTTTGTAGTGGAATATGAAAATGGGGGCAAAGTCGATCTTTGCCAGCTCCGCTCCACAATTCCAACAATTCGCTTGAGAACTCAGCCGGCTGCAATGACGAAACCCTCAAACGACGTATGTCCGTCTCTTCGAGCACCGATCGAATCATGTCGATGAGACCGGTGTTTTCGAGATCAAATCCATATGAACCCAACTGAGTACCTGTGAGGGTCACTTCCGGACAGCCCGCAGAAGACAGTGCCTGGACTTGGCTGACGATATCCGCCTTGGGAATGCTTCGTTCTCGACCGCGCACTTTGGGAACAATGCAGTAGGCACAGACTTGATCGCAACCTTCTTGAATCTTGACTGCGCCCCTAGTCCGACCGAGTAGTTGACCAACTTCAACAATAGATTCTGATGAGTCCTGCCATTCGAGACCAGTGCGAGCGCCGACCATCGATACGATCTCGACCTTGCGGGTGTTTGGAATCACGAGGTCGGTCGCGGCTAGTTCCTCAAGATCAGCAGTACCGCTCTCGGCATAGCAACCGGCAGCGACGACTATTGCGTTAGGGAAACTCTTGCGAGCTTTGCTAAGGGCTTGTCGAGCTTTCTTGTCCGCACCTTGAGTGACAGTGCAAGAATTCAGTACGAATACATCTGGGACATCGTCTATGTTGGCGATCGAATAGCCAGTACGTGTGAATTCATTCGCCAATCGTTGGCTGTCGGCTGTATTCAGCTTGCAACCGTGGGTTTCTATCCGAACTTTCATCGGGTTAATTTACTCTCCAAGCGTCACGGTGAACAGAAAAGCCAATCACCAAGTAATCAATGTAAGACCCGATTGGTAAACACGGCACTTCCCGGAACTCGGCAAACACGTTTCCCAAAGTACCAGTTCGGACGTGGAACAAACTGACGCCGTTGTTATACTCGCTCGGTCGTATTTTTAGAAAATCGACTCTTCACACACATGTGGAGTCGAAACACTGCCTCGTATGGAGATAATCCTCTCTGCGAGCGCTCTGAGGTCACCAAATGGCAGATCGCGTCGTTGTCACCGGAATCGGACTTGTAACTCCTGTTGGTTCTGATCGTAAAACCACATGGAATAGCCTTCTAGAAGGTAAATCAGGGATCGATTACATCTCATTATTCGACGCTGAAGGCTTCGAGAGTCGTATTGCTGCCGAAGTGAACGATTTTGACGCAGCACCGATTCTCGGACGCAAAGAGACCCGTCGACTAGACCGGTTCGCCCAGTTTGCTTGTGTCGCAGCTCTTGAAGCTCTCGAAGATGCCGGCATCGATATGGCGACTGAAGATGCCGACCGTGTCGGTGTCTTGATCGGGAGTGGTGTCGGTGGAATCATGACGATTACCGAGCAGCACAAAATTCTGATCAACAAAGGCCCCAAGCGTGTCAGTCCCTTCCTAGTGCCAATGATGCTCGGTGATATGGCATCGGGTCAGGTTTCTATGATGATCGGCGCCAAAGGACCGAACTTCTCGACAGTCTCAGCCTGTGCGACCGGTACCGACTCTATTGGTGAAGCACTTGAAATGATTCGCCGTGGCCGAGCAGACGTCGTTATCGCCGGTGGAACTGAAGCGGCTGTTTGTGAAATTGGTGTTGCTGGCTTCAACTCTTGCATGGCCCTCTCAACCCGCAATGACGATCCGCAAGCAGCATCACGTCCATTCGATTCCGGTCGAGATGGATTCGTACTTGGTGAAGGTGCTGGATTAGTAGTGCTCGAATCCCTTGAACACGCCGAAAAACGTGGAGCCAACGTATTGGCAGAACTCGCTGGCTACGGCGCTTCAAGCGATGCACACCATGTCACGCAGCCGCACCCAGAAGGTGAAGGCGCAGCCCGAGCGATGAAATGGGCAATTGAAGATGCAGGGCTTGTTCCTGAAAACGTTGACTACATCAACGCTCACGGTACTTCGACCCCGCTAAACGACAAATTTGAAACCATCGCTATGAAGAGAATGTACGGCGATCACGCCTACAACTTGGCGATAAGTTCTACAAAGTCGATGACAGGACACCTACTTGGTGCTGCTGGTGGCATTGAAGCTGCTTTCTCCGTCCTAGCGGTAAAAGAGGGCATAATCCCCCCCACTATTAACATTGATGATCCTGATCCTGAGTGCGATTTGAACTACGTACCAAACAAAGCTGTGAAGCAAGACGTCAACGTAGCGATGTCCAACTCACTGGGCTTCGGTGGGCACAACGCCAGCCTCGTATTCAAGAGCTTCCAGCAATAATCCCCATAACTAGGTCGAGGAACAATTCATGACGCTCGACCGAAAATGGCAGATCACCGAGCCACCACCACCTGGTTTCAGACTCGACCTTGGCTTTTTAGGCTCAGGTGTACGCGGCACGTTGCCTGCCCGCCTTCTGTGGAACCGCGGCGTTCGAACAAATTCTGACGTCGCTGAGTATTTCTCATCGGGAATGGACGATTTTCTAGATCCGCTGATTCTTCCAGACATGGCGAAAGCTGTTGATCGTCTCCATCGGGCCATTCAAGAAGACGAAACGGTAGGAGTGTTTGGAGACTTCGATGTAGATGGCCTTACGGGTACCGCGATCATGCTTCGGGCTATCCGTTCACTCGGTGGTAAGGCAGTGCCTTATATCCCGAATCGTGAGACCGACGGCCACGGATTGTCGAATCAAGCAATCGACTCGTTCTTGAGTGCGGGCGTGAGTTTGATCACAACTGTCGATACAGGCTCAACGGCAGTCGAAGAAATTGCGTATGCCCAAACTCTTGGCATCGACACAGTAGTCACTGACCACCATCTCATCGAAACAGAACGCCCGGCAGCGATCGCAATCGTTAACCCCCATGTCGGATCTGAAGATTCCGACGAGTCGGTCGACTATTCAGGGGCCGGAGTAGCTTTCAAACTCGCACAAGCTCTCTGCAGCGCAGCTAGCGCGCCATTCCCAGAGGATCTTTTACCTCTCGCAGCACTGGGAACAATCGCTGATATTGTCCCTCTTGTATCTGAGAACAGGACTCTGGTTAGAGAGGGGCTCCGTATTCTCGGCCAAACAGATTTACCTGGGCTACGAGCGCTCTTAGATATCTCGCGTGCTCCTGGAGCCTCCGGTCGCCCCACAGCCGAACTGATTTCTTTCTATGTAGCACCGCGGCTAAACGCACCGGGTCGCATGGGCGATGCAGAACCTAGTCTTCAAATACTCTCAACTGATGATGTCTCTGAAGCTCGAGCGCTCGCAGATCGACTTGATGCTGACAATACAAAACGAAGGTCTTTGAGTGAGAAGGCATGGGAGCACGCTTCAACCCAGTTCAGTCCAAACTCAGATGATCCTATAGTCGCGGTCAATTGCGATGGTTTTCCGATGGGTCTACTGGGTCCACTGGCAGGTCGATTAAACGAACTGACTGGTAAACCGGCTATCGCCTATCAACATGTCGACGGATTTGCTCGGGCATCGTGCCGATCCAACACGGTTTTAGATCTTCACGCCGCACTATCGACTCACTCGGATAAATTTGAACGATTTGGTGGTCATGCACGAGCAGCTGGGTTCTCGATCAAAAACGATCTATTGGCAGATCTTCTTGATGATCTTCGAAAACACGCAGCTTGGGGTGCTCTCGGTGCTCCAGCTGTACCCACGCTTCATGCCGATGCTGAAGTCAGGCTCGAAGACCTCACGGTTTCGACTTGGAACTTCGTGTCTGCCATGGAGCCGTTCGGAGAGGCCAACAGAGAGCCGGTACTTGTTACATACGGCGCAAGGCCTCTGGACGTCCGTACGGTTGGCGTGGGCGGCAAGCACCTAAAGATCAGCTTCGATGCCGATGGCCGACGTATCGAATCGATAGGATTCGGCTTGGGCGATAGAGATTTGGGAACTGGAACTGTCGACATTATTTTCCAGCTCAGATCCGAAGTATGGCGCGGGAAAACCCGTCACCAGCTCGGATTGCGAGATATTCGTCCGTCTAAGGGTTAGTCACTCAGTGAACTAAGTGCTAGAAGGCAACGAGTGTTAGCTCTTAGCTTGCTCACGCTGTCGATCACGCTTGCGCCTTCGAGCGCCACGATTGTCAGCATTCGGATCGATTTCTAGTGGGTTGTCCGCCCAACGCACTTTCATGATCATGTACGGGATCGTGAAAGACAGAACCCCAAGTGCAATCAGATGCGCTTCCTGAAGTCCCCAGAACTTTACATCGTCTAGGCGCAGGTACTGGATCGAGAATCTTCCGACTGAGTACCACGAGATGTAGACCATCCATATCGCGCCGGCGGGTTTTAGCTTCCCTCTGAGCTTCGTGATGACGAAGAGGCCGATCATGTTCCAGATGATTTCGTAAACCACTGTCGGGTGTACTGCCCTGTTGGGATCGCCGAAGAATCGCTCCGCTCCTGCACGACCTGGACTGCTTGGGTGTGTGAAATACCAACCCCAACCAGCATCGAGAGCACGTGACCAGTGTTCACCATTGATGATGTCGCCAATTCGCCCGATGGTTTGACCAACGAACATAGCGGGGGCTGCAATATCCATGAAGCGACCAACTGGAGCCTTAGCAAAATATGCATAGATCGATCCAGCGATCCAGCCACCAAGAATTCCACCCCAGAGACCGATGCCACCAGACCAAATAGCGAGAATACGTCCGGGGTCATCACCGTAAATCGCCCAGTTATCGAAAACGTGAACCAATCGTGCTCCGATGATCCCGCCAACAATGCCGAATATCGCGGTGTTGTACACAAGATCTTGGTCGAGATTTTCACGAATAGCTGCTTTTCCAACTATCCAGATTGCAGCTGCTACTCCGACAAAGCTTAGAAATCCGTGCCAGCTGAGCGAAAAGCTTCCGCCGGCGACGATGTTTGGATTGAATGGAATTTCGATGGCTGCGATGGGCATGTACTGGCGCTCAGACCTTGGAGTTTTTCGTAACGATTCAGTAGTTCACACAAGTATTGAGATGATTCTCGCGTGAATCAGATTCAATGTGATCAAACGAGTCTACGCAATGAACACGATTCTAGGTTTCGCCCGGAAGCGAATCAAACGCTAGTTTTCGGCGCTTATGAATTCGTTACACACGATTGCGAATCTAATTTACTGGTCATTCCCTAACGATAATTCTCACCTAATGATCAGAATATTTCAGGAATCCGTACACACGCCAAACTACGACTTCATTCGGAAAATAGATACGCTGGCATCCAGCGAACTTATAAAGTAGCCACCGAAGAGTCAGATCCAGTGCTTGTTGAACTTGAATCGTTCATAAATTACTTGTCCGTTGAGCGCGGTCACTCAGGGCACACATTGTCTGCCTACCGAAACGACCTGTCGGCCCTCCACAGTTTTCTCGCGGAAAACGATCAGGCGATCTCGAATTGGAACAGCGTTAGTGAATCAGACATTCGTTCGTTCCTTCGAGACCTCGATGAACGCGGCTACGCCCCTTCGACTAAATCGCGGAAAATTGCAGCTGCAAAATCGTTCTTCAAGTTTCTAAAGCAAGAACAGATCATTGACGACAATCCGCTAGTAGACGTTCGGCAGCCAAAAGCGGGGCAGGCTCTGCCAAAGGCTCTCAGCATCGAAGAAGTCGATCTATTGCTCGACGCATCTTCCGATACCGATTCTGTCGAAGAAGCCAGAGATATCGCCATGGTCGAACTCATGTACGCCGCGGGGCTACGAGTTTCTGAATTGGTCGGTCTCAATCTCAGAGATGTCGATCTGGATTCAGGAACAGTACGGACAGTCGGCAAAGGCTCCAAGGAACGGGTGATACCGATCCACGAAGGTGCTGCAGAGTCGATTTCCGAGTACATCACATATTCACGCCCTTCACATATTCGAAATACTGCCGAAGATGCACTGTTTCTGAACCGACGGGGAACCCGAATAACGCGCCAAGCGTACTGGTTACGGCTCAACAAACTTGCCACTAAGGTCGGGATTTCGTCTAAGATCACTCCACACATGCTGCGACACAGTTTCGCCACCCATTTGCTGCACGGCGGTGCGAGTCTTAGGCACGTTCAAGAAATGCTCGGTCATTCGAGCATAGCGACGACGCAAATATATACTCATCTTTCGAACGATCATGTTCGTAGCGAGTATGCGAAGGCTCACCCCCGAGCCTGATCTGGTTATCGGAGGTCAAATTGACTGTTATCACGATTGAAGGACGACTCGGCGCCGGCGGTCCGGATCTTGGGCGCATGGTCGCCAAAGAGATGGATCTCGATTTCGTTGATCGACTCATGCTCGCCGACATCGCCAAGAAAGTTGGCGCAACGGTCACCGCTCTTGCCGATCAAGAGAGCCGAATTCCATCGCTTGCAAATAGATTTGCCCAAGCTATCCAGCGAATGCTTCACCGCTCAGCTGTAGCCGGTATGGGTGGAGATCCCTATTTTGGCCCCGGTATTGAACAGCTACTCGCACGTCCCTACTCAGAGATGGAAGAAGCTCCACACACGAGTGCGGAAGAAGTTGACGAACAACATTTCATCGACACAGCAGCCGAAGTAATCAATGATCTAGCCGAAATCGGCAACGTGGTTCTTCTCGGTCGTGGTGGAGCAGCGATCCTGCACGACAATCCAACCGTTCTGCGAGTCGGTGTCGTTGCGAAAATGGAAGATCGAATCAAACGAGTTCAGCAGCAGATGCGACTTGAGACTCCCGAACAGGCAGAATCGCTGATCGAACACACCGATTTAGCGCAACATCGTTACTTTGAGCGCGCATTTGAATCTAGCCCTATCGATCCGTTCTTGTATCATTTCATGTGGAACACTTCAGACGTTTCGCTGGAATATGCCACTCAGGTGACAATTGATGCAGCGAAAGTCATGTCTGAAAAGGGTTTGAAGTGGGCGGATTCTACGTTCGCTCAATCTGAACTGACATCTGAATAACATAGCTCGATAAGCAACCGGAACGAAATGCCAAAGAACACTCGAAAGAATCGACGATCTGCCAAGCCAAACGTGTTTGCGCAGTCACAACGCCCAGAAGATGACGGCTCCGTGGGTGACGCAGGAGTAAGCTCCGCAGATAGTGGATCCGCTCCCCAGCCTCGTGCACGAGTCCAGCGATCGACTCAACGTGCGAGCGTCAGGTCTGAGATTTACACCCGATCACTCTCGGCTGAACTTAAGAAGATGGGTACTCTGTCTGGCGTCGTCGTCGTGGCTCTAATAGTGCTTACGTTCGCTCTCTAGTTCAGCGCAATACAAATCTCACTTCCGATTGATCGGGCGTGAAGATCTATAAAAAATGGTTCTGTGAGATGGCCGTCCCGATTTATTGTGATTTGGACGGCCTACTTTTCAATTGCCTGCATCCACACGAACATTCTCAACCAGGCTCGCAGCGGTTCCCCTCAAACCCGGGGTGTACATTCATCGCGATTCCGATGGAAAAGTTCTATACGTAGGCAAATCCTCATCTCTACGAAACCGATTGCGGTCTTACTTCGGTTCCAAGAAGAATCTAGATGCGAAAACAACTGAACTCGTATCCAGAATCGCCGATTTCGAGTTCATCGTCACGGAGTCGGAACAAGAAGCGCTCCTTCTTGAAAACTCGCTTATTAAGAAGCACAAACCTCGATTCAACGTCAGACTCAAAGACGACAAGACTTATCCCTATATCAAAGTTGATCTCGCTGAAGATTTCCCAAGGGTTTATGTAACTCGCCGGACCGCCAACGATGGCGCCCGGTATTTCGGTCCTTTCGCATCGGCTGGTAGCGTTCGAAAAACGCTTGACCTACTGAAACGACTGTTCCCCTACCGCTCTTGCACTAAAGCGATCACCGGGACTGACGATCGTCCCTGCTTAGAGTTCCATATCAAACGCTGTGTTGCCCCATGCACCGGCTACGCGTCGAAAGTCGATTATTCGAAAGTCATCGATCAGGTCCTAATGTTCCTTGAAGGGAACACGAAGGAAGTTGTTTCTGAACTGGAATCAGCGATGCACGAAGCCTCTGATGATCTTCAGTTCGAGCGTGCAGGTGCGTTACGCGATCGACTGAAAGCTATCGAAAGAGTTTACGAAGGCCAAAAGGTAGTCGGACTCGGTCGAGAGAATATGGATGTGATCGGGGCGGCTTACGGTGGAGAAGAGGCGTGGGTTGAAATTTTCTTTGTTCGGCAGGGAAACCTGATAGGTCGAGATCACTTCACGATGAGTGGGACACGAGATGAATCAGGTGAAGAAATCCTTGCCCGCTTCATCGAACAGTTCTACACATCAGCGTCACACGTCCCACGTCGAGTCCTAGTTCCAGAACAGATAAGTCGCGAGTCAGTAATTCGAGAATGGCTCGAAACTCGGCGCGATGGACCTGTCGAGATTGCGATTCCTCAACGAGGAGCTAAACGCCGACTACTTCAGATGGTCAACGACAATGCAATTCAAGGCTTCGAACAGCTAAAGTTGAAGTGGATTTCCGATTCGACACGTATGGAATCCGCAATGTCGGAACTTCAAGAGCAGCTGAACCTTCCTCAACTTCCCAAGCGAATCGAGTGCTATGACATCTCACACATTCAGGGAACAAACACAGTCGCAAGTATGTCGGTTTTCCAAGAAGGCAAACCTCTATCGTCGGATTATCGGCGCTTCAAGATCAAGAGCCACGATGGCAACGATGATTTCGCATCGATGAAAGAGGTTTTGACTCGTAGATTCAGTCGCCTAAAAAACGCAAGAGAAGGCGGAGAAGAAAACGCCAGTTTCGCTGCTTCTCCCGATCTCGTATTGATCGACGGCGGCAAAGGGCAACTATCCTCTGCTGTTGAAGCAATGCTCTATCTCGGTTTGCAAGATATCCAACTGGCGTCGATCGCAAAACGAGAAGAAGAAATATTTTTACCTGACGCGGCTGAACCGGTAATAATGCCCCGAAATTCGCAAGGTTTGTTCTTGTTACAACGAGCCAGAGACGAAGCTCACCGGTTCGCAATAACGTTCCATCGGAATCTCAGAGGCAAATCATCCGTGAAATCTGCGCTCGATTCCGTTCCCGGAATTGGTCCCAAACGGCGTAAGATGCTGATCCGCACTTTCGGTTCTGTAAAAGGCATTCGCGAGGCCTCTGAAGAACAGATAGCCGCGTCGCCAGGAATGACCGAAAAAGTCGCCCGCCAAATAAAAGAGCATCTTTAACCACCAATGCAAGCAATTTCGTTTCCAGGCTACCGTCGCGCCGAAATAATCGAAATCCCACGCCCTGCCCTCCGAGATCCCGGAGATGCAATTGTTCTCGTAACGACTGCTGCCATCGGCCCCTGGGATGTAGAGCGCTTCCTCAGCGTTGGTTCAGAAAGAATTATTCCCGGTGGTGAATTCGCCGGGTTGGTCGTTGAGACAGGCGAAGATGTCACGGATGTCGAAATAGACGATTTAGTGACGAACACAGTCAACCATGTAAGTTCAAACGGCCAGTCAGGCCTGTTCGGGTCAAAAACTCTACCCGGAGGGCATGCAGAGTACGTACGGGTACCAGATGCCAACACCACGCTCACGAAGATCGCTGAATCAGGAGAAGAGCGCGCAGTATTGGCCGGCGGCACAGTCGGTATAGGCGTGAACGCGGCGGCACTTGCACTTAGCCTTGGAATGCCATCCGTTACTGTGGTCGGCTGTGACCCCATTGGTATGACCGCTCTGGTAGCACTCAGGAATGCAGGATCGATCGAAAATCTTGTAGCGGTAGAAGATCACGCAGCTCGCAATACATTGGCGTCAAAATTTGCGGATCACACTTTCAAATCGACGGATCAACTGCCAGGTCAACTATCTGACGTCGTTTTGGTCGGCTCGATAAATGAATATGCCGGCTTCGAAACGGTAGCGACCTTAGTAAAGCCCGGTGGATCGGTGCTCTTCTCTGAAAAGTATGGTCCCGCACGAGTCGCTGAGAGCGGGATTGAATTTCCTGAAGGAGTGACCATCTCGACTGCAGCATGGCCGACAAATCAAGATGCCAAGAAGATCGTCACAGCAATGCAGATCAGGAAGCTCGATTTAACACCGCTGGTTTCCCACGTCATTCCATTCGACGAGGTGCAAGACGCCTATGAGGCGGCCGCAGGACCCGGACAGGGTGTCCAGAAGGTATTGCTAAAGCCATAAGCGCTATCTACGAGGCGACTGCCTCGAGAAGTCGCGCGGTGGTTGCGGTGTCGCTTTGCCGTCAGCAGCATCGATAGCTGCTATCAACTGTCTTCGCGCCCACAATACCGTGAGAGCCGCATCGAGGTTTGAGAGTGTCTCCGGCAGCGAAAGCTTTCCGTCAGGCAGTCCAAGCTCGATACGATCTCCAACTGGTGCATTATGTGTTTGATCAACCGGCTGAACGATAGTTTCGACGGGCTGAGACCCGCTTAGCGGCGCAGACTCTCTTGGATTCAGGTCAAACTGCGAAGATTGCTCAGACGCAGCTTCATACGAAGGTTGCTGGATCGGATCTTGCGGAACAACACTTCCATCATTAGGTAAATATGGCCGTGCTTCACTGAATACACGATCAATTAGGGCTAGACGACGGGCAACTTCCGTTCGATCGGCTCCAGAAAGCTCTTCGAGCAAAACTGCAAACCTATCCTGAGCATATGGCTCGTCGCCGAGTCGTTTTGACATTTCAGTGAATAAAGCGACATTACGCGCTAGATTCACACGAGCGTCTTCACTCTCTTTAGCAGAGAGCGGCGTAACGGCCCTCAGACCGTCTCGAGTGACCCTAACCCTACTTCGACCTCCTGCGACGCCCCACATGCGTAGTGCGCCAAGGCGAGCTGAAAACGCTCCACCACGCTCTGACATTCCGAGAGATCTTGCCAGTCCTTGACGTGAAACCTCACCAGCGAATTCCCGCGCAATTTTTTTGCCGAGTTCGATACTTTCGACTAATCCGATTTCTGGGAATTCGAAATCACCTAGTTTTGCCATCTAACAGTTCCTTGATCGAGTACCTATCTCTACTAACACTCGCCGTAGAGAGCCGATGAGTTACCTGAGGGCATTTCAGCTAGTACCGACCTTTTCAAAGCCGCCTAATCCACACACACCCAATTGCCACACCAGCGCAACGCCACAAAAAGCGCCGACTATTTTCGCAACACGCCTCATTATGCGCCGCCCTTCAGCCGCAGCGCAAGCGTAACCCCGGCGGCACAGTGTCGAATTACGGCATGATACCTGCTTCAGTGTGAGGTGTTCGAGGGTTGAGTCCGCATCTGGAGCTCTATAGAGGAGGAAAGACGGGAAGAATCGTCAAAGATAACGCTGCGGCGTGTTTCGAATTCCATCTGCAGCGCAATTTTGATGCCCACAACTCGTCGCACAGCTTTTACAGCCTTCTCTGGGGTAGTTAGGAGCGCATTTATGTTCTACGACCGGCTGTGCATCGAACCCAAGGAATATCCGTCAGGACCAGGATAGGACGCCGAAGAATACAAAACACATATGTGTCCTCCAGATGTAATCCATCTTGAAACCGTTAAAGCGATGCCGAGCACCTCAGGCAATGGCCAGATAGCGCAACCACTCTTTTGCATCAACTTTCGACCAAGTTATGTTGTCACCAGCGCAAATATTTAACTCTCAATATTTGCGCTGGTACTCGGCTGGCAATACAAACGCATTATCAGTCGTTCTCAGCGGCGTATTTGGCATGATAGTTACCGGCGCAAGCGTCACATATTTACCAGAGTATTTACTGTTGTGTTTTGCATGTAATCCGTGTGTAAGAAACAGGCTTTTGAACTCAATTCTTCAGGGTCGGCATTTTTGCAATAATTGCAACGAAAATCTTCAACGATTCCCGCGACAGGCAAAAAAATAGGCACGGAATGGAAGCAACCATCCCGTGCCTATTCGGCTCAATTTATGACGTCTGGTTCAGCTAATTTCGGACCCTAAAACGGATTGATTTCACCGCCCAATAATTAGTCGCCTTGCGACGTCAAACTACCAAGACTTCCAAGCATTTTTGTCAGCTCTAGCGGCAAGACGAACTTCGTCGAATCCCCTGCCCCAAGTTCTTTCAGAGCCTCGACGTACTGGAGAGTCATTGTGTTCGCATCGACACCCTGAGCTACGCCGTGAATCGCCTTTAGTGCGTCTGCATAACCTTTAGCACGAAGCACTGCCGCCTGCTGATCACCCTCAGCAGACAGAATTTCTGCCTGGCGATCACCTTCAGCCTTCAGGATTGCAGATTGCTTCTCACCTTCGGCAACTGTGACTGCTGCCTCTTTGGTTCCGTCGGCTTCTAGAACGACAGCACGCCGAACACGTTCTGCTGACATCTGACGGTTCATCGCTTCCTGAATGTCCCTCGGTGGGTCAATCTCACGAATTTCAACGTTAGTAACCTTGATGCCCCATCTCTCAGTCTCGGAATCCAATCGAGAGCGCAGAGCTTCGTTGATCTTGTCTCGCTGCGAGAAAACATCATCAAGATCCATTTCACCGATCACAGCTCGTAATGTCGTGGTCGCCAGACCTACAACAGCAGTGGTGTAATCCTCGACCTCTAGAACAGCCTTCTGCGCGGATTCGATCGATACTCGCAGGTACACAAGGAAATCGATCTCAATCGGTGCGTTGTCTTTCGTGATATTCGTCTGACGAGGAATATCCAAAACCGTCACACGTGTATCGATCTTCTGGATCTGGTGAATGATCGGCAGCGAGAAAACAATTCCCGGCCCCATCATCCCTTCAAACGTTCCAAGTCTGAATCGCGCAATTCGCTCGTAATCTCGAACGAAATTGATAAAAGCCATCGAACCCTCCTAGCTAGGACGTGATTATCGTCCCTGTTTTACTTGTCTTTATTCGATACGTCATTCGCACTTGAATCGGATCGCACCAGCTTCACTCTTAAGTGATTGCCGTCAACCGATACCACTTCAACATCCGTTCCAACCGCTACATGTTCGGCGGTTTCAATATCTAGCTCACCGGTCCAATGCTCGCCATTGACGATCACTTCGCCAGCAGGCGACAAACCGGACGATACCACGCCCGTACTTCCAATCAAACTTCCGGCTACGGTAGGACTTTGATAGAGCGAAATATACTTTGCTTTACGAAGCTCAGAAGCAAACCACAACACTAATCCGCCGACAGATACCGCAACTACTCCCAATAGCCAACGGCTCACTGCCAGAGAGTCGCCTGGAATCTCCGGAGACCCAAAAAATCCGACAAGAAATACCCCGCCGAGTATCAAGCTGATAGTGCCAGCAACTCCGAAATACCCAATGCCAGTCGCCGTCGATTCGAGATAAAACAGCGCTGAAGAAAGCAGAATCAGCGCAACTCCTGCCCAAGAGAATGGCAGTTGCCCAACACCCGCCCAGCCCAGAATCAGGAATAAAACGCCCAATGTTCCGGGTATCCAAAGACCAGGATTCCAAAGCTCCACGATCACGCCGAGCCCACCCAGCGAGATCAATAGGAAGGCGATATCGGGGTTCGAAATGAACCCAAGTAGCCTTTCCAGCAAACTCAATTCCAAAGTGATCGTGTTTGTCTCACCAAGATCGAACGTGTGAGTTACGCCATTTAATCCAGTAACTTCTTGATTGAGTAATTCCAACAGGGATTCATAATCTTCAGCGATAAAGTCAGCGATTCGTAGTTCAACTGCCTCGGTTGCCGAATACGCCGCAGCCGTTAGCACCGTCGCTTCGAGGGCCTCCAAGTTGCGACCGCGCCGTTCAGCGATGCTTCGAATAAAGGCTGCCGCATCTTGGCTCGCTTTTCGACTCAGAGTGTCAGGGAGATCACTGCCGTCTGAGTTCACAACTGACGCAGCGCCAATGTTTGTGGTGGGAGCCATGGCCAAAATGTCGGCCGCCGCGCCAACAAATGTTCCAGCGCTAGCCGCCTGTGCACCCTCAGGAGCCACGTAGACGACTACAGGTACCTGCGATCCCAAAATCGACTCCACGATGTCTCTCGTGGCATCTAGAAGACCTCCGGGAGTATCGAGCATCAACACGACAAGTTCAGATTCACTGCTCTCAGCCCTCTCGATCCCCCTCTCGATGAATCGAGCGGATACACCATCAATCGGACCATCAAGGCGGATCTGCAGAACGTTTGCCATTGGGTCGCTGGCTTCTGGGGATTGAGCATGTGCGACAGGAGTTTGGGGGGAATTGAAAATTCCCAACATGCCGATCAGAACCAGCAGCACTGGGATCAGCACTCGACCAGCCCTCAAAACCATATAGATCGAAACAGTGGGCACAGTTGAACTCCGTTGGGGGCATCTTATCGAATGGAAGTAGAGAAAAGTTGACCAAACTCGTAAACCTGCCAAAATACTGCCGCGATTAATGTGCGGCATCGACCTGACAGCCTCACAAAATTCTTACTTAGTCACGGATTCCAGATGAAAATCACCGAAATCAACACGTTTCATGCGAACGACGGGCAACGAAACAGCATATTTCTTGAGATAGAAACCGATGAAGGAATCACCGGTGTCGGTGAGGCTTACTCGATTGGTCCCGATCGAAGCGTCATCTCGATGATCGATGAGATGAAGCCGTGGTTCGTTGGTCAAGATCCCGGCCGTATTGAGTGGCTGATACGACGAGCCAAGAACACTATGAGATTCCCGTTGGGTCAGGTTGCGTGGTCGGCCATATCTGGAATCGATCTCGCACTGTGGGATATTGCAGGTAAAGCTGCAGGGCTTCCCGTTTATAGCCTTCTAGGTGGAAAGACCCGTGACCGAGTTCGGGTTTATCACGGCATTTACGGCGATTCACCAAAGGCTGTCGGTGAACATGCAGTTCAACTCATGGAAGAAGGATATTCAGCCTTCAAAACCAGCCCATTGCCTTCGAATTGGCGCGAAATGCCGTGGCGACAGGCACTTCGTGAAGCAGATGAACGAATGTCAGCCATTCGAGATGCAATCGGTGAAAGTCCCGATCTCGCGGTCGATGTCCACGTCGCTATACGAGAAACCGCACTCTCACTCGAACTCGCCAGAGTTATCACGCCATATCGCCTGATGTTCATCGAAGAGCCAGCCCGTGCTGAGTTCATCGAATCGAGCGCCGAGTTGCGCCGCGAGTTCAGAGTCGCGCTAGCAACTGGCGAGAATTTGTATGGACTCCATCGGTACACGGAACTACTAAACGCAGACGCTGTCGACATTATTCAGCCCGATCTGCTCTGCTGCGGAGGGTTACTCGAAGCCAAGAAAATCGCCGCTGTCGCTGAAGCACACTATGTGACAGTTGCTCCACATAATCCGCTTGGACTGATTTCAACTGCAGCTGGAGTTCATCACGCAGCTTCAATCAACAACTTTGCCATTCTCGAGTGGCACGGCGATCACAAGAAGAAAAAATCTGAATTTGTGAACGAATCATGGGTTCCGGTAAACGGATACTTCGAACTTCCGACACAACCCGGACTTGGAATGACACTGAATCACGAGGCTATCGCCGCAAATCCGCCTGCTCACTGGGATAGAGGATTCGCTACCTACGATGACGGATCGCCAGGATTCCTCTAAGCCCATCTGAATTCCAATTTCCACTCCCTACTGAGAACGAATATGAAAATCACAAAAATTGAAACTCTAATCGGAACCGATCCCGCTGCTGGCAATCTTGTTTACGTACGAACGCATACAGATGCCGGAATTCACGGAGTTGGCGAGGTTTACCACGTTGGCCCGGATATGGCATCGACCTACTGGGTTGAGTACTTCGCTGAGCAGCTAGTTGGGCAAGACCCAACTGAGATCGAACGCAACTGGGCACTTTGCTATCAGGGAGCACGATTCCCTATTGGGTCTTCAGGACTTGCGGCACTCTCAGCGATCGACGTATCGCTTTGGGACATCACAGGCAAAGCGCTCGATAAACCCGTATACGAACTCATGGGTGGAAAAGTACGAGACAAAATTCGTGCGTACTGGGACATTCATGGCAGCACGCCGGAAGAACTAGGGGAAGATGCCCGTAAGTTCGTCGATCAGGGTTACACAGCGCTCAAAGCTAGCCCTCTTTCACCAAACTGGCGCGATATGCGCTGGAACGACGTTCTAAGCGACTCAAAGGCTCGGTTCAAAGCCGTTCGAGATGCGGTTGGTGATGATATCGACGTTGGTTTCGACGCCCATGCAGCTATTTATGAGCCAATTCGTGTACTCGAAGTCACCGATGTTCTCATGGAGTACAACCCGTGGTTCATGGAAGAACCTATTCGTATGGAAAATCGCTACGAAATGGGCAAGCTTCGAGAAAAAATGACGTGCGCTTTGGCAACCGGTGAGTGTCTCTACACCAAATTCGAGATGTGGGACCTGATTCGTGAAGGCGGAGTCGACATCATTCAACCCGAAGTCTGCATCGTTGGTGGCCTAACTGAGATGCGAAAGATCGCTTTCATGGCAGAGGCTCACGATCTCGTTGTTGCTCCCCATAACCCAATGGGACCTCTAGCAAGTGTTGCGAATCTTCACTTCGACGCAGCTACTTCGAACTTTTTAGTTCAGGAATCACGAACGCTCAAGCCGTTCGAAATTGCGTCAGTTACGAACATCGTTCAACCAGTTGATGGCTACTACCCGATTCCAGAAGGACCGGGATTGGGAATCGATGTCGTTGAATCAGAGTTCACCAACAAGCCTTACGGCAAGCCTTGGCACCGTGGTGACAGGGTTAATCCTGACAATTCAATAGCGTACATTTAGCCAGATTCCAAGTTCGGCACTAGCTAAGAAAAACATCAAAATGGCAGATTGGGCAACCAAAGACGAAGCTTTGATCGAGCGAATCGATGGCTTGCTCGCTGCCGCGCCCGTTCGTAGAAAAAACATGTTCGGTAGCTCAGCCTGGTTCCTGGAAGCTAACGACATGATGTTTGCTGGGGCGTGGGGCGAGGCAATCATGGTCCGGGTGGGAGCCGAACGAACATCTGCACTGATCGAAGCTGGTGATGCTGAGTCCTTTGATCCGATGGGGGGCAAGCCAATGCGCGAATACGTCCTTCTAAACGCAGATCGTATTGCCGAGGACGATGTTTTACTCGTCTGGCTGGAAGAATCGAGTCAGTTTGCAGCGGGGCTTCCACCGAAAAAGAAGAAGCCCCGCAAGAGATAACGCTCTCATCGGCGCTAGTTCGAGCCGTCTGCTCCAACGGTGTCAGCCCAAGCGCCCATAGCCATCAGGCCGCCATCGACATTGAAGTAGGAACCAGTTACGAACGAAGCTTTGTCGCTTGCTAGGAACAGCACCATGTTAGCGACATCTTCAGCCTGACCGATGCGCCCCAGTGGATGTGCCTGACCAGTTGAGATCAGTTCGTCTTCGAGATCCCCACCGGTGCCAGAGATAGCATTGCGAACCATCGGGGTATCGATCGCTCCTGGGTTCACACACATAATTCGGATGTTGTCGGGTGCGAAATCGAGTGACATCTGACGCATCAGCGATAGATCGCCGCCCTTTGAAGCCGCATAAGCGGACACACCGCCCATTGATTGCAGCCCCTGAACGCTTGCTGAAGAGATAATCGCTCCCCCACCAGCTTTTCGCATGTGAGGAATCGAATATTTAGCCATCAGGAATCGGCTTTTCAAGTTCACTGCAATGATCTTGTCCCAAGTCTCTTCAGGCAGATCAACAGCATCAACATAGGAATCAGGTGGCTGGATTCCGACGTTGTTGAACAAAATATCGACA
This sequence comes from Chloroflexota bacterium, assembly GCA_018650845.1. Lineage (GTDB taxonomy): Bacteria > Chloroflexota > Dehalococcoidia > Lucifugimonadales > Lucifugimonadaceae > Lucifugimonas. The sequence goes on along the minus strand of JABIFF010000008.1, from coordinate 304,419 downwards.
CCACCAAAAGCTTCAACCGCGGCATCGACTGTCGAGCGGCATCCTTCGGTAGTTCCGGCGTCGCCGTGCACAAACTGAGCGGTTCCGCCGGCTGAAGTGATGCGATCCACCGCCTGATCACCCGCATCGACGTTCCAATCGAGAATTGTCACGTTTGCGCCTTCGCGAGCGAATGCGTCAGATGCCGCTCCACCAATACCAAGCGCTCCGCCGGTGACGATCACAGATTTACCGTCGAATTGACCCATTTCAAATCTCCACGAACTAGCCGAAATACAATTAATTAGTTGCGATCAAGTGAAATACCCGCCGCCGAGCCAATCTATCACCGCAATTCAGTGAAAATACCCCGTTTGGGCATCGAATGTTGTTCCAGTGCATCGAATAATCTTTCACCATTGAGCTGAACCGTTTCACTCCGACCAGCAATCACTCTAGGAACAATATGAACTTGCTTCGAACTAAATCAGTCGTGTATTTGCTGGTAATCGTGTCTGCCGCATTCGTGTTTTCGGCGTGTACTGCTGCAGAAGTACCAGCTGCAGACGGCGATTTCGTTATCAGTATCTACACCGGCGAGGAAATAGTCGGAGCTAACTCAGTGTCGTTCGATGAGTTGATCGCCAACGAAGAACGACCGATTCTTTTGAATTTCTGGGCAAGTAACTGCCCGCCTTGTAGAGCCGAAATGCCTGCATTACAAGCAGCTTGGGAAGAATATGGCGACCAGGTTTTGTTCGTCGGCGTCGATATTGGTCCATACGTAGGGCTCGGCACGTATAACGGCGGCAGAGATCTAGTTGAAGAATTTGGAATCTCCTACGTAACTGGCAACACTTTGAATCGAAGTGTCGTTACCGACTGGCAGGTGACGAACATGCCATCTACGTTCCTGTTGAACCCAGATGGAAGATCTCACGACATTGTGATCGGAGCGATCTCAAGCTCTCGACTTTCTCAAAAAGTTAAACAGCTAATCGCTGCAAACGCCAGCTAAACCATCGGCAAATAGTTTTCGTTTGGTTTGAGTGGCTGGGGCGGTGCTAAGATGCCGCTGTTCACGCCATAACCAGTAGAAACCCACTTTGAAAACGAACGCACCCGAACCCTCATCTGATCCCGCAAATCAAGTTCCCCGTCGCCAAACCATTCGACCTTGGTCTGCTCTGAAATTTAGAGATTATCGAATGTTGTGGTTCAGCAGCATCGCAGCGATGGCGACAATGAACCTTCGAGTGCTTGCAACAGGCATTTGGCTCTACGAAGAAACAGGTTCAGGCGTAGTTCTAGCCGGCTTGGGTCTAGTTGAACTTGGAATGAGGATCCCAGCCAACCTTTATGGCGGAGCCTTAGCTGACGAAGTTGACCGCAAGAAGCTAATGGCCGTCACTCAAGTGGCAAGTTTTGTATTGATCGGAACGATGGCGTTTCTTGAAGGATTCAACGCCCTCCAGGTGTGGCACATTTATGTCATCACCGCCATCCTCGCATCGACGAGTGTACTGGGCGGCCCCGCGAGATCGGCGCTCACCGCTCGAGTAGTACCCCGCTCCCACTTGATGCATGCCGTTGCCACCAATACGGCTACGATGCAGGTTGGAACGATGGTCACCCCGCTTATTTTCTTTCTTACAAGCTTGACCACCGACCTAACACTTTCGTTCACCGTAATCACAGTTTTCGCGTTCACGAGTGCGGTTCTCCCCTTGCTGATAAGCATTGACGGGCGCGCTGAAAGTGCAAGTACTGGCAAGTCACGTCTCAGAAATATCCTCGATGGTTTGATCTACGTGAAATCCCATCCGATCTTGCCCGGTCTGTACCTGCTCGATGTCGGAGTGACTATCGTCAGCTTCTACCGTCAACTCTTCCCGATATTCTCCGACCAACTGTATAAAGGCGGCAGAGGAACGACATCGCTCCTAACTTGGGCGAACTCTGCCGGTGGCCTAGTCGGAAGCCTCATAGTGATGTTCACTCGTGACTACAAAGCTAAGGGCATGCTGGTTCTGTGGGCCACCCTCTTCTACGGCATCCTGTTGATTGTGTTCGGTGCCACGACTGTTTTGTGGACTGGAATGGTTGTAGTGATCTTCCTAGGTGCTACTGACGCCGTCGGAATGACGAGTCGACAGGCAATTGTTCAGCTGACCACTCCCGACAACATGCGTGGTCGTGCATCAGCGGCTCACTCTCTCGCAGCCATGAGCGCAAACGGCCTCGGTCAGGCCGAGGTCGGCTTCATGTCAGAGATGGTCGGAGCCGATCAAACCATGTACATCGGTGGAGTTGTCTCCATCGTGGTCGTCTTCCTCATCTGGTGGCTTGTGAAGGGCGTCCGACAATACCGTTACATCGAGGTCCCATCCGGAGCTGCCGTAGACGACGAATACGACTACTACCCGATTGGGTACGATCAAGACGAACAAGTTGAAATCGATCTGAGGAGCTTGAAGTGAAAATCACTGGAGTCAAAACGTTCATAGTCGATGGCGTATTTCGTCCATGGACCTTTGTGAAGATCGAAACTGACTCCGGAATTGTCGGCTGGGGTGATTGCACCGAATGGCAAGCAGCATTCTCAGTTGCGGCAACGGTAGATCAACTCGGTGAAAACATGATCGGCAAAGACCCAATGGCATCGGAAGCTGCCTGGTGGGATAACGCCTCGTTCATGGTTCGCCAGCGTGGTGGAATCGCATACAAGGCGATGTCGGGCATCGATTCAGCACTCTGGGACATTCGAGGCAAAGCGCTAAACGCCCCAGTTTGGCAGCTTCTCGGCGGCAAGATGCGCGACGAGCTAGAACTGTACTGGTCGCACTGCGGATCTGATCGAGGACGATATTCAGAAGAATTGCAGGTTCCGAAGCTTTCAACACTCGATGGTGTTCGAGAGCTAAGTCAGGAAGTGCTAGATCAGGGGTTCAAAGGAATCAAGACGAATATCTTGGCGCTTGATGACCTACCTGGACTACCGAAGAAGAAAAATGGGGTTGGCAACAGTGGTCAGATTTCTTACCAGCAGATTCAGAACGCCGTAAGCGTGATTGGCACGTTCAGAGAGGCTCTTGGTCCAGAGATCGGCATTGCGATCGACACTGCACTGAGTTTCCGACTCGGCGGCGCCATCAAACTGGCTCGGGCTCTCGAGCCGTTCGACATGATGTGGTTAGAGACTGAAACTTGGGATCCGGGTTCACTACGAACCGTTCGAGAGTCAACCACTACAACAATCTGTCACGGTGAAAGCCTGATGGGGCCTGAGGAGTATCGCCCGTTCTTCGAATCTCATGCTCAAGATGTGATCATGCCCGACTTTGCATGGAACGGCATTACGATGGGTAAGAAGATCTGCGATCTTGCGCATTTGTACGACACGGCGATTGCACCACACAATTGTCATTCCCCGATGAACACGTTGGTTTCGGCAAATATTTGTGCCGTAATCCCGAACTTCATGAACCTTGAGTTCATCAATGATGACGCTCCGTGGCGAGATGACATCATGACGCATCCTCTCGAGATCGAAAACGGACATTTGAAAGTACACGACCGTCCGGGCTTGGGATCAGACTTGATCGAATCCGAACTCGAGAAGCACCCGTGGACCGGTGGCAATAACTTGTAGTTGGAGCGTACTGACGAGATGAAAATTCCTGTATTTCAGATCGATGCGTTCACCGATGAGCCATTTTCAGGGAATCCAGCTGCAGTGTGCCCGCTAGATAACTGGTTGCCGGATGACGTAATGCAAGCGATTGCAGCCGAGATGAACCTTTCTGAGACGGCATTCTTTGTTCCCAGCGAACGCTCAGATAGCGACTACGATCTCAGATGGTTCACGCCAACCATCGAAGTAGAATTGTGCGGACACGCGACGCTTGCATCTGGGCATGTAGTTCTCTCTCAGATCGATCCCGAGTTAGACCAAGTTCGATTCCATACCCGAAGCGGACTACTGGGTGTCGAGCGTCGAAACGAAATGCTTGAACTAGATTTCCCGATCAACTCTCCTGAAATCATGACCGATCCCAACGAGCTAGAAGCAACAAGACAAGCTCTTGGAGCTACTCCGTCAGAGATTCACCACGCGAACACAACGGTCGCAGTCTTCGACAGTCAGAGAGAAGTGGCTGCTCTCCAACCTGACTTTCTCGCTGTAACCAAGTTGAACGAGCCGTGGTTACTAGCCACTGCTCCTGCAGATTCAGATGAATACGACTTCGTGAGTAGATTCTTCGTACCTACTGCGGGGATAAACGAAGATCCAGCGACTGGATCGACTCACACTATCTTGACTCCCTATTGGGGCGAGCGACTGGGTAAATCAGAACTCGTAGGACGCCAAATATCTAAGCGTGGCGGAACGATGCACTGCCGATTAGCAGGCGATCGAGTGAAGATTGCAGGCAACATCGCTGAAATCATGCACGGCGAACTCACGATCTAGCTTTGGCACCGATTTGCCGCCATTCGCGCCAACTCCGATGGGGACAAGCGATAATTGAGTCCATCAGAACGCAATCGCATCGTAGTGGGAACCAATGACCGCAGCCAAACAATCATTTCTGGAATCGCTTCGCACTGGAACAAATCTGGCTGACGGCGGAATAGGATCGCTCATATTCCAACTAACAGGTCGACTTGCATCTCCTGAGTTTGGGTATGAAGCTCTGAATCTAAGTAATCCTGAGTTGATCAAGGGAATTTACTCGTCGAGCTTGGCTGCTGGTGCGACGATTCTGACCACGAACACGTTTGCTGCAAATGAATCAGAGCTGGCAGCGGCAGGATTCTCCAGTCGAGTCCACAGCATCAACTCGTCTGCCGTAAAAATCGCACGTGAAGCGATAAATGAGTATGTTTCCGAGTACACAGCCCAAGAAACAGACTTCTACGTAGTCGGATCGATAGGCCCTGGCGCCCCGAGCATAGAGGACTACACATCTCAACTCGAATCTCTGATTTCGAGTGGTATTGACGCAATCCTTCTCGAAACGTTCTCCGACATAGAAATACTTCTATCACTCACTGAGAAAATATCTTCGATGCCAGATGCGCCGCCTGTAATTGCCCATGGAGCGCTTGATCCCGGCGTAGGCGAACATCAATCATGGCCCGTAGAACCCGCAGAGTTCGTAGAACAGGCATCCAGAGCCGGGGCTGCGGTAGTCGGCATCAATTGTGTTGCTCCGTGGGCTGCTGTGGCCTTTGTCGACAGTGCTAAACACTCACCAGTTGTTGAATCTGGCGATGTACTACTTTCCGCGATGCCAAATGCGGGAGGATTTGAACGCATAGGACATCGATTCCTTGCGAGAGCGAATCCCGAGTACATGGGAATTCTTGCACGACAGCTAGGCGATTCCGGTGCGGCGTTGGTCGGCGGTTGCTGCGAAGTACATCCCGAGCACATTCGCGAGATGTCTGCGTACCTAAAATCACGCACCTCTTCTATCGGCTCAGTTGGACATGATCGATCAACAGCAAAGAAAACTGGTACGTTCGGTGCCATCGACAATCGACGTGCCAACGGCGAGTTCTCCCGAAAAATTCTGGATGGCGATTTCGCTATCAGTGTGGAAATGGTCGCTCCGACAGGCGCAGATTCGAAAGCACTCGACTTACGAGCCAGAATGGTTCGAGAGCTAGTAGACGAAAAACTAGCTGATGCAGTTGATATCACCGATGGCTCCAGGGGTTTACCACTTGTTCCGCCTGGCGACTTAGTTGAACTGATCAGATCGCGGTTGGGCTGGCATGACTCAGACGAACTAGAGTTCATCGCCCATTTTGCCGGTCGAGATCTAAACACGTTGGCAGTTCAGTCGAGGCTCATGGGCTATCAACTGAGAGGCATTCGCAACGTGCTGTTCATCACTGGCGATCCGCCAAAGATGTCCCCTACTTATCCGAGATCTACTGCTGTATTCGATATGAACTCAATTCAAATGATCCGCTCTACGGCTGGCCAATTGAACTCGGGTCGAGACTTTGGTGGAAACCCTCTCGGGGGAGAATTGGAATCAGGGACGAAGTTCACTATCGGGACCGGCTTTGAACCAGAAGCGATCAACATGGTTCTTGAAATAGAACGACTAGAAGCCAAGATCGATGCTGGCGCAGATTACGTAATGACCCAACCAGTGTTCGATACCTCGGCAATGTCCGCTATCGAACGCTTCAGGGACTCTATTGCGGTTCTTCCGGGTGTAATGGTTCTCAGATCAAAAGCGCACGCTGAACGAATTGCACACGTTCCGGGCGTGAATCTGCCGCGTTCTGTTATCGAGAGTTTCAGCAAGTACAACAGTAAAGACGATCAAGCCAAAGTCGGGCTCGACTTAGCAGTAGAACAAGCGCATTCCTATCGTTCAGAAGGTTGGGCTGGAATCTATTTGATGTCACCGGCGTCACTTGGGGCAGCCAAACAGGTACTAAAAACCCTGGCCGAATAACGACCAGGGTTTTATAGACACTCTTATTTTCCGACGCTGCCGCTAATCGCCATATGGCAAGCATAAGGGGTTAGCGCAACTCAATATGTTGATTTCCTCGTTGTCGAGGTTTTCATACAAAACAAGCGGATTTCCGTTTGTTCGAGTCAGCGCAACGTTCTTCCGGCCAACAACGCCATCGGTGACCAGCACCTTCTTGATCGATGTTGTGCATGAAACGTCCAGACACTTTGCCAATCGGAGGGCAGTTTTGAATTTGTCTTCGAAGAACACTATGGGATTGCCGTCGCTACCCAATGTGATCGCTGGCCACTGTCCCGACGAGCCAGAGTTATCGACTACAGTGCTCGTTGAATCAGAACAATCAAGAGTATTGCAGTGCACCACTTTCAGTGAGTCCGAGGTTCGATCGAAGTAGGACATTACTGCCAGTCCGTCCGAACCTACTATCATCGAAACATATTCGCCAGTGTTTACCGCAGCATCGACAATCGTCTGAGTTGAGCTTGTGCACTTTTCATTGGAGCAATGAGCAACATGAAGCGATTTTGCTCCTTCAACCCGATACGCAACAATCGGAAGATCATCGAATCCGATGATAATTTCCGAGTGAGTGCCATCGGCGATGGTGTCAATTACGTTTATCTCCGAAGTGGCGCAACCAGCGTCTTCACAGAACGCAAATTTCAGTTCGCCATTTGTCACATCACGATAACTAATTACTGGGAGACCGTTCGGTCGAATGGCGATCGAGTTGTATTGGCCAACATCACCTGCCTCATCAACCGTAACCGTTGCACCTGATGTGCAAGCGATATCTGCACACCTCATGACTTTGAGATTAAACTCCACGGTCGAGTCAGAATTTGTTGAGTTGTCATACATGCTCACAACTGCACGACCGTCTAGCCCGATTGCGAGATCGAGGAATTCGCCTGCGCTCCCACTAGATGTGTGAGTGGTTGAAGTGAAGGTAGCGCAGTCGGCGTCAGAGCAATGAACAGTGTTCAATTTTCGAGTACTGCGGTCGTAGTAGGCAATCAAAGCAAGCCCGTCCACACCCATTTCCATCGTCAATTCCTGGCCGGTAGCGACATTTGAAAATAGCACGGTGTTCAGGTTCGTCAGCAAGTTTGAGCCAGAGCCTGCACCAGCTGCAGAGTTACATGCCCAAGCACCAGACATGAAGCTTGCGGTTTGTCCATCTGAGCAAGCGAGCGCGGCAAGCGTATCGGCATCGACACCATCAGCAAGGCTCGTAGGCACGTCGGTGAGATTCGGCCAGCTACTCGCGGCAGCAATGGCTGCGTCTACAACTGATGTGCCGTAGTACTCAGTGTCATGATCGTGGTCGGAGCGTGACAAGCTCGTCGCACTGCCACTACCTGACAAATCGGCAGAAAGCACGTCGCTCGCCAATGTCAGACCATCACCAGCTTCAATCCCCGAAGAGCTACCTGCCGGTCCAGCGGGACCTGTAGCACCTGTTTCACCCGATTCACCTTCTGGCCCAGATTCTCCGGGTTCTCCAGGAAGTCCTTGTGGCCCTAACGCACCATCGGCACCAGGTTCACCCTGTGGGCCGGTTGATCCCGTCGGACCTTGCGGACCGTCTGCGCCAGTTGCTCCATCACAAGCAGCAAATAGTGCAATGCTCAGAATCGCGAACATTGATACAGCTGCGTACTTGAAGACTTGTCTCGAACGAATTAATGAAAACGGATGTGAAATGAACATTTTTTACCTCTTATCCGGTAAGTGTCTGCGTTCTGCCCTACCTAACGCATAGCAATGCCAATACCGAATTCAAGAGAGTTGAATCTGTTCGAAACAAAAAAAGGCCGCCGAATAAATCTCCGGCGGCCTTTCATTATTCAATTTTGAACTAAAACGTTAGCTCCACACTCGGTCGTGTGCATCGAGTTCGTCCCACTCTGAGGAGTCCTCAAACACGCCGGCCGGGTAGACACCTGCACGAGTTTCGCTTGCCTTGGCAAGGTTCTCAGCAACTGCCTCTTCGTTGATCTCAAGACCAAGTCCCGGTGCGTCAGTGACGTTGACGTAACCGTTCTGGATTACGTCGCCCTCTTGACCGACAAGGTCGACGATGTCATTCCACCATGGGTTGTCGACCGAGTGCATCTCGAGCGCAATGAAGTTCTCCATTGCCATTGCTGAGTGTGCATTTGCCATTGCCACAACCGGTGAACCGGCCTGGTGAAGCGCTACACCGATTCCTGCATCTCGGCAGTAGTCAGCAATTCGCTTTGTTTCGATAATTCCACCAGATGTCGCAAGGTCAGGGTGAGCAACTGAAATCGCTCGACCGTCTACGAGAGGCTTGAAGCCATCGAGACAGTAGATGTCTTCACCTGTGCAAACAGGAGTGTCGACGCCGGCCTTCAATGCCTGCCACTGGTCAACAAACTGCCACGGGATCATGTCTTCGTACCAAGCAAGTGTGAACTGGTCGAGAGCCTTACCAATTCGAATGGCGTTCTCAACACCCATGTGACCGAAATGGTCAGACGCCAATGGAATCTCATATCCAATGATGTCTCGAACGGTTGAAACGTACTCCTGCATCTTGGAAATACCGTAGTCAGTGACCTGAATACCTGTGAAAGGGTGCATCAACGTGTTTGATTCTTGTGAAATCTTCTTGTTGATGACTCCGCCTTCAGATTCTTCAGCGATCCAAGTTCCAATATCCATCTTCAGGAATTCGAACCCACGATCCATACGACCCTTCAGAAGCTTGCCCATCTCTTCAGGGTCTTTCTTCGAAGGAGTGTCGGCGTAAACCTTCACGTTGTCACGGTACTTTCCGCCGGCAAACATGTAAGCCGGTACGCCGTAAGCCTTACCTGCGACGTCACAGAGTGCCATTTCGATTCCACATACGCCACCACCGAGTCGACCATGGCCACCAAATGGCTTGATCTTCTGGAATAGACGGTCGATGTCGCACGGGTTTTCACCGAGTAATCGACTCTTGAGCATGAGAGCGTAACGTGCTGATGCTCCATCACGCACTTCACCAATACCAACAAGACCCTGGTTGGTCTCAAGCTTGATGATCGGCCATCGCCATCCGCCACCACCGACAACTGCAATTCGCATGTCGGTAATTCGAAGGTCAGAAGGACTTGAAGAAGTCTTTACCTGATCAACTGCACTTGTGTTCTGATCTGCCAATTTACTAATTTTCCTTGTATTTGAATCTAGCTGAGTGAAAAACCGGCTACCCACTACTTCAGGCGAGCGGCTTTCCAGTCTTCAAAATCTTTGTCCATAGCTTCTGAGAATTTCCGGTCTACTTCACCGGGCGTGTACACACCTTCACGAATTCGCAACTGGCCAAACTCGTCTTTCAGCCGGATCGCTTCCGACCGTTCCACAACTTCAAGCGCCAAATGAGGCGGAATGAAGATAACTCCGGTGCTGGTTCCAAGAACCACGTCTCCAGGTACACATGTTGCTTCCCCAATGCGGGTGATGCCGTTTATTTCAGGCATGCTCACATCGAGAATCGCACTTGGGTCAACACCACGGACGAACGCATTGAAATCGTCCATTTCGAGAATCCGCTGCGTGTCGCGAATCCCACCATCGATCACCATTCCAGTTCCAGAACGAGACTTGATTGCCGTTGCGAGGTTATCGCCGGCGAAAGTTCCGTTGTAAATTTTTCCGAATAGGTCGACAACAATCAGGTCGCCCTGTTCAAGTTCATCGATAACCCACGAGTTCTGGAATCCAACACGGTCGTCTTCTTCACCCTGCTTATCGATTGAATCGTGCACATCTGGTCGACGTGGAACCCATCGACAAGTAACTGCCCTACCGACGATCACACGTCCAGGATGTAGATTCATCCAGTCACCAGCAAACTGGAAATGGTAGTCGTTCCGCTTGCAAGTTCCCCACGCCTCTTCGGTGGTCACCAGCTTCATCCGCTCGAGAATATCGTCCGACACCAATGGTCGACCATTTGCATCTCGTTCACCGTCCCATTTACTGGTAACAGCTCTGATCATATCGGGATTAGTTACGTTCATAATTTCCTTAGTGAAATATTTGTTTCGAAAGAGCGAATTTACGACCGAAAATTCTACACCTAGATTTGCGGTGCAGGAGTTCCATCAGCATTCATGATGCCTGCTTCGATCAAAGCTTCTTTCATAGCGGCGGTCTGTGATTCGGAAAGCGGCAGATTCGGCTTACGAGGAACAGTTCCTTCATAGCCCATCAGGTTGAGACCTGTCTTCTGAACCCCTACGCCCCATGACATACCGATCGAATCGACGTTATTGATCCGTTCTTGCATTTCACGAGCCTCGGCGTAGCGACCATCAAGACAAGCCTGGATGATGTCGCGAGCGATGTGGGGTCCCCAGTTACCGAACAGCAAGCAGGCTCCAACAGCGCCGATCATTCCACCCGGCATCAGAAGCGTGCCGTTGCATGTCCAGAGCTTCACCTGTTCGTTCACGAATTGAGCGATTCGGCACTCGTATCGGTAGTTCAGAGACATGATGTAGGCGAACACATTGTCGAATGCGGTCAGATCTTTGATCTCTTCCTTCGTTACGTCCACTCCCATCGGAGTCTTTGGTTGGTGGATGATCACGACCGGAACGGGACTACCTTGCGTTACCTGTTCGTAGTAATCCTGAATAGGAGCAGAGTTCACGCCTCGATTTGCAGGTGGAATGCGAACGCGAACCATATCGGCGCCTGCTTCAGCGTACAAATTCGATAATCGAACTGCTTCCGTTGGAGATAGAGCGTCGATACCTGCAATTACGAACCGGCGTCCAGCGTGTGCCTCGGCGACAGTTTTGATGGCTGAAACCTTCTCAGGTTCGCCCATGTGAAACTCTTCCCCACCATAGCTACCCACAACGAATCCTGAGAGCGCCGTGCTCGAAAATTTGTCCACGTTTCTCGCGAGTGCATCGAGATCGAGCGATTCGTCTGCTCGAAACGGCATATTTGTTGGTGCAACAATAATCGGATCTGTAGTTGGTATTGCCATGTCTATTCCTGAAGAACTTCACTAATCGGATTCGCGAATGTTGCGATCGAAGAAGAAAATAGTACCTCGCGAATCACGCAAAGCGGTTGATCATATGGAAAAAGATCACAACTGATTCACTTTCAATAAACCCAAAATTCTTCGATATACGTTTATCGTTATCGCTGGACACACGTCAGAGCCGAACTGAAATTCGCACCAGCATCGTGCGATGTTGTTGCGTTGAGGAATTCATTCACATTGAGTAAGTCATCAATAGTTCTAATCGGTTCGCTATTTTTACTAGCGTTTGCAGCATTTGGCTGTTCAACTGCTTCCGATACCGAAAACGCTAGTCAGCCCGACGCACTAGTTGTATTTGCTGCCGCTTCAGACATAGGTTTGGGCACGGCAAGAATCCCACTCAACATTCAAATGATCGACGGAACCCGCTTCGACGACAAAGCGGACGAGCTCGAAGTTACCTACACGGCACCTGATTCAGATGTTGCTCGGGTAGTAGAAGACCTCAAGTGGCGGGCGTGGCCAGTTCGTAGTGGTACTTATACCGCGACAATGACTTTCGATGAAGTTGGCTTCTGGAGCATCAAAGTTCGGTCAAAGACAGACGATTCAATGCTCCCCGCAGGATCCGGAATACTAGTCAAATCTGCAACCGACGCGCCTGATATAGGCGATGCTGCCCCTCTCACAGCCACGAAGACTGAACCCGCAGACGGCAACCTTCGATCGATTACAAGTGCGCCAACGCCAGATGCCGATCTCTACGCCATCAGCTTTGACGATGCTGTGGCTACAAGGAAGCCCACAGTTATTTCGTTCTCCACGCCTGCATACTGCCAATCTGGCACATGTGGCCCGCAAACGGAAGTTCTAGCTCAGCTCGACGATAAGCACAAAGGCTTAGTCAACTTCATCCATGTTGAAATATTCGACAATCCTGAAGAGATGCTTGCTGCGGGAGACCCTTCGCTTGGAATTGAGTCATCGGTTATCCACGAATGGGAATTCCATACTGAGCCTTGGACATTTGTGGTCGACGGTAACGGAATCGTTGCAGGCCGCTTTGAAGCGTTCGTAACTTTCGATGAAGTCGAAGAGTATCTGCTCCCTGTGCTCGCCAGTTCCTGAACCGAGCTAGTCAGATAACCCAACGATAGATAGCTCTCCACTATCCAGTTCTTCATACTCGACTGTCACAGATTCCTGTAACGCACGATGTTCCTCGAGGTGTGACGGAGTAAATCCGGAGAACGTTCCTGCCCCTCTGAACGTCCACTGTTCACCCGTGTCGTCTTCGATTGTCAGGCTAGATATGGTCGTAACGGAAGCTGAATCAACGCTCACGACCTTTCCGCTGACTGTGTTTCCACCGCCCAGAACTGATAAAAGCCCGAACGCGATGAACGCTACGGCAGCGGCAACAAGTACAAGTGGAAAGATTTTTCCTGATCGAATCATCCTTAGATCGTAGCAATAATCCCGGATCGAACAGTTCAACCTCTACGAACAATTCCTTACTTATCCGCTATTTTCTATCGCTCTATGCCGTGCATGAGGATTCGCTTTTTTGGCGATAAATATCCCTATTCCGGGTTTCATTCGTTCTCAAAATGGTGCGAGTGCCGCGTTGACGCTATGTCAAATGCCATCATTTCTTTGATTTCCAGCCCGATCTTCCCGATTTCCTCACAGGCTCCGTGATTTATTTCACGCAGGGTCGCAGGAGCATTGGATCAAGCGGCGATTTTGGTGGAATTGGCTGGTAATCCCTCCAGAGACATCGCCGCACCAATTTCCGAATAACTCAGGGGGAGTTAAATGAACGGATATGAAATGGCTGGACCAGAACATAAGAGCAGCAAGCGCTCTCTATATGTCGCAATGTCCATACTAGCTCTCGTACTGCTCATGGCAGTTGCGGGCTGTTCTAAAGAAGAAGAAACCCCAACCGCAACAGCGGCTCCGGCTTCTTCAGATGGCGGAAGCCAAGTGGCAAGTGGCGTTAGCGCCATCGCCGCAGAACGTGGTCTTACTGAAGCAGATATCGAAGCTGCGGTGAAAACCTTCGTTCCATCTGGTACTCACGACGAGTACATCCAATTCGCATCTGGTGGCCACTCGGGTCAGATGCTAATCATCGGACTTCCTTCGATGAGATTGCTCAAGGTTGTTGGTGTTTACACACCTGAACCATGGCAGGGTTGGGCCGTTGGAGACTCTGGGGCTACAGGTCACATCTTGGATGACGGTAACCTCGCTGATGGCACCGACCTAACGTGGGGGTGACACTCACCACCCGGCTCTTTCCGAGACCGCTGGTGACTACGATGGTGACTGGGCCTTCATAAATGAGAAGGCAAACGGTCGAATCGCAGTTATCGACCTTCGAGACTTTGAGACAAAGCAGATCATCAAGAACCCGCTTTCTATGTCTAACCACGGTGCAACCATGGTTACTCCAGACACTGAATGGGTAATTGAAGGTGGTCAGTTCCCTGCTCCGCTCGATGGTTCATACGCTTCGATCGACGAGTACGAAGAAAAATGGCGTGGTGTGCTCACCATGTGGAAGTTCGACCGTTCAACCGGCCGAATTAACTACGATGAGTCATTCGCTGTAGAAACACCTCCTTAACTGGCAGGACCTGTGTGATGCAGGCAAGCTCGCAAGTGCAGGACTCATCTTCTGTGGTTCATTCAACTCAGAGATGGCAACCGGTGGTATCGAAGACGGTAACCCGCCTCTAGAGGCTGGTATCTCGCAGGCTGACATGGATTACCTGCACATCTTCGACATCAAGAAAATGACGGACGCAGTTGCAGCTGGCAAAACTGATTTGATCAACGGATTCCCGGTGATCTCACTCGAAACTGCCGCTTCTGAAGGCATCCTTCACTTTGCTCCAGAGCCAAAGAGCCCGCATGGTGCTGACGTAACGCCAGATGGTGAATTCGTTGTTGTATCAGGCAAGCTCGATCCTCACGTAACTGTTTACTCAGTTCCGAAGATCAAGGCAGCTATCGCTGCTGGCACAGACGAGCGTGACGTGTTCGGCGTTGGAATCCTCGATTTCGACACCGTTGTTGAAGTACAGGTTGAAGTTGGCCTTGGGCCACTACACACCCAGTTCGACAACCAGGGTTACGCATACACATCCTTGTTCCTCGACTCTGCAGTCGCACGCTGGACCCTCGGTGGCAGCTTCAGTGACTTGCACAGCGAGCCCGACTGGGAGCTGATTACGAAGACTCCGGTTCACTACAACATTGGTCACTTGGCCACTGCTGAAGGTGACACGGTAAGTCCAGACGGTAAGTACCTGGTTGCTATGAACAAGTGGTCGATCGACCGCTTCAACGTAGTCGGCCCGCTACTTCCACAGAACTTCCAGTTGTTGGACATCTCCGAGGGTGGCGAGACCATGCCGGTGATCTACGACAGCCCAATCGGAGTTGGTGAGCCGCACTATGCGCAGATCATCAAGGCCGACAAGCTCAAAGCATGGGAAGTTTACCCAGAAGTTGGCTGGAACCCAGAGACGATGTCGGTTGACCCACGTGCAGTAGCACCTGGTGATGAAGGCGTCACACGCTCTGGTAACGAAGTCACGGTCAAGTCGACACTGATCCGCTCTCACTTCACTCCTGAACGGGTGAACGTGAAGGTTGGTGACCACGTTACTTGGCACATGACAAACCTAGAAACTGCGTTCGATGCCACACACGGCTTCGCACTGCCTGGCCAGAACATTAACTTGAGTCTGGAACCTGGTGAGCACCAAACAATTGAGTTCGACGTTACAGACGAAGGTGTCTTCACCTTCTACTGCACGGAGTTCTGTTCGGCACTTCACCTAGAAATGGCCGGTTTCTTCATGGTTGCGCCTAACTAGCCAATCAGTACGTGAAACGGCGATAGCAGATAGACCTCCCTGCTATCGCCAAAATCCCTCCGGGTTGTAACTCATTACAACTCGGAGGGGCTCATTTTCAAATTCAATATGTTCTTGCACAAAAGGGCTGAAGCAAATTGCAACGCATCAACGAGATAAAAGAAAAGGCTTTCGGACCACGAATTCCTCGAGAAATCGTGTTTCGAGATCGCTTCAGGTTCATCCTGCCAACTCTGCTGATGCTCACCGCTGCGGTGGTCCTATTTGTTTCAACATTCTTCCCGTACTGGCACATGGACATGGAAGCGCCACAGTACCCACGTGGCCTAGAAATGACGGTATTCGTCAACCATGTTGAAGGCGACGTGCAGGAAGTCGACACGCTCAACCACTACATCGGCATGAGGCCACTTAGCGAAGCTGGTGAGCTCGAACGCTCGCTTGCAGTAATCGCTATCGGTGCTCTCGTGATGCTAGTCGTTGCTGCGATATTTATTCACAATCCTTGCGCCCTCTTGCTTACGTGGCCAGTGATCCTTTATCCAGGAATATTCCTGCTCGATCTCTGGTACTGGATGCAAAACTTCGGGATGAATCTCGATGACAGCGCACCGCTTTCAAGCATCATCGAACCGTTCGTTCCACCGCTTATCGGTGAAGGAAAAATCGCCCAGTTCACAACTTATGCGTCCTGGGAGAGCGGACTTTGGATGTCGGCTGGAGCCTCGGTGTTGATCATCCTCGGAATATTCTTCCACCGCAGGGCTTACAAGCCTCTACTCGATGAAGCCAAGGCCAACCGCCAACAGCACGAGAATCAGTAGGTGATCTAGTGCTGAACTCCAGGGCTGGAAAATTCGCAACGACTATCGGAACGCTGGTGGTTCTACTAGCCATTGGCTCAACGATATCGTCTATCCGTGCTCAATCATCGGGAACGATCGAATCAGATCGAGGAACCTATGCCTCGTTCCAAGAAGCACTTGATGCTTCTCTGAATGGTGATGTAATCACTGTCACCTCTGGCATTCACACTGGAAATTTTGTGATTGACAAATCGATCAGTATCCAAGGAGTTGGATGGCCTGAATTCGATGGTGGCGGGTCTGGAAACGTATTCACGGTAGAAGCTCCTGATGTTTCGATCACTGGGCTTGTGATCAAAAACTCAGGGAACAAACTCAACACTGAAGATGCTGGCATCGAGGCCAACGCCCTAGGCGTGGTCATCGAAGGCAACCGTATTCAGAACACGTTGTTCGGTATTTACCTAAAGCAAGCACCATTCGGCGTAATTCGTAACAACGTGATCACTGGCATGGATCTCGAAGTTCAACGCAGGGGTGATGGAATTCGTGTCTGGTACTCAAGTGACACTGTTATTGAAGATAACGACGTATCACTCGTACGTGACGTAGTTCTTTGGTACTCAGAGCGACTGACCGTTCGCAATAACAACATCCACCAAGGCCGCTACGGTCTGCACTTCATGTACGACGACGATGCTCTGGTCGAGAATAACCGGCTCACAAGCAACTCGGTTGGTGCTTTCCTGATGTACTCACGCCGATTGCAAATGATCGGAAACGTAGTTGGCGACAACCGTGGACCTTCGGGCTATGGAATAGGCCTGAAAGACCTCGATGACGCATATGTAAAAGGAAACCTCTTCGCCGACAACCGTGTCGGAGCTTACGTCGACAATTCTCCACGAGAGAGAGATAGCACCGTTGAGTTCATCGACAACGTATTTGTACTGAACGACTTTGGCGTGAGGCTCATGCCATCGGTAAAACGAAATCAATACACCGGAAATAGCTTTGTCGACAATCAAGAGCAAGTTCAAGTTGCCGGAAGAGGCACGCTCAAGGAAAACGACTGGGCTGTCGATGGCGTCGGTAACTATTGGAGCGATTACGCCGGGTTCGACGCGAACAACGATGGGGTTGGTGACGTGATTTATAAATCCGAGAAACTGTTCGAAAATCTGACCGATAAACACCCAAACTTGCGGTTGCTTACGTTCAGTCCAGTTACTCAGGCGGTGGATTTCGCAGCCAAATCGTTCCCATTCGTCCGACCTGTACCGAAATTGACCGATCCGTACCCGCTGGTACAGCCCGGCACAGTTCCGGGGCTACTACTCGATGAAAAACAATTTGCATGGAAGACATTAGCTGCGTCGCTAGCTTTTGTCGGGCTTGCTGGGCTTGTAGCTCGAATCGGTTCGACCAAAGGCGATCATCCAACTGACCAGAAAGAGGTTGCAATTCCCGTGGTACCAAGCGAGCCAGCAGGCGGCAACGTAATCGAAGTCAAAGACCTCTCGAGATCATTCGGCGATGTAAAAGCCCTTCAAAACCTATCGTTCAATCTGGCTGGCGGTGAAGGTCTCGCTCTTTGGGGCAACAACGGCGCCGGCAAGACAACAGCAATACGCTGCATTCTCGGGCAGGTGTCTTACGAGGGCTCTGTTTCGATTTGTGGCATCGATGTCGCCACCAAAGGCAAACAAGCACGCGCCAAAGTCGGCTTAGTCCCGCAAGAAATTTCGTTCCACGATGATCTAACAGTTATCGACACGATGCGCCTGTACACAAAACTCCGTAAGGCGAACCACAACGAAGGCTCCGCCCTACTGGAACGACTCACACTGGCTCCACATCTTTCAAAGCAGGTACGACAACTATCAGGCGGTCTTAGGCAACGGCTTGCACTGGCGATCGCTCTACTAGGCGATCCACCGGTTCTGTTACTCGATGAACCCACGGCGAATCTCGACGCAGCAGCACGACAAGATTTCCTTGCGCTACTCGAGGATTTGAAGGCTGAAGGCAAAGCACTTGTATTCGCATCTCACAGACCAGGAGAAGTTCTAAGACTCGCTGATCGAGTACTCCTACTCGACCAAGGCAAGCTCGTGGCTGAATCAGAACCTGAAGAGCTGATGACTCGAATCGGTGCGCTCCCCAAGATGCGCATTGAAGTCGGGCTCAGCAACGTTGAATCAGCAATGGACGCACTTTCGCACGACGATTTCAAAACTTCACGAAACCGAACTGGCGTGTACGTAACAGTAGCGCCGGGCGCGAAAGCGATGCCGATAAAAGTTCTTGTCGACGCAGGCATTCCAGTAGTCGATTTTGATCTGGAAGGCACAGGGAAGGGTGATATCGATGATTGATCTACAAACCATTGCTGTTCTTTCTCGAAAAGAAGTCCGAGACGCTACAAAGAGCCGCTGGCTCGTGATGTTTGGCATTGGCTTCGCAGTGATTGCCTCTGCCCTATCGTGGATGGCGCTCTCAGGCCTTGGTTCGTTCGGCGTGGCAGGTTTTGGGCGCACAACCGCCAGCATGGTCAACATGGTTTTGCTTATCGTGCCGCTTATGGGACTTACGCTCGGTGCGCTTGCCATAGCGTCTGAACGAGAGCGCGGCGCACTTGCCTACCTCATGTCGCAACCAGTCACGGCATTCGAAATCCTGATTAGTAAATACCTCGGAGTGGCTGCTGCTTTGGTTGCGGCGTTACTGGTGGGGTTCGGTATCTCTGGGCTACTCGTAGTTCTAAGAGGTGGTTCATCGAATGCTGGCGATTTCTTAGCGCTAGTTGGACTAACCGTTTTGCTAGCACTGTCGTCTTTGAGCATAGGCTTCCTGCTTTCAGCAGGATTACGACGTGGTGCAACTGCGATCGGACTCGCAGTGTTCTTGTGGCTAACTCTCGCATTCTTCAGTGATCTTGGCTTGATGGGAACTGCCGTCACCCTCGACATCGGCGTTCGAGAGCTATTGCTTATGGCACTCGCCAATCCGCTTCAGGTCTACAAGTTAGCGACAATCCTCTCAATCAAGAACGATCTAGAGGTCCTTGGACCTGCAGGCGTGTACGCCATGCGTACGTACGGCGATGCCCTGCTACCAATCCTGATGGCACTTTTTGTTGCCTGGGTTATCGCACCCCTTGGGATTGGATTCCTGATCTTCAAGCGACGAGGAGCCTTCTAGTGGGAATCTCGAAGCGAACAGGAATATCTATTCTCCTGATTATCGGCTCGCTGCTTGTGATCGCTTGCCAGGGTGAAGTCGACATCGAGGCAACCCCGGAAATCGCTTACGGCGAGGTGATCTGCGAACAATGCGGCATGATCGTTTCAGAGGAAGCGCAAGCGGCAGCATATCGACTTGCTGACGGCGGCTTACGGATCTTCGACGATCTAGGCGACATGGTGCTTTATCACCGTCTAAATGGCGAAGATGTTCATATCTTCTGGGTCCACGATTTCCAAACTGGAGAGTGGATGCACGCTCCCGATGCCTTCTTCGTGGCTACTGACGATCTCGTGACGCCTATGGGTCACGGCATTGCGGCCTTCACATACAAGGCTGGAGCAGAGCATCTTGCTCAAGAGCACGGTGCACCTATTTATCGGTGGAATGAATTGCTAGAGGATTCTCTAGCTGATCTACCTCGACATATCGATTGAGTTTGAGTGCGAACGAGTTGGATCTGCGGATCTATGGAGGAAATGAATTGATAAAGAAATATTTGGCGGTTGGAGCACTAATGTTGCTCGTAGCCGCACTAGCAGCCTGCGGTGGTGGAGGCGGTGATGATTCAAGCTCTGGCGGCTCGTCATCTGCAGCTCCCGCCCCAACGGCGACAACTGCACCTGCGGCCACCGCTAAACCTGCAGGACCATCAAACGATGAACTTGTTGGGATTGGTGAAAAAGCCTTTGGAACATGTGCTGGTTGTCACGGTGCCGATGGCACTGGCGTAACTGGTCTCGGTAAGAATCTAGTTGGAAGCGAGTTCATCACCGATATCTCAGATTCCGACTTGGCAACACTCATCAAGGTCGGACGTTCCAGCAGCGATCCTGCGAACACCACCGGTATTGATATGCCACCAAAAGGCGGCAACCCTGCTTTAGATGAAGCCAAAATCGACGGACTCGTCGCTTACATACGTTCTCTTCAGTAGATTCCAGTCCGCAGTTCAACCCGAGCTCAAAGAAGTCCCGTCTTTCGTAGGCGGGGCTTTTTTTGTGTCCAACAGAATGAATCGCCGCCTACAACCTTCAATTTCGTAGCGGTCTGGTGGTATCTTCAACGACGTATCAGTCGGGAAAGCCTCTAATAGATGTCGAACTCGAATTTTCCGAATACAAAGCAGCGCGAGTAGCCGCAGAGCCATCTGAACTAACAAGTTGCAGAATCCCTTCGCACCAAAACCAGGCGACCGTATAGTTCGTCGCCCCAGGCAGTCAGAAATGTCGCCTGTACACGCTCACGTCGAACGGCGCGAGGTGTCGGTGCGCGGTCCGACGTCCCCCATGATGCTGGTGTACAGCTTCTTCGCAGTCGCAGCAATTGGCGCTGCTCTGCTTTCGTTGCCGATCTCAAATACACCTAACGAATTCATGTCGCCGATCACGACGTTCTTCACTTCAGTGTCGGCGATGACAGGCACAGGACTGATTCTTGTCGATACGAGAGAACATTGGACTGGGTTCGGCGAGGCTGTACTCGCAGTACTAATTTTCATTGGTGGATTGGGATTCATGACTGGTGCAGCGTTCTTGCTGTTCATCACCGGTAGGCGCTCAAGCTTGCAAGGCCGAATGGTGGTTGGAGCCGGACTCGATGACAATCGCCTCGGAACCATCGCCTCACTAGCCCGAAACATCATTCTGATGGCGATCATCGTTCAGATCATCGGGGCGGTGTTTATATTCGTTCGCTGGTACATCGTGGCACCGATCTGGGAAGGCATGACTCTCTCTGAAGGATTGTGGCAAAGCGTATTCACGTCTATTTCAGCATTTAACAACGCCGGATTCGAGATTCTCCCCGATGAACTGGTCGGTGGCGGAGCTTTGATAGGACTCAGTCGCGATATCCCGACTCTCGCAATTATTGGAGCCATGATCCTGATCGGCTCAACCAGCTACGCGACACTCAACAATGTCATCGAGATTCGTGGCTGGCACCGCCGTGCACTTGGATCGAAAAGGGTGTTCGTTGGAATTGGGGTTGTTTCGATCATTGGTTTTGGAGTTTTTATAACCGTCATCGGGCTAAACCGTGATCTTCAGTCGCTCCGTATATTCGGCCTAATCATCCTCACACTATCGGCAAGTTATGCAGCCCTCGCCTATGTGATCAGAATACGTAAATGGCGGAACCTAACCCTAGATACGAAACTCGTACTTGTCGGTATCGGCGTGATGCTGCTCATCGGCTTCGTTTCTTTCATGAGCCTCGAATGGAACAACGCCAACACGATTGGTAATGAATCAGTCCGTAGCAAAGTCACCCAAGGTGTATTCCACACTGTCAACCGAACCGCAGGGTTCTCAACATTCGACTACGGTCAAATGCACTCCGCTAACTTGAGCGTCACAGAAGGGTTAATGTTCGTTGGTGGAGCCTCGGCTTCAACCGCAGCAGGCATCAAGGTGAACACGTTCATGGTGATCGTGATCGCCTCTATCGCGATTTTCAGTGGTAAACAACGGACAACCGTCTTTGGAAGAGAAATCCCTAGAGTCAACGTGCAGCGAGCTATGGCTGTCGGCGCATCTGCATCAGCAGCGGTGCTGGTCTTAATCACCGCCCTATTCGTCGTTCAGCCCGGCCTAGACTTCCGCACAGGCGTTTTCGAGATCATTTCAGCGTTCGGGACTGCCGGCTGGTCTGCAGGCGCTACATCGCAACTGAACGAGGCAGCTCAAATCGTTCTATCAATAACTATGTTCACCGGTAGATTCGGCCCACTGACCATCGCCCTATTCATGGCTGGCCGTGAATCTCAAGAACATATTCGCTACGCAAGCGAGCGAATTCGAATCGGATAGTCGCTCCACTACACCTTTCTGCCGCCAGAAATGCTGAGTCGCTCGCCATATGAAGATCACTTCCATTGAAATATCGGTTTTCGAACTACCGATGTACCCAGCTACAACTCAGATCGTTCCTAATAGCTCATTGGACGACAATCGTTGGAAACCTGCATTTCTCGAAGGCGGCGACGTTCCAGTTCAGGTGATGAGAGTGTTCACCGATGAAGGAATCGACGGCGTTTGTACGGTCGGAGATTGGCGATACACGGAGATGGGCTGGCGAGAACTGGCCCAACTTCGAGAGATAGCCATCGGAGAAGATCCGCTAGATCGAGAGCGACTTCACTCGAAACTCAAAGCTGCGGGTAGATTCTTCGAATCGGGATGGTTCGGAGGTTTCGACAACTGCCTCTGGGACATCGCAGGAAAGGCAGCGGGTCTTCCAGTCGCAAAATTGCTCGGAGGGGCTCGTGAGCGAACTCAGGCCTACTACAACACGTCCGGTAGCACTGCCGACGAGTTGCTGAACGATTGCGAAGTGGGTCTCAAAGCTGGATTCACTGTGCTGAAAGACCACTTGGCGTTCTCATTTGAGGAAAATATTCGAGTATTTGAACTGTTTAGAAGCGAGCTAGGGTCGCAAGTAGGACTGATGCACGATGCTGCTCTCGCTAATTACAACTACGAAGAAGCGCTGGCGGTTGGACGCACTCTAGAGCAGACGAATTTCATCTGGTTTGAAGAGCCAATTGACGATCGTGACCACGAGAACAATGTAAAGCTATGCGATCTTCTCGAAATCCCTATCGCTGGTGCCGAAACGTTGATGCATGAGCCTGAGATCGGTGAACTTTGGCTCAAAACCGGTGCGGTAGACATTCTGCGAGTCAACGCTCGGCACGGCACAACGCCGATCGTTAGCTCCGCCAACTTCGCTCGTAATTTGAATGCCAACGTTGAACCAAACTCGTATGGTCCACTATTCGGTCTCGTTCACTCTCACATCAACTGCGGAATCGAGAACATCGCTTGGTTCGAGAACGCACCACCTGCAAATGGTGCCGAAATGGGTGAGCAAATCGGACTGCTCAACCCAATTCGCCCCGTGAACGGTTGGGTTACTTATCCAGATGCGCCGGGATGGGGAGCGGAATGGGATTGGAAGCAGTTTGAGAAGCAACGAGTAGCGGTTCTGTAGCTATTTGCAAATTCCAGACCAATCGCTGCCTACCTCGAGTTAACGAAAAAGAGACGGACAATTCCGCCTCTCAAACTAAGCATATTTAACTTTTTACCACTGAACAAACATCGGGATGAACGTCCCCCATACACCTATATGTGCGGCCCCGTTTCGTACGTCGATTCAACGATCGACGCTGGAGCCAACAGCAGCTAACTGTTAATTAACGTCAGCAAAGCGCAAACTTAGCAGTGCTGTCGCGCTATTGTTTACCAGTCGGTTTCAGCAGTTGTTGACGAAAAGAACCCAAATCGGAGTCCTGAAAATATGGTGAGTTACGAACTTGATCGGTTCGGTGGATGGAAGGGAAAGCATTTTCAGGCAACCGGCTATTTCCGTGTAGAAAAAGATGAACGGTGGTGGCTAGTAACTCCGGAAGGCAATGCGTTCCTTAGCTTTGGAATTAATCATCTTCACCCTGATCTGTGGCAGCAGAGCTATAACGCGGAAACATGGAAGTCCAAACTAGGAGTGGAGGACATTCGTGGTTCTGAGTTCGTACCTGCATTGAAGGCCTGGTTTGTCGAAACGTGTCGGCGATATGGAATCAACACTGTCGGCGTTCACTCAGACCTATCGATCGCCAATCACCAGCAACCTTCGTTGCCTTACGTGCAACCAATTGAATTTGTTGACATCCCCCACTATCGAGACGACGTTGTAGACGAGGATTTCGTCGACGTGTACTCCGATGATTTTCGGTCTCATTGTGACCAGATGGCAAGAGAAATAGCAGCGCCACTGCGAGATGATCCTTTCCTCTTCGCCTACGCAATGACCGATTGTCCCTTGCTCACTGTTGAGGACTGCCGTGAACGCACTGACACGATTGGCGGGGCACCTCGCGAGTCTCGAATCGGCTGGCCGCGCAGGTTGAGAAATTTGCCTCGAACAGCACCCGGAAAGCAGGCATACACCGAAACCATGCGCGTGATCTACAGGAATAGGATCACAGACTTCAACGGAAGCTACGATACTAGCTTTGAGTCATTTGACCATCTACTTGACGCAGAAGGTTGGAGGCCTGAGATCGACCTCTCGAATGGTAATGAAAATCGAGACAACGTCGAATTTCTGAAACAGGTCGTATCTAAGTACTACCAAACTGCAAGAGAATCAATTCTTCGACACGATCCAAACCATCTATTCATTGGTGACAAGTTGAACGCCAACACTGACTCTCTAGACACTCTTCTACCGATCACCAGTAAATATACCGACGTAATTTTCATCCAAATGTACGGCCGATACGATGTGCAAGGAAGAGGATTAGATCGCTGGACTAAAGTGACCGATAAGCCATTTATCAACGGTGACACTTCTTACACGATGATCACGGAAAACATGCCGAGACCATATGGGCCCGTTGCCGACAATCTTGCTCAGAGAGCCGAGTGGACGGATGAATTGTTCATCAATGCATTTGCTCGTCCAGAGTTCGTCGGATGGCATTACTGCGGATTAATTGACACTCCAAACCTGATTCCACACAAACGGTTGCGTCAGCACTCAGGCTTTTTGGATGGCCACGGAACGCCTTATCCCGATTTAGAAGCCGTTCTCAACAGGCGTATAAAAGAGATGTACAAAATCGCTTCTGGTGGATTGATCGGAAATAAACGTCGCATGTAGGAGCGCTAGATCCCAAGGAATCGAGTTTGGTGGACCCCAAATTCGATGGATCATAACCTGCTGATTCCCGTTACTCAGATCACCACTGAACGAACATTGGCATCACGACGTGCGTGTAGCCTTCGTGCTTCTCAGAGCGGAACACTCCAGGACTTGAAGGTGTTGTGGTTTCGAGATCAACGTCATCGCCATTCATCACATTCAACACGTCCATAAGGAATTTGCTGTTGAACGCCACTTTGGTCTCTTCACCCTCAACGGCTGCATCGAGTTCGTTCTCGTTAGAACCAACTTCTTCTGCCCTTGAAATAACCTTCACGGCACCGGAACCATCGTCTTCACCCGGGCTAACGACCACACGAATGATTCCACTTCCATCTCGTGCGAAGATCGATGCTGCCCTAGTGGCCTGAACCATGCTCGCCAGATCAATAGTCGCTTTAGTTCCGTAGCTGGTTGGAATTAGCTTCTCGTAGTCGGGGAATGTTCCCTGAACGAGAGCGGTAACCACTTCGGATGTATCTAGACGGAACTTAGCGGAACGGCCGTTGGCGTCGACCGAGAGCTCTACGCTCGACGATCCATCACCAAGAAGTCGTTCAACTTCAGCAAGCGTCTTAGCTGGAACGATCACTCCAACCTCAGAATCGACCGAAGCGCCCAATTTGCCGGTTTCTACAGCAAGCCGGAAACCATCGGCGGCTGCCAGAGTAAATTTGTCCTCTGCCAGTTCAACCTTCACGCCAGTAAGAACTGGGCGAGAGTCGTCGGTAGCAGCGGCGAACACCACGCGTTCCAGAGCGCCACGGAATGTATCGGCTGGGATCGTGACCGATGCCCCGCCATCAACCGTTGGTATAGGTGGGAATTCTTCGGAAGCAATTCCGTTGATCGTGCCATTGAACTTATCGCAGGTGACTACAACGCCAACTGGTTCGTTCTTGAACTCAATATTTACGGTTTGACCGGGCAGAGAGTTTACGAAATCTGTCAGCATTCGTGCTGGAACAGTAACACTGCCTTCACCCTCGATTTGAGCGCCAATCCAAGTACTGATCGAGATCTCAGTATTGGTTGCAGTGAGCTTCAATCGCCCATTGTCACCCTCAAGAAGCACATTTTGGGTCACCGGCAGCGTTGCACGCGCCGCGACAGCCCTGCTGACATTCGCCAGACCTCGGCTAAGATTTTCTCGAAGGCAAGTTACCTGCATACTGATCCTCTTGTTGCTCACTTCAACGGACACACAATTCCACAATATAGGGGGTCGCAGTATAGGTACGACCACAACCATTGGTCAATTTGACCTGACCTTGTTTGCGTGAAGTTTTAGCGAATCTCAAATTCACAGATAGAATGCACGCAATACTGTTATCGCCTTATCTGAACTCAACGAAGCCCGGAAATTACCCCTCACTATTCATGAATAACTCTCGAATGAACGAAGTGCTCAATCTCGTTGCCGATGGAAAAATGTCGGCCGAAGAAGCCTCTTCAGAACTAACACTTATCACGCCCGCACCCGATCTTGATTTCGCTACTTTGGACCATAGCCGATCCGACAGAATCGGATTTCCCGAAGTTGTATACGGACTAAGCAAAACACCAAAAGACACTGCCGAAATAGCTGCCCGCATTTACGCACACTCTGGTGTAGTTCTAGTGACCAAATCTTCTGAAGAAGCTTTCGAGCTTTTCAAACAAAAGGTCCCTGAAGCAGTGTGGGAAGAAGGGCCACGTGCAATTTGGGCAGATCGACGTGACAATTCAGATCTTCTCCCGGGTGTCGCCGTCGTGGCTGCCGGTACTTCCGATCTACCGATTGCCCGCGAGGCAGTTCTAACTGCAACCCTGATGGGCTGCGACGTAAATCTAATCACTGACGTAGGTGTAGCCGGTCTACACCGCCTTTCCAGCAAAGCCGACGAACTCAACGATGCCAGAGTGATCATCGTCGTCGCTGGTATGGAGGGAGCACTTCCCAGCGTAGTCGGAGGACTCGTGAAGGCTCCAGTCATCGCCCTACCCACCTCAGTAGGCTACGGAGTCAGCCTCGGCGGTGTTGCAGCGTTGCTTGCGATGATGAACTCGTGTGCACCTGGAGTGTCCGTAGTAAACATCGACAACGGATTCGGTGCCGGATATCAGGCCGCATCAATCGTTGGGGCAACGTGGCGCTAGCCTGTCAGCCTCATATTCGAACTCAGTTCAACTGGATTAACTAAAAACGCCCCGGCAAATGCCGAGGCGTTTTTTTTATTCGATACAAATCGGTCGGTTACTCGAGAGTCTTCAAGTAGGCGATGAGATTGTCTACGTCTTCATCGCTGAAGTACGAGAACGATGGCATAACCGCTGGGAACGAATCAACGATGAATGCCCCAGGATCTCGCATCGATTCCTCAAGGTACGCTTCAGCGTCAAGCGATGTTCGGGTGGCTGCCCGAGCGTATACGCCCTGTAAGCCAGGACCTACAACGGTATTGTCGCCTGTTGAGTGGCAGCTGCTGCAGCTTACGAAAGCGTTCTTACCAGCATCTGCATCGCCACCAGTGGTGTCAGCAGCTTCCGTATCGGGTTCAGAGTTACCTGAACTGTCTGGTCGATCAATTTCAGCGGCTGCAGTTGGGTGAAATTCGACTGGCTCTTGTGTTGGAATCACTTCTTCAGAGCAAGCGACAACCGCAAACATTGTTGCGACCAAGGCCACCATTATTAGAAATACGCGTTTACCGGGCACTATCTCGTCCTTTGGATGAACTGACATTTCATTGGCGAAATGCCAATCGAAAAATTCGTACTGAGGTTCACGTTAGCAATAGCCGGAAACACGGTCAATCAGATCACGAGGGTGATTCGGGATTGAATTCCACTAATTTCCATTAGCTAGATCGAGATCAGCCTGAGATGCGTCTGATCTCAATTTCTTCGCCCGGTGCGAGGGCTACACGCCGAATTTCAATTCCCAGCTTCAGCAACCAGTAGCTCAATGTGGCCTTGCTGACGCCGATGCGCTTCGCTGCCCCAGTCAGACCTACCTCGTTGACCATTTCAGGTAATGCACGTTCAAGAGGCCTTCTCAGCTTGCGTTCAGCGAGAACCATCTTTTTCGTTTTAGAGCCTTGCATTCGAGTCCCCTGTCCAGGTGCGTTTCTTGTCTAGGAAGAATGTAGTGATTCAGTCACAGATTAGCCGTCTGTATTGAGAACAGATTGCGACGACTTTTCGACACCAGCACGCAGTCTCGACTCATCAAAACCCTAGAAAACGACGCCTAACAAGACTACGAAATTAAGTCCGAATAAGTCAAGAACATGTTCCGATTTTGTTTTTGATTTATTTTTTATTTGTTCGAAACTAATTTTATCTTTTATAAATATTTACATAATATTTCATACATAATTTGTACTGAACGTAAGTATGTGCACAAGTTGTGCCAATCATGCATTCATGTGGCGAATACTGATGCATACACGCGGCAAAACCTCACCTGTATTTCACGCCAACTGCACCACAAATGCGCCTTTCGTGACCGTGCGGCGCAATGCCAACACCGCCCAGTACACGGGATCGTGTCGGCGGTGTATTCATCACTCCTCTACCTCACCACATAGCCTGGCCAATGAGGCAGGCGGAGAGGAGTTGAAGTGGGAATATGCGTCTGTGCGGCAGGCATGCCCTCTCTGCCGACCGTGCAGTTCAAAGTAGTCAGGAAGTCATTGCGATCGAATCTCTAACAGCACTGCTCGACTCAAGTTGGGTCACTGCTAGAATTTAGATCGCTTTGTGCGTTGAGAATTTCTAAACTCGAATTAGAACAACGCTCACCTTCCGAACCCACGCTCATAACGGCGCTAACCGCCCTGGAGTAGAAGTAATAGAACCCCTCACCGATCTGATCCACGTCATCGAGACTTTCGTCCTAACCTTCTCGACCGACGTGTACGACTTCATGGGCTGGTTCGGTGTGATCGTCTTGATGTCGATCGAAAGCACGGCCATTCCCCTGCCGAGCGAGATCATCATGCCTCTTGCAGGCTGGCGACTCGTCCTCGACGAAGGGCACGGAGTACCACACGTCTTCCTCGCAGGTTTTTGGGGAGCAGTCGGTAGCCTTATCGGTTCACTAGCCGAGTACTACATCTCACGTGCGGGAGGGCGCCCTTTCATTGAGAAGTACGGCAAATACATTCTCATCACCCACAAGGACCTCGAACGGGCCGACAAGTGGTTCCAAACTAGAGGCGAACTCACCGTATTCGTAGCAAGAATGATTCCAGGAGTCAGAGGATTCATCTCAATCCCTGCTGGAATTGCCCGAATGAACGTCGCTCGATTCTCTCTATTTACTTTCCTAGGAGCGTTTCCATGGACGCTAGGCCTTGCATGGGGCGGATATCTACTCGGCGAGAACTACGAATCAATACGAGATGTAACGAAGCCATTCGATATTCCTATCGTCGGCGCAGGAATGTTGGCAGTGGCATGGTTCATCTGGCACCGGATCAAAGAGGTTCGTGCAGAGTCACGATCCGCAAACGGATCTACGGACTAATTCCGTTCTACCAACCAAGTTCGCATACCTTCTACGGTATATTTGAACGTGGATCACACTGTAGCCATAGTTCAAACGTCGCCTGAGTCCAGCCTGCCAATATGACCACTGAAGTCAAAAATAAGCTGAATGTCGAAGTAAACGGCATCGAGATCGGTTGCGGAACCGAATCTCGAGTGCTCGATGCGATACGGGCAGCCGGTTTTGACGTTCCTACTCTTTGCTACGACGAGCGAATAGGCCCGCAAGGCACCTGTCGCATGTGTCTGGTAGATGTAGAAGTAGACGGCCAGCAACAGCAAGTGGCAGCTTGCACTGCGTTCGCCTCCGAAGACATGAAGGTTGAAACCCACTCGGATTCAATCACCGACTATCGAAAGACGATCCTCGAACTACTCCTATCTGAAACTTCTTCTCCAGCGAACTGTCCAAAATGTCTTTCGTTCAAGAAATGCGAACTTCACACAGCTGCTGAAGAATACGGAGCCAAATGGGATGCCTTCCCTTCTCTGGTAGTTCGAGAAAAGGCAGAAGACGACAACCCGTTCATTCAGCGTGACTACGATTACTGCATCTCGTGCTTCCGCTGCACAAATGTCTGTAACGACTGGGAACAAGCCGGTGCTATTACCGTCGAGGGTCGAGGACAAGACAACTCGATCGCCTCTTTCTTCAACAATAAACTTCTTGAATCTCCCTGCACGTTCTGTGGCCAGTGCATCAACACCTGCCCTACCGGAGCACTGACCGACAAGAAAATTGTCGGCAAGACGAAGGCTGAAGATCTCGAACGAACCAAAACCGTTTGTCCGTACTGCGGAGTCGGTTGCGGCATCCATCTTCTGACCGAAGACGGCAAGCTAAAAGGCACTGAGCCAGATTTTTCAGCCCCAAGCAGAGGTTCACTTTGTGTGAAAGGCCAGTTCGCCTCTTGGGAATTTGTAAAAAGCGAAGAACGACTCAAGTACCCGTTGATCAAAGAAAACGGAGCATTCAAGCGAGCATCGTGGGACGAAGCTCTTGATCTAATCACAGAGCGATTCACCGGTTTCCGAGATGAATCAGGTCCAGATTCGCTTGTTTGTTGGTCATCAGCTCGATCAGTTACCGAAGCGAACTATCTAATGCAAAAGTTCGCTCGAATAGGTATCGGTACCAACAATATCGATAACTGTTCCCGCACCTGACACGCTCCAACGGTCGCCGGTATGGCGGTCATGGTTGGCAAAGGTGCCATGACTAACTCAATTGAAGAGTTAGCAGGCACTGATCTTCTACTCGTCGCTGGGTCGAACACGACCGAAGCTCACCCGGTCATTTCGCTCAGAATGAAACGCGCTGTGCGAAACGGGGCGAAGTTGATCGTAATCGACCCTCGAAAGACCGAACTCACGAAGTGGGCAACTCGGCATCTTCAGATCAAAATTGGAACAGATATACCGCTGTTCAACGCGCTGGCGCACGTGATGATCAAAGAAGATCTGTTCGATCGTGACTACGTCGAGAATCGAACTGAAGGCTTTGAGGAATTAGCAAAGCACGTTGAGCTATACACGCCAGAGCTGGCAGCGGAAATTTGCGGCATTCCCGCCGAAGACATCATCGCAACTGCTCGCGAGTATGCTGCGGCTTCAGGAAAAGCGGCTATTTGCTACACACTCGGCATCACCGAACACTCCTGCGGATCGCACAACGTTCAATCGGTCGCCAATCTAGGAATGTTGGGCGGAAATTTCGGTAAACCGAACGCTGGAGTGAACCCGCTTCGAGGTCAAAACAACGTGCAGGGAGCGTCCGATTCAGGCGCACTTCCAACCGACCTCCCGGGCTACCAAAAAGTTGAACGCCCTGGCATCCGAGAAAAGTTCGAAAAAGCATGGAATTCCGAGCTTCCAAAACGGCGCGGAATCACCAAAATAACAGCGATGGACCAGATGCTACGTGGGCGCGTAAAGGGCGTCTACATAATGGGCGAAAACACTGTCGTTTCCGACCCCAATACTAACCATGCTCAAGCAGCTCTCGAAGCAGCCGACTTCATCGTGGTTCAAGATATTTTCATGACCGATACGGCGAAGCTCGCAGACGTTGTTTTACCGGCTGCTTCTTTCGCCGAATCTGACGGTACATTTGCCAACTCAGAACGTCGTGTTCAGCGGGTTCGACCTGCCATAAAACCGGTAGGCGAATCACGCACAGATGTCGACATACTTCTCGACCTTATGAACCGCTTCGGAATCGACCAAAATTTGCACTCGGCCAGCGATGTTTGGGACGAGATGCGAGGGCTTTCACCGCTCTTCGGAGGAATCTCTTACGAACGCCTTGATAACGAAGGTGGAATCCAATGGCCCTGCCCTACTGAAGATCATCCCGGCACCCAGTATTTGCACAAAGACCAAATGGATTCAGGGCTCCCGGGCTATTTCGCTCCGGTCGACCACATTCCGCCTGCCGAGCCGACAGACTCTGAATACCCGCTCGTACTAACGACCGGAAGACGCCGTTCGACCTATCACACGGGCACTCAAACAGGCCGTGCGTCAGGATTCGACCTCCTGGTTCCTTCTGAACTCGCGGAAATCAATCCTTACGATGCCGAGCAGATGGAGCTGAAAGACGGCCAGACCGTCACAGTAAGTTCAAGACGTGGATCAGTTGAAGTCCCGATCAAAGTCACAGACCGCTCGCCGCATGGCACGATCTTTATGAGCTTTGCGTTCCCTGAGCTGACCCAAACGAACCGGCTAACGTCCGATGCCTACGATTTCATCACCGAAACGCCAGAATTCAAGGCGTGCGCAGTGCGCATCGACAAGATTGAAACGACTACGAACGTAGCCGATTAGAATCAGTCTTGTCGCGGGCTCATCCGTGATGACCAGAAACTTGGGTCTCCGGCAGTTGGAAAGTCGATCGGATCAAAGATTCCTTGAACAGGCGAACCAGCATCGTGGGCCGCCATATTTTCAGCGATAAATTTTGCGATCTGCTGAGCAGCACCTATCTGATTAGTAAGAGGATTAGTAGTCACGATCAACTTCCCAGTAGCAGCTAGTGCTTCATCAGCGTTGGTGATCACTTCCCCGGGGCAATCGGTGGCATAGCCAGCAATTACGCCGTTTTCCAAAGCAGTAATTACAGCCTGCTCATCAACTACCGAAGAATCAGACGTGTTAATCATCACTGCATCCGGATTCATCAAGTTCAGTTCACGATCAGATATCAGCGGTGCGGCGGTTGGCCCTTGATGTACGTGAAGAGATACGACATCTGAACCCGATAAAAGAAGATCCAGCGTATTGCGGCGAACGTCTAGTTCAGCCAGCACTCCAGATCGAGGAGTGCGCATTTCGGCTACTGTCGCAGTGTTTCCTGTTGCAGTGATCTTCCTCACAACCTCGTAACCCACTTCGCCAAGCCCAACCACTCCCCATTGAGGTCGCGGTTTAATTGATAGTGGCCCGGTAAACCCAATAACCCGATTTGCGACGCGTGGCGCTATGTTTGGAGAAATTCCTGCGATCACGCTATCCGAAGAAGCGCTGTGACCGAGTAACGCCAAAGGCGGTCGACATCCAAGGAACTGAATCAACCCAAACGCAGGCATGTCGTCGAGATCGAGACGCTTCGCCATATCTTCATCGACCAGTAAAACGTCAGATTCATCGAACTCGCCCGATGAAATATCTTCAAGCGATATTCGTTGAACGCCATCTGATTTGTTCAGGAGAGATTCTGTGGCGTTGCCCACCGGATCCGATTCGTTTGCAAGTAAATAAACTGTTGTCATCTTTGATCAATCAAATTCAGGGCGAAAAACGGTTCACTCGAAGAAGAATTCAATCGTATAAGAAGCTTCGATATAAAAACGACCACCTGAGCCTCCGCTCAACGACTATGATTCACAATCGTCGAATCTCAATTTCGCTAGTGCGATAACCAAATCAGTACATCGGATATCACTATTGCCCGAAATGCTCGCTAATCCCCGAACACTCCTATTCGTTCCCGGCAACCAGCCGAAAATGCTGTTCAAAGCTGCAACTTTCGAAACTAAGTGGCTAATACCCGACCTCGAAGATTCCGTACCTGCTGGTGAAAAAGTTGCAGCACGCGAAATCGTTGCTGAGAACATTCCGGCCCTTGCTAAAGCAGGAAAATTGCTCGCTCCCCGAGTGAACTCCATGTCGTCGGGTCTGGCAGAAGACGATATTAACGCCGTAATTTCTAACGACATCGTTGGCATATCTATCGGAAAAATCGGAAATGTTGAAGAGTTGGATCAACTCGAGCAGATAGTTTCAAAAGCTGAAGAACGCGCTGGTGTGCCGATCGGCCACACGACCATTCTTCCGTGGCTAGAAACTGCCGAAGCAGTAATAAACGCCTATCAGATCTGCAAATCAAGCGAGCGAATCAAGTGGACTGCGTTCGGTGCCGAAGATTTCTCAGCCGACATGGGCATCAGCAGAACTGTCGACGCCACTGAAACCACATCGTCCACAGCTGCAGAACCGGGATTAGCCTACCCACGATCTGCGGTAGCAATCGCAGCCAGAGCAGCCGGCGTTCATGCTCTCGACACCCCATATACCAAATTTAGCGATCTCGAAGGACTTCGTGCTGAAGCCCTACTGGCAAAATCCATTGGCTACAAAGGCAAACTAGCGATACACCCAGCTCAAGTCGAAATTATCGAATCTGTATTCATGCCTACCAAAGCTGAGATCGAGCGAGCTAGACGCGTACTCACCATCGCCGCCGAAGCAGAGGCAGAAGGACGTGGGTCAATTTCACTTGATGGCGAAATGATCGACATGCCGGTAATCCTTCGAGCGCGAAACGTGCTTCAAGACGCCGGTATCTCCGAATAACAACTACGAACATTCAGTTAGGAAACTATTTCAAATGCAAAACGGACGATATTTCGAGGATTTTGAAGAAGGTCAGGTAATCAAACACTGGCCCGGCCGCACGATCTCAGAAACCGATAATTCGTGGTTCTCGCTACTTACGCAAAACCAGCACCCAGTGCACATCGATGCGAACTACGCGAAAAGTACGCAGCACGGCCAAAATCTTGTGAACGGACTACTAGTCCTCGCCATCGCCATCGGACAAACCGTGGCAGACATCTCACTTCGCGGAATAGCTAACCTCGACTACGAATCGGTAACTCACGAGGGACCAACGTTCCACGGCGACACGATTTACACAAAATCTACGATTCTTGAACTTCGAGTTACCTCCAAAGGCGATCGAGGTGTCGTGTATCTCGAAACTGAAGTAACAAACCAGCGAGAAGAACGAGTCATGACCGTTCGAAGGCACGTACTCATACCAAAACGGAACCACGCCACCCTAGGCGAAGGCAAGATGCCTCACGAGGCAGGCTCGTAATTTGACCGACTCACAGTCGAAATCCTCAAGCCGAAAAGGTCCGCTCGCCGGAATTCGGATCCTCGCGGTCTCACAATTCGGCGCAGGACCGTTTGCCACTCAGAACCTAGTCGACCTCGGTGCCGAGGTGATCAAAATCGAGGATCCAAGCGCGGGCGGCGACGTAGCGCGCTACGTACCTCCAGCTACAAACAATGCAGATTCGTTGTATTTCCAATCGTTCAACCGAGGAAAGAAGTCGATTTCAATCGATTTCCGTAAACCCGAAGGAACCGCTGTTTTTCATCGCTTGGTCGAGAAATCAGATGCGGTATTCAACAACCTGAGAGGCGACCTACCTGAAAAGCTGGGATTGACCTACGAATCATTGAAGAAATTCAATCAAAGTATCGTCACGTGCTCACTTTCCGGATTCGGCCGTACAGGCCCCAGGGCATCAGAACCGGGTTACGACCCCATAATGCAAGGCATGGCGGGCTATATGTCGATTACAGGCGAGCCTGACGGGCCTCCGGGAAAAGCTGGGGTATCGATTATCGACTTCGCTGGCGGGTATGCAGCAGCTCTCGGTCTTGTCGCTGCTTTACTCGAAGCCAAAACTTCCGGCGTGGGTCGAGATGTAGATGTAAGCCTGCTCGATACTGCCGTTTCGATGCTCACCTATTTCGGCTCGTGGACTCTCAACACCGATTGGCAGCCGGCTCGAATGCCCAATTCGTCTCATCAAACGATAGTCCCTGCCCAAAATTTCCAAACTAGCGACGGTTGGATCAGTGTTTTCTGCGCGAAAGAACATTTTTGGAAGAAGTTCGCCGAATTGATCGATATGCCTGAACTAATTGCGGATGAACGCTTTTCTTCGTTTGCAGCCCGGTTCGACAATCGAGACGTCTTAATTTCGATCCTCTCCGATCGATTGCTCCAAAAAACTAACGAAGAGTGGCTTTCTCGGTTCAGAGGGATAGTGCCATCGGGACCGGTCAATTCAATAGCGGAAGCCTTCGACGACGAGCAAATCAAGGCACGAGGATTGATCGTCGATGTCGAACACCCAACGTACGGAACTATCAAACAGGTGGCATCTCCCATAGCTACCGAAGGCTCAAACCAAGCATTCTCACCTGGACCGACGCTTGGGCAGCACACTGACGAACTATTGGCAGATCTGTTATCGATGGATGAAGTTGAGATAAAGCATCTTCGTGACCAAGGCGCAGTTAGTTAGTTTTTGTATGAAACTAACTAGCGAATTCATGCCTTGATGGCCTTAGAATGGTCGCAGTGCCCCCGTAGCTCAATTGGATAGAGCAACAGGTTTCTACCCTGTAGGTTGCGGGTTCGAGTCCCTCCGGGGGTACCAATTGAATCTCTATCGAAATTCAATACCAGACTTAATAAAAAATACCCTCACTGCTGAGGGTATTTTTCTTTTCACATCTTGTGCTTTACGAAGCTCGACGGCGGCGAACACGAACACGTCGTGGCCGACGTCGCACAACTCTCGGAGCCGTTGCACGCGGACCAGATTGAGCTTGCGGTTGCGGGGCGGTAAGTTCGATTCCGAACTCAACACCAGCTCGATCAGCAAGTGAACTCATCGTGTTCAAACGACGAACAATCATGCTTCGCTGATCTTTGACTGCCTGCTTCTTCGCATCCAGCGTTATCTGTAGCTGAGCTACTCGGTTTGCTTCTTCTTCGAAATCTTTTGTGAACTCAGTGATGCGATCCCGAGTCGACTGAGCCATCTTGCGCAATCGTGCTGAACCGGCACCACTTCCCGACATCGCTGCCCGAACTGCCGCATCCTGCGCTTCAGTTACCAAATCAGTCTTACGTTCTGACTGCTCATGTAGCGCAATGGACTGCGCATCAACAGAAACCTGTAGATCACTTACTTCATCTTCGATACCGACCAATTCCTTGCGGAGATCGTCGACATCCTGAGCATAAGCCTGAATTTTGATGGCGATTTTTGCACGAACGCTTGGTTCGCCGTTCTCATCACGCTCTTCAATAAATTCTAGGACTTCTTTAAATCGTGGATCAATCATTTCTTCATCCTCAACTGCGGCTACGCAGCGTGTAGCCCCAGGTTCGAAGATGGACTGTTGTACACATATCCAAATCCACGTCGTGTCACGATTAGTTTGTTCTGCGGATCAGTATCGCCAATCTTCTTACGAAGTCGCGACATGTGCCATTTCACAAGGTTTTCGGTCTGGTAGTCGGGCCCCCAAACTCGTTCAAGCAAATCTGTAGGCGGTACAGGTGAGCCAATGTGGTTCACAAGCTCGGAAATCAATCGATATTCAATCGGTGTCAGATCTACTGCTGATCCGTTCACCGTTACTTCGCTAGTTACGAAGTTGATATCAAGGAACCCGTCCTGAAATCGATCATTGATCGGAGTCGGTGCCGATGAAGTTGCTCGACGAAGGTTAGATTCGATCCTAGCCAACAGCTCTGTGAAGCTTCCGCCTTTTACAACGAAGTCATCACCACCAGCTCGAAGAGCCTCGACTTTCTGGTCGATGTCTTCAACACCACTTAGAAATACGATTGGGACATCAGACATCGAACGAATCTGACGACAAACCTCAACACCACTCATCATTGGCATGACGAGGTCAAGAACAACAAGCTGTGGTTGGAACTCGTAGAAAGTTCGAAGCGCAGCGCGTCCGTCCTCGGCTCCCTTAGTCTGGAAACCTGAGTCGTCGAGAGTTGTTTCTAGAGCCTCCAGAATATCTGGGGCGTCATCTACAACGAGAATTCTCTCACCGGCCATACGGAAACTGTCCTTTCAAGTACGTTCGAATCATCTGTACTTTTGCTCTAATTCAACGCTAGCCCAACCCCCATCACACCCACAACACGTGATCTCCCAATCATCGATACGGGATTTCCTCAGGTCTATTGGCGGCGACTACCTAGCACGGGCAACCCTTTTGGATCATTTCCACATTCCATACGAATCTCCACAAAGTCTTGACATCACTGAAGTACAACTTAGGTAAGGGAATATAAATCCCGACAGAACACCACCCGATCTGCACGGATCACAAGGACGATATTCGATGCTCAAACGATGGCTACCCGCAAGCATGATCGCCGCCGCAATGGCGCTGGCATTGGCTGGAGGCGCAGTGCTCGCTTTCGGTGGATCAGGCAATTCTCACCAAGAAGATGTTTTTGAGCGAGCCGCCGCAATATTAGGAATCGAAACTTCCGACCTTCAGAGCGCTCATGACCAGGCGCAACGAGAGATACAAGATGAACAATTGGCGAAAGCTGTCGATGCCTTGCTGGCACAGGAAATAATCGACCAGGACGAGGCTGATAGCTTCACAGCTTGGATTTCAACACGGCCTGAATCTGCAGACGAAACTTTGTTCAGGCAACTTACCTCGACGCTCCATGGATCACCTCTGATCGGCACATCTAGAATCGAAATCCAGAAATTGCCGCACTTGCAAAGTGAGGGACTCACAGACCGAATGGCTGAGATTTTGGGTCTGGACTCTCAGGAACTCACCGAGGCCTTGGACGGCGGAAAAGCAGAACTCGCGTCGCTAGACAGGCTCGACAAAATCCACGCAACCATCGACAGCATGCTCGCAGATGGCGCAATAGATGCAACTCAGGCAGAGGAACTACACAGCTGGGTAGACGACATTCCTCAGTGGCTCCTTGATCTCGATATCCCCACTCGATTGTTCGGATCACACGGACTTTTCGAAAATCACTTCGGCGGATCCGGCTTCATGAAGCGATTGCCGTTCGGAAGAGGTGATCATTTCAGTGAGGGCGATCGTGAATTCCGATTCGAGTTTAGAAGCCCAGAAGGCACTTTCCGATTCGGCCCCGACGCCGAAAGTTTCCCATTCGAAGGTGAAGGCTTCGAAGGACTACTCGAACGATTCGGGGTTGATCCTCTCGAACACTTGCATGAGCTAGAAAATCTTGAAGATTTAGAAGGCCTGTTCGAAGGGTTCCGAGGTCACAACTTCTTCGGACCCCGGTTCGAAGAACTGATCCCACCTACCGTAGAACCTGAATCTTCAACCACTTCCGCCTAAATGATTGCCCACCAGCGAATATCATTCTCAACCATGGTTTCCACAGAACAAACTCAAGAACTCACCGCTCTCGTCGTCGAAGATGACAAGTCGGTTTCACAGCTCATTCGCCTGTATCTGGCGCAAGCCGGGTACAAAGTGCTGGCTGCCGAAGATGGCCTGCAGGGATTGCAGATGGCTCTGAATGATTCACCGGACATCATCTTGCTTGATCTCAACCTGCCAGGAATGGACGGTATTGAGGTTTGCAGGAACGTGAGATTGGAATCGGAAGTCCCAATCATCATGGTGACCGCCCGGGTTGAGGAAGATGATCGACTCACGGGGCTTGATTTAGGTGCCGATGACTATGTCTCAAAGCCATTCAGCCCTCGTGAACTTGTTGCACGCGTGAACGCTGTACTCCGTAGATCATCGAAGGCAGTCGAAAAGCGTGAAGAGTTTGGCAACGAAGTAATTGCCGGCGACGTGACGATCGACCTCGAACGGCGATCTGCCACCGTGTTAGGCAGCGAAATCGAGCTAACTCCAACTGAATTCAGGTTGTTGGCATACTTCATCGAAGGTCAGGGACGAACCGTTTCACGTGACCAGATAATTGACAATGTATTTGGCTACGACTTTTCTGGCTACGACCGCACAGTCGATACTCATGTGTCGAATCTAAGGAAAAAGCTCGAAATTGCCAATCCCGACAAGCAACACCTGAAAACGATGTACGGAGTTGGGTACCGGTTCGATGCTTAAATGGTTTTTTGGTCTTCAAGGAAGACTCACCCTAGGGTTTGCACTGGTACTAGCGCTGTCGATCACCTCGGTAAGCGCCTACTCCGCCTACGCCACTCGTGTGGAGACAGAACGATTCGCAGCCGAGATCGAGTCAGCTCGCACTGAACGTGCCGAGCAACTGGTAAGAGATACATTCGAAGCAAACCAAGATTGGGATGAAGTTCAGTACGCCGTCCAGCAAGTAGGAAACCTATTCGGCTGGCGTGTTGCCATTGAACTTGATTCAGGATTGATTGTTGCCGACTCGCACCAGTTAGTTCGCGATTCCCAGGGATCGTTTGAGACATCGACCGAGCGATTTACACGACCTGCACGATTCACCAAACGCCCTGTGATCGTGAATGGCGAACTAATCGGCTACATGTTGGTCGACGAACGCCCAAGCAGGCAAGAGCGGCCTCTATCGATGCAGCAGTTCTCTGAGAATGTATTCCGGCAATTCCTCGGCGACCGATCTGCGGGTGTACCACCTCCCCCACGCCCAACTCAAATCGCTTCGCCAACTACCGAAAACCTGGTAGCTGAAGTGCTTCAGTACGTCGACCCACCGTTGAGCAACCTCCAATCTTCATTCCAGCGTTCACTGCTAGTAGCCGGAATCGCAGCGGGTTTTGCAGGACTTCTAATCGTCATGCTCCTAACCCGGCAAGCACTAGCCCCCATTCGAAATCTCACGACTGCAGCCAGCAGCCTCGGTGCTGGTGATCTAAGTCAGCGTGTTCCAGAAAGCGGTACAGACGAGATCGGAATTCTTGCCAATACCTTCAACACGATGGCCAGCGATCTTGAACTTGCAGTAGATCAACGTCGGCAATTAACCGCCGACGTTGCTCATGAACTGCGTACCCCACTCACAAATATTCAAGGCTATTTAGAGGCGATCAAAGACGGAGTCGTCAAAGCCGACGATGAAACTATCGACACTCTTCACTCTCAGACAATCCACCTAGCAAATCTGATCGAAGACCTCCGCATTCTTGCGGTTGCCGATGCCGGGGCTCTCGCCTTGAACATGTCACATGGCTCCCCCGTGCCGGTGATCGAAGATTCAGCGGCCCACTTCAGTCAACGTGCACGAGAGCGTGAAATCGAGCTGAATATCGAATCGTCAGGCTCCAATCCAGTCATCGATTTCGATGAGACCAGAATCAGGCAAATAGTTTCCAACCTAGTTGAAAACGCGCTAACACACACGCCAAATAACGGACGAATACAGGTCTTAGTCAATGGTCATAACCAGGGGCTCAATTTCGAAGTTTCCGACTCAGGCGTTGGCATAACCGCAGAAGATTTACCACGAATTTTCGACCAGTTCTATCGAACCGATCAAAGCCGAACGAGAGCAACTGGTGGAGCTGGCTTAGGCCTAACTATCGTCAAACGACTCGTTGAAGCCCACAAAGGCGATATTTCGGTCACCAGCGAATCGGGCAACGGAACGACTTTCAAAGTCTTCCTCCCGGTGAGTCGAACCTAGTCCCACTTCTTTTACCCAAAAAACAATCCGAATATGAACACACTCAAGGAGAACATGGTGGAACTTACTCCATCTGAATCACACAGCTCGCCTGCCAACGACACCCATAATGCATCGCAAATGGGATTCGTCGGCACATCCGCGGTCAAATTCGGAGTGTTTGTCGCAATCACCAGCGTGATTGCAATTGCCGCTTACTTCGGTGCGCAGCAGTTCCTCCTAAACGATGATGATGAAGCAGACGACCGACGTGCCATTGCCGTGCAACGAGGCACCCTTCTCGACGATGTAACAGCTTCAGGATCGGTTACGTTTCCCGAACTCGAAAGCCTGCGATTCGATATCTCCGGCACAGTGGGTGAACTCCTCGTTGAAGAAGGTGAATCTGTCATTGAAGGGCAACCACTGATTCTTCTTGATGACGTAACAATATCGAGTCTCGAATCTGGCGTAATAAACGCTGAACTCGCTCTCCAAAATGCCGGCGAAGACCTCGCCGAACTTCTCGGCGGTGCAACTAGCCTTGAGAGTGCCATAGCCGAATCCAATCTTGCAGATGCCCGAGTGGCGTCAATGGATGCTGCCGAATCGCTAGCCGAGTTCACATCAAATGGCGGATCGGACAGCCCGGCAACCGCGACCGCAAAAGACGATCTCAACGATGCTAACGAAGCCCTTGCCGACGCCATCGCTGTCTCCGAAGATGATGCACAAGCGGAACAAGAGCTGGTAGATGTAGCTCAAGAAAGTTACGACGATGCCGTATCCGACTACTCCGACCAAATCTCAGGCTGGTTCGGCAGCGTTGTCTCCGAAGAGGACCGAGCTACTGAATCCTCCGTCCTTTTCGAATCATGGGGCACGACTGTCGATGAAATATTCGAAGAATCAACAGCTACCGTAGATAGCCCAATCGATGATCTTTCAACACCATGGAATGAATCAGTGACATGGGTGTGGACACACCTGACTCCGTACCCAATTCTCACAAACTGTGAATACACGTCGTTCGAGGCTCGATGCCCTACTGCGGAAATCTCCGATGCATGGGATGCGAAAGTAGCCGCTGAAGAAACACTCATCGAAGCGCAAGATGACGCGGCTGCCGCGGCGAAAGGACAACAAGTGCTCATAAACGCCGCACAGGACGTCGTAGAAGCAGCCGCTGAAGACGTGGTCGATACTGTCAACGATATTGAGATCAACGCCCTCGCAGCTACTCTCGCCGAGAAGATCGAGCTCGAGAAAGATGCCGAAGAGACAGTTTCCGCTCTCAGTGATCTAGATACGCTTCAAATCAAACTAGCCACGGCTGCTGTGAACGAAGCCAATGCCCTACTGCAAAACGCCAAAAGCGAATTAGCAGCTTCGAACATGTTGGCACCATTTGCAGGACTTATTTCATCAATTTCTGTTGAGGTCGGCGAGCCTGTGAGCCGCAGCACCCCCACAATCGACATTCTTGACCCTAGTGTTGTCACTCTCGACGGCACAATCGACGAGATCGACGTGCTCTCCCTCAGAATCGGCGACACCGTAGCAGTCACTCTCGATGCTCTGCCTGACCAGATCCTAAACGGCGTCATCGATGAAATTGGCGATGGCATCAACCAACAAGGTGTGATCGAATTTCCGTTGACCATAGCGCTAACTCCGCCTGAAGGAATCGATCTCATCGAGGGACTGAGCGCCACAGCCACAATCGTTCTGAACCAGATCGACAACGCACTACTCATCCCGCTCCAATCCGTGGGCGGTAGCTTCACACAGGCCACAGTGGATGTCGTAACCGCCGACGGATTTACCACGACCAACGTAACTCTAGGAGCCAGCGATGACTTCATGGTTATCGTTGAATCGGGTCTCACTGAAGGCCAAGAAGTGCTCATGAGTGTTGCTGAATCGGTCGATCCATTCCAGCAGTTGTTTGGTGGTGGTGGTGGCGGAGCGATCCGAATTCCTGGCGGTGCATTTACAGGCGGTGCTGGCAGTCGTGGTCCCGGCGGTGGCGGGCGATGACCTCAACCCCAACTGCCCCAACCCCAGTGATCGAACTCACAGGTGTGTCTCGTGAATTTCGTATTGGAACCCACGTCGTTCGAGCACTCGACGGAATAAATCTGACGATCAATCACGGTGAAATGGTCGCCATCATCGGTCCATCTGGTTCCGGTAAATCGACCTTGATGAATACTCTCGGCTGTCTAGATCAACCGACATCGGGTTCGTTCGTCCTAAACGGTCAAGATGTCTCCGATCTATCCGACAATCAGCTGGCCGAGACTCGATCCAAGCAATTGGGATTCGTATTCCAAAGCTATAACTTACTTCCGAGAGAAACGGCCATAAGCAACGTCGAACTCCCATTGAAGTATTCAGGGGGCTATAGCGGTAAAGACCGCCGATCAGCGGCCCAAACCGCACTT
This sequence comes from Chloroflexota bacterium, assembly GCA_018650845.1. GTDB lineage: Bacteria > Chloroflexota > Dehalococcoidia > Lucifugimonadales > Lucifugimonadaceae > Lucifugimonas. Next base: position 260,567 of record JABIFF010000008.1, on the reverse strand, counting down.
GACCGAGTCGGTCTCTCCGAACGCTACGACCACCGCCCAATGCAAATGTCGGGTGGTGAGCAACAACGAGTCGGAATCGCTCGCGCTCTAGTGAAGAACCCCGAGCTTATTCTTGCCGATGAGCCAACTGGCAACCTCGACACAAAATCGAGTGCCGAAGTAATCGAAATGCTTCGATCACTCAACGAAGACGATGGCAAAACGATCGTCGTTGTAACTCACGACCCCGAAGTCGCTGAAGCAATGAAACGCATCATCGCGTTTCGAGATGGCCGAATCGTTGAAGATCGAGCCGTAAGCCATCCAATACCAATCAGTGCCGGCGAGAGCGAACAATGAACGCCGCACTTTTATTGTCCACGGCGCTGGCCTCAGTTAGCGCAAACAAGCTCCGGGCAAGCCTCACGCTCCTCGGAATCGTGATCGGTGTCTCCTCCGTAATCGCAATGATGGCGGTCGGGCGTGGTGCGCAAGTATCTGTCACATCTCGTATTTCCGATCTCGGAACCGATCTCATCACTGTACGTCCCGGTGCCCAGGCTCTTAGGTTTGCGTTCTTCGGCGGGGGAGGCAACTCCGACGTTCTATCGCTTGGTGACGCTCTCTCGCTCAAGGACGAAGTATTTGCACCCGATGTACACCTCGTAGCACCAGAAAATTCGTTCTCTGGTTCAGCAGTTGTTGGCTCTGAAAACACCTTCGTGAGCGGTGTTGGTGTAACCGCCGAGTACTTAGAAGCCCGAAACTTGAATATGGAATACGGGCGCAACATCTCAAACGTCGATGTTGAAAACGTCTCGTTAGTGGCCGTTCTCGGTTCTGAAATAAGCGAAACATTATTTGCTCAGCAGAACCCGGTTGGGGCAACTATGAAAATTTCAGGTCGTGAATTCACTATCGTTGGAGTGATGGAAAGTCAGGAAGGAACGATATTTAACCCTGACAATTCCGTTCTAGTCCCCATCACCACAGCCTACTACCGAATCAACAACGGCAAAGGACTGTTCGATTCGATCTCGGTATCGTCAATAAATGTTCTGGCAAGTTCAGAAAACACCGTTGACGACGCACGACTCGATATCTCAACAGTGCTCCGACTTCGCCACGAACTCGGGGCCGAAGATGAAGATGATTTCCTGATCACAACGCAACAAGACACTATCGAAACTCTCGAAGGCACGCAGGGAACTTTTGTGATTCTCCTCGGCTCAATCGCAGGTATTTCCCTCTTGGTCGGTGGAATCGGAGTTATGAACATCATGCTGGTTTCAGTAACTGAACGAACACGCGAAATCGGCATCAGGCGAGCGGTCGGAGCCAAACGTCGCGACATTCTGTTCCAGTTCGTGACCGAAGCCATTTTGATGACATTCGCAGGTGGGCTGCTTGGAGTGCTCGTCGGCTGGGCTATCGCCTACTTCGGCAACGGTGCGACCGTGGATGGTGACATTATTGAAACCGTAATTGAAACCCACATCGCCGCGATTGCCCTGGCAGTATCGGTTGCAGTTGGATTGTTCTTCGGAATTTACCCGGCGGTTCGCGCAGCCTCGCTGAATCCGATCGAAGCACTCCGGCACGAATAGTTCACTTCAGGAAAATATCTATTGAAGATCGTCGTAGCAGTCGCTGTCGTGATCGGCTTAGCGGCCGGAATCGGATTCGCCGTTCTGCAAAGCTCTCAATCGTCTTCAGAATCTTCGATCTCGAGTGCGAAAACCGATGAACAAACAGGCGATCCAAGAAAAGATCTGCCAATCGAAGTTCTCAAAGCACTCCCTGATGAGGAATTAGCCGAGATATTCCCTGAAAAAGCTGAAGCAATCTTGAACCCTGAGGCGTTCGATCAGATCAAATCCGGCGGCAACAAGTCAGCCGATCCTGAATACCTACAGGCAGTCCTCACGAAAATGGGCGTCGCCGTCCCTGAAGGCGCAACCACCGAGGAACTTCAAGAATTAGTGGCAAATGCCGAAGCGAACTATGCGGAATCGAGCAAATAAATATGAACTCAACTTCAACAATCGAGTTAGTTGCGTTCGATTTCGGAAATGTACTCTGCACTGTCGACGAAAACACAGCAGCGATCGAACTCGCAGAACTATCGGGGCGAACGTCTACAGATGTTCATAACATCGTATTCGGCAATGCTCGAAAAGCGCTGTTTGAAACAGCGACATTGAGCTTTGCTGAACACGCTGAACGATCTATCTCTGCACTTGGTATAAATATCTCGATCGAAGAGTTCACGCGGATCTACGACAGCGTCATCATCCCCAGCAACAATATGTTCCCACTTGTTTCCAGAATTGCTGAGACTCACAGGATTGCGCTCGTATCAAACACCAGTGAACCACACTGGAACTTGGCGAAACGGGTCCTGCCATTCGCCGACAAACTCGATCCAACAATCGTCTCTTACGAAGTTGATTCGATGAAGCCAGATCCTGCTTTCTATCAAGCACTTCTCGATCAATCAGGTGTTGCTCCAGAGAACATCCTGTTCATCGATGATCTGGCCGTAAACATCGAGGCGGCATTTGCGGCAGGCATCATTGGCCACCAGTTCACTTCGCAGGAAAAACTCGAAGAAATTCTTGCCGAACTCGGCGTAATCTAGCCACCGCTCACCTTCGCGCCAATTGCATCAACTCGTATGTTGTGAGACAACGTTGGCGTACAAACACGCCCACGACGTTTTCTCGGAGAAAACTCTTGTCATCAGAATCATCATCGCCCTCAACTAACGATTACACCCTCATAAAGGCTTCGAGAATCTTTGACGGAACAGGTGCTGCACCAGTTTCAGGTCAAGCCATTCTCCTAAACGACGGCAAAATCGCAGCGATGGGTCCGGTTGGCGATATTTCCGCTCCCGATGGTTCCAATCTCACGATCAAAGACTACGGCGATTCAACAATTCTTCCCGGCCTAGTCGATGGTCACACCCACATGATGGCGCCGGGCGACGGCACACACGGCGATATCACCGGAAATGAACAAGACGACGTACTCCTGATGCGAGCGCTTCAGAACGCTAGAACGTTCTTACACGCTGGTGTGACCACTGCAAGAGAGAACGGTGCCAAGAACAAAGTTGGCTTCTCCCTCAAAGACGGAATCAACATGGGCTTGTCTGAAGGACCCGAAATGGTCATTTCAGGACGCCCAATCACGATCACCGGTGGACACTTCTGGTATTGCGGTTCAGAAGCAGACGGTGTTGAGGGCGTTCGTGCTGAAGTACGGAAACTGGTCAAAGAAGGCGCCGATTTCATCAAGATCATGGCAACCGGCGGTTCGACATGGTCGTCCAACGCTCTACTCCCCTCGTACACAATCGAAGAGATGACCGTCATAGTCGATGAGGCACACCGCTTCGGAAAACTCACTGCAGCCCACTGTGCGTCGATGCAAGGCATCAAGAACGCACTGGATGCCGGCGTCGACATGATCATTCACTGCGTATTTGAAGATGAAACCGGCATGTACAAGTTCAACGAACCGCTTGCCGAACAGCTCGCAGCCGCTAAAGCATGGGTGAACCCCACTCTTCACGTAGTTCAGGCCGGTATCGATCTGACCGAACGCATTGGCTACGACCGTGGCTGGCTAACCAAAGAGGAACAAGCCAGCATTGATTCATCGAAGCGTTCACTCGAAACCAGAGTTGAATCGGTGAACAAATTAGTAAAAATGGGCGTTCGTATGATCGCAGGAAGCGACTCGCCGTGGGGGGCCTACCCACCCGGTGAGTTCGTAAAAGAAATGATCGCCCTAACCCAAGCGGGTCTCACTAACACCGAAGCGCTCGTGACGGGCCTCAGTCACGCCGCTGAATCGATCGCCGTTGGCGATCAGGCTGGAACACTTGCAGTGAATCGTCCCGGCGACGTTCTTGTCGTTGGTGGCAATCCCATTGCCGATCTCAACGCACTCTGGGATGTAAAAGACGTCTTCAAAGCTGGAAGCCGAGTTGCACGCCCCGTTTAAGCGGTTACGTTCAACCAACTTCCACATACCGCCGGTAAACTGCCCGACGACTTCATCGACACATTCTTATCGAATCAACCGAGTTCAACTACAAATGCCAACTATCGCCTTTCTCGCAAATCTATCTACTGCTGAACACAAACGACGCTGGGATCTTTTGAATGAACACGCTCCAAACGGCGTGAACGTGGTCGTTGCCGACCCAACAGGTTCGCCAGGCGAGTTGATCGAAGCGTTGAAAGATGCTGATGCCGCAGTTCCCTGGCTAGCGACCATTCCACTCGACATTGCTGAGCAACTCCCTAAACTCAAGCTCGTCCAACTGCTCACAGCCGGCTACGACTCGGTTGATGTGATCGGTCTCGGAAAGCTCGGAATCGCCGTTGCCAACAATGGTGGTTCAAACGCCATATCAGTTTCAGAGCATGCTGTGACGCTTATGTTGAGCGTGTACAGACGAATGATGGAATCCTGGGACAACACTCGTGATGGCAAATGGCGAGACGGTGTCGATCAGCTTCCTGTCCGAACAGAAATCAACGGTAAAACGGTTGGAATTATCGGATTCGGCAATATCGGCCGACAGGTCGCACGTCGACTTTCAGGGTTCGATTGCGAAGTGCTGTACCACGATGCAATCGAGCTAATGCCCGGACGTGATCAGGAACTTGGCGCTCAAGCTGTCGAGCTCGACCACTTGCTGCGAGTAAGCGACATCGTCACCGTTCACGTCCCCTTGAACAGTTCAACACGAGGACTGATGGGTGCTCGTGAGTTCGGGCTCATGAAGAAGACGGCTATCTTCATCAACACCTGCCGTGGTCCAGTCCACAACGAGGCCGATCTAATCAAGGCGCTTCAGGACGGCGAAATAGCAGGCACAGGTCTCGATGTTCTCGAAGTAGAACCAACCGATCCCAATAACCCGCTACTCAGCATGCCGACCGCAATCGTCACTCCACACTGGGCAGGCGGCACCGGAGAAGGCAACGAGCGTGCAGTCGTATTCGCCCTGTCAAACCTCGAACGAGCCGTCGAAGGTCGAAAGATGCTGTCGGTCGTAGATCCAGCGTCGATCTTTTAGCAGACTAGCAATATTCTCTCCGGCTAGATCGGAAGATTCAGCCAACCACGCACCTGCCGGAGAAAACGTGCCATTGGCACGCTATTGGGCTGTGTAGCCGCCGTCGACTGGCAAGTTCACACCGGTGATAAACGATGCCTCGTCGGAAGCGAGGAACAGAGCTGCATTGGCGATTTCTTTAGCCTCGCCAAGACGCCCCATCGGGTGCAACGACTTCAATCGTTCATGCATATCGGCATCTTCGACCAGAGTCGTCACCAGCGGCGTGTACGTAAAGCCGGGGCAAAGTGCGTTCACGCGAATGCCCTGCTTGGCCAGCGCTATGCTCATATCCCGAGTCATCTGCACAATTCCGCCCTTGGTGTGCGGGTATGGATTGAACCCGTCGCTAATTCCCTGCGCGTAACCGACCAGCCCAATAATCGAAGCTAGGTTCACGATCGAACCAGAGTTCTGCTTCTTCATGTGATCGACGGCGAATCGAGACATCATCATCGAACCTTTGAGGTTGATACTCACGACCCAATCCCAAGTCTGCTCAAAATCCCACTCTTTGGGTGCGTATCGAGGAGTAACTCCTGCGCTGTTCACAAGAACATCAATGCCACCCAGCTGACTAACGGTCTCAGCAACCAGACGCTCGCAATCCTCACGGCTCGAAACATCACCAGCAAGAGCGATCGCATCGCCACCACTCTCGACCACAGATTTTGCCACTCGTTCAGCAACATCTAACTTCAGATCAGAAATGGCGACTCTCGCGCCCTCGGCTGCGAACAAGTGAGCCATGGCATCACCAAGTCCCGAACCGCCACCTGTGATGTGTGCAATTTTGCCTTCGAGCCTGCCTGCCATATAAGAACTCCTATGTGCCGTTCAATAAGTTGCTGTTCAAGAGCGAACGACACAGAACACGTCTAAAAATTGAAACTGGCGGCGATTCTAAAGCGAGTTTGTAGTGCCGTGGAAGGCGTTGAGCCGTAATATTGAACATATATGCCTTCAGGAACTAAAAAACGACGTAACCCGCGGCAACGCACTTCTGCTTCACGATACAAAGCTGACAAGCAGTCGAAAACCGATAAAAAAGAGAACAAAAAGAAGACGCCTGAGAAGCCAGACGGGCCGATCAAGTACCCGATGAATTATGCTCGACCGTTTTCACGGCTCTACGCATTCACGGTTGATCTGGGCTTGCTGATGATGATCATCTACACCATCGCTCCTCAAGCAGGAGGGGCGATATTCAGCAACGAGTCTGTAGCCCCCAATCTAGTTTTCTTGCTTGGTTACTTCATTCTTCCGACAATCCTTTGGGGCAGAACTCCCGGAAAATGGGTTGCTGGAATTGTGGTTGTCGATGCAGAAGGCCGAACACCCGGCCCTGCTGCCATTCCAAGGGAAATGATCGGCAAATTAGTGTCGTTCCTCGCAGCTGGAATTGGCATCTTCTGGTTGATCTTCGATCCGAAACGACAAGGCTGGCACGACAAAATTGCTGGCACATTCGTAGTCGAAAACCCGTATTCCGGCGGTCCTCAGTTCATGAAAGATTTCTTCAAGTTCGGTAAGAAGGACGAAGAAGAGACCGATTCTGACGATGACGACACGGATGACATCGACGAAGAAGAATCTGATTCATCTAGTGACGAAGACGATAAATCGAAGTAAATTCGTCTTCAGTTCGCAATAACACCAGTTCAGTCCAGATAAGAAAGACCCCCCGAATGGCAATCTCTCGAAAAGTTCGAGAACAGATGAATAACAGTTCGTGGATTCGCAAGATGTTCGAAGAAGGCATCGAACTACGAAGCATTCATGGGGCAGAGAACGTATTCGATCTGTCGCTGGGCAACCCTCTCCTCGAGCCGCCTGCTGAGTTCAAGGAAGCCCTCGCCCGTTTGGTCGCAGATGAATCACCAGGCACACATCGGTATATGCCCAACGGTGGCTTCCCTGAGGTACGAGCGAGTGTCGCTGAGGTGCTATCTGAAGAATCCGGAGTTCCGTTCACCGGTGCCGAGATATTAATGACAGTAGGCGCCGCAGGAGGAATCAACACGATCCTGCGATCGATTTTGGATGAAGGCGACGAAGTCGTACTGATCGCACCATACTTCGCTGAGTACACGTTTTATGTTGAACACCAAACCGGCGTAGCGAAAATTGCCAGCTGTGACGAAAACTGGCTGCCTGACGTTGAATCGCTGGAAGCCACTATCACCTCACGTACTCGCGCCGTAATCATCAACTCACCAAACAATCCCACTGGCGTTATCTATCCAGAATCCTCTGTAGCTGCAATTTCTGCTGCTATTCAACGTGCGGAAGAAAAGTTTGGCACTGAGATTTACTTAATCTCCGATGAGCCATATCGCAAGTTGATCTACACCGACGCCCCCTACCCGTTCATCTTCAACCACCACCCTAGATCGATCGTTGCTACTTCGCACTCGAAGGACTTGGGTTTAGCGGGAGAACGTATCGGCTACGTAGCTGTGAATCCGTCAGATCCAGGTAAAACAGACCTGATGGATGCGTTGAACTTCTCTTTGCGCACGCTCGGATTTGTGAACGCTCCTGCGCTTATGCAGCGGGCCGTCGCAGCAGTTCAGCGAGCGACGGTTGACGTCGATATCTACCGCAAGAAGCGTGATCTGCTCTACGGTGCACTCACACAAATCGGTTACGAATGTGTTCAGCCCGATGGTGCCTTCTACGTGTTCCCTAAATCGCCGATTCCTGACGATACCGAGTTCGTTGCCCAACTACAAAAAGAGCTCGTACTGGTCGTTCCCGGAGTTGGATTCGGTACACCGGGATTCTTCCGAGCGTCGTACTGCGTCGATGATTGGGTGATCGAAGGTGCTGTCGGTGGGTTCAACGAAGTGTTCAAACAAGCGAACAGCTAGTCGATCTCTATTTCAGGGGCTCTTTGAGTCCTGATCCAGTAATTGGTACGCACACATTCGAATCTTTTTCGATTACGCCAGATTCGATCAGCTTTCGTAACCCTTCGAATGCTCCGGCTGACGTCATCTCCGCGAATATTCCCTCGGACGACGACAATCGCTTCTGCCACTCGATCAGTGATTCCTCAGAAACGGTAACTCCGGTGCCATTCGTCGAATTTATCGCTTCAACCATTTCGGCAAGTCGTGGCGGCTTCGAAACGGCTATGCCAGAAGCGTTTGTAGGCAGCACGTCATCGTGCGACCAAGCTTCACCATTCAATGCGGCAACAACTGGTCGGACAGCTGCGGCCTGAACGCCGTGGAATTTTGGAATTCTGGCAATAATTCCGGCTTCCAATAACTCTTCAAATCCGCGCACCATGCCTATCAGCAGTGAGCCATTCCCAACTGGCAGCACCACGTGATCGATCCCATCATCCAGCACTTCCGCAATCTCGTAGCTGGCCGCCTTCATTCCTTCGGAAAAATAAGGACTCAGGTTGTGAGACATGTACACAAGCCCGCGTTCTTTCACGAACTCTTCGGCAGCATCGGTTGCAGCCTGTCTGGGACCTTCAACCTTGTGCAGACTCGCTCCGAAAATCTGTATTTGGTCAAGCTTCCCGCTCGCAGCACTAGCCGGTGCGAATACGTGCGCCTTCAGTCCTGCGGCAGCAGCGTAGGCGGATAGTGATGCGCCCGCGTTCCCCGATGAATCTTCGATGAACTCGGTAACGCCTAAATCACGCCCCATAGTCGTGAGAATCGCTGATCCACGATCCTTGAACGAGCCAGTTGGAGCCATGAACTCGAGCTTCGCCCAAAGCGAACCCAATCCCAACGCTTCACCAGTCTTCTCAAGAAAAACGAGAGGCGTATCGCCTTCACCTAGCGAGTTCGCCGCAGAAGGATCGTCCATTGGCAATCGAGGCGAGGATCCGTCTGGAGCGTCGAGATACTCAACAGCAAACAATCCGCCACACTCAGCACAGTACAAATCGTTTACGGATGGTTCCTGCTTTGAGGAACAATCAAGGCAGCGAAGTTTGTGGTTCGGAACGCTCAAGCCGGGTCTCCGTCGTTCTGAGTGCTCGTGCCATCGGTAGATGTAGTGGAGCCGAAATTAGAAGCTAACTCAGTTACTTCTACTTCTTCTTCATTGGCTAGCGTACGGAATCCCACACCAGATCGAGCGAATCCGCCTCCGATACTGACAACGTGGCCGTCAGAGCGCCAACATGCCGCACCCGAGAGCGTATCGCCCGGTTCGAAACGAACAATGTTCATTCCTCCGCCGATAGTGGCGACGGGAGTAACTCGATGCCCTTTCGCTTCCACTGCAGCTCTTACAGATTCTGGCACGCCAAGTTCGATTTCAACTTCTTGCCCCTGCGTCCACACACGTGGTGCCTCAACAGCTTCCTGTGCGCTCATTCGGTGGTCTATCAAGTTCACTATGGTCTGCAGCACCGTAGTAAATATTCGGACACCTCCGGGTAGACCAAGTGCGAATTCGGGATGGCCGTCCTTCGTCACGATCATCGGAGCCTGACTGCTGGTGGCTCGCTTACCCGCCTGTACCGATAACGCCTTGCCTGGGTGCGGGTCGAACAATGTCTGAGTGTTATTGAGCAGCATTCCAGTTCCAGGAACCGTTACCTTCGACCCAAAAAGTTCGTTGATAGTGTCGGTGGCCGACACCACGTTTCCATCTGAATCAGCGACCGTTATGTGAGTTGTGTGATCAGACTCGTTCGTTCCGGTTCCGTTCTCTGGTGAGGCTTTTTCCATATCGATACTGTCGACAAAATCTTCGACGTGATGCTTCGATATCAATCGATCAACAGGCACTTCGACAAATTCGGGATCACCGGTGTACCGATTCCTATCGGCGAATGCCTTCTTCATTGATTCCAACAACAGATGTATGGAATCTGGTGTTCCATATCCCATCTCAGCAATATCGAAATTTTCGAGAATATTCAGCATTTCGACGATGTGAACACCTGCGGCTGAGGGAGGAGCCGGCCCAAACAGTTCGTACCCACGATATTCGCCCTTTACCGGCGCCCGTCGAACAGTTTTGTAGTTTGCAAGGTCTTCTCTAGTGATAATTCCGCCGTTGCGACTCAGGTAGTCGCAGACGATTTCACCCAACGGCCCGTTGTACAGATGATCAGGCCCATTTTCCGAGATAGCTCGCAACGTACGAGCGTAGTCTGAGCGATCCACGTATTCACCCGGCTTAAGCGGCTTGCCATTCGGCATGTACGTAGCAGCTGTTTCGGGGAAACGACGAATCTCGTTTTCCATCCGAACAATCTTCTCGTGCATATACTCGCTGACCTTGAAACCACGGGAGGCGAATCTGATCGCAGGTTCCATCACGTCTTTGAGTGACATCGTGCCCCACTCATCGAGTGCCTCTGTCCACGCCTTCAAACTGCCGGGGACACCAATCGCCAAATACCCGATCGCACTGGCATCACCAACCGACTTCAAATAGTCGGGACCCGAATCGGCGACCGGTGTGTACATATCTTCAGTGCTGGCAGCCGGAGCCGTGGCATAACCGTCGATCACATGGTGTTCACCATTGGCGAGCCGAACATTCATATGCCCTGCCCCGAAAATACCCATCATCATCGGCTCAACCACTGTCAACGCAAACAACGAAGCTATCGCCGCGTCGATCGCGTTACCACCAGCCAGCAGCATTTCTGAACCGGCAGCGGTTCCAAGAGGGTGGTTTGTGACCACGACACCTTTTGATCCTGACGCCGGCCGTTTTTCAGTTTGAAAAGTTGTACCTGCGCGTGATCGCCAGTTCGACAATGTCATTCGTTACTGCTCGCTTCTGATAAATGGTCAATCTGAGCTTGGAGGTAGCCAGATTTCGCAAAACAAAATAAGTTCAGCGGAATTCTATTCTCTGAATTTGCTCACAGGTGACCGAAAAATTGCTCTTGCCGCTTATTGTGACTTCCCGCAAACGGGAATAAATTATTTGCCATCACATTTAGGGGCAATGACGCACGTTGTCGCACCCTCAATTCGCCGAGGAGATTACGATGGCACAAATGGGAACTTCAGCAGTTTGGCATGACGCCGACAAGAGCTGGAAGATGCGGGATTTACCGCTACCTGAACTTGAATCCGATGCTATCCAAGTGCGAGTGCGTGCAACCAGTGTCTGTGGTTCCGATCTTCACATGTGGCGCGGTGATGGAATTCCTGAAGGTGCTCCACCACGAGACCCGTTCGTATTCGGACACGAGATGATGGGTGAAGTTGCGGCGATGGGCAACAAGGTCACCACCGACTCGCTCCGTCGACCACTCAAAGAAGGCGACCGAGTTGCCTACTCATATTTCTTCCCTTGCGCCCGCTGCTACAACTGCCTTCGTGGTGAGTTCGGAGCCTGCAAATTCCGAATGGGTCGCAAGCCACTCGATGAATGGCCAGTTTGCAACGGTGGCTTCGCTCAGTACTACTACCTCCGAAGCCCAAACTATGTATTCAAACTACCCGACTCCATTAGCAACGCCGCGGCAGCACCTATCAACTGTGCTTTAGCACAGGTTTACGAAGCGATGCATTTGGGTGAGATCAGACTCGGGGACACAGTAGTCGTTCAGGGTGCAGGTGGCTTAGGCGTAAACGCTACTGCGGTTGCTCGTGAATTGGGTGCATCGAAGGTTATCGTGATCGATAGCCAGAAGCCTCGACTTGAACTCGCATTGCAGTGTGGAGCAACTCACACTATCGACATGAACGAGTACGACACTCCTGAATCTCGTATCGACCGAGTGATGGAACTCACTAACGGAATCGGTGCCGACAAAGTGATCGAAGTCGTTGGCTTCCCCGCTGTTGTCGAAGAAGGACTCAAGATGGTTCGCATGCGAGGGGTTTACCTCGAAGTTGGCCATATTTCACCAAACTCATTCGCTTCAATTGATGTTTCCACGATGGTTTCGAACCAGGTGCGCTTCTACGGAATTCAGCACTACGATCCATGGATCATCCCGAACGCTATCGACTTCCTCGAACGAACTGCCGACAAGTACCCACTGACAACCGTTGTGTCACACGAATTCCCGCTCGATCAGATCGGCAAGGCGTTTGAAACTGCAGAATGGCTTGGCACTCAGACCGGCAGTGAAGTTACTCGCGCCGTGATCACGCCGTAGTCACGGATCGGGACCAATCCAAGCCATATAAATCGATTAGAGAGAATAAAAATTACTTCGCAATCAAAACCCAACTTCTTGGTAATCATGTCCGACGAGCACGGTGCGCAATTTTCGTCGACATACGGTCACCCGATTATCGAAACGCCGAACATGGATCGTCTTGCTGCTCAAGGCACCACCTTCGACGCCAACTACTGCAATTCGCCGTTGTGCATCCCATCACGGGCATCTTTCATGACGGGACAGTACGTTTCGAGCATCGAAGTTTGGGACAACACGAAGCCAATGGCTGTCGACAAGCTCACTTGGCCGTACCTGCTCCGCAATGAGGGCTATGACACGGCGTTGAACGGCAAGATGCACTTGGTAGGTCCCGATCCACTGCACGGTTTCGAAGAACAGCTATCGAGAGACCCGCACATCGAAGCACCTCTCGACCATTACCGATGGTCGGATGGCATTCCAACTGCTCCTGAAGATTGGTACGGAGTACGCGAAGCCGATCCCGGCACAAGCCCGATGATTGAAGCTGACGATGCTATGGAAAAAGCAGCAGTCGAATATCTCTCCGACCCGGCGCGCCACGAAAAACCATTCGCCATGTGCGTCGGCTTCATCGCACCGCACTTCCCGTTTATCGTTCCTGAACCGTACTTTTCGAAGTACTACCCAGACAACGTCGATATGCCGAATCTGCCAGAAGGTCACTTAGACAATCTCCCGCCATCCGCAGAACGATTGCGCCAGATGTTCGGACTCGACGGAAAATGGACCGACGACGAAATAGCACGAGCACGAGCCGCCTATTTCGGACTCTGTGAATATCTCGATGACAAAATCGGTCATCTGATGGACGTTCTTGAAGAGCAAGGGCTTGCTGAGAACACGGTTATCGTCCACACATCTGATCATGGCGACATGCTTGGCGAACACGGTCTGTGGCGAAAGATGTGCTTCTACGAACAGTCGGCAAACGTTCCATTGCAGATTTCATGGCCCGGCAAGTTCGAAGGCGGGCAACGAGTATCCGAAGCCGTATCGAATGTCGATGCAGTAGCAACGATTCTCGATATCGCTGGTGTCGAACTCGACAAATGGGACCTCGATGGGCAATCGCTCGTTCCGGCACTCGAAGGCGACACGTCTACTCTCAATGATGTAGCCATCTCAGAACACTTTGCTCACGGTACCGATCGTGCGTTGGGCATGGTTCGATCTGGCGATTGGAAGCTTTGCTACGGACACGGCGATCCTGTTGAGCTTGAACTCTACAATCTCGAAACAGATCCCGGAGAGTTCACGAACTTGGCTGGAGTTCCCGAGCACGCCGAAATACAGGCTCGTCTGTTAAAAATCCTCCTCGATCAATGGGGCGACCCAGATGTGATGACCGAAAAGATCATCCGTGATCAAGAAGATCGTGAAATTGTCCGAAACGTAACCGGCGTAGGAACAATTTTCTAAGGCTTGGTAACTAACCAAGCCCGTGCAACAATTACTCAATGTCTCCTAAAACTACCGTTAGTTCCTCGCTAATTTCCGAGCTCTCAAACATCGTTGGCGACCAGTATGTGGTCTGGAAGCCAGAAGACTTACTGGTCTACGAATACGATGGTTCGATCGACAAAGCGCCGCCTCAAGCTGTCGTGCTTCCGTCAACAGCCGAAGAAGTTTCGCAAATTGTAAAAATTGCGAACAAGCACGGGGCGTACATCGTCGCTCGTGGAGCCGGAACTAGCCTCTCGGGCGGTGCTGTCCCTCTACGAAATTCTGTTGTAATCGCCCTCACTCGACTCACAGCACTCATCGAAGTTGATGCAGTTAACCGAGTAGCGGTTGTCGAACCGGGAATGATCAATCTCCACCTATCTCAAAAAGTCAGCCATCTCGGACTTTTCTACGCTCCCGATCCCGCAAGCCAAAAAACCTGCACGATCGGCGGAAACATCGGAGAAAATGCTGGTGGCCCTCACTGTCTAGCACTCGGTGTTACGACTAACCACGTTCTTGGACTAGAGGTTGTTCTTGCAGACGGCTCGCTGACATGGTTCGGCGGAACCCAGCGCGAAGCATCTGGTTACGACCTACGAGGTGCATTTGTAGGTTCCGAAGGCACTCTCGGCATCGTCACTAAGATCGCCGTGCGCCTTCTGCCGAAGCCGGAGACGATTCACAGCATGTTGGCAGCGTTCACCACTATGGACGCCGCCTCAGATACCGTTTCAGAGATTATCGCTGCCGGAATGGTGCCATCTGCGCTCGAAATGATGGATCGAAACACTATCGATGCGGTGGAGCCGTTCTATCACCCTGGCTACCCGGCCGAAGCACAAGCCGTGCTTATCGTGGAAGTCGATGGACTAAAAGAATCGGTCGAAGAACAAACTGAAACGGTTCTCGATATTTGCAATCGAAACGGCGCTATGGAGATCCGTGAGGCCGACGATGAAGCAACTCGCGACAAGCTATGGCAAACCAGAAAAGGCGCAATCGGAGCGTACGGAACCATCGCCCCGACTTACTATCTCGTCGATGGTGTAGTACCTCGAACTAAACTCCGAGAAGTTTTGCAGCAGGTCGATCAAATCGCCGCTGAACTCGATGTAACAGTCGCAAACGTATTTCACGCTGGTGATGGCAACATTCACCCAGCAATCTTGTTCAACGAGCGGAATCCTGCAGAAGTGAAACAGGCAATTCTGGCTGGTGCAAAAATCCTCGAAGCATGTGTTGCAGCAGGCGGAGCGTTATCTGGCGAGCACGGCATCGGGATCGAGAAACAGGCATACATGCCACTTGTGTTCAATGAAGACGATCTCGAAGCTATGGCAAGACTGAGAACGGCGTTCATTGGCGAATCTCCTGAGGATGCCCCTATCGACGTTCCTTCTCTCGGCGAACGATTCAATCCCGGTAAGGTCTTCCCTGGTGGAGCCATTCATGGCGAAGCCTACGGAATAACCGCCGAGTCATTCCGCCCGACCGGAACTCAAGACTGGCAATAAATCCGGTCTCATAAATCAATCACAGACCTGCTTATTCGCTAAACTATCAGCCTCTATGACAGGACCTTACTCGGAGCGTCGCGCCAGAGCGCGTTATTTGCGTTCCCGACAGTCGTGTAGTTAGGATCAAAAGTGCCCTCAGCATCAGGCAAAGTTCGTATCGGAATAATCGGTGTAGGCGGATTCGCCAACACGCACATGGATCACTTCTCAAAACTCGACAACGTCGAAGTTGTTGCAGCTATGAGACGCAATCCCGAAGCCCTCGCTGAGTTCCAAGAAAAATGGGACATCCCGAACGGCTTCACCGATGTCGATGAAATGCTGAAGATGGACGGCCTAGATGCTGTCGACATCATCACTCCCACCGGATCCCACAAAGAACTTGCCCTAGCAGCAATTGCAGCCGGTAAGCACGTTCTTTGCGACAAGCCACTCGCCCTAACTGCCGCAGATTGCAAAGAGATGCTCGATGCCGCAGAAGCAGCAGGAGTCATTCACTCGACTAACTTCAACCAGCGCGGAAACACGATGGTTGGACGAATCAAACGTTACATTAACGACGATTTCGTGGGTCGTATCTATCACGCAAATATCTGGTGGGGCATGTCGCACCAGTACGACGCCCGACCCGAAACTCTCAGCTGGCGATTCCAATCTGAGTACGGTGGCGGTTCGGTTTACGAACTGATCCACGCATTCGACATGCTTCGATTCATCAACGGTGAAGTGAAACGTGTCGTCGCTTCGTTCGACACCACAAGTCCACATCGCCCTACTGCCGACAACCCAGAAGGTATTGATGTTGATGTGCCAGACGTATCCGGACTCCTCTGTGAATGGGAGAACGGCGGGATGGCAGTGGTTCACACCTCATTCGCTTCCCGTGGAACCGATCCAGATGGCAAAACTTCGCCTCGAGTAGAAATCTCCGGCGAAAAGGGACGTATCACTACCGACGGACGATTCGGCATGCAGGGTGTGACCGGCCCCAATGGTCCAGTCGGTCAGCTCGATCCGGGAGCCATATATCCACAGCCATACCAACTGTTCGCCGATGCCATCATTGCTGGCGACCAGTCGCTCGTTGAAACCAGTTTCTACGACGGAATGAAAGCAGCAGAAATCGTTGATGCTGCATACCAGTCAGTCAAAGAATCTCGCTGGATTGATCTCAACAACAGCTAACCTAAACGCCAATCTGTAGTACAGGGAGTCAGAAAATTCCTATCGAATATGTAAAGCTGGGTCGTACCGGGATGAAAGTCTCGAACATCTGCTTGGGAACCGATAACTACGGCAACCAGTATGGATGTGACGAGCCAACCGCTCACGAAATTCTTGGCACCGCACTCGATGGTGGAATCAACTTCGTCGATACGTCAGACTCGTACAACGAAGGCCGTTCGGAATCGATGATCGGCAACTACCTCCACGATTCCGGTCGTCGAGATAGCGTTGTACTAGCTACCAAGTACCGTTCGGCAGTTGGACCAGGTGTGAACGATGCGGGTGCGTCTCGCTATCACATCGTTCGAGCCGTTGAAGAATCCCTTCGCCGCCTTCGAACCGACAGAATCGATCTGCTCTACTGCCACTCATGGGATGAAGACACTCCAGTCGAAGAGACTCTACGAGCAGTCGACGATCTCATTCATCAAGGAAAGATCGTCTACGCCGGTGCTTCGAACTTCCCAACCTGGGTACTAGCTAAGAGCCTTTGGACCTCCGACGTTCGAAATCTCTACCGATTTGAAGCAATCCAAAGCGTATTCAACATTCTTCAGCCGGGACTCGGACGAGAGATGGTTCCTTTCGCAGCCGATCACGATGTAGCCGTGATCCCCTACTCACCTCTTGCGAGTGGAATGCTCACAGGTCAGCACGGGTCAGCAGGCAAGGCAGTCGCCGGATCCAAGTTCGATATGCGTGACGATTCAAAGGGTGGCGGTCTAAAAGCCCGCTACTTCAACGACGCTACATTCACTGCAGTCGAGAAATTCACTGCCATCGCCGAAAAGCACGGTCAACCAGCTATTCGACTCGCTCTGCAGTGGGTATCTGAATTCCCCGGTGTAACCGCCCCAATTTTCGGCGCACGCAAAGTCGAACACATCAAGGGCGTACTCGAAGCATGGTCAGAATCAGCTCCACCAGAAGTGATGGCTGAAGTACGTGCAGTCGCAGATGAATTCGAGCAGCAAGCTCCTATGGCATACCCGCCAAACTCAGGACAAGCCTTCGGCACTCTACCTAGCTCGTCTACAGCGAAATAAGGGACTGATCACATGGATTATGTACGACTAGGAAATACCGGATTAAAAGTCTCTGAATATTGCATCGGCTCCGACAATTTTGGCGGCCAAACGAATGCAGAAGACTCGCTTCGAATAATGTCTGCGGCATTCGAAGGCGGCGTGAACTTCATCGACACCGCTAACTCTTACTGTGATGGACTTTCCGAAGAAAACGTCGGGCGATTCATCAAGACTCGTCGGTCTGAAGTTGTTCTTGCTACTAAAGGCAGAAGCCAGGTCGGACCAAACCCCAACGACGTCGGTGTGAACAAAAAATACGTGATGAAGGCGATAGACGATTCTTTGAAGCGTCTTGGCACCGACTACGTCGACCTCTACCAGATTCACGCTCCCGATCTAACTACTCCGATCGAAGAAACCGTCGAGGCCTACAACGACGTAGTTCGAGCCGGAAAGGCACGCTACATTGGCGTGTCGAACTTCTCAGGACCACAGCTTGTCGAAGCTCTTTGGGCGCAAGACAAGAACGGTTTCAGCAAGTTTAACTCTGTGCAGCCTCGATACAACCTGCTCTATCGAGAGGCAGAACGAGAACTCTTCCCTGTTTGTAAAGATCAAGGCGTAGGCGTGATGGTCTACTCGCCACAGGCAGGTGGATTCCTTCTCGGAAAGCATCGTAATTTCAAAGCTGAAATGCCTGCCGGTGGTCGCTATTCCGACGACTTCCGTGCTGCCAATTTCTACAAGACCACCTACTGGAACGAGCCAACCTTCAACGCTATGGAGCAATTCATGGCGGTAACCGAGAAGTACGGCGTTTCTCCAATGGCGCTCGCTCTCAAGTGGGTTCGATCAAACCCTGTGGTTTCAGCATGCATCGTTGGTGCACGAACTCTCGAGCAACTGCAGCAAAATCTCGTTGCGTGGGAAGAGGAAGTTCCAAACGAAGCGATTAACGAAGCAACAGCTATCGGCGATCACCTCTGGGACACCGCACCGTGGAAGCCACAGATGCACTCAACGCCACGCCGCCCTGCAACGGCGAAGGCATAGGTTCAGAAAACTAAATTGAGCCACTCGCTAGACGGTTTAACGCCCTCAACAATCGAACGACCTGAAAATCTTGAGCAGGTTTCAGAAATACTGGCTGCAGTAACCAAAGCCGGTCACTCTGCGATCCCGTGGGGCGGCGGAACTCGTATCGGAGTTGGAAACATTCCAACGAGCTACGACACCGCTCTCGACCTCTCGATGTTCAAAGGCGAAATCGAGCATGAGCCCGGCGACATGACGGTTGTCGCAAACGCCGGTGTAACGATTGGCACTCTGAACGATCTTCTTGCCAAAGAAGGACAACGACTCCCTTTCGAGGTTCGCAACCCCGCTCAGGCGACTGTAGGTGGCTCGGTAGCCTCCAACGCGCCCGGTCATCGCCAGTCTTCGACAGGCGGAATACGTGACTGGGTGATCGGAATGCAGATCGTACTTGCCGACGGAACAGTGACCAAAAGCGGCGGACGAGTAGTAAAAAACGTCCAAGGCTACGAAATGCACCGCCTAAACACCGGAGCATTCGGCACTCTGGGAATCGTTTCGCAGGCTGCGTTCAAATTATTACCACTTCCACCTGAGCAGCAGACGATCATCGTTTGGTTCGACAGTCGGGAAACTGCGCAGGACGTCGGAA
This sequence comes from Chloroflexota bacterium, assembly GCA_018650845.1. Taxonomy (GTDB): domain Bacteria; phylum Chloroflexota; class Dehalococcoidia; order Lucifugimonadales; family Lucifugimonadaceae; genus Lucifugimonas. Next base: position 241,390 of record JABIFF010000008.1, on the reverse strand, counting down.
TGAGTTTCGTGAACGGACTGTTCATGCCAGAAGCCACTTCACTAATTTCTGGTCCTCTGGCGAACAAAACGGTCGAAGCCGCAGGAGAATCCGCGTCTACTGATGAATCATGGGCGCTTCTCGTTCGGCTAGGCGGTGGTATCCGCTCTATCGAACGACAGGTCAACGAAGTCGTCGGTGCTGCAGGGTCGAACTCAGCGACTGGTTACGCAGTGCTTAGCGATGTCGCTGCAAGTGCAGCGTGGTCAGCTTTGGACGATGCAGAAACCAACGCTGACCTATCAGTCAGAATGACATCACTTCCCGTCGCGACGATGAACGCTGCCCATTCAATTCGTTCAAGTTCAAAGCAGAACAATGTTTCGACTATTTGTGATCTTGGATTCGGAGCACTGACAGTGCTCGTATCCAGTTCAGACGAATCACATCAACCCAATACAACGAACTCAATCCTCGCCGAAATCGAAAAGCACCCTGCATCGTACGTAATCGAAAAATGTGCCTTGAACGTGAAGCAATCCGTAGATGTATTCAGCGACGTTGGAAGCTCTATAGCTCTAATGAAACGTATTAAGAGTCAATACGACCCATCTAACACTCTCAACCCCGGGCGATTCGCCGGAAAGATATAAACCACTCGATGTCGACCGATCAGCCAAGAGAGTCAGTCGGACCCGCCGGAACATTTCCGGGGTTCTCAGGCCCGCACGCCCCACAAGATTCCGATCTGTACAAATGTGTGCATTGTGGATTTTGTTTGCAGGCATGCCCGACATACCTCGAAACCGGTCTCGAATCTGAATCCCCTCGGGGTCGAATCGCCCTGATGAAGGCCGTCAACGAAGGTCGACTCGACATGAGTCCATCGGTCGTTGGACACTGGGATTTGTGTCTTCAGTGCCGAGCTTGCGAGCTCGCCTGCCCTTCCGGTGTTGAGTACGGCAAGCTGATGGAAGCAACCCGAGCGCAAGTAGAACAGCACACCAAGCGTTCGTTCACAGAACGCACGGCTCGGTCTGTCGGGTACAAAACCCTCTTGCCATCGCCTTTGAAGCTGCGAATGGCCGGAAACGCTATGAAGTTCTACAAGAAATCCGGAATGCGCACGATTGCACGTGGCACCGGACTGCTCAAACTAATGCCCGGCGATGCCGAACTTGCCGACGACTATTTGCCAGAGCTTTCTAAAAAATTCTTTGTTGCAAAAGGCCAAGTTCATCCAGCACAGGGCGTTCGCAAAGCCAAAGTGGCCATGCTCGCAGGGTGCGTGATGGCACTAACCCATGCTGAATCTCTCGAAGCCACAGTGCGAGTGCTAACCCGGAACGGTATCGAAGTGCACCTAACAGGCGGTCAGGGCTGCTGTGGTGCTCTCAACACACACTCGGGCGAACCAGACTCCGCAATTGAGATGGCAAAGAAGAACATCGATTCGTTCTTGTCTGCAAGCCCTGATGCAATCGTCTCGGCATCCGCAGGCTGTGGTGCTGCGATGAAGGATTATGGCGAACTACTTGCCAACGAAACTGAATATGCTGCGAAAGCAGAGCAAGTCGCCGAACTAACAAAAGATATTCACGAGCTACTGGTCGAATATGAATTCGAGGCACCAACCAAGTCGCTAGACGTGACCGTCACCTACCAAGACCCGTGCCACTTAGCTAACGTTCAGCGAATCACCGATGCGCCGCGTGCCATCCTGAACGCCATCCCCGGTCTGAAACTAGTTGATCTCGGGGAAGCGGCTCTATGTTGTGGATCGGCAGGAACCTACTCCCTTACACAACGTGAGATGTCGGCTCAGCTTGGAAAGCGCAAAGCTCGTAACGTCGTAGCCACTGGAGCCGACGTTGTCGCAACTGGTAATCCCGGCTGCGCCATGCAGCTCGATTTCGCCCTGACGCAAATTGCTGAAGAAGGTTCCACTGAGCGAACAACTAAAGTTCGCTACGTAGTTGATCTTCTCGACGAAGCCTACGCGTTGGAATAGATAACTACTCCGCAGTACGCTTCACTAGCGACCAACGGGCATCTGAATTAATCGATTTCCCGAGCGGAGTCATCGGAGCCGAGGGACCTGGGGTGAGGACGCGCGACCTGAACGCCTAAGCCGTGTACAACGGCGAAGGGTTCTCAGCCAACTGCGCACTTGCAGCCGCTGCTGCTGCACCCTTAGCAACTTCGAATCCGTGCTCTGGCAGAACCTTTTCAAGTGCGTTCAGCAAAGCAAACACGTTCGCAGGAACGCACGATTCGCCCATCAAGCCGATTCGAATAACTTCGCCAGCAAATTTTCCTAGACCACGACCAACTTCGATCGAATATTCTTCAAGTAGTTGAGTTCGAAGCTTAATGTCATCAACACCCTTGGGAAGCTTGATAACCGTCAACTGATCAAGTCGTTCTTCCTCAGATATTGGCATCTCAAGATTTAACGCATCAAGACCGGCCCGAAGAGCGTCGGCATTAGCCTCGTGACGTTTCCAGCGCATCTCCAGCGTCTCGTTCAAGACCATTCCAACAGCTTCACGCAATCCGTAAATCATGCTGACAGGAGCAGTGTGATGTGCGACGTGGTCAGGTCCCCAGTAGTCGGCTATCAGTGACAGGTCGAGGTACCAAGAAGTCGGCGGCTTTGGCCGATTTCGAATGTAATCAAGAGCTCTGTCCGATAGAGCCACTGGCGAGATACCCGGGGGTGCCGCGAGACATTTCTGCGAACCCGAGTAAGCGAAATCGAGATCCCATTCGTCAAATTCAAGCTCACAACCAGCAAGTGAAGTCACAACGTCGGTCATGAACAATGCGCCAGTTTCGTGAGCAAGACGAGCGAATTCAGCGATTGGCTGAATGGTTCCAGCCGAGGTTTCAGCGTGAATACCAACTACGAGTTGAGTCTCAGGATGTTCTTTCAAGGCGTCGGCTAGAACCTGAGGATCCATCGACTTGCCCCCCTCCGTTCGGAGTGCGACGACATTGAATCCCAAGCGCTCAGCCATGATGATCTGACGCTCACAGAAGTAGCCGTAAGAACAAATAATCACGGTATCGCCTGGCGCAGCCAAACTGACAAGCCCAGCTTCCATACCAGCCGAACCAGCGCCAGCCACGGCAAACGCACGCTGCTTGGTTTTGAACACTTCACCAAGCATGCCGCTCAGTTCATCGAGCAGTTCAAAGAAGGCGGGGTCGAGATACCCAATGATTGGTAGCGACATCGCACGAAGAACGCGTGGGTTCGCCGAACTAGGTCCGGGTCCCAAAATCACTCTTCGCGGCACCGTAAGCGGCTCGTATCGCTGCCCGTTGTTCACTTCTTTGACCAATCTAAATACTTTTAACAATTAAGAACAAAAATGCGTTGCTTAAACGAATTCTGGACTCGCTTCGAAATTTCGCCAATGGAAAAATCACGCAAGGGTTAAGGGTACAACTCACACGCGCAAAAACGCATAACGAAATGTTTTTCCTGTTTTGGTGTTTATAATCCCTCGCCATATCGACCTTGCTGATCGCCCAAGTGCATGTTCACCAAGATCGTTTCTCGAATGAAACAGGGCTGAAGAACGGAACTTTCAAGATGGATCTCGGATTAAACGGAAAGATCGCAATCGTAACCGGCGGTAGCGATGGCATCGGTAAAGCTGCTGCCACTTCAATGGCAAGCGAAGGCGCAAAAGTTGCCATCGTTGGCCGAACGCAGTCGAAACTCGATGCAGCGGTCGCTGAAATCAAGGCCGAATCCGGAGGCGCAGTAATCGGAATCGCCACCGACGTTTCTGTCGAATCAGAAGTTCAGGCAATGGTCGCCAAAGTGGTCGCCGAATTTGGCGGCGTAGATATTCTCGTAAACAACGCAGGAACATCTTCAGCAACGACTCTAGAAAAAATGACTGATGAAGATCTGGAAGTCGACTTCGGAATCAAGATCTACGGAGCCATCTACTGCGCTCGAGCCGCACTGCCCCACCTCAAGGCGTCTGGCAGCGGTGCAATCGTCAACACCACCACTCCCGGCGGTAAGGCAGCTCGTCCCGGCACACAACCAACCTCACTTTCACGATCAGCTGGAATTTCTCTCACGAAATCTTGGGCAGGCGAACTGGCCGAGCACAACATTCGGGTGAACACAATCTGTGTTGGCGTACTGAAATCTGGTCAGCACCGAACACGTTGGGAAGGCCTAAACGCAAAGGACCCTAACTACTCGCTCGACGATCACTGGGCAACGTTCGGCGGCGGTGTTCCGCTCGGTCGAATCGGTGAAGCAAAAGAAGCTGGCGACGTTATCTGCTTCCTGGCATCAGGACGTGCAAGTTACGTAACAGGAACAGCCATCAACGTAGACGGCGGATCAGCTCCGGTCGTTTAGATCACAGAACTAAGTGGCTGAGTTTGCTCGGCGTGTCTTACGCGCGCCGAGCACTCCGCCTGTGATCGCTCCTATGATGCTTCCGATGAAGACTCCGAGGATGATCACAACTCCAACGATCACGCCTTCCCAGCCGGTCGTACCGTTTTTCACTGTCAGCAGAGCGATCCCGGCAAATACCAGACCGCCAGCCAACGCTCCCGGCCACACGCCGAGTGCCGCCCAGAGTAGCCATCGTTTCTTGCTGAACATCGCCAGCGCAGCGATACCAATTCCGACCATCGACAGCACGACAAATATGATCGCCAGTGAAGTTTCGGCCTCAGTAAATATTGGCCAAAGCGCGGCGACCAAGGCAAGCATGCCACCTAGTGCAAGGAGTTTCAGGATTAGGGTCTTCATTTCGAGTAAGGATATTCCCAGCCGTATTACGAGTTTCTATATTAGGCAGACGTCATCAAACGACGCCGTTGTTATATAGACGCTCCGAACCAAGAATTTGTTCCACTGAATCTCAAACTAAGATTCACACAGGAACTACGATAGGTAGTCCACAGCCGAACGCACGAACACTTCCACACCTAACGGCAAGCAATCTTCTGACCAATCGAACTTGGCGTTGTGGTGACCTTCGATACCCCGTTCGGCAACAGTCTCATCGTCGTGAGCCGCACCTAGCAAGAAATACACACCCGGAACTCGATCGTTGAATTCCGCCATATCGTCACCGACGCTCACAGGCTCCCATTCACGAGCGTTCCCCTCACCAACAACCAAGCTGGCCTGCTGGGTAACCCACGCAGCCACTTCAGGATCGTTGATTACAGGTGGTGCGCCGTGAATTCGTTCAAACGAAGTCGAAGCCCGCATGGCTGCAGCCACGTTTGCTGCGATCCGCTCAAGCGCCTGCATGATCTGAATTCGAGTCTCAGGCGTGTACGCCCGAACCGTTCCCTCGACAGTCACGCTATCGGCGATCACATTTGGTGCTGAACCGCCATGAATCTGACCAAACGTCAGCACACCCATGTCGTTCGGCGGAACTTCTCGACTAACTACTGTCTGAGCTGTGGAAATAATTTCGGCAATCGCCGCAACAGGGTCGATAGTCGTGTGCGGCATCGCACCGTGACCGCCCTTGCCGTGAACTGTGAGCCTGAACTGGTCAGCACTAGCGAATACTGTCGCCCTGTTCACACCGATCGTCCCTGTTGGAATTTGATTCCAGAGGTGTGTGCCAATTACTCGATCAGCCGGATATTTTTCAAACAATCCGTCATCGATCATCGCCAACGCGCCCATCACGATTTCTTCTGCAGGTTGGAACACGAATATCAGGGTGCCAGCAAGCTGATCCTTGAGACCAGCAAGAATTTCAGCGGCAACAACCGCCATTGTGATGTGACCATCGTGACCACATGCGTGCATTCGACCGTTTGTCGAAGCAAAATCAAGGCCTGTTAGCTCATCAACCGGCAAGCCATCGATGTCGGCGCGAATCATAAGAGTTGGCCCCGGCTTTGCGCCCTTGAGAACGCCAACAAGTCCGGTTTTACCGATGCCCGTCTCAACTTCTAAGCCGGCTGCTGTCAGTCGATCAGCAATTGCTTTGGCAGTCTCATTTTCCTCGAATCCCAGTTCAGGAATCACGTGGAACTGTCGACGAGTTTCGATTATCTCGGTGCTACGCGCCGCTACAAGATCGGAAATAGAGTCTGGGGTCATCGCTTGCATCACACTCCGTTAAAAAATACTGCGCCTATCCAAATTTCAGGGTAGGCGCAGCAACTTTACCGGTAGATGGTGCAGTTTGCATCTCCTTCTCCTTGGGGAGAAGGCAGGGATGAGGGAGGAATCGACCATATGTACAAATCGATCGATTCCACCCTCACCTAAATCCTCTCCCCTCGGAGAGGACTTTCTTGCGAACTACGCCGAGTAAACGCCTTCACGAGCAGCGCTGCAAGCGAGTCCACGAGTTTGGTACGCAGCCTGGCCAGCAGAAACGTTCTCAGCCTTGCCGAGCCACGCTGCCAACGGAGCAGCCTGCAAACCACGACCGTATGAGTAAGTAAGTTCCCACGGAAGGTCTTCAGTGTTGGCGATCTTGTTGATCTCGTTGAGGTTCACAACGGCTTCTTCGTCACCCTGTCCACCAGACAAGAATGCGATTCCAGGAACGTTCGCAGGAACGGTTTCGAGGAAGCAATCGATAGTCTGTCGAGCAACTTCAGCAGCCGATGCTCGGTTAGGAGCATCTGTGGCAGAAAGAACCATGTTTGGCTTCAATACGATGCCTTCAAGGTCGACATTCTGGGCGTCGAGTTCTTCAAATACAGCCTTTAGCGAACGAGTTGTTGCTGATCGGCAGTCGTCGATGCTGTGCGTTCCATCCATCAGGATTTCAGGCTCAACGATCGGAACCAATCCCTGTTCCTGACACAAAGCCGAGTAACGGCCCAGTGCGTGCATGTTGGTGCGGATTGCGTAGTCGGAAGGTCGTCCCTCACCAATGGTGATCAATGCGCGCCATTTGGTGAATCGTGCGCCGAGGCTGTAGTACTCAGCGAGTCGACCACGAAGACCGTCTAGACCTTCAGTGATGAATTCGCCCGGTGCACCTGCGAGATCGTGAGTCGAGTTGTCGACCTTGATTCCCGATAGAACGTCGTTGCTGGCAAGCAGTTCGACGAAGCTTTGGCCGGAGTCATCCGACTGACGAATTGTTTCGTCGTACATGATCACACCAGATGTGTAATCGCCAATGTCTGGAGTCTGGAACAGCAGCTGCCGCCACTGTCGTCGTGACTCAGAAGTCGATTCGACGTTGATGCTGTCGAGTCGCTTCGTCATAGTTCCCGTGCTTTCGTCAGCAGCGAGAATCCCCCTCTTGCGGGCAACCATCTTTAGTGCAATTGAATTCAGTTCAGCAGAGGCCATGTACGGCGTTCCTTATATTTCATTTCGAAAAAGAGTCTTTATTGAATTTAACTCCGAAGAGGCGAATCGGCAATGAAATTCGGTTAACTCTCTGTAATCCAAGCGTGAGACCTCGGTAAATTCGGTAGTTAACGAGAAAGACCGACTCGTAAAAGCCGGTCTTTCTAACAAATCGCTAATTACAAAGCGAAGAATCGATTACATAGCTCCGTGCTGCTTGAACAGCTGAGCAAGTAGTGCAATTCCCTCTTTATTCTTCTCAACAGATTCGAATGCGAAGCAGAGTCGAGCGTTGTTGTGGCCAATACGACCCGAAGCATCGGCTTCAAAGTTCGTGCCAGCAACGTAACCGACGCCCTGCTCGAATACTTCGTCACGAATGCTTGCGATGTCTGAACCTTCTGGCATTGTCAGCCAAACGTAACAACCACCCTCCGGAGCCGACCAAGTAGCACCTGAAGGGCCAAAGTGCTCTTCAAGCGCAGCAGTCATGGCGTTGCACTTGGCTTCGAGCATTGGGTTGAAATTATCTCGGTGCGCATCGAGGTTGTTTCGCAGGTAACCCTCAATAGCAACAGCGGCGAACTGGTTAGGCCCACTTCCCAGCTTGAAGCTGAGCGCTCGGCGCATCAGTTCAGGCGAAGCGGTGAAGTAACCAAGTCGAAGACCGGGAGCTAACAGCTTCGAGTAAGAAGCTACATAAACAACAATTCCGGAGTCATCGAGTGCCCGGAACGCTGGCTGCACTTCACCCTTGTATCGAAGATCGACGTAACAGTCGTCTTCCAGAATAGGCATGCCGTGCTTGTGAGCGATCTCAAGAATCGCCTTGCGTCGCTCAGCAGAAATAGTTGAACCCATTGGGTTCTGGTGTTCAGGAATGGTGTACAGATACTTTGGCTTCTCGCCAGCTGCAGTCAATGCAGCTACCTGCTCGTCCAATGCTTCCGGAATGATCCCGCCCTCGTCCATGGCAACGCCACGGATGTCAGCACCGAACCGCTTCAACTGAGCAGTTGTTCCCATGTAAACGAACTCTTCAGCGAGAACCACATCACCGGGATTGGTCAAAGCCTGAATCACAAGACCCAGAGCTTCACCCGAACCGTTGGTAAGCGCGATTTCATCAGGGCTAACCGTGAATCCTCGGTCGGTACGTAGCTTGTCAGCTGTGTACTCACGAAGTTCAAGTGCGCCAAGCTGGTGCGGGTAGTACGCCAGTTCAGCAAGAACCTTGGTGCTATCAGCATCGACAGCTGTTTGGAGCGACTGAATCAATCCATCAAGCGGAAGAGTCTCTGGCGCAGGGTACGCAACAGCGAAATCGTACTTAGCATGCAGTCCTGGGTTGAGAGGAGTATCGACTGATTTCTCTGAATAAAGAGTGTCGTAACTAAACGTATCCACCATGTTTGAAGGTCCCAATCGCGGCCAAGCCGCATTCGTGTCATATAGGTCAGGCGGGTGAAGCTTACTGCCGGTTTCGCCGAACCGCAAAGCCTTAACGCACCTATTAGCTGATATACCTTGCGCCAACACTCGATATCAGCCCATTTTGCTTAGTTCACACTGCTCAGGAGATTCATTCATGCGTGGAGTCGCATTTCACGGAAACAGCGTCGCAGAAGTCATCGACTTTCCAGATCTTGATCCCGGACCAGAGCAAGTTCTGGTCAAACTACGTTCATCAGGACTTTGTGGATCAGATTTCAGCCGTTACCGTGACGACTCACCGAACGAGCACAACGGGCAGCTCATGCGCCCCGGTCACGAGCCATGTGGTGAAATTGTCGCGCTTGGGCCAAACGTAAAAGGTCTAAACGTTGGCGATCGAATCATTCAGCACCACTACGAAGGTTGCCGAGAGTGCGATTACTGCCTAATGGGCTGGCAGCAACTTTGTGAAGTTACCGAAAAGAAGCTCTATTACGGTGGTTCTATGCACGGCGGACACGGCGATTACATGCTCGCCCACCAGTCGACGTGTGTTCCGCTGCCCGATGAAGTCGAATACGAAGTTGGGGCGTATCTAGCGTGTGGAGCTAGCACCGCGTTCCAAGCGCTAAGGAAACTCGAAGTTTCTGGCATGGACACTCTGGCGGTATTTGGTTCTGGACCTGTTGGACTCGCCGCAACCATGTTCGCGACCGAGATGGGTGCACGCGTGATTGCCGTAGATATTGCCCCAGAACGTCTCAAAATGGCGGCCGACTCAGGTGCATGGGCAACAGTCGACGCTTCGAACAATGACGCACCAGAACAAATTCGAGAACTGACGAAAGGCAACGGCGCCGACGCCACTCTCGAAGCTGCCGGACTAGCCGTAACCCGAGTAGCGGCCGTTGAATCGACGAAAATATTCGGTCGCACTTGCCTCGTTGGTGAAGGTGGAGAAGTTACATATCAACCAACCCCGCACATCATCCACCGACACTTAACGATGCTCGGATCATGGACATTTTCCACGTTCGGTCTCGCCGAAGCCGCTCGCTTCACCGCCGAAAGAAATGTCCCTCTTGGGTCTGTAATCACTTCTCGATCAACAATCGAAGAGGCTCCACAGGCTTATGAAGAATTTTCGTCAGGCGCTCCCGGCAAATTCGTCATCAACTGGGATTAATGGTTTTTCCAAACTCGAATCCGCTGATTTACAGCCCTATGAGAATCCATTTCCCGCCTCATCCCAGCTAGCACAACGACGGAAATCGTAATCAATTTCGACGTACCCCCTTTTAGAACGCATACCAAAAGGCGTAGAATAGAAGGTCGGTTGAATTGGTAAACATTTATGAATTTGTTCGGGGGTACCTCGGACGCGTTCGTGAGACATCGCACTTAGCTTTAGTTGCATCTAAAACTTGAGTGCGTGCCACCATTCTCAATCGGCGGCATTCCCATCAGATTAAAGGTGGCATACCGCGCGATAGGCACTAGTACGAAAAGACCTGAGATCGAATATCTGTCCGGATATGAGATAAGCCCAGGTACGGGCAATTGAGCCCGAAAGGAACAAACGTTGGTCCAAAAGCGACGAACATCCCGCGTCAACGACGTATCAGCAGCCCTCGAGGGCGAAGACGAGTACACACCCGCCTTCACTCGTATGGAGGGAACTGAAGACGAAGCGAACCAGACAACGGAAAACGGTGCGACAGCCGTAACCCGATCAGAACTGGACATGTGGGAAGCAGCCCGAGCATCCGATTCTTCAACAAGCATCACTAATGCTCTGCAGCAGGAAGTGCAAGAATCCGAACTAACTGAAGACACCGTAAGGATGTACCTTCGTGAGATCGGTCGAGTTGCCCTCCTGACAGCAGAAGACGAAGTTGTGCTTGCCCGAGCAGTTGAGCTTGCTCAGCGACTCGAAAAGATCGAAGAGGAATACAAATCTGAAGTCGAGGTCGGCACTCCCGAGCTCCCAGATCCTTTCCTGATCATCACAAACATTCTCTCTGCACTTGGTGCAGTTGGAGACACGGCATCGGCTCTCGCTAAGAAAGTCGGTCTCGATTCCCCAGTCGGCCTGAACGCAGCTCTAACCGACCCAACTCTCCGGGCACTTGCCGATGGCAAGCGTGACGATGAACTTATCTTCTACATCTCCGATATTCTCGGCGTTGAAGAAGACGAGGCGCACAAGCTTGTCGTAGAACTTTCAGTTCTCACACGACTGCTTTCCGCAGACATGGGCAGCATGCTGGGAATGGACCCAAAGCTGAACGATCTTCCAGACCACGCAGTTGATTCTGATTTCCAGGCACAGCTACAGCCGCTAATCCCGGTTCTTGGCGCACACGTAATGCGTGTTCGTGAAGAAGGCGAAAAGGCACGACGACACTTGGGCGAAGCAAACCTTCGACTTGTGGTCAGTGTTGCCAAGAAGCACCTCAACCGTGGACTCTCGATGCTTGACCTTATTCAAGAAGGCAACATCGGACTCATGCGTGCAATCGAGAAATTCGACTTCCGCAAAGGATTCAAGTTCTCAACCTACGCAACATGGTGGATCCGCCAAGGAATCACCCGAGCAATCGCCGACCAGGCACGAACAATTCGTATTCCAGTTCACGTCGTTGAGACATTGAACAAGATCATGCGAGCACGTCGTGAGCTGGGACAGCAGTTGAACCGAGAGCCTACCGTCGAAGAATTGGCAGAACGTGTCGAACTTTCGATCGAACGTGTATCTGAAATTCTTCAGATGTCGCAAGAGCCTGTATCACTCGAAACTCCTATCGGTGAAGACGCCGAGAACGAGCTTGGAGACTTGATTCAGGACAGCTCAGCACCGGCACCCGCCGATGTTGCTGCACAGTCGTCCATGCGTGAGCAGGTCGACCGTGTTCTTAGCCACCTACAGGATCGTGAACGACGAGTACTCGAACTTCGGTTCGGACTATTCGACGGTCGCCCACGAACTCTTGAAGAAATCGGTGGAGAGTTGAACCTCACTCGTGAGCGTATTCGACAGATCGAGCGCAAAGCTCTAGGTCGACTCCGTGGCGATGCACATGTTGCTGAGCTACGCGAACTACTCGCCTAGACTCTGATTCGTACAGAAATATAAAAGCCCCGAGTTGATTACCAACTCGGGGCTTTTTCATTGCAGATATTTTCGTTCTCTACGCTACAGCCCACTCGAACCATCGAACTCATCAAGACCTACGACCAACCGTAGCCGCGCATTGCCCAAGAAGAATCGCTGGAGCCACAGAGGCGCCCGTTCAAGCATTCGCATCGGTAGCGGCCCTCTAGCGATCTCTGGAGCGTACAAGCGAGATGCCTTACGTCGAGCCGCAAGCTGTTTCACAACGCTAATAGCAACCTGATTATCGTCTGGTGCACGAAGCGCCGTTAACAGATTGAAGCGACCATCCTCGCCCATCCTACGGATATCTCGCCCGCCAATCTTCATCAACCGAGCGTTGAGCCGCACCACCCACCTAGGCCACTCAAGCAAATAAAGCCGTACCGCTGAATTCCCGGCGACAACGATTTTTTGAACGACGAGCTGAACCGCGTTGCTAGTTGCGGCGTGATCGGCGTGACCGTAATCGCCGTAAGACGAATGCGTGATCACAACGTCCGGACCAAACTCAGCTACTCGACCACTGATTCCCGCTACCAGATCAGCAATCGGGGCTGTCGATAGCTTAAGCGGAATCTCAGACTCTGCCCCATCGGACTCATCAGGCCACATCGCTCCCTCGAAATACCTAAGAGTCTCTACGCCACTCACGCCAAGTTCCTTGCATGCGGCGTGAAGGCGTGCGGTTCGATCTTCGTCGCCCGGTGCCAAACACAACACCCGCACCTCGTGACCTTCGCTCGCCAGTTTCGAAAGCAAGGTACCAGCAAGAAGAGTTTCGTCATCAGCATGTGCGAACACTGCAAGGATTTTTTGTTTCTGATCACCCTTCGAACTCAAGAGGTTCGCTCAGATTCTATTTTCAGTTCATCCAGCCAAGCGTTCGTCATCCGTGTTATCAACCAGCGTGGATACGCTATCCCAATCGGAAGAAACGGGCTCTTGAACGATTTAGTATCGACTACACGACAGCCGTCGCCTTGGGTTTCGATCGAAATCGTCCGAACCGCTGTTATCGAGAATTTGGTCGATCGCCACTCGATCAATTGGTCCGCTACCACCCGGCTCACAGTCACGTTAAACGGAACTTTTCTGCCACCCATCCGCAGTCGAAAACCGAATTTGCTTCCGACCTCACCAATACCGCTCGCTGGAACGTCCCACACATCCGTGCACACGTTCGACCACCGAGGCCATTCAGCGGCGTTCTTGATAGCACTCCAAACGCGTGATCTAGGAGCATCTATATCGACGCTCGAAGACATGCTGAATTGAAAGATTTTCTGAAACAAAATAGGTCTGAAAGTCCAAAGTCGTGGCAAACTTGCTCTATCTGTACGATTGCTGCCTGTCAGCCAAGCATCACACAAAGAGCAAAACACGATGCCCGAGTCTAATCAATCACCAGCCGATGTTCTACGAGGTTCCGGCCTTCGTGCCACTCCAGCGCGCCGAGCTGTGATCGACGTTCTTCGAGCAACTCACAATCACATGACGGTAAACGAAGTGATCGATGGACTCGAAAATGCCGGTGCAAACTTCGATCAATCTACGGTTTATCGGGTCTTAAGCGACCTTGGTGGAGTCGGACTTGTCGCCGAATCCCGACTAAGTCCCGGCGACACGGTGTTCGAATGGATCAGCCAGTCCAATCATCACCATCTCCAATGCACAAGCTGCGGGCGCACACTGCCGCTTGATGACGAACTAGTACAAAACTTCATCTCAGAAGTGCACGAACGTCACGGCTTCCACGTAAACGCAACGCATCTTGTTCTATCCGGAATCGAGCACGACTGCCCCGGTGCTTAGTACGTAGCGTTTCTTTGACGTGCACGCGCACTCAAGCTCCCAAATTCGATTTCCCGAGTGCATCCGAGGGATCTGGCAGGGTCGCGTGGATCGCTTGCCGGCACGACTAAACGATCTAGTCAGCGCAACCCCGCCCAAAACTAAATCAGGCTGAACTTCGTGACGCGCTGTCCCTGTCCTGGCTCACCAATTTCAGCAACGTAGATATTGCCCTTTGAATCGAACCAACCGCCGTGTGCTGCCTGACAAGCGTCAGGATTTCCGCGCCACCGAGTGATTAATTCACCTTCGAGTGTCCAGATCGACACACCGTTTCCGCCGCCCTGCTCAACGACATAAACAACTTCGTCATCGAAGAAAATGTCTCCAGGGCCAACAACATCGGTCCACTCAGTCAGATAGTTTCCATCCACATCGAATATCTGAATTCGATTGTTCTCACGGTCGCAGATGTAAACCTTGTTGTTCTTATCGACTCCAACTTTATGGAGAATCGAGAACTGCCCAGGGCCTTTTCCAGCTTCACCCCACGAGTGCTCTAGCTCACCAGCGGCACTGAATCGGTGCACCCGCCTGTTTGCATAGCCATCTGCAACGAACAATCGACCATCGGTAGCCGTAGCAAGTCCGGTTGGCATGTTGAACGGTGAGCCCTGCTCGTTCGTTGATGTAACTGTGATGTTGGCGTAGCCGTGAGTACCAAGTTCCATCAGCACGTCGCCGTTTTCGTTGTGCTTCGTCAGCTGATGAGTCTGGTGATCTGCAAGCCAAATATGATCGTCACCATCGATGAACACTCCGTGTGGCACACGGAACTCACCTTCTAGGGGGCCAAGATCGCCCCAAGAGCCGATGAATTGACCTTCAGGAGTCCAGCACGTAACAGGGTGCTTCGAACGGCTAAACAGCCAAACTCGATCTTGAGAGTCGACTCCAACATCGGCGCACTGTCCTAGTTCCCAGAACGCCGGTTTGTGGCGCAGCCAGTCTCGATCTACTTCGTACTGAAATTTGCCTTCACCAACTGTAGTCATGTTCTCGCCACCATCGATATTCCGAACTTCAAACGCGCCAATGTGTACGCGACCGCCACGCTAGACCTCCCAACCAATGCTGTCAACGCACTCCGCCGTATTGGACCGTATTTACGCCACTTGCCATTCCTCCCTCCTTCGGGAAGGACCAAGGGAGGGTAGACTGCAGCGGCGACCAAGTCATCCGATGACGCCCGGAGAAATCGATCCTCCCCCGGAAAGGGGGAGCTAGAGGGAGAGACTGCGACGCGCGACCAAGTCGTCCGACGACGCCCGGAGCAAATAACGCATGAAAGACCGAAAAAACGCTGTTCTTGCAGCAATAGACGACAACTGGCGACAGTTCAGAAATTCTCTCGACAAACTCGTGAGCGAAGACATGTCGAAACCGGGCGTTCTAGGCGACCAATCTGTAACCGATATCGTCGGACACATCACCTCATGGGAATGGGAATTGGTCACATCGCTTGACCGAGGCGCCATCGAACCGGTCGGAAACGTAGATCAGTTCAACGAGCGCGAAAAAGAACGAAAAAGCGAAACTGAACCTCGAAAAATCGTCGAAGATATGGATCAGGTTCACCGATCACTTCGAGACCAGCTAGCGAAGGCACCAAGTGCCTACTTTGAACCGTTCGACCCATTTCGAGAGTTGATTGATTCATCCACCGTACTCCACTACCAAGAACACGGCTCAGAGATTCGAATTTGGGCAGCTAAAAACTCCCATTCGCCATCGAATCCCTAGTCGCTGCCTTCAGTCACGATGTATCTCGGGTGCCACTCGCCTCGCCATGAAGTGACCTTAGTCGGAGTAACTTTCACCAAATAGCGCAGTCGATCAGCAGTTTTGGCAGCGTAAGTCGGACCATCAGGCCCCATATATCGAATGGCCATCTCGTCAGCGATCTCTTTAGTTCGACCGACCAGTGCGATTGGGCCTTCGACAACCTCGGCGATACCCTCGACTGTCACGCGGGTGTGCTCAGGGTTCACGTCGTCCGCACACAGGATGCAGACCCTCGGCTCTTTGCTCAGATTCTCGTACCAACTGGAACGGCTTCGAGGGATGACCCACATCGACTCACCGTCCCACTGCTGCCACATAGCAGCAACATGGGGCGATCCGTCGGGCTTCACAGTGCCAATTCGAGCAATAATCGGCTGCGCAAGAAAATCATTGATTTCATCAGGCGATAATTTGCCCGCTGACTTAGCCATGGTTAATCCTCTGTTTTCTAGCTATCCGCTAACACGCTTCCATTTGCGAAGACTTGCCACTTCACGCACAGGGTTCTGCTGCGATCCGAATGCCGTGTAAGAGACTTCGGCGACGTAAACCGATCCTTCAGAATCGACAGCCATGGCGTGTGGTGCGATGAACTGATCATGCCCCTCACCGCCAAGTTCGTTACCAAAGCGGGTAATTTCGTTGCCTTCTCGATCCATCACAACCACACGACGTCCTAGCCGCTTCACGCCTTCCTGCACCGGAGGCGGACCTGCCTCAGCAACGTACAAGTTAGTGTCGGCGCCTTTTCCATTTGTAATAGCAATCGGACGATGCGAGTGAATCTGCTTCACGAATTCGCCGTCTAAAGTGAACGTCTGTAAGCGGAAATTCTCTCGGTCGGCGACCGTGACTTTGTCCGAACCGTTCATTGCGATGTTGTGAGGAAGCGAAAATTGCCCTTCACGTGATCCCGGTGAACCCCAAGACGAAATGTGCTTTCCATCAGAATCGAATCGGTGCACTCGAGAGTTTCCGTAGCCGTCTGAAATAAACAGATCGCCAGTATCGGGTTGAATCGCAACGTGTGTTGGTCGATTAAACGGATCGCCCTCCTGCCACGCAGCCGCCTTGCCCTTCTCTCCCATGCGGAAGATCAGCTTGCCCTCTTTAGTGCGCTTCTCAACCATGTGAGCATCGTCGTCGGCAAGGAAAAGATTATCGTCGGCATCGATAGTGATGCCGTGCGGTCGTACAAACTCACCTTCGCCCCACGTCTCAAGGAAATTACCTTCCTTGTCGAAAATAATTACAGGGTGCTTCCCGCGATTGAACACATACACATTGTCGTTCGAATCGACAGCTACAGAAGTAGCTTCCTTGAACATCATTGGGTGTGGAAGTTTCGCCCAGTATGGGACTGGTTCGTAGACGGTTGCTGATGTTGCTGCGTTGACCATGATTCGTTCCTAATTAGTTCGTTGGTAAATTTCGAGTTGTTGAGAAATAAGGAGTTGTGCTTAGCAAAACCGCTACACGCGCCGCCATTTGCGCAGGCTCACAACCTCGCCTAGCGGCTTTTCTTCTGTGCCAGAGTTCTCCGGATTCGAGAAATAGTTGGTCCACGCAACCTCTGCCGCATATACAGAGCCCTGAGAGTCGGTCGACACACCATGCGGGGCTGTGAACTGATCAACGCCCTCTCCCGGTAACGGGCCTCCGAGATGCTGCAAGAACTCTCCTTCTGGCGAAAGGACAGCGATCATCGCACCCAGATTCGGTACGCCCTGCTGCACAGGTGGCGGAATCATCTCGCCGACGTACAACGCCGCGTCGCCACCCTTGCCCTGTGTCACCGACATCGGGTGATGAATGTGAATCTGCTCAACAAATTCACCGTCAGTTGTGAATACCTGCAGCCGGAAATTCTCACGGTCGGCGACGATCACTTTGTCAGTACCCATCATGCTCACATTGTGTGGAAGGCTAAATTGCCCCGGATCGGTTCCCGGTTCTCCCCAAGAAGTGATGTGCTTGCCGTCGGAATCGAATTTGTGAATTCGAGAGTTGCCGTATCCGTCGGAAACGAACAAATCGCCAGATGTTGGATGAATAGCAATATCCGTCGGGCGATTGAACATCCCGCCGCTCTGCCATTCGCAAGGCTCACCCTTAGTTCCGAGCGTAAACAGCACTTCGCCTTCGTTTGTCCGTTTCTGAACGAAGTGACCGTCATCGTCAACCAAATACAAGTTATCGTCTGAATCGATCTCTATTCCGTGCGGTCGAACGAATTCGCCATGCCCCATACCACGTAGAAAGTTCCCGTCGACATCAAATACGGCAATCGGCTCCGTGCCACGGTTGAAAACGTAGACATTGTCTTTGGAATCAACCGCAATCGATGTAGCGTCACCTCTAAAGGTCACTCCCATCGGCAGTTTTGCCCACCCTGCGACTGGTTCGAAATTAGTTTGTGAAGTAGCTGTTGCCATCTGTAATTTGCCGTATCGAATTATTTGTAAGAATTTAGAGAACGTTCCGACAGCTTGTTAACCGCGGGATTCAGCGAGCCAGTTTTTGAGCTGTGCCGGTAGCCACTGCACGAGATTAATACCCTTCTCGACGTCCGAAGACATCAACCTGCCACGGGCGTGCACTGCTGAAACCACCGATTCCATAGCTTCTAGGACCTCTGGATGATCCGCATGCCCAGGGTGACCGAGCGACTGCGCCAGATCCTGCGGACCAAACGCAATCATGTCGATTCCCTCGACATCGAGGATGTCTTCAATCGTGTCGACTGCGTTCTTCGTCTCGATCTGAATCGCAACCGTAACCTCACGGTTGAACTCCGCCATGTACTCGGCAGGAGTCAAGTCGTGCATGCCGTAATCTCGACCACGTGATGTACCGAAAGAGCGCTCGCCATCGGGACCAAATCGAGAAGCCATTGCAATCCGTTGAGCCTGCTCGGCGTTATCGACGTGCGGACACAAAATGCCCATCAAGCCTCGATCAAACGCTCGGAGAATCGTATCGTTCTCGGTGTTTGGAATTCGTGCTGTACAGGTCATGCCATGCATATCGGCAACTCGGCACATCATCTCTGCCGATTCCCAGTCGAACACACCGTGCTCCATATCGAGATGCAAGCCATCAAAGCCGGCGTAGCCTGCCCACTCAGCGATAGTAGGCTCTGGGAATGTAAGAGTTAAGCTGTGCGAAATTGTGCCGTTGTTGATTGCCGCACGAACATTACTGGGTCTCAAATTAATCTCCATCTACGCCGAGACACGCCAAGACGAAAGCCCATAATCCACCAGCAGGTGCTACCGTGACTCTCGCTAAAACGAACCAGCGCCCATTTCAGATACGAACGCGGCGGAGTATACAGCCAGCTTGAACAATTACGAGATCGTTCCGTTCCGAAGTCGACATCAGTTGTCGCAAGAATCTAATTTCGTTCGGATCAATAAGTAATGACTCTCCCCTTCTTCGGTCACATCTATCGCGGCTACCCAATAGCCCTTGTTGTGTTCTTATCTACCGGACTTTCGGTCGGCATGGCTCAATACGCGTTCGGTGAATTCGCAGGTCCGCTCAAAGAACAGTTCGGGTGGTCGCAAACCCAGCTAAATCTATCTTTGGCGTTTTCGTTCATTTCAGGATTACTAGCACCATTCGTTGGCAACCTAAGCGACCGCATCGGCATTCGACCAGTGATGTTCGTTTCGTTGCTCCTCATAGCGGCGGGATTTCTGCTTAGGCCGTTCATCACTGAACTCTGGCACTGGTATCTGTTCAGCTCTCTGGTCTACGCCGGATTCCCGGGTGCGACGATCATGCCCGCGGGAAAAATGGTCGGCTTATGGTTCCCTAAAACCCGAGGGCGCGTCATGGGCGCTGTAGTAGCCGGAAACAACTTCGGAGGCGTAACCATGCCTCCACTTGCAGCAGCGATTATTGCCGCGCTGTCTTGGGAGATGGCATACGTCACATTCGGCCTGATCATGGCGGCTCTCGGATCGGTCGCACTCTTCGTAATCGTTGAAGATGAAAACAAAATCGAAAACGAAATGAACCGAACCGGGCGCGCTGATCAAGCTCACGTAGCTCGTGCTGCAGCCCGGGCAGGGTTCACCGTCAAACAGGCTCTGAAGAACCGAAATTTCTGGCTTGTGATGATAGGTCTAGTAGCCGCAACGTTCACCTATCAAGGCGTGCTCACTCAACTCCGGCAGCACTTCGAAGAAAGCGGATTTGCCCCCGCCGTAGCAACAACAGCCGTTAGCGTAATCGCCGGTATGGGCATTTTCTCGAAACTAGCGTTTGGTCGTGCAAGCGAAAAGATCACTGCACGAACCGCAACAATCATCTCGGTCGCACTGCAAGCCGTCGGAGTGTTCGTTATCGCATCAGCCGACGCTACCCCGCTGCTCTGGGTAGGAATATTTATCTTCGGAACCGGTTTCGGTGGTCTCGGAGCGCTAATCGTTCTGGTGGTTCAGGAAGCGTTCGGAATGAAAGAATTCGGCGGGATTATGGGTCTGATGCAGGTCGGAATGATCTTGTCCGGAACAGGTGCTCCGCTATTAGCCGGAGCGATTCATGACTCTACAGATTCTTTCGACAATTCGTTCTTAATTGTCGTCGCCATCTTCCTACTCGGAATTGTGGCACTCGCGCTGGCACGGCCCATCGACGCCAAAGAGCTCGAAGCTCAGGCTGCCGAATCTGGTGGCTAGCAAGTTGCGAGATTGTCGTTAGTCGATAAACGCTATTGCCGTTACAAGAGCGGCGAACAAGGCAATCGGTAGGAATGAAACAAGGGAGGGAAATCGCTTAGCGACGCGTACCTGCGTACCTACGTTCATTCGTGTGTGTTGATTTTTCATTTCAGTTGCCCCTACTGATCTGAAGTCGTGTCTATAAATTCCATGATCCTTTCTACACGGCAACGTGTCGTGCGTGCACTCCCCTATCTACTGGACTATCGGGCATGCTTTTTCTGGAATTGCACCCACAAAAAAAGCCCCGGTCAAACGACCGGGGCTTTCTAATTAGTTCGTTGAAACTACGGAGTTATTAGGCTTCGAGTTCTTCCCAAATAGCCTTGGCGTAGTCGATCGACTTCTTGTCCTGCGCCCACTGGTCGCCAGCCCAAGCACCCTCGATAACCATGTAGCCCGAGTAGTTTGCGGCGTGCATAGCTGAAATGGCGTATCGGTAGTCGATTTCACCATCTGGAAGAGGAACCCGAACGAATACCGACCGGTTGTCCTCGGCGTGGTAAACGGTGTGCAAGTTCTTGCAGTGCCAGTACTTTGCAATCGGAGCCACAGCATCGATCGCCACATCAAAATCCTCTTCAGGAACATCGTATGTCCAGAGAATATTTCCGATGTCTGGGTTGATACCAAAGTTGTCGCGATCAACAAGCCCGTGGAGCAGCAACGCCGATTGAGAATTATCTACCGGTGAGTTCTGGTGAATCTCAACCGTAATGTTCGCTCCAACATCCGATGCCTTCGCAGATGCAGCCTGGAATACTGGCGCAAGACCTTCGTAAACGCTCAACATAGCGTCACGCGAAGAATCTTGAGAAACCGGGTATCCGCTTGAAGCACCCGGGTAAGCCTCGGGGTGGCGGTTCGGCGCGCTCATAGCGCCATTAATAACTTCAGCCCCGCTCCATCCGGCGTACTGAATCGCCTCATCGAGTCGCTCTCGATTGCGAGGACCGTTCATGGCGTCATGCAATGTGCCGCCAGCTCGTACACACCCAACATCCAATCCAAAGCCGTTCAACTTTGCAGCGAATTCTTTGACTTTCGACTCAGTTCCCAGCTGAGTCATAACTTCGAGTCCAACTTCTAGAGCGTCAAAGCCGAGACTCTTGGTCTTCTTCAAAAAGTCGTCGGTGTAGTTATCCGGTGAGAGACTCCAGCTATCCACTGACTGTGGGTACAGAGCAAATCGGCGGTGGGCGTAACAAAATCTCATTTTTACAAAATTCCTGAATTACCCTGAACAAATTCAGGGAATGCACCTGCGTATCGCCAGTATTTCCAGCGAATTTCAATGATCGGGCGGAGTCTACCACCGCCTGTTGCCGCCAGTTAGCCCCAATTGACCAAAGAGGTGTACTATCCGGTCGCTTTGATCCGACGTTGACTCGTTATGGCTGCTTTTGCGAAATAGACGATTCCAGTCAAACCGATACCTGAGAAAGCTCAATCATGAAAATCACCGACCTGCGCGTTTATCTAACCCGACCCGAGGGCAGCAATCGTTCGTGGCTGTTCGTTGAAATCGATACAGATGAAGGTATTACCGGTGTTGGTGAATCGACCAACTCTGGCGGTGGCGGCGCGCTGGTGGTCGGTCGGGCATACGAAATGCTCAAGAACGATCTTGAAGGTCAAGATTTCTCAGAAGGGCTGGTCGGACAAGACCCAGCCGACATCGACGCCATCTGGCACCGAATCTATCGTCGCTTCGGCACGCTTGGCTCCCGTGGCTTCGGCACAACCCTAGCCAGCGGAATCGACATGGCGCTGTGGGATATCAAGGGCAAAGCAGTAGGTCGACCCGTTTGGGATCTACTCGGTGGCAAGATGCGTGAGTCGGTACCCGTCTACTCGCACGTCTCCTACCTCGACGACATCGACGCAGCCGTCGCCGACGCCAAACGACAGGTCGCTCTCGGCTACCAAGCTCTAAAACTCGATCCGTTCCAGCCTGAAATGGGCAAGCACCACCGTCGCTATATCGACGGCAAAATCTCGCCCGCTGGAGCCGAATACGCCGATGATCTGATGACCGCCATCAGAGAAGCTATCGGACCAAACATCGAGCTCATGATCGACGCCCACGGTAACTTCGATGTCTCAACCGCAACCGAATTGTGCAATCGAATGATGAAGCACAACCTAACTTGGTTTGAAGAACCTCTCCAGCCAGAAAGCATCGACGCACACCGACAGCTCAGGCAGAACACCGATATCAACCTCTGCATCGGCGAACGAAAGTACACACGCTGGGATTTCGCACCGTACCTGCAAGAAGGTCTGGTGAACTACATCATGCCCGACATTTGCTGGACTGGCGGCATTTCAGAAATGAAGCGCATCGCCGTTCTCGCAGAAACCTACTACGTGCCGATCAGCCCCCACGACGCTTCGGGTGCTTTCAACGTTGTAACCGGGGCTCACGTGCTGATGAACGTTCCAAACATCTACCGGCTTGAGATGTCGGATCACTCGTTGAAAAACTACAATTCTGTAATCACCGAACCACTCGATATCCGAGATGGCCACTTGCACCTGCCAGATAAGCCTGGACTGGGTTACGAACTAGATCACGACTTTATCGCCTCGCATCCCGATCCTGAATGGGCGAGACTCCACGCTTAAAACTAAGCATTTCCATTCGCCAACTAACCACTCAAAACCAAAAAATGCCAATTCCAACTCATTCCAACATTATTTCCGCCCGACTCAACAAGCTCGATAGTCAGATTCTTCAAGCAGTCGATGCACTCACCGAAGATGAAGCCTCAAAATGGCCAACTACGACCGCTCCTTCATGCAAGTGGCACCTGTGGCACATGGCTCGCTGGGCAGACTACGTGCAGGGTCTTCTTTCATCGGTAGTAGATGAGAAAACTCCTGAACTATGGGAGTTCGCCGGAGTCGCCGATGAATGGGGCTTCGACGGGGTCGATCTCGGAATGTGGGGCGCAGGTTCAGGACTCGGCAACGAATCCGGCCAGTCTCTCCCTTTGCCTAGCACCGCCAAAGTCAGGTCATACGCCAAAGAAGCGTTCGATCTACTCGAAAAGCGCGTCGCAAAGCTCGATGAAAATTCGTACGACGCCCAGTTCACCGACTGGCACGATAATGACACAAGCGTTGGCGATGCGATGGTCGGCTACTTAGCCCACGCCAATCGACATCTTGGGATGCTCGAAGCAATCTCAGGCATTCTCGGCAAAGATGGCAGCGTGACGGTTTAGCTAGACAGCTTTTCCAACTAGTGCAGGTGGCTGGAATCGGCATGTCGGGTCTGCTGCCGTCATATCGCCAGTCATGGCGTACGCTCGCGAACGCGATCCACCACAGATCACGTTGAACGGACATATTCCGCATTTGCCCTGCAGCTGTTCACGATCTCGAATCTTGGTGAACATTTCAGAGTTGCGATAAACCTCAACGACAGAGTCCTTACGAACGTTCCCTGCCGACAGTGGAATGAATCCGCTCGGGTAAATCTCGCCCAAGTGAGATATGAAAAAGATTCCTCGACCATCGTTGGTCGCAGGTGCAGGCCAAGCCGCTTTTATTTCATCAGAAGAAAAGGATGAAAGCTCTCTGCCACCTGCGGTCAGCCGTTTCAGGGTCATCGCCCTACGAAACGGTTGCCCCAAAGTGGTTTTTGCCCGGAAATCCCAGTTTCGCTGGTTGGACATGATCCAGCTGTAGACCTCGTCGTGTTCGTCAGCAGTCATCAACTCAAGATCAAGTCCTCGCCCAGTTGGAACGAGGAAGAATAAATCCCAAATCGCAGCCCCACTTTGTTTCACAACTTCGGCTATCTCGGGCAAAGCTGATTTGGTGCTCTTTGTAATGGTCGTGTTGACCTGAAACGATAATCCGACGTCGTTCGCAGCTTCGAACGCCCCCAATGTGCGATTAAACGTGCCGTCGAACCCTCTGAACCGATCGTGTGTTTCGGCGTTTGCGCCATCCAGCGAGAACGAAACCCGTCGTACCCCGATATCAACCAGCTTCGCCAATCGATCACGAGTTACCAATGCCGTCGCTGAGGGGGACAAGGAAACGGTAAGCCCTTTCTTTATCCCATACTCAGCTATCTCAAAAATATCGCGCCGCATGAATGGATCGCCGCCAGACAAAACCACAATAGGCGGCGTATCGAACTCCGTGAACTCGTCCATAACCCGCAACGAATCAACGGTATCGAGTTCAAGTGGATGCCGTTTCGGCTGAGCCTTCGCACGACAGTGCTCGCACTTCAAGGCACAGGCCCGAGTCACTTCCCAGAAAATCACGACCGGATTACGATCGAGATCACTCGAAATCACCGGCATCCCACCCGGATGCCCTCCAGGGCTACCACCGGGATGCCCGTGCCTTGTGGACCCTGCTGAGCCAGCCATTAAGCCTGTGCTCCAACTAACTCAGGCTGACGTTCTTCTTCTGAGAGATAGCAAGCAGGATCCTTACCGAAAATCTCACCTGTTGCAGATTCAGCGCGAACCCGAAGGTTTCCGTTGCACATACCGAGCCACTTACAGCTCTTGCAATCTTCAGGAAGCAGCGATTTTCGATCTCGAAGATTCGAAAGCAACTCAATCGAGTCATCTTCCCAAATTTCAGAGAATTTTCGCTCTTTCACGTTGCCAATCGTCTGATTCCACCAGAACTGATCAGGGTGAACATTGCCCAGATTGTCGATATTGCCCATGCCTTTGCCAGCAGTGTTGCCGCCGTTGCGAGCCTGAAGGGCTCTTACCCGATCAGATTCCGCAGGCATGTTTTTGTCGACCCACATCTGCAAGTAGGCGGCGTCTGTGTGATTGTCGACTGTTAGAACCTCAAGCTTGTGACCTTTGGCGTACGACTGAATCGTGCGCTCGAACACATAATCAACCATCTTGCGACGTTCTTCGTGTTCAAGATCGAAGCGCAGAAGTTTCTCTCCACGGCCTGCGTACGCAAGGTGGTAAACACAAACTCTCGGGATACCCTCACGTTCTGCAAGATCAAACAATTGAGGCAGATCTTGAATGTTCCGATCAGTAACAGTCACTCGCAAGCTAACTCGCATCCCAGCCTCAAGCGAGTTGCGAATGCCCTCAAGACTCAGCTTCCACGAGCCCTTTGATCCGCGGAACTTATCGTGAACAGCTTCCATCCCGTCCATGCTGATCCCCGCACGTCTCAACCCTGCATCCCACAGACGTTTCACCATCGGCTTATCGAGAAGAGTTCCATTGGTTGAAATCAGTGGGTTCAATCCGCCGAGTTCATTCGCATATGCGATTAGTTCTGGTAGGTCAGGTCGAATCGTCGGCTCTCCGCCTGAAAACAAAACGACCGGCACCTTGTAATCGGCAAGGTCTTCAAGAACCGTCTTGGCTTTAGCAGTGCTCAGTTCACCCGGGTACTGCTCGTCCTGCGACGACGCGTAGCAATGAGCGCAGTGGAGGTTGCACGTTCTTGTGATATTCCAAACCACGATAGGTCGTTGATGAACCGAGTTGAGCCTCATTCCGTGCTCAATACTCTTCTCGCCATACCGTAGATCGTCGCCAGGAGCAGGTTCATCACACAGCAAACGAGTCACATTTAGCAATCTAGGTTCCCTTATCAATATCCAAAATACCGACAGTTGGTGCCTATTACCCAGCCAGCCCGGGAGACACAGCGGTATTCTTTACCCCGCTAACGCTAGCCAGTTTCGACGTGATGAACGACTTAAACGCATGAGAATCTCAAAAAGAAGAGAAAACGTTTCCGGAGCAAATCTCCGTTGACCAACGCGTCGAACGAATCGACAACGATCGATTCACCCCAGAGTCCAGCCGATGCTCCATCCGGAAAATCGCAGACCCGCTACATAGTCACAGTCGCTGTCGCAACGTACTTCTTCTGGATATCTCTATATCTGTACGTTCCGGTTCTCCCGCTTCACGCACAAGATCTTGGTGCCAACCTTGAAATGGTTGGAATCATCATCGCCTCATACGCAATTGGTCAGTTGCTGCTGCGAATCCCTATCGGTGTTGGATCCGACATCATCGGTAGAAAGCCATTTGCCGTTGGCGCACTCGTTTTCAGCGCACTCGGAGCCGTGTGGTTAGCGCTATCACCCGATGCATGGTCGCTGTTCGCAGCCCGAACACTCACCGGAGTAGCCGCAGCGGGCTGGGTTGCTATTAGCGTCCTGTTCGCCTCGTACTACCCAGCTGGCAACACATCACGCGCCATGGCGATCATCATGTCGGTGAACACCCTCTCGCTCGTCACGGCAACGTTCATCGGCGGCATTGCAGCCGAATATTTTGGCAACCTGAGTACGTTCTACGGCGCAGCAGGAGTTGGATTCGCGGGTGCTCTGCTGCTTCTTTCCGCACCAGAACCAAAAATCGTTGCTGCTCGAAAATACTCGTTCAATACTCTGGTCGGAATTCTCAAAACTCCCCTGCTGCTCCGAGTATCAGCAATTGCGATCACACTGCAATTCGTGACATTCGGTGTGAATTTTGGCTTCCTGCCTATTCACGCAGAAAACTTGGGTGCCTCGAAATCTGAAATCGGATACATCACTACAGCCGGGCTTCTGGCAGCCGTCGGTGGAACAGCCGTTTCGGCATGGGTATCGAAACGCTGGGGACCAACGACCGCCGTGATGGTCGCTGCTCTAGCCACCCTCTTCTCACTCATCGTGATGACGATCACCACCGATCTAATGACGCTGGGAGCGCTGCAGGCGTTCAACGGCTTTGGCAGGGGCATGATGAACACCGTGCTCATCAGCATGGCTCTCGCATCAGCCCCAGTAGCCATAAGAGCCACGGCGATGGGCTCGTATCAAGCCCTTTACGCAATTGGAATGCTTCTCGGGCCCGCCGCATCCGGACCTATCGCAGCCGCCTTCGGAATCGAAATGGTGTTCTGGGCAGCAGCCGCATCGACTGTGATCGGTGGGGCCATCGCGCTTGTAAAACCGCTCCCCAGATAACGATTCAAATAGCGGTTCAACACGTCCTCCCGGGATTATCATTACTTTCGCTCGTTCGTATGGTCGCTGCCGAACATAATTTATAGATCGAACGAGATACCAGACAACAGGAGTGAACGATGGCCTCGCAGGAAATGCGGCTCGAACGCGATTCAATGGGTGAATTAGAAGTCCCAGTAAACGCCTACTACGGCGGAAACGCACGACGCGCTGAACTCAACTTCCCGATTAGTAACCTTCGGCTCGGTCGATCGTTCATCAAAGCCATCGGCCAGATCAAGCAATCAGCTGCCGTGGTCAACTTGGACCTCGATTCGATCGATCCGAAGATCGCAAACGCCATCATCGCTTCGGCTGAACGTGTGATCAACGGCGAGTTCGACGATCAGTTCGTTGTCGACATTTTCCAGACTGGATCTGGCACGTCGACCAACATGAACGCCAACGAAGTTATTTCAAACGTGGCAATCGAATCACTTGGCGGCGAGCTTGGTTCGAGAGACCCGGTTCACCCCAACGACCACGTCAACAAGGGGCAGTCGTCCAACGACGTATTCCCTTCCACGATCCACCTCGCAGCTTCAGGGGCAATCAAAGACAATCTGCTCCCCGCTCTGAAAGAACTCGAAGACTCGCTACGTGCCAAGTCGGAAGAATTCTGGGGCGTTGTGAAGACGGGTCGAACCCACCTGCAGGACGCCACTCCTATTCGACTCGGTCAGGAATTCCTCGGCTACGCTGGTCAGCTTGAATTTGCTGGCAAGCGCGCTGAAAAGGCACTGGCTGAACTTTCAGTACTCGCTCTTGGTGGTACTGCAGTTGGTACCGGAATCGGCATGCACCCTGAGTTCGCATCACGAGTGATTTCTCGATTACGTGACCTCACTGGGCTCGACCTTTCCGAAACCACAAACCACTTCCAAGCACAGAGCACTCTCGATGCTGCGGTTTCCGCTTCTGGTGAACTTAAATCCATCGCTGTTGGCATGCTAAAAATCGCCAACGACGTTCGATGGCTAGGCTCGGGGCCTCGTGCTGGAATCGGTGAAATTTCACTTCCTGAAGTACAACCCGGATCATCGATCATGCCTGGCAAGGTCAACCCAGTTATCGCCGAATCGGTAGCCATGGTTTCCGCTCAGGTAATCGGCAACGACGCAACGATTGCAATCGCAGGACAGTCCGGAAACTTCGAACTGAACGTGATGATGCCAGTTGCAGCCCACAACCTGCTCGAATCAATTGATCTACTAGCAGCAGCAGCCGAAAACTTTGCACGACAGTGCATCAATGGCCTCGTCGCTACTAAGAAGGGACCAGAGATGGTCATGCAAGGCCTAGCGATCTGCACAGCCCTCGCACCGATCATCGGCTATGACGAAGCAGCTCGTCTCGCTCACGTCGCCTCCGAAAGCGGCGAGACGATCAAGGAAGTTGCGCTCCGAGAAACCGACCTTTCCGATTCCGAGTTGGACAAGGTGCTCGAACCTCTTTCGATGACTGAGCCGAAGGCATAAACCTTCATTTCGAGACTAATCGAATAGAAAATCTGACGAGACCGGTGCATACTGTCGCCGGTCTCGTTGTATTTAACTCGCACTCTCGCTAGGAAGTAATCTCGTATGGGCGCCGAAGCAAAAGTAAAAGAACTCGGACTCGATCTAACCCACCCGTCTGGCCCGGTCGCCAACTACATTCCAGCTGTAACAGTCGGCAAACTCGTATATCTCTCAGGAAAAGGGCCTAACCTTCCTGATGGGTCGCAAGTCACAGGAAAAGCCGGAGCAGAACGCACCGTGGATGAAGCCTACGAAGCCGCACGCCTCTGCGGCGTTCAGCTACTCGCAGCTCTCCGGGAGCATGTGGGCAGTCTCGACAACGTGCAGCGAGTCGTAAAACTGCTCGGAATGGTGAACGCAACTCCAGAGTTTGGTGACCAGCCAAAAGTAATCAACGGCTGCTCCGATCTACTGGTTTCAGTATTCGGGGAAGAGGGCAAGCACGCTCGTTCTGCCGTTGGAATGGGGAGTCTCCCAGGGCAGATCACCGTTGAAATCGAAATGATCGTCGAACTCAAGTAGTTCTTTGTTCTCGACTAGTTTGATCAATCAGTAAGCAGCAAGGGACGGATCTTCAGATGCCAGGAACTATCAGCATCAAAACCATCAACCACGTCGGCATCCCAGTTTGGGATCGCCGAGTATCACTGAAGTTCTACCGAGATATTCTCGGGCTTCAAGTGATCCCCTCGATGGTCGATTCGCCCAATATCGTTTGGACCAAAACCCTCGACGGAACGATGGTTCATCTCATCGAACCTTCAGATGGCGAGAATCTAGTCGATCCGCACATTGCGTTCGAAGTAGCTGATTTCGATTCGGCTGTCGAAGCTCTCAGGGCTTCCGGATACCCCGAAATCAGCGACACTGGTGAACGACATGATGGCCAAAAGTGCATCTTCATCAACGACAACGATGGCAATCGTCTCGAGTTCGCTACTGCTAGCAACTTGCGCTCGTCTTCTCGAGTAGCTGACGCTCTCGGCTACACAACAGAGACTGGCGAGAACGTAGTTGTCGATTCGCCATCCAAGATAAAAATCCTCACGATCAATCACGTTGGTCTAGGCGTGAACGACCGCGCCGAGTGCATGGGAATGTACCGCGATCTGCTGAACATCAATGTGATTCCTCACCAGATCGACGGAAACACCCTCACATGGACCGAAATGCCAGATGGTTCGATGGTTCACGTTATTGACCCGCCTCAGTCAGTCGGACCACGCGGCGATGGCAGGCAACACGTTGCGTTTGAAGTTGAAGATATCGAAGCAACTGCCGAAGCTCTAATCGAAGCCGATATCGAAATCGTCGAGGGAATCGGTACTCGTCACGATGGGCAGCAGTTCCTGTTCATCTACGATCCAGATGGAAACCGAATCGAAATTGCTACCCGAGGCGATCATTCAGACACACCTCGAACCGCTGACGAAAACGGTTACACAAGCGAAGACGGCGTACTGCTTTAGGCCAAGTCTAGGCGCCCTGCTCCACACTCGATAAATACGATTCGAGAAAGCCTGTCGCGGCATTCTCAATTTTCGTGTCGCTTACTTTCTTGAGCAGTCCCGTTGTTTCGACTTCGCCTGTCATAACAATGCGTGTCGAATTTGAGTCACCTTCGGATTCGCTCAACGTCATTTTCGCCTCGCCACTAACGCCCGCGCCCATCGACTTACCCGACAAGACGATCGTGAACGAGCTGTGCTCGATGACGTCAACCAACTGCACATTAGCCTTCACCGTAGGACGTAAAAAGCCCATCGATATTTTCATCGATACTCGATAGCTCTCAGCTCCAGTCGATTCAACCTTCGCAGTTCCCGGCAGGTGCGGCTCCATCGCCTCAGGATCGGTCAACGCAGCCCACACGCTCGAAAGCGGAGCCGAAACCAATCTGTCGTATACAAATTCCAAGCGAAGAGCCTTCCCGCAAAAGCGAAAACAATGAGGAGTAACCAGCAACCGTATCGACGATATCCGCGTAACAGCATCAATTCAATCCGCTACAGCATCTCCTAGCCACAGGCTCAGGAATAGGATTAATGAATATGTCATCGCCAGAGGCGCCAGAAACGCCTGAATCGTCCAGTACGCCAACGACCGCCCCGGTTCGCAGCTCAGTCCGATCCACCATACGTTCTCTCGTATGGTCTGTTTACGCGCCTTCGTTCCTGCTTTCGATGGGGCAAGGCATCCTCATTCCGGTTCTTCCCGGATTCGCCAAAGAGGAAATGGCTGCAACCATTGGTCTCGTTGGTCTCGTAATCGCAGCCCGCCACATCGGCACGATGATCTTCGATGTGCCAGCTGGCATTTTGGTCGGCAGGCTTGGGCTACGAAAAACGATGACCGCCGGGGTGATTCTCTTCGGTATATCAGCGGTGTGGGCAGGTCTATCGCCCAACTTCAGTTCACTGATGGCGGCACGAGTGCTCGCAGGAGTCAGTTTTGCCCTTTGGAGCATCTCTCGGCACTCCTACATTGCGACCGTCGTACCAATCGATGTCAGAGGCAGAGCCTTATCGCTATTCGGTGGAATATCGCGAATAGCCACCATTCTCGGACCGCTGATGGGTGGACTATTAGCAGAGCACGTTGGCATTCGAGTTCCGTTCTACGCGCAGGCTGTAGTCGCTGTTCTAACTCTGGTGATGGTCATAGTCACAACCAGAAACATGATCGAGCCGAAACGCTCAGGTAGCCGCCACAATGTATTCGCAGAACTTGGCACAGTGGTCACTCGACACCGACGCGATTTCGCCACGGCAGGTGTAGCGTCAGTTGCGCTTCAGTTCCTTCGAGCCGGACGTGAGTTCCTAATCCCTGTGTGGGGTGGAGAACTTGGTCTCGGTAAAGACCAAATCGGTTATATCGCGACAGCGTCGTTCACTATCGATTCGATGCTCTTCCCAATCGTCGGTTACTCGATGGATCGATGGGGACGAAAGTCGACCGGTCTACCAGCCTTCATCATCCTCGGTCTGGCAATCGCTCTGATCCCACTAACGGGAACATTTGGCGGGTTGCTAGCCGTTGGCCTGATCGCTGGTCTGGGTAACGGTCTCTCAAGCGGATTCGTTCTCATAATGGGAACCGATCTCGCGCCGAAAGATAATCCAGGCGAGTTCTTAGGAGTATGGCGTCTGATTTCGGATACCGGCGGAGCAACCGGTCCAATCGCCATCGGTGGAATCGCTCAGGTTCTCACGCTCGGAGTCGCTTCGGTCGCTACGGGTGGAATCGGACTATTCGGCGCCCTAATGCTGATCTTCGTGGTTCGAGAAACAATGACCCGCACACCCAGAGGACCAGCGAGTTCCAAGTCGAAAACGTAGAGCGCAAGTCACGTTTCGAAAGTGGAATGAATCTACGGTGCCATCCTGAGGCTCTCGAAGGACGGCAGGCGAGGGCAATATCACCCCAAACCAGCCGATTACTCCCGCCTAAAGCCCTCCAGCAGCCAACAGTGCGTGCAAATCACGCAGGCACATGGCGTCATCTTCAGGCGCACGGGCATCAACCCAGTCCTTCGATTCGCCAGTCATGCCTTCGACCGCTCCCACAGCTACGATGTCCTTCACCCACTCGTAGCCTTGCTCTACTGAGGGCAGCAGGTTTTTACCCGTCTTCAGCGATAACGCTGCGATAAGACCGTACCCACCCCAGTTCGAAACACTGGCAGTGATTAGCTCGGTGGTCGTCGTTATGCACGGGTCATCGGGCAGATTTTCGATATCTGGGATCACGTGGCGCATGTTCCCCATACCGATCTCGTTGCCACCATCACCGATACCTACCGAGTAAGGGTGCTCTTCGAACATGTGGTCGATCTTGGCGTTGTGCTTCGAAAAATCGACGCCCTTCCAGTTCCGGTACGTTCCGTCACCGAGCAGACCCGCCCGTTCGATAGAAATCATCGCAGAAGGTGCGTGCTCGACCAATAGACGATGAGCAAACATGCTCGATTCGTGATGAGTTGTGATCGGAAATTCAACAACTTCGTCATCGCCAGCAATGGCTTTCACTACGGTCGAGCACTTTTCGTCAGTCACATAAGCAACCGTGTTGCCCAGCGCTTTTAGCGCTTCACCAATGGCAATAGCACCGGGAGGTCCGTCTGTCTCCGGTTCTTCAGCCCGAAGAATGTAAAAACCGGTAGCAATCAGAATCTTGCCGGGGTGATCGAGCAGCAGCTGAGCCGATGACTCAAGCCAGCCATCTTTCATATGCTGGCGCAACGCCTTCATCCCGCGAATATCGTCTTGCAGGATGATGTCTTCAATCTTGGTGAAAATTTTTGAATCAGGCATGGGTTCTCGAAAAAACTAACGAACAAAAAACACGAGGGACAAGAAGAGTCGACTAAAGAACAGCCAAATCTTCGTCCATGAGATCAGTCACAAACATGTGACCCGGCGAGTGCGTAATCATCAATTCAGGCTTAGAAGCCATAGCCACCGATTGCGGAGTCACCCCACACGCCCAGAACACAGGAACTTCATCGTCGCTGCCCTGCTCCCAAACCTCGCCAAAATCGGGCTTCGTAATATCCGATATACCGATTTTTGAGGGATCGCCAATATGAATCGGCGCGCCGTGAGTGTCTGGGAAGCGCGATGTCGCCTGAACCGCACGCACAACCTTGTCCTGCGGAATCCAACGATGCGAAACAACCATCGGACCCTCAAACGATCCCGACTTCTTAGTCTCGATATCGGTAATAAACATCGGAACATTTCGCTCAGTGCCGTAGTACGGAAGATCAATTCCGTTCGCCATCAGAGCATGCTCAAACGAAAAGCTACAGCCCAGCAGGAACGTGACCAGATCGTCGCTCCAGTGCGCTTCGAGCGTTCGTGGTTCATCTACCAACTCACCGTTCTTGTACACCCGGTACAACGGCACGTCGGTGCGAATGTCGGATCCCGGAGCCGTTAGCGCGGCTTCGACTTCGCCAGCCTCGATAACTTCTACGACAGGACATGGCTTCGGATTCCGCTGACAAAACAGCAGGAATTCAAATGCAACATCCTTCGGAAGAATCGCAACGTTGGCTTGAACGTGATGTGGCGCAACACCCGAAGTCGGCTGATTAAACGAGCCCTCTCGAATGAGTCGCCTAACTTCGGAACCGGTCTGTGGAACTGTTAACTCTGTGGACATACCAGCATCTTAGTTTTTGGAATATGACGGGTCAAACTCGAATCACCGTCATCTTGCACCCCATTTCCTGTCGATGAGGGTTAATATCTTGGCGATTGAGCGGAGCTAATTTTCAAAATCACTCCTGCACAACCAATTGGCGTCGCACTTTCGTGACACCCAACCTGAATAGTCAGCTAAACCCACAAAACACATGAAAATTACTAGAGTTGATCAGTTTGCGCCGCGGAATCGCACGCGACTGATTCGAATATCAACCGACACCGGCATCGAAGGCTGGGCGGAAAGCACACTCGAAGGCAAGCCCCTGAGTGTTCCCGCAGCAATCGACGAATTCGCCGAATACCTAATCGGAAAAGACCCGCTTCGCATCGAGCACCACTGGCAGCAGATGTACCGCTCCTCGTTCTTCCGAGGCGGCGCACACAACATGTCGGCAATCGCTGCCATCAACGCTGCGCTCTGGGACATTTCAGGCAAGCACTACGGCGTTCCTAGCTACATGCTTATGGGCGGAAACGTTCGAGACAAGATCCGTGTCTACGCCCACTGGGGAATCCAGGATCTTTCAGACGAAGGACTTGAAGCATCTCGAGATCGTCTCACCATGCTCCAGAAGAAGGGCTACACCGCCTACAAAGCTGGCCCAGCAGGTACATGGCGTGGCCACGAGCCACCATCACGAATCGACGAGTTCGTTAAAGCCGCCTACACAATGCGTGAGTGGGTCGGTGACGATGTTGAACTATGTTTCGACTTCCACGGCAAGATGACTCCGGGTCTAGCGGTCGAGATCTGCAACGAAATCAAAGGCATGCGCCCTATGTTCGTTGAAGAACCTATCCCACAGGAAAACCCCGACGCACTGAAGCGAATTCAGGA
Source organism: Chloroflexota bacterium (assembly GCA_018650845.1). Lineage (GTDB taxonomy): Bacteria > Chloroflexota > Dehalococcoidia > Lucifugimonadales > Lucifugimonadaceae > Lucifugimonas. Next base: position 206,532 of record JABIFF010000008.1, on the reverse strand, counting down.
ACAGGTATCGTTCCCGCTCGCAACAGGCGAACGACTTCTCTCTCGCTGGGAGTTCCGCGACGTTATCGAACAACAGGCAGTTTCATTGCTGCAGCCCGATGTTGCCCACTGTGGCGGACCTTCAGAGCTGAAGCGAATTGCCAACTATGCAGAGGTCTACTACCAGCACATCATGCCGCACTGCGCAATTGGCCCGTTGGCCCTCGCAGCCTGCATGCTTGTCGATGCTGTAGTACCAAACTTCCTGATTCAGGAACAGGTCGACGCCGGTCTTGGCGAAGGACTGCTCAAGAAGCCGTGGGAAGTGAAAGATGGTCACATCGATCTCTGGGACACTCCAGGACTCGGTGTCGAAATCGATGAAGTAGAAGCAACCAAGACCTACGACGGCGAGGCCTACGGCTACCACAAGGAACTTGGCGGCGAGTACTACTACGAGAACGACGGATCGGTCGCCGACTGGTAAATCGTTCGACAAATAACGAACTTTCAGGGTGGAGTCTGTCGATTTTTGTCGATGGCTCCACCCTTTTTAGTGGAAGTGAAATCGCAATACGTCGTACCATGTTGCGATCATCGGCTTGCCCCTACGGAAATCCTCAGGAATGCCCCACGGAGATTCTCAAATGAAAATGCGCCCACTCGGAGCCACCGGACTCAATGTCGCCCCTATCGGATTAGGAGCCGCTCAGCTCGGTTCGTCGGAATACGACCACTCGAAAGAGATCGTCTTCAAGGCGCTCGATTTAGGTGTGAACTACTTCGATACGGCTCGTGGATACTGGGATTCCGAAATCAAACTCGGCAAGGCGCTCAAGGGCGAACGCGAAAACGTGATCGTTTCTTCGAAGACCACCGGCAAGACCAAAGAAGAAGCCGCTCAGCACATCGAAGAATCTCTCCAGCGGCTACAAACCGACTACATCGACAACTATCACCTGCACGCGCTGAGCGACATGGATGACGTTGACGTTCGACTTGGCGGACCGCTCGAGGCTCTTCTCGAAGCCCGAGAAGCTGGCAAAATTCGCCACATCGGTGTCACTGGTCACACGTTCCCATCTGTTCTCGTCGCTGCACTCAAGCGATTCAAGTTCGACACATTTCTAGTTCCGTTGAACATCGTTGAACGTGAGCCGCTTGCTGAACTGATTCCGCTGGCACTCGAAACGAAGCTAGGCATCACGATCATGAAGCCGGTTGCAACGGGTCTTCTCCCAGCACCGCTTGCGTTGCGATGGCTGATGAATCAACCGATCGCCGTTGCGGTTCCCGGTGCAACAACTGTTGCCGAGATGGAACAGAACGCTTTGATCGGTGCACAAGACGATCACACTCTCACGACAGCTGAAGAAGCTGAAGTCGCCAAGTGGGCTCTCGATCTTGCAACCGATCGCTGCCGCATCTGCATGGAATGCCTACCTTGCCCGTCCGACATCGGAATTCCGGGAACTCTCGGCACAGACGTGATGTACAACCATTACCGATCGATGGGACCCGCAAAGTTCGCAGAATTCCCGTGGGAGATTTCAAGGGTTGAAGACGAGTGGAAAGATCGTGAGGCAACTATCGCCAAAATCGACGATCACGCCGCCTGTGACTCATGCATGCAGTGCGAATCACGCTGCCCTTACGGACTTCCTATCGTCTCGATGCTCCGCAGCATGTCCCCAAACATGAAGGACATGCTCGACATTTGGTCAAAAGAGAGTTCGAAGGTTTAGTCGACCGGCTCTAAGAAACCACTGGCCGAGTACCGACCCACGGTCGGGCAATCTCGTACGCCCTGCTACCACGGAATACAGTCGCGTCATCGTCGTACGCACCGATTATCTGCATTCCCACTGGCATCCCCCCCTCTCCGAAGCCGACAGGCACGGATGAAGCAGGATTGAAAGAAGAATTGAACACCATCGTGAACGGAATCGCTCCGTAATCGATACCAGCCATTTGATCGTCGTTCTTCTTCGAACCAATCTCGCTCGGGGGGGCAAGATGCGGCCACGCGACAGCAGCGTTGGTCGGTGCCAGTACAAGATCAAACTCTTCGAACAGCTGGTGCATTTTCAATTGCAGATTCTGAACATCTCGCAAAGCCGCAGAAACATCGGCGCCGCTAAGAGTTTTGCCGTGGTCAATCATGTCGAGCGTATACGGCATTAGATCTTCAGGACTTTCATCAGCAAGGTGACCGTACATCGCCACCTGACCCGCAGTCCAAAGCGTCCACCAAGCATCACGCGGCACCGGGTCGAACTTTATCTCTAGTGGCTCAACGTTCGCGCCTTGCTCGCTAAATGCGCTCCATGCAGATTCAACCGCTTCAGCTACGTCAGCGTTCACATCAGAAATCCCGAGCGTCATCGTCGTGCCGATACGCATTCCCTTTACGCCCGTTTCGAGATCAGAAAGATAATCGGGAACATCAGCTTTCACCGAGCCGGGATCACGTGCATCGAAACCTGACAACGCCTGATTCAAAATTGCTGAATCTCGAACATCGTTCGACATTGGACCACTCGTCCCAGCCGAGTTGTAAGCAGGCTTAGCCTGACCACCGAATCGTGGAATACGACCATGCGTTGGCTTATGCCCAAATATTCCGCAGAACGAAGCTGGAAGTCTTACCGATCCACCACCGTCAGACCCCGTTCCAATCGAACACATTCCAGAAGCGATAGCCGCAGCAGTTCCACCACTCGATCCGCCCGGCATTCGAGCAGGATCCCACGGGTTATTGCACGTAGGTGCAACGTTCGTGAAAGTCTCCTCACGGTTTCCGAACTCAGGCGTGTTCGTCTTGCCTAGAATCACCGCTCCTGTTGCACGCATACGCTCGACAGCAACTGAATCGTAGTCTGGAATCCAGTTCTCAAAGAACGTACTTCCGAGAGTGGTTCGAAGTCCTTTTGTAACTTCAAGATCCTTCACAGCTATTGGAACGCCGTTCAGGGAACCCGTTTCGTCACCACTTGCCTGTCGAGCATCAGCCTCACGGGCAGCGGCCAACGCCCCTTCTTCATCGAGAGTAATAAACGCATTCAGCTTAGGTTCGAGCTCAGCTATTCGTCGCAACGAAGCCTTGGTCATCTCAACTGACGAAATCTCGCCATCGACAATCAATTGGCGCTGCTTGTGCGGCGGCATAAACATCAAATCTCGATCGTTCATAATTTCTCAATCTCTCGTTTTACATCTTCAAGCTCGCTACGTAAGCGTCGCTTCATGAACCATTTAGCGAACCAACCGGTGAGAACGAATAAAACTGCGGTGAACCAGCTATCCGATCTGGCATTCATGTTGATAGTTAGTTCAGTTTTCGCGCCGCCCCGAGTCGATGCAAAACCGTATCTAACTAGAATCGGATACGGACCCGCCACGGTATCGACAACAAACGATTTTCCACGTTCGGCTGCCATAACTTCGAAGATGATCTCGTTTGTCTTGCGACCGTATTTGTAGTCGATCCGATACTTCGAACCCGAAGCTGCCGAGCCATCGTCGACCCAACTCCCGGGTTCATCCACATCGTGCACCCACAAATGCATATTGGCCGGGTCAACAACCCAATCCCAAACAACATCAGCAGGCTTATCAATCGAAAGCGCAGCCTCACCAACTATGTTCGCCATCTCAGCCCCCTCGAACTCACTGAAGCCTCATCACCACATCCCAGCCAACCAAACCCAAGCTCTCAGAAAACGTGCCCACTGGCACCCTAATCAAACGCTGCTCCGCCGTTGACGTTGATCGCCTGTCCTGTGATCTCAGATGAATCGTCAGAAGACAAGAACGCCACAGTCTTACCAATATCCTCAGGAGTCTGTTCACGCCCAAGAGGCATAAGCGCCTTGATCTGATCGATGAAAATCTCGTACGGAGTCATCTCCGCGAAATCAGGATTCAAATCCTTGTGGTTCTGAGCAATCGCCTGCCACATCGGCGTCCACAACCTACCCGGACAAACTGCGTTCACGTTGATGTTGTAGCTTCCAAGCTCCATAGCAAGAAGGTGCGTGTACTGAATCGCCGCTGCCTTCGACACTAGGTACGGGTGCTGAGCATTCCCTCGCCCCTTATCGCCGACACCTCGTGGCTTGCGGCCACCATGAGAGGCGATGACAACGATCTTGCCTTGTTCACGATCCTTCATGTGCTCTTTGACCGCATCGGTTGTATTCGTGAGTCCCTGAACATTCACAGCGAAAGTCATATCCCAATCTTGCTTGGTGAAATCTTTCCGCTCAGCGAATCCACGACCACCGATTACTCCTGCGTTCGGAACACAAATATCGATTCCGCCCAGTTCAGAGATCGTTCGACCCGCAAAGTGATCGAGTGAATCAGGGTCGGTAACGTCAACCGCACCGCCGATTGCCTTGCCACCTGCAGCGTTGATTGCGTCGGCGGTTGCTTGCGCCGCTGCACCATCAAGATCACATACGGCTACTACGGCCCCACGCTCAACCAACACGTTGGCGATTCCCACGCCAATGCCGCGTCCTGCTCCCGTAATCAATGCAACCTTGTCTTGAAGCTGTCCTGCCATTGGGCTCGCCATAATATTTTCTCTCCTGGGTACGTCGATGCTTTCCATCGAATAAAGAAATACGTGATGGGCGAATAATAGATCACTCTCAAAATACCCGCAGCCGAATTCGAGTGTCATTCTGAGATTCCAACTGTAGAATTTAATGATCGTCCGCAGCCTGCGGACGTATTTTTTTATGTGGACACGCCAGCCCGGTGTGGACTGCAGGAGCAACTCAATTGGCCAAGCGCACACTTACCGGTACTACTCTCGACACCATAGTTTCACTCGCAAAGCGACGTGGATTCGTTTTCCAGAGCTCCGAAATATACGGCGGACTCTCCAGTGTTTGGGACTACGGCCCCGTTGGAGTCGAACTCAAACGCAACGTTAAAGACGCTTGGTGGAAGTCGATGGTCCGTGACCGAGACGATGTCGTCGGTATCGACGCATCGATTCTCATGCACCCCGACGTGTGGGTCGCTTCTGGTCACCTTGATAGCTTCACCGACCCTCTCGTCGAATGTCAGGATTGCAACAAGCGGTATCGCCAAGATCAGCTCGAAGGCGAAGCATGCCCGAACTGTGGTGGTGCTTTCGGTGAACCTCGACAGTTCAACCTCATGTTCAAGACGTTCATGGGACCTGTTGAAGACGACGCTGCAACTGTTTACATGCGACCTGAAACAGCTCAGGCGATGTTTGTGAACTTCGAAAACGTTCAGACCACCTCTCGAAAGAAGATTCCGTTCGGTATCGCCCAGATCGGTAAATCTTTCCGAAACGAAATCACTCCCGGTAACTTCACGTTCCGAACTCGCGAGTTCGAACAGATGGAGATGGAATTTTTCTGCGAACCCGGAACCGATGACGAGTGGCACGAGTACTGGAAGGACTTCTCGATGGAGTGGTTCAAAAAATTCGGTATTCGTGGCGAAAAGCTCATCATGCGAGTTCACGAGGCCGACGAACTACCTCACTACTCGAAAGCATCTGCCGACGTTGAGTACGAATTTCCTTGGGGTTGGGGCGAGCTTGAAACCATCTCGAACCGAACCGATTTCGATCTAAAAGCTCACACTGAAAAATCAGGCAAGGATCTCTCATACTTCGACGATCAGAAGAAGGAACGCTACGTTCCATTTGTAGTCGAACCTGCGATGGGTGCCGACCGTTCAGCACTCGCCTTCCTGCTCGACGCTTACGACGAAGAAGGCGAAGGCAAGGAAATGCGAGTAGTTCTGCGTTTCCATCCCGACATCGCTCCGTATCAGGTCGCAGTGCTTCCGCTGTCACGGAACGAAAAGCTGACACCAACAGCTCGACGTGTGTACGACGTTGTTCGAGCGCAATTCAACACGCAGTACGACGATTCACAGAGCATCGGACGACGATACCGCCGACAAGACGAAATCGGTACGCCTTTGTGCGTAACTGTCGACTTCGACACTATCGACGATGAAGCCGTGACTATTCGAAATCGAGACACGATGGAACAGATTCGAGTCTCGATCGACAAACTCGAAGGCGCTATCCGGGATCAGTTGAACCAAATGCGTGTCGATTCGCACGGATAGTCGAAAATCCAATGACGTGAGATGTGCGTAGAACTCTATGTGCATCTCACGTCAGATCACGCTACCTTCAGACACTCGAACTTAGACTTACCGCGCCGTTGAAGTCGCTAACGTCATCAAACACTTAGCAACTCAACGAACACTCGCAGTACTCGGAGCACTCGCCCAAATGGATCGAAACGAACGTACCAACGCCTCATCGGCAACAAACAAACGTGCCTTCAACCGAGTGTGGCTTCTGGCTCTTGTGGGATTAGTAGCAATAGCAGCCGTCGCCTGTGGCAGCGATTCATCCGGCGAAAAAACCGTAGCCGAAGTCGCAGCAGGTGCAGCCAACGGCGAAGTTGGAACCGCACCCGCCATTACCGGCGATACATTCGAACATGGTGCGTTCAGCCTCGATCTACACAAAGGCAAACCCGTTCTCGTGAATTTCTGGTTCCCTTCATGCCCGCCTTGCAGAGCTGAAATGCCTGACCTTCAAGCCTCCTACGAGCAGTACGGCGAAGAGGTTGCGTTCATAGGAGTTCAGCAACTCGGACTCGATTCAGCAGCCAATGGTCAGGCGTTTGTTCGTGAACTCGGACTCACCTACCCGTCGATGCCCGACGTCGAATCGAAAGTTCAGTTCGGCTACGAAATTTTCTCGTTCCCAACTACCGTGTTCCTCGATAAGAACCACAACATCGCTCGAACTTGGACCGGCATCATCGGCGAAGAACAACTCGCCGAACAACTCGATGCATTGCTGGCTGGCTAAAAACCAGTATTGGTTTCACCAGACAATTCCGCTCGGGCTAATGGCATAATCGCTCCATGTTTGGAGATATAGCTGCTGGCGATTGGATAATGCTGATCGTGCGATGGGCCCACGCAATTGGTGCCGTCGCATGGATTGGTGGCAGCGCGTTCTTCGCATTTGTACTTCGCCCCGTCGAACGAGCCAATCCAGATTTAGTTCGACCTGTCCTTCGCCTGCTCGGTTCGGTCTACCGTGAACTGGTCGACATCTCAGTCATTGCCATCATCGTGACGGGCATCATCCTGATGTTCGATCGCCTCACCGGCAACGACGCAACAGCAGCATGGTTCATCGTGCTAGGCGTAAAACTGGCATTGGCGGTCTGGATGTTTTATCTCGTCTGGCACTTCCGCCAATCAGATTTCGATCCCATAGCACAACCCTCAGGCATTGGCGCACGCCTGTCCTGGCTCATCGGCTACAACGCAATGGTCTTCTTCGGCGTGATCGTGTTCTTGCTGGCATCTATCCTGCGAGTGCTATTCGAAAACTCGATCTCGAGTTAAGCGATCCCGCTTATTCCGCTCTTGTCCGACTCAGCAGTCAATTCAGATACCGACCGCCCAAGCACCGGGTGAATTAATTCTGCTGCAATCTCATTCAACGGAACCAGTACGAACGCACGTTCGTGCAATCTCGGATGCGGAACAGTAACTCCACTTGCTTCCAGCACGTTATCGCCGTGCAACAACAAATCCAAATCCAACGTACGAGACGCGTTCTTACCATCTCGAGCACGACCTAGCGAATACTCAATCGAGAGCAATTCAGTAACGACCTCCAAAGGATCGAGAGTCGTATTCACCGCTGCTACTTGATTCAGATACCGCGGCTGATAGCCGTCGACACCCCACGGCTTGGTCTCGTAAATCGAACTGATTGACGTCAAAGTGCCAACACTAGTCAGCCGTTCAACCGCGCCATTAAGATTCACAGCTCGATCACCGAGATTGCTTCCGAGCCCGATATACGCAGTTACCAACCCACTAGGCATCGTTAGTACCAACCTCAGCTGAACCACGCACAATCGCATCGCTCATTTTCACCACACTCGCCATTTGCTTCACATCGTGAACCCGAACAATATCCGCACCGCCCTGAATCGCCAGCGCAATCGTTGCCGCTGTGCCAAACAAGCGATCTTCAACTGGTTCACCAGTAACGGAACCGATGAACGACTTACGAGAGCTGCCAACCAGCACCGGTAACCCTAGTTCGTTCCGAAGTTGAAAAATATTCCGCATCAGCTCCAACGATTGCTCAGCCGTCTTAGCAAAACCAAGCCCGGGATCAACAATGATCTTTGACCGACCGACTCTCACAGCGATCAACTGATCTATCGCCCCTTCAAGATCACTCACCACTTCGTCGAACACGTCTCCCTTATGCCCACCCGGTCGGATGTGACTCACAATCACTGGCACCCGCGTACTTGCGACTACTCCAGCCATCTCAGGATCACGAAGCATCGACACATCGTTTGCTATCGCAGCACCAACATCCACAGCCGCCACGACCACGCTAGCTTTCCGCGTATCAATGGAAATTGGCACATCTAGTCGACCCGCCAACGCTTCGATAATCGGAACGACCCGGCGAATCTCATCATCGGAATCAACAGGTTTGGCATCGGGATACAGACTTGCAGGTCGAGTAGATTCACCGCCCACGTCGATAATATCCGCACCCTCATCTTCCATTCGCAACGCCTGATCGACCGCCGCCTGAATATCGCCAGTGCTGGGCAAAATGCCGTCGCCTGAGAACGAATCGGGGGTAGCGTTCACAATTCCCATCACAAAAGTCCGCTCGCCCCATACGAACTTAATGTCGTCAATCGCGAGTGGTGGAAGAGGTTGTTGAGAGTTCAGCGGCATAGACCTTGCAATTCAGCATCGAAATTATCTCGTAGCCACAAATCAGATTTACTAATGATTTGCGCTCGTAATTTTAACATCTGTAGAGGCTCATCACCGCCATTTGCCTAGTTGCTGCACAACTGGACGTAAGTTAAGATTTATTGGCGCTTCGCGCCCAGCCGATCAGCATATTGCAATTTGGCAATATTTCGCCCGAAGCACTTCGTCAAAACCATAGCCTGAGAGTCATCACGATAGCTCCCGAATCCGCATCCGACGACCAAAACGTTCAGCCATCCAAGCTAGAACAACTCGAAGATCGACGTAAAACCGCACACCTCGGTGGCGGTGAAAAGCGAATCGAATCTCAACACAAGCGCGGCAAACTAACCGCCCGCGAACGACTCGTCAGCTTCTTCGACGATGGCAGCTTCACCGAGCTCGATACTTTCGTCACCCATCGCTCAACCGATCTCGGCCTCGAAAAGCAACGATTCGAAGGCGATGCAGTAGTTACGGGTCACGGGTTAGTCGAAGGTCGCCAGGTATTCGCCTACGCACAGGACTTCACCGTTCTCGGCGGATCGCTCTCGCTCGTAGCAGCCCAAAAGATTTCTAAGGTGATGGACCATGCAATGCGCATGGGAGCACCGATTCTTGGCATCAACGACTCCGGTGGAGCTCGAATCCAAGAAGGAATCGACTCACTTGCTGGCTACGGTGAAATCTTCAAGCGCAACACTCTCGCATCGGGAGTCGTTCCTCAGATCACCATCATCGCTGGCCCTGCCGCCGGTGGAGCCGTCTACTCCCCTGCCCTCACCGACTTCATCTACATGGTCGAGGGCATCGGACAGATGTACATCACGGGTCCAGACGTTGTGAAGGCAGTCACAGGTGAAGAGGTTTCACACGAAGACCTCGGTGGAGCTGCCGCTCACGCTTCTCGAAGCGGAGTCGCACATTTCACTGCCGAATCTGAAGAAGCCTGCTTCGCTCACGTTCGACAACTTCTCTCATACATCCCATCCAACAACGCTGAATCGGCTCCTTCATTGGAATCTACCGATGCTCCCGATCGTGCAGACAACTCGCTCAGAGACGTTGTTCCTGACGCGGCTAACCAGCCATACGACGTGATGGACGTGATCACCAAAGTGGTCGACAACGGAGAATTCCTCCCGGTTCACCACAATTTCGCACCAAACGTCGTCGTTGGTCTTGCACGACTCGATGGCAAAAGCATCGGCATCGTCGCCAACCAGGCAAATCAGATGGCTGGGATGCTAGACATCGACGCATCCGACAAAGCAGCCCGGTTCGTCAGGTTCTGCGATGCGTTCAACATCCCAATCGTAACTTTCGTCGATGTTCCCGGCTTCATGCCAGGAACTCACCAGGAGTACGGTGGTCTAATCCGTCACGGAGCCAAGCTGCTCTACGCATACGTAGAAGCGACCGTTCCAAAGATCACGGTCATCTTGCGAAAAGCCTACGGCGGCGCCTACATCGTCATGGGCTCGAAAGAGATGCGCACCGACGTGAACCTCGCATGGCCAGGATCGGAAATCGCCGTGATGGGACCTGAAGGCGCCATCAACGTAATCGGCCGACGAGAAATCGCCGCAGCCGACGACGCAGAAGCCAAACGCACCGAGATGGTCGCCGACTACCGAGACCAGTTCGCTAACCCGTACGTAGCCGCCAACCGTGGTTACCTCGATGACGTTATCGATCCAGCACAGACCCGACCTGAACTCGTGAAAGCACTTCGAATGCTCGAATCGAAGGTCGATAGCCTGCCACCGAAAAAACACGGAAACATCCCGCTCTAGTTCACCACTCATGCCAGACAACGAACAAAGTAATCAGGAAAGAAAATACGCACCCAATACTGTTGGGCGCCAAGAGTTCGTCGATTCCGTCGCTGGAATGGCAGGCGAAGTATGGGATTTTCACAATCGATTTGAAGTCGGTTCAGGGCAATTTGAAGGACAGAGCGCAACTGAAATAGTCGCCAATCGAACGAGCATCCTCGATGAGGAGTTCAACGAACTGGCGCAAGCAATATCTGAGAAAGAAGGCGACGACGCTGTCGCCGATGAGACCGCAGACATCATCTTCGTGGCACTTGGCCATGCAGAGGCGATGGGTTCTCCGGGGATCGAAGGAATGGACCGCGTAACCAACAAGGCGGCGGGTAAAACCAACGAAACCCATGCAATAAGACCCGACACGGGCAAAGTTCTACCGAAAAAAGGAAAACCTCACAAGTGGAAGTAACAACTCGATCGTTTCGAGGATAATTTCGTTACAAGTCTGTTTGGTGAGAAGCTTTACAAGCTGAGAAAGAAAGAATTATGAAGTTCAAAGTGACAGTGGTTGGTGCCGGATTTGTTGGCGCAACAACAGCACAGCGCGTTTTCGAAACGGGCTACGCTGACGTAGTTTTGGTCGACATCGTTGAAGGCAAGCCACAGGGCATCGCACTCGACATGCTCGAGTCTGGTCCAGTTATCGGTACCGACGCTCAGATCACAGGCGCAAACACTTACGAAGACACCGCCGATTCCGACGTTGTTGTCGTAACCGCTGGCCTTCCTCGTAAGCCCGGAATGAGCCGAGACGACCTCCTGCTTACCAACATGAAAATTGTTGGTTCAGTAACTGCTGAAGTCGCAAAATATTCACCAAACGCAATCTTGATCGTCGTATCGAACCCGCTCGACGCCATGGTTCAGCACGCATACAAGGTCAGCGGATTCCCGAAAGAACGAGTCATCGGCATGGCCGGTATTCTCGATACCGCTCGATTCCGAACTTTCCTCTCTCAGGAACTCGACGCTTCAGTAACCAACGTCTCCGCGTACGTCCTCGGTGGACACGGCGACACAATGGTTCCGCTCATCGGTTCAACAACCGTTGGTGGTGTTCCAGTAGCCAAGCTAATCGAAGCCAACCGACTCGAAGAGATCGTTCAGCGAACTCGTGACGGTGGAGCTGAAATCGTTGGTCTTCTCAAGACCGGATCTGCATACTACGCACCTTCAGCCGCTGTTGCTCAGATGGTCGAAGCTGTATTGCTCGACCGCAAGGAAATCCTTCCTTGTGCAGCGTTCCTCGAAGGCGAGTACGGCATCAACGGCCTCTACGCCGGTGTGCCAGTGAAGCTCGGTGCAAAGGGAATCGAAGAGATCATCGAAGTCGAACTAACCGACAGCGAATCGGCCGCCCTCCAGGCATCAGCCGACTCCGTTCAGGAACTAGTCGACATCATGGCAAAAGCCTAGGTGCCAGTGGGCACGTTTTCTGAGAGATCGGATTTCGCTGGCTGAAAAGCCACGATCGTTCTTCTGAAAATACCTATCGCAATATAAAGTGAGGCGACCAATGATTGGTCGCCTCACTTACTTTTCACCAACATTCAGTCGAATGTCACCCTGAATTCCTTTTCAGGGTCTGACGTCCTCGCTCGACCATCCCTCACTAAAGAGAAAAACACATGACCGGCCGTCTCGCAGGAAAAACCGCAGTAGTAACAGCAGCCGCGCAAGGCATCGGCGAAGCAACAGCACGTGCCTTCGCAGCTGAAGGTGCGCAAGTCTGGGCAACTGACATAAACGTTGAAAAGCTCAGCGAACTCAACGGCGTCGAAGGCATCACGACACAACGCTGCGACGTCATGGATGAAAAGTCCATCGCTGCCCTCCTCAATGAAACAGGCGCTCCCGACATCCTGTTCAACTGTGCCGGCTACGTTGCAGTCGGAACGATTCTCACTTCAACAGAAAAAGACTGGGATTTCTCGTTCGAACTCAACGTAAAGTCTTTGTTCCGCATGCTGCGAGCATTCTTACCGGCAATGATCGACAACGGTGGTGGTTCTATCGTCAACATGGCATCACTATCGTCACACCTGCTCGGTGTCCCCGACCGCGCCGCCTACACCGCCACCAAAGCAGCTGTAATTGGCATCACGAAATCGGTCGCAAAGGATTACCTCACCGACAACATCCGAGTGAACGCAATCGCCCCTGCAACGGTCGAGACTCCCTCGCTCCAAGAACGAATCGAAGCAACTGGCGATGCCGAGGCCGCCCGAGCCGCATTCATCGCTCGACAACCGATGGGACGGGTTGGCACCCCCGAAGAAATCGCCTATCTCGCCGTGTACCTCGCGTCCGACGAATCCTCCTACACAACAGGCCAAATCCACGTCATCGACGGCGCAATGAGTCTGTAGGGCGGGTTACCAGCCATTGTCATTCTGAACTTGATTCAGAATCAGTGGGCGAGGTGACATCAAACGACCATGCGCCGAACTTACTCCCGCAAACATCCTTACAGAATCGAACGCCTTACTCCAAATGCACGTGATCCTGAATCAAGTTCAGGATGACATTCTCTGCTGAATACGAATAACCTACACGTAGAAGTAATCATTCGATCCCTCAGACGGAACAAAGCACACATGCCACGAGACGCAGAACTACTAGCAGCCCTGAGCTGGCGACCAACACCGCCGACTCCGGCAACGCTGGAATTCGCTCTACTCGCATGGGATTTCGAACTCGAAACTCCTGATTACGAATACAAAGTCGAGTTACCCGAGGCAGAAGGCGACTTCGACCCCATGTACGTCGACTTCGTCTCAGCCGCCTACGCTGCGATTCTCGATGTCGCTGGCGATTTAAAGATCCCGGAAAAACTTGGCCAAAAGCCCGGTCTGATCAAACGATTCACAGGATTATTCCCCGGTACAAAGCGCGGCACAGAAGGTCGTGAGCTTTGGACTCTCGCCGTCGCTTGGGAGTTCGATACTTGGCTCGAACGAATTCTCAGGATCAATGGTGGTGACATGGTCGCAGCTCGAACATTGATCGAAGATCGATGCCCAGTTCCCGACTACGTAGCCAAATCGTCCGACCTCAAAGCAGAACTGCTCAACTATCCAGACGTCGTGAACGCTCCCGATATGCGCATGGTTCTACGCTGGATGGGCGCACGCGGCTGGAACGACGATCAAATTCGAGCAATAGTTGTCGAAAACAGCATCATGCTCAACGACTGGCACAACTCGCCCTTCTACGGCCGTATTTAGCGGCAGCTCTCGTCCCAGCCAAAGGCCTAACTACGCCTAAAAGACGTACTCAGGACCTTCGACGTACTTGAATCGCTCCATGGCGTCGTCACGCAGTGTGAAACCGATACCCGGCTTAGTAGGCGGATAGACCCGACCCTCTCGAATATCGTATTCCTCGTTGAACAGCTCGTTCATCATCGGCATGTAGCCCTGCGACACTTCCAAAATGTGAGTGTTCGGCAACGCCATCGCTAGATGAATCGATGCAGCAAACAACACACCCGATCCCCAAGCGTGCGGAGCAACCTTCACACCCCGTGCCGAAGCCAATGCAGCAATACGGCGAATCTCGGTAATGCCCCCCGCCCTCGCAACATCAGGCTGTGCAACATCGATCGACTCGTGATCTAACAAGCTCTGGAAATCAAACCGAGTGAACTCACGCTCACCCGTAGCAATTGGAATCGATGTCGAATTTCGTACCCGAGCATGACCCGCATGATCGTCAGGCGAAACCGGCTCCTCAAACCACGAAATATCGTATTCCTCGATAGCGTTCGCCACTTTGATAGCGCTGGCGACATCCAGCGATCCGTGAGCATCGACCATCAGTTCAACATCTGGACCGATCCCGCGCCGTGCGGCAGCTACACGAGTAACTGTGTTGTCGACCTTGAAGCCATCGTGACCAACCACGCGCATCTTCACCGCACTGAATCCCTTGGCAGCGTATCCGCCAAGTTCAGCTTCGGCTTCCTCGCCCGGAGCCCAGCCACCGCTTGCATAGCCTCGGATGGAGTCACGAACCGCGCCTATCGCTTGATACATCGGGATACCGAGCGCCTGAGATTTCACATCCCACACTGCGATGTCGATCCCGGCGATCGCTTCCATTATGATTCCGCGCCTACGACTCGGATCCGGCTGTGAAATACCAGTCTCGATAGCCGGAGCCCAACGTGAACCGTTGTACATCTTTTCGTAGATGCGCTCAGAGAACATCGGATCTTCCCCGATGATCTCAGGTCCCAATTCAGTGTTGATCGCCGCTGTAACGACCGCAGGGTTCCCAAGCGATGCACCAATGCCAGTGAGACCCTCGTCAGTTTCGACGAACACCATCACGTTGTCCGACTTCACCTTCGTACCAAGATCGGTCCGGTGCTGTCGCTCGACTGGAATCGGATCCGACATAGGAACGGCACGTACAGCGGTAATTTTCAACTTTTTCTCCAGAGGGATACGGCGGTCAAATGGCGATCTCAGGCAATAGTCGGCAGTGTAAACCTCAGAACATTCAAATATCGACTACTACGCCCATGGATAAGGCCCGCCGACACTCCATTTCCCGAGCGGAGTCTGCGAAGTCGAGGGACCTCTACGAATTCAACCGCCATACGTAGGCACGATCAAGCTCACCCTTGAACGCTGAATAATCCCCCCGCGAGATCCCTCCACTCCGCTTCGCTGCGGTCGGGAAATAAGAAATCACCACGATTAAACAAAACGACCCGGAAAAATTCCCGGGTCGTTTCAAATTTCGTATTTATGAACGAATAACTGAATTAAACCTTCGCAGGTGCAGCTTCAGCCTTTCGAACGAGCTCCTTGGTAGAAACGATGTGCTTCTGGAGTCCCAAAACCTTCTCGCTCATACCCATCGCCAAGCCAATTAGCTGAGGAACGTGGATAACCGGCAAATCTGCCTTATCGCCACGAACCTGTTTACGAGCCTTTGGCTGGTAACCATCGAGGTTCAAGTGACACAACGGACACGGAGTGACCATCGCATCTGCCCCGAGATCCTTGGCAGTACCAGTATGATTCGCAACCATCTTCATCGAGTTAGCCTGGTTGATGAACAGAATCGGGAATCCGCAGCAAGCGGTCTTGCCAGCGAAATCGGTGACAGTGCCACCGACCGACTCGATCAAATCTTCGATAGAAGTCTCACGAGTTGGATTCGCCTTGAACTCAAGAGCATCAGTAGGCCGAACCATGTAGCAGCCGTAGAACGGTGCCATGTTCATTCCCGTTAGCTCACGAGTGAATGTCTCTTTGAGCTTGTCGAGTCCGATGTCCTCAATCAGCGCCCACAATAGGTGCTTGATCGAAGTCGTCCCCTTGTACTCAAGACCTTCAGCAGCGAGGTGTTTGTTCACCTCAGCAAGGTATTCAGGGTCACGTTTCACACGGTGGTTAGCCTGCGACATTACACCCTGACAGGTTGAACACAGAACCATGATCGGCAGACCCATCTGCTCGGCCATGGCGAAGGTTCGAACGTTCAAGATGTCACCCATCTTGAGGTTCTTCTCCTGCAGTACACCGGCTCCGGTACAGGCTGCTTTGGTTAGCT
Source organism: Chloroflexota bacterium (assembly GCA_018650845.1). Lineage (GTDB taxonomy): Bacteria > Chloroflexota > Dehalococcoidia > Lucifugimonadales > Lucifugimonadaceae > Lucifugimonas. The sequence continues at coordinate 190,321 of JABIFF010000008.1, read as the reverse complement.
CAACATGCTCGATGCCGAGTCGTTCCATTACTGCCAGCGCAGAGTCGTACAGTTCAGGAGCGCCGCCACGTGCGACACATCCGGGATAAAAAGCGTACTTCATTAGGATTCATCCTCCACACTCTTGTAGAGGTCTCTCACTTTTTTGTGGTCTTCAGATTTGTGCGGCATCAACGGTGGCAGCTTGCCCTTCCGCATCGCAGCAATCCCGATAGGAGCGAGATCGAGCAATCGTGGAATGTTGGTCCAACCTGCTGAGTCGATAGCCAGACGAGTTTCGTCTAAGCGACCATTCTTTTTTACAGAGTTATAGAACGATTCGGTGTGTCGATAGCCTGAGGTATTCGTGTTACCTGCTTCGATTGCAGCCTCACGAAGCTCCATGATTCGATCCATAGGAGCAACGCCCTTAGGACAAACATCAACACACTTCATGCAGCGTGTGCAGTCCCACATTCCGCCGTCTTCGTCGTTCAGCGTCTTCAGACGCTCGTCTCGCTTCGAATCACGAGGGTCTTCGGTGAATCTCCACGCCTTCGCAAGCGCAGCAGGGCCGATGAAGCTAGAGTCCACTTCCAAAACCGTGCAATCACTTACACAGCAACCGCACATGATGCAGTTCATTGAAGTAAGCAGATTTTCCATCGATTCGTTCGAAGCGGTGTATTCACCTTGCTCCGGAACGAAACTAGGCTGCAAGAACGGCTCAACACGGTTGATCTGATTGAAGAACGTGTCGAGCGAAACAACCAAGTCACGAACTACGTGCTGGTTGCCCATAGGCTCAACAATCAACTGCTCGCCGTTAGGCGCAACGTCGATCACACGAGTCTTACAGACCAATTTGGCGCTGCCGTTCACCTTCATGCCACATGATCCACAAATTGAAGCCCGGCACGCACATCGCATTGCGAGCGTTCCGTCTTCCTGTTCGCGAACTTCGATCAGCGAATCGAGAACAGTTGAGTCAGGATGAACATCAACTTCATATTCCTGCCACCAAGTTTTACCACCTGAATCAGCAGGATCGAATCGCTTGATCTTGAGTTTGACTTTCATAGTTGCCGGAGTAGCCGTTGTGTCCGCCATATTAGTAGACCCTCTTTACTGGTTCCCACTGCGTTATCGTCACGTCAGACGTTTCAACGCGGACACCGTTCTCAGCTTCATCATCCTTGTACATAAGGGTGTGCTTCAGCCAGTTTTCATCGTCTCGTTCAGTGATATCCGTTCGGAAGTGAGCTCCACGGCTCTCCTTACGGGTCAGTGCTCCAGCCACAACGGCATCAGCACAGTCGATCATGAACTCAAGCTCAAGTCCGAACATGAGGTCGGTGTTGAACACCTTGCCCTTGTTCTCGATCGAGAATCCACCCATTCGGGATTTCACGTTCTTGAGGTTCTCAAGAGCGCCTTCCATCGATGCCTGATCGCGGAATACTCCGATGCCCTTGGTCATGCCACGAGCCATGTCATTTCGAATAGTTGCGACACGTTCGCCCTTTGGTCGGTCAAGCAAACCCTGAATACGGTTCTTTTCAGCCGTAAGGTCTTCTTCAGCCTTCGAGTGAGCACCAACGCTCTTGATGTACTCAACAGCGTGTGCGCCCGATCGGCGACCAAACACAACCGTATCGAGAAGCGAGTTAGCTCCAAGTCGGTTTGCTCCGTGAACACTAACGTTCGCACATTCACCTGCGGCGTATAGACCAGGAACGTTTGTTGCACCGTTCACATCGGTCTTGATGCCACCCATGATGTAGTGCATTCCGGGCTGAACCGGAACAGGCTGTTCGGCCATGTCGATACCAAGGAACTCCACAGAGACTTCCTGCAGGTATCCGAGACGCTGCTCAATGTATTCACGACCCAAATGACGCAGATCCAGAAGAACGTTACCGTCGATTCCCCTGCCCTCGTCAATTTCGGTCTGCTCTGCACGAGAAACAACGTCCCGTGATGCAAGCTCCATGTAATCAGGAGCGGTCTTTTCCATAAATCGTTCGCCAGCTGCGTTTAGAAGATATGCACCTTCACCACGAGCCGCTTCCGACATAAGAATGCCGGTACGAGCGAGAGTCGTTGGGTGGTACTGGATCATCTCCATGTCCATCAACGGAACACCGGCCTGATAAGCGAGCGACAGACCATCGCCGGTACAAATCAGTGCATTGGTCGAAGGCTCGAATACTCGACCAGCGCCACCGGCAGCCATGATGACAGCCTTCGCCTTGATCGTGTGCATCTCGCCGGTCTTGAGGTCGATTGCAACCACACCACGGCAGACACCGTCTTCGATGATTAGCTTGGTTACAAACCATTCTTCGTAAACATTGAGTCCAAGCTTGAGCGACTGCTCGAACAGGACGTGAAGAATGGCTGAACCGGTAATTGCTCCAACGAAGAACGTTCGGGCAACCTTCTGGCCACCAAACGCTCGAGTTCCGAGCTTACCGTCTTCACCTCGACTAAAAATGACACCCATGCGTTCGAGTTCAAGAACGGCTTCACCGGCCTCACTCGACATCACTTCGACAGCGTCCTGGTCAGCGAGGAAGTCGCTTCCCTTGATCGTGTCGTAGGCGTGGCCTTCCCATTCATCACCACGGTCGGTGAGAGGGGCATTAATTCCACCCTGAGCAGCGTTTGAGTGACTGCGAACGGGGTGAACCTTGGAAATAACCGCAACGTCGGCGCCTGCGCGCGTAACTTCAACGGCTGCCCTGAGGCCGGCGAGTCCTCCGCCGATAATCAGGACATCATGCTCATACATAGGCTCGCCTCGTGCTGCGGTAGTTGTTAGTCGTATTCATTTCTCAGCCCTTGATGTGTTCTGTGTACACATGCTTCGCCGATAGCAATGCTGCTATCGACATTTGGTCTTCAAGTTCGCCAGAAGTAATCAATCGGTGGAGATCTTCGAAATCGATCTCCTCGACAACAATGTCCTCTCCGTCATCGGAAGGCAATGGTGCCAGTTCGAGTTCAGTCGCAATATAAATGTGGGAATATTCGCTCGAATACCCCGGTGCGACCCACGAACCACCAATCGGAATTAACTTGCCAGCCCTGTATCCAACCTCTTCTTGCAATTCCCGGTGAGCGGTAACTTCCGGGCTCTCGCCTGCTTCTCTCGTTCCAGCCGATGCCTCCAATAGAAAGCGCTCAGCCGCTTGTCGATACTGCCTGATCAGAAGCACTTTGCCATCGTCTGTGATGGGAATAAGCACTACCGAACCAGGATGCTCGACTATCTCACGATCAAACTCGGGGCCATTTTCGAATCGAGCAGTGTCAACGCGTAGGGAGATTCGATTTCCCTCGTATTTACGGTTAACAGCAACAGTGGTCGGGCGTTTGGGTCGCAAAACGTAGTTAGTTTACCGAATTATTAGGTTCTAAATGCGTCGGCGAGGTGAACTTTTGACTGAACCTTTTCTCAGTTCCAGTCGTCCAGCAAGATCACCCCAGAAATCAGCAGCGGCTTTACGCCTAAGGAACGATGCATAAACACCCGATTGCGTAATGGTCACTAAATCGCCGGCACTAAGCTCTTGATCGATAAAACCGTCAGCGTTCAACGTGGCGTCTTCATAAGCTTCAACCGTAAGTTCAACGGTAGATGACGATTGCAAAATCGCCCCACCGAATAGGCTCATATGAGATGCAATTGGCTTCACTAAGAAATCACGCGAGGTCGGATCCATCACAGGACCACCAAGTGCGAGGCTGTAACCGGTAGAGCCAGTCGCAGTTGAAACTACAACCCCGTCGCCACGATATGTAGCGAGATGAACGCCATCTACCACGGTGCTCACTTCGATAACCCTCAAATGCGTGCCACGAGCGACAGTAACATCGTTCAAGGCCAATACAGATACCGGTTCATCAGTACCGTTGGCGACCACAGCTTTAAGCATAAACCGCTGCTCGATACGGGCGTTGCCTTCCAGATACCAGCCAACTCCATCAAGAGCGTCGACATTTTCGATGTCGCTCATGAAGCCTACTCGCCCCATGTTGATTCCTAGAATCGGGATATCCTGAGATGCGGCGGCATGTGCGCCTCGAAGGATCGTGCCGTCACCACCGATGGTAATAATTAGGTCAGATTCGGCAAGCTTATCGGCCTGTTCGTGCAGATCAGATTGTGTCGCCAACCACCACTCTCGACCATCGCTGTAGGTCGTGGTGAGTTTTCGGGCAAGCTCTCCCGCTTCGGCTAACTCGCCGTTGTGAACTATTCCGATATTGTGATAGCTGGGCATGATCGCTAATTTCAGTTCGTAAATCCGAAAGTAAAAACAGTTTACTGTCGCCCAGTATTAGAGCGAGTCGCCAGTAACCGCGATTAGATGCCCGGAATGATCGCTGGAATGATCGAGAGCGCCTGTTCGGCAAATTCAAGTAGCAAGAACGGCGCAAGACCAAACACACCAGCTCCGACAGCGGCTACACCAGCAGCTGCCAGCAGAGGCTTGTCGGCACTGAACGTCGATTCATCAGCTGCATCTTCGAACACAATCGCCCGAATCACTCGCAAGTAGTAGTAAGCAGCGATCACTGTGTTGACCACGCCGATTACAGCCAGCCAAGTGAGATTAGCGTTGATCGCCGATCCAAACACCACAACCTTCGCCATGAAACCAACGGTTGGCGGCATGCCAAGTAGCGAGAGCAAACCAAACACCAGTAACCCAGCCAACAATGGCGATCGTTTCAGTAGGCCGTTTAGACCTTCGATCGAATCGTCGTTAGTTCGTGATGTAATCGCAATCACAGCGAAGAACACTGCCAAGTTCGTAAATGCATATCCGGCGAGGTAATAAAGCACGCCCTGAGGACCTGCCCCAGCGAAGCTTGCTCCGACCTGGTTCGCAGGCACCGAAGCCACACCAACCAAGATGTAACCGGCCTGAGCAATGGTCGAGTAACCAAGAAGTCGTTTGATATTCGATTGCGAAAGCGCCAGCGTGTTACCGACTGTCATCGTCACCGCGGCAAGGATCGCAAATAGTCCCGACCAATCCTGCATCAACACAGGATCGCCGAATGCTACGTACATAATTCGCATGATCACAGCGAACGCAGCGGCCTTCGATGCCACCGACAAGAATGCAGCTACGGGTGTTGGAGCACCCTGATAAACATCAGGAACCCACATTTGCCAAGGAACCACAGCCATCTTGAAGCCGAATCCAGCAACGATCATGATCACCGAGAGCAAAACTGCGTATGAACCGAACGGCACACCAGCTTCGGTTGGTAGTACGGCCAATCGATTCATGATCACATCGAGATGCGTGCTTCCCGTGTAGCCGTAGATGTAAGCAAATCCGTAGAGCAGGATCGCACTTGAAATGGCTGAGAGCACAAAGAACTTCGTGCCAGCTTCAACACCCTGCTTCGTGCGGTGAATCGCAGCAAGTGCGACCACCGGTAGAGCTGTGAGTTCAAGCGCAACGTAAATCGTGATCAGCTCTGTAGCTGATACGAGAATCATCATTCCCGTGACTGACAACAGCACCAGCGAAACAAACTCGCCGCCGTAGTCCTTCATGCGATCGCTGGCGATGTACTTCGCCGACGCGAGAATTGTTCCTGCCGTAACAGTGAGCAACAGGAAGTCGAAGAATAGTGCGAAACGATCTGTCTCAACACTCCCAAATAGAGCGGAGCCAAGCTCAGCTACTCCAGTAGCCTCACGCGCAGTTGCAGGATCGCCAAACCAACCAAACCAAAGGTTCAGAGTGAGAATGATCGGTGCAGAAAGCCCCAGGAAAGCCACGGTCGAGACCTTGGCCATGTTGCGCGTAACGAGATCGACAGAAATCGTCACAAGAGCCAACAGCGCCATCGCTATCGCCGGGGACAGTACCCAGTAATCATGTGCAGTCATTACCTAAGCACCGCCTGAATACCAATATCGAACATATCTGTAACCACTGAAGGCCAGATGCCCACGATGAAAATAGGAGCTGCCAACGCAATAACTGGGATCATGTCGACCCAGTTGGCGTCGGTCAGGTTGTCGTACACCTCGTCTGAAAGACCCGGTGTAGCCGGTCGCTCGCCGAAGAACACTCTCTGAACCATCCAGAGCGTGTAACCAGCTGCCAGAACAACACCAAACGCTGCCACACCAGTTGCCCACGGCCAAACTGAGAACGTACCCAAGAACACCATGATTTCTGCAACGAAGCCAGAAAGTGCAGGGAGACCGAGCGAACCGAATCCGGCGATCAAGAAGAAGATCGCAATAAGCGGCATCTTCTTCCACAATCCACCGAGGTGAGGAATATGTCGTGTGTGAGTTCGGTCGTATGAAAGACCAACCATGAGGAAGGCGAGGCCAGTGATCGTACCGTGAGTGAACATCTGCAATGCAGCACCGTTCAAACCAGCAGCCGATGTCTGCGCAGCGGATGTTCCCACAGCAGCAACACCGAGCATCACAAATCCCATGTGACTAATCGAGCTATACGCGATCAGCCGTTTCATATCTGTCTGGCGAATCGTGATGATTCCACCGTAGATAACCGAAATTGCAGCCACGATCGACATCGCTCCAGCAACATCGTGAATCGTGAACCCTTTGGTCTCCTGGAAGAAGCCCAAGTTGATTCGCAGCAAGCCATAACCAGCCATCTTCAGCAGCACACCCGCCAACATCACAGAAACAGCCGTTGGAGCGTCTGTGTGAGCGTCAGGGAGCCAGCTGTGAACAGGCCACAGAGGAAGCTTCACTGCGAACGCAATAAAGAAGAATCCAAATATAAGAGCAGCCGGTGCAGCAAGATCAGCACCCGCCATTAGCTCAGGAATTCCGGTTATTCCGAGTTCAGGTATAGAAACCATCGCCAGCGTATTCACGTCAGGCGAAACGTAAATCGCCAATATGGCAACCAGCATGAACGCGCCACCAGCAAGGGTGAACAACACGAACTTCATCGCCGAGTAACGTGGTCGACCGCTACCCCATATAGCGATGAGCATGAACATTGGAATGAGTTCAAATTCAAAGAAGATGAAGAACAACAGCAGGTCGAGCGATACGAATACGCCGAATACTGCCGTTTCTAGTAGCAGCAACCACAGGAAGTATTCTCGAACGCGCTTCTTGATTCTCCATGAACCAAGAGCCGCCGCCATACCCAGTATTCCGGTCAGCAACACTAGAGGTGCGCTTAGACCGTCGACACCAAGTAGGTATGAAGATCGAAGTGCGTCGATTGGAATCCAGCGTTCAAAGTGGTCGATCATCTGAATGCCGCCGGCACTCTGATCGTATCCAACGAACACCAATACGCTCAAAGCGAACGTAACAACGGTCGCACCAATCGAGATCCATCGGATCTGCTGATCGGCGTTTTCGCCACGTGCGAACAGCGTCACCAGCAGCGCAACCGCTGCAGGCAAGAAGACCGTTATCGTCAGCAATCCATCAAACAAGGCAAACTCCCCGTTCGACTACATCGCCAACAATTACGTTTATAAAATATTCGGTTTTGCTTGCGCTAAATTCCACGTGCGTTATTAGCCCCATAGCAAGAATGCTGCGACTACTGCGACCACGCCGACGACCATGCCGACTGCGTAGGTCTGTGTTTGACCGTTTTGAACTAGTGCCCCGCTCTTTCCAATCCGGCTTACCCAATTGGAAATGTAGACGTTTGCGTTATCGATCCAGTGCTCATCGAACCATCGAAGCGCATCGGCTACGTACTTGTAGAAGCCTTTGCGAACAACAACGTTCTCGTACAACTCATCGAAGTAGTACTTACGGAACATGAGGTTGTAGAGCGGTTGGAATCTGGCTCCCATCGCCTGAGGCGATATCGAGCCTTTGATGTACATCAGATAAGCAAGACCAATTCCAGCTACAGCCAGAACTGTCGAAATAACAGCGACCGGTACGTTGAACTCAGGTGACGACCCAGCGTGCTTGGCCGCGGTATGACCACCATCGGCATCGATCGGGAACACTTCGTGGTTAGACGTTATGTAGTGAGCGAATGCGTGCTTGTCGATTTCGCCAACTTCCACCAATGGGTTAGAGAAGAATCCGATACCAATTGCGAGAACAGCCAACAGCATGATCGGTCCGACCATCAACCATGGCGATTCGCCAAAGTGGGAATGCGCACTACCAACTGGAAGTGGTTCGCCAGCTTCTTCAGCGTCTGAAATTTCCTTCTCGCCTCCGCCCTTCCATTCACCATGGAAAGTAAGGAAGATCGCTCGGAACATGTAGAACGCCGTCATCAGAGCAGCTACTAGACCAAGTGCGAGAACAATGTTGCCCGTAGTCGTGCCGACTTCAGCAGCGTGACCCAGAATTTCGTCCTTAGACCAGAAACCTGAGAACGGGAAGAGTCCAGCAAGACTCAAGCTTGCAATCACCATGCCCCAGTAGGTTCGAGGCATGTGCTTCTTGAGTCCGCCCATGTAGTTCATGTTGAACGTACCTGAAGCGTGGTGAACCGAACCTGCACCCAAGAACAATGCTGCCTTGAAGAATGCATGTGTAAACAAATGGAATATCGCAGGAGCGTACGCGCCGACTCCCAATGCCAGCATCATGTAACCCAGCTGAGAGACAGTCGAATACGCCAATACACGTTTTATATCGTTGGCAACCAGACCCATAGTTGCTGCGAATACAGCTGTGAATCCACCGATTAGAGCAACAAGTGTCATTGCGTCCGAGTGCTCGAACAGCGGGAAGAATCGTGCAACCAGGAACACACCGGCAGTAACCATTGTTGCCGAGTGAATCAGTGCAGATACAGATGTCGGACCTTCCATGGCATCTGGAAGCCAGTTGTGCAGTGGGAACTGCGCCGACTTACCAATCGCACCGGCCAAGAGACCTAGAGATACCCAAGTGGCTACTCCAACGGCGATGTGACCAGCTTCGATTTCGTGGTACAGAGTAGAAATATCCATGTACGACGAACTCTGCGAGTAGAGATACAGAATTCCGAGCAAGAATCCGAAGTCACCGAACCTCGTCATCAAGAACGCCTTCTTGGCAGCCGCGGCAGCCGTAGGACGATCCATCCAGAATCCGATCAACAAGTACGACGAAACACCAACAAGTTCCCAGAAGACAAATATCTGAATCAGGTTCCCAGAAAGAACGAGTCCCAGCATCGAAGCCGTAAACAACGCCATGTACGTGAAGTAGCGTGTGTAGCTCTTATCGCCATGCATGTAAGCCTGTCCATAAATCTGGACAAGCAAGCTAACTCCCGTGACGACTACCAGCATGATCGATGTCAGCTGGTCGACCATCAGACCAAACGTGAGATTCAAACCGCCAATAGCGATCCAATCGTGAGTATCAACATGAAGTGGGCCATCTGACATCACCGTTGCCAGTGTCATCAGCGACAGTACGAACGATCCACCAATGGCAGCCACCGTGATGTAACCGGCGTACTTCGAATTGGAACCAACGAAGGCGCGCACCAGTACTCCATTCACCAGCATTGCGGCGATGGGGAGGGCGATTATGAGCCAGGCTAGGCCTTCAGTGATCACAGATATTCCCTGTTACAGCTTTCTCAAAATTTCGTCTGCCACGTGTTCTCGACCTTTAGGAACCATCACCCTGAAAGTCGCATCTTCAGCCCAGTCGAGGATATCGCCCTCGGGAATGAGCTTAGTCGGCAGACCTTCTCCTTCGAGTAGGTCTTTCCACATCTGCGCAGATATGAGGTTTGGCGTCTTTTTGTAGTCAACCCACATAGCTAGTTCTTCATCTCGGAGGCATCGGTAATTTCTACCGATTCCGTTGCTCGATACATAGCGAACACAAGAGCGAACGCAAGAGCCGCTTCACCAGCGGCGACTGCAGTAACAAATATTGCGAAAGCGTGACCCGTCAATGCGGATCGAATCGCTTCAGCAGTTAGCGGATCTCCACTCAGCAATGCAGCCGAAGGGGTGAATCGGCTGAACGCTACAGCAGCGATAACCACACCGTTGAACATGAGCTCAAGCGACATGATCACAGTGATCAGGCTTCGTCGTGAAACCACGCCGTAAGCGCCAATTGCAAATAATGCGGCTGAAACTAGAAGGACGTTCTCGATTGTCATACCGAGGCACTTCCTTTCTCAGGCTCAGATTCTTTTCGATCACGCATCAGAAGCAGTCCACCGATGAGTGAAGCTACAAGTAGTAAACCGATAATCTCGAACGCAAGCATGTACTCACGAACGAGAAGCACACCAACAGAGCCAGTGCTATCGACTAACACTCCGCCATTCTCAACAACCACTGCGTCGTCATCCGTTGGCTCGGTAAGGCTGATCTGAATGTCATCGCCCTCACCTACCTCGTAGAAGCCCTCAGTTAGGGCAGCTACCTGATCGGTGCCAAGCTCGTCCATCGACGTCCAGGTCGTGTTGTAGACAGCAAATGCCAGTGCTGCGAATATCAGTAACGCAGCCGCTACTCCAACCAATCGACCCTGTGCAGGTCGACTACCTGAAGCGATGTCCTGAATGAACATCACAGCAAACGCCATCAGAACTGAAATCGCTCCGACGTAAACCAAAATTTGCACAACACCGACGAATTCAGCGCTGAGCACGAAATACAAAATACCAACGCCCAAGAACGAACCTGCCAGAGCGATAGCCGCCCTGAACACGTCGCGCTGAGTCACAACGATGGCTGCAAAGCCAAGCGTCATCGCCGAAGCGGCCCAGAAGGCGATAGTGGTCAATGTGGAAACTTCCATCATCGTTCGTCGACCCACTTCTTCTTAAGTTCGTCGTAGGTCTTCTGCTCGTGACGACCAGCATCGTGGAAATCTTCGATCGTTTCTTTGAACGGATCGAATCCTTTTTCCTCGAACTGCGGACGGTAGAACGCGCTCGGACGCTTCGGAGCGTCGAACAGTTCTTCCTTCGTAATAACTAGTTCGTCTCGAACGTACTTAGAACGCTCGAAGTTGGTGCCCATGTGAAGAGCGTCGTAAGGACATGCTTCTACACACAGACCACAGAACATGCAGCGTCCGATATCGATGTCGAAGACTTCGAGCTTGTAGCTCTCACCTTCTTGTGCATCGATCTTGCCAGGAACACTGACGATCTCAATAATTCCCAATGGGCAGTACTTCGCACAGCTTGCGCAAGCAGTACATCGATCTTCGAAATATGTGAACTCGTTTCCGCGGAATCGAGGCGACTGCTTCACAGCAACCGGAACAGTCGCGAGACCGGCAATTGCCTTCAGCGAATCAGCAGGCTTTTTCACCAAGAACTGGAACGGGTTCATCCCAGCTTCTTTAGCAGCGCCTAACAGACCAACGTGTCGGTCCGGGTACTGTTCAGTAACCGGAGGTCGAATGAAGTTCTTGAGAGTGACCACAAAGCCACGAGGCAAACCAAGACCGATCATTAGTCGCCTCCTTTTTCTGCGCCCAGAACCGAGCCAGCCGGAATCGACTCGCTAGCAACCGGGTAAGTTGGAGCTTCAGCAGTTGGCTGTGGCTTGTCGTAAGCCGGTGTGCCAAGCAACTTGCTAACGCCCCAGATAGAGATAATCGCTACAGGCCAGTTGATCGCAGCCATCATCCAAAGCTGACCAGTAGTCGGCTGTGGCCAGATGGCGATCAATATCGCAGTCACGATGATGTTGATCATCGTCAACTCGAACAGACCCTTCCAAGCGAATTTCAGCACCTGGTCAACACGCAGTCGAGGCAGAGTCATTCGGAACCAGATGATCACGAACAGAACCGCTATCAACTTTGCGATGAACCAGAACTGCGAAGGAATCGGGTCGAACCCTCTCCAACCGCTCAGGAACAGCGTAGTAACAATGGCTGAAGTCGAAAGTTCTGCCATGAATTCAGCAAGGAAGAACAAACCGAACTTCATGCTGGCATAGTCGTTCAAATAACCGGCAGCAAGTTCCGATTCAGCTTCAGTAAGGTCGAACGGAGCTCGTGCCATCTCTGCCATCGCAGCAATGAAGAACACGAAGAACCCAAGCGGTTGAACCAATATAAATGGCACGCCTTGAGCCGCAATGATGTCCCCAAGCGACATTGAACCAGCAAGCATGATCACACCGACAACCGCCAATGCCATCGGAATTTCGTAGCTGATAAGCAAAGCAACCGAACGCAAAGCAGAAAGAATCGCAATACGGTTCCCCGAAGACCATGCAGCCGTAAGTACGGCGAGAGTGGTCAGCGACGTAACTGCCATGATGAACAGCAATCCAATGTTCAGATCGGCGACATAAGTACCAACACCGAACGGGATTACCGAGAACACCAGCAACGCCGGTGCCGCAATTAATATCGGAGCAAGGTTGAACAGGATTCGGTCTGCATCAGCAGGAACCAAGTCCTCTTTAAACATAGTTTTGACTGCGTCAGCGACCGAAGTCAGTGTTCCCCACGGACCCCATCGGTTTGGACCAGTTCGTGACTGGAATCGACCGAATAATCGTCGTTCACCCCAGATTAGAACAATCACTCCACCGAGTATTCCGTTGATCACCAATCCGATGATCGCAGCAGCAGCTAGCAAGAATGCGAGCCACTCCAAGCCACCAGGAAGTAATCCGGCAGAGTAGTCACGAGAAGCACACTGGGCGCTGTCGCCAGCGAGCACACAGTAGATGTTTCGCCAGAGCGAGTTATCGAGCATGGCCTGGTTCATTACCGGTCCACCTCACCCATGTTCAAATCGACACTACCGAAAGTTACAAATAAGTCACCAAACTGACCACCAATGAGCATCTCTCTCAGCAGTGTCAGGTTGATCAACGAAGAAGCACGAACGTGCATTCGGTACGGCGCAATGCTGCCATCACTCACTAGGTAGAAACCAAGTTCACCCTTCGAGCCTTCGATAGCTGCGTATGCATCGCCAGCAGGCGGACGGATCAGGCGAGGAACTTCGTCGAATGAAGGTCGTACTTCACCGGGTTCGATTTGCTCGATGCACTGCTTGATGATCTTCACACTCTCACGCGCTTCCTGAACCCTCACCCAGTACCGGGCGTAGTTATCAGAAGCAGTGTGCAATATTCGCTCGAACGAAATCTTGTCGTAGTAGTCATATGGCGCACGGTGACGCAGATCCCAGTCAACACCACTTGCTCGCAGCATAGGGCCTGTGATCGAAGCGTTGATTAGCAGTTCAGGCGGCAGAACAGCCGTGCCCTTAGTACGAGAGAACACGATTTCGTTGCCGCTGAGGTATGTCTCGAGCTCGTCGATGGTATTGACGATATCGTCGAGCCCACGATCAAGCGCTGGCCAGAACTCATCAGGAGCGTCCATGAACACTCCACCGGGACGCAGGTAAGAGTTTGTGATTCGAGCGCCGCAAAGCATTTCGAACAGATCAAGAATATTTTCACGCTCACGCATTGCGTAGATGAGCGGAGTACCTAGCGCTCCAAGGTCCTGCAAAAGGAATCCTGTTGCAACAAGGTGCGAAGCTATTCGCTGTAGCTCTGAAGCGATCATTCGCAGCCACACGCCACGAGGTGAAGGCTCAATTCCAGCCAGTTTTTCAACTGCAAGAATGTATCCCTGGTTATTGAGCATCGACGACACGTAATCCATACGGTCGGTCAACGTAATAATCTGGGTATATGTGCGCTCTTCCGCAAGTTTTTCGGAACCACGGTGCAAGTAGCCGAAAATTGGCTCTACATCGACAATTTCCTCACCATCGAACATCACACGCATACGGAACACTCCGTGCGTAGATGGGTGCTGAGGCCCGAGGTTTACGGTTACTGGCTGAGTCTTGATTGCCATTACTCGCCACCATCGCGATCATCTGGGGCTGACGATGCAATCGACTGGTCGTAAGTCACATAGTCCTTGCGAAGCGGGTGACCTGGGTAGCCTTCCCACAGCATGATTCGCTTGTGGTTAGGATGACCCTCGAAGCGGATACCCATGAGGTCCCAAACTTCTCGCTCCTGATAGTCAGCACCACGCCAAATCGGCACAACGCTGGCAATGGAGGCATCTGATCGACCAAGACCCACTCGTGACTTCAAAACTGCCGATGAATTCATTGGCAGTGAAGTGAGGTGATAAACAACCTCGAAGTGGTTAATGTAATCGACTGCGGTAAGACTGCTGAGCAGATCAAATTTGAACTCAGAACGTGTCTTGAGTCCTTCGCAAACGGTAGAAATAGATTCCGGCTTCAACCAAACATCGGTGCCAGCGCTCGACTCAACAGAGCCGGGTGCGAAGGCTTCGATAGCTTCAGCTAGTGCGGTCCCACTCCAAACAGTGGTCATTCCTGGCCTGCCGCCTGCCCGTTAAGGCTGTATCGACGAATCTTGTCGTGAAGCTGCATGATGCCGTATAGAAGAGCATCCGGACGTGGCGGACATCCCGGAACGTAAACGTCGACCGGCATGATGTGATTCACACCAGGCACAACCGAGTAGCTCTGGTAGTACGGCCCGCCAGATGTGGCACACACGCCCATGGAAATAACCCAGCGAGGCTCTGCCATCTGGTCGTAAAGACGTCGAAGCGGAACTGCCATTTTCCAGGTCAATGTTCCAGCAACGATCAACAAGTCGGCCTGTCGAGGAGAAGCTCGCATCGCTTCCATACCGAAACGTGCAAGGTCAAAGCGAGCCATGGCTGCGCTAATCATCTCGAACGAACAGCAAGCAAGTCCTGACTGCAGTGGGAATACCGAAGATTTCCGGGCCCAGTTCAACAAATAGTCGACAGAACTGACGATAACGCTGCGCTTTAGCTCATCGGGAACTTCGAGAACAGGATCGGGAAACGGCTCAAGGTGAGTCGACTTCATCCTGTTGACTGAATCACCCTCAGTGCGGTCTAAGTCGAGAGTGATCGACTGCAATGCCCCACGAGGATCAGCCCCAGCAGGTGCACCGTATGGATCGATCAATTTAGGACCGGTCATCGTTTGTCACCCACTCAAGATCCTGTTTGCGCCAAGCGTAAGCGTAGGCAAATGTCACGACGATCAAGAAAATAAACACTGCAGCAAGTGCAGCCAACCCGAACTGGCGAGTCATCACTCCGTACTTAACTGCCCATGGAAACAGGAACACCGTTTCAACATCGAACACTACGAAAAGCAGAGCGTAACGGTAGTAGCGGAAGTTGAATCTGGCAGGTCGACCACTGAACGGAGGCATACCGCCTTCGTAAGCGCTTTCTTTAACTGCTGTAGGGCGTGACGGCCTGACTTTAATGAACTGTGCCAGATAGCTCATTGTCAGCATTCCAATAGGAACGGTCACTGCCGCAGCAGCGAAAATAATGAGCAGCGCGTACTGCCTGAAATAATCCTCGAACATCAACTACCGATTACTGGTTACCAATTAAGGGTTAAATGGCCTTCGAAAAAGCCGATTTGGAGCATAGCAGTCGCCCGATTTAGCAGCAAGTGAAAAAATGAACAAACCATATGGATCGCATATGGATCGAACATACGGGTTTCACCAATATTCACCCGCCGCCCTAACCGAAAAGACGACTAACTAATCGAAAACGATCACACCTCGACCATCTTCGCCACGTTCTAGAGCTGCATAAGCCTCGTTAATTTCGTCGAGTTTGTACTTACGTGTGACCATTCCGCCCACGTCGATCTTCCCCTGACGATAGAACTCCAGCAGCTTGCCAAACGTTTCGTGAGGGCTTGCCGATCCGTAATAGCTACCAACAAGAGTCTTCTGATTCCTGACCAACTCGACCAGCGGAATATCGGCCCCCATGCCGTCGGGAGCAAGCCCAACAACCACAGTCGTGCCGCCCTTGCGGGTTGAGTGATAAGCCTGCTCGGTGGTGATTTTGTGACCGAACGTGTCGAACGCAAAATCAACTCCGCCATCGGTCAATTCCTGAATAGCAGCAATTGGATCCTGGTTTTTAGAGTTGATAACGTCTGTCGCACCAAACTTGTACGCAAATTCGAGCTTGTGGTCGGAAATATCTACAGCGATCACCTTCGCTGCGTTCATCAGTCGAGCGCCCTGTAGAGCGTTCAGTCCAACTCCACCAGCTCCGATAACAGCGATAGTCATTCCAGCTCGCATGCCAGGCTGGTTGATAACGCCACCAACACCTGTCGTAACTGAGCAACCGATCAGCGCAGCGACATCCATCGGAACGTCATCTGGCATCGGGTAGCAAGCCTGCTGAGGAACAATGATCGATTCAGCAAATACGCCCAGCTTTGCAAACTGGTGCACTTCAGTGCCATCGTCAGTGTGAAGCCGGAACGTTCCGTCGTACTGACGTGTGCCCGTCTCACGATTTGTGTCACAAATATTCGATAGGCCTTCTCGGCATGATCGACAGTGACCACAGTTCGCTACAAACGAAAGCACGCAGCGGTCGCCCACTTTTACGCTCGAAACACCGGGTCCTACAGCGTCGATAACACCTGCGCCCTCGTGACCGAGAACAATCGGCATCGGTGTCGGGTTGTCGCCCGTCATTACGTGGTGGTCTGAGGCACAAATGCCCGCAGCCGACATCTTCACTCGCACTTCGCCGGTTTTAGGCTCCGACTGGTCAAGCTCCATGATTGGCATGGGCTTTTTAGATTCAAGAAGGACTGCGGCTTTCACGTGCTAACTCCAGAAGAACGTTCGGACGAGGTGGCTAAAGCCCAAATCCTATGGATTCGAGCTAGATCATGGTACTTCATCGAATAGCTTTTTCGAACAATAAAAAACGCCCCTGCAATGCCTGCAGGGGCGTTCTCATGTTCTTAATACGCTCGATGTCTCAAAAACGTCGGTTCGTTACGCAGTTACGGCTTCGATCATGTTGATGACCTTAGCCTTCACTTCTTTCGCATCAGGCAATGTCGGGTAACGCCCAACTTCACCCTTGTCGAAGGCTACTTCACCGTTCAAAGTGAACCTAAACACACCGGCCTGACCGGGAGTTAACGTCACCGCAATCTGCGATCCACCGGCCGCAGCAAGTTCGCTTCCCATCCAGAAAGCCACAGAGTGGTAGCTTCAGGGAACGCAGTATTCGATCTCAGCGTGAACTTTCGCCGGTACATCGGCCATATCTATCTCCAAGACTCTGCCTATTGGTGATTCCCACCGATAGACGAATTCAACCGAACTTAGTTGGACTGAATAACAGCGCCAGATTCGAGCATGTTGGCAACTGTAGCCTTCAGCTCTTTTACTTCCATGATGTGTGGCGATCGCCCCTGGTCCTTCTTGTCCCAGAGAACTCGACCATCAACAGTTACTTTGAAAGCACCGCTGTGGCCCGGCTTGAGTGAGATTGCAAGCGCTGGTCCTGCTGCCTGAAATAACTCGCTAACCATGTTCGCTGCAAGGTTTGCGTAGCCACATGGCACACAGTATTCAATCTCGGCTTCCATCTTCCAGTGATCAGACATATCTACCTCGAATTCAATCTAATATTCAAATAGCTGGCCAGCCCCATCCACTATTGAACGGTGTACCAACTGAATGGGAGCATCGTATCAGCTAATGCAAATTCCACCTTCCCTGTAAGAAAACACTCGGTGCATCTCGCACGGCGAAGTCTTCAAACTGAGTTCCGGTATACTGCGGCTCTGGCCCAGATGTCGCTCTCAGCGGTACGCCGTTTTGATCGCACATTACGTGGCCCTGACACAACAGATTTAAGGAGGACGATGTGCCCTCATTAGTTGAGTTGCGCCCGGTTACCCGTGATGACGTTCAACGCCTTGCCGATTGGTTAGACGATCCCCAAGTTTCAGATGCTTGGTTCGGCAGATACACCTATGGTGATGCCGCCCACTTGGGTTACGAACCCAAAGACATGATCGGTGCTTCCGAAGAGGCTTGGGACGAAGTGTTCCACGACCCTCATCACGAACCCCATCGTGACATCTTCTCTGTTTACACGCTCTCAGGCGAACATATCGGCGAAGGTCAACTTTCGATCGATGAAGCCTTAGGCGATGCCCAAATTTCAGTGCTAATCGGCCAAAAAGCCCTGTGGCACCATGGCTACGGCACTTCAGGTGTTATCGCCATGCTTGAACACATTTTCGAGCATCTAGGTCTTCACCGAGCATGGGTCGACGTTCCTGAATACAACACGGCTGCACGTGCGATGTTCGAACACATTGGCTTCCAGCACGAAGGAACACTGAGACAAAGCCGGCCGCATGATGGCGCAAGGCACAATTCGGTAATTCTCGGAATGCTGGCGAACGAGTACACATCGGCGTTCCCCGATGGCACTCTAAGCCACGTCACGACGTGGGATGCTCCGAAGGTTTAGTCCTTAGAGTCCTAGTGCTGGCCCGAGAACGTCCAGGTACTTCACTGCCGAACCGGTATTCAGAAGCACTACGCGCTCGTCTTTGGCGATTTCTCCAGAATCCAGCAGCTTCTGCAGCGCCGATAGCGTTGCTCCGCCTTCTGGTGCAGGGAAGATTCCCTCGAACGTCGACATATCTCGTACTGAATCGACCATCTGGTCGTCGGTAACAGTCAACGCCGTTCCACCGCTCTCCCGCACTGCCCTAATCACCAAGAAATCGCCAACTGCTGCCGGTACTCGCATTCCAGCCGCCAGAGTCGAAGGATTCGGGAACGGCTCAGCGAACTCTTCACCCTTGTTGTAGGCATTCACTAGCGGAGAACAGCCTTCTGCTTGAACACAGATCATTCGTGGGCGTTCTGATCCGATCCAACCAAGTTGCTCCATCTCATCGAGAGCTTTCCAAATACCGACGATACCGGTTCCGCCCCCCGTTGGGTAAATCACGACGTCGGGAACTTCAAATCCGAGCTGCTCGACTATCTCGTAGCCCATCGTCTTCTTGCCTTCAGCGCGGTACGGCTCTTTGAGGGTCGAAACATCGAACAGGCCGTGCTCTTCTGCAGCTTCACCCGAAATTCGCCCTGCATCGGTGATAAAGCCATCGACCAAATTAAGTTCTGCACCATAGGCGACACACTCGATCTGATTGGCGATCGGAGCGTCCTTTGGCATGTACACGTGAGCTTCCATGCCCGCTGCGGCTGCATACGCCGACATTGCGCCAGCGGCGTTCCCGGCTGAAGGCATGGTGAGTTTCATCTGCTTCAGTTCGAGAGCCTTAGAAACAGCCGCCGAAAGACCACGCGCCTTGAATGAACCGGTTGGGTTTACGCCCTCATCCTTGATGAGTAGCGAGCTCATGCCCAGATGCTTCCCTAAGCGATTTGCCTCGCGTAGTGGAGTAAATCCTTCACCCAGCGTAACGATGTTCGCGGGATCGATCACAGGCATCACTTCTCGATACCGCCACATGTTCGGTTCACGGCCAGCCATCGACTCTTTGGTCATGGTTTCAGCGGCGGCGGCAAGGTCGTAGCGTGCGAGATAAGGCTTGCCGTTCTTGGGGTTTAGCCGATGCGGAAGCTCGTGCCCACATGCTTCACCCGATAACGAACACTCTAAGTGCGTTATGTGGCTGCGAATTTCAGTTCGTTGTGACAAGCGATTCTCCGTGCATAATCCACTATCTAAATGAGCTTTTGGCCAGTTCCGAAACCGAACACGAAAATTACCTAGCTCTCAACAATCAAGATACCTAGTATTTTCACAGCCGGTTCCGTAGCGGTCTCAGGATCGCGCTCAGTCATGCCTGTGACAATCTCTAATCCGTTGGTTACACGCCCGAATATTGTGTGACATGACACATTGTCGTCGGCGCAATTCTTGGCAACATCGTTCTCGTAAGGATCGAGCCAATTGGCTGCAGCGTGAGTAATGAAGAACTGGCTACCGTTTGTGTTCGACCCAGCGTTTGCCATCGATAGGACACCAGCGGAATCGTGCGATAACCCTCGACTAAATTCGTCGTTGAAGATATAGCCAGCCCCATCTTCGCCACCCGGCGGATCACCAGCTTGCGAAACGAACTTTTCGATAACCCGCTGGAACTCAAGCCCATCGTAGAAACCAGTTCGGGAAAGGTTCACGAAATTCTCGACGGTCATCGGGGCGACATTGTCGAATAGCTCAAGTTCAATATCGCCAGCATCGGTCGAAATTACGGCCGAGTAGCTCAGTGACGTATCTAGTGCGCCAACAGGCCCACGTAGCTCATCACCCGGTTCAAGCATGGCTGGCTCACCCTCGAACGCCGGAATCGGCACTGGATCGCCGTATTCACGTGGGCGCCATGACATTCGAGTTGGAACCTGTGCAGCATCCACAACCCTTCGCAGACCTGTCCCATCTGAATCCAGCAACCACCCTGCTCCCAGCAGTGAATCGATTGCCACTACCTCAGAACCGTCTGGAGCCCATGCGGCTACCAAGAATTCCAACCCGGGCTCAATAAATACTGGGGTCGTCGTGCCCAACTCCAGTGTTCCAAGATCAAGTGCCCCATCTGCGGTCGCAAGTCCAACTCGAATACTTTTGCCATCTGGATCCCATCCAAAACCAACACTTCCAAACGGACCTATAACTTCAGGTTCGAGTTCTACTGCAGGATCGAACAGCATGACTCGAACGAGTCCTTCAGAAGTGTTCTGCGATGCCAGAATTGTCATGCCGTCGGGCGACCAATACGGAAGAATGTGCTGTGCGGTGTCATCGGGGCTGATACGCACGGATGATTCCAGTGTGACCGGGTTCGTGGCAACGTCCTCAGGAATATCAGCCACATATAGCTGCCACTGATCGCTCGCCAAGCTCACAAACACGATTGAACTTCCGTCGGACGAAATATTAGGCATCGAAACACCGCCGGCAACGTCAGTGATCTGCAGTATCTCTCGACTCGCCAACTCCAACGTGTACACCTGGAGTTGTCCAGTTGGATCAGACACATAAACGAGCCTGGAACCATCAGGCCACCACGATGGCGATAGCTCGACCATGCCGTTCTCGCTGAAGCTAGTGTCAGCCGACCCGAGCTGCGCTGTTTCCAGATCGATCAGGAAGATTCCGCCACCGTCTTGATCGACAACTTCCACAGCGATGATGTTTGAAGATCGCTGTCGCACAGTGATGTCTGACTGAACAACTAGAGCTTCGTCATTTCCAGCCGCCCCTGCGGGCAAAGTCACGGTAATAGCGTTCTCAAAATCACCGATCTCGTAACCAGCGATAAATACCGCTACTTCCTGACCACGACCACCGATTGAGTACTCATATTCGAATTCCTCTTCGGGCACATCGATGATGTTCCCATTGACGTCGGTAGCCAAAACTACAAATGGCGAGCCTGCGCCGATTGGAACTGAATCACCGTCTGGCACGATGTGAATAAACTCAACACCGCCAGCGATGATCGTCAGTGGAGCGACAGTGACAGATTCAATCTTGTTGAGAGTGCCGCGGGCTGTGATTCCAGTGTCTGTGTGTTCACCAGCGGTTGTTCCGGCCGTAAACAATCCCGATTCGGTTATCGAGCCGATATCAGGGTTCGATACGCTCCAAACCAGTTCATCCAGCTCCAACTCGTTGCCGAATCTATCGGTGGCGAACGATGAAAGCTGAATTGAATCACCGACCTCCATCACCGTAGGCAATGCCGAGACATGAACCTGTTCGAGGATGCCGGGTCGGATCGTTCCTGAAATAGTCGCTTCGATCGCCTTGCCATCTAGCTCCACTTCGATTGTCACGAGTTCGATATCTTCGCCAGATGCGCCCAAGCCAGCCGTGAATAACCCGGTCGAGTCGATTAGATCGCCATCTCGCAGCGGCGTAAACAACACAAGAGCTGAGTCAAGTACATGTCCGGCTTCATCGACCGCTTGCACTTCAATCGTCTCTGCGCCACCCACCCGAAGATCTAGAACAGTAGGTGATATAGAAAATTTATGAAGCGAGCCCGCGGTGATCTCGATATCGGCACTGGCGCTGACCTCAACTCCAAGTCGCTCAAATTCGACCGATATGGCGTCGTCGAATGACCCGAGATCAGTCGCTGCCACAAAACGCCCTGAGCTATCGATATCGCCTAACGATTCATCAACGCTCCAGATAAATGAAGCATCTTCGATCGGGTTCCCAAGTACATCGAAGGCACTTGCGGTGAATTGAGTCGATTCAAACGATGAAACCGGCGTTTCGCCACCTTCGAGCACCACCCAACCGGCCTCGCCAGGTTCAACAGATATCGAGGTTTGAGAAGTATCGACACTGTCACCCCGATAAGCCGTCAAAGTGACTACAAAATCGCCTGCAAATTCAAATGTGTGAACGGGTTCAGATTCGGTACTTCCCGAGCCATCACCGAAATCCCAACTATATGAGTCAGCATCGGCAAGTTCTCCAAGCAAGAAAGACACCTCGTAAGGTGCATTGCCGGCACTACCAGTAGCACTGAATTTTGCGACTGCTGGTGAAGAACAGGCCGTGAGAACAATCGCGACGAAGCTCAACACCACCAACACGAATTGGCGCTGAGTCAAACGCCTGTGCGTTTGGTGCGATTGGCTCGATGATTTGATTGGCTCGATACCGTTCAGAACATTCTCTCCCATTAGTAAGAACGCTACTAGGAACGCAAAGTCTATGCGTGACCCGGGTCTAGAGATACCAAAATACAGTACGTCATGGTGGCAATTTAGGTTTGCCTATGGATTTCCCAGCAACTCCAATAGTGTCGGAAAGCGAACACTCTTCCATACGTCAACACGTAGGCGAACATGGGGTTCACACGAAGGTCAGAAACTCCACACAAAACTAATCTTTATTCATACGAAAAATTAACCTTCCTAGGGGAAGAGTTTAGACAAGCGGATTTCGGTCAGTATTTATGCCTCCAAAAATTCTTATTGTTGACGATGAGCCAGACATTCTCGAACTCGTGCAAACGCGACTCGAATTAGCCGGTTACGAAACTATCGTTGCAGAGAGCGGCGAAGAGGCACTTAAATCCTTCTTCAGCGCTCGCCCCGATCTGGCATTACTCGATCTAGAAATGCCTGGGATGGACGGCTTCGAGCTGTGTGAACGAATTCGCCAGATGTCCGATGTACCGATTATTTTCCTAACAGCCTTTGGCTCCGAGCAGCATCGGGTTAAGGGACTTCAAGTCGGCGCTGACGACTACGTAGTCAAGCCATTTTCGAAGAACGAACTTGTTGCACGAGTCGAAGCCAACCTCCGACGTGCTTCAATGCCTTCGATTCAACGTGACGAACAGGTCTATGCAGACCCAGTTCTTACGATCGATCATCAGGCCCACTTGGTAACGGTACGGGGTAGCGAGATTTCACTTTCGCCTCTCGAGTACCGATTGCTAACTGCGCTTTTGAAGCACCCGGGACAGGTATTGAGCCACAACCAGCTCTTAGACCTTGCTTGGGGTCCAAGTTCGAACGAAACGTCGACAGATAGCGTCAGACTCTACATTTCTTACATACGAGGCAAGATCGAAGAAGATCCGAAACGACCTCGACTAATCGAAACAGTACGAGAATTTGGCTACCGATACGTTCGACCTCTCGGAAACTCCGAGCGAGCCGCCGCATAGTCGCAGCTTCTTTAGAAATAATAAATCGCCCTCTAGGATTCGTCCGGGAGGGCGATTTTCGCGTTAAGCGGGCTGTGAACAGTGGTGACTTGGTCAGAGAGCTCCCTCTCTCAAATCTGTAACCGCATCAACCTCGTCAATGAAGAAGTACTTGCTTCTATCGAACGCCTTGAATTACAAAAGGTCCCCATCGCCCAGACGTACAAAAGACTGCTCGCAAGAGACCAGCATTCTCTGCTGAACAACGACGGCATCGCGAGCAAGACCATCTGCTCGGGTTGAATTAGGGATGCGTAGACCTGTTCATCTGAACACAGACGCTATTTGATCGCTGAGGCTCGCTAGGAGGGCACTCACAGCACTGCATCTCGCAGACACACCGGCACGCGGTCAGGTAAATGAATGACGCAGCATGGCCCAATCTAGCTACGACTGGAACGTTGAAACTGACGCCCTATTCACGCCCATCGATGAGTTAGTCGGGGCGTTCCGCAGTTGGCAACGCAACAGTGAATGCTGAGCCCTTGCCGAACTCGCTCTCGAGTCGAATCGATCCGCCCTGAGTTTCCACAAGCGTCTTCGTAATCGCTAATCCCAATCCGGTACTGCCAGGAGGGCGTTTTCCGTTATTGGCGATTCGTACGAATTTATCGAAAATACGCGCCTGGTTTTCAGGTCGAATACCCTCCCCAGTGTCACGCACAGTGATCTCAGCATGATCTCGAAGTAGTTTTCCAGAAACGATAACCTGCCCGCCATCAGGGGTATAGCGAATTGCGTTTGTAAGCAAGTTAGAGAAAACCTGAGCACAACGCTCTCGATCGGCCCAAACCGCTCGCATCTTCGCCGGAATTTTCACTTTGATATCGAGTTTCTTCTCGTTGAACTGCGGAGCCATTGCTTCAGTAAGTTCTGCAACCAAACTCTGCAGCGAAACCTCACTGAATTCGAGTCCAAGATTTCCAGCCTCTAGTCTTGAGATATCTAGCAGGTCGGCAACCAATCGACTCAATCGCAATCCATTTGAATGTGCCTTGTTGAGCAATCGTTCCATACCCGGATTCACTTCACCGCCAGCGCCATCCAAAACCAATTCGAGGAACCCAGTCAATGATGTAAGTGGTGTACGCAGCTCGTGCGAAACCATTGATACAAACTCGGATTTTGATCGATCAACAGTGCGTTCTTGCGTAACGTCACGGAACACCCAAAGGCGACCGAGATATTCCGATTCGCCACTGGTGGCTGGAGCCGATGTCATCGAGAGAATACGTTCTTCAGGCGCTGTTATCTGAATATCTTCAGAAGTTACAGCCAATTCCTGATTGCGATTAATTTCCGTAATTCGATTCATAAATTTCCGGCGATTCGCGTATTTCACACCAGAACCGGCACGTGCCGATTCCCAGTCGGTGCCGATAATCGAATCCGGATCATCGAACCCAAACACGTTTGCATACGATTGGTTCGCCCAAACAATTCGGTCGTCATCCCCCACCAGCAAAATTGATTCGAGTGCCGAATCAAGCAAAATATTCATTCGAGTGGTCATCAGCGTGAGGTCAGACTGAATCGACTGACGCCCTGCGATGAGCGAGTACATAGAAACCGTAGCCAAACCAGTGATCACTAGACCTGCGCCTAGGACAACCAGCCATAGCTGCGATTCAAGCCGGGTAATACCAAAACCATCGGGCTGGCTAAACTGCAACTGCCAGGCACGACCAGCGAGATCCAATTCCACTACGTGGCTAGTACCTGTAGCCCATTCCAATTGTGTGGTTCCATTCGGAACCGGGAACACCTCTTGCCCGTCACCGCCATCGCTAATATCGACTACTCGAAAATCGATGTCACCCAATTCAGCACGTTCCACGGGTCCAGCGAGGAAATCGGCTACTCGATAAACACCTGTTCCAAATCCTCTTAGTTCAGAGCTGCCGAACTGATCAGCGCTCTGTCGGAAGATTGGAGTAAACACCAGAACCACGGCCTGGTCATGAGGATTTGAAGCGGATGGAACTGGAGGTGAAGCGACAATCTTCCGTTCAAGTTCGGCTCTGCTCATTAAAGGCGTATATCGAGGATGGAATACGAGGTCTTCACCCGGATTCAGTATTCCGAGCGTTTCGGGGTAAGTGAACGCCACAGGCATGTAGTAAGAACGATATCCGCCTGATTCCAACTCAAATTCATCACGTAACTGCTCCGACATCATCGCATTGAAAGCAGCAGTATCGCCTGCGCCAACCTTCTTGATATAGCCAAGAGCGTTCACTGACCAATTTTCTCGTTCTAGTGCCGATGAGAACGTTCGAAACTGTGCCGGAGTTACATCGTCAGTAGCCTCTAGAAATCCTCGAATCGCAGCAAGCTCACTCAAACTCTTGTTGAATTCAGCGTCCACTTCAAGCGAAACAGAATCAACCAGCTCTTCAAATCGAAGATCACTCTGAGAAACGTTGATCGAACGAATTGAAATGGCAGTGGCCAATGTCATCGCCAGCAACATCGCCAGAGTCGCCGCCGCCGCAAACGACGGCAATCGTTGCAACAGATGGCCTGGAGTGGACTCTCGCCCTACGTCAGAATGTTCACTCTGTTTGTGCAGACGAGGTATTGCTGGGTTTGCCAAAGTTTGACGATGTCCGTTCACTGCGAATAATGCAGCGCTACACGAGCACAATTGGTCGAGATAAATTTCTCGATACAAGCATCATCAAAGATGAAGGTGTGAATTGCGTTGGAGCCGACACCCAGCCGGTGTGTGAACTGACTCTGAATTTACGTATAAATCCAGTTCAAGCCGAACTAGCGAGTCTTACAACTCAGCTGCTTCAGTCCAGATCAACTCTCGCTCAAGATTAGTCGCCAATTTGCCAGCGATTAGCGTCGCACAGTCACTCACACTCACCGACGTGCCCGATTCCAGTTCGATCGATGTGAACGGCAAATCGGGCATTCCGCACGGAATAATGTGCAGGAAGTAACTGAGATCTGTCGATACATTTAGAGCGAAGCCGTGCATGGTCACTCCGCCAGAAATCCGTACACCGATGGCAGCTATTTTTTTGCCTTGAGGATTTCGTTGCGGGTCGCGTTTTTCATCCGGTACCCCGTCGACCCACACTCCAGTTTCGCCATCAATCAAATGGGCATCGATTCCATACTCGCCCAGCGTCTCTATGATCGATTTTTCGAGCATTCGAACGTAGGTAACCGGCCCCAATTTAGCGACTCGAACGTCGATGATCGGATAACCAACCAACTGCCCCGGACCGTGATAAGTCGCTTCTCCACCTCTGTCAGTTTCGAATATCTCCACGTCGGCGGCGATTAACTTGTCTCTATCTGTAACGAGGTGCGAATCGTCGGCGCGCCGCCCTAGAGTTACAACGTGCGGGTGCTCCAACAACAACAAGGAATCTGAAATTTCATCAGATTTACGCCGAGCAAGCACAGACCGTTGAAGCTCTAGCGCAGCGCCGTAGCCGACCGTGCCAAGCCAACTGGCACGTAATTCGTCGTTAGAAGGCGCAGGTTCAGCGCTCATTTGAGATCAGAATCGAGAGATATCGCTTCGAGTCCAGATTTCACTGACTGTAAAAACTCAGATGCTTCAGCGCCGTCGATTATGCGATGATCGAACGAAAGGCAAATATTCATCATCGATCTCACAACTACGGAATCAGAGCCGTTCTCAGTGATAACAACCGGTCGTTTCACAATCGCCTCGGTAGTGAGAATAGCGGCTTGCGGATGATTAATAATCGCCCCACCCCAGACTGATCCTAGTGAACCAGTATTGTTCAGGGTGAACGTACCGCCTTGCACATCTTCAATCGTCATTGAGCCTGAACGTGCACGATTCACCACGCCATCGAGCATGCCTGCCAGCTCAACGAGCGTCGCATCAGCGGCGCCGTGAACAACAGGGACAACAAGCCCTTCACTAGCGGCGACCGCCACACCAACGTTGACTGCCTTCTTTAGCACGATCTTGCCATCAGACCAACGAGAATTGAGCCGTGGATGTTTTCGTAGAGCATTTGCAACAACTTCAAGAGCGATCGGCAGATACGTAATACGCACACCGTGCTGTTGCTGGAACGATTCCTTGTTGGCGGAGCGCCATTCGACCATCCCGGTTACATCGACTTCGATGGCTGACCAAGCGTGTGGTATTTCCGACATCGACTTAACCATGTGATCGGCGATCATTCGACGAATAGGCGTCGGGTCGATGATTTCGTCTTCACGTGAATCGTTGGCGTCTGGGGCTGAACTTACGGCCGAACCACCAGCCTCGACAGCGGTCATCACGTCTTTCTTAGTGACGCGCCCACCGAGTCCAGTTCCAACCAGCGAGTTCAAATCAATGTCATGTTGCGCAGCGAGTCGAGTCACAACTGGCGAAAAGCCTTTTTGCCGTGGAGACGAGGTCGACGAACTAGCCGCAGTTTGCGGAGCAGCTTCAGGCTCACTCGTCGACAGGCTTGTGTCGAGGAATTCCCCGCCAGTAGGACCTACGTTTGCGCCCTGAACCAGAGTTCCGATTCGACTAGCCGATGGTGAACTCGAAGCAGCCTGTACGGTGCCTGAATCAGGAGCCGCAACGGGAGCGCTCTCTTCCCCCGTATCCATCTCAGCGATTACTGCTCCCATAGGAACAGTTTCGCCCTCCTCAGCGAGAATTTTAGTAAGAGTTCCGGTTGCTGGCGAAGGGACGTCCATATTCACCTTGTCGGTGATGACTTCAACCAGAGGATCGTATTTTTCGATCTTATCGCCGGGCGATATCAACCATTTACCAATTACCGCCTCAGTAACCGATTCGCCAACATGCGGCAGTTCAACTTGGAACGACATGTCTAAAGCTCCGCCAGTTTCGTGATCGCTGCCAAGATTTTCTCTGGTGACGGCATGAACGCAGCCTCCTGAATTGGCGAAAACGGCATTGGCGGGATTTCAGGTGGACCCAGTCGAGTAATCGGACCATCAAGATCGAAGAAACACCGCTCGCCAATAATCGCTGCAACTTCCGACGAAATGCTCACCGCCGGCGTGTCTTCCTGAACGATCAATGCTTTTCCTGTGCGGGAAGCCGATTCAGCGATAGCGTCTTCATCCAATGGGCGCAGAGTACGTAGATCAAGTACTTCAACATCGATGCCGTTCGCCGAAGCCATCTCTGCGGCCTGAAGTGCGTAGTGCAGCATCAGTCCGTATGTGAATATCGTCAGATCAGTTCCCGGTCGCTTAATTTCGGCTTTGCCGATAGGGATTGTGTAATCCTCATCAGGAACATCACCCTTCACAAGCCTGTACGTCCGCTTGTGCTCAAGAACAATTACGGGATCTTCGCTACGGATTGCTGACGCCAATAGTCCCTTCGCATCGTATGGCGTTGCCGGAGCAACGACGGAGAGGCCCGGAGTGTGGGCAAACAGTACTTCGATGCTCTGTGAGTGGTACAAGCCACCTCTGACGCCGCCGCCATAAGGCACGCGAACCGTCATAGGAGCGGTCTTCACGCCGTTCGTACCGTATCGAACCTTAGAAGCCTCACCAACCAACTGGTTGATAGCTGGCCACATGAAATCGGCAAACTGAATTTCAGCGATAGGACGCAGCCCGTTTACCGCTGCACCAATCGCCACACCGCAAATGGAAGATTCAGCCAGAGGCGTATCGATCACTCGGTCTTCGCCAAACTCATCAATCAAGCCGTCAGAAGCTAAAAATACTCCGCCGCGACTTCCCACATCTTCACCTAGCAAGATGATCGAATCATCTCGCCGCATCTCGGCCTGCATGGTTGCTCGAACCGCTTCGATAACTGTCTGTTCAGGCATTAGAGTGCTCCTCCGTTACCCGAGCCATCGGTTATGTGATCGAACATCGTCTCAACGCCCGGATACGGTTCTGCATCGACAGTGTCGGTGGCGACGTTCACTCGTTTCTTAGCAGCGGAGTGAATCTCTTCGTCTTCAGATTCAGTCAACAAATCTCGACGCTTCAACAGTGCCGAAAGAACTTTGATCGGATCACGCTCGTCCATCTGAGCAATATCTTCAGCAGAACGATATCGAGTGTGATCATCGTCAGTAGTGTGCGGAAGCAGCCGTTCGACCGATGCTTCGATTAACGTTGGCCCTTCGCCAGCCCGTGCACGCTCAACAGCCGCCTGTGTAGCTTCGTGAACAGCAACAACGTCTGTGCCGTCTACTTGCACACCTGGGAATCCGTAGCCCACTGCCCTACTGGCAACGCTTTCGATACCCATTTGTTTCGATTGCGGAACTGATATCGCATAGCGATTGTTTTCACAGAAGAAGATAACCGGCAGCTTGTGCACCCCCGCAAAGTTCATTGCTTCGTGTGTATCGCCCTGTGACGATGCACCGTCCCCGAAATAAACCACAGTTACGGCGTCGGAGCCTTTCAACTTGTCAGCGAGTGCAACACCAGCCGCCTGTGGCAGTTGAGTAGCGATAACGTTCGAGAAATTGAATAAATCGACTCGCGGGTGGGCACCATGAAGCGGGAATTGCCTTGCAGCACTCATAGGGTCGGCTTCTTTGGCCAAAAAGCCCCGGAGCATTTCTTCCGGTTCGGTTCCCAACGCAATCATCGCGGTGAACTGTCGGTAGTAAATCAGATAGTGATCTTTCGAAGGGTCGGTCGCCTCTATACAAGCAACTTGAGCCGCTTCATGACCTTGAGCCGAAGCAGCGATCGCCGCTTTTCCTTGCCTGTTCAATAGCCAGACTCGTTCGTCTAGATATCGACTTAGCACCATCGTTTTATAAAGATCTACGAGGCGTTCGCCGGATAGCTGTTCGCCTGAGTTCTGATTGGGGGTATTTGAAGACCTATTCGCAGTTGCTGACATGGTGGGTCATTATATGAGCGATCACACGTAGAGATAGACCCAGTTGGGCCAAACACTGCCCAAACTCAGACCAAACGTAGTCGATTGATCGAGTTTGTGAAACGAAGAAAAACTCATTCGCCCTGATTCACAAACTTGTTGGATATAATTTTTGGCTTGTGAATTTTGTGCACGGTGCAACATTCGATTGCACATAACTATTCGTGGAGAACAGAATGAAACGGCTGATAGCACTTATCGCACTGCTTACCATCTCATCGCTCGTCTTCGTCGCCTGTGGCGAAGATGCGCCCGACCCGACCGCAACACCAGCTTCAGCCCCAGCGGCTTCTACTGGCGCTGGCGGTCAGATCGATCCAAACGCATCGATGCTTTCACCTGGCGACGTAGCCCGTCCCCCAGCAGGCGCACTCGATACCTCAAAGACGTATCACGCTACGTTCAAAACCGGAGCTGGCGAGTTCAAAATCTTGCTCTTCGATGATGAAGCACCTCTCACCGTTGAGAACTTCGTCAACCTCGCAACTATCGGCTTCTACGAAGGAACACAGTTCCACCGCGTAATACCGGGATTCATGGCTCAAGGCGGCGACCCTAAGGGAACAGGTGCTGGCGGCCCCGGATACCGTTTCCGTGACGAGTTCGACGCAACCAAACGCCACGACAAAAAGGGAATTCTCTCAATGGCGAATTCCGGCCCGAACACTAACGGTAGCCAGTTCTTCATCACTTACGATGCAACTCCTCACCTAGACGACAAGCACAGCGTGTTTGGAGAAGTTGTCGAAGGCATGGATAACGTATTCAAAATCACAGTCCGAGATCCCGGAACCGCTGCGTTCACTGGCGATCTAATCGAATCAATCACAATTACTGAAAGCTAAATCAACCTAAATACGCTTCGGTCTATTCCGAACAACGTACTTACGGCAGGAGAAATCATGGCAGACCTAGCCCCACCATCAGGTGCACTCGACAATTCAAAGTCGTACAGCGCCACATTCAAGACTGAACGTGGTGAATTCGAAATCATGTTGTACGCCAGCGACGCACCGCTAACGGTTGAGAACTTCATCAACCTCGCACAAGCCGAGTTCTACAACGGAACAACTTTCCACCGTGTAATCCCAGGATTCATGGTTCAAGGTGGCGACCCAACCGGAACCGGCACAGGCGGTCCCGGCTACCGCTTTGGCGACGAGTTCTCTCCCAAATTACGTCATGATTCCGAGGGAATTCTCTCGATGGCGAACGCAGGCCCCGGCACGAACGGCAGCCAGTTCTTCATCACGCTGGGAGCAACTCCTCACCTCGATGGTCGACATACCGTATTCGGCAAGATCATCAGTGGCATGGACGTTGTGAAGGCCATTCGGGAACGTGACCCAATGAGTGACCCAGAACCCGGTGACTTCATCGAGACAGTATTGATCAACGAGAAGTAACTCGAAGTATCGATCAAATAAAAAGGGGCACTCGTAATGAGTGCCCCTTTTTTTGTTTGCTTTAGTAGCTGCTAGATTTCTCTAGTCACCCGCTGATGGTGCAGCTGCAGCGTCACCAACTATTGCATTGGCTGAGTCGGTGGCATCGTCGGTAACGGCTCGTCGAGATCCGATCTGAAACGTAAGCAAGCGTCCACCGACACCCAGCCATACGTTCTCGCCAAGATCAGTCTCACGGCCAACAGGTCGGCTGTTCACCCGCATCGACGGGTCGCCAATAGCTCGCTTATGAACCAGCTTCACGTGATCGCCACTGAAGTTGAATTCTCCACCAGCAAACGGCAGGTCAGCAATTTCTGCTGCATCGATCGTGTTCTTCGACAACAATCGTCGGAACATACTTCGGTTCAATCGTGAGAAGTCGACCACAACTCGGTCCGCATCGTCAACGATGTATCCGAACGGAGCAGTCTTTCGACTAACCCACAGGGTGAACCCAGCGATGGCCACGAGTACTGCGCCGATTGCCGCGAATACCCACACAGGCACTCCAAGAATCAGCGATGGCTCATCAGATACGATTGCCGACGTTGTCGCTAGCGGCGCCACACGGTTGTATCGACGTCCTTCGAAGACACTATCGAGCGTGACTTCGACTTCGTAAGCACCCGTTTCAGGAATAATTGCTGCGATATCGAATTCCCAAGCCATACCAGGTTCAGGCTCTTCGACTGTTAGAACAATCGCCGAAATCTTGCCACCGGGGCCAGTCAAAATGGCATCGATGTCGGCAGGGCTCGTCAGATACGGATAGTCGCCAACACGAACCTGAACACGAGCCACAGTGGCGTACTTGCCAACAATCGTGTCTACGTCATTCACTTCGATAAGGCTCAGAATCGGGAATGCCTCACTTCGGAACGCAGTATCGCTACGCAAAGTAGCAGCGTAATCGGCCCATGTGAGCTGAAGTGAAACGCTGTTGATGCCCTGTGATTTAGGCGCACTCAACTGAACTGAGTAAATTCCGTCGTTGGCAAATCTGTCACCAGTCTCACCGGCATCGTTCAGAGATACGACCTCTGTTGTGCCACTGGCCTTGCTGATAGTTGCGATTATTTCAGCACCGGATAGAAGCTGTGCTGATTCGCCGTTGAACGCAGCAGCTTCGATTACGGCGGCTTCACCAACTGGCAGTGGGGGCTGTTCGATAAGTCGTAACTCAAGTGGGTTTGCAATATCAACGCTAGCAACAAGCTTTGAAGCTGGGCCAACTCCCTGCAGAGTCCATTTACCCGGGACCGGCGAGATGATTCGCACGATCACAGCAGAAGGAGTCTCACGTATCTCGACGTTCTCCATTATTGCGGCCGCTCGAGTTCCGTTTGGTGAGAATACAGCGACGTCCACCTCAGTTTGTTGACGAACAAACACCGTGGTGAATTCATCGGTGTGCGGTGCGATATCGAGAGTCACAACGGCAGCCGAGTTTTCGTGCATCTCAACATTCATAGCGTTCTCAAGTGAAAGCTGTGAATAGTTTTCAAATAGTGCGGCAACTCCGGCTGCAGTACCGGTGTCGTAGAACACGCCGTCTGAACCAGTCGAAAGACCGCTCATCAAGTCTCGAAGAATTGGTTCGGTCGATGGCAGAGTCACAACATCGATCACCCAACCTTCGTTGGCGAACAAATCCGCAACGCTAACGAGTCGTTCTCGGGTGTTTTCCGATTCACCCAGAATTCGCCCTGATGTTACGAACGCCACCCGTGATCCCGGTGCGGCGTCGATTCTAGACAAGAATGAAAATGAATCTGTCAGTGCAGCAAACTGATCAGAACGTGCAGGTCCGATGTCTAGCGATCGAAGTGTAGTTAGCTCGTCGTCAACTAATCGAATTCCTGCAGGGCCCGATTCTGCAGTTACGATCTCGTTGGCTTTCACTCCGTACGATGCGACACCAATAGTGCCAGCTGTTGTACCCCTCGCCATCGTCAAAGCGACAGTTTCTGCCGAATCGAGATCGCGCTGAATCGGCGATGCACCCTCGTCGAGAAGGATCACCATGACCCCATTCTCGCCAATCGGGTCAGCGGCTCGAGCAGGCAGTGCTGCTCCTACGAACAATACGGTGACGGCTATGAGAGCGATCAGAGACGGGCGACGCATTTCGAACTCCGGAAAATTGCTGCGACGTCAGGATTTCTGTGATCAAGTTAACCACTTCCGACCCGAACGTCTTCATTAAGTAGACCAACGTTACTGTTATGTCTCAGTTAACGTCTGATTGGACTTCGTGCGGGTTTCGAGTGATTTGAAGGTGCCAATAGCCTTGCTCATCTCAACTTCTCATGCCACGAACCGTTGACCGCTTCGTCCGCGATACCTAAACTCGGTCGGCTGGCGCGACCAAATAGGCCACCTGCTCCCTAACAGAACAGATATTCCCAGCACCTAGAAACTCGGAAATACGATGAAGATCACCGGATACTCGATAACTCTCTATGAACACGCCCTGAATCGACGAATGGGCGA
This sequence comes from Chloroflexota bacterium, assembly GCA_018650845.1. Taxonomy (GTDB): domain Bacteria; phylum Chloroflexota; class Dehalococcoidia; order Lucifugimonadales; family Lucifugimonadaceae; genus Lucifugimonas. The sequence goes on along the minus strand of JABIFF010000008.1, from coordinate 155,936 downwards.
TGCCAACTCCCCTTCGGGTCGAATCCGAGGGGCTTCCAACGTTCTTGAGCTATTCACTGACGAAGGCCTAACTGGTGTCGCATTCGGCGGCGGTGGAGCTGGACCTCAGATCAAATCTTTGGTCGAGGGTATGTTGATGGGCGAAGACCCTCGACACGTAACTGGTCTCTGGAAGCGCATGGTCGACCGTGCTTTCAAGGCCGGACACGATGGAGTTATCAACGACGCTATCGCCGTTCTCGATGTGGCTCTATGGGATCTCAAGGCAAAAGCCAACGACGAACCGCTTTGGAAAACCCTCGGCGGATCAAACCCGAAGGTTCACGCATACGCATCAGGTCTCGACTCACCGCTTTCCGACGATGAAATCGAAGATTGGTACGGCATGATGGCGTCCGACTGGGGATTCAAGGGTGGCAAGCTCAAGGTCGGGCTCGATCAAGACGCCGACCTTCGACGCATCGGTCGCATGAAGAAGGGTCTCGAACGGGCTACCGACACACCGATTCTCTACATCGACGCCAACGAGGTGTGGAACCCAAAAATGGCGATTCGAAAAGTACGAGAGATGGAAGAACAGTTCGATATTGCATGGGTTGAAGAACCAGCACGTCGATGGGACTTCTTGGGTCTACGTCGAATTTCAGATCAAATCAAATCTCCAGTATGTGCAGGCGAAAACCTCGACTCGCTCGGAGATTTTCTCCCCTACTTCCACAATCGCTCGGCAGACGTCGTACAGGTTAGCCACGGCATGACCGGTATCACATGTGCCATGCAACTCGCCGATGCAGCTTACGGATTCGAACTGCCGATCACCCTCGGTGGATCACCCGGAAACATGAACGCACAACTCGCTCCATGTATCCCTAATTTCCAAACTCTCGAAGTACAAAACTCCGTGCCAGATGACGACGTGATGACATCCGACATCAAGATCGTTGATGGCTGGGCAATCTGTGGTGACCAGCCCGGAACCGGTGTCAGCTTCGATCCTGAAGCCCTTGCCAAAAATAAGGTCGAAAAGGTTTCAGCCTCCGCTGGACCGTCACCGTTCGGTCGACGTCCCGGTGCTGGTCTTTGGGATAACCCGGCTACCAAGGAAGAATTGGCCGCTGCTGCGTCGGGCGTGAACGGCGAACACTATGTTCCCGCCCACGGTTCAAAAACCCAATAGCCACCAGCCAACTCCGAAACACCTCCCGATTCAGCAAGAATCCAAGAAGCAAGTAAAAAAAATGAAAATCACTGGATATCGATTAGAAAAATTCGTACAGCAGCTCGATCGAGCTATTGGCGACTCAAACTACCCCGCTGGCGATGACCTCATGGAAATGGCGGTCCTGTGGATCGACACCGACGAAGGCATCAGCGGAATGGCTCCTGCCGGCAACGATGCTGTCGCAAGCCTCTTCCACGTCATCGAAGGCAAAGACCCACGAGGCGTGGTCGGTCTTTGGAAAGACATGGTCGATTGGGTGCACAAAGGAAACAACGAAGGCGCTGTAAACGGCGCAATCGCTGCTATCGACGTTGCACTCTGGGATCTCAAAGCCAAAATCGCTGACGAGCCACTGTGGCGAACACTTGGCGCACGAGAAGGTCGAGCCAAGGCTTACGCATCTGACATTGGCTACAACCTCTCCGACGAAGAGCTTCACGCCTTCTACTCACGAATGGCAGATGTCGGAGTCGACGGTGGCAAGATCAAAGTCGGCTTAAACATGAAGGACGACCTTCGCCGAATCGGCATCATGCGAGACGCTTTCCGCAAGGTGAAAGACCGTCCTTACTTGATGATCGACAGCAACGAATACTGGTCGGCAAAACAGTCGATTCGATACATCAACGAAATCGAAAAGCACTACGAAATCTTCTGGGCTGAAGAGCCAGCACGACGTTGGGACTTCGATGGTCTACGGCAGGTTTCACGAAACGTTTCGGCTGCTGTCGCTTCAGGTGAAAATCTCAACGACATTGGGCAGATGTACCCGCTGATTTCTCAGCAGGCTATCGACATCGCAAACGTTGGTGTGGGCCATTCAGGAATCACGGGTGCACGACAGGTTTCAAACATGTGCTACGCCTACGAGATTCCCGTGACCATGATGAATTGCCCTGCAAACTTCATGGCTCCACTCGCCGCTGCACTTCCAAATCACAACATGATGGAAGTTGTAGACCCCGGCAGAGAAGGTGCTTTCGATAGCTGGGACAACCACATCGAAGATGGCTGGATCGTAATGGGCAACAAGCCGGGTCTTGGCATCGAAGTGAACGAAGACAAGATCAAGGCAATGCAGGCAGTCGATTTCGGTCGTAAACCCGGATTCCCGTTCCCACGACGTGAAGGTGCCGCACTATGGATCAAAGACATCGAGCCAGGCGAAGTGAGCTGGAAGTAACCAGTTCGCAACGCTTTCTCGAACCCGTAATTCGCAAAATGAATAAGTAGGTAACTGTGACTGACCGACTCAAAGGAAAAGTGTGCCTAATCACCGGCGGTGGCCGTGGGTTAGGTAAAGCTATGGCGCTCGCTTTCGCTAAAGAAGGTGCGAAGGCCGTTGCGATTTCTTACGTTTCTAACGAGCACTACGCTGAAGAGACTTGCAAGGAAATTGCAGAGCTAGGCGCCACTGCGTACATGACACCTGTCGAGGTAACCAATCGTGAATCGATCAAAGCCTGGGTCGGCCATATTGCCGACGCCGAAGGCAAGATCGATGTGCTGGTGAACAACGCAGGAATCAATCGCCAGGGCCCTATCGACACAGTCACTGAAGAAGACTGGGACGACATCATGGCGGTGAACCTGAAAGGCCCGTTCCTCGTTTCGCAGGAAGTACTGCCGTTCATGGTTAAAGAGCGCGCTGGTCGAATCATTAACATCGCTTCAGTTAGCGGACTCTACGGTGGGCCAACTACAGCTCACTACGCTGCTTCAAAAGCAGGATTAATCTCGCTCACGCAGGTTCTTTCTCGATGGGGGGCGGAACACGGAATTCTGGTGAACTCAATCTCACCAGGAATCATCGAAACCGATCTCACACGCGAAGAACTACGCTCAGGCGGTGGCGCGGGCGTAGTTGCGTTAACGCTGCTCAAACGTCCCGGGCAGGTCGAAGATGTTTCGTCTATCGCAGTAATGCTTGCCAGCGACGAGCAGAACTACATGACAGGTCAGACCATATCGCCTAACGGTGGTAGCTACTTCACCGACTAGTTTTCGGTTAGCGAATCAAACAAAAAGGGCGCACCGTTTGGTGCGCCCTTTTCGTAATTCCCAACGTTAGTTTGTTGGTTAGTCCATGTCCTCTTTCGCAATCATCAGACCCATAGCGGCGAATACGATTCCCCATATAAGAGCCATAATTCCGAAGATCATCACACCTTCCTCGGTCTTGACCGGGAATATCGAAGTTAGAACTACCGTCGTCAAACCAATCAACGCGATAGCCCAGCCCCACTCTTTCCGAATGATCCCGCTCAACGCGAGTCCACCACCAAGTGGAATCAGTGAGAGATAAGCAACGTATGTTGCTGTCTGGTAAACCCCGAATAAGGCGGCATGCAGAGCCTTAGCAATTATTGTCGCTGCGGCAGCTTGTTCAGCAGCTCCTGCGACTCCTGCTTGCGCTCCGGATACTGCCGTACCAAGCTTCTCGGCGACGCTGGTTTCAGCCAGAGTCAGCCCAAGCACGATAGCCCAAAGAGCCAAAGCCGATATGGAACCTAATCCACCGATCAAAAGACGATAGCGAGATGTACCTTCCGGAGCAATTCTCCAGAGACCAATAATCGCTCTCGTGTAGAGGATTATTCCGAGCAGAATTGCTACCGCGTAAATTTGAGCGATTCCTGCGTCATCTCCTAACGCCTTGATATAGCTGTCGGAATCCTCCGGATTAATCGGTTCGATTCCGTTCGTCGGCATAAGGAAATTGAAAATTATGACCAGAAGCGGTCCAATAATCAGTGACCATTTTGCGACGGCGTCCAACTTTCCTGTTGGCGTCCCTGCTGTAGTCATATCAGCCTCCCAGACCGACCCGTGCGACGAATTACATTCATTCGCCTATGAGTAGTTTGCGGTTTCCGGTCTTTTCGGGAGGTTAAGTTTTCCCAGAATTCAACGCACGATTCGTATTTGGGAAATACCAGTTAGCCTTTAGGAACTGCCTGATACACACCTGTCGTGCCAGTCAGAACTTCGACATCATCCTGGTTCACGATTACGAAATCCATAGCCCCTCGATGACGTTCTACAGTCCATTCGGTAATCGTCCCTGTGGCAGTTATCGTGTCGCCAATGTAAACCGGAGCTGGAAAGTTCCAGTGCTGCTCCGTAAACACTGTCCCTGCCCCCGGCAGATCCATTGCAACCAAAGCGTGCAGTAGCCCGACTGCGATTCCGCCTTGAGAGATCAATCGTTTGAATCGGGTCTTCGAAGCGAACTCTTCATCGAAATGCAGCGGGTTATGATCTCCCGTTAGCTCTGCATAGCGTTCGACTATCTCAGGCGTAACAATCATCGACCGACTAGCCGACTGACCTACTGATATCTCCATCGTTCTCCTGAGCGTTTGCTCGTGATAATGCCCATTTGCAGTCTTCCCAATTGCGAATGAGATTCATTTTGTATCCAACAGATGCATTTCATATGCGAAAAGCGAGTTACACTGCCGCCGAATCTACATATCTGAACCAACTTTAGTAACCGTAGGCGCATAAATGAAAGTTACCCAAATAAAGAGCTACTCCGTTCAGGGTGAATCGGGACGAAGTTACTTCATCATTCGAGTCGATACCGACGCGGGTCACTACGGGCTGGGTGAAATTGGCATTGGTGGTTGGGGTGTGGCGATCGGCCATGCTATTGAGCACCTATCTGAATTGGTAGTTGGTGCCGATCCTTGGGAGACTGAACGACTCTGGCAAGAGATGTTCAGATCAGGATTCTTCCCTGCCGACACGGTTTACTCCTGTGCAATCTCAGCAATCGATATCGCTCTTTGGGACATCAAAGGCAAATCGGTAGATAAACCCGTATACAAGCTTCTCGGCGGCCCAGTTCGAGACAAAGTGCTCTCATACCCGCATGCACAGGGCAAAAACGTTCCAGATTTCGTAGAGAGCGCCCAGCGCCATATAGACGAGGGATGGAAATTCCTTCGCTGGCACCAGATGGAAACGTCGGAGTACGGCTCGAAACAGCCGATAGTATTTGATCCACTAGAGTCGGTGAAGCTGTCGATCGAATCGTTCGCAGCCGTGCGTGATGCCGTCGGCTGGGATGTCGGCCTTTGCTTCGATGTTCACACACGACTCGATCCAGCAATGACGATCCAAATGTGTCGTGATATCGAAGAATTTAAGCCATTCTTCATTGAAGATCCTGCCCGTTCAGAAAATCCCGGTACTTATCGAAATCTCCGGCAGAAAATCAATCTGCCAATCGCTGCTGGCGAACAGTGGGGATCAAAGTGGCCGTTCCGACAGGTGATTGAGGAAGACTTAATCGACTACGCCAGAATCGATCTATGCATCGTCGGTGGACTAACTGAAGCGCTCAAAATCACTCACTGGGCTGAAACCCACTACATCGATATAGTGCCCCACAACCCGCTCGGCCCAGTATCGGCAGCGGCTGGTGTCTCATTGTGCATGGCTTCGACGAACGTCGGGGTTCAAGAAATGCCCAAGCGACCGGGCTCTCTCGACAACAAACTCTTCCCACGCCAAATCGAGTGGGAAGACGGATACTCATGGTGCGCCGATGTACCCGGACTCGGAGTCGACTTCGATATCGACGTCGCCGAAACAGCCTATGTAAAACCATCGCACGTCGGCGTCACATTCCAACGACCCGATGGTGCGTTCACAAACTGGTAAACAAAAACAGGAAATAAACAGTCCTCCTTTCCTTGATGGAAAGGAGTTAGAGGAAAGGTAAAGTGCGCCGCGCTACTGCTCTGTTCCTCTTCCTTCGGGAAGAGGTTAGGAGAAGGGTAGATGGCAGCGACTCCCAAGTCGTTCGACGACGCCCGGAGCAAATAACGATATGAAAGTAACAGGAATAAAAAGCTACTCGGTACAAGGCGAATCCGGCAGAGGATATTTCATCGTCCGAGTCGATACTGACGCAGGTCATTACGGTCTCGGCGAGATCGGTATGCGCGGCTGGGGAGTAGCGATCGGCCATGCCATCGAACACCTATCTGAACTCATCATCGGTGCCGACCCATGGGAGACCGAACGACTCTGGCAAGAGATGTTCCGCTCAGGATTCTTCCCGGCAGACACCGTCTACTCTTGTGCAATCTCGGCAATCGACATTGCGCTGTGGGACATCAAAGGCAAGTCGGTTGATAAGCCCGTCTACAAATTGCTTGGCGGACCTGTCAGAGAAAAAGTCGTTTCGTACGCACACGTTCAAGGGCAGGAAGTCGACGACGTTGCAACCAGTGCGAAGCAACTGCAAGACGATGGTTGGAAGTTCCTACGCTGGCACCAGCTCGAAACTTCACCGTTCGATCAAAATAGCCTCGGCGTATTCGACCCGCTCGAATCCATGAGCAAGACCGTCGAATCGTTCGCAGCAGTCCGAAACGCCGTCGGTTGGGACATGCAGCTCTGTCTCGATATACACACCCGGCTGAACCCTGCCCTATCGATTCAGATGAGTTACGACCTCGAAGAGTACAAGCCATTCTTCATCGAAGATCCGATTCGTTCTGAGAATCCCGGGGCTTACAGAAATCTTCGACAGAAGATGAATCTACCGATCGCCGCTGGTGAACAGTGGGGATCAAAGTGGCCATTCCGACAGGTGATTGAGGAAGACCTAATCGACTACGCCCGAATCGATCTATGCATCGTGGGTGGAATCACTGAAGCACTCAAAATCACTCACTGGGCTGAAACCCACTACATCGATATCGTGCCGCACAACCCACTCGGCCCTGTATCGGCGGCAGCATGTGTATCGCTCTGTATGGCTTCGACAAACGTCGGTGCGCAGGAAATGCCACGCCGCCCCGGTTCATCCGATAACAAACTCTTCCCTCGCCAAATCGAATGGGAAGACGGGTATTCATGGTGTGCCGATGTGCCCGGACTCGGAGTCGACTTCAACATCGACGAAGCCGAAGGTGCTTATGTAAATCCAGCAGGCATGGGCCTGCAACTTCGCCGTCCCGACGGTGCGAAAACTAACTGGTAAACAAAATCAATCCCCTTCCTTCGGGAAGGGGCTAAGGGAAGGGTAGATGCCCGGGCGACCAAGTCACGTTAGTGACGCCCGGAGCCTATAACACCATGAAAGTCACACAAATACGTAGTTTCTCGGTTCAAGACGAAGGCGGACGCGCCTACATGATCGTCAGAGTCGACACCGACGCCGGCCATCACGGCTTAGGTGAAGTCGGTATTCGAAACTGGGGTCGAGCCATCGGCGCAGCAATCGACCATCTCGCTGAGTTGGTCGTCGGAGCCGATCCGTGGGAAACCGAACGCCTCTGGCAAGAAATGTTCCGATCAGGTTTCTTCCCTGCCGACAAGGTCTACACATGTGCCATCTCGGCCATCGATATCGCCCTTTGGGACATCAAGGGCAAATCGGTAAATATGCCCACTTACAAGCTCATGGGCGGCCCGGTTCGCAACAAGGTAGTGAGTTACCCGCACACTCAAGGCAAGACAATCGACGAGTTAGTCGAGAATTCGGTAAAAGCTGTCGATGACGGCTGGAAATTCGTTCGTTGGGGTCAGCCTGAAACCGGCGGATCGTTCGAAACTCCCGGCATTTCGACCCTAGAGCCGGTCGAATCTATGAAAATCGCAGTTGAACAGATGAGCCGGGTTCGTGAAGCCGTTGGCCCAGATATTCAGATGACCTTCGATGTGCACACTCGACTAGATACAGCTCATGTCGTTCAAATGTGTAAAGAGATGGAACAGTTCAAGCCGTTCTTCATCGAAGATCCACTTCGTTCGGAAAACCAAGGCAGCTACCGCAATTTACGACGACAGGTGAATTTACCAATCGCCGCGGGTGAGCAGTGGGCTTCAAAATGGCCATTCCGAGAAGTGATCGAAGAAGATTTGATCGACTACGCCAGAATCGACCTCTGCATCGTTGGTGGGTTAACCGAAGCGTTGAAAATCACGCACTGGGCTGAAACCCACTACATCGATATCGTTCCCCACAACCCGCTCGGTCCAGTATCGGCTGCTGCCTGTGTAGCACTTTGTATGGCATCGACCAACGTTGGAGTACAAGAGATGCCTCGACGCCCCGGTTCGTACGCCACAGAGCTGTTCCCTGAGCAGATCGAATGGGCAGACGGATACTCATGGTGTCCTGATAAGCCAGGTCTCGGTGTCGAATTCGATATCGACGCTGCGGAACGCAACGCTGTCGAGCCACACGGCTGGCCGCCTCGCCTACGCCGAAACGACGGATCGATCACCAACTGGTAGTCGTTCTTAGCAACGCCTAGCATCAACCAAAGTCACAAGCCGGAGAAGCCTATGCCTTTCATCTACACACCATCGCTATACGGGTTCGCAGGTGCGCTGATCTTCCTGATCCTCGCACTAATCTCGTTCAACGCTGAAGAGTGGATGGACACCGCAGCATGGGGATTGCTCGGAGTAGCGTATCTACTCAAGCACATTCCAAAACTAATCGTGTTCCGAATGCTGAACTTGGTCGCAACCGCGTTGCTGGCCATAGGCGTGGTGTTGTTCTTGATACAGCACTTGCCCGACATCAGTTCGTAACCGACGCCGAAGTAATTCAGTACGCCGTACTATCCGGTGCGGCGTACTTTGCCGACGTTTGATCCGATTCCACCGTGGCCAACCGAGACTGAAGTGATTTCCAGACCATCGGTAGCAGCTTCGCTCGTCGACTTAGTCTTGATTCCTGGTGCGTAATCGTCTTCGTCGTACTCTTTAACTTCTTCGATTTCAGGCTCTTGAGTAACTGCCTTCTTGGCAACCTTGAGCTTAGCTGGCGATGTTACAGCCGCAGGTTCTGCTGCAGCTCTCGCAGCTTCAGTATCACGTGCTTCATCGGCGATTTTCCAGAGAGCAGATAGTGGTCGGCTAAGATCAGGCTCGATCCACTGAACGCCTCTCATGGCAGATTTAAGAACAGTCTCAAGCACATCGACTCGCGCCGCAGTTGTCTTTTTCACATAGCTCCATGAAGAACCGAATCGACGTGATTCGATGCGGAGCGCATCAACATCAAGTTCAGGTACAAGCATTACGATTGCAGCTCGTGTTCGAGTTTTCTGCATCATCCGAGCTGTATCCAGCCCCATTAATTCGCCACCAAAGTCCATGTCAAAAATAACGACTTCAGGGTGATCCTGCACAAGCATCTTGAGAGCTGTCTCAGGGCTATCGGCCAAACCAGAAAGCCTGATGCTATCTACAGTGGCAAGTTTCGGAAGGATCAGATTACGAACAAGATTGGAAGTCGCCATCAGTACTGGCGAGCCTTCGGGCACAACAGGCGCTGCGGCCGGCTTCTCGGCGGGTGCACTTGCAGTGCCACGCACCACACGTCGAACAACACGTCCACCTGCGGGTCGTCGTCGTCGAATTATTCTTCGTGCCATGTATCTGTCTCTACCTGATTACGAAATAAATGAATGCTTAGTTCTACAGCCTGTAGGACCATTCTCCGCTTGATATGCGGAGTTGACCAACCGGCTACCTGCCAAATTGGATGTGCATCCAACCGACTAACTAGCAGCCGTTGGAGTCACACAAATATCTGAATCAATCCAATAGATCAGATGTCCCCAGCTCTAACGGTAGTGTGCGCTGAATTGCCAGTGGAGTCGATCCACCGACATTGATATCAATCGAAAAATCATCCCGTTGTTGCAGCAGCTCGATTGCAGAATCTACGAACCCATCCGACGTGTCGGTACCAAGATCGTAAAGCACGTTGGTACCGTCATACGAGTGGAGCCATATAGTGATTTCGGCCCGTTCTCCTTTTTCGAGATGATAGTCACCATCTGAATCGCCCAAGAACAACACCGTCCACTCAGCGCTGTTGGTAGTGAACTCATTCCAACTGAGCGTGATGAAGGTTCGGGGAGAAAGCCCACTGGAATCGGGATCGACCAAAGTGTCATCTACCGTTTTCGGCGGAGTGAGATCGACAGAAACATCTGTCGATACTTCAACAACCATTTTTATCTTCGCCACAGCGAGCTCATCGTCGCCGCTCAGCAGAATCACATCGTTGCCATCGACATCAACTTCGCCGCTCTCGGCAATAATGCTTGTTCGAAGCACAAGCTGAGCTGCTGAGCCGGTGATACCGCCTTCGATAGTCTTTTCACCACTGCCAGTGACGATGAACGAAGTGCTCAACATGGCAACAGATCCGAGGATCGCAACGATAAATCCAGCAATTGCGATAATCGCAACTTCAATCGCTACCGAGCCTTGTTGGCGGTCCGGTCGATTTGAGTAAAACCTTAAGTGCATCTACCTAGAGTAGAACCCCACCAATGGCCTCTATGTCGAACTGCGCACAAGTTGGTCTGTGTGTTGTTCCTACATACACGTTTCCTACACACCAAACCGCAACTTCACGCACTCACAAATGCTGCATTTCTCACCCACTTGTGAGTGCTAATCAGGCATTAATCGATAGTCGCTCCACCATCGATAACAATCTGCGCACCTGTCATAAATGAAGCTTCATCTGAAGCCAGAAACAGTGCACCCGATGCGATTTCTGAAGGCTTGCCCATACGTTTCATCAGCGAGTCTTGGCCGAACTCTTCGTATGAATCTTCAGGATCAAGACCGAGCTCCGCTATATGCCTATCGGTTGCCCGTGTTCGTATCGATCCGGGGCAAACAGCGTTCACTCGGATATTGTCGACTGAAAGATCCATCGCTAAGCATTTAGTCAGCTGCGAAACGGCACCTTTAGATGCGTTGTATGGAATGAATTCAGGCTGCGCGATAAATGACGAAACAGAAGCGATGTTCACTATCGCCCCACCGTTTTGCCTCCGCATGGAAGGAAGTACTTCTCGCACGCAATTTGCGTAACCAATTACGTTTACGCCGAACACTTTGGCCCAATCATCCGGGGTGACATCTTCAACCTTGCCAAACACAAACGCAGCAGCATTGTTGACCAATACGTCGATCTCGTCGTGCGCTGCAATAGTTGCAGCCACCGCTGCTTTGATCGCATCTGAATCGGTCGTGTCAGTCCTTACAAAAATTGCCGTCCCGCCAGCCTTGGCAATCCGGTCGACAGTTTCTCGCCCCGCATCTTCTTCAATATCGGCAACCGTAACGCGTGCGCCCTCTGCCGCGAATCGCATGGCGATCGCACGGCCTATTCCGTTACCACTACCGGTAACAATCGCATTTTTCCCATCGAGTGATTTTGCCAAGCCCATAATTAAATCTCCATCTCACAGCAATCTAAATCGTTCGTCGCACCGTAATGCCGTCAATATACTGTGATAACCATGGCTAGTTGATAGGTAAACTTTGTGTGAAACCACTTTTCTATTATTCGATTTGGCGATTTAGCGGGCTGAAACTTGATAACCAATAACTTCTTCGGACGAAAACGCCCTGAACCCACCCGACCTGTACCACCCGGGCAGTATCTCGAAGACGGGTTCCCGGTTCTTTCTGCGGGTCCGACGCCAAAGGTCGATACCGCTACTTGGGATTTCTCCATAGAGATCGGCGGCGCTGAGATCGGCACTTGGTCGTGGGATCAGCTAAACGCTTTACCCCAAACCGATATTCACACAGATATTCACTGCGTCACCAAATGGTCGAAGCAAGACACTGATTGGCGCGGTGTGACAATCGACGCTCTACTAGAAGACGCAGGCGTAGAGCCGCCTACAGGGTTTGTGATGGCGGGTTGTGACGGCGGATACACGACAAACGTCCCTGCAGCCGACGTGCTCGATGGAAAAGCGCTACTCGCTCACACCTACGACAACGAGCCACTTGCTCCCGAGCATGGTGGTCCAGTCCGACTATTCATCCCGCACTTATATCTATGGAAATCGGCAAAGTGGATTCGCAGCCTGACGTTTATGGATCAGGATGTTCCCGGTTTCTGGGAACGCTACGGCTACCACATGTACGGCGATCCATGGCGTGAACAGCGCTACTCGAACGACTAATCGTGAACATTGACCCCGTTCGAGAATGGCAGATCGCTACAGTCACTTCGGTAAACGACGAATCACCGCGAGTAAAACTGTTCAAACTCGATCTCGCCAACGAAACTAAATTCAGGGCGGGCCAGTACTTCGACATTCGTCTTACCGCCCCCGATGGCTACCAGGCACAGCGAAGCTATTCAGTCACATCTTCGCCTGAAGACTCGAATTCCATCGAACTGGCAATCGAACTAATCGCCGATGGAGAAGTTTCGGCTTACTTCCATGAAATCGTTAAACCCGATGACCAAATCGAACTTCGAGGGCCTATCGGTGGGCATTTCACCCTAAGCCCTAACTTCACCAAGCCAGTTTTACTCGTGGCGGGTGGTTCTGGCATTGCACCGATAATTTCGATGCTGCGTCACCGGCGCTCCTCCACAAGGATTGCTCCCACTGTCCTTATGTTCAGCGTCCGAACTGAAGCCGATGCCCTATTCGCTCAAGAACTAGAGGATATGGCGCAGGAAAACCCAAACCTGCACATCATAATCGCTCTCACCCGTTCAGAATCCGAAACACCCGATAGCAAACAACGAGAAACACGCCGTATCGATCGCTCCATGATCGACTCAGCAATCACAAAGCTCGCTGAACAACCAGCTCGTGCCTATGTTTGCGGTGGCACAGATTTTGTCGAATCTATCGGTAATCATCTTCTCGACATCGGCTTGGCCTACCACGATATTCGCACTGAACGCTTCGGGCCCTAATCGACGCTTACGCGCCAGCATCCACATTCCTCCACGCGAACGAGACTGCGGTTTTCATGTACTCATGTCCGTGTTTTCACGTATTCGCCAAACCCGGCTAACTCATAGTCTTTACTTAACGTTTCGCATAAGTGTTGCCGCGTAGGTCTGGTTCGCCAGCCTGATTCAGGGAGAAAAAAGAAACAATGGTCAAAGTTCTCGTAATCGACGCCGATTCAGATTTCGCTTCACTGGTAGGTAGAGCGCTACTGAAAGATGGTCACGAGACTCGCATTGTTGGTGATGCCAAGTACGGAATTGTTCGAGCCAAAGCATTCGAAGCCGATCTGGTACTTCTCAGTGGTGAACTCCCCGGAGTAGCAACGACTGATTACATCCAAGAACTGAAACCTATGGTTCCCGGACGCATCGTCGTCTGCGGAAACAGCGAAGACGCAGGTGTGATTACCGCATGCGTTACAGCCGGTGCTTCTGATTATGTAGTGAAAGAATCTGGACCAGTAAAAATCCTGGCAAGGATTATGAAAGACGTTGAAGCGCCTGGAGCCGAAGCAACCGCTGAACCATCATCATCATCTGAATCAGAGGAAGATGACGACGACGACAGCATGAAGCCCGCTGATGATGGCCCAGCCAAGAAGCCGGTGATGAAATCGCTACGTGCCCCAGTGCAAGACGGAAAACGACCGTTCGTGGTAGTAGTCGCCAATGCCGATGAAGAAAAACGAGCGTTCCAAAGAGAAATTATCGAACGACTCAATACGTCGGTCCACGTAATCGAAGTCTCTACCACCAAAGAGGCTATTCAGGCATGCGAAGAAAACCGCACAATCATCGTCACTCTCGACTGGGAACTCGCTGACCCGCCAACTAAACAGGCAATGAAGACCATTCGAGAAGGCAAGAACGGTAAAGCGATTGCGCAGTTCATTACATATAAATCTCGCTCACCTGAAAAGCAGCGCCTTGCTGAATTCGGCGGAGCCATGGCATTCGCAGGTGAACCCTGGGATGACGGTTCGCTCGAAGGTTCGATGAATCACGTACTAACCGTACTGAAAAATCGCCGACGCAAAGCCCGAATGATTGCACTCAAGGCACAAGAAGAAAAAGCTGCCGCAATCGAAGCCAAGAAGGCTGCTAAAGCTGCTGCCATAGACGAAGCAAAAGAAGCCAAGTTGGCAGCAAGAACTGCCGCAAAAGCTAAAAAAGCTTCGTAGGCAAACAGCCGACGGCCAACATAGGTCGCACCCCAAACAACACCGACTACCGCATATGACTATTTCATAATGCGGCAGTTACGTTTTCGGCCGCACAACTCCATAACTCAACGAATATAGTAATTCAGGCTCATAATTAGTTATATTTTTCACATGTTTGTAAACGTTTACTAACTTATGATAAGCTTCCCTCACTAAACAGCGCTTTTAAGCGCAAATAGCAGGAGGTGGAGCCCATGTTGACTATCACCATCGGCGGACAGGCCGGAGCCGGAGGACACGAGATCGGTGCAGAAGTTTCGAGGAAACTCGGACTTCCCCTTGTACGGACTCTCGCAATTCGGAAACTCGCACGCAGGCTAGATGCCAGCGTAGATGCCATCGTCCGCAAAGAACTGGCGTTTGGAAGTAAACGCGTACGGTTCGCCAATGCATTGGAGTACGGCTTATATCGTTCGGCGATGTACGGCTGGGATCCGCATCTGGCAGTAGATTTCGGTTTCTGGTCGGATTCTGATTCGACCAAGCGGTATCTACCAGATCAGATAAGCACTGACGAGTACCGAGACGCCTTTTACGCCACGTCGGAAGACCTCAGGAGCATGGGTGACTCAGTCGTAGTCAAACGTGCCGGATGCCTAAGCTTGAATGATTCCCCCGGAGTCGTTCATGTCGGCATATTCGCACCACGCGAACAACGGGAACGCCGATTAGCGAATCGATTGCAGGTTGGCGCTGGTGAGGCTGCCAGGCTTGTACGACGATTCGATAACGACCGTCGAGCATGGTTCTCGAAACTGGCTGGTACAGAGCCTGAGGACAGGAACCTGTACGACATAGTTCTTGATGTTGATCACGCAAAATCAGATTCTGATATTGCCGACAGCATCGTAAGAGAATCGATCCAAGTTAAGTACGGCGACGAAGCGCACCCCGTCGGCGCCTACTAGTCGATTCTAGCCGGGTATCTATCGGCACCGAGCCGAGTTGTTCCTTCGGGAATGACTCGGCCCAGGTGCTATTTACTTTTAAGGCTCAGTAAATCGCAAGCAACGACTACGAACCGCATCTACAACTATCTGCTGCCGCTAAATGCCGAATAGCTCGACCTTAGGATTGAACTCAACAACATCATCCAAAGGAAAGATCGGTCGATCACAAATCGTGTGCCCTAGCGACGGAAGATTCGCACTTGTCGATCCCGGTGCATCCACGTTGAAGTTGTGCTCTGCCCAGTCGTCAAAGAATTTAGGCTGGCAGTGAGGCGATTTCACTACGATCGAGTGAAAATTCTGTGGATCCAACCCGTGACCTAGAAACAGAGAGCGATCAAACAAGCTCACCGGTCGTGATGTAACCACCAGCGTGTAGTTTCCGCTCTTCAAAACCGCTGTAGGGCCGGAGTACTGCGGCACGCCCCACGATTCCAATATGTAGTTCCCGTCGGAAAGTAGTTTCACTTCGAACTCGAATTCAGTCGCTGTGAACCGAGGATCCAAAGAACCGCCAACTTTCGCACTGAACTTCCCACCGATTCCCGCTGAAATTGCCAACTCAACAGCAGCCGCATCGGTTACAGGCGCCAGAACGGTATTCGAATATCCGGTACGAACCATCTCTGCAATGATCGAGTTCGAATCACCCGGTGATCCAGATGACGGAGCATCGGCTGCATCAGTAAAAATTATCGGTCCGTCCATAGTTGTAGCCTTAGACACGGCCGTTTCCAGAGGAACCAACTGAGATTGCATCTTCTCCCGATTGCCCCAGAACTCAGCAGTGAGTTCGAGTGCAATTCGTTCGGCGGTCGCCTGATCACCATCAGTGACGATGAACGCCTGACAGCACAACTCTGGAACATCAGTAAACGGATTGCCGATCAGGAATCCGCCAGCCAATATCGTGCCCTCAGATTCCAGAGATTTAATCTGCTTGATCTGATCGCCGAAGCAGCCTGAATCAGTCTTTAGTTCGTCACCACGCACGATTGCAGGCACTCGAACTCTCGCCACAACCGGTTTTGCACCTGCCATGATGCTCAGCAGCAAATTGGCCGCTCGTTCGCCCGTGTCGTACAAATCGACGTGTGGATACGTGTGGTACGAAGTCACCCCATTGCCAAACTTCAGCATTTTCTCGGTCAGAATTCCATGCAGATCAAGCGAGAATACGATCGGAACATCGGCACCAAACAACAAACGTGCCTGCTCCAACACCCAACCCTCGGGATCAAGTTCACTCTCGCCCCCCATCGACCCATGAAGAGCCAAATAAATAGCGTCCACGCTGCCAATATGCGGGCGCAATGAATCGATAAATTCAGCCGACAATTGATCCCAACACCCTGCTGACATCGGCCCGGCACTTACGGCCTTCGCAGCAAACGTGGTGATGATTTCAAGATCGAAGCGAGTATCGAACAGATCGAGGGCACCAGAGATAGCAGTCGAAGTCCCGCGGTTAACATCGAGTACTTCGTCACCACGCTGGATCGAGAACAAGTCGTACTCAGTCGGAACCGGGTTGAACGACGAAATTTCCTGTGCGATCCCTGCGATCAATATTCGTGGCAATGAATGTCTCCGTTACGATTATTTTTGTTCACTGCAATTGCTTCCCAGTGAATTCAGAGGGCGAATTGTATGCCTGTCTCTTCGAATATTGGCTGGCTCCGGCTGTTGAAGACAGTTCGAATATCTCGATAGGCGATCTCAGATGCCAGATGCCAACGATTGTGCCAACGCATATTGGGAGTTCCCGCGGGAATAGTTCACAATTGAACGTTCAATACTCAGACATCTCGCCCTTCACTCAATAAAATTGGCCTAAAGAAGCACGCCTCACGCATGACGACTGAAACCGACATCCTATCCATACTGAAAACTCGCTTTGGTTTCGATCAATTCCTTCCTCTTCAGGAAGACATTGTCTCGAACGTGATGTCTGGTAACGATTCACTCGTCCTCATGCCCACTGGTGCAGGAAAGTCGCTCTGTTACCAACTGCCAGCACTCTGCCGAGACGGCTACACGATGGTCGTTTCCCCGCTAATAGCGCTGATGAAAGACCAAGTCGACGCCCTGCGAGCCAACGGCATTGCAGCAGCCTTCGTGAACAGCACTCTCTCACCTGAAGAAAACGAGCAGATACTAACGAGTACCGCCAACGGTGAGATCAAAATTCTGTACGTTGCTCCAGAACGAATCGCCACCGGCAGATTCCGTAATTTCCTGAAAGCACAACCACCGAGCCTTATCGCAATCGATGAAGCTCACTGTATTTCTGAGTGGGGTCACGATTTTCGACCTGACTACCGCAATCTCAAGAATCTACGCCAAAATCTTCCAGACATCTCACTAATAGCGCTAACAGCCACAGCCACTGAAGAAGTGCGGCGTGACATCGCCGAGCAGCTGCAACTTGTCGATAGCAAGTGGTTTGTATCCAGCTTCAATCGGCCGAATCTAGCGTATTCCGTTCGCCCCAAACAACGTGCGTTTGATTCACTAGTTGGCTTGCTGAACAAACACAAAAACGAATCGGCAATCATCTACTGCTTCTCTCGTAAAGAGACCGAAAATCTTGCCTACGATCTTGCCCAACAAGGATTCTCGGCGGCTCCCTATCACGCTGGTCTCGAAACATCGCTTCGTCGAGAAACCCAAGAACGATTCATCAAAGACGAAGTCGAAATCATCGTTGCGACAATCGCTTTCGGGATGGGTATCGACAAACCTGACGTTCGACTCGTTGTTCACTACAACCTCTCAAAATCACTCGAAGGCTACTACCAGGAAACTGGTCGAGCTGGTCGTGACGGACTACCTAGCGAGTGTGTGTTGTTCTATACGTATGGCGATCGGGTCAAGCAGGATTTCTTTATAAATCAGATCGAAGACCCAACTGAGCGCGAACACGCTTCCGACAAGCTTTCGGCGATGGTCGAATACAGCGAGCTTCGTACCTGCCGACGGCGATACATGCTGAGTTATTTTGGCGATGAGAGCCCAGTGAATGCCGCCGTTGCGAGATCGAATGATGCCAACGAAGAATCGGCAGGTTGTGGTGGCTGCGACGTTTGTGTCTCCGTCAAAGAAGAATTCGACGCCACTGAGATCAGCCAAAAGATCCTTTCAACTATCATCCGAACCGGTGAACGATTCGGCGCCAAGCACGTCGTCGACGTGCTTCGTGGTTCCCGAGCGAAACGAATACGAGAACTCGAACACGATCAGCTCTCGGTACATGGAATAGCAGCCGACCTAACAGACGATGAACTCAAGGAGACAGTCGGTCTGCTTCAGGATGAAGGCTTCATCACAATCACTCCGGGTGAATATCGAACGCTCGCCGTTAGTTCGCTCGGGCGTACGTTCCTGAACAACAGGGACACCTTGACTCTTTCTCGTATGCCGATGGCAATCGAACAGCCGACTAACCTTTCCTTGGGTGACAGTTCAGATAGCAATAATCTCGATTTCGATCCAAATCTTTTCGCTGAACTTAGGTTGCTCAGGAAACAAATAGCCGATGAACGAAATGTTCCGGCGTACGTCATTTTTGGCGACGTGCCGTTACGTGAGATGGCGTACTACATGCCTAATTCTCTCGATAGCTTCAGTGCGATATCCGGTGTTGGAACAAACAAGCTCAATAAATTCGGAGAACGATTCATTGAGACTATCGTCGACTACTGTAAACAGCACGATCTTTCACCACGTGAAAAAATCGGAGCACCTCGCCGGAAACGCCGAAAGTCTTCTCGCAAAGCAACGGCAAATGGTCGTCCTACGCTCAGTCGAAGTCTCAATGAGACCAAGCGTTTATTTACTGAAGGATTCAGTGTCGATGAAATAGCCACTGAACGTGGCTACGCATCCAAAACAATCGTTTCTCATCTTGAGAAGATCGCTCACGCAGAACCGGATTTCAATCTCGAACAGCTGCTACCAGCTCCCGACAAAATTGAAATCATCCAGAACGCCTTAAAAGCCGATGACAGCGGATATCTCTCACCAGTAAAAGAAAAGCTCGGTGACGACTTTTCCTACGAGGAAATTCGAATGGTTCGCCTGCATATGGAACGCGAGCTAGAACCGGCTGAATAACAGTTAGTCGTTTCGAAGCGAATCCAGTGCTTACGCGTACGCTCTCGGACTTCCCGGGTAAGTCCCACCGGCGTTCAGCGCTATATTCCCACCGTCCATAGGCAGAATAGCCCCAGTTACGAAGCTTGAAGCGTCTGATGCCAAGAAAATCGCTGGACCTTTGATCTCTTCCGGATTACCGAGTCGCCCCATTGGAATACCACCCAAGAACGTATCTTCCAATTCAGGAACCTCAGCAACTCTCTTCCGCAGCCCTTCGTTCCAAACCTGCGCCGGCAAAATTGCGTTCACTCTGACGCCGCGCGACGCCCATTCGGTCGATAGCTCCCGAGTCATCTGAATGCCAGCCCCCATCGCCATTCCGTACGGCGTATGACCTCGCCCAAGCGAATTCCAGCCACCAATCGATCCAAAGTTGATAATCGAACCTTTGCCCTGCTTCAACATTCGCCGACCGGCTTCTTGGCAAGACGCAAAACGTCCAACGACCAGATTTTGAAGAACCTCCTGCAACTTCTCCACAGGCATCTCCTCGGGTCGGCCCATGTGCCCCTCACCCGCCACGTTGCCAACGACATCGATCCGACCAAACTCAGAATCGATCGTTGCGTACAACGCCCTAATCTGCTCGATATCCGAAACGTTGCATTCGACCGCTACCGCTCGCCTGCCGAGCGATTCGATCTCCCCTGCCGTCACTTTCGCACCAGCCAAATTAATATCAGCAAGTACGATATCGGCACCCGCCTCAGCGAAACCGAGCGCCATCTGGCGTCCCATTCCGCTAGCACCACCGGAAACCATCGCAACGCGACCACTCAGATCGAATAATGGGTGAGACAAACCAGAACTCCTAAATAACGATTATTGAATCGGCGAGAAATCAGCCGCAAGCATCAGCATGTTTTGCATTGTGAGCGGAGCAACTCCAGCGTTCGGTGGCCAGCCAATCGAGGCGAATTTAGCTCTAGCCTCGGTTCGATGCTCAAAGCTTTCGTAAGCCCACATGTGCGCCAATTGATTCGCACCACCAATATCGGACGACCAAATACCAACAGGCTGAGCGAGCTCCATTCGGGCTTCGATCTTTGGCGCCCACGCTTCGTAAACTTTTGGAATCGCTCCAACCGGGTATCGGTACATCCTAAGTTCGAACAACGGACCTATCGTTCGCTCTCGATCAAACGAAGGCATGAACGGCGCGGGCATGAAAATATCGACCTGCTGGTTCTCTACGATCCCCTTGTTTGGAGGCGGCCAAATGCCATCAGAAATCACTTTTGATCGGACGTCGGCACGCTGGTTCAGATCGTCGTACTCCCAGATGTGAAGCACTCGGTTCAGTGGCCCGACCTCAGTGTGAAAATATCCGACCAGAGGTGAATACTCCAACCTTTTCTCCATCATCGGAGCGGTGTTCTCGTAGTACTTACCTAGAGAACCGGGTTTGAGATCGTAAGTTCGAAACTCGTGAATCATCTTTTAAACGATCTTTCGTAAATTGGGAACGTAACGTTCGAGTTCATATGCGGCGATCACTTGATCTGCGGACGCACAATATCACCCCACGAACCTAAACACTGCTATCCATTGCCTAAGATTCAAGATCGGTTAGTAGCTGGTCCTTCAACTCTTCTGGCAGTTGTCGCCAGTCGATTTCCATCAACGCCGCCTGCATTCCCCACAGCATGTTGAGACTCACCCAATCGGGAAAAGCGTCTTGCAAAAGACGATAGGTACCAACCGCTCCAAGTTCTTCAAGCTGCTCAGACGTTTCGATTCCAACAGCAGCGAGCCGTTCGGATGATTTCGGTCCAAGCCCTTTCATGTCGGAAATTTTCATTCCGATAGTTTGGCGCAACGAATCACCGATCGCCACAGCCAATCTTCACTTAGGTAACATGCCAATGCCAAAATCTCGTCCTGATTCGAAATCACTCAAATCCACAATCTGAGAACGAGCAATTCACCTTACGAAATCAATCGGCAAACTAAGGAATCGAACGAACAATGATCACGGCATACAGTTTCGGTGCGAGCACAGCAGCAGGCGCAAAAGACGACGAAGGCGGGTTCGTAGCTAGGCTAGACCGATTCTTGCAAGACACCGGCTCCGGATCAGCCATAAATCACGGCATAGGCGGCGATACTACCGACGTGATGATCGCTCGACTTTCAGGTGTGATAGACGACATGAAAGCTCGCACGAATCCGCTTTCATTGGTCACTCTTGGAATAAACGATGTACCGCGTATCGTCGACGATAAACCCGAAATCCGTGTTCCGCTAGAACGGCATGCCGAGTCGCTAAAAACGATCCTCAGCGAAACGAAATCAGTTGGTGATGTTGTGTATCTCACCCAATATCCAGTCGACTACGAAATGCGAAGCCTCGATCCACAGCTAACTCAAAGCTACGTGAAGCTGGGCGAAGAAACGGCTCGAGACGCCGGCATAGATGTGATCGACATTTTCGGAATGATCACTAGTGAGCGGTTCAAAGAATTCATCTTTGAAGACGGACTCCACTTCAACAGTCGTGGGCACCTGTTCATCTGCAACCAAATCATCGAGTACCTCAACTCGAAGTAATCGCTGCCTTTGCACCCCGAGAAACTCTTCGCAAACCATCTCGCCTCTAACCCTTCATGAACG
Organism: Chloroflexota bacterium; assembly: GCA_018650845.1. Lineage (GTDB taxonomy): Bacteria > Chloroflexota > Dehalococcoidia > Lucifugimonadales > Lucifugimonadaceae > Lucifugimonas. The sequence goes on along the minus strand of JABIFF010000008.1, from coordinate 133,997 downwards.
ACGTATCCCTGCAAATAATTCAAATCCTGGGTGCGATCCTAATACTGATCGCCTACATCCTCGCTCAGTTCAAAATCCTGTCGCAACACTCGCCATGGTTCCTACTAGCCAACCTTGTCGGATCGATAACCCTCGCAGCATTGGCGCTCATCGATAGCCAGTGGGGATTCCTGTTGATGGAAGCCGTATGGGCTGTAGTTTCGGGCATCGGACTGATTCGAAGCGTCAAAGCACGAATCTCAAGCGCACACTAGCCAGCTCCAATAGCTATACTCCGACACCGCAGCAGCACTACCCGGAGAAAGCACTCATGCCAGCGGTTACTCATCGTCCACTCGATCCCGAAAACCCCGACATTCTGTACGGCTCTACCAGTTCGCTCTGGGACGCCCGACATCCGATCGAGTGGGGAATCAAGCGAATTGCTGCACTAGGGCTACAAGGCATCGAGCCCTACGCTAAGCAGATCGAGGATCACCGAGCCAACCCGCTGGCACTCAAAGAAAAGTTCGATGAAGCCGGTGTGACACTGATCGATGTGTCGAACGGTGCAAAAGGTCAATCGACCAACTTCATCGACCCCAACGAAATCCCAAAAACCATCGCCGAACACGTTGCCTTTGCTCGTGACTTCTTACAACCGTTCGGCTGCGACATGTTCAAATGCAACATGGGCGTACGGCCTGAAAACGGCACGTCAGAAGATGAGCTGAAGAGAGTCGCCGACACGCTCAACGAGATCGGTCGTCAAACAATCGAGATGGGCGTTCGACTCGCACCACACCCTCACATATGGGGTCCGATAGAACGCGAACACGAAGTGCGCACCATGCTCGATCTAACCGATCCGAACTACGTGTGGATGACTCCCGATACCGGTCACCTCACCCTCGGCGGTGCCGATGCGGTCGAGCTAATGAGCGACTACCTACCTCGCATCGCCGAAGTTCACCTCAAAGACACCTACGCCAAGTACCGTGGCAACACCGAAACTCCTTCAAAAGAACAGCATCTGAACGAAGGCAGCGTCTACCACAACATGGGCGGCGGAGGCGTCGACTTCCCTGCCGTGATGAAAATGCTCCGAGATCGACACTACAAAGGCTGGGTCGTGTTCGACATGGACGGCCCACGAGAAGGCGATGACGGCTTCGACGCTATCGGTGGAAACCTCGATCTAGCAGTCGACGATTACCTGGCCCACAACGTCAACTACCTGCGAGTAATGCTCGGCGTAAACCTACCGCCCTTCGATTAGGCGAGCATCACACGGTTCGTTTGGAATTATTTCACCTTGGAAGTGGGGTGATTTCTAGAACGTGCACTTGCTATCTGAATACCACTCGCCATCGACCCTGCTCCAGAAGTAGGAGATGCTCACACCGTCTGGCTCGTCGAAAGTAAAGATGTCGGAATCTGATCTCGCACTGTCCTCGCCGTACATGCGGATCTCGACATTTCGGTGCCCAAAACCCGATAAGTCAGTGATTTGAGAGTAGACCGTGTTGAAAAAGAAGTCGGCCTCACTAACGTCGAACGACGGCGTCGTCGGATTACACAAAGCGACGTATGCCTCAGCATCCTGAGTTCTGATCGCTTGAACAAAAGCCTTCTGACGAATCACGATTGCTTCTTGGCTCGAACCAGCAGCGATTTCCGACGTTGTGATCACTAGAGGACCATCCCAAACTGACGCCGCTTCTTCCGGTTCGACGGTGTCCACGATTGAAGTCGACTGCTCGGCACCGCATGCCATTGCCAAAATGGCGATACCTGCAATTGCCACAACTAGCAGCGTTCGTTCAGCCATTTTTAAAGCAATCGTTCTCATCTCAGGACCTCAGACTTTCGTCGTATTCAGAATGTGAAGCCACACAAAAGAATCGCGTGCCATACCGACGAGAGTAGAGAACCTGAGTTGGCGAACCATCACTCGATACTGTGATTTTCGAAATGCCGCAGTGCGAATATCACTGCAGTGTCGCTGAAGTACACCCGAATAAAAAGGCGGGTTCAGAGGGAGTTGCACAGCCCACAAATTTGTTAGTGTCGCAACCTGCATCGAACGCCAGCCTAACTAGATCGCACAATTGAGAAGGAACGTTAATTGAAATCGAGTAACAGCAAGATTGCTCTGATCGGATTATCCCTAATGACGGTCCTGCTCATATTTTCCGGGTGCGGAGGCGAAGCCGAGCCAGAGGCCATCTCAAAAATCACACCAGTCGACACGATATATTCACTGGACGATCTCTTAGCTGTGGAGTTCAAAAAGAGTAAGACGTTCGATGTTGAAGGGCTCACAGGTGCCACAGCGGCATACTTTGGTTTCTGGGGTGTTGATCCCTACGATCGTAAGGACTACGAAGTCAGGTTCTACCCAAGCCATGACGATGCAGTACAACTCGGTACTGAATTCATTGAAGAACGAACCGGCGAAAACGCCATTCTCGTCTCAGGTCGAGGCATGTGGGAAGAAGGAATCAAAGAGGCCCGAGTGTGTGCCGGAAATGACTCTGGTTCAGGCGCTAACTGCACAATTTCTAAATACGGAGATTATGTGATCCACGGCAACATGATTATGGCTTGCCAAGGCGCAGATTCCCCGACCGCCCTACAACAATGTGCCGATCTAATCGCTCGCCTAACCACACAGTCATTACTGGGCGACTAGAGCAGGCTAGTAGTCAGAGATATGAGGACAAAGCTGCTGTATCTGAATGGGGAGTGATGCAACTATGACCGGTTTGAGAGCAGTTGACTCATAATCAATTCGAGCAAACCATTACAGCACGTCAGCGGGACTGTACCTCACATGCGTAGCTTGAGCCTGATGCGGAGCCAATATTAGATACCGTTTCGGAGCGTTACCGCCAGCACGATCGCTAACACAATGCCAGCTACCAACATCAGTTTTCCGGAGTTCTCAGATATCCATCCCGGTCCTAGATCGGCACCGCCTTGACGATGTGTGCTCAACCCGGCACTTTGTACTCTGTCGGTTGAATTTCGTTTCCTGAACCCGTCTTTTCCACTACTTGACATGTTCATGCCCCGAAGAATTTCGTTGATATTGTTCCTGCATTCTACGACGGCAAGTCAATAGCGATCAGTTCATAGTGCGTCAGCGGGTGAGTAACGCACATGAGCAGCCTGAGCCAGTTCGGTAGCCATCAGGTGGGTGTCAGGCTAGTACACCAACATAGAGTTTTGTGACGTACCGGAAGTCAACTGTTCCGTTATTTTGGAATTCTCTAAACAGTCCCTGCATCACACCGTCCAAACGTTGCCGAATGGGGTTAGTTTCAGTGGGTACATACGACGATGACGCCATTCGATTCTGGAACTGTTCTAGGTCAAACACCTGTGAGTGCCCCCATTCACGGTAATCAAACGACACCGGTAGGAACAAGGATTCGATTTGACTGTCCTCCACTCGGGTATGAACCACGTGCTCGTACTCAGGCAAGATAGACCGCAAAGCTTCGTCATAGGCAGATTGAAATGTGTCTGATGTGTCACGCTGATTCCATACCAGCGCAACCAGAGGCTTTGTTTTGGTTATCCGTTTGATTTCACGGACGGTCATATCAGTGTCAAACCAGTGGAACGCCTGTGCAGCGGTAACCACATCCACAGTTTCAGGTTGAAGATTTGTTTTCTCCGCAGAACCACTGATACTTCTGAACCGTTCAAAATCCGCTAAATCTTGTTCGGCAGCCTGACGCATGTCAGAGTTTGGTTCCACACCTACTACTTCAGCCCCTGTATCGAGTAGGAGTTTCGAAAAGATTCCTGTGCCAGAACCCAGATCAGCAATTCGGGTGCCGTTCGAAATCGAACACAGCTGCTGGAGTTCTATAGAGAGTTCCTCCGGGTATCCGGGACGAGCGGACTGGTACACATCGGATTTACCGGCGAAACGCTCTGTATTTTTACCGTCAGGCAATTCGTTTCAACATCCGTTTTTCATCACCAGATCGCCAGTACCACCACAACGACCACGACTCCCAAGCCGATCAGCTTCAAGTAGTTCTCAGACACCCAGCCGGGGCCAACATTGGCTCCGCTTTGCCGATGTGTACTGAGACCCGAACCACTCTGCAGCCTGTCTTGTGAAGTGCGATTCTGAAATCTATCTTTTCCATCACCGGCCATTACCCAGCCCCCTTGAATAGTCTGTTGGTCCCATCGGCAGTCTACTCGGGTGAGTCAACGCCTTACTTGTCACAGCGCATCAGCCGGGCTATATCGAACATGCGCAGCCTGAGCCAGTTCTGTGGTCACAGCAGCCGTACATCGCCTCGGCATGGTCACATCCTTTCAATCCATCACTTAAAAAATGAGAACAATTCACCCGCATCTGATTTCGATATATCGGGGCCAGTAACGAGAGTACGGAGAGGTTCAAACCGTATCAACCATCCCGTAAAAAGATTTATTACACCGACTATTACTGGCAAATAATATGGGTAATTACCCTGACTTATGCACGGTGAAAATATGCCTATAATCACATCCTATAGAGATGGATTTTTTGGGAGTTAATATGCGAGTTGAGCTGAAAAAAATATTCTCAATACTGATCGGTGTGGCAGTTGTACTCTCTATACCTGCCGTGATCGCGTCAGCGCACGGGGCTCTTGATCAGCTCTTTGATGCTACCGATTTGAACGGAGGCGTTGCCGCCGGTATTGTCACACCGGTCGGTCAAGAGTTCACACCAACGTCATCGACGGTTACAAGCGTCGACATGTACTTGGGAGGGGTAAACCAGCATATGGGCCCGGGTCAAGATGTGGTTATCAATCTGAGAGAAAACACAATAGATGGCGCCATCCTCGGAAGTAGCGCACCGGTGTTTGTATCTTCGACCGCCATCTCTTCCTTCGTACATTTCGACTTTGCTTCAGATGTTCCGGTTACACCAGGCAACACTTACGTGTTGGAAGTCTCTCTTCCTGAACTATGGGTGACCTCGATGCAATCAGCATATGGTGCAAAAGCCACCTATACGGGAGGGAGCGCAGTCATATCAGGAACTGTGGATCCGAATTTAGATTTCCCGTTCAGAACATATGGTTCTGGCCCCAATGCCAAGCGTGATGTACTTACCGGAAGTGGCATCGAGAACCATGGTGTCAAAAACGCACCAGGACTTGATAAGCCGTTCAACGAGCAATCACAAGCCGCAGTTAACTCTGGCAAGAAACACTAGCCTGTTTTGTAGTCTGGCTTTGGATTCGCCTTGGTTCGCCGGGGCGTCGTCATTTAACGATCCCTGCTAAGTCACCGGCAAAGTCCGGCGTGAAAACGGTTAGTTGGTGGGCCCGGAGGGACTTGAACCCCCGACCAATTGATTATGAGTCAACTGCTCTAACCAGCTGAGCTACGGGCCCACATGTTCCGCGCTGCTATGGAAGCGCGCGGTGGAACAATATTGATTCTCTCACGAGAATCTACCTGAGCAACACTCTATTCCAATCGCTGCTCTAGTATTTTCGCAAACCATTGTGGGAACCACCGGCAATTGGTAACCTCTCCGCCAACAGAACTCCAACTAAGAATCAATCCGATCCACGAGGTCACACCGCATGTCGAACATCATCAGAACCGCCGCTCTGCTCAAGCAATCACGCTGGCTGTTCCTAGCACTGCTGTTCGGCGCACTTGCGATGGCCATGGCTTGTGGATCTGGCGATGACGACTCAAGCGCTGACGCAGCGGCTCCCGCGGCTGAAGAAGCAGATGACGATCTCGCCGAAGTATCTCGAATACTGAACCCAGATAAAACCTACACAGCCGATGACTACTTGGCTGCAGGGTGGAAACAGTCGAAGCAGTACGACGACATCAGCACGGTTCCCGAAGCAACCGAGGTTTACTTCGGATTCTTCAGCGCAAAAGACATCGAGCTACGCGTTTACGCTTCTCATGATTCTGCCAAAACAGCCGGTTTCACCGACGCTGCTGAAGATATCGACCAAAGCTTCCGTGAAGGTGGCCAGTTCGGATCCAGCAACCGAGGTGCCGGTTCAAGAGCTGTAACCAAGTTCAAGGCGTTCGCAGTGGTTGGTAACACTGTCATGCTCTGCGAACAGTCGATCGACGCCTGCCTGGCTCTCTCCGACGCACTAGACGGATAACAATCACCGGCTGCCCGTTAGGTCTCTGATCTATTCAGAGTCTAGCGGCGTTCGTCCGGGAAGGCCGCTGTTACCTTCAGCTTGGTATCCAAGTATCGATTTCGATGGCGGCTGCACGAAACGGTCAAATAAGTATTGGTGAATTCCAAGCGACCCCGAATGCAGCAGGCCGAAAACTATCACTGCAAATACCGTATTGATCACCACGGACCGAATCATCCCTTTTGCCGAGTCCAGGCCGCCAGACAACCGCACTCCGGCTAGCGCGATAACCACGAAGCCAGCCGCCGCCCACATCGCCCGCTCCATACCGGTGATCACGTATGAAAATGGTGAAATCGCCGTTAGGTCTCTTCCGAATAGTGAAAGCTCGCTACTACGAGGAATTTCAGCATCGGTGATAGGCGCGCCCATCAGATCGATCACAAGCATGTTTAGCGGAATTAGTAGTCCAAGTAGTGCCGTAACTACGGCTCCGTACGCAACTGCGATCAGCACGTACATAGGCACGATGAAGTCACGCCGGTAGTACGTACCCGCCCAAACTGCGAGCCAGCTAGAAAGTGCGCCAGCAATCAAAGCTGCAGGAACTATCCGAGCGAACGCTCCTGCATTCAGGCTAAATACGTCATAGGCGGCACGTTGACCGGGAACTGTCACGGTCTCTTGCAGTTCGACCAGCACGGGTATGGCGATTCTCGTCGAAATGTCGAGGTACAGAGCCGCCACTGCCATCGCGATACCAAGCGGCATAAACGCCCAGATCAATCGTTTGTTCAGAACGTCTTCTACGGCTTTGCGCTCTCGTTCGATAGCGTACTGGTCATCAAGCGATTTTTCGAGAAGACGTTCCACTATCGACTCCATCTGAAACAGAAATGGCTAAATCGCTGGGCGCGACTAGAACATGAACTTACAGCATCAGGAATCAAGTCGCATACAGAAACAGCGACTCGTTATGGAAATCCGATTAGCCAGTTTTGGTGATGCGGAACGAATCGAACAGCATTTCGAAAATACTGAGCGGACCAAACATCACGATAAGCAGTACGAATGCGCTAATAGCTGATGTAACCAGCGTGGTTCGGAGAAGGCTGAACTTCGCATTATTGGGGCCCATAAATCGGAACACTCCGACAGTCATCAGCATCGAACCGATACCACCCCAAAATGCCTGCTTCATGCCAGTCATAGCGTAGGTCAGGACGAAGAACGGTGTGCTCCAAATCCACGATGAAAACGCCTCACCAGCGGTTCGATCCGAGAATGTCAGACCAGTCAGTTCGAGAAGGAACAGATTCGCTGGAAGCAGCAAACTTACGAACAGTGGCATTGTTAGCGAAAAGATAATCGCAGTCATTACGAAAGGCAGATAACGCCCTTCCCTGCCAGCAACCGAAGTAGCAATCAGCCCTGCGAGCAACATTGAAACTCCACCACCGATGATCGGTGCGAGTGAAAGCTTCACAATGTGCGAGAAATTCGGACGATGTAGAACGTACTGCCAGTCAGCGTCGTCAATTGCCACCACGACGTTGATGTACTGAACGATAAGGGCCATCGCTATACCGAACGGCACCATCGCAATCGCCATTCCAAACCGGCGTCGTCGATCCTCTTCAAATCGATCTTCTTCGATTCGATCTCGATCAACATAGCTCTGGCGGAACGACGATTCTGTGGAGGGGATGCTTTGCATACATTCAACGGTAGCACTTACCTTTCCCAAATGAGTGGTGAGAATCGACTATCGCAAAAATAACCTCGATTGATCTCCAACCGCCTGCTCTACATCTCCACAACTCGGCTTACCCACTGCTACACTCCGCCCGAATCCTAACTTTGACTCTCGTTATAAGAGCGAAGTTGCTGAACTGCCAGGTCTCAGACCCACGCCAAAGGTAATTACTCGATGAAGATCACAGATGTGCGACTGGAAATGTTCAAGTGGCCACGAGCCGTCCCGATCACGAACGGTCTGTACACATACACCCACAATCTCCTGAACATCGTTGTGATAGATACCGACGATCCCGACATTCAGGGAATTGGTCTCGCTGGCGGAATCGAAAAAACTCCCGAAGTTGGTCTCGCCTTCGTTGAACACTTCAAGAAGGGCCTCATCGGCCAAGATCCTTTGAACAACGAAGCCCTATGGCACGCAATGTGGCGACCCAAGCTAGTCGGTCGGCGCGGCATTTCAACCCGCATCATCGCTGGTATCGATATCGCACTTTGGGATATCAAAGGCAAGGTCGCCAACATGCCTGTCTACAAGATGCTCGGCGGGTTCACCGACAAAGTCGACACCTACATCGCTGGCGGCTACTACGAGGAAGGCAAAGGCCTTAAAGAGCTGGCCCAAGAGATGCAAGAGAACGTCGATCTCGGCGTACGGGCGGTCAAGATCAAGGTCGGCGCAGTATCTATTAACGAAGATATCGAACGAGTACGAGTTTGCCGTGAAACGATCGGCCCCGACGTTCGACTGATGGTCGATGCCAACAATGCTTACCGTCACTACCAGGCGATCGAATTCGCTCGAAAAGCTGAACAGTACGACCTATTCTGGTTCGAAGAGCCTGTTGAGCCAGATGACTACATTGGACAAGCAGAAATAACTCGCGCCACGTCAGTTCCAATCGCTGCCGGTGAGAACGAATACACCCGCTACGGCTTTAGGGACATGATCAACGCCCGCGCCGTTGATATTTTGCAGCCCGACGCCCTGATTCTGGGTGGGATCACTGAATTTATGAAGGTAGCAGCACTCGCACAGGCGAACGATCTAGATATCTCTCCCCACGGAGCACAGGAAGTTCACATTCACCTAATGGCCGCCATTCCAAACGGCCTAGTGCTTGAGTACTACCGCGAATCGGTGAACCCGATGCACGGAAAAGTATGGGAGCACGAACTCACCATCGAAGACGGATACGTCTCCGCACCCGACCTACCCGGACTCGGTCTGACCCCAAAATGGGACACGCTAGCCGAATACCGAGTGGGATAGAGGCGTACAATCTCGCCCGACTGAGCTTTTAAAGCTCATGAAATTACTGGAGAAGCACGAACGAATGCCGAATTTTGATTACGAAGCGCCTACGTCTCTATCGAGTGCGCTTGAACTGCTGGGGCAACCCGGCGAAAACCGACCTCTTGCCGGTGGTACGGATGTCATCGACCAACTGAAGAGCAACCGGCGTAATGCCGATCTCGTTGTCGATCTAAAACGAATTCCCGAACTGCTTAACATCGAATCTAACGGTTCGGGCCTGCACATCGGATCAGCCGTTTCATGCACCGAAGTACACAACTTCACCGCTGGAAATGGCGGATTCGCTGCACTGGCCGAAGCATCGGAACTTGTTGGATCAGTCCATATTCAAAATCGGGCGAGCGTAGGCGGAAACGTCTGCAACGCTGCTCCTTCAGCCGACACGATTCCGTCGCTCCTCATCCACGAAGCCGTTGCCCACACGGCAAGCGCTTCCGGTGAACGTGAAATCCCGCTGATCGACTTCTTTGCAGGACCCGGACAAACGGTTCTTGAAAAGGGCGAAATTCTCAAAGAGCTCGTCCTCCCTACTCCATCAGCAAACACAGCATCTGCCTACCTGCGATTCATCCCACGAAACGAAATGGATATCGCAGTTGCGGGAGTTGGATCACTCATCGAAGTCGATCCTTCAACCAACGTTGTAACCAAAGCCCGAATCGCTCTCGCTTCCGTAGCTCCGACTCCAGTACGGGCATACGCAGCCGAAGAGTTCCTCGAAGGCACGAAGATCGATGCCGATGCAATCGAAAAGACTGCCGATCTGGCCGTCGGATCAGCAGTACCGATCACCGACGTCCGAGGCTCTGCCGAATATCGAAAAGAACTGATCAGAGTTCTAACCAAACGAACCCTGACTATTTGCCTGGAGCGACTCGCCTAAATGAGTAAGAAACAGATCAAAACCACTGTGAACGGTGTTGAGCACGAGATTCTCGTCGATTCAACTTGGACGCTGCTCGAAACACTTCGAGATCAGCTCAAACTTACCGGCACTAAAGAAGGTTGCTCAAACGGTAACTGCGGAGCCTGCACGGTCATGGTCGACGGCAAGTCGTCATGTTCATGTCTCGTTCTAGCACCGGAAGCCAACGGTCGAGAAATCACGACCGTTGAAGGCCTCGCAGATCACGGCCACCTAACTCCGGTTCAGGATGCGTTCGTCGATAATTCGGGGCTCCAGTGCGGATTCTGCACACCGGGCTTCATGATCGCTACTACTGCCCTGCTGAACGACAATCCGCACCCAACCGAGAACGAAATCAGGCTAAAACTTGCTGGAAACCTGTGCCGCTGCACCGGCTACGACAAGATCGTCCGCTCAGTACAAGACGCCGCAGAGCGCCTAACCAAGTCGTAATTTCAGCGTCGTCCTTATTAGGGTCGCTCGCACCGAACTTACTAACTCCAGAATCTATTTCCCGAGGAACGAGGGATCTGGGGTGGAGTCGCGCAACGTCTCACGGAATCGAACCCGTCCCTACCCTAACGCGTGCTCTCGCTCACCCGTCTCAAGTGCCGTTTGAATGCTCTCGATTAGTCTCTTGGCTGACTCAGCACTGATCTCAACCGCAACTCGGCCTTCGGGCTTATCGGGATTCTTCACAAAATCGATCACAAGCGCATGATCAAGTGGCGCATCGTATGGGTGGTCGTAGTACACATTCGCTTGCGCCAGTTTGAACCAGCCATCAGGTCCTTTTGCTGAACCTTCCATCTCTGCTTTTTCGATAATCCAAGTACACATATTTCAATCTCCCTAACAATCTTTACTCCGCTCAAACTGCCACATTGGAATCGAATTGAACCAAATGGCATCTCATTTCTGCGGATGAATCAGTAAACTTTCTGCAATATTCAGTTTTGACCGTCACATCGTGACGATTTTGAGTAAGTCCAGAGGAGGACTCTATTGGCTATGACAATTACGTGTGCCGCAATGGGGTACGAATGTGGATATGGGATCTCCGGGCAATCTATGGATCAGATCATCAGTGGTATCAAACATCACTCTCTTGAGTTCCACGGCTATTCAGAAGAAGAACTTAGCTCACCCGATGTCATCGAAAGATGGAAGGGTGAAATTCGCCAGTCAGCTCGACCCGACGCTCTTCGCACTCCCCGGGACGAGAGTGATCGAGACGTGAAACCTCACTAGGTTCACAGGTTCGCCCCGAAGAATTTAAAAACTTCGCCCCACGCTTCTTTCGCTTGGATAGGACGGAATCCCGGTCTATCCGTAGCGAAGAAGCCGTGGCCGGCACCCTCGTATCGATGGAACTCGTAGTCGATACCGTGCTCCTTCAAAATCTCCTCGGTCGCATCGACCTGCTCTGGGCTGGGTGATCCATCATCCTGACCAAAAATTCCCAGTAGTGGAATGGTGATATCAGCTGTGTAGTCGATCGGTGCTACCGGCTGCTTCTCGGTGAGATCTTCTGGCTGAGCGATTACTCGCCCGCCCCAACAATCGACTGCCGCATCCAGCACATCCATTCGCCCTGCAGCAAGGTAGGTCTGTCGACCACCCGAGCAAAAGCCAATCATGCCCAATTTGCCTGAGAAATATGGCAATTTGCGAAGATACGAAGCGGCTCCGTCAGCATCGCCAATAAACCTATCGTCGGGAACTCCACCAGCCGCTCTCGAAACCGCTGCTGCATCGTCGGGCGAACTATCTGCCCCTTCTCGAAAGTGAAGGTTAGGCACCACAGCCACATACCCATGATGAGCAAATCGGCGCGTGATTTCCTTCGTCGCTTCGTCCCAACCCGGCATGTGATGAACGACGATAACGCCCGGGAACGGTCCATCGCCCAAAGGTCGAGCCATGTAGGCATTGATCACGTCTCCGTCATCGCCTTCGAACATCACCGTTTCAGCGAGCAATCCTTCATATTTCGGCATCGAATCCCCTACAAACATTAGTTGGTATTTCGGCTAACAAGCGAATGAGTCCGGACAATACCACACGCCTCCCTCATTCCAGTTCAAACGCAGCCGTGTGCTAACCTGCCGTCTAGTTCATAGCCAAGGAAAGATCATCTTGCTCATAAACATTGCTTGAGTTGATATGGGATACGACTGTGGAGCCACGGTCGCAGGAGATTCACTAGCCGAACTGCTGAATTCGGTTCAGCAGCACGCCCTCGAGCATCACGGCTACAGGCAAGAAGAGATCGAATCGCCCGAGAAAATCGCCATCTGGGAAGGTGCAATCAAGCAATCCTCCCGCCCAGGCGAGATCAGAACTCCCCGTTCTGACATGAACCCCGGCACGACTCCCCATTAGTCGTCGCCCCTCTTAGAACCTCAGAATTCAGCGGCAATATGCTAATCTGAACTCGTACTCACACGAGATTGATCAAGCTGATCAACATCGCACCGAGTCGGTGCTGGTCCGCATCCAACACTTACAACGAACTAACAAGTCCTTTAGGCAACACGTATTAATGGAACAGGTATTCCGAGCTGCATCAGATGAAATAACAGCCGGCAACGAAATGGTCGTTGCAACTGTTGTAAAAACCTCTGGATCAACACCTCAAAAACCCGGAGCAAAACTGCTCGTCCGTGCCGATGGCTCGGGTGTCGGAACGCTTGGTGGCGGTTGTGTAGAGGGCGATATTTGGTTCGCAGCATCACAGCTTCTCAAAAGCGGTGGCGTTGCCGAGATGCGTGACTACGAGCTGAACGAAGACCTTGCTGCCGAAGACGGACTTGTCTGTGGCGGCACGATGTACTTCCTGCTCGATCCAATCCGCAAGCCCGAAATAGCCAAAGAGTTCAACGACGAAGTTGTAGCGGCTTACGAGGGTGGCGCACCTGTTGCTGTAGCCAGCCTGATGAAGACTTCCGAGGGCTCGGATCTCACTATTGGTGCAAAGCTGCTAATTCGGGAAAACGGCTCAACTTCAGGTTCGCTTGGAGATGAAATACTCGATTCACACGCCATGAATTCAGCTCGAAAACTGATGGCGATGGGCAAGAACGATTACGTCACTGCTGAATCGGGCGATGAATATTTCGTCGAGGCCTACACGACACCGCCAACGCTGGTACTTGCTGGTGGTGGTCACGTTTCGAAGGCAATCTCGAACATCGCTGCCAGTCTCGGCTTCCGAATTTTCATCATCGACGACCGAGAAGAATTTTCTAATCCCGATCGATTCCCTGAAGCTGAACAAACTGTCGTCTCCGACTACGGATCTGCGTTCGAAAAGCTTCCTATCGGCACAAACTCGTTTGTAGTAATCGCCACTCGCGGTCACCGCTACGACGCTTCAGCAACAGCTTCTGCGATGCGGACTCCCGCAAGCTACGTTGGCCTACTCGGATCCAAACGCAAAACCATCCTCATATTTGAAGAACTCTTCGCCGAAGGCTTCACGATGGAAGAAGTCCAGAGCGTTCGTTCGCCAATCGGACTCAACATCTCAGCCCGAACGCCAGAAGAAATCGCACTTTCTATCATGGCTGAAATCGTTGGTTTCAGGCTAGGTGGCGAAGGCGGGACTCTCAAGCTCGACCAAGGACTCATCGACAAGGCAGCCGAAAAGGCAGCTCGTAACGCCGATAAGCAGACGCCGGTAGGCGCCGACTAACGTGCCCGACTACAACGCAGTTGGAATACTGCTGGCAGCCGGTGAATCAAGTCGAATGGGCCGCCCAAAAGGTCTTTTGCCTTGGCGCGGCACAACTCTCATCGAATACCAGATGAACTCGCTCCTTCAGGGAGGCTGCGACAAAGTAATCGTCGTTACCGGCAAGTACGACGAAGAGATGGCTCCCCTGCTGAAGGATCGCCCAGGCATCATCAGGGCGTATAACCCAAAATATCTCGAAGGCAAAACCACATCGGTCAAAGCCGGGGTTTGGGAATTACCCGATGGCATTCACTCGATCGTGCTGCTAGCAGTTGATCAACCACGGCCAGCATGGGTTATTGAAAAAGTTCTCAGGACTCACACCGACTTCGGAGCCGACATCACCTCTCCCGGATACGACGGTCACGGCGGTCACCCGTTGATATTTGATGCTGGTCTGCGCACCGATCTCGCAGCGGTGAACGAAGAATCTGAAGGCGTTCGGGCGATATTCAAGAAGCCTGGTGTAGACCACCACCGCGTGAAGTTCGACTCAGCGGTCGTTCGCCTCGATATCAACACGCCAGAAGCTTACGAGGACGCGCTGGTGTCGTACACAGAACTCGCCAAGTCGAAACTGTAAGATGAGGCGATCATGTCGTCACCAACTCCTGTCCGAGATAAACGCTGGGTAAAACTTCTCTACTTGCCGGCGCTCATTTTTCTTGGGATCCCATCGCTTTACGTTTGGGCGCTCATCCACTTGTCGGCGATCGAGTTTGCGTGTGCCTGCACGCCGATCACGACCCCAGAATGGGCTGCTGGTGCACGAGTTTTCGGTGCAATTTTCACCGGCGTACCAGTACTAATCGCCGATTGGTTTGTAATCTGGAAGTACCGCGACTTCAAGCGCAAACAAAAATGGGAAAAGAAGTACACGGAAGCAAACACTCCGTGGTACTCAAAGACTGGCGAGGATCGACCTAAAGGTCCGATCAAAAACAAATACTATGAGCCTTAGAGATATCGATCTAAATTCTTACGGCGGCAAGCCGCTCGACGACGCCCGAGAATTCCTACAGCAAGCAGGAATCGATGGTTGGTTAACCCGAGACTATCGCAACTCAAATCCCGTCTTCGAAGCAGCCCTAGGCCGACACGTTGAGCATCTCACACGCCCCGTTTGGCTCTGGATTCCGTCCAATGGCGAGCCACAGTTGCTGGCACATGAAGTCGACACCGGGCGCATCCCTGCGGGATCACCCACCATAACCGCCTTCGGAAATCGTGATCAAATGATCGCCGGCCTAAAATCCTTCGTCGGGAACGCATCGAAAGTAGCGATGGAATATTCGCCGATGTACGAACTTCCACGGGTAGGACGAGTAGACGCCGGGACTATCGAGCTAATTAGTTCGCTCGGACCTGAAATCGTGTCTTCTGGCGATGTGATCCAGTACGCAACTGAACGCTGGACTCCCGAGCAGCTTCAGTCTCACTTCTTCGCAGTCGACGCGCTCGACAATATCGTGAAGCAAACGTTCAAGTACGTCGGCGAAAACATTCGCTGGGCGCTGACCGAGCACGATATTGCTGAGCACATACGGGGTCGATTCGATCGCGCCGGACTCGAATGGGACAACGGCCCGTCGGTTTCTTTCAACGAACACTCATCCGATCCGCATTACGATCCAATTCCCGGCGAAGCTGCTGTGATCAGGCGCGAAGGCTGGCTGCTGATCGACCTCTGGGCAAGAAAAAAGCCTGAGACGCCCGAGCAGCGAAACATATCTGCCGATATAACTTGGACAGCCAAGCTGGGCGGTCCCCCAACAGCCAAACAGCAAGAAGTTTTCGACGCTGTCACTGGTGCAAGAGACGCGGCTTTCGAGCTTCTTGAATCACGAGTTCTCGAAGGTGATAACCCGCAGGGCTGGGAGATAGACCGCGCCTCTAGGGAAGTGATCGAAAAAGCCGGGTACGGAAAATACTACGTCCACCGACTTGGACACTCTCTCGGTCACGATACCCACTCAAACGGCGTGAACCTCGACGATTGGGAGACTCACGACACTCGCACCGTAATCAACGGCGTGGGTGTAACTATCGAACCCGGAATTTACTTGCCCAACGAGTTCGGTGTCCGATCCGAAATGGACGTCTACCTCGGCGAAGACGGCCCCGAAATCACCGGCAACCGCCAAACCAAAATCGTTCAAATCAAGACTAGTTAGTTCAGTCGTCGGCAAATCCAACCACTGCATCCACAAGAACTGCCCAAACCTCTTTCGGCAACTCATGCCCCAGACCGTCGATAACTTTGTAAGATGCCCCCGGAATTAGACTGACGAATCCTGCACCATGATCGGTGTCGAAAAGATCATCGGCACCCCCTTGAATTACTGCCACAGGTAATTTCAATTTCCGAAGATTTTGGGCATGGTTTTGATACGCAGATTCCTCAATACCCAACATAAACGCGCGACCATGACGCGCCTGACCTGCACGGTCGTCGCAACGTTCCAGTGCCTCAAGCCTTGATCGCCGTTTGGTGGATTCATCGAATTCAAATGCAGTCCCAGACAATATCCGGTCTAGCTCAACGCGCTGGTCTATGTACTCATAGGGATTCTCCGAAAGTGGGGTCATCAACGCATCCATGGAAGCCGACGGTTTGAAGAGAGCGGCGTTTCCGGTAGTCGAGATGTACAAACATAAAGTGGCGACTAATTCAGCATGTCGAATTGCCAATCGCTGAGCGATCATTCCACCCATCGATCCCCCGAGAACATGCACTGGTTCGTCGGCGATATGCCGAATCAATCCAGCAACATCGTCTGCCATATCATCCAGCGTGTAAGGATCGGCTTCGTCATTCTCGAGCTTCGATGAAGTGCCGACGTCCCGGTTGTCGAACCTAATAACTCGAAAGTCGTGTTCGACGAACTGCTGGCAAAAGCTCTCACTCCACTCCAACATCTGGTTTCCGCCACCAGCGATAAGAATCAGCGTTTTAGATCCGTCACCGAATACCTCGTATGAGATTTCAATTTCATTGACTGTCACGGACTGGATCATTGCAACTTACTTTCTTTATTCGTGACCACGAACGTGCAGGTTATCCGACCGACTATGCTCCTGTCCCCAACCCCAGATCCCTCGGATGCACTCGGGCAGTCAGCTGGTCGCTGTTGAGTGCGGACCCAGTGTCACCATTCCAGCTAAATAATCACCTCGACACCAACCTCAGCTGCACGTTTTCGAATCGCTGCGTACTGGCCGTTTTCGACCGGCACACCGTTCGCCAATCGATCATCCATAGCATCGGCTTCGGGATCTCCAGCCACCAAAACTTTCTCGACACCCGGAAGTGGCGGTGTGGCGTGAAGCTCACGAATCATGTCGTCCATCATCGCCTTGAAATCGTCGATGTCACGGAATTTTGCGATATCAATCGCCATCACCCAGCTCATGTTTTCGCCGCTCTTGAGTTGCGAGCTGAACCCTCCGCCCGAAAGAACACCGCAAAGAATGTCGACCATCACGCTGAGTCCATAACCCTTGTGGGAGCCCTGCTCACGAGTGTTCCCTAGCGGATTCAACGCCCAATCTTTGTTCTCACCGTTTGGCGGCTCTGTAATTTCGCCACCTTCAGGAATGGTCACTCCCCAGCCAGCGGGAATCGGAACTCCGATTCTTCGAGCAAGCCCGACCTTGCCGCTTGCCACAGTCGAAGTAGCCATGTCGAGAAAGAAATCACGCTCTTCGCCAGCGGGTGCAGCGAATCCAATCGGGTTAGTACCCAACATCTTCTTCGCACCAAGAGCTGGACGAACAGCAGGAGCCGCCGTGGTCATCGACATGCCGATCATGTCGTGCTCTAGCGCCATAGAGGCGTAGTAGGCGACCATGCCGACGTGATGGCCGTCTTTGATGCTCACCATCCCCAGCCCGTGCTTCTTCGCCTTCTCGATAGCTATTTCCATCGCTTCGTAGGCAGAAACCAGCCCAATGCCGTTGCCACCGCTGACCAGCGCAGTGGTTTCAGATTCGCTGATTACAGACGTTTCTTGCGGAACGGTATAAGTGCCATCAGCGGCATTCTTCGAGTAGCCAACGACATTTGCAACACCGTGTGTATCAACTCCTCGAACACTAGCTGCAACAAGAACCTTTGCTGCAATTTCAGCGTGTCGTTCTGAACACCCGACAGCTTCAAAAATTGATGACAGCTGTGTTTGCAGTGCTTCTGCTGGCACACGAGTCGAATTGGAATCGTTGAGTTTTACTTTGCTGACCATTAGATAAACACCTCGACGCCTAGCTGAATCGCTTTTTGACGCATCTCGTCGTACTGACCGTTCTCCACTGGCACGCCGTTAACCGTTCGATCATCCTCGAAATCAGCTTCAGGGTCACCTGCCACCAAAACTCCGTCTTCGCCCGGCAGTGCTGGCGTGGCGTGAAGTGCGCCAACCATGTCGTCCATCATCGCCTTGAAATCATCAACATCCCTGAATTTCGCGATATCGATAGCCATGGTCCAGGTCATGTTCTCGCCACCCGAAAGCTGCGCACCAAATCCACCGCCAGAAAGCACGCCACACAAAATATCGACAACCACTCCAAGCCCGTAGCCCTTGTGAGCTCCCTGCTCGCGCGTGCCGCCGAGCGGGTTCATCGCCCAGTCTTCACCCCTATCACCACGTGGCTCGGTAAGCGGTTCGCCTTCAGCAGTAACCGCCCAACCAACCGGCATCTGAACGCCAAGTCGTTTTGCCAGTCCGATCTTCCCACTGGCGATAGTGCTGGTCGCCATATCGAATATGAAATCTCTCTCTTCACCCGCCGGTGCACCAAATGCAATCGGGTTCGTGCCGACCCTAGGCCGGGCACCGAGGGCGGGTCGCACACTGCGGCTGGCGTTGGTCATGGTCATGCCGATCATGTCTTCAGCAACAGCCATCATCGGGTAGTAACCAACCATGCCGATGTGGTGACCATCTTTGATCGTGGTCATGCCGATGCCAAACTCACGTGCCTTCGCTATCGACATCTCCATGCCCTGATGAGCAGCCACAAACCCCAATCCGTTGCCACAGCTAAGAAGGGCCGTAGTATCGGTTTCGGTGATTATCTCCACCGTCTGAGGAACGGTGTACTCGCCGCTCTCGATCGATTCTGCGTACCGCACCGCGTTACCGACTCCGTGGGTTTCGACTCCACGCAGGCTCGACGAAACGAGAATTTTCGCAACGATATCGGCGTGCTCTTCTGGCGTGCCCACTCCCTGCAATATTGCCGAAACCTGCTTGTGCAGATCGTCTTTTGGAACTCGGATAGAGTTCGATTCGTTGAGTTTCAGATAGTCGAGTGCCACAGACGTTTCTTTTCACTTGGCTTGCCGATGCTCATCGCCGTATGGAGAGCATTCCGGCGGCGAGTGTACGCCAGCCCGGGCGAGTTTGTGCTCATACTGATCATCATCCTGAGCCCCTCCGAAGGGTTCCTCCGATTGCCCAAATATCTCGACCTTGTCATTGCGAGGAGGAAGGACGTGGCAATCAGCAGTCTGATGAACGCTACCTCCTGTCAAGAAAATTGTCAGCAGCTGAACGTGATTGCCACGTCGCCGAACTCCTCACAATGACAACCGCAGCAGCGCGCCACCCATTCCGTAAGTTGACACTTACGTAAGAATATGCTTACATATATGTCATGGAAGCCGCACTCAAAGCAATGTCCGACCCCACCCGGCGCGAAATTCTTCAGCTTGTTCAGCACGAAGAACTAGCCGCCGGGGCGATAGCGTCGAACTTCACCGTAAGCCGACCCGCAATCTCGCAGCACCTTGCAGTGCTCAAATCAGCGGGTCTAATCGACGAACGAAGGTCGGGCGTAAAACGCCTGTACCGAACGAAGGTGGAAGGCATGGCAGAGCTAAAAGCGTTCTTAGAGATGTTCTGGGACGTGCGACTCAGTCGACTAAAGGCTGCTGTAGAAGCAGATACCAAGAAAAAGGAAACCTGCGATGACAACACCAAAAGCTGACACTACGAGTCTTACGCGCCAGATAAGCATCGACGCCCCAGCGGCGACGGTATTCAAGTACCTGATCGATCCAGAATTAATGTGCACATGGATGGGTCAGGCTTGCGTATTCGAGCCGTTCGAGGGTGGCGAGTACCGCTGCGAAATCAACGAGAACATCGTTGCTGGCGGCAAGGTACTGGAAGTCGTACAAGACCAGAAGATCGTCTATACGTTCGGCTGGGAGGGTGGCGAAAATCCGGTGACAGTCGGGTCTTCGAAGGTTGAAATCACTCTCGAAGAAAGCAACGGTTCGACGCTAGTAAAACTGTTCCATTCCGAACTTGTCGCAGCGGTCGAAGAACACGGCGGCGGCTGGGACCACTACTTGGCTCGACTTGCTACTGCAGCGACCGGCGGCGATGCGGGTCCAGACCCTGTAGCCAACCCACCTGCCGACGCCTAACGATCTACTCTCGCCAAAATTGGCGCACAGCACGGAACGACTAATTGGCCCACGCCCGACCGGGACCGTGGGAACGACAAACAACGTCCACAAGGAGGCACAAAATGCCACGATTCATAGACATACATAACGAAATGCCCGAAATGCCAGCCGAGATGGTTCAGCAGGTTCAAGACAGAATTGCCAGCGGTGCAGCCGACGAGTTCAACGCAACAGCAGTCGACGTTCTCGCTGGCACCGATGGCACAGCCTTCTGCATCACCGATGCACCCGACGTCGCTTCTGTCGTCAACTCGCACACCTCAAAAGGCGTGCCAATGTCAGCCGGAGACGTCCACGAAGTAGTAAGCATGGGCGGCAAGTAGTAGTTCAATTGGCAAGAGCCAACTACTGAAGTGTTGTCATCCTGAGCACCGTCGAAGGGTCTCAGACAAACTCGAACAATGACCGAAGCGGGATTGCTTCGGTCATTGTCGTTAATGTCACTGCGAGGAGTAACCCTAACCCAGCTCAGTCCCGATCCCACGCTCCAAAGCAAGCTCGTACAACCGACCGCATACCGCCAGATCTTCGAACGCCACTCCCTGCGATTCGAACAACGTCACATCATCATCCGAGTAACGCGCCGTTCGCAGCCCAGCCACGATCCGATCCAATCGAACCATCGACTCCCAAGCGAATCGCCCCACTTCGACAGCCCGCATAAGCTCACCGCACTCGATTCGAGTCTGATCTATATCGTCGCACGCCACCAGATCGGCCTTCACAATCGCAGCCGTATCAAGCTCACGCTTCATCCACGAATTATTTCCAGCGGCGTTAATGTGCATACCCGGCTCGACCATGTCGCCAGTAATCACTGGTTCAACAGAAGAAGTAACCGCAACTAGAACGTCCATACCTTCGGCAGCAGCTTCCTTCGAATCGACCGCCACAACGTTCACCCCGAGTCGCTCACTCATCGTCGAAGCAAACTTTTCTCGCTTTTCAGCAGTTCGAGAAAACACCTTCACATCTTTGATATCTCGTACCGCACAAACAGCCTCAAGCTGAGTCTCGGCCTGATAGCCAGACCCGATAATCCCGACCGAAGAAGAGTTTTCTCGCGCCATGTACTTCGTAGCGATTCCCGATGCTGCACCAGTGCGAACCTGCCCCATCCGACCCGCACCAATCAATGCCAGCAAGCCTTCGCCGTTCGTGCCGTAAAGCGTTACTCGGAAGTCGCCGGACACGTACGACTTGTGCCCTGCCCAACCCTTTTCGGGCCATGTAGCAGCCATAAAGTTCATCGAGCCATTCCCAGCAGCTAAACGATGCCGGGGCTCGTTCCGAACCTCACCTGCCGATCGTGCCCTGAACACATCATCCAGCGCTTCAAGTGCCAAATTCATGTCGAGCATCTCATTCACTTCAGCTTCGGTTAGGTACAGTCGCTTTACGTTCTCAGGCATGGTCGGTGGGTTCCTTGTAATGGGTAATGGCTGTGGATTCGAAATGATCTCAGCAAAATTACCGTTCTATCGGCGAGTCTGATCTGGACAGACCGATGCGGGCAACTAGAATACCGCCCATCAGCACAATGTCGATAATTTTCTTTTCAGTTAGTTCGATATTTCCAGAGCAGCAGTAGCAATCCGTTGCGCCACTTAGCAGCGAGGTAATCAATGAGCGATAGCCAAATCAAAGCCCTTGTGTTCGACGTGTTCGGCACGGTTGTCGATTGGCGTACTTCGATCTCTCGCCAGGCCGCCGAATTTGGCGCAAAGCACGGCGTTGAAGCTGACTGGCTAAAGTTCGCCGACGACTGGCGCGCCGGTTACGGTGCTGGCATGGCGAAGGTGAACTCTGGCGAAGACGAATGGAAGATCGTTGATGAAATTCATCGTGAACGACTCGAAGTAATTCTCGATGAGTACGGCTTTCCGTCGATTGGCGACGCTGAACTAACAGAATTCAACAAAGCCTGGCATCGACTCGATGGCTGGCCGGATTCGACCGCTGGTCTCACTCGACTCAAGTCGAAATTCATCATTTCTTCGCTCTCGAACGGCAACATAGCCCTACTCACCAACATGGCAAAGTACGCCAATCTGCCGTGGGATGCGGTGCTTTCGGCTGAACTCGCTGGCAAGTACAAACGCCATCCTCGGGCGTACACAAAAACGGCTGAATTGCTCGGACTCGAATATGACGAAGTGATGCTAGTTGCTGCTCACAATGACGATCTACGAGGTGCTATAACAGCAGGCCTAAAAGCAGCGCTTGTCACTAGACCCGATGAATTCGGTGACGCCAAGGAACCTGACCTCGAACCAGACCCCGATTTCGACTATTTCGCAAAAGATTTTCACGACTTGGCAGACCAACTAGGCTGCGACTAAAAGCCAACAACCCCAAACTGACCCATCAACCACCTGAGGCGCAAACGCCTCACGCTAAGAGAGAAAAAATGAGCTGGGATTTTGAACATGCGGCGCCGGTAATCGGCTCCATCACCGAAGGCAACGCCTGGAACGGCGAGAAGCTGCTCTACTCCAACATCGCCATGAACCGCATCATGTCGCTCGACGTGAACTCGGGGCTGGTCGAAGTATTCAAGGAAAACACCGAAGGCACCAACGGCCTGAACTTCGATAGCGAAGGTCGACTATTTGGCTGCTCAGGAGATGGACGAGCAATCGTCAGATTCGACCCCAACGGCCAAACCGTTGTTATCGCCGATCGTGTCGACGGCCAGCGAATCAATTCACCCAACGATCTTGCGATCACGCCTTCTGGATCGATCTATTTCTCCGACCGAGTTGCCGACGTCAGCCCCGACAACGGAATCACCTACTCAGCAATCATTTCAGCCGAGCCGCAGGAAGACGGAACTTACAAAACCGTTCGCCGCACGTTCGATTCCAGCATGCCGAACGGTCTGCTGTTCTCTGCCGATTACAAGACTCTTTACGTAGCTCAAAGCGACTACCGAGCAAGCGAAGATCGGCATTTACGAGCCTACCCCGTGAAAGACGACGGCTCACTGGGCGAGTACGAACTGCTTCACGATTTCGGTCCGCACCGCGGTATCGATGGCATGACGCTTTCGAGCGAAGGCAACATCGTTGCTTGCACGGGTTGGGAGCTTTCTGGCCCCGGCGGCATGATCACTATCTTCGATCCCAAAGGGCGAATCATCGAGACTCACCCAACGCCAGCTCAACGCCCAACCAACTGCACGTTCGTTGGCGAAGATCTCTACATTTCGTCAATCGAAGGCCACTGCCTAGTCGCCCGCAACACTGGCATGACCGGCCACCTGCTCTGGCCGAACTAAGAGCTGACTCGACCGCCTTCTACCATCAATACAGCCAGCAACTTCTCAAGCTGAAATCAAAATACTGGAATCAAAAATGTCCGAATGGAATTGGACTCAGATCGCAAAGCACGAATCACTGACCGAAGGGCCAGTGTGGGACGGAAAAGCCCTGCTCTACAACGAGTGCGCAGCCAGCACTACGTTCCGCTGGGATCCCAAGACGAACGAAAGCACCGTATGGCGCACTAACACCGGCGAAACCAACGGCATGACTTTTGATCGACAGGGTCAACTGTTTTGCTGTGAGGGTGGAGCGCACCGAGTAACGAAGATCGACGCCGAAAATCCCGATGCCGACCCGCTTGTACTGAGCGATGCGTTCGGTGGTGAGACGATCAACTGGCCAAACGATCTAGCTGTCGATCAGCAGGGTCGAGTCTATTTCACCGACCCAAACTACACCGGCGGCCCGGGCAATCTCGAGCACGAATCGGTCTACATGGTCGAGCACACGTTCGGCGGAAACTGGAACACCACCCGAGTTACGTTCGACACTCACAAGCCGAACGGCATCCTATTTTCTATTGACCAGAAGACTCTGTTCGTTGCCGACACCCCAAACGGTGCGGACGAGCCAAAGCGGCTTCTCGCCTACCCAGTGAACGACAACGGAACGCTTGGTGAAAGTCAGGTTTTGCACGATTTCGGTCGTGGTCGAAGCATCGATGGAATGACTATGACCTCTTCGGGAACGATTCTCGCTACAGCAGGATCGAACTCATCTGGTGGCCCCGGTGCGATGATCTACGAATTCGAAACATCAGGTCGAGTCGTTCGCACGCACCCGACTCCCGCTGACAACCCAACGAACTGCACGTTCGGCGGGTCATCGCTCGGAACGCTGTTCGTAACTTTCGCAGGTGGTGAGGTTTATCAGGTCGACAACGTCGGCCAAACCGGTCACCTCGCATTCCCACAGCGACGTTTCTAGCAAGTGGCATCCGCACCCTGGAAAGTTTCGCTTCACGGCGGTCACAGCGGTGATTTTTGCCTGCACGGCGGAGACACGCTCGAAGAGATGCTCGATGCCGCTGTGGCGTTTGGCTACACGACGTTCGGCGTCACAGCTCACTCGCCTCGGTCGGATGCTAACTTTCTGTACCCAGAAGAGATAGAAGCGGGTTACTCTCCTGCAGATCTAGATCGTGACTTCGCCAGTTATGTGTCGAAGTGCCGAGAACTGGCTAGGAAATTCGAAGGGCGCCTAGAAGTATTAGTTGGTGCTGAAATCGAGATCGTCCCAGAATCTGGATACGCCAAAGAGATGGCCGATCTCAGAAATCGACACGATCTCGACTACATCGTCGGATCGGTTCACTGGGTCGACGAAATGCCGATAGACGTAACTCGAGAACTCTTCGACGAGGCGGTCAATAAACGTGGCGGGCTAGAGCCGTTCCTCGTTCGTTATTTCAACTTGGTTGAGGAGATGGTGAACGACCTTCAACCCGAAGTGGTTGGGCACTTTGATCGACCACGGCTCTATACCGACAACGCACCCGAGTTCGAATCTGCTTCCGTGGTCGAAGCAGCGAACAGCGCGCTTCAGGCTTGCAAGGACGCTGGCTGCATTCTCGATCTCAACGTCAGCGCCATCAGAAAAGAACTCGAACACCCCTACCCTGCACCTCAAATAGTCGCCAAGGCGAAAGAACTCGGCATACCGTTCTGCTTCGGCGATGACAGCCACAGAATTAGCGCAGTGGGCGAAAACTTAGCCGAGGGGCGTGAGTATCTGTTGGGTCAGGGAATCAGTGAGATCAAAGTCCTGACACGCGAAAACGGGACGATCTCAAAAAAGACCGTCCCGTTGCGTTAACACTAACGACACCTCGTCTACTAGCCAGTTTGATTCGGGACTAACAAGCTAATTGACGAAAACGTGCCGTCGGAATCTATTTACTAAAGCTGGCGTCGAACGCATCAGCTGCGTTCTGAGAATCGTCTAGAAGGTCTTGCCCCTTCATCCATTCAACCAACGATTCCCATCGGTCGCTCGAAAGCGATCCAACCGGAGCACCCTCCGACTTCCAAAGCGGTGCGAGTAGCTCAACACCTTCACGGTCGGTAGGTTCGTCGATTTCAGCGTCAGGATTGAGCTCAAGCATTGTGTCTACCGATCCTTGAGGATCAGAAGCAGCCTGAGCGTAGCCCTTGTTGAACGCTCGAACGAATCGTTCTACCAATTCAGGATTGTTCTTTACGTTGTCTTCTGAAGTGACAAGAACCAGCTCGTAGTAGCTAGGAACGTCCCAGTCGTCAGGAGAAATAACGTTAGTCTCGTGACCTTCGTTACCCATGATGATCGATTCATATGTCCAGTAAACGCCAATGATCGCATCGACTTCACCAGCCATCAGACCCGGGCTTACATTCCAGCCAAGATCAACAACTTCAACATCGTCAATCGAAGCGCCATCGGCTTTGAGCATCGTGTCGAGCATAGCGTCGTTCCACGGAAGCCCCGGGGTCCCGACTTTCTTGCCAGCAAGCTGACCAGGTTCAGTAATTCCCGATGACGCGAGCGTCATGATCGAGTTAAGCGGTCGCTGCACGATACCGGCGACAGCTACAACTGGAATACCTTCCTGACGAGCCTGAAGCAGGTCGGGTTGGTAGTAGAACGCAAAGTCGCTCTCACCAGTTGCCACAAGTCCGAGAATCGCAGCAGGGTCGGCAGGTGGCACAACAGAAACGTTCAAGTTTTCTTCTTCGAAGTAACCCTTGCCAACCGCTTCGTAAACGCCAACGTGGTTTGCGTTCTGGAACCAGTCCAGAGTTACAACAACATCATCTGGCTCTGGAACTTCGGTAGGTGGTACCGAAGTTGCTGTCGAAGGAACTGCGGTCGGCGCAACGGTAACTGGTGTTGCTTCTTCCGAATCGCTCGAACAAGCGACGATTGCAACCGACGCCAATATTGCTACAAGTAGCACTAACTTTTTCATGACTCTCCTAGTCGAATAACTCTTTTTGCAGTCGGCGGGTATTTCCGCAACGACCACTTTTCTATGGCGACCACTGCTGCAAATAGCAGCATCGCCAATATTGAAAGCACAACAATCGCGGCGAAAATTCTCGCCGTTTGAAATTGACCGCCGGCGATTTTCATCAGCCAGCCAAGTCCTGCACTCGCTCCGAACCACTCGCCTATAACGGCGCCAATTACCGAAAATACTGCGGCAACTTTGAGTCCGGAAAAGAAATTAGGCAGTGCAGCAGGAATCATCAGCTTCTTGAACGTCTGCCACGGCGATGCGCCCATCGTGCGGAACATGTCGACCATCTCTTGATCGACTGATCGCAAGCCAGATACAAGGCTTATAACGATTGGGAAGAAGGTGAATAGAACGATCACGATAACTTTCGACCGCATGTCTGCACCAACCCAGATGATGAGCAACGGTGCGAGCGTGATGATGGGAATCGTTTGCGAGGTGATGATGATCGGGTACACAGATCGTTCGACTGTGCGTGACCAAACAATCCCCGAAGCGAGAATTACCGCAAGGGCTATGGAAAATGCGAACCCAACAACCGTTTCCGACAAAGTGACCCGTGCGTGCTTCATCAAAAAGCCAAACTCACCAGAAATTTCAGTGGCGATCACGCTCGGCGCTGGCAGCAACCAACGTTGCACATCCATCACATCAACCAACACTTCCCAAGCGACCAATAGCGCGACGATCAGGACGATTGCAGGTAGCCATTCGATTAGCCGGCTGCGCAGATTAGAAAACAACTTCATCGAGTCATCTCCTGATCACCCAGCGAAGCCATAATTCGCTTCTTTAATTCGATAAATTCAGGGCTGGTAGTTGTGTCGCCGTTCGTTGTGGTGCCGTCTAGATCAATTGAAATCTCATCGATAATTTGCCCAGGATTAGACGACATCACCAGCACACGATCGGCAAGCAGAATCGCTTCTTCCACATCGTGAGTAACAAGCACAACGGCCTTGTTGGCTGTGTCGAGTACGTTCAACAACCAGTGTTGCAACGACCTACGAGTAATCGCATCAAGAGCGCCAAACGGTTCGTCGAGAAGTAGCACCGGGTTGTCAGGGAGCACCGCCCGAAGTAAAGCAACTCGTTGACGCATCCCACCAGAAAGCTGCCACGGCATCGAATCAAGTACATCGGCGATTCCGAACGACTCGGCTAACTTCTCAACAGCAGCGTTCGATTCATTAGGACGGACGCCACGTATCTCCAGCCCCAGTCGACTGTTTTCAGCGACTGTTCGCCACGGCAGAAGTAAATCTTTCTGCTGCATGTACGAAACGTTCCCAAGCCGATCTGAACGATTGGTCATCCCGTCTGCACTGATCATGCCATCTCGTGGAGACAACACCCCTGATATCAAATTGAGAATCGTGCTCTTGCCGCAACCTGAAGGACCTACCAGCGCAACGAATTCACCACGCTCGACGGCTAAGTTGACGTTCTCAAGAATTGGAGCATCTTCATAGTCGAAACCGACACCCGAAACCGAAACGAGCGCGCTTTCATCGACGCTGGAAGCACCATTGTTCGTTCGAGTTTCTGTATTTGGTCGGGCCGAGCTCATCGTTCCTGCGTAATCCCCAGTCAGTCGTTATCTGGGTAATCTTCGCTTGGATGTGGCACTCGGCCGATTTCCTACGCTGGCATTACCCAGATCAGGTTCAAGGGTTGGCAGAGTATTGCGTCTGCCCTCTCAGCCCGGCTACCCGAGCTCCCCGTGTGTTGGTCGCTATGCTGCGATCAACACCGACAAAGCGTTGCTTCGTCTATGGCAAGTTTTGCAACCAAACAACTCAATGTCAAATCGTCCAGTATTTCCTCACCTCGCCGAGTTTGCGGCTTCATGCTGGGGCAGCTAGAATGCGCATATTCCAGTTTGGAAGCGCCGAATAATGTGCAGGAAACAGCCGTAGATTTTGGGAACTAGCTCTCTCTCACCAAAAGAAAATTTCGCCCGGGCAATTCGCTGCCCCGACGAAGAGATCAATCTCGGCGCGGCTAGCCTCTACGCAGCCTCCAATGAATTCCCCGAACTCGACGTAATCGCCTACCAAGGTCGCATTGCCCAGTTCGGCTCCAAGGTCAAATCCCGGCTCGCAGCTAAATACTCGAACTACGATTTCGTTGGCGCTATGCACGAAGTGCTCTTTGATGAAGCCGGATTCACTGGCGATTCAAAAGACTACTTTGACCCAAACAATAGTCACCTCAACGAGGTAATCGACCATCTCAAAGGCAACCCTGTTGCCCTATCCATTCTCTACATCGAAGTGGCTCGAGTAGCGGGAATGGCAGTCGACGGAATATCGCTTCGCAAGCACTTCGTCGTCGCCATCGGTACGGGTGAAGACAGGATATTCGTCGATCCCTTCCACAACGGCGGTCTCCTCTCTCGCAAAGAGTGCATCACCAACATCCTCGGTAAAGACCGAATCAAGAACGGCGACTTCGACGATCTGGAGCGAAAGTTCCTAAACCCGGCACCGAAACGAGCAATGCTCCGTCGATTGCTCAGCAATCTCAAAGTCGCTCACGAAAAGCACAAGAATTACGAACTTGCGCTCTCAGCTTCAGAACGTATTCAACTACTCGATCCTTCCAACCTCCGAAACCTCAGCGAACTCGCACACCTGCAGACAAAAGTCGGCAACTTCGGAGACGCAGTCGATTCTCTCACCCAATTCCTCGAACGTGCTCCTGCTGGTTCCAACACTGAACAAGCTGAAAGCGCACTCCGCAAGCTAAAAGCTCTCACAGCACGTGGCAGCGACGAATCACCCGAATAATCTCCCTTCAGGATTGCTGGAAAAAATACCAGCGAAAATAGCGGAATCAGCGAAAACCGCTTCCGCATACCTGACGTATTCTCTATTGGTTACCTGAACGGCTAGATGAATTCGCGCACGGCGAATGCACTGCACGGTCGGTCGGGTCCTAATTGGACGAGGTGCCGCTTGAATTACCAGGATCTAGAAGATCTGGAACTGCTTGCGAAGATCAGTGAAAAAGATCGAGATGCTCTCGCGACTTTGTACGACAGGTACGGTCGGCGGGTGTTCGCGCTCGCAGTTCGGATGCTCAACGACCCAGTTGGATCGGAAGAAGTAACACAAGACGTGTTCATGAGTGTGTGGCGTCGCGGAGCGACCTACACAACGAAAAAGGGAAAATTCACAACTTGGTTGTTCTCAATTGCACACAACAGAACAATCGATGAGCTTAGAAAACGACGCAGGGATCGAAGCCGAGAAAACGACGACATAGACGACCATTTGAACATCCAATCGGGAGACGTTTCTCCTGCCGATGCTGCGGTCGCCCAATCTGAATACGCAAAGATCCGTGAAGCAATGAAAAATCTTCCTGAAGAACAACAACAAGTGGTTGAACTCTCCTACTTCAAGGGGCTCACCCAAACTGAAATTGCAACAAAAACCGGCCAACCGCTCGGCACGGTCAAAACACGAATGCGGTTGGCATTGAAAAAGTTACGCACGGCACTAAGTGCTGAAATGGGCGCGCAAGTATGACCGAAACTAAAGACAATATTGAACTAAACGACGACATGGATCAGCGCTTCGAAAACCTCTCTGCGTACGCTCTCGGTGCACTCGACGATGCAGAAGCACGCGCCGCAGTCGAACACCTAATCGAGCGATTCCCAGAAGTTCAGGCTGAATACGAAGAACTCTCAGAAGTCACCGACTATCTGGCAATGAGTGTTCCTCCAGTCGAGCCGCCTGCCCATCTCAAAGCCAACCTTCTGAAGATGATTGAAAAAGAATCGGCGCCTTCACTCGTCCAGCTAAAAGCCGCTGAGTACGCAGCAAGAGGCTCTCTCAGAGCACCATGGTGGCAGCGCGCCTTCCAGTCAGGACTGGCAACTTCTGCTGCGGCTGCGGTTCTCGTTCTAGTCGTTGCGGGAGTTCTCGGCTACCAGAACAACCAGCTTGGCAACGAAATCGATTCCCTCCGATCCGATCTCACTGCCGAGACTGTTCTTGTCACCAATCTCCAAAGCGAACTTTCCACCACGATGACCGACTCAGAAACCAAAGTGGCGTCCATGAAATCGGAAATGGAAGTGATGGAAGATGAGTTCGGTGCAACCAATGAAATGGTGGTTCACCAAGAAGAGATGGTTTCAGAACTCGCAACTGCCAATAACGCCCTACGACAAGCGCTAAGCGACAACAATCGCCTCATGTACGTCGCTATGAAAGAGGGCTACCAAGTCGAAAGCTGGCTTGCGAGCAACACTCAGCAAGTCACCGCAACCGAACCAGCCGCTTCAGGACTCATCGCAGTTCGAGTCGTTGGCAACGAGGCAGTGTTCCAGGTTCACGGTCTACCCCAGCCTCAACCCGGCCACGCCTACACGCTGTGGCTTATGGGAAATGGCAATCCAACTCCGGTCGCTCAATTTGAAGTCAGTGAAATCGGTTCGGCCAACATTGCTTTCCTTCTTCCCAACCCGCTTCAGTTCTACTCGAGCGTTAGGGTGACTCAGGAACAGGTAAACCAAATCGGAAACGATCCGTCTGGCACGATGGTTCTATCTGCTGAAACGAACTGATCGCTTACGGTCAAAACAGGGAATTCTTAGAATCTGATCACTCGCCTACCGATTTGTGCAGGTAAGTAATCAGACGATTCGAGTTGAATCTAGTGACGACCGATTCAGATACTAAAACTTGGGTATGTGATCGTTGCGATGCCGAGCTCGTTGATTTGCACTGCAAACTGCGGTGCGATTCGTGCGGCTTCATGCGTGATTGCAGCGATCCGTAAGCACCCGAAACTACTACTTTCCAACACCGCTTCCATGTATCGTGAAGACCTACCTTAGGTCACAATTTCGAACATGATCATTCGTACGCGCCGAACATTTTCGCTATCAGCTCTCGCACTTATCACAGCACTACTTGTAGTGTCGGTCCTTGGCTGCTCAAGCGAAGATCCGACGCCCGTGCCGGTCGAACCGACCGTAACCGCTTCTGAAGCAGTTGACCTATCGCGTGCAGCAATGACCGCCCTCGATAGTTTCAGCTTTCAACTCACCCACGAATCAGGACACACAACTCTTTCCGGCGCACTGGAACTCAGCCGAGCAGGTGGACTTGTAGCCACCAACGGACTCGATCTGGAAGCAGAAGCCAACATCGGTCGAGCATTCGTGCGAGTCGAAGCCATCGTGATCGATGAGCAAACATGGATGACCAACCCGCTCACCGGCGTATGGTCGGAAATCGCTCCGGAAGACAGCCCATTCTCGTTCCTAGACCCCGTAAAGCTAGTCGCCGATATTCTTGGCGATACGCAGCAAGCGTCATATCCAAATCCAGCACCATCCAACGGAGAAATCCAAATCTCCGGAACTATCCCAGCGCAGTCACTGGCAGCTCTCGTCGGATCGGTCGACCCCGATGCCATTCCAGAAGTTACGCTTTCGTTAGACTCGGGAACCAACCGCCTGAACAAGATCGTCATCTCCGGCCATGTCCAACCTGAAGACGAGGACGGTACAATCCGCGTAATCACGCTTTCAGAGTTCAACAAGCAGGTTTCGCTCGAGCCGCCCATCTAACCGATGTTCACCAAACTCCGGCAAATAATCTCCCCCTACAAGCTGCTGCTGCCGCTCTGCTTCGGCGTGTTCATTGCCGCCGATGATCAAACGGTAGTCGTAACTTTATTACCCGACATGCTTGCCGATCTGAGAGTGGGAGTTTCGGAACTTGATCGCGCCTCGTGGTCGATAACCGGTTACCTAATCGGCTACACCGCCGCCATGCCGCTCATGGGGCGTATTTCCGACCGCACCGGCTATCGTCGAGCATTCTTGCTGGCGATGGCGGTCTTCACACTAGGTTCAGCATTAGTTGCTGTATCGCCCGATATCCCGCGCTGGCTCTACGGCGGGCCGCCTGAGTACAACTGGCTAATTGGAACACGAGTTTTCCAAGCAATCGGCGGCGGAGCCGTAATACCGATTTCAATCGCAGCCGCCGGCGAATTGGTTGATGGCAAACACCGGGCAATCGCATACGGTCTAATCGGTGCTAGTGCTGAGGCAGGTGGAGTTTTCGGACCTCTTTGGGGTGGTGGAATTACTACTTGGATGTCATGGGAATGGGCGTTCTGGTTGAACATTCCGTTCACAGTAATCGCAGCAATATGGATTCTTCGCAACCCTCCGGGTAAGCGAAACGCAGTGAAGATCGACTTGCCTTCAGCAACTGTTTTCGCAGCCTTGCTTTCGTTGCTGACAATCGGATTAGTCAGGGTCGGCGAACCAGACGCGCTCATGGCGATTTCGCTGGGTGCGTCGGTAGTCCTGTTTATCTTGTTGGCTGTTTTGAACAACCGATCACAAGACCCGTTGTTCCCAAAACGGCTCTTCCAGCTCCCATCATTCAACTACTCCAATCTCACCCACTTCCTTGTTGGAGCAGTGCTGATCATCGGAATGGTCACAGTGCCGCTAATGGCAGCATCAGTCTTTGGAAAATCGCCACTTGAAGGCGGCTTACAGCTACTGAGAATGACCATCGCAATTGGTATCGGCGCAGTCGCCGGCGGTTATGTGACCCAGCGATACGGCGCCAGAATTCCTTCTATCGTTGGACTGCTGATCACGACCGCTGGATTCCTACTGCTAGCCAGTTGGACAATCGACATCGCAGAACCAGCGCTCACGATTCATCTGGCGATCACAGGACTCGGACTAGGATTACTTGTCTCGCCTATTGCTGAAACGGCGCTCTGGGGCGTTCAGACCGATCAACGTGGTGCAGCATCATCATTGCTCAGTGTTTCTCGAATGGTTGGGATGACTGCAGGTCTCGCGGTGATGACGGCTCTTGGCACAGTTCAGTTCCAAGATCTCGTTGCGGACGTTCCGGCGTTCTCGCTCGATCCAGATGTGCAAAAACAGATTCTCGACAGCGCCACCCACGCCGGAGTGACAGTCTTCACCCGCTTCTTCTTGTACGGAGCGATCATCTCGGCAGCAGCACTAATTCCGGCATGGCTAATGACGAGATCTAGGCCGACTGAATAGACAGCTACGAACTAATCAGCCGAGCTCGAAGCTTCCCGCTTCTGCTCTGCCCTGCGCTCGGCCTCTAGCCGTTCAAGGTCGTACGATCCGTGATCGACGTACGTCATAGCGTCGGCAAGTGCTTTGTGACCTGCCTTGTCCCGAATCAACTTGTGCATCTCCTGACACACACGTCGGTAGTCAGGGTGTCCCTGCTGAGAAGTTCGGAGCTCCAGCATGTGGAACGCTTCTCGAGCGTTGAACTGCATCGAATATCGAAGCTTGAAACCGAACGGCACAACGTACTGAGACACGTCAGGACCATGCTCGTTCATCACAGTCTCGTGGAAATCGCTCATCCGCCCCATCGCGTCGTCCCAACGCTGAGTCCAGCCGACCTCTTCGATAGCTGGTGGGGTCGAGTATCCGTGTTTCACACCAAGTCGCTGCCAATCGACAGTCATCATGCGATGACGCTGCAAATCCCTAAAGCTACCGAAATCTGAAAGCACATCGAAGC
The DNA here is from genome assembly GCA_018650845.1 of Chloroflexota bacterium. Taxonomy (GTDB): domain Bacteria; phylum Chloroflexota; class Dehalococcoidia; order Lucifugimonadales; family Lucifugimonadaceae; genus Lucifugimonas. The sequence continues at coordinate 99,780 of JABIFF010000008.1, read as the reverse complement.
GATAGAACGATCGCTCCATGCCACGACCTGGCTTGTGCCGTCTGTTCTGTCGATCGCCAACGTAAGCACGAATCACTTCGGCTTTATCGGCGGTATTCATACCACTCACAATTGCTTGAAGCTGAGTATCTGGAAGATCGCTATGTGCGTACAAAGCAGCGGCTGCGATCTTATCTTCAGCATCGTGATCCCACTCAACAAGCGTTACCTCGTCGATGCCGTCGGGCTCAGCTCCGAAGCCGGCAGCGATACGTTCCATCGCTTCGTGGTTCTCTTGGAAATAGCCCGACCATGCTCCCCCGCGATCTGGAAGGTCGACTCGTTTCAGGAACGACGGAATTACTTTACGAAGCTCTTCGAGCATCATTCGGGCGTAATCTCGAGCTTCTTCCAGAGGATGACTGTTCATCCGAATCAGCATCGACTCAAACGCCTGCCCAGTGCCAAACACTCCTAAGTTGGAAGTTGTTGCGGCGGGCAGCAGACCTCTTGCCGAATCGCAAGCCTTAGCTCGAATCGACGAGGTGTAGATGAACTTAGAATCGCCATCTTGCCTTGGGAATTGATTCTCAAAGAATGGGACACACGTGTGAACTAGCGCTGAGTACTCATCGAACAACCAATCCATGGTCTTCGTGTACTCATCAGCCAGCGGGCCTGTCTCGATCTCAGGCGGTGCGATGTAACGATATTTATCGCCCTGCTTCTGATCGTAAAAAATGTAGCGAGTCGACTGCTCCAAGTAAGCGGCGAGCCGGCCCCACTCAAGCACTTTGGTCAGAATATTCGAAGCCTGCTCGCACGCAATATGTGCGCCACCGAGCTGAGCTACGGAATCATCACCAAACTGTGAAAAGACTCGATCGAAAAGGCCTTCCGCACGGTTCAGCGAAACCAACTGCTGGTTATCAGAATTTTCAGAGAGTTCTTCTAACGGAATTTCAGGCTGATCGTAAAACTCGTCTAGAAAGAGACGGCGTAAAGATTTTGGTGAACGGCTGTATCGTGCGAACAGCGCCCCCTTCACAACCTCAGGAAGATTGATAAGAGCGAATACGGGACCATCGATATTCGTGAAGAAACGGCTTAGTACCGCTCGTTCTTCCGTGCTGAATGTTTCCCGTACGTACATCGTGCGTGTGCCTATCGACTGCCCCGCTCATCGAACGGGGAGTTTGATGTTCGCCATCCCGCGCCTGCCCAACCCAAGCAAGCGCAGATCAATCGTTACCAGTACCTAAGTGCCTACAGCATTAGGCGGGCGGGGTTCTCAAGTGTCTTCTGGAACTCGCCCATCAAAATCGCTGCCTCAGCCCCATCACCAACACGGTGATCAGCTGAGATTGTTGCGTTCATCACCTTGCCAGGAACGATCTGCCCGTCCTTGACGACCGGCACATCCTTGATAGCGCCAACAGCGATGATTCCAGCGTTAGGAGGAACGATGATCGCTGCAAAAGTGTCAGTACCGAACATGCCCAAGTTGGACGTGCCGAACGTACCCTGCGTCATCTCAGCCTGAGTGAGTGATCCGCCCTCGCCACGAGCACGCTTGCCCATGTCTCGAACAGCTCGTGAAATCTCGATTAGCGACATGTTCTGAATGCCGATAACAGCCGGAACGATCAGTCCCTCATCGAGTGCGATAGCAACTCCAAGATTGATGTCCGAATGACCAATCAGCTTGTCGCCATCGAATGATGAATTCCATTTTGGGTGCTTCAACAGAGCAGTCGTAACCGCCTTAAGCACCATGTCGTTCACGGAAACACGGTCACCATCGTCAACGATCGCCTCGTTAAGCTGCGCCCGGAAAGTCATAGCTGGAGCCATGTTCACTTCGTGAGTCACGTAATAGTGAGGTGATTCTGACTTCGACTTTACGGTGACACGAGCAATTGCCTGTCGCATGGAAGACAGAGGAGTGTCTGAACCGTCCATAACCACTGGAGCTCGACCGCCTGAAGCAGCGAACTGTGGTGAAGGAGTGAAATTCTCGACGTCAGATTTTGTGATTCGTCCGCCAGGTCCGGTTCCCGGAACAGCGGCGATATCAAAGCCCTTCTCTTCAGCGATCTTACGAGCGATCGGAGAAGCTTTTACTCGACCACCTGGGGCTGCGGTTGCGACCGGCGCCGGTGCTGGAGTGGGTGCAGCCTGTTGAACAGGAGCAGGTGCTGGAGGTGCAGCAGCGGGAGCGGCTTCAGCCTTTGGAGCTTCAGCAGCAGGAGCAGCGGCGACTTCTGGAATTTCGTCTTCTGCATCGCCAATAAATGCGATCACAGTTCCAACATCGACCATCGATCCTTCCGGAACAACAATCTTGCGCAGTAGACCTTCGGAATATGCTTCCATCTCGACAACCGTTTTATCGGTCTCGATCTCGGCAATTTTGTCCCCGCGGCCAACGGCATCGCCCTCGGCCTTGAGCCACTTTGCGATCGTGCCTTCGGTCATGTCGGCACCCATCGAGGGCATAGTCACTTCACTGATCAAATCGGCACTCCTGCGGGAACGATTAGGTCGCAAAAATCGTAGGTTTGGCGCACTCGCCTTGCGGGTCTCAAAAGACCCGTCGATAGAGGGTACACAAGAATCCACCATAGGTGAGCAGAAATGCCGCTCAATAGAAGCCGTCTAACGACGATATAAAGTTACTTATTCCTGCTTTTTTTAGCACGGTTTTTCTGGCGATTATTCTTAGCGATCACTCTCATGCGTCGCTGATGCTCGGTTTTCACTGCAGGGTTGTGCTTTGTTTCTTCGTATTCAAGCTCACGTCCCATGCGTTTGTACGATTCGAAACGATCGGCCGACAGTTCGCCTGATTTGATTGCAGCGCCTATCGCACATCCCGGTTCACCAGTATGACCGCAGTCATTGAATCGACATTGACCAAGAAATTGCTCGACTTCAGAGAACGTCTTTGCAAGTGCTTCTTCACTTCCCGATACGAGAGCGATTGAACGAATTCCGGGGGTGTCGATCAAGACGCCACCATTTGGAAGCGGCAGCAACTGGCGAGTCACGGTCGTATGTCGACCCCGTGTATCCGATTCACGAATCTCGCCGGTCTCCATCGCCTCATGCCCCATCAAATGATTCAGCAGAGTCGACTTACCAACTCCTGAAGCACCGATCAGCACGACAGTTGAACCAGCTACTGTGTAAGCCCGAAGTGGATCCGTTCCGGCTCCGGTAATTCCGCTTACAGCGAACACTTCAACGCCGGGAGCCGACAATCGAGCTTGTTCGATTACCTCAGATGGATCATCGTCTTCGAGCAGGTCAGTTTTAGAAAGAACGACTACCGGAGTAGCACCGCTGCCCCACACGAGTGCTATCTCACGCTCCAACCGGTTCGAATTGAAATAGGTCGCAGCCTGAACGATAAATGCAGTAGTGATGTTTGCGGCCAGAACCTGTTCATCACCCTCTTCTTTACCCCTTTGAACCCGTTTACGGGCGAGTAGTGAAGAGCGTGGTAGAACGAGTTCGATTTCGTCTGGGTCTTGATTCTTACCGGGACGAACCAGCACCCAATCGCCAACAGTCGGTTGCGCAGGTTCGATCTCGAATTCATCGTCATGGGCTATACGAGCGAACGTGCTCACAGCTCGAAAATCGGTAGAGCTCGCATGAACGAAAGTCGAGATGCCATCAACCCGAGCGACTCGCCCGGGGACAAATTCAGAATCTTTGGATGTAATGGAAGCGAATCGAGCAGCTACAGAATCAGTAAGTCCGTACTGCACAAGATTGGCAAGCTCAGCGGCAGAGCCAGAAGTTGGAGTCGTATCGATAATTGGTTGGTCTAGATTGTCGTTATGTGGTGACGTGTTCAACGTGGGGGTTCTCTATAACTTCTCAGGAAGCTTTCGGGAAAATCTACCGCACGTATCAAAACTAATACCTAGATTAGGGACACGAGCGACTGACCTGCACTGACTTCAGAGATGGGCGCGATTGGGTGGAGATTGAGTTCAAGTACATTCATTGAATCGATCCTCCTCGCGTCCAGAATCCAAACTTCAGGAACTGGTCCAGTCGTACTGCCAAGTTGGGCAAACGTCACTCTAGCTGAACAGATGTTACAGCGTCGCTGGGAATTGTTCAGATTCACTCACAAGAATTAGTGAGTGAGAACACGGAATACAGCGCCCGACAGGCTAAAGCCCGTAGCCTTCGGTGACGGCTGTGAGAACGTTGTCTTTATCGACAAGAACTTCTCGTTCGAGACCACGGTTGTATGGCCATGGAACGTCGACTGATCCAACTCGTTTCACAGGACCATCGAGCCATTCACTCGCCTGTTCCTGCAAATCAGCAGCGATCTCGGCCATAACTCCACCCTTGCGGCGAGCGTTATCGACAACAACCACACGGTTGGTCTTCTTGACAGAATTGACGATTGCTTCCATGTCGACCGGGCTAAGCGAACGAAGGTCGATCACTTCAGCGGAAACACCACGAGCTGCCAAAACGTCGGCTGCATCGTTTGTAGGTCGCATTCCGTAACCGTAGGAAACCAAAGTGATATCGCTTCCCTCTCGGGTTACATCAGCTTTACCGATTTCGATTTCGTAGTACTCGTCAGGAACTTCACCCTTGGCTCCGTAAAGCAAAGCTGGTTCAGCGACCAGCACAGGGTTGTTGTCCTTGATAGCCGAGCGCATCAAGCCAAGTGCGTCATAAGGATTGGAAGGACATACGACCTTCATTCCCGGCACTTCAGCGAGCCAAGTCTCGAAACTCTGTGAGTGAGTTGCTCCGAGCTGAACACCGGCACCAGTAGGCGCTCGAATGACCATCGGAACGCTGATTTGGCCACCCGACATGTATCGCAAGTTGGCAGCCATGTTGACGATCTGGTCGAAGGCAACGAGCGTGAAAGATATCGACATGAATTCGACGATTGGTCGAAGTCCAGCCGCAGCGGCACCAATTCCGGCACCAAGAAACGCCTGTTCTGAAATAGGTGTGTCTTTGATTCGATCTGGCCCGAATTTCTTTAAGAAGCCATCGGTCACGGCATAGGCGCCACCGTATTCACCGATGTCTTCACCCATCATGAATACTTTGGGGTCGTTTTCGAGTGCTTCCTCGAGTCCCCGTTTTAGTGCTTCTCTTAGAACGATTTCAGTCATATAAATTAGGCGAGTACGTCGTTGTGAATTTCAGATAGCTCAGGTTCAGGACTCTGCTCGGCGAATTCAACAGATTTGGCTACCTGTTCATCGACAGTAGCTTTAATCTCGTTGACTTGATCGGCAGTGGCAAGACCTCGTTCGATCAATTGAGCCGGGAATGTAATGACAGGGTCACGCTCTTCCCACTCCTTGACCTCTTCCTGCCCACGGTACTTCTGACCATCAGCAAGCGAGTGACCAACGAAACGGAAAGTTTTTGCCTCGATAAATTGAGGCCCCTCACCGTTACGAATTCGTTCAACAGCAAGCTCGGTGGCTTCTTTCACTGCGAGAACGTCCATGCCATCAACTTCAGCGGCAGGGATGCCGTAAGTTGCCATGCCCGGGTAGAAATCAATTCCGCCAGCGCGAACACGTTCGATCGACGAGCCCATGCCGTACATATTGTTTTCGAGGAAGAACAGAACCGGCAGCTTCCAAACAGCAGCTAGGTTCATCGTCTCGTGGTAAACGCCCTGGTTCGTTGAACCATCACCGAAGAAGCAGATAGTCAGTGCGTCGGTCTTTTCGTACTGCTGCGCAAGAGCTAGCCCTGCAGCAAGCGGTAGCTGACCTGCGACGATAGCGTGCCCACCCATGAAGCCTTTAGCGGCGTCGAACAAGTGCATCGATCCGCCCTTGCCCTTCGATGTGCCTGTGGCACGACCAAATAGCTCGGCCATCGATCGGTTTACATCGAGCCCGCGGGCGAGTGCGTGACCGTGATCGCGGTATGCGCTAACGATGTAGTCATCATCACGAAGAGTAGAAATCGCTCCGACACCAGTCGCTTCTTGACCGATGTAGAGGTGAAGGAATCCGCGAATCAGACCCTTTGAATAGTTCTCGCCACATGCAATCTCGAACTGGCGAATGAGGTACATCTGCCGGAAGAGTTCGAGGTAGTCCGTCTTGGCACCAACACCACTGTCATCCTGACCCGCCGCACCGCTTTTGCCGTTCTTAGACGACTTCGCTGATTTTGACGAGGTCTTTGAGCTGGATTTTGTGGAACTGGCCATAAATTATCTGATGCACACGAACAAACTATCGACGCCAAACAAACTACCCTGATCGCTACGTTGGCGTCTGCGACGAAACGATCATTCTACCGGAAATTATTAGATTCTCTAATGTGATCTCAGTTTGAAGCTGCCAAATTGGCCGCTTGCAGTACGTTAACCAACAGCATTGAGATAGTCATAGGCCCCACTCCGCCAGGAACTGGGGTAATCGCTGAAGCCACTTCTTTAGCCCCTTCAAATTCCACATCGCCGGTTAGTCGATATCCACGTTTGCGAGTCGAATCTTCCACTCGTGAAACTCCAACATCGATAACCACCGCACCGGGCTTCACCATGTCGGGCGTAACTGCCCCGGGGAAACCTGCTGCAGCTATCAAAACGTCTGCACGACGCGTCTCAGCAGCCATATCTTTCGTACCCGTGTGGCAAACGGTAACAGTCGAGTTCGCACCGACACCTTTTTGTAGCAGCAATGCCGTCAGTGGCATGCCTACGAGCTTGCTGCGACCAACGATAACCACCTGCGCACCGTTCATATCGACGTTCTGTTCAACGAGCATGCGTTGAACACCGAGCGGAGTAGCAGGAGCGAATCGAGGCTGCCCCAGCATGAGTAACCCGGCGTTCTCGGGGTGAAGACCGTCGACATCCTTCATAGGGTCGATGGCGTGGATCACAGCATCTTCGTCGAGATGCTTTGGCAGTGGAAGCTGAACGAGAATCCCACTTACTGCAGGATCGTTGTTTAGGCCTTCAACGATCTCAAGTAGTTCTTCTTGAGTGGTCGATGCGTCACGGCGAATAGTCTCGGTTGCAATACCAACCTTCTCGCACGCACGTTCTTTTCCTTTTACATAGGAATGCGACGCTGGATCGTCACCGACAAGGACAACCGTAAGTCCCGGGACTTTGGCGTACTTGGATTTGTACTCGGCTACGCCCGCAGCTACCTCTTCGTGGACCTTTGACGCTACTTCTTTGCCGTCAATAATTCGTGCTGTCACTGATTGGTCCCCATCTCAACTAAAACGAAGCTGTGTCGAATTTCGTAATCGCGTGCTTAAAATCGTAACCGACAAATCCCCAAACAAGTATCATTTCGACCATCATTTGAACCCCACTATTTGGATCGCCTCGGAGGCACAACTCATATGATCTACACAGGAATCGATCTGATCGAGATTCCACGGGTTGCTGGAGTACTTGAGCGCTACCCTGAACGCTTCCTCGCAAAGGTGTTCACAGAAGGCGAACAACGATACGCCCGTGGTCGCGCTCACCAGCTGGCGAGCCGATTCGCCGCCAAAGAAGCTGTGATGAAGCTACTCGGTACTGGCGTTCGTGGCGTTCCATGGAAATCAATCGAAGTAACTCGTAAACGAGGCGGTCCGCCTGAAATTATTCTTCACGGTCCAGCAAAAGCTCGTGCTGACAAAATGGGCATTACCCGAATCGCCCTAAGCCTCTCCCATTCTCGTGAACTCGCCACGGCCTCGGCAGTTGGTGAAGCTAGAGACGACGCCTGGAAGCCATGAAACTCGTAACTGCTGCCCAAATGCGAGCGATAGAACAGTCCAGTGTCGAAGCTGGAGTATCGCTCGACGCGCTGATGGAAAACGCCGGGCTAGCAGTTGCGGAAGCCGTTCGAGACGATCTCGGTACCCACCAGGAACTGTTCGGCAAGCGGATTCTTTTTCTCATAGGCCCCGGAAACAACGGAGCTGACGGATTTGTAGCAGGTCGGCATCTTTCAAAGTGGGGAGCGAACGTAACAGCTGTTCTTTGCTCCCCTCGCAAAAGCCCAGACCTTAAGCGTGAACTCGCCTTGGAAGCTGGTGTAGTGGTCGAAGACGGCTTAGGTGAGTCAGGCCTTGATTCACTCACACAACGTCTGACAACAACCGATCTAGTGGTCGATGCAGTACTCGGCACCGGCGCATCTCGCCCAATCGCCGAACCGCTCTCATCATTGCTATTTGCAGTGCTCGAATCGGCAGTTCCTGTTGTGGCACTTGATATGCCAACCGGACTAAATTCCGATACATGTGAGTTCGACGTTGCAGGCCTACCCGCCGACATAACCCTGATGCTTGGCTATCCAAAGATCGGCCCCGCGCTCGCCGGGGACCCGTCTGTCATTGGGGAATCCTCCGTACTGGATATCGGCATCCCAGAAGGTCTCGACTCTCCAGTTCACTCACAACTCATCACTGCCGAACACGCCGCCCACCTTCTCCCGGAACGCCCGGTAGACGGACATAAGGGAACGTTCGGTTCGACGCTCATAGTTGGTGGCTCTAAGGATTATCTCGGCGCAGTAACCATGGCGACAGACGCCGCGACTCGCTCAGGGGTTGGACTCACTTTCGTCGCCACCCCGCAACCTGCTTACAACCGAATCGCTGGAAATATTCCTGAAGCGATGTATCGTCCGCTCGCTTCCACCGAAACAGGCGATTTAGTTCCAACCGATGCCGCAAGAACGGTTATCGATCTCGCGGAGCGAAGCACTTCGCTGGTAATCGGTCCCGGCTTGGGAAGCAATTCATCCGCAACTGAATTCGTGTCCATCGTGCTGTCGCAAATCCAATCCAACCAACCGATTGTCCTCGATGCAGACGCCCTGAACATCCTTGCTAAAACGTACAAATGGTGGGAACGATTCGAAAACCCAGCAATATTGACTCCTCACCCCGGTGAGATGAGTCGCTTACTCGACATTCCCACTGAGCAGGTCCAGAGCAACCGACAATCTACCGCCCTCGAAGCCGCTCAAAAATTCAACAAAATTATCGTGCTGAAGGGTGCTGCCACTCTCATCGCATCGCCCGATGGTCGCCTCAACGTCTCACCATGGGTGAACTCTGGCCTCGCCAAAGGCGGTAGTGGCGACGTGTTGGCAGGGCTTCTTGGCGGATTAGTAGCGCAACAGCCAGATGAATTGTTCGAAATGGCTTCGGCGGCTGTGTTCGTCCACGGCTACGCTGCGGATATAGCCCGCAATGAACTCGGTGAAACAGGCATGCGCTCAACCGATGTAATCGAACGTCTTGGGCACTTCTTCCGAGACGCTGTTCAGTACGACTTCAGCTAGTCGAACAGTCTCCAGGTCACTAATTTCCCGCACGAAAGCACCCGTTCGCGTGTAATTGCCCGCGTTTTCTGATGCAACGCTCTTATACTGGGAAACAGTGACATCCCTACTTACTGTCGATATCGGCAACTCGAACATCACGATCGGTGCATTCAGCGATCAAGAACTAACCGCAACTTGGCGGCTAGCAACACGCGAAACTCGCACTGTCGATGAACACGCTTGGGCACTCCAAGGCGTACTTCGATCAAAGGGCGTAGAGCCCGATTCTTTCGATGCGGTAGTTATTTGCTCAGTGGTTCCACCACTAACCGAAGCCTATGTCGATGCGCTCGCCCAGCTAACAACAGTCGAGCCACTCGTAATCGGTCCCGGCGTACGAACTGGCATCCGAATTCACTACGACCGAACGCAAGATGTCGGTGCCGACAGAATCGTCGACGCTGTCGCAGCTCATCAGCTTTACGGCGGGCCAATCGTCGTCGTAGATATCGGCACGGCCACAGTATTTGACGCGATTACCGCCGATGGCGACTACATCGGTGGAGCTATTTCACCCGGCATGGAAATCGCAGCCGATGCAATGTTCCGAAACACTTCTCAGCTACGACGGGTCGAACTTGTTGCGCCCGACAGAGTAATCGGCCGAAGCACGGTTGCCTCAATGCAATCGGGATTTGTTTACGGTTTCGCCGAACTTATCGAAGGCATGCTGGCGCGGTTCAAAATGGAACTCAATCCAGATGCTCCCGACGATGTAACTGTAGTTGCGACAGGCGGTTTGGCAAACCTTATGGCCGAACACACGGAATCTTTCAACCACGTGAACCCTGAATTGACCCTCATTGGTCTACGACTGGTTCACGAAATGAACAACGCTTAGTCACTGGCCATCTTGGTCACGGGATACTTGGCATGACTCCTCCGATTAGCCCAATTCAACCGATTTCACGTCCACCTCTCGAAGGCAAGACTGTAGTTCTTTGCGTAACCGGTTCCATCGCTGCCTATAAAGCTGCCGATGTTGCCAGCAAGTTGGTTCAGTTAGGTGCAATTGTCGAAGTCATCATGACCAAGTCGGCAGCACAATTTGTTGGTAAATCGACCTTCGAAGCACTCACCCACCGTCCTGTCACGACTGGACTTTGGGAAGCTCAATCTGAACTGAGTATTGACCACGTTGCGCTCGCATTGCGCGCCGATTGCGTGCTCATCGCACCAGCAACTGCCAACACTATCGCCAAGCTGGCTCTCGGCATCACCGACGATCCGATAACTGCCACCTACCTTGCGACTGAGGCTCCAGTAATCATTGCGCCAGCAATGGACGCCGATATGTTCGCTAGTCCATCGACTCAGCGAAACGTAACCACTCTTCAAAACGATGGCGTCGTAATCGCTGGTCCATCCGAAGGACGGCTCGCTTCCGGGTTAGTTGGCAAAGGTCGACTGGTGGAAACGGCAGAACTCGTAGGTCTGGTTCGTCAAGCAATCGGCAAACACGGCGACTACGCGGGTCGAAACGTTATCGTCTCCGCCGGAGGAACGAAGCAACCAATCGATCCTGTGCGATATATCTCGAACCGCTCTACCGGAAAAATGGGCTACGCAATTGCCGAAGCCGCCCGGGACCGTGGCGCAAACGTAACGCTAGTCACAGCTGCCAATCTACCGAATCCAGCAGGCGTAAAAGTTGTAAAGACTTCAACCGTGGAAGCCATGCGTGACGCTATCGTTCCTGCTTCCTCAGACGCCGATCTACTGATAATGGCGGCTGCGATTTCAGACTTCACACCTGCCAATGTTGCCGATCACAAGATCAAAAAACAGGGCGAAGGAAGCATGACAATCGATCTCGACAAAGTAGAAGATTTCATGCCTCTTTCTCAGGGTAAGAATCTAGTGAAAGTTGCCTTCGCAGCCGAAACAAACGATCTCGAATCAAACGCTCAGGCCAAAGCAGCTCCGAAGGGCGCAGCGTTCGTTGTGGCAAATAACGTGAGCGAACCGGGAAGCGGATTCGGCACCGATACGAACAAAGTCACGTTCGTCGATGCCGATGGCAATACCGATCCGCAGCCTCTGATGGACAAGCTCGACGTAGGTCATGCAATTCTCGATCGAGCACTACCACTGCTAACTAAGCGCTAGATTCCCTACTTCTCGACCGAAGCAAAGCGAAGTGGAGAGACCTCAGCGCACCCAGCTTCCCTGCATGACAGCATCGCTCCCCAGCACAGGATCCCTCGGCAGCACTCGGGAAATCTATTGCTGCCTATCGATCATCACCAGCAGCGAACAGATAAATTCTCGACGCTCCGACGCTCGTTCCCAGCGCCCAGATCACCGTACTTGGCCTTAGAATGTCCGCATAAATACTGTCGAACGACTCTGAACGAATTCATAACGAGGTGCTTGAATGCGGCTGTACTGGAAGCAAAAGAAAAAAGGTATCGACCTCATCGTCGAAAATGACGAGGGCGACACGTTCTCCGTCGGTGGCGTTCGTGACACCAAGCGTGGCATCGAAGCTCTCGCTAAAACCACTGGCTACGACCCAGGTCGCGCCATAAAAGGCCTTAGTTCCATCGAAGAAGGCAAAACCTTCGTCGAACAGTTCGAGTCATGGCGAGAATTCTTCCCCGGTGAAGTTCTTTCTATCGAACCCGACATCCTGCCACTCGAACAATAGCCTTCACTCCCGGAAAATCACGCCATAATGAAAACCGTTGATCAGTCGATTCTCGACACCCTCGCCGAATACGATTCAGCCACAGTTCAGAACGCCGGAATACTCGTTCGGGGCTACATTCCCGCAGACGATGATTACACCGATTCGAGAGTGCGCGAGTACATCTCACCCGGTGACAAGCCTGCGGTCGGCTATGCGCTGACGTCTACTTGGACTCCGATCTCGGCTGGCGATGACAACGGCTATGCTCGAACCGATTATTTCGATTCAATCGCCAAAGCGAACGCCCCAGTGATTGTCGTACAGCAAGACATCGATAATCCTGCCAACCGTGGGGCGATCATCGGAGATGGCATGGCGTTTCAGATGGCGGCTCTAGGCGCAGTCGGTGCGCTTGTAGAAGGCAACGCACGAGACATTCCCGGCATTCAGCAGGCTGGTCTGCCGCTGTGGGCGACCGGGCGTGTTCCCGGTCACGGACCATTCAATATGATCGAGCACGAAATTCCGGTTACCGTTGCGAGCCTGAAAATCGCTCCCGGCGACATTCTCGTTTGTGACGCCGATGGCGCAACACGAGTGGCAGTCGACGAAGCGGCTGATGTCGCCAAGATGTGCGCTGAAGTCCGTGCCAAAGAAGGCGCACTTCACAAGTTCTTCTCAGTTCCAAACTTCACCCCAGTCATGTGGGAAAAATGGAAATCCAAGAGCTAGTCCGGCCTGCCCTGTCCTCCCTCCTTCGGGAGGGAGTTAGAGGGAGGGTAGATTGCGACGAGGTCCCAAGTCATCCGATGACGCCCGGACCTTAAACGCCCTGCGACGCGAGGCTGAATCATCCAATGACAGGTGTGGCTAATCCACTACTTCTTCTCAGGTGCCTCAGCAGCTTCGATCTGGGCTGTGTAACGCCAATCGGCAGTCGGCGTGCCTGGAGCGAAACTAATCGCCTCAGCACCACCGGCAGCAGCAACGTCATCAAGCACCAGTCGTAGATCCGACTCGCCAGTTTCGTCAGCTTCGAGCACAAGACTCAACAGCTCACGATTCAAGCTCACACCGCTCTCGCTCTTGGCTTTTCGAATGGCTGAAATCGCATCACATGCTGCCGGGAACGACCCAGCAATCTCAGGCGCAGCAATCGAATCAAGCTCTTCAACCGTTGGCCACGGAGCTTTGTGAATCGAAGGCTCGCCAGTCTCTTCCGCGAATACCCAGCTCCAAACTTCCTCTGTAATGGTCGGAACGACAGGTGCAAACAATCGCAACACCACGTTCAGTCCAAGTCGCAATGTCGCAACCGCCGAAGCCCTGCCAGCGGGGTCGTCTTCCGAACGTGATCGTCGCTTCAACAGTTCGATGTAGTTATCGGTAAACGCCCCCCAGAAGAATTTTTCTGTCTCTTGTAGCGCAGCCGAGAACTCAAATTTATCGAATGCTTCACCGGCGATTCGAACAACTTCCTTGAGCTCGGCGATAAACGCTCGGTCAAGCTCGTTGGTGATCGGTCCATCTTCAGCCGTCTGAGCCAACACAAATTTTCCAGCGTTGTACAACTTGGTGACTAGCTTGCCACCGATTTTGAAAATCGCTTCGTCGTTAGCTGCGTCAACGCCCAGTTTGAACGATGCCGACCAGTACCGAACAGCGTCCGCTCCGAATCGATCGAGTACATCAACCGGCGTAACCACGTTGCCCTTCGACTTCGACATCTTCTTGCGATCCGGATCAAGCACCCAACCCGAAAGGTTGATGTTGTGCCATGGAACCGATTCCTGATGCAGCATCGCCTTAGCGATCGTGTAGAACGCCCAAGTCCGGATGATGTCGTGACCCTGTGGACGTACGTCCATTGGGAACAACGAATTCATCTGATCGTCCTCATCACCCCAGCGAGCCACAGTCTGTGGGCTGAGTGATGAAGTGAACCACGTGTCGAAAATATCTGGCTCTCCAGCGAATCCGCCCGGAACGCCGCGCTGGCTTTCTTCATAACCAGGAGCCGCCACTGATTCAGGGTCGACAGGAAGCATGTCAGGCGTAGCAATAATCGCCTGATCGTACTGAGGTTCGCCCTGATCATCGAGCGGGTACCAAACAGGAATCGGAACACCAAAATACCGCTGGCGCGAAATGCACCAGTCGACGTTCAAGTTCTCGGTCCAGTTCTCGAATCGCTTACGCATGAACTCTGGGTGCCAAGTAATCTTGCGCCCCATTTCGATCATCTGGTCGGTCTTGTCGAGCATGCGAACGAACCACTGACGAGTGGTGAGATATTCAAGCGGACTGTCGCCCTTCTCGTAATAACGAACGGGGTGCTGAATCTGCTTTGGCTCATCCTGAAGCGGCGCACCGTTGCCGGTCGCCGAGTTCTCAGCTTCACGCATCATGTCAACTATCAACGACTTAGCGGAAGGCGTGCGCTTTCCTACGATCGTTTGATAGTTCTCGTTCGCTTTTTCAGGATTCAGGCTCTCCCAGCCTTCGCTTCCTGCAGCAACGAACTCGTGATCGAGTATTCGACCATTACGCCCCATAATCTGGCGCAGTTCGAGTCCTTCTTCACGCCACCACGCTACGTCGGTCTGGTCACCGAACGTACACACCATCAAAATTCCGGTTCCCTTTTCGGGATCGGCTTCGGTGCTTGGAAAGATTGGAACCTTCGCGAAGAATCCAGGCGTCACAGCGTGCTTGCCGAACAGTCCTTTGAACCGTTCGTCGTCAGGGTGAGCGGTGATTCCGACACAGGCAGCGAGTAGCTCTGGTCGAGTAGTAGAAATAACAAAGCTCTTGACCGGTGCGTCCTCTTCGAACACACCAAATTCAATGTCGTGGTAAGCCCCACCCTTTTCACGATCTTCGACTTCGGCCTGTGCAACGGCTGTCTGGAAATCGACGTCCCACATTGTTGGCGATTCCAACTGGTACACGTGGTTCTTCTCGTGGAGGTCTAGGAACGAACGCTGCGCGATACGACGGCTCTTGTCGTCGATAGTCGCGTACTCATCGCCCCAGTCGATCGAGTAGCCCATGCGGTCGAATGTCTCTTTGAAGACGATCTCGTCCATCTCGGTTACAACTCGACATAGTTCGATGAAGTTCTGGCGGTTGATTACTAGCTGTCGGCCCTTCTTGAGCCCCAGCTCTGCGCGCTTCGCCTCTACATCAAGATTCTCGATGTAAGGCACTCCCCGTTCGGCGCGAACCGAGAAGTAATTCTGAACACGCCGTTCGGTAGGCAGGCCGTTGTCGTCCCAGCCCATTGGGTAAGCAACGTTCCAGCCAGCCATTCGCTTGTAACGGGCGATTAGGTCCTGATGCGTGTACGAAAATATGTGACCAATGTGCAGTGATCCGCTAACAGTTGGCGGTGGTGAGTCGATCACGAACGATTTCTCACGCGGTGCGTCCGGGTCGCGCTTCGCTACACCCAGTTCATCCCAGCGCTTTCGCCAGTGCAGTTCACGCTCGTTAGCATCAAAGCGCTTTGGAAGATCGCCAAACTCTATCGACTTCAATTTATTTTCCTATTTGGTCTTACTGACCAATTGCTGACCGTTTCGTACCGCTCAAAAATGGGCAATAAAAAACCCATCCACTTCAGAAATTACTTATTTGAACTTCATCAAAGGACGGGTTAACCGCGGTACCACCTTCGTTGCCCACTCGCGCATCTTGCTGCGAGCGAACCACTCAATTAGCTGTAACGGAGCAACCGGGTGAACTTACTAATTTCGAGTGCTCAGCACTACGAAGATTTCAGGACACCAGCTCGGAGATGACTTCACGAATGCAAGGGTTCCGGTTCACACCAACCACCGGATCTCTTTGACCCTGCCTGCCCGCTACTACTTCTCGTCGAAGCTGATTCAATATCACATTCAGGCTAGCCGTTAGTTCGTACGAACGCAATGCCTATTACTGCTTACGCCTTCGTTCGACGACGTCGGCGACCCACTCGCATTTTCTTCCGCATATCGTCTGAATGAACGAGTTTCTTTCGTCGCACATCGTTCTGTCGCATTCGCTCTAACTTGGCTAGACCTTTTCGGGTGTCGCTAGCGATCTTGGCAGGATCGGAACGTTCCATGCGAAGCTTGAACAGCCAGTAGGTAAACGCATCCTCCGCGCCCAAAGTATGTTCATCTCGATGTCGCCAACCGTCACGGGGAGCTTTAGTGCCGCTTTCAAGTTTAAAAACTTCCCAAAGTTGGTCACGAGTATTGCCGTAAAGAGTCTCGTACGCCAGCTCCAGCGATTTGTCGCTCAACTGCCGTCCTGCAGCAACCCGTCGATGAGTTACTTCTTCTTCGACAGCCACCACTAGTGCCTGCTCGACAGTCACACCATAGAAGTACGAAAGGTGCGCCCTGCCCTTGTCTACGCCCACAGCACGCATGAACTCAGGCTCTTCGAAACCTGCAAACAGCACGGGGTCGTTCAGCCAATCTCGCCACTTATCTTCGTCGATCGAAGAACCGCACTCAGTAAGTAATCGCTGAGCCAGCAGACGCCAGTCGAACGCTTCGCCGCCGATCAAATAATCCAAAACTTCGCCAGCATGCTTCTCGCTCGCTAACGGCCATTTTGCGATGGTTTCGAGAATCGTAAGCTTCCACCGCTCACCACCAATCTCGATCGGTTCGAGTTCAGTTTTCAGTCGCGAGATAACCGCCCGCGCTTCTCGCGCTAGCGATTTGGTAGATGTGCTTGATTCTTGACTGCTAACCACGTGATTCGTTGAATGCGTATCGTTCTGATTTTGGGAGCGCAAGGAACGCCATGAGCTCCGCATAGTGAAGAGTGTTGATTACACGTTTGGGTTCAACCCCACCGCGAATCGCTGTGTTTACGCCAAACCGCATGTTGTCGAACTGCCACGTCCGATGCGAGTCGGTGTTAATTGCAAAGATTACACCCAGATCGACCGCTCGCCGTACGTGGTCAGCCCTCAAATCAACGCGGTCTGGCGAAGCATTTATCTCCATCACCGTACCGGTTCGAACTGCCGCTTCGAGTACGGCTTCGACGTCCATCTCGACAGGAGCACGCTTACCTAGCAGGCGCGCCGTGAGGTGGCAGATGACGTCAACGTGCGGACTTGCCATGGCGTCGATAACCCGCTGAGTCATCGTCGCGCTGTCTTGATCCATTCCCGAATGAATCGAGGCAATAACGATATCGAGATCAGCCAGTAGTTCATCACTGTAGTCCAGTGATCCATCGGGCTTGATGTCCATCTCAGTACCAGTGAGCAGTCGTATTGGAGAGGATTCAGATAATTCCCGAACGGCCGTATTGTGGGCAAGCAGCATGTCGGGTTTGAGTCCGTTGGCGACAGTGGCGCTCGGCGAGTGATCGGTTACGGCGAGATACTCGAAACCGCGCCCGTTGGCAGCCGCGGCGACCATATCCTCCATCGGGTATCGACCGTCCGACCAGTTCGTGTGCGAGTGCAGATCGCCACGAATATCGTCGAGAGTGACCATCTTTGGTAGTTCGTGTTTAGCAGCAATTTCTAGCTCGCCGCTGTTCTCACGCATCTCCGGTGGAACGAAATCAAGCCCCAAACGGCTATATAGATCTTCCTCTGACTGAACATCTACAACCGAACCATCACCAGCATCAATGAGACCAAACGACGTTAGCTCGCTGCCATGCTCAATAGCAAGCTTTTCCAACTGCTTGCCGTGCGCTACAGATCCCGTGGCGTAGACCAGCGCGCCGGCGAAAGCATTTTCGCCAACAACAGTTATCAAAAAACTGAAGCCCTTCGAATCGGTAAACACGGCGGCCCGGTCATCATGACTTTGCACTTCGTGAACGTTCGATAGAGTCGTGAACGCATCCGTGATTGCCGGTGAATCGCTCGCATCCGACACCGCACACACGATGTTGATATTGCCAATAAGCTCTGCCGACCGACGCACGCTTCCAGCAACTTCTATCTTCGCAATTTGCGGACAACGCTCTTTCAGTTCAGCGATCACATCGCTTGCCGCCTGAGTCGCCGGACCTATCCCAATTCGCTTCCCTTGCTCCACACGCGCATTCACGTGGCGAAGAATCTGAACTGCGCCCTTTTTACTAATCCGCGGGAGGCTTTGAAAATCGCCTGATTCGATCGAAGCGGCGAGCTGCTCATACGTGCTAATTCCAAGATCATTCGCAGCCGTTACTGCAATCTTTGGGCCAATGCCGGGAATCTGAACAAGTTCAAGAACGCCATCTGGAAGTTCTTCCGACAGTTCCTCAAATAATCCAAGCCGACCCGTACGAGTCAATTCTTGGACGATCTCGATTATCCCTGCACCAAAGCCTGGAATTTCTCCGAGCTTGTCCGCGTCCTCCGCGATGTCGGTGATCGGATACGAAAGGCTTTTTATCTGATCCGATGCCTTCGAATGAGCACGAACTTTGAATACGTTCTCGCCCTTCGCCTGCATCAGCACGGCGACATCGGCAAGCACCTGAGAAATCGAATTGTTGTCCATGCCCTACAGGTTATCGCGGGCGGAGCAAGCAAGGTGCATCATCTAGCACTGTCATTCTGAACTTGATTCAGAATCATGTTCGACTGCTCAAAAATGAAATGTTAAGACAAGGACGATGATTGCAGATTCGGTTGATTCCGTCGTTTGCTCACTGATTGCCACGTCGTTCCGGGCAACTCCTCGCAATGACAAGCAAGGCGAATCCAGGCAGATGTATGAGTTCGTGAATCAGGTTCGGGATGACAGTGGTCGAACGAAGCTATTGCTCTAGAGCGATTGTCGCAGCTAGCGAGAAGTCACCCGAAGCCTCAACTCACAAGTTAGCCAACAACGATCAATCTCTCAGAAAACGTGGCTTCGCCACTTAGTCCTGCTTCGACTGCTTGCGTTGGAGGCGTTCGATCTTGCGACGCTCTGCTCGGGTCATCTTTCGACCATCAGGCGTGTGTGTCGGCACCTGAGCAAGGCTATTACCGCCCTGCTGACCACTGCCGTGCCCTGAGTTGACGCTCGACATCACCGATTTCTGGTTCGCAACGGCATTCGCCTTCTGCGTCGAAACATCGGCATCAGCCTTCGTTGCACTCGTTACAGGCGCTGCAGACGGTGGTGGCTGCTGTGTAAGCGCCACACGGAAGATAGTACGAGCTACCGTCGACTTTATAGTCGTATCCAGCTGCGTGAACATCTCAAAAGCCTGTCGCTTGTAAGCAACGAGCGGGTCACGCTGACCTGCAGCCTCAAGACCAATTCCCTGCCTCATGTTGTCCATCGAAGTCAGGTGCTCAACCCAGTGTTCATCGATAGTACGAAGCATGATCGTGCGTTCCAGCTTGTGAAGCAGCTCTGCCCCAAACTCGCCGGTACGTTTGTCATAGATAGTGTCGATCAGTTCAAGGAAGGTATCTACTGCCTCTTCAGGCCGCATGTCAAAGATATCGTCTCGTTCAGGGAAGCCTTCAGGTGTTGGGAATACCAGCATCAAGTCACGGAACAGACCTTCAACATCATAGTTCTCACTGCCGCCATTGATGCGTTCGCTAACGATAATCCGAACTTCTTCTTCGATATATTCGGAAATCGTTGGGCGGAGATCCTCGCCATCAATAATCTTGTCGCGGAGCTGGTAAATCACGTCACGCTGCGTGTTCACAACGTCGTCGTAGTCGACCAAATACTTTCGAATTTCGAAGTTCTGGGCTTCAACTTTGGTTTGGGCCGTTTCAACCGATTTCGAGACCATTTTGTTCTCGATAGGAACATCAGCTTCCCAACGGAACAGGCTCATTGCGCCGCGAATTTTGTCGCCACCGAACCGTCGAACGATGTCATCTTCAGTAGAAAGGAAGAACTGAGTTTCACCCGGGTCACCCTGTCGACCACAACGTCCACGTAGCTGGTTATCGATGCGGCGTGATTCATGTCGCTCCGTACCTAGAACGAATAGACCACCCTTTTGAACAATAGTGTCGTGGTCGGTATCCCAACCAGCCTCGGTCGGCGTAGTCACATCAGGATTACCGCCAAGAATGATGTCGGTACCACGACCTGCCATGTTGGTTGCAACCGTTACAGCGCCAGCCTTACCGGCTTCGGCAACCACGTTGGCTTCACGCTCGTGCTGCTTAGCGTTTAGAACGTTGTGGGGAACGTGCTTTTTCTTGAGCAAGTCACCTAGGAGTTCAGATTTGTCGATGCTGGTCGTACCAACTAGAACTGGTCGTCCGTCGTGATGAAGTTCAGAAATTTTCTCAGCGATGGCGTTCCACTTGGCCTCTTCGGTCATGTAGATGTAGTCGCCAAGGTCCTGTCGTTGAATCGGCTTGTTCGTAGGAATATCGACTACTTCAAGCTTGTAAATCTTGTCGAGTTCTTCCGCTTCTGTAGCAGCAGTACCGGTCATCCCAGCGAGCTTGTCGTACATGCGGAAGTAGTTCTGAAGCGTAATAGTGGCGTAGGTGTTCGATTCACGCTGAACTCTGACACCCTCTTTAGCTTCGAGAGCCTGATGAAGACCATCTGAAAAGCGGCGACCAGTCATCAGTCGACCTGTAAATTCGTCGACTAGAACAACTTCCTGGCCCTGAACCACATACTCACGATCTTTTGCGTAAACGTGCTCTGCGCGGATGGCGTTCTCAGTGAAGTGAGAAAGAACATCGTTTTCAGGGGCGTAGAGGTTTTCGACCTTCAGCTCACGCTCAACAGCTGCGATACCTTCGTCAGAAAGCATAATCGTCTTGCGCTTATCTTCGATCTCGAAATGCACATCGACTGTTAGTCGCTTGGCCAGCACCGAGAATCGTCGGTATTCCTGACCTTGTTCCTTCGCAGGACCAGAAATGATCAGCGGAGTTCGAGCTTCGTCAATCAGAATGCTGTCTACTTCATCGACGATTGCGTAAGTACGACCGCGCTGAACACGACGCTCTGATTCTTCAACCATGTTGTCGCGAAGATAGTCGAAGCCGAACTCGTTGTTCGTGCCATAAGTGATATCGCAGGCGTACGCCTCTTGCTTCGTAGCAGAGTTGAAGTTGTCTTCGGGCGTTCGCACCGGTGGAGCGGCGTCGGCATCATCTTCGTTGTGCTCTTCACCAGCACCAACAGCCAGCGGAGCATCGGGATTAAATACCCACGATGCGTCGTTCTGCAGACATCCAACGGTTATTCCAAGCGCGTGATGAACGTTACCCATCCAGCCAGCATGAAGCTTTGCGAGATAGTCGTTCACGGTAATTACGTGTGCGCCTCCGCCGGAAATAGCGTTCAAATACGCCGGCATGGTGGCTACAAGGGTTTTGCCCTCACCCGTGCGCATTTCAGCGATTTTGCCTTGGTGAAGAACAATTCCACCGATCATCTGAACGTCGAACGGTCGCATTCCAACGGCTCGACGTGACGCTTCCCGAACAGCAGCGAATGCTTCTGGAAGAATGTCGTCGAGGCTTTCCCCGCCGTTGTACCGGGAACGGTAGTCGGCGGTTACGCCTTTGAGCTCTTCATCGCTGAGTTTTTCAAACTCAGGCTCGAGACTACTAATCTCATCGACGAGGGGTTGAATATCTTTTAGGGCTTTTTCGTTGGAATCACCAACGAGTTTGTTGAACAGCTTGAACATATACGGTTACTGGCTCATCCATCGCAAGTACCTTGCTCAGGGTCTGAACTCGATCATCTCTAGCCTGTGGCCAATTGCCAGTGACTAGTTAATGAACAGTTCTCCAACTGATCGGCCTTCGTGAATTCGCCTTATCGCTTCTCCAAGAAGCGGTGCGACTGAAATTACCTTGATCTTTGAGTTTACTTTGTGTTCCGACAAAGGCACTGTGTCGGTTATTACCAATTCTTTGATATGTGGGATGTTTGTAATACGGGATGATGCTTCGCCAGGCAGTACGCCGTGAGTCGCAACGACGTAAATATCGTTGGCTCCCCGAGCGGTGATTGCCTCGACAGCCGAGATCACGGTTCCGCCCGTACTAATCTCGTCATCAAACAGAATCACTGGTTGATCTCCCACATCACCAATTACGTTCATACTCTCAACTCGGTCTTCATTTCCGAGACGCCGTTTTTCAACGATGGCGAGAGGAGCACTGATGGCATCGGCGAAGTAACGTGCCTTTTTCGATATCCCGATATCGACAGCGACAACCACAGGATCCTTAAGATCTCGCTTCAAGAAGTAGTCGACCAGCTTCGGCATCGCCGTTAGTTCGTCAACAGGAACATGGAAGAAACCCTGTACCTGCCCTGCGTGAAGATCGACCATGATGGCGCGATCGGCACCGGCGGTTTCAAGAAGATCAGCGATAAGACGGCCGGTAATCGGCACTCGCGGCTGGTCTTTTTTATCGGTGCGAGCGTAGCTGTAATAAGGAATTACTGCGGTGATACGACCTGCTGATGCTCGCTTTGCAGCATCGATCATAATCAGCAGCTCCATGATGTTGTCGTTCACCGGTTCAACATCCGATTGCACGATAAACACGTCTCTTTGGCGGACGTTTTCGAGAATCTTTACGAACGTGTTGTCGTTAGTGAACTTGAACACTTCGATCTGGCCGACATCCTGCTGAAGGTAGTCGCAAATCTGTTGCACCAGCTCCGGGTGAGAGTTCCCAGCGAAAATT
Organism: Chloroflexota bacterium; assembly: GCA_018650845.1. Classification (GTDB taxonomy): domain Bacteria; phylum Chloroflexota; class Dehalococcoidia; order Lucifugimonadales; family Lucifugimonadaceae; genus Lucifugimonas. The sequence continues at coordinate 77,147 of JABIFF010000008.1, read as the reverse complement.
ACTGGATTTCCGTTAACCCCGTACATTAGATCCCCTTGAACTCTGGACGTCGTTTTTGGCGCAAAGCGCCCATGCCTTCAACATGATCCTCTGAGGATAACGTGATTGCCTCCGCTGCGGCGGTAATTTCGAGGCTAGTTTCTAGATCCATCGACATTCCACGCCGCATCATCGTCTTCGCCAACCTAATTGCAATCGGCGGACCTGCAGCTATACGGCGCGCCATCTTCTCGGCTGCCGGAATCAGTTCATCTTCAGTGACAACACTGTTGAGAAAGCCTAGAGATTTTGCTTCGTCGACTTCCATGAAATTCCCGGTGTACATCAACTCTGCAGCTTTGGCAGAACCAACAAGTCGAGGGTAAAGCCACGTTCCGCCATATCCGGGGAAAAGCCCAACGTGAATGTAAGCGGCCATGAATCGAGCGGTGTCTGCAGCGATACGAATGTCGCACGCACAGGCTAGATCAAATCCAGCGCCAACGGCTGAACCGTGAATAGCGGCGATAACCGGCTTTTCCATCTCGTATATACCGAGAATCACCTTGCGAGCTAAACGAAATCCGCGGCGTAGTTCTTCTGCTCCACCGGGTCCGGGCTTGTGTGGGCCGTCGCCAGAACCACCAGTCAGTTCGTCGGTATCGGCACCCGAACAAAAAGCCCGACCTGCGCCAGTAATAATCACCGCACGAATTGAATCGTCGGTCGCCACATCGTCTAGAGCTGCGGCAAGCGATTCAAGTAGATCATTGCTTAAGGAATTAAGTTGATCGGGGCGGTTCAGCGTGAGAGTGACAAATCCGTCTTTGTCGTTAAATTCTCGAATCACGCTTGAACTCATCGGAACCTCTGCCCATCAAATCTGCTGGAAATGTGCCGAGATTCTAGCACTCACAACAAGCGAAAAATGTTCAATAACTACTGGCAAGCAACGAATAGCGAGTAATCAAGACCAAGCCGAACTACGACAACAGAGCTTCGCTCATAGGCGGCTCAGGCGCAGTCCCATTTCGGCCAGTTACATACCCAGTACAAACAACGAAATTAGGCTGCTTGTTGACCTGGTTCAATAATCGGAACAGCAGGAGTGATTCGTCGACCAAACAGGCGTGCAGCCATATCTGGCGAAAGATCTTTCGAGAATCCACACTGTAGACACTTTAAGAAAGTACCGTGCGTATCGCTATCGGCATTAATGTCGCCAGTGCATCGCGGGCAAGATTTCAAGTACAGCATTCCGGTCCTCTTTCCTATTTATTAGGATCGACTAAGAAGTGCGAAAAGATTAGCCCGAGTAGTGCCGACTACCGAACAGGTCACGCCGACAAGATTTATGTGTGCCTGCACACAAATCCGTGACCCTTTAGTTACTTGCCTTCGCAAATATCTGGCATTAGCCCCATTACCGAAACGACGATTAGAGCATTTCGTCGTATGCGCCCTGCTTGTATCCGAACACTATTTGCGATCCGTCGGTAAGCATCGGGCGCCTAATCAAACGAGGGTTTTCGAGCATCAAATCAATCAGCTCGTCGTCAGTTGCCTCGCCTCGGCGATCTCGAAACGGCTTCGAGCTGGGGCTTTTCCACGCGAACATCTCATCGATAGAAGTTAGCTTGGCGAGGTTTCGAATCTCGTCTGCGGAAAGTTGATCTTTGAAGAAATCTCGAAATTCGTATTCAGAACTTGAGTCGTTGAGAGCCGCACGGGCTTTCGAACACGTACTTCAACGAGACCAGCAATAAAATTTCAGTTCAGCAGACACTTGAGTGCTCTCCGATTTTCGAATCGTTATTTAAATTAGGGTGCTCAGCGGGTACAACAGATGCAATCCTTAAATTGCATTCATACGTCATCACAGCAACAATGTTGGAGTACGCTGCACCGTAACAGCAAAGGTACTCGATGAGTAACCAGTTCAACGATAATGCAGGTGATCTTCAAGAGCGATCTCGCCGCTCTCTGTACCGGCGCGCTATCGACGGAACTCGGGGCGGTTCGAACAATTTTACGAATCTAAGCCTCTACGCCTTCGGACTTTCGGGAGTCTGGACAGGCATCGGCGCCGGAATCCTTCCGTTCAAAGTGCTCGAAGCACTCGAACTTGGCGACGTGAGCGTAGTTGGCTATTCACTCGATAAAAACGGCGCACTTGGAGTTCTCTCACTACTCGGATTAATTGTCGCAGCAGCCGCGCAACTCGGATCAGGTGCACTGAGCGATCGTGATCCACGTATCGGACGACGTCTCCCGTTTCTTCTAATAGGAAGTATCGGACTCGCAAGCATCACTATCGTATTTGGCTTCACAGCATCGTTTGTGAGCCTACTACTGGCGATAGTCGCTATGCAGATGTTTGGGAATTCTGCTCAGGGTCCGGCAAATGCACTGATCATCGATCATGTGCCGGCCACGGAACGTGGTGAGGCAGCTGGAGTTCTGAACCTATGGCGATTAATCGGCGCAGGCTCGATCACCGTAATCGTGCTGCAATTTATGGCGAGATATGACAGCCAAGACGCACCGGAGTGGCTCTGGTATTCGATAGCGCTCATGGTGACAATGCTCGTTGCCGGAGTGCTTTGGACTGTCATAACCGTTCGCCCAAAAACAGGAATGTTTATTCCAACTCTCAAACGACCAGAACGAGAACATGTCTCAAGTGCCGACACCCGTGCTCCCGAACAAGCTAAACCGAGAATCAGTCGAAACTACCTGGCATTTCTGGTGGCTCTTGCCTTCGCGATAGCAGCGATGTCGTCCATGCAAATCTATGCTCTCTTCTTCCTTCAAGATGTGGTCGGCCTAGAAAATCCCGCCGATGGAGCTGATCTACTCGTCATCGTCATCGTTGTTACGGCTGGCATCACCGTCCTACCTGCCGGATATCTCGCCGATAAGTACGGAAAGACCAACCTGTTCATCATCGCCGGACTCGCCGGTGTAGTTTCCTCGTTACTACTTCTGCTTGTGGATTCAATAGGCCCTGTGCTCGGGATTGGTGCGATCATTGGCCTTTCGGTCGGCCTATTCATGACACTCACATGGGCAGTAGCGAACGATCTCGTCAGTCGATCATCTGCCGCCAGAGATCTCGGCTACACAAGTGTCGCCACTCTCGCCGGTGCAACTGCTGCACGGTTAGCTGGAATCGGAATCGACGAACTGAACAGCGTCTCGCCAAACCTTGGCTACAAAGCGATCCTCATATCCGTAGCGATATCTTTTGCACTATCCGCGTTCATCCTCGCCAGATTGGTCAAAAACCCCGATCAAGTCTCTGCCAGTTCTTCACCAGCTTCCGCACCGGCGAATTCAGCATCCGACTGATCCCGATTTTCAGTTGGTACGCCGATATACTGTTGTCTCGAATTCAATCAGAATCGAACATACGCGAACCCAACAAGCTTGTTGGCACGTTTCTAGTACCGAACCGGACACTCGATAAATGGACGTATTCCTCGCCAGCCCCCGAGGCTTTTGTGCAGGTGTTGATCTAGCAGTCGACATCGTTGATCTAGCGATCCAGCAGTACGGCACGCCCGTCTACGTAAAGCATCAAATCGTGCACAACCCCAAGGTTGTAGCCGATGTCGAAGCCAAAGGCGCAATCACCGTCGAGAACGTCGAAGAAGTCCCAGAAGGCGCAGTCGTCGTTTTCTCAGCACATGGCTCTCCGCCATCTGATTACGAGAAGGCGAAAAAGCGCGATCTAACCGTTCTCGATGCCACTTGCCCGCTTGTCACCCGTGTACATAACGAAGCTAAGAAGTACACACGTGAAGGCAAGAAAATCGTCCTAGTAGGTCACGTAGGTCACCAGGAAGTTATTGGCACGACAGGCCAGGCCGATATGGCGCTGGTCGATGAACGGCAAGACTGGGAACTTCCTCACTGGGATGAAGACACCGAAGTTGCGGTTCTTACCCAGACCACGCTTTCAGTGAACGACACTGCGCTGGCAATCGAGAAGATCAAGAAGAATCACCCTAACGCCGTGATTCGAGACGACATTTGTTACGCAACTACAAATCGACAAGCAGCCGCGACTGAACTTGCCGATATGACCGAGTTGGTTCTGGTAATCGGTGCGCAGAACAGTTCAAACTGCAATCGTTTGAAAGATGTCGCAATCAAAAAAGGCGTGCCGGCTTATCTAATCAACGGTCCAGAAGAACTGGATCGAACTTGGCTCGAAGGAGTCGAGAAGATCGGTATCACATCAGGTGCTTCAACTCCTGAAAAACAGGTCAAAGCCGTTATCGATGCCATTTCGCCAGCCAACGTTTTCCGAGTTGGTCCCGGCGAAGAAAGCACAACGTTCGCTATTCCACGAAGCCTTCGCACAATGGTTGGCGATGGAACCCGCAGCAGCAGCAAAGAAGAGCTAATTCCCGATGAAGATAACTAGCGTCGAAGTTCTGGTACTCGATGAAGAGTACCCATATGTAATCCTTCACACAGACGAAGGAATTACAGGATTCGGCGAGTGTTTCCGTCGCGCCCCTTACGTTTCAAAAGCAGCCATTGAGACGGTCTTCGCACCGCTAATCGTCGGCAAATCTCCGTTCGACTCAGAAGAGATTTGGGACAACATGTTCAAGGCAGGTGCTGTCGCTGGTCCACAGGGCGCATTGCTCACAGCCGCCGCTGGGGTCGATCTCGCACTATGGGATCTCAAAGGCAAGGCGCTCGGAACTCCTATCTACAACCTCATTGGTGGCAAGCGTCGAGACAAGATCAAGGTCTACGCCAGTTCACTAGCCCGCGACCTCGCCCCTAAAGACGAAGCAAAGCGAGTCGCTCACTTCCGCGATCAAGGCTTCTCTGCCTACAAAATGCACTCGGCGATCCCCGGCAAAATAGATGACCCGCGTGATTTGACGATAGAAACTGTCAAAGCCATCCGCGACGAAGTCGGCTATGACATGGACGTCCTAGTAGACGTGAACAGTGCCTACTCGGTTCACCACGCAATCGAAATCGGCCGACAGCTTCAAGATCTCGGTGTGTTCCATTTCGAAGAGCCCGTTCACATCCGAAACTACGCTGGCATGGCAGAAGTTGCTGATGCTCTGGATATTCCTGTTGCCTCCGGTGAGAATTCATTCACCCGATGGGAGCACCTAACTCTCATTCGTGAAGGTCGACCCGATATCGTTCAGCCCGACGTCGTAAAAGTCGGTGGAATTACCGAATTCCTGCGAATCGAAGCTGTGCTCACCGCTCATGGCGCGACCATGACCACGCACAACACGCAGCCATACGGCTCGACAGCCGCCCATGCTCATCTGCTCGCACCAAGCAACAATTTCCCGTACGCACAGGAATACAACATCGAAGAGGTTGGAATTCGAGATAACGACTCGATTTTAGATACGCCTTACGAAGTCGAGGATGGCTTCATTCGTATTCCAGACGGCCCCGGTCTCGGACTCGATTACAACCTCGAGAAAATGCGAAGCCGCAGCAGCGACAAACCGTCAGAGCTTTCCGACGTCTGGGGCCACATGCAGTAGGTCGGTCAACCGCAACCTACCCTCTCTCTTCAGCAGAGAAACCAGTCACCAGCTTCGGCCATTTCAGCACCGAAAGCACAACCGCTACAAGCCCGCCGACTGCGTAGCCGGTGATCGCTACTGGCACGCCAAACTCCTCTATGAGCCAGCCGCCGATAACCAATCCCATCGGCAACCCGTAAACAGCGAGCATGCGAATACCCATAACGCGCCCGCGCATTTCGAACTTGGTGAACGTCATCAACACCACCGACATCGAGATCATGCAGAAACTTATCGATGCGCCGATCAACGCAAGTAACGGTAGGCCCACTGCGTTCGAATCGGTTTGCGCGAACGCAATCAGCAGGATGTACCAAACGACCATGGTCAGCATCATGAACCGCTCAGGTCGACGCGATTGAACTACCGCCGCCATGATCAGCGAGCCAACCAACGCCCCAACAGCGAATACAGCGACCATCTGAGCCAAGCCATTTTCATCGCCGCCATAAACGTCACGCGCCACGACTGGCAGTAAACCGTTTGTCAGTGGAAATGCAGTGGCATTCACGAGAAACGCCAGGAACATGAGTGGTTGAATCACGGGTGAATCGATCATGTACCGAATGCCCTGCTTCATCTCGGTAACAGGGTTTACGTGTTTGACTGGCGTACTGGAACGGATCGTCGCTATACCGAGACCGAACAACACGCTGAACACATAGAACGCTGTGACACCAACGTACGCCCAGCCAAGACCCAATTTCGATAACAGTGTTGCACCGAGTAGTGCTCCCACGATTCGTGCAGTGTCCTGAGTTGTTCTGGCTAACCCCGATGCATTCATCAGCAAATTTCGAGGTACGGTATCGGCGATTAGCGACTGCCTCAGCACGTTGTCGGATGCTCGCACCAAACCACTGAACCCAGCGATAACAAAGATGTGCCACGGCACAAGAAGATCGGTGGCAACCAGAATCAGCAATGCCAAAGCAGCTGCTCCCGCTCCACCTCTGAGAGCAATCAACATTATCTTTCGGCTTACTCGATCAGCCAGCACCCCTACGATTGGTGCCGTAAGCGTTCCTGAAAATCTCAGCGCTCCGAGTATCCCGACGAGAAACGGCGAATCTGTTGCGACGAGGATGTACCAGCCAAGAATCAGAGTTTCCATCTCCGATCCCCACGTCATCATAGAATCGGCAGCCCATTGGAATCGGAAGCTACGAATCCTGAACGCTGCAAATGGGGTTATCTTCGCGTTCGGTTCTTGAGTCGTTTGCGTGGGTCGTTCCGTGCTTACGGCTGAACTACCGGAACTCGTTGCAGCAGATTGGGAAGAATCTTGGGCGCGACTATCGTCGGTCTGTTCGTTCGAACTACCTGAACCGTCAGCTACCATCGATCTGTGAAGTTTCCAATCCAAAATATTCGAACAGCCGCTACCGCTCTCGTCGCGGTCGCCAGTATCGCACTTGTAGCAGCCTGTTCGGCTGACGATCCTGAACCAACACCGACAGTTTTACCGCATTCACCAGAATTTATAACCTCAGAAGATTGCAACGATCTTGTGCATGGTGGGTTGTCGCTAACAAAACTTCAAATTTCCGGTGAGCGGCTTTCAACCGCTCCAACTCTTCCGGCAGACGGGCCCAGTCTGGCACTCACCGTCGAGGTAGCCGACGAACCCAGCGAGCGCGCTCAAGGATTAATGTGCCGGGAAACAATCCCATCAGGCATAGGGATGCTTTTTACTTACGCCCATGATCAATCAACTGCCTTTTGGATGTACAACACATATGCTCCAATCGACATCTTCTATGTTGATAACTCTGGCCTAGTCGTCGATAGAATCAGGATGTCGCCATGTCTTCGTGATGGACTGACTGACGACGATTGGCAGGTAAAGTGTGCGACCGAAGCAGTCGAGTACGTACCGAGAGCCGCTTATCGATATGTGCTGGAATTACCCGCTGGCTGGAAGTCAGATCTAGAGTTGTTTGATCCCGATACATTTGATCTACGGGTTACATGGGACGAGATCGAATCCGGCTGAAAAAGCGATAAAGACATCGGGTCGGTCGCGAATGCTCTAATGAACAAACACAAATAGGAAACCCACGGAACTTGGCTAACGAAAAGAACAAAGCACTACTCGCAGTTATCGATGGACTCGGCTTCAGCCGTGGTCGCTCAAAAGAAGTGATTGAAGCTGTTTGGGCTGAGCTAGCTACAAGCGACCGAGAGCTAATTGAATCGGCAGCCGAACGCATCGGTCACGATTCCGTATGGGCAAAAAGTCTTCTCTATCCAGTTCAAGCTGAATCGCTGGAAGCCGACACGCCAACTCGTGAAGCACTCACGACGATAGCCGATCTACAGACTTGCCGAGGATTCCTAAACGCCGAACTGCTCGAACGAATCGATTCGCTCGTCGAAATAATCGCTGATCAACAGCGATACGTTCCCTGGGCTTCGGGAGCGCGCAATCTCTGGGCTCTGCGAAACGCCAACCTTTCTATCCCCACCAGCGCTGCCGGTATTTGGGCAGGATTTGAAGACCTGAACCCAGCGGTACAGGGCAACTCTGAAACCGGTCACCAACAGATCGGAAATACTCAGCTAGCACCGCAGCTGCCGCTCGAAATCACCAATTCGATCAACACCGGTGATTTCTTCGAAAACCCGGCACTTAATAGCACGATTTCAATAGCCAAAGAGCGTGGATCGACGATCAACTTCTGCTTCCTGCTCTCAGGAGTTGGCGGAGCCGATGGTCGAGTTCACAGCGCCTGGAATCATCTCGAAGCTCTACTAGAACTGCTCTTCGAACGACACGGCATCACTCCCGACAAAGTCCAGATGCAAGCGATTCTCGATGGCCGAGATTCCGCCGTGAACAGTTCTATAGTCGAAACAAACGGATCGGGCGATTTTGTTGCCCAGTTACAAAGCCTGCTCGGCAAGTACAAAGCCGAATCTTCATTGGCTTGGGTGGTTGGTCGTTCAACCGCTATGGATCGCGATTATCGAGAGAATGCTGCTCGAACCGACTTCGAGCTTCTCACTGGCAAAGCTGGCGAGGCGGTCGCAAATATTGCTGGTGTTAGATCGATCATCGAAGCAACGCACGATTCAGGCAAAACCGATCAAGACATCCCACCAATCGCCATCAAGCGCGCTGATGGAACACTCCCCGCTATTGCCCAAAACGATGCCTTCATCGATATCAATTTCAGGTCGGATCGTCAGCGTTCGAAGATAGCGTCCCTCGCGGGCGCACGCGGGTTCCTCGAATCTGAGGGCAGTTCTCGAGGTCGACAATGGGACGGTTCATGGATCGACCATGGCTTGAACCTCGACATATGCGGCATCGCCGAATATCACCCCATCTTCGAAGCCGAATTCGGAGTGAGCGTTGCTTACCCCACCGAACCACACACTGCCAACTTTCTAGCTCAGTGGCCGGAAACTGTTGGCACTGACGAATACGCATTGGTAGCTGAAAGCGTGAAGTCGTCTCACATGGGCTACTTCTTCCGGGGTCGACGTGAAGACCCAGTAGACGGCGCGACAGAAGCACGATTCATCACTCCTTCGCACGGAGAAGAGGATGGCGTGAAGGCCGATACCGACTTCTACCTTCACCCGGGTATGCGTGCACCAGAAGTAACTAGCGACGTTCTAAAGGCGATAACAGCCGGCACTTCCCGACTCATATGCTGCAACCTTGCCGCACCCGACATGGTGGGACACCTGCTTCCAGCTCGCTACGAAGAAGCCAAAGTCGCCTACCGATCAGCCGCTGATTCACTCGTTGAAATGGCAGCTGCAGCTCGACAGGCCGGCAGGTACATGGTCATCACTTCGGATCACGGCAATATCGAAGACGACACATCGGCTCACTCCGTAAACGATGTGCTCACCACGATCATTCGGCCCGACAATGCCATCGCAGCGATCGGAATTCCAGTGTTCCAAGCAAGACTGTTCGATGTGGCGCCAACAGTTCTCGAACTGATCGGTGCCGAAAAAATCAGAAAACATGTCAGTGCGTCGGGCGACGCCGATCGATTCGTGGGTAGACCGTTGGTCGCCACTGAGTGATGTTTCTCCGCATGGTTCTGTAGAAACCTCGGTATTGGTTGGGTGTGGACTCGCAAGATGTGTGCTACCCCCCACTTGACTGGGTGGTGGAGCATGGTAACTTCTGGTGTATCGGTCTTCCGAAAGACCTACATCAAGAGGACGGTAAAGCACCCGGCGTACGCTGGAACTTCACCGACATCTAGCCGGCATACCACCGGCCCGAGACGCACATCGAATGGTTTCACGGACAGAACCAAATAGCCCAGGACTCCGATACGTATCTATCGCTGACAAACTGCAGCAACAGATCGAATCGGGCGAAGTTCGTGATGGCGAACGTCTGCCCAGCCAGCACGATATGGCGAAGCAGTACGGTGTTTCTCTTACAACCCTACGATCAGCGGTTGATCTTCTTGAACAGCGTGGACTCGTTCGGTTAGCTCACGGACTTGGAACGTTCGCTCAGGCACCCGGACCAAGCAACGTCAGCCCGAAAGTGCTTCTAGTAGATGACGACCCACAAGTGGTTGATCTCCTTACGGCAATACTCGAAGGCGAAGACCTGACGATTACCAGCGCATCGACTGCTGCTGAAGGAATCGCCAAGCTTGACGATTCGACTTTCCAAGCAATTTTCCTTGACCTGATCATGCCCGGTGGAAGCGGTATTGACCTGCTCAAAGCGGTTGAACGACAGCAGATAAAAACTCCTGTAGTTCTCGTTACCGGCGCAGGCGATACGACTCTCATCAACGAAGCGATGGATCACGGTCCGATCACCCTTATCCGCAAGCCCGTACGAGTGAAGCAGGTAAGGCAAGTTCTCGAAGTTCTCGGCGTTCAGAAGCAGGCAAAGGCCTAATATGAGCCCCGAAAACCGACAAGCAGTACTCGCCCCCGCAGCAGCCCATAAGTTCGAACTTATCGGCCGAATATCATCAGGTTTAGCCCATGAGCTAAACGGGCCAATTGGCATCGCAATGGGCTTTTCGGAACTGGCGAAAGAAGCTATCGATGCTTCAGCCTCTCCTGAGCTTAGTCAGGCCGACACCAGCAAAGTTCGTGGCTATCTCGAGATGATCGAATCGGCCAGCTTACGTGCACGAAATCTCTCCCGAGGTATCTGGAATTTTGCAAAAGCAGAACCCGGAACAGTCTCCGATATCAACGTTGTCGAACTACTCGACTCAGTTCAACACCTCACTGCGCCTGCAGTAAAGGTCGCCCAAATCGATGTCTCTCGACTCGAAGACTCTTCGTCTATCGACGAAGCTATTTCTCATGCAGATTCAGCTCTGGCCCAGCAAATACTGGTCGAGCTAGTTCTCTCAGCCCCAGAATCGATTCCCGGTGGCGGCCTTGTCGTTTGGCAAGTCTCCAAGTCGAACGATGGTTCCACTGAAATCGATCTACTGACTGAACCCTGGAACGAAGATCCCACTTCCGAGTGGAAAATTCCCGAGTACGTGCGGGAGTCATTCAAAGATATGGGCGGCACCATCGCTGATGCCGTTCCAACACCGGTCAAATCTCAGACCAGTGAAACCGATGAAGAGCTCACTGGGTGGAGAATCATTGCGACTCTCCCACCGGCAAGTTCCGACTAATTATTTAGACAGATAGAAAACTGATCTTTAGCGATTTTTCGCAAACAAAGTGCCTGAGGAGGCTGCTGTGACTACGGATTCTGGAGCAAGTAAGAACATTAAGGTTTTGATGGTCGATGACCACGAGATCATGCGTCAGGCATACGGAATGTTGCTAAACACCGACCCAGACATCGAAATTGTCGGGTTCGCTGGTGATGGTCAGGAAGCACTCGTTCTAGCCGATACTCTCGGACCGAACGTTGTGATCATGGACGGTCGAATGCCACGACTCAACGGTGTGGATGCCGCTCGAATTATTCGAGAAAAGCACCCCGACATGGCGATCGTACTGCTTTCAGCTTTCGACGACGACGAGTTCGTTCGAGAGTTCCTGAAAGGCAACGTACGAGGTAAAGCATATCTACTCAAGCAGTCTCTTCAGAGCCTTTCCGACCTTGTTCAGGCCGTGAAGGATGTTGCTGAAGGCAAGACATACCTCGCTAGCGAAATCGTTGCGAAGCTTGCTGGTACGCAGAACAGCCGTGAGAGCCAGTTCCTTTCAGAGCTGACAGAACGTGAACGTGAAGTTCTCGATTGCATGGCTCGAGGTCTCTCGAACGCAGCAATCGCTGAAGAACTATTCATTCAGCCACGAACGGTTGAACGACACATTGGTTCAATTTTCTCAAAGATGCGTTTGCAGCCACAGCCTAAGGCACATGCACGTGTTCAGGCAGTGCTTGCTTACTTGTCCGACACAGGTCGACTCAAAGAGGGCTCAAAAGCCGGTGAAGGCGACGATTCTATGATCGGCGCTATCGGAATGATGGGTTAGACATCTCCCCTGCCTTTGTTGGCAAAGTCGCCCGTCTAAAGAAGCCCTCTCAGACGCGAGAAGCCTCCTGTCCACCCACAGGAGGCTTCTCGCGTTAAAGCGCTTAGGGCACCGGCTACAGACCCGCTCTACCAGCGGGAGAGGGTTGAGGTGAGGGAGGTATCGCCGACAGGAAAATATCGACTTGCAACCAAATCTCTCACCAATGTCATCCTGAACTTGATTCAGGATCTATGGCGACCACCAACCATCAACATACCTGCCATTGCGAGAAGCTGCCCTGAGCGACGTGGCAATCAGTAGGCGACACATAACATTCATCCGATTCAAAGATTCATGTTCCTGCCCTGCAGGTCTATCGCAAGCTAGTCGAACATTGTCATTCTGAATCAAGTTCAGAATGACATTGTGGGAAGATCACCGTTCTATGCCCAGCGGCATCAACTTATCGACTCAGCCAACCGCAACCCATGCCGCAGAAAACGTGCCCACTGGCACTACCAAGCAATTTCGCCGCCGTCGATTACTAGCTCTGTGCCAGTCACCCAACCTGCTTCGTCCGACGCCAGATAAAGAATTCCGTACGCAATATCTTTAGGAAGCCCAAGTCGCCCCATCGGAGTCATCGCCAACCGAGCATCTCTAATCTCTTGCTGCGAGTGAATATCCAAAGTCATTGGCGTATCGGTAAATCCCGGATGCACTGAGTTCACTCGAATGTTGTCTGGAGCGTACTGAACAGCCGCAGCCTTACTGAACGTTCGAGCTGCGCCTTTAGAAGCATGATATGCGGCTCCGGCAGGCGAACCGACTATCCCGAAGATAGAAGAAACGTTCACTACCGATCCGCCGCCGTTCTTTCGCATCGCCGGAATAGCAGTCTTCGTACCAAGCATGATCGCGGTCGAGTTCACGGCAAACACGGTGTCCCAGTTCTCAACAATGGTGTCTTCGACAGTCGCCCTGCCCTTCGCACCCGACATCCCAGCATTGTTCACAACGATATCGAGTCGACCCCACTTAGTCATCATTTCATCGACAACTTCGATCCAACGGCTCTCCTGCGTAACGTCGAACTGGCGATACATCGCTACTTCGCCATTGGCGTTTAGCTCCGCTTCAAGTGCGTTGCCTTTGGCATCATCGATATCAGCAATTACGACCTTCGCACCTTCTTGTACGAACATACGTGAAGTCGCCTCGCCAATTCCCGACGCGCCGCCGGTGACGATGGCAGTTTTTCCTTCAAGACGCTTTCCAGACGGCATAACTTTTTCCTTGTTGTTTTGTAGTTGTCAATCTGAACTTGATTCAGAATCACTATCGACTAGTTCACGACTAAACTGCCGGGCAAGTACGAGAGATGTTAACTCGAATGATCTTTCCGCTTTGGGCACTGATCCTGAATCAAGTTCAGGATGACAATATCGCTGATTTATTCGCTATCGAACGAATCTCCCTCACCCCAACCCTCTCTCGCTAGGAGAGGGGGAATTCTCAAGCAGGCTGATTACCCAACCAAATTGTTCTTCAACGAATCGGGATTTATCTCCAACCCTAATCCCGGACGATCCTCGAACGGTTTCCACGTTCCGTGATCGCTGTACGGAGGAACTTCTTTCCACCACACCGGCTGGCTACTTTCGTCAGCCCCCAGCACTTCAACAACCTTCAAATTCGGAGTCGCCATCGCACAGTGCAAGTGAACCAATGAAACAGCGTGAGGTGCCACAGGCAAATTGAAAGCATCAGCCATCGCCGCAACTTTCATCCACTCGGTTATACCCGTAACTCGATGTACATCTGGTTGAACGATATCTACACCGCCGGCTACCAACAGATCTCTAAAGCCGTACTTCGTGTACTCGTGCTCACCAGTCGCAACCGGAATTGTCGTGTTGCGTGATACCTGAGCCAATCCCGGAATATCGTCGGCAAGCACCGGTTCTTCGAACCAAGCCACATCGAAATCTTCGAATATCTGCGACATTTTGATCGCCTGCTTAGCGTAGTAACCGTTGTTGGCATCAACGAAAATTTCGACGTCATCACCAACAGCCGCTCGAACCGCAGCCAATCGTTCGATGTCTTCTCGTTCCGACTTGCCGAAGTCCTTACCGACTTTCATCTTCACTCGCGGAATGCCTCGCTCGACATAGCCCACCTGCTCAGCGACGAGTTCATCCTGCGAGTAGTTCGTCCAGCCGCCTGAGCCATAGATCGGAACTTCATCGTGAGCCGGACCCAGCAATCGGTAAATCGGCTGATCGAGAACTTTGCCCTTGAGATCCCACAGCGCAATATCAATAGCCGCTATCGCCTGAAATGCCACACCCTTGCGACCAAATCCACGCACTCGCCAGTACATGTCCTGCCACAGTTTCTCGATCATGAACGGATCTTGACCAATCAACACGCCGCTCAGATTGTCTTCAATTACAGCCTGAATCGATCGTTGGCCGGGTGCATAACCTAGCCCGATAGTTCCCTCGTCCGTGTGGATATGAACGAAGAGCTGATTCTTGCCTTTAGCGTTCGGATCAATCGTAGGAATCGTGGCGTCCTGAATCACGTATCCATCAGGATCGTGCAGCATGAAGGTCTTGATCTCGGTGATTTTCATTCAGTTCCCGCCATTGGTTCATATCTAGATCGAGCCGACAGATTACGCCCGTTGCCACGAATTGGGTATATCAGGAATCGCAATTTGCATGATGACTGAAGCCGTTTACCGATGCACGCCGACCAGAATGGTCGTAGTCTCATGTCTCGATCTATCGCACCTAACGCCTAAGTACGTCCAAATCCCCTAAATGACTACCACCGACTCACAAAATCCAAGCGGCTCAAAAGGCCCAAAAGGAAAAGCTAGTCGCGTGTTCTACGGCTGGTGGGTCGCACTTGCTGGTGCCATGAACATGATCGTTAGTTCGGGCCCAACGTTTCAGGCAGCGAGCACATTATTCCGCGCTATTGAAGACGAATTTGGATGGTCGCGGGCAGTCGTCACCGGAGTAGCGTCGTTTGGTCGATTCGGCGGAGCTTTGCTTGGCCCACTCGAAGGTTGGCTAACCGATAAGTTCGGCACCGGAAAGATGGTACTGGTCGGATTCACTATCGGCGGATTCGGATTAATCGGGTATTCCCAGCTGCAAGGACCCGTTCAGTATTACGTACTGTATTTCACTCTCTCGATGGGATTTTCCATTGGTGGATTCGTGCCTTCAATGGCGGCCGTCAACGCATGGATGCCACACAAACGCGCAACCGCAATGGCGATCGTTATCGGTGGTTCAAGCCTTGGAGGAGTTTTCGTACCGCTAATTGTTTGGGGAATAAACACTTACGGCTGGCGAGAAACAACATTCGTTATAGGCCTGATCACTCTCGCAGCTGGACCGCCAATCGCCTACGTCGCAGGTAAAAGAGCACCTGAATACGGCGATCTAATGGCTCAGGTTACGAAAGATAAATCCGATGATTCGAAGCCGCTAACTCAATACGACTTCACTGGCAAAGAGGCGCTGCGAACACGAGCCTTCTGGTCGATTTCAATCAGCCACACACTTACGAATCTATCGGTTGGCGCTATTTCGGCGCATATCTACTTCCCACTTACCGATGAAAATGCCGTAAATCTCTCTGACACTAGCGCTGCGACAATTCTGCCGATCATGGCGTTTGCATCGTTCAGTTTCCAGATGATCGGTGGGTTCGTTGGCGACCGAATCAACAAACGATCGATCTTGCCAGTTCTTATTCTTTTGCAAGGAACTGCGCTAGTAGTCTTGGCTCATGCCGGCAACTACCAAACCGCCGTGTTGTTTGCCCTTCTCTGGGGCGTGGGATTTGGCGCTCGAACTCCGATGCTTCACGCCATGCGAGGCGACTACTTCGGTCGAAAGCACTTTGGCGTCATTCTAGGCATGTCGGCGTTCCCAATGGGCTTAGGCATGATGGCAGCTCCGGTCATAGTGGGTCGTGTGTACGACAACACCGGCACGTACGTCACTTCGTTACAAACCCTCGCCGCATTCTGTGTAATCGCTGCCGTAACCATTCTGTTTGCAACCAAGCCAACTCCGCCGACAAAACAGAAGCGATAAGGCCCTACTCGCATCTTCCGCGAACAACCCGCATCAAATGCACCAAGGTGCTGCCGGGGGAATGCGAGCCGTCCCTCCGATCCCTCGGCAGCGTCTTCTATTAATTCACTTTTGCTAAACAGCAGATCAGCCGCACGGTTACGGAGCTTCTAAACTGGCTAAGACAACCTCAACATCCTCTTCTAGATCTTCTACCAGTGAACTCGATCGCAGCTGGTTGGGAGCTTTGGTGTTCGCAGCCCTAGCAATCGCCATCGTGCTGACAGTCGCCGTCGTAGCAAATTTGGCTATCGGTCGAGTCATCCACTGGGACATCGTGACAGTACTTGGAAGCATCGGATTCGTGTTTCTGACTATCGGTCGAAAATTCAAGACCGTTTAGTGCAGTTCGTATTTCAAGACTCCTCAAGTTCTTGAACGACAAGGCATCAGGCTGATAGCTTCATTTGTATGAAGCAGTCAGATGGCACCGAACGTCCCGCTAAATTCGATAATCCTCTCGACACAATGCTCTCAGGAGCATCGAGATTCGCCATAGAAATCGTGGCGTGGGTAGCAGGTCCGTGGTCAGTGGCCGACCTAACAGGCACTTGGCTAATGACCATCCCCGCGCTGGCAATCCTTGTGGCTCTTCCGGGTGTGTTTTCGACCAAGGGCGATAAAAAACATGTCGTAGTCGCCGTTCCCGGCAGAATTCGACTGCTCATTGAAATCATCCTGGCTGCGGTAGCAATCGCCTCA
Source organism: Chloroflexota bacterium (assembly GCA_018650845.1). Classification (GTDB taxonomy): domain Bacteria; phylum Chloroflexota; class Dehalococcoidia; order Lucifugimonadales; family Lucifugimonadaceae; genus Lucifugimonas. The sequence goes on along the minus strand of JABIFF010000008.1, from coordinate 60,286 downwards.
GCAGTACTGGTTTGGACGGTCATTGGCGGCATCATCGTTGCCGTAGTCGCTGCAGTAATGTTCATTGCTGGGGCGAAGCGCGCTAAGTGGTTATTAAGTAACGATCCACCCGACTGGCCACTGCCTTCAAACTAGCTTCACGCGCTTCTCACGCCAGATATCCCAAAGTGGAAACTGGCTAGTAGAATTAACTGGTTTGAGTGAATTTTCCCGCTGCGTAAATTGCGCAAGCCAAAACCAACAGATTCCGATAGTTCAGAAAAATTCCTAATGCGACCAATTGCTGATCTCGCGGCCGATATGGGCCTCGATCCTTCCGTTCTCGAACCCTACGGTCACGATAAAGCCAAGATCCCTCTCGACGCATTTCCAGATGTCGCCGAAAAGGCGAAGTTGATCGTTGTTACAGCGATCACTCCTACTCCAGCTGGTGAAGGTAAATCGACCACAGCAGTCGGACTCACCCAAGGTCTCGCCAAAATCGGCAAGAAACCTGTCCTCACCATTCGGCAGCCAGCGCTTGGGCCAGTATTCGGTCACAAGGGCGGCGGTACCGGCGGTGGCAAATCGACTGTCCAACCGGCTGTCGATATCAACCTCCATTTCACAGGCGATTTCCACGCAATCGAATCTGCCCACAACCTGTTAGCAGCGATGGTCGACAACGCTGTTTACCGAAACGCCATCGACAATTTCGATGCATCGGGCATAACTTGGCGACGAGTCACCGATGCCGAAGATCGTGCCATGCGGACGATCATGACCGGTGCGGGTGGCAAGCTAAACGGCCCGGTTAGAGAAGCCGGATACGATATCAACGCTGCCTCTGAAATCATGGCGATCTGTGCTCTCACTAGCGGTTATGACGACTTACGAGAACGTATCGGCGACATCGTTGTGGGTTGGAAGAAAGACGGCACAACACCCGTTACTGCTCGTGAAATCAAAGGCATCGGTTCGATCATGGCTCTCCTGCGAGACGCCATCAAGCCGAATCTGGCACAAACCGCCGAAGGTCAGCCAACCATCGTTCACATGGGGCCGTTCGGAAATATCGCACACGGCTGCTCATCGATCATTGCCGACAAGCTTGCTGTGAACTGCGGTGAGTACGTCATCACTGAAGCCGGATTTGGTGCCGACCTCGGTTTCGAAAAATTTATGGACATCAAGGTTCGCCAAGGTGGGCCAAAGCCATCAGCCGCCGTGGTTGTTGCGACTATCCGTGGACTCAAATGGCACGGTGGTGTTCCGCTCAAAGAAATGGCAACTGCTAATCCTGACGCAGTTCGTAAGGGCGCCGAAAATCTTAAGAACGCATTACGGATTGTCGGACTTTACGGTCTGCCAGCAGTAGTTGCGATCAACCGCTTCCCTACTGACTCTGCCGAAGAAATCGCCGTGGTCAAAGAAGTTGCAATGGCAGCCGGAGCGATCGGTGTTGAAGAGGCAAAAGGATTCGCCGAGGGTGGCGACGGCATGATCGATCTTGCCAACGCAGTCGTCGAAGCTGCTGATCAGCCATCCGACGTCAAACTCCTCTACGAAGACGATGACGACTACTTCGACAAAGTCGAAAACATGGCGAAGTCTCTCTACCTCGCTGGCGACGTGAAGTGGGGTCCAATGACCAAAACAACCGCTCGACGTTTCGCAGCCAACGGCTGGAACTTCCCGGTTTGTATCGCTAAGACTCACCTTTCGATTTCGGCCGACCCGAAACTCAAAGGTGCGCCATCCGGACACACACTTCCCATCAGGGAACTGCGTATTCTTGCCGGTGCTCGCCAAATTGTGACGCTCGCAGGCGATATCATCACTCTGCCAGGTCTTCCATCCAAGCCAAATGCATGGGATATTGATCTGAACGACGATGGCGAAATTACCGGCATCCTGAGCACTTAGCCAGAAATACACAGACGACAAAGCAAAAGAATGACATCTGAAGCCCGACCTACATTCACCTGCAAAGTTTGCGCCAAAGTGCTTACGCCTAAGTTCCTGCCTTCATCGGCACCGAACTGCCCAGCATGCGGAGCCGACACTGGCCCCAACCAAGCAGCACTCGACGCTGGACTCACGACGTTCTGCGCCAACTGTCACACCACGGGTCATGTGTACGAATCTGACGCTTGCACAAACTGCGGTGCTGCATGGGGACACTGGTCTGGTGGCGATTCGGTTGAGCAATTGCCAGACTCATCGAGCGACAACGAACGAGTCATCTACAAGTCGTCTCGTGGCCCTGAGGGCGGAACAGTTCCTCGCTGGAAAGTCATCTAGCCAGCCTCTTATCCTGATAGTAGTTTCGAAGCTTCGGATTAGCGCACCACCCAGCCTGTCCTGATACCCAGTATCACAATTGACGGACTACACTGACGTTCTCCTAGTATTCGTATAACTACCCAGCGGTCGAACAACTGCTCTCATCTGATACCGAGTCTCACAAATATGCCTACGCGAATTACATCTATCGTCTTACTTCTAGTGCTCACAGCATTGGTTGTTTCAGCTTGCAAGAGTGATCTCGATTCGAAGCAAGGCGATAAGGTCACGGTCATCACAACCACCTACCCGCTCACGTTCATCACAGAGCGAATCGGTGGCAGCAGGACGACTGTAAATCAGCTGGTAAAACCCGGCGTTGAAGCCCACGATTTTGAGCCGGCACCATCAGACGTCCGAGCCATTTCGAACTCCGATCTCTTCATCTACAACCACCCTGCTTTCGAATCATGGGCACTCAATGCTGCGACGGCGTCAAACAACGATGACGGAGCGTCCACGGTTACAGTTCAGACAATCAATCTGGAAATGGCGGGAGAAGATCACGGCGGTCAGGCACACGACGATTCAGTCCTCGATGCTCATGTTTGGCTGAATCCACTTGAGGCTACAGAACAAGCCGAACGAATTCTTTCGGCACTCATCGAAGTCGATCCAGAGGGATCGCAAACATACACTCGCAATGCTGACGCACTAGCAATCGAGTTTCGTGCACTCGACGAACTGATAGCAAAGCGTGTTTCGAATTGCGAGCTCGATAGCGTTGTTGTTTCGCATTTGGCGTTCGGGCATATGGCTGAGAAATACGGCTTTGCCCAGATAGGACTTGCAGGGCTTTCACCTGAGTTCGAATCTGGCCCTTCGCAATTGGCAAAGGTAATCGAACGTATTGGCGAACTCGGCATCAAGCACATCTTGCAAGAGCCGATTGTTAGCGATCGATTGGCGACGACGGTCTCTGCGGAAACCGGAACCGAACTGCTAACTCTTCACCCGCTAGAAGTGCGGACTAAGGACGAAGCGTCCGAAGGCGTGACCTATATCGACATCATGAAGTCGAACGCCGAAGCACTCGGCACCGCAATGAACTGCGCCAGCTAGGCGAACTAATTACCGCCAAGCTCGAAGCGCTCTAGCCGCTTCCATTCTCCGCCCCAAGCGACTCCATCACGCCCCATCAAGTCGATTGCACTCAACGACAGATGATCTCCTAAATCGATAGCACCTATACGAGCCTTTGCGATTTCGACACCCTCAGGCTTCACTTCATTGACGATGCTCATGTGAGATTTGTACGGGTCATCGGGGTACGCAGATTTGCCAAGAGGACCAACTTCAGCCATCAGGTCATCGTGAAGGGACTGGATCTCTGGATTCACTGTGAAGCCGAGAATCACGCTATGCTCCGATTCCCATACATCCATTCCCGCAGTGCCAAGCTCCAGCGATTTGTGCCGTCCGGCAACATTGCGAATCACCGCGATCAATCCATCCAGACTTTCAATGTCGTAGAAAGTTCCTTTGACAGTTACATGCCCTGGAATCTTCGCGCGCTCTTGCCCGGCCGCATGCTCGATATCCAATAGTTCCTGTTCAAGCCGAGCGGGCGCAGGGGCGACTATCGTGTAGCACGCATAACCAAACTCATCGTTCTCAAGATTTGTTGAGTTGATTGCCATATTCAATCCTTACCTCTCATCAAGCCAAGCCTCACCTAGTGCGAAGCACGATAGTGTGCTGATAGCAGATCCTCACCGAAGTCGTGAGCATAATCACGAAGCACCGAGTGAATGTGATTCGCTTCGTTCTGCGTGTTGTCGTACTCGATCAAGAATCGAGGATGTCGAATAGCGTAATAGTGCGGTTCGCCAACCCCAGCAGGACCCGCCCAAGCAAACGTCACATCATCGAATCCAGCCGATTCAACTTCTCGCCAGTAGTTCGATGAAAGATCATCCGAAGCCCGAGTCACATAGTGCTTCACAAGCGCCACAAGCTGACCTCGTTGGTCGTCGCCCAAATCACCAAACCCAATTCCCTTAGGGGCGATATTAGGATCGGCAGATCGAACGTTCGTAGTCAAAATATCAGCAGGTGCCACAGGGTCGACAATGGCCAGCTTAGTCTGCGAAGAATCCATCGAAGTCAGCAATGAACGTGCCCAGTCCTGCTCCTCGACCAAAGTTCGCTCACCCTCGCGTTCGCCATGGCGGATAACCGCCGGGTTGGCACCGAAGAACAAAGGCAGAATCGCGACATGCTCGCCACCAACGATATTCGCCGTTAGGCCGATGTGGTGACCGCCAACTCGGAATCCCCACGGCTCATCAACGCTTCCCGGCGTACCGAACACGCTGAACCAGTAACGATCGGTATTTCGTTCCCACTGCGAAATATTGTTGCTGATCCCTTCCCACTCACCAAGGATCGTCTCAAGTTCCATGATCCGATGCGCTGTCGCCGCGCCACGAGCGCTGTAACCAGTCTCCATCATCGTGAACGCAGCCTTGCGCTGAGCATCGTTCATCTCACGAAGGCGTAGGCCCTCTCGTTCGATGGGCGTGTATGCCCACTTATAGCGTTCATCGCCAGCAAATTCGAACGATGCAGTTTGTTTCTGTGAATCATCAAGCGAGTTCAGAAAATCGTTAGCAGCAGCAGTCATTCGCTTGACTGCATCAGGAGCTGAAGACGGGATTGGCGACGAGGTCATCGGGATTCCTTTGAGAGGGTTTTAGGAGTGCACACTATAATCCCCCGAGCCGAAACATGGGGGCATCGATACTTCAGATTGAAGAGAAGAGGCGCTGAACAAAATTCAGCAGCTAGCTACCTGAGATTAACCCCAGGTACCAAACAGTCTTTCGCACGTACCGCCGAGAATTCGATCAGAAAGCCCAGGTCCAATCGCTGGCTCGATTCGATCTGCGATCTCCCAGCCTTTGGTGTAACCCGCCTGCTCAACAATGAAAGGAAAATCGGTTCCCCACATAAGTCGATCTGCCGAGTACTCATCGATCAAACGATGCGTCCAGTCGAACAGGTCGATATACGGAAACTCTTCGTTCGATGCCCGAGGAAATTCAGATAGTTTCACGTTCATATTTGGGTAACGTGACATAGACAGCAGCCGTTCGAAATCGGGAACCTCAGCACCATCCCGAGAAGGAACACAGTGACCAAAGTGATCGACAATCGCATCCGTATCTGGATACACAGCCGCTAGCGTTTCGATTTCTTCGTAGTTGTTAGGGCTAACCAAGAAACCAACCGGAATTCCCAGCTCGCCAGCGCGCTTGTACAGCGCCTGACCAACATCGCCGTTCATGAGTTCACCCTCACGCCAAAGCGCAGGATTGAACCTAACTCCCCTGTATCCACGCCCAACCAGTTCGTCGAGCATGCCGACCGGGTCTGCAGCTTGAGGATCGACAAGACACATGCCAACGAATCGATCTGGCCACTGGGCGATCGTGTCATCGACATAAGCATGATCGAAGCCATGGACAATCGGCTGAACGATTAACGCACCGTCGACATCTGCTCGGTCCATCAGATCAAGCAAGAATTCAGCGTCACCTCGGTCACGTGGCGGCGCCTGCCCTTCCCGGTACGGATACGTATCGGGATCGTGCGCCCAAACGTGCAAATGTGAATCGATTTTTTTCATGTCGTCAGCCCGTGCCTCATCAAATTCTTCAAATTCCAGAGTTGAAGAAGTGCGCAGTTTAGCGTCAATCGGAGAAGCTTACGCGATCCCTGCTCAAGCAGATAGACCACTCGCATGGATGGTTAATAGAGCTCATCAGAATAAAAGAGCTCTCATAAACGGCTTGATTCACCCCGGGCTGGTGGTACATTCCCTCCCAGCCCGGTGTGCCGCCGATCATGTACCTAAAGTGACAACGAAGTCGGCAAATCTCACATAAACGCAAGACCACGACCTCGAAAAGAAAATTCTCAATGATCAAGCTCAGTCTGCAATCCCTCTCTTACCGCGACACATTCAACGCGGGCAAGATCACCCTTCTCGGCATAATCGATAAGGCCGCCGAGTATCAAATGGACGGTGTAGACCTGCACTTCACCCATTTCGCTTCGACCGATGACGACTACCTCGAAGAAGTAAAACAGGCTTGTCTCAAACGTGGGCTCCACATGTGCTACATCGGGGTTTCAAACAACTTTGGTAAGACAGGCGAAGAGTTGCGTGAGCAGATCGACCTAATGAAAAAGTGGATCGACGTCGCTGCCAAAATGGGCATTCCAATGATCCGTGCGTTCGGTTCATGGATACCAGATGGCGAAACTGAAGAAGAAGCATGGCCCCGCTTGGTCGCATCAACCAAGGAAGTCGCCGAGTACGGTCAGTCGAAGGGCGTGTACGTCGGACTCCACAACCACAACCACGGCTGCATCCCAGCAACCGGCGATCAGGTGATTCGACTTCTAGACGATGTCGACAACCCTTACTACACCCACATTCTCGACACAGGCCAGTACCGTGGCTCACCGGGCGCATCGTTTGGCGAACGTGGACAGGAAGACCCACAGTGGAACTTCTACGGTTCTATCGAAACCTCCGCACCACGCGCCGTGCACGTTCGAGCCAAGATCTACCGAATCGCCAGCGGCAAAGAGGCGTGGCTCGACTACGAACGAATCATGCCGATCATCAAGAACGTTGGATACAACGGCTGGATGTCGATCGTGTTTGAAGGACAAGACGAGTTAGACGAACCGGCAGCGGTTCCTCTCGCAAACTCATACCTGCGATCAATGCTCGCCAAGCACGAAATGTAGTCGAACGGGTTCTACGCAATGCTTCCGATATACCTTCAGGCACTATCGTTTCACGACATATACGGCAACGGCGATGATTGCATTCACGCTGCCGCCGATATGGCAGCGGAACTCGGCATAGCTGGTCTCGATATCGAAGATCGCCTGCTGGAGAACTACGAACCTGAATACCTGCAAGAACTTGCTCACTCGGTCGGAAGCCGAGGTGTGCAGTTTGGCTACGCCGGTGTGATCGTACCTTTCAACGAACCGGTGTCCTCGATACCCGGCGAAATTGAAAGAGCGAAAGCATTGATCGATGCTGTGCCGCATTTGGGAATCAGCTCAATTCGCATTCCCGGCAACGGTGTTGTGAACGGACAAACGCTGGAATTCACGTTCGAGAAAGTACGAGAGAAATTCCAGACCGTGTGCGATTACGCGGCCGATGCCGGAGTCACGGTATTTCTCCACAACCACAACCACGGTTCGACGCCCTCGACCGGTGCTCAAGTGTTGAAAATGCTCGATGAAGTCGACAGTCCTGCACTGGCGCACGTTGTCGACACTGGACAGTTCCAAGGCTCACCGGGGTCATCAGGCGATGGTGCTCCAGCGAAGGTAGCGGAAGAGCAACTTTACGAATCAATCGAGATGTGCGCTCCTCGTGCTTCGTTAGCTCGAACCAAGTTCTATTTTGCCGACTCGGGTGATGAGCAATGGCTCGACTATCCACGTATAGTTCGCATTCTGAAAAATGCAAAATTCGATAGTCCGTTATCGATCGTCTACGAACCTCGCGGCGACGTCCTTTCGAAGGACGCGCTACCGAAAGCAGTCAAATATTTAACTGAGTTATTCGAAAACAGTTAGTCAGCTAAACAAAACTTGCGTCGACCAAAACCGTCGAAGCAAAACCAATCGTCCTAAGTGACAACAAGTTAAAACAAAGGAAATACTGAATGGGTACGTTCTACGACAATTCGATTGTCCCTGATCATCTGAAACGCGACTTCGATGTCTACGACCGAATCAACGATCTCAACATGGATCTAGGATCGTTCGAAAACAACGTGACTAGCCTCAAAGGCGCTGGAATCTGCGGAATCGTGTTCCACGAATCCGGTCTCGTTTACCTCTCCGGTCACGGCTACGGTCCAGGCCAAATGTACGACGATCCAGACCGCATCAAAGAAGGTCAGGACGCTGCAGAATGGGTTGCAAACTCCATGATCAAGCGTCTTCACTGGGGACTCACTTGCGGTGGTGAAGGTGGCGACTTGAACGACGTTATCTACACCGTGAAGGCTCTAGGTATGGTTGTTTCGACCGATGTTGCGTTCAACGGCGGACCTGCCGTAATGAATGGATTCTCGGAACGATGGCAGTCGGTGTTCGGTGGCGGTAAGGGCGAATCTGCAGTTGATGGCGAAGACCAAAACTACGGCGGTGTTCACGCTCGAAGTGCTATCGGTGGGTTCACAGGTCGATTCTCAATCGAGCCTGAAATCATCGTTGCAATTCCGCCTGAGCTTTCAAAGGCAATCATCCAAAACCGTGGATGGATCTTCCCTCTTCCACCAAAAGTGCTCGAACAGGTATCTGCTGCACGAAGCTAACGCCTAGCTCTAAATCCAAAACAAAAAAGCCCTCGGATTTCCCATAATTCCGAGGGCTTTTTCATATACAAAATTACTTACGCAGCAGTGCGCATCAGCTTCTGTCGATCTTCGATGCTGCGAGGTCGATCACCTAGTTCCGACCACTGACGCTGCACGCCGGGTTCGCTCCAGGTCAAACCACGAACTGCCGATTTCACTGTCGCACGAACATGCGCAGGATTGGCTAGAGATGCCCGAGTGATCATCGACCACTTCTGCGACCCGTATACCCAAAGCGCCTTGAAAGCACGTGGGTTGAGAGCTGGCGTGTAAATCATGATTCCAGTTGCAGGAGAGTTGGCAGCAATCGCACGAGCTACTGCTAAGCCTTGAAGCTCTCCACCGCAATCGAGCTCAATAATCGCAAGATCGGCTTTCGACATTGCTGTCATAGCGACCATCGACTGCGAGTTATCTGCCGTACCAGCGATCATCACGCTTTCGAGTGGATCGAGGCACTGATGAATTTCATGGTCGAACTCAAAACCAGCATAGATAGCAATCTTGCCGGGAACGTCGATTTCAGGACGCTCGGTTCGTCGACGGGCGATCGGCTGCTGCAGAACACGTGTTGGTGTTCGGCGCACACTTGCTCGAGGTGCAACAGTTCGTGCTGCAGGAGCACGACGTACAACTCGACGAACCACTCGTCTTTTTCCACCATTCGGGAATCGAAGGACCTTTGACATTTCCCCTCCAAAGATTCGACTTACTCATATAACTCTGCCGGTTGTTAGCCAGCCCCGAATCGTCGGCTTCCGCGAACCCGATTAGGAAAATAGAGAATTGTGAATTGCAGAAATAACGTATCCAAACCCGCAATTTGAACTAGAAACAGCGCACTTCGACAGCCGATCAACTAAAAATGCTTTTCGCCAATGAGGTGTCTTGCAGTTGTTCCTTACTGAGCAATTGGGTAATTCACGATCAACAATCGCACTATCGTGTAGCCGAATGAAATGGAGATACCGACTCGGGAAGCTCTAAAATGTGAGCGCAACGATCGATCAACGGCAGCATCCATTTCATGAAAATAGGCTACGAATGAGAATTCTCGTATCGGGTGGATCTGGAATGGTTGGTAGCCGCCTAATCGAAACCCTTGCGTACGACGGTCATCAAATAGTGCAGCTCGTAAGGCGTACCCCGAACCCCGACGCGCCGATTGCGGAATTTGGCTGGGATCCTGAGCACGGAGCTTTCGATTCACGCATGCTCGGCTCGATCGACGCAGCGATTCATCTGGGTGGTGTATCGATAGCCGGCGGACGTTGGAGCGCTGAACGCAAACTGCTCATTCGTGAAAGCAGAGTGCGATCAACTCGCCTACTCTCACAAGCTCTCGCCGGTCTTGCCTCCCCACCCAAAGTGCTCATCGTAGCGTCAGCGGTAGGTTTCTATGGCGACAGAGGCGAAGAGCCGTTAACCGAAGAATCACCATCCGGTGAAGGATTCCTAGCCGACACAGCGATCAGATGGGAAGCGGCTGCTGATGCGGCTCGTGAAGCAGCAATCCGTGTTGTACATGCCCGTTTCGGCTTGATCATCTCTAGACAAGGCGGTCTTCTGGCGAGAGTTCGGGTGCCGTTCCAAACAGCACTCGGAGGCAAGATGGGGAGTGGTCGACAGTGGTGGCCATGGATTTCGTTACCAGATGTAATCAACGGACTTTCGTTCGTGCTGGGTCGAGAAGACATTTCAGGTCCTGTTAACTTCACAGGCCCAACTCCCGTGCGAAACGAAGAGTTCACCAAGCTGATGTCGAGCACGCTATCTCGACCCGCTTGGTTCCAAATTCCAGCACCAATTATCAAATTGATCTTCGGCGAGATGGGTGAAGAAACAATGCTCGGAAGTCAGCGAGCATTCCCCGAAAAACTACGAGCCGCAGGGTTCGAATGGGTCTACAACACTCTCGATGAAGTCCTCTATCAGGAACTTATCGCAGGTCGATCCGATCGTTGGGGTCACACTTCCTAGACGCCCAGAACCGAAAAAATTCGCAAAGAAAAACGGGGATGCCAATTGGCATCCCCGTTTTCGTATTCGATATTCAATCGAACGCACGCAGGCAGGGCTTACGCCTCGGCCATCATTTGGCGAAGTACGTATGGCAGTAATCCGCCGTTGCGGTAGTACTCATTCTCAATCGCTGTATCGATTCGAATCAGCGTCTCGAATTTGGTGACCTTACCGTCCTCGGCAGTAGCCGTAACAGTTACTGTCGATCCCGGCTCGACCGAGTTGCCAATGCCAGGAACATCGTATGACTCTGTGCCATCAAGGCCCAGCGATTCGGCAGTGTCGCCATTCGTGTAAACAAGAGGAAGCACACCCATGCCGATCAAGTTAGATCGGTGAATTCGCTCTAGGCTCTCAGCGATTACAACACGGACACCCAAGAGCATCGGCCCTTTGGCAGCCCAGTCACGTGAACTACCGGTTCCGTACTCCTTACCAGCAAGAACGATCAGCGGAACGCCCTCGCTCTGATACTTCTCGGAAGCCTCGTAAATCCGCATCTGCTCGCCATCTGGCTGGTGAATAGTCCAATCACCTTCCATATCAGGAGTCAGCTTATTGCGAAGTCGAATATTTCCGAACGTACCCCGAACCATCACATCGTGATTACCGCGGCGTGATCCGTAAGAGTTGAACTCTCGACGAGGAACATCATTACCAACCAAGAACTGACCACCGGGCGCACTTGGCGGAATTGCTCCCGCTGGCGAAATGTGGTCGGTAGTAACCGAATCACCAAAGCCAACAAGCACACGAGCGCCCATCACTTCTGATCGAACGGTTGGCTCGTCACCAAAGTCCTCAAAGTAAGGAGGCTCTTGAATGTAGGTCGACTGACGATCCCATTCGAAGTTCATGCCTGTTGGAGCTGGCAATTCCTGCCACTCAGGCGAACCATCGAATACTGTGCCGTACTGCTCTTTGAACATGTCGGCTGTCAGCGAGCTCGCAATCGTGTCGGCAATATCTTTCTGTGAAGGCCAAATATCCTTCAGGAAAACATCCTCACCCTGATCATCTTGACCCAATGGCTGATGAACAAGATCAGTGTCGACTTTACCGACCAGCGAGTAAGCAACAACCAACACCGGTGATGCGAGATAGTTAGCTTTCACCTGCGGGTGAACTCGACCTTCAAAGTTTCGGTTCCCACTTACCACAGCAGCAGCCGTGAGTTCATGATCATTTACGGCGTCCGATACAGCCTGCGGAAGCGGTCCGGAGTTACCGATACATGTCGTGCAACCGTAACCAACCGTGTTGAATCCGAGAGCGTCAAGATCTTCGTTCAGACCTGCAGCCTCGAGGTATCGAGTTACGACGGTTGACCCAGGAGCAAGACTCGTCTTTACCCACGGCTTGCGGTTCAGGCCACGCTTACGAGCGTTGCGTGCCAACAATCCGGCGCCGACCATCACAGACGGGTTCGATGTGTTCGTACAGCTAGTGATAGCAGCGATAACCACTGATCCATCACCAACAGCACCCGCTGCGCCATCGACTTCAACTTCGTGCTTGTGGTCGGAAGCATCAGCGAACGACGATGTGAAATTGTCGCCAACTTCAGATAGTGCAAGTCGATCCTGTGGACGCTTCGGACCTGCCAGCGCAGGCACCGTGCTCGAAAGATCAAAGCTCAGCGAAACAGAATATTCAGGTTCGGTAGAAGGATCATAGAAGAACGAATTCGCCTTGGCGTACTTCTCAGCCAGCTCAACTGTCGAGTCATCTCGGCCAGTGTCACGCATGTACTTCAAGGTCTGATCGTCGATCGGGAAGAATCCACAAGTAGCGCCGTATTCAGGCGCCATGTTTGCAATCGTTGCCCTATCGGCAAGCGGCAGGCCATCGAGAGCCGGCCCGTAGAACTCTACGAACTTCTCAACAACACCCTCTTCACGAAGCATCTGCACGATACCTAGTACGAGGTCGGTAGCTGTTGCACCCTCTGGCAGTGCACCAGTCAGACGCACACCAACCACTTCGGGAACAACCATGTAGTACGGCTGACCGAGCATGACTGCCTCAGCTTCAATTCCACCAACACCCCAACCAAGCACACCAAGACCGTTGACCATCGTTGTGTGCGAATCGGTTCCAACACAGGTGTCGGGGTATGCGACTCGACCACCATCGGCAGTCTCTTCAGAAAGAATTGCTTCAGCAAGGAATTCGAGGTTCACCTGGTGAACAATCCCGGCTCCCGGTGGAATAATTTTGAGGTTGTCGAACGCACCCTGTGCCCACTTGAGCAATTGGTAGCGTTCGGTATTTCGTTCAAACTCACGCTCGATGTTCATCGCCAGCGCGCCAGCGTTCGAGAAGTAGTCGACCTGCACCGAGTGGTCGATGACCATGTCGGATCGAACGATCGGGTTGATGATCGAAGAATCGCCACCGGCGTTCGATACGGCGTCTCGCATTGCAGCGATATCGACAACCACTGGAACTCCAGTGAAGTCTTGTAGCACTACCCTGCCCGGCATGTATGGAAATTCGCTGACAGGTTTAGCGTTGGCTCGCCACGAAGCAACAAGCTTCACGTGATCGTCGGTAGCGGGGCCGCCGTCGGCTTTTCGAAGTGCGTTCTCGAGCAGCACTCTGATCGAATAGGGAGTCTTGGCAATATCGACTAGCCCGGCGTCTTCGAGCACAGACAGGTCGTAGTAGTTGACTGTTCCGTCCGCCGTTTCAAAAGATCGCTTTGCATCGAATGAAGTTGATTCTGGTGACATATTTCGCTTGCTGCTCTTACCGGTAATTACTAAAGATCAAGATCGCAGATCAGAATCTACCACTTGCCTACGGCGAGCGACGGTTCGATCAAACGTTTCGGATAACCACTTTACCAGCGGTAGTGGCTATTTCTTATGAACATTCCGGCTCTCTCGACTGCTAGCATCCACGCTTCCGATAATTTCCTAGTCGAATTCTGCACCATTTGAACCCGAACCCTCGTACATATTCCGATCCCCGAGCTGCCCTCGCCAGTCGCACTCCGTTCTTTTACGGCTGGGCAGTTGTGCTCGCAGCCGGCTCGACGATGTTCGTTAGGAACGCTGCAGCGACACTAACCATTGCAGTGTTCGTGTTCCCGATGAGCGAAGACCTTGGCTGGAGCCGGACCCTCATCGTTGGTGCCGCCGCCGCTGCTGGTGTCGTATCTATGTTCGTTTCTCCGCTTGCCGGGTGGATTCTCCAGCGATACGGCGCAAGAGTGCTGATGGCTTCGTCGGTATTTTTACTCGGCGCAGTCATACTCTCGCTTCGTTGGACCACCAACCCAATTAGCTTCTATCTGCTGTTTGGCGCTGGCCGATTAATGTTTCAGGCCCCTCTGCAAATCGGTGGCTCGACAGCTGTAGCCCAGTGGTTTGTCCGCATGCGAGGGCGTTCGTCATCAATGCTTGGCGTATCGCATTCACTTGGCATGGGGCTCTTCCCGCTGTTCGCTCAACTGTTCATGAATGCCAGTAATGGCGATTGGCGCATGGCGTGGTTCTGGATGGGAATTTCAGTTTGGGTAATTGCTCTTCCTTTGACACTCCTCGTATTCGTCAACAAGCCTGAAGACGTTGGCTTAACGCCTGACGGAGACGAAGCTTCCGACGATTCAACCAGCGGTTCAGCTACAAAAACAGCCGCGGAACAAGAGGAGCAGTGGACGCTAAAAGAAGCGATGCGTACACCAGCAATGTGGACTCTGGCGTTAGTTGGCGGATTAGTATTTTTCATTCACACCGGCGTCAATATTCACCAAGCTGCGTTCCTGCGTGATCACGGCATCAGTCCGTCGATCGCCGCTTCAGCACTAACGGTCATGGCTGGAGGAACCGCTGTCGGCAGCATCCTCTGGGGCAACTTGCTCGACCGACTGCCAGTGAAAATCGTCTATTCAGCAACAGCGGCTTGGCTCGGAGGAATGGCCCTGCTGTTCTTGCTTGTCGATTCGCCAGCAATGGCGTTCACAGTTGCAGCATTATTCGGAATCGGACTCGGTGGTTTGCTTGTTGTTCCGCCGGTTGCCATTGCTCACTACTTCGGCAGAAGCTCGTTGGGTGCGATTCGAGGAGCGACCGAACCGTTCGTGAGTGGTGGTCAGGCGATAGGTGCAATCGGTGCAGGTCTCATATTCGACTACACCGGCTCTTACGAAGCGACATTCCCAACCTTCACTGCCGCCGCAATTATCGCAATCATATTGCTGGCTTTTACTCGGCGACCTAAGAAGCACAAGCCGGTCGAGTAAATCGCCTCGACATATTGCGAAAGTTCATCCCGGCAGCTACTCTCGCCCTGCATACATCTACTGCAGCGCAAGGCAACGGTAACCAGCTTGATCAACGGCGTATTACACCCCAAAAACGTAGTCGCACAACTCGTGGAACTCGGCGTGTCGCACTACGTAACGCTTCCCGATTCTGAGACCGCCCACATGTACGAAGCACTGATGGCCGAACCATCGATCACCATGGTTCCAGTCTCTCGCGAAGGCGAAGCCATTCCAGTCGCAGCAGGCTTATTCGTTGCCGGGCAAAACCCAGTCGTCTCCATTCAGAATGCAGGTCTATACGAAGCAGGCGATGCGCTACGTGGACTCGCACTCGGCATTGGGCTGCCCCTTGTGATGTTCATTGGCTACCGGGGTCACAACCGAATGGGCGACACCGCCGATACGGCAGCCAAATATCTCGAACCGTTCCTTCACATGTGGCGAGTCGACTACTTCGTTATCGAATCAGATGACGATCTCGACAGAGTGCCAATAGCGTTCGAACGCGCTGCGAAAACGAACCAACCATTTGCCGTAGCGATAGGCACTGAATACGCCAAAGAATCACCTTCAGGAACGGAATCGGAGGGCGAATAATGATTACCTACGCTGACGCCTGCCGAGTTCTAAACGAATCACGAGGTGAAGCCGTTGCCGTTACGACGATGACGCAAACCAAGTATTGGAACCAGATTTCTAAGGAACCCGATCTCGATATCGGCATCGCAAACGGCATGTCCAAGGCTTCTTCTGTCGCACTTGGATTGGCACTTGGTGATCCCGAGCGATCAGTGTTGTGTCTCGATGCCGACGGTTCACTACTCATGAACTTTGGGTCGCTCGCCACGATTGCTGGCATGGCTCCTAAAAACCTCTATCACTTCGTTTTCAACAACGGTATCTACTCGGTAACTGGCGGTCAGCCGTTGCCGACAGCGGGTGTCGAATATGCAAAAGCTGCGGAGGCATGTGGCTACGCGTCGACCCACAGATTTGAAGACGTCGAATCTCTCGACTCAGCACTTCCTGAAATCCTCAGAAGTCCCGGCCCTGTTCTTATAGAGATCATCGTGAAAGGCGAACCTCAAGCTGAGGGAGTTGATCAAACCTGGGAATCGAACGCGAAGATGCCCTTGCAACTTCGTGCTCTTAGGAAACGACTAACTGGAAACGATGACTGGGGACCCGGCGGGCCGTTTATCTAGGCACGATTGCCTTGAACCTAGTCTTCGTTTTTACGACGCTTAGGGCGAACTCGAGCCACGATCAGCCCGAAGAGTCCAGCTGCCGCCAGTAGATAGTCGGCACCAGCAGTCACGGCTCCAACGGCTTCATCACCGCCTGTTGGCACGTTGCAACCGAACACGGTCAATGCTGGTTCAGGCGCTAGCGATCCATCGCCATTACCTTCGTCTTCGGCAAACGGATTGTCTTCGTCATCAGCACGCATCGCAGCTACTGTCGCCGCAATGTCTTCCTCAGTGACTTCCTCGTCTTCTTCAGATGAGCCCTCTTCTGATCCATCGTCAGCGGGAGGTTCTGTTTCGTCTTCCGGTGTTACAGCTTCAGAATCTTCTGGAGTCGGTGCAACCTCAGGCTCTGCATCGACAGAAGCTGCATCCTCGGGTACTGCTGTTGGTTCAACAGCTTCCGGAACTGGAGTTGCAACCGGTTCGGGTTCAACCGCTTCCGGTGCTGGCGTCGCCTCAACCGGAGTTGAATCGTCTGGTGTACCAACAGGCTCAGGAGATGCGCTTGCGACTTCTGTCGCGTCGGTTGGTACTTCCGTTGGAGCGACCTCTACAACAGGAGTGATATCTACAGTAGGCAGCGGAGTAGGAGTTTCAGTTGGAACGGGTGTCGCTGTCGGTTCAGGTGCGTTCACACTGAACGACCGCACTATCGCGCCATGAGTGTTCCCTGCATCGTCTCGACCGATAACTTCAAAAATGTGATCGTCGTTCGACAGGAACGCAGGGCGATACGACCATGTCGTAGCTGATTCAGCGGTGAAGCCAGATGTGACATCGGTGCCATCGAGTTTTGCGCTAATAATCGTCACACCTGCATGCGAGTCGCCAGAGTACTCACCAATTTCCTCGGCAAAGCTAACGGTGATCAACGGGCTAGGAATAATCGCAATTTCACGATCACCCGGAAGAACCACCGGCTGTTTGATTACAGTGTCCAAATGGAATTGAACGGCTCCATCCGGATAGCCAACAGCATCAACACCCACGCCACCTCTTGCAATGTTCAGCGCTGCATCGAATCCAGCTGCCTCAACGTTCTTCACTCCATCGCCTGCTGCCGATCCCGTAAACGTCGTTCCATCAACAACAATCGCCCACACGTTGGTGTCCAACGGCTGAGCCGATCCGAACGTCACACCATTGATAGTCACTGTCGGATCCGAAGTAAGTGATTCGACTGTCGTAACGTTGATAGTCAGAAGGCTGTTTGTAATGGCCGTATCGGTCGAAACGGTAAGCCTAGGTCCTAATTTGTCGATCGGAATTAATTCTTTCAATTCCGAAGGAAAATCTGTCAGATCAGATACAGCACCCGGCATGATCGTAATTTTTTCGGGCGAGGTCGGAATATCTTCGAACGTGAGCCAAACTGAATTGGTCACCTCTGTCATATCGACTAGCTCAGTAACATCGGTAACCATCGTCGCGGTCTTGGCAGACTGACCTTTAATGATGAAGCGCGAGGCATCAATCGAAGTTTCTTTGATTGGCTCCGACCATTTCACCTTGATGCTGTTAAGAACGTTGCTTACGGTCTTTTTCGCCGTCGAATCAAACACCTGACCAAGCACAACCTCATCGATCGCAGGCGGTGAAGTATCGACGGTGTATTTATGGAGTTGATCGCCACTCGTGGCTTCTGAATCAGAAATACCAACGTTCGATGCTCTGTCCGTAGCTGTCACGTACCAGTTGACCAGCCCATTCGTGCCAACTGCAGGAAGCAAGACCGCAGCATTCCAACCTTGATTGATCGCAACAGAATCGGCGACAGAAGCTGAAATAGTTTCACCGGGTTCATCAAATACTTCATCACGATCAACATCAACATGGAATTTGATCTGGCTGAGATCAACACCCGAGGCAGCGTCGGTAACCACTGCCCTTGCCCAAACGGTCGTATTGCTGGACGAACTCTTGTGTACTGGCGCAGTGATAGAAACCGAAGGCTTGGTGGCATCGACCACCACAGCTTCACTAATTAGTTTCGAAGGGCTAGCGTCGGCATATTCGAGAGTGACCGTATCGCCATCGACTACCTTAATAACTGGGCGTGTTGTCGAAGTGGATTCGGTAGCACCAGTAATTACCGTTGCGTCACCGGTCTTGAAGGTAGCCACGAAAGTGTGAGTGGTCGGAGCAGTCTCCGTCAGGCTCAATGTAAAACCAGCAGGATCCGACGGACTGCGCAGAGTCACGGTCGTCGCATCTTTGTGCTCGCTGCGGTACGTAACAGTGAAATTTTCGGTAGCTGAAACTGTTTGGGCCAAAACTATTTGGAAGGTTCCCGAATCTTTGTTCACCCACTGAACAGCTGCTTTGGATGTGCTCAGCTGCACATCCGTTTCAGTAATTACCCCGTCAGCGTTAAAGTCACCCACTGAAGAGTTGCTCAACTTGAGCACGGCTGTATCACCGGCCGATCCAGTTGGGAGAACGTAGAGATTACCCGTCGAATCGGTGGTTTCGAACTCACGAAGAACCGTTACGTTAAGATCAGGGTCAAATACCGTGACAGTAACTTCCGATGCAAGATCGGTGTGTGTCGGGTTAGCGTTGAGCGTTCCAGTCTGTGACGCAAAAATCGTATTTGCATCACCAGCAGGCGCGATAAATCCAACTACCGCAAGTGCAAATGCGAGTAGAAGGATTCTGAAGCGTCTGGTTATGTAGTGGCGATCGATTTTGACTGCCAGGACTGTTCCCATAATCTGAGATTAGCCGCAGTTGCCGAAATCGACATGTGTGTCATGAACACCGCCCCCGTGGGCGCATACGCACATACACATGAGGCGTACGCTGCCAAACCGGTGAACTTTTCAGTTCAAACCGTTCTTACCGCCCAGAACACGTTCCTGAGTTACTAGAGCAGCGGCAGGATGACGTGAGAAGGCCGAATTTCATCTCGGAATATCCGATTACGAGCGACAATACCGCTCGATTCCAGCGCGTTGTTCTTGCCCGTTTGCCAGTTTCGATCCCACCGAGGGAAGCTACTACTCGAAACTGAGACACGCAGTCGATGCCCTTTCTGGAACACATGACTGGTCGCCCAAAGGTCGACTTCGAATTCAGTTGGCATATGCGGAACAAGCGCTACTGGTTTTTCGAACGAATCTTTGAATCTTCCTCTCAAGATTCCGTCGCAAACGAGCATCGATGTGCCATCGGGATGGACATCGGTAATTCGGACGACCCAATCAGTGTCCATGGCCGAAGTTGAAGCATGCAGAACGGCCTTCACTGGACCAGTTACATCTAGATCGTTTTCGAGAATTTCCGTCGTGTAAGTCAGAATATTGTCTTCGCAGCCACGTTGATCTCGAGGGCCATTGTTATCGCCAAGGTGCCCACCTCCGAACGAACGGATGGGGTTTTCGGGGTCGGAGTCGTACTCGTCGAAGACTTCTCCGAACAAATTCGGTTTCTCATCCGATAACACTCCATCGTTCAATGATTTCGCCGATCCAGATGTGCCAGATGAAAGATAAAAAGGCGTGTTCGTGGCAGCCGCCGGAGGCCACTCGTCGAACTCGCGCCACTTGTTGATGCCCATCGCAAACAATTTTACTGGCTTGTCGGAATCGACCCCGTTGTCGACACTCTTTAGCCAATGATCGAACCAACGCAAACGCATCTCGAACCAGCCGAGTTTCGCCTGCTCGCCAAAATCAACGTCGCCGGCTTCTCGCATGTCGGCAGGTCCCGGATTATGAACCCAGGGTCCAATCGTCATTCGTTGCCCGTTTCGGGCTTCAGGAGTTGCAGCCTTAGAGCTCATCCCTGAAAAATTCCTGATTGTTCCAGCTAGAAAACAATCGAACCAACTTCCAAAATGGTGAACCGGAACATTGACTCGATCGTGCGAGCGAGCATTGCTGAATTCCTCCCAGAAATCGTCGTGATTCGGGTGGTTCATCCAGTCGGTAAACCAGTCGTGCAATTCGGCGACCGGCGGCAACGGAGAAATCGGCGAATACTCAAGCCATTTTTGGTAATTATCTGATGCCTGATTTACGCTTTTGTCGGTGGCATCTTCGGCACCAGCTGCTGCCAATTTCCGAGCGTTTGTGGCAGTGTGCTTCAGCGTCCACATGACGTTGAAACCATGCTCAAACGCGCCGCTTCGATAGACCCACTCATCGTAGTAATCTGCCGACGACTGACGTGAAAATTGTGCCGTTAGGTGAGGAGGTTGAGTGGCAAGCATCCGGTACTGTGTAGCACCAGAATACGACCCACCTATGGTGCCAATTTTCCCGTTCGACCATGACTGTTCAGCGGCCCATTCAACAGTGTCAAAACCGTCTTTTTTATCGCCGTCACCGTCGTCTCTAAACGGATAAAATTCCCCGTCAGATGCGAACCTTCCTCGCACATCTTGGATCAACACTGCGTAGCCATGCGATCCGTAGAATTCGCCCGCTCCAAGATTCGACTCAGAAGAGCCGGTTTTATCGTACGGAGTGCGTTCGATTAGCACCGGGAACTCGCCCTCAGCGTCAGGTCGCCAAACGTCGGCGCGAAGTATCGTTCCGTCCCGCATTGGGACTTCCAAATTCCGCTCGATTATTACGTCGTATGAACCGTCTGAACTCGTCAATTTTCATCCTTCAGGAAAGCATGCCATCAGCACTTTGTGCGTCCATTAGTAGTTACAGGGCAGCTCCGCCGTCGACCGTAATCATTGATCCGGTAATCATCGCCGCGTCATCGGTAGCAGCAAACATGAACGCATTTGCAATGTCTTCCGGTTGCTGCAATCGACCCAGCGGCGTGTTGTTCAGTCGACGTTCAAAATTGTCGGGATTATCGATGCTGGTCTCCCAACTGTTAGGGCTGTGCTCGTTGTTGCCTCGAATGAACGGGGTATCAACGTGGCCGGGAGAGATAATTACACAGCGAATATTGTCTTTTGCAAACGACGCAGCTGCTGAACGAGTAAGACCAACCATCGCCATCTTCTGAGCGGCGTATGCAGGACTTCCACCGCCGGGTCGAATCGACGCCAACGAGCCCATATTCAAAATCACGCCCACACCAGCTTTACGCATTGAAGGCACAACGGCTTTGATGCCGAAGAACGCTCCATTCAAACCAACATCCATGATCAGTTCGAATTGTTCGTCGGTCTGCTCTTCGAATCCAACCCGAAAGTTGGCTCCGGCGTTATTGCAAAGAAGGCTGACATTTCCGAGTTCTTCTTCAGTTCGAGCAACCACGTTGGCCCACGCCAGCGAATCACGCACGTCGAGCTCGACAGCTATCGCTTTGCCGCCTGAATTGTTGATCTCGTGGGCAACAGCTTCAGCCGCCTCAAGGCGATTGTCGGCGACACACACTGCCGATCCCTCAGCAGCAAACTGCCGAGCCTGTGCACCGCCCATCGCACCACCACCACCGGTGATGATCGCTACTTTGCCTGCCAGCCGCGCTCTTGGTTCAGTTACTGCCATATCGCCTATCCCAGCACCAATCCACCGTCGGCCTGTCTTGAGCTCTCGCCAGTTCCAGCCTCGTACGGATGCTTTGCCATTTCTTCAACGTTGATATCAATGCCGAGTCCCGGTTCTTCCGACGGTATGAAGTAGCCGTCGACAACCTTGGAAACGTTTGTCACGATGTCTTCTTTGAACGTTCCCGCTTCAGGAGCAAATTCGTTCACATCCCAGTTCGGTGTTGCCGTTGCGATGTGGGTATTCGCCATGTTGGCGATAGGCCCCAAGAAGTGATGCGGAGCCATCTTGATGTGGAAGCTTTCAGCGACTGCTGCGATCTTCTTCACGTGGGTGAATCCGCCTGCCAGACCAATGTCGGGCTTCAGGAAGCTAACTCCGGGCAGAGTGCAATATTCTCGGAATTCCCAGAGCGTGTTGTTTCTTTCGCCGACTGCCAGCGGAATGTTTACCTTGTCACCAACGCCACCCATCGACATCACAGAATCAGGAGCAATTGGGTCTTCATAGAAGTACGGCAGGAACTTTTCGATCTGCTGTGCGAATACGACCGATGATCCGGGGAACATGTTGCGGTGAATTTCGATTCCGATATCGAAATCCCAGCCAACTTCTTCTCGAACAGCTTCAACAATTGCAGTGTTCTGCTTGATGAGATCGCCGTGCGCTAGCTCGCCCCAGTTCGCTGGGAACGGCGTCATTTTCAGAGCGGTGTAGCCATCAGCCTTCGTCATCCGTGCAGCTTGAGCAAAACTCTCTGGTGATGAAAGCGGACCCGAGTAGCCATACGATCCAAGCAACGGAATGGCTCGAACCTTGTCACGAACTTTTCCGCCGAGAAGATCCCAGACCGGTGCACCAAGACGCTTGCCTTTGATGTCCCAGAGTGCAATATCGATAGCACTTAAAACGGCAGTAATCGCCGGACTTCGGAACGAGTATTTGCGGTAAGCGACGTTCCAAATGCGGTCGACATCCCGAGGGTCTAACCCCTTAATGTCTTCTTCGATTCGGTGAGTAATCACCTCAGTCGCATCGGCGTAACTCCAAAAGTTACCCTCACCAACGCCATACGTACCGTCGTCGCAGGTAACCCTAACGGTCAACCACTTCGACACCAGCCAAGTCTCAATCTTCTCAATTTTCATATTTGTCTTCCAGTGGATCAACCAAAAGCCCCCTCCAAGAAGGAGAGGGCTCAAGTGAGAATCCCTACCTAGTGCAACCCGTACAAACTTGTATCCGTCACAGTCTCAATCAATGACTGGATGTAGCCGTTGGCGTAGGCCTTTGCCCGGTGGCCCCAAGCGGTATCGCCCTTCGTCATTGGAACGTGATCGTCCATGAAAAAGCCATCGAAACCGTTCTCAGCGTAGATTCGCATCGCCTTGTACATGTCGACGTGGCCCGTGTTCACGAACGTCTCGTGGAACTTTGGAACCGTGCCTTCAACGTTGCGGAAGTGAACGTAGAGAACTCGTTCACGTTTCACAAAATACTCGATCATGTCGTAGATGCTCTCGCCGTTGTCCTGATCAGCACCCGCCATCTGCGAGAACGATCCCTGACACAGCAAAATCGAGTTGTAAGGCGAATCGACAATGTCGATCAGTCGCTTGTAACCCTCGAAATTGTGCAACAACTGAGGAACGCCGCCGACTTCGGGCATTGGTGGGTCGACAGGGTGCAATCCAAGCTTCACTCCGTACTTTTCAGCAACTGGCGTAGCTTCCTTCACCCAAGTCTCTAGACATTCCCACGCTCGATCCAGCGAAAGATCCCAGTCGATTACCTTTGGCCAATTCTCGACCTCAGCATCGTAGGCAGTGCCCATCGCACCCCAGCCAATGTCGACGTGACCCGTGCGGTAGAACCGTGGGTATCGCCAGCTCATGGTGTACATCGGAATGCCAGCGTTACCGATTGCCTTAATAGTTTCGAGCATGTTTTCGAGCTGCTCGTCGAACCGCGGACCGCCAGCGATCATGTGGTGCCGCATGTCGATCTGTGTGTTTTCAATGGCTGTGAGCTTTAGGCCCCAGTCTTCGACACCGTTCTTCAGTCCAATCAGATCAGTGAGTTCCCACTTGCCGTTTTTAATCGGCACCGGTGGAGTGTTCAGAACGACGTCCTGCACACCAAGTTGTGACATGAAGCGCAGTGCTTCTCTGTTTGCGGAGCTATTGAGTCCCATTCCGATCCTCATTAGTTAGCTCCTTTCACGACTTTGCTCATATCGACCGGACCGCCGTATTCGACTTCCTTCTTCACCGACTCGATCACACCGGCAATGTAGCCCTGTGCGAATAGTCGTGAGCGGTAGCCACCGAGGTTGCCAGGAAAATCTTCATCATCGACCAGCAACGGACAGTGGTCATCGATGAAGTT
This sequence comes from Chloroflexota bacterium, assembly GCA_018650845.1. GTDB lineage: Bacteria > Chloroflexota > Dehalococcoidia > Lucifugimonadales > Lucifugimonadaceae > Lucifugimonas. Next base: position 36,165 of record JABIFF010000008.1, on the reverse strand, counting down.
CCCCGTGAATCCGGCGTCACGGTAAGTACGCATCGCACGCTTCATATCGACATAACCGGTGTTGATGAACTCTTCGTTGAACGAAGGAGCCTGACCGCTTACGTTGCGGAAGTGGACGTACATGATTTTGTTTCGAGTTCCGAAGTACTCGATCATTTCGTAAATATCTTCGCCCGGCATTTCGCTGAACGTACCCTGACAGAACTCGATGGCGTTGTAGTCGGAATCGGTGATTTCAACTAGTCGCTTGAATGCATCAAAGCTGCGGAACAGTCCGGGAACACCACCACGCTGAGGAACTGGCGGGTCTTCAGGGTGAATGCCACATCGCATACCGACCTCTTCAGCAACCGGGGTCACAGCCTTGATCCAATATTCGAGTGCATCCCACATCTGGTCTTCGGTAATTTTTTCGCCAGGGAACGACTCAGGTCGACGAGAATTCTCCCAATCGTAGTCATAGCCAGTGCCCAAAGCACCACCACGGATAATGGAAGCTTGCGCCCTGCCCCAACTATTGGGCATCCAGTTGTAGCCGTAGATAGGAATACCGGCGTTACCCATGTCACGAACTTGCACCAACAAATCTTCGATGAGTTCGTCTTGCTTTGGACCACCAAAGATCACATCGTGATATTCGATTTGAGGAGAGAAACCACCCTCAATCGCAGCAAGCTTCATACCAAAAGATTCGATCTTCATTCGAAGTGACACGTATTCGTGATACTTCGTGTGAGCTGCTCCGGGGCCGCCGTACACAAGAATATTTTCGACCCCGAACTGCGCCAGTACCTGAAGTACCTCGTCAGTCGGAGTGCCTCGCAGCGCGACCATCGGTTCCATTTGAAATTACCTTTACGTTTAATGCCTACATGAGTGCAAAATGTCGAGAGAAATGGAATGTAGCACGACGGGTGTCGACTATTTAGCGCTACGAGCAATTTTGTCGTGATAATTTCGCAATTGCGAACATCAGCAGGAATTCAAAACTCCTACCCCAATGACGAAATTCAGCCCCATCACCCAACCAATATGCGCTTTTAGTCGGTAAATTAAGTTCCGGTTCACCTGAAGCCTAGTCAGTAAGAAATATTTAATATGCGCTTGCGCCTACCAATAGTCATAGTTCTCTCGTTCATGCTGGTTGCTCTAACAGCTTGTGGTTCCAGTTCGGAATCCGAAGTTGCAGCGATAGCAAAGATCACGCCTTCCGAAACGATCTTTTCACTTACTGATCTGACCGCTGTCGGTTTCAAAAAGGGCAAGACGTTCGATGTTGAGGGGCTGACCGGCGCGACCGACGCTTACTTGGGCTACTGGGGTCTCGACCCTTACGATCGAAAAGACTACGAAGCGCGCTTCTACCCGTCGCACGCCGACGCAGTTGAATTTGGCGTTATATTCGCCGACGAACGAACCGGACCCGATGCTGTAATCAAGTCGGGCGAACCCATGTGGGAAGAGGGCGCCAAAGATGCCCGAGCTTGTACTCGTAGCGCAGGTGGCGATTCTTCAAACTGCCGAATTTCTAAATATGGCGACTACGTCATCTACGGCAACATGATTCTCATCTGTCAGGGTCGCGATTCTTCGACGTCACTGGAGCAGTGTGCAGCCCTGCTTGAACAGTTGGTACCCGAACTAGCCGTGAAGGGCTAATTATCACCACCGCCACTATTTCAACCTCTCGACCGCAGCAAAGCGGAGCGGAGGGAGCTTCGGAGGGGTGGCGGGGCGATGGGTGAATACCAGCCAAAAGTTGAGCTGTTGTCATGCTGAACTTGATTCAGTATCAGTGTGAGCAGCAACGAATAACGACTTCAGCTTACTGACGTTAAATCCGCGTATCGAAAATGTCGCCAAAGCCCATGATTCTGAATCTAGTTCAGAATGACAATGTGAGTGCCAAACCCGTCCTAATACAGCCCCGTCTCACCCGGTTCTGGGGGGATGATGTAGAGACCAGCGCCCTTGCGACGTGAACCCGGGAGTCCAGAACCCTTCGACACTAACGGATTCGCCTGCATCTCGGCGATAGCTTTCTCGTCGATAGTGAATCCCCAACCCGGAGATTCACCCATCTCGATAAATCCATCTACGATGCGATTGTCGATAGTCACGCCGGTTGGCGGAACGAGATCTTTCACTTCCTGCGCCAGATGATTATTGGCAGCCGCCGCAGCATGCGACATGCAGCTGCCCGGTTGCCCGATAATCGAAACAGGCAGTTCGTACGCCTCGGCTAAATGAGCGATCTGCTGGAAGCTCGTCACGCCCAACGTTCCGAACTGCACCACATCGACCGCTTCGTTGTGAACAAGCGGATAGAACTCGTCGACTCCGTTAATATTTTCACCAGTTGCCACGGCAGTTTTTATGCCACGTGAAATCTGGCGAAGCCCACGATAGTCCCAGCGACGTCCCGGTTCTTCCGCCCACGTTAGGTCGTACTTTTCTTCTACGCGAGAGATATAACGAATCGCCTGTTTTGCCGACCAGTACTCATTTGAGTCGACCATCAACAGCGGCTCTTTAGCGTTCTGCTTCAGCACGTCTCGCATGATCTCCATTCGACGCATATCCGAATCGAAATCAAGCCCAATCTTGAGCTTTCCGCCATCTACGCCAAGGTCGGCATACGTCTGGTAGAACGCTTCAAGTTCCGAGTCAGTCATGCCCATGTCGAGACCCGATGCGTAAGCCTTCACACGTGGCTCGTGAGCTCCGAGGAATCGCCAAAGTGGCTCGCCAGCATCTTTGGCTTTGATATCCCACATGCACGCATCGAGTGCACACATGGCACCGTACATCGAGCCTTCGACACCGCCTTTAAAGCCGACATCCGACATCTCTTTCCAGAGGCCTATCACTCCACGAGGGTCTTTGCCTTCGAGAATCGGGAACAGTTTCTCAACGTCAGGAGACGACGCAGGGGCAATCCCTGTCACACCAGCATCAGTTTCAAGAAACAGATACGTGGCTCTTGAAATATCGTCGGGAGAAACGCTGTTCGCATCACCACTCGGGTGGCCCCGGTGATACATCCAAGAAAGAGTTCGATATCCGGTAATTTTCATATTTTTTTCCTACGCTCTATCTCTTACGCACAACATCGGCCCGTGGCCCCACTGTCATTCTGAACTCGATTCAGAATCAGTGACCAACTGGTGATATTTACTTTTCAGCAAATTGTCGACGAACACAGCGATTCTGACTCAAGATCAGAATGACATTAGGATGCCCGATATCTACAAGACTTGATCTGGTCGCCGAGCCTACAGTACGCCAGCCTCGACCAACGCTGCGCGTAAGCCATCAGCATTTCCGTACACATAACCTGTCCAACCCAGCTGAACGGCAGTAGCGATCATGTGCTCTTTATCGTCGGCGAAGAACGCCTCTTCCGGCTGTACACCAGCAAGCTCCACGGCGTAGTGATAAACCTCATGTTCAGGTTTCGCCGATCCAACTTCTGAAGCATTGACCACGTAGTCGAAAAGTTCGTCAATCCCCAGCGCTTTCATGTCCTGATTGAGCCTAGATGTTGCGTTGGTGAACAGAGCGACTTTCGTAACCGCTTTGCATTCTTTAATTATCGAAAGTACCTCGGGAACAAGGTCGCCGATGAAGCTGCTCCAGTGGTCCACAACACCTTGGGCATCATGGTCGGGGTACTGAGCGGCAAGTCTCGAAGCGATGTTCAGTCTCCACTGTTGATCGGTGATCTCTCCCTTAACCGCAGGATCGACGCTGTCCTTAGCAAACATTGCGTGCTGCACAGCCTTTAGCGGAATGCCAAACTTTTCTTCAATACCGTAGATGCCTGGATCCCAATGCCGAAGCACTCCATCAAAATCGAAGAACACGCATTTGATCGCCATTTATCCGTTGAACCCTCGTTGCATGCCTCGGATGTAGGCGATCTGGCCCAGATGTTGCGATTCCTCGGCAAGTATGTGACCGAGGATCCAGCCGATGTTCAATGATTCATCTCGATATTCGGCATAAACATCTCTGTCCAAATCCGACCTTTCAAGGGCGTCGATCATCGCCAACAGCGAAGCGTGCGCAACATCGAAATATTCGAGCACCAACGCAATATCGACTGAAGGAAAATCTTTGACCTGATCGGGCGTCTCGCCCCGACCATATCGATCTTCAGGCATGCCTAATTTAGCCGCCCAGCCATCGCGTATCCAAAGTTCTTGATTACCCAAAACCGTCGAATTCGCCCAGCGATCCGAAACACGCGCCATGTGCCAAACAGTCCACAGAATATGATTCGATTCAGGCCCTGGCTGCCATAACAGCTCTTCAGGAGTTAGCCCTTCAAGCGATTCCTTCAGCTTTCCAAAATACTCGTTAAGCCCGCTTTTGATCGGATCTCTAAATGAAGCCATTAAATTCCTTACGTTAACCGTCGAGACCCCGGATTATTCCACGAATCAGAGCGACTTGCCCCAAATGCTGAGATTCTTCGACGATTACGTGACCAAGAATCCAGCCCCAGGTAATCGGCCCGTTGCCACGGTCAAGTTCGTTCGAAACGTCTTCATCGCTCATATCATCGATCACGCTGAACGCCGCATCACGCACTGCATCGTAGTACGCAAGCAAGTCCGAAACTGCCACTTCAGGAAGCGCTCGAACTTCGTCCATCGTATTCGAGTAGCCGTTGCCTTCGGCTGAAATCCCAGTCTTCGCAGCCCATCCACTGGAATCCCAAACTGTATCGCCGCCAGCAATCACGCCGTTGATCCAGTTATCTTCAACCCGCGCCATGTGCCACACAAGCCAAACAATCGTGTTCGTATCTAAACTAGCCTGCCAACGAAGTTCAGCCTCGGTAAGACCGTCGAGCTTCTCCTTAAGTTCATCCAGATACTCGGTCATACCCGACTTAACAGAATCTTTGAAAGAACTCATGAATTCATCCTTGTTCACACTGTTTTACGAACGGCAAAAATCGCCAAAAGCTAAATGTCATCCTGAGGCCCTCGAAGGACGACACGTAGGCGAGTATCTGCCAACTCGGGCAGATTATCCCACTCCCCTCTGATCAAAGCTTCTTTCTTCTCACGTCGCCAACCTTTCAGCTGCCGTTCTGCCTCAAAAGCTTCTCTCAGTGAAGGAAACATCTGACTGTACACAACCTGAACAGGACGACGGCTCGACACCCAATTGGAACCAACACCAGCATGATGTTCGGCTATTCGACGTTCTAGGTTCGTTGTCGACCCGACGTAATATGCACCATCGCGGCATTCGAGGATGTAGACAGTTGGTTCCATCGCCAAAGTCTAGCCCTGTCTACCTCCTTCGAGCACCTCAGGATGGCACTGAACAGTAGAGGCTCATGCAAAAGCGTATGAAACACCGAATCTATTTTCCAAAGACAACTATCGAGAAGATGTCATCCTGAGGCTCTCGAAGGACGACAGGTAGGTGATGATCTTGCGCCATAGCCAGCAACTTCAAGTTGACGAACTAGCTAAACAAACTTCTCGTGCAGATCGTTTAAGTCAAACCGACCCGCAACATCGTTTAGCACGGCAATATTTTTATCGACTTCCTCAGGTGTGCGCATGCCAACCAGCGCAACATCGACCAGCTTATTCGAAAGTACGAACTGCAACAACGCTGGCGAATAATCGAACTCATCGTCGGGGCGAACTGCGCTCATCCAACGCTGAAAAACGCTGGCTGTTAGCGATCGCATCGTCACAACACCCATCCCAGCTTTATCCGCTTCGTAGATCGAACCAAACGGGCGGGTCGGCTCATACGTGTGCTGGAAAACGAGGTTGTAGCAGGTCTGCATTACATCGAATCTGCCAGAAGCAATGAACTCATAGACCGGCGGGTTCTGGTCTTCAGTCGTGAATCCAATATGTCGAATCAGCCCCTCATCACGAGCCTGTTCAAGCACTTCCAAAGTCCCGCCTGAACGCAAAGTTTGGTCACGAGCTTCTGGTGTGTAAGTGGTGCCATGCACCTGCACGAGATCGAGTGAATCGAGTCGTAGATTCTTTAGAGATTTTTCTATCGACTCACGAGGGTTTGCTTCGTTGTGACTTACTTTGGTGGCGATGTAGAGATCGTCACGCTGGCTTGAAATGCCAGCTGCCGAGAGTCCTTCGCCGAAAATCTTCTCACTCTCGCCAGTTCCGTAAGCCGCAGCCGTATCGAAGTAGTTAATGCCAACTTCAACCGCCCGACCAATCGCCGCAATAACGCCCTCGCGCTGCGCCGTATCAACAGGCGAAAACGGATCCAGATAGTTGGTCAACCCAGCAGGAGCACCACCGAATCCGATGCGGATAGCGTCCGCGCCAGTGCGTCCCAGCCCAGTCGATTCAAGTTTGCTCATTCAGAAAATCCCACCCCGGCATGTAATCACCGATTCAGTATTGGTAAAACATGCCGGAGAAAACGTGGCTCAGCCACCCTTGGTAACAGCCTCGATCATTGCCTGGATGTAGCCGTTGGCGAATGCACGACCACGGTGACCGAACTGCGTGTCCTGATGCGTGTGTGGAACGTGATCATCGATAAAGAAGCTGTCGTAGCCGTTATCGTTGTACGCCTTCATCGCTCGGTACATATCCACGTGACCCGTGTTGATGAATTCCTCCCGAAAGTCTTCAGGATTGGGGGCCGAAACGTTGCGGAAGTGAACGTAAAGAATCTTCTTCTTAGCGGTCATCTCAGCAATGAATTCGTACAGCGCGTCTCCCTCTGAATCGAACATTTCAGAAACAGTTCCCTGACAGAACTCGATTGCACAGTTGTCTGACGGGTAGATATCCAAGTAGCGACGGTAGTTGTCGTATGAATTGAACAGCATCGGAATTCCTCCGAGCTTATCTACAGGAGGATCGCACGGGTGAATACCAAGTCGAATGCCTTCTTCTTCGGCAATCGGAGTAATGATCTTGATCCAGTATTCGAGGTTCGCCCACATCTCTTCTTCGGTGTATTCCCGACCGTGTGTGAGTGGCATCTCGCCAGCTTTTTTGTAGTCGAAAGCAGTTGCTCGTGCGCCGCCACGAATCAACTCTTCAGGAGTTCGCCAAACGTGCGAAGGCATCCAGTGGTAACCGAAGATTGGGATACCAGCTCGTGCGATGTTGCGCACAGTGGTGATCATGTTGTCGATCTGCTCGTCACGCTTCGGACCGTTCAGCATGATGTGGTCGTAGAAAGTGGTCGGCACGTTTTCAAGAGCGGATAGTGTCAGGCCGTAGCTCTCTGTTCGCCTTCGTAGGTTCACAAGATCGTGCAGAGCCCACGAACCGCCCTCACTTGGGAGTGGAGGCGTGTTGTACACAATATCGTTCATTCCATACTGCTGTGCGTACAGCAAGTATTCGGGTGAGGCCTGTTGAATTTGTCCTAGTCCAGCGCGCATTTGTTCGTCTTTCACTTTCGATAGATGTTGCAAAATTCATGTTTCGCAATCGGCTGCCCGCCAAGTTACACCCGACTCAGCCTAAGTGGTAGTCGTTTCGTCAACTTGCAGCATCAGTACTAAGTGTCATAGTCTCTCGAAACCGCAGATTCGATTTCTACGACTGAGAAGAGGGACACAATCACATGACAAGCTCGTCAACAAACGATTACCCGGCAAGCCTGAATATCGACTACGAAGGTTCTGGAAGAAATCGGCTAACCGTATTTTTCAGAATCATCACATTAGTACCTATCGTCCTGGTCCTGACCGGGCTACAGACGCTACTGTTCCCAGTGATTCTGATGGTTTTATTCCGTCAAAAATATCCACGATGGTGGTTCGATTTCAATCTGGAAGTGACAAAATTCACGACCAGAGTTAGCGCATATTGGATGCTGTTGACGGACAACTATCCATCGACAGACGAAGAGCAATCCACGCATCTAACTCTGGAATATCCAGACTCGGGGCAACTGAACCGCTGGATGCCCTTGTTCAAGTGGATTCTGGCTTTGCCGCACTACATCGTTCTTGCGTTCTTGGTAACGATATCGGCGATTCTAGTTATGGTTGGCTGGGTAATTATTCTGTTTACAGGGAAGCTACCTCAAGGAATTCACAACTACATAGTTGGCGTTAATCGATGGTCGCTTCGAGTGCAGGCATACGCATTTCTGCTGACCACCGACAAGTACCCACCGTTCTCGCTCGACTAGCTACCGACGGTTCCAGCGAATACATAAAGAGCGTTCAGTCCGGCACCGTAAGTGCCATACCGAACGCTCTTTTCGCGTCTTGAAATACAACCGGGAAGCCCACGTTAAAAAACCGTACGAAACCTTTTGCGTCCGTACGCTGACACAAGTGATCCATACCGGTACTTCGCGGCAATTTCGGCCAAATTACGAATTGAAGCGCCTTCGATCACGAGGGGAAAATATGTCAGCAGCGAGAATCCGTCATCGCCGTGTCTCTTTATCGATATTCAGGCAGCACCCAGCCAGCTGTGTACGCGATACTTTCTATCTCGACAGCCATGTCGAATTGAATCGCACAAGATTGCCACGCAGCGGAGCCGTAATTGACAAAAGTACTGGTCGCATTTGCCACACGATTCGGATCCACACGTGAGATCGCATCGGCAATCGCCGCTGAATTGATTTCCGAAGGGATGGATGCAACAGCAGCTGAGGCAACTAGTGCACTGAATCCCGACGATTACGATGCTTTCGTAATCGGTTCGCCGCTTTACGGCAACAAATGGATGGGCGCAGCCGGCATGTTCGCTGCGATCACTTCAGAACGGATTAATGGCAAACCAGTTGCACTGTTCTCTATCGGAACCCTCTCAGTTGGCAATGAACAGGCCGGACAAGCCGAGCACGATGCCTTCATTGGCAAGCTCAGAGAGGTGGCACCAAAGCTCAACGTGGTATCCGATGCCCTATTCACCGGCTATTTCGACCGGGCAAACTTGCCTTGGTATCTGCGAATAATCGATCGATTCGCTCCAACTCCTCAAGGCGACCATCGCAATTGGCCAGCTATTCACGCATGGGCAAAGTCAGTCGCCTCAAAGTTCAATAGCTGAACTACCATTGTTCGAATGTTCATCGACACTCACGCCCACATACACCAACACCCGACAGACGAGTTCGCCGAAATCATTGGCCGAGCTGAAGACGCGAACGTCGGTGCTATTTTCACAGCGGGAACTACTGTCGAAGATTCGAAATTAGCGATCGATCTCGCTGAGAAACATGCTCGCGTGTTCGCAGGAGTTGGCGTCCACCCAACTGATCTCGAACGTTCGCTTACCAGCGATGATCTTGACCAACTAAGCAATCTCGCATCCTCTCCGCAAGTCGTCGTGATGAGCGAGATCGGTATTGACCACCAAGACAAATCACCGAACAAGGAATGGCAAGCCGAATCATTCCATGCTCAAATAAATATCGCCCGCAAGCACTCACTGCCTATCGTGTTCCACATCAGAGAACAAGCGGATGATTACGATGCCCACTCCGCTCGCGACGCCGCCTTATCTATTCTCAAAGAAACCAACGCTGGCGAACTAGGCGGAACCGCACACTACTTTCAGGGTCGATGGAATTTTGCAAAAGAGCTACTCGATCTCGGCTTCAACATTTCGTTCGCCAAAACGCTAACTCGAATCCAAGACCTCGAAGAATCGGCCAAGAACACGCCTGACGATCGAATCTTGGTCGAAACCGACTCTTATCCTCAGACATTCAAAAAGAACCGAGCCAAGTGGACGGAACCTCGCGACATACCGATCGTCGCCGAAAAGTTGGCCGCATTACGCGGTGTATCGACGGCCGCAATAGAAGAACTAACCACCCAAAACACCTTCACAATGCTCGGCACCCGTTCAACTCTGGTTACCTCTGTACTCGAATCGAATACAAATCGGTAGACTCACTTAAGTGATTTCACGCTAAAATTCGAGTACGACGCGTCGTTACGCACAGGTAAATGTCTCCTGCGTGACACAAGCTAATAAAACAGCCAAGATACGTTTTATGCTTCCAAATTCATCCAACATAGGCCTAAAAGAGTGGGCGGTTACGACCGGCGCACTCGGTCGCGGCGAACAAATATTCATGCTCCGAAAAGGTGGCATCCGTGAAGACGGACGTCACTTCAAAATCGAGCACGAACAGTTCCTGCTCTACCCTGGCCTGTTCCATGAAGGCGAACTACTTCTCAAGCAAGAGCAGCAACACCTTCTTGAAGAAACCGCCAACGCCGATTTCAGCAAAGAAATCTCGTTTTCGGTCTACTGCGATTTAGTTGAAACCATCGAGATTTCCGAAGAACATCAGGTACAGGCGCTGAACGCCTTCCACATCTGGTCAGAAGAATTCCCGGTAAAGCGATTCAACTGGAAGCCACGACACCCACTCAAACTGATGATCGTTCGAGCCTACAAACTCGACTCAGCAGCAACAGTGAACGTCGATGAAACATACGGCGGCTGCAAATCGTGGGTTGATCTCAACGGCGAGATAGATCTCACCAATCTCACTCCCGCGCTCTCCGATTCCGAGTTTGAAGCTCAGGTATCGAAAATTCACGAAGCATTAGCTGCAGAGCCAGTAAACGCTTAGCAACTACACTCGACCACCCAATCAAAAGTTCGCAGGACAAGCACGTTGAAATACCGCCAGATACAGTCGACCGACCTAACCGTTTCCGAAATTGGATTCGGCGTGTGGAGTGTGAGCATGAACTGGTGGGGCGAGGTCAAAGAAGAGGACGGCATCAACCTCCTCCAAAAGGCTGCTGATAAGGGAATCACGTTCTTCGATACTGCCGACACTTACGGTGCGGGCTACGGTGAGGAAATTATTCCGAAAGCTTTAGCCAACAAGCGAAAAGACCTAGTGATAGGTACAAAATTCGGTTATGACATCGAAGCACCCCGAGAAGGTCACAAAGAACGTCCACAGCAGTGGGACGCCGACTTCATCAAGCGTGCCTGCGAAGGTAGCCTCCGTCGCCTACAGACCGACTACATCGATATTTACCAGTACCACAACCCTCGACTAGACGTTCTTCAGCGTGACGACACCATCGCCGCTTTGGAAGATCTAAAGGCCGAAGGCAAAATCCGACACTACGGTGTAGCAGTCGGCCCTGACATCGGCTGGCTCGAAGAGGGCATGTACACCATCAACGACATGAAGGTCCCAGCCCAGCTGATCTATTCGATCCTCGAGCAAGACCCCGCCGACGTGATGATGGAAGCAGCTGCGAAACAGGGAATAGGTGTCTACTCACGTGTGCCACACGCTTCGGGAATGCTCGATGGCAAGTACACGAAGGACACGATTCTCGACGAAAGCCCGTTCGATCCTTCAGACCACCGTGCTTACCGTCGTATGCACTGGTTGAAGAATTCGATTCAGAAGCTGAAGCAGATCGACTATATGTTCGAAGGCAAGCCAGCAACAGTTGGGCAGATCGCTATCAAGTTCACTTTGATGCCACAGATCATGGCTTCGTGCCTGCCTACGATGACATCTGTTGAGCAGATCGATGAGTACGCAGCAGCTTGTGATATCGACGATATTCCACAGTCGGAACTCGACCAGCTCGCACCACTCTACGCCGATAACTTTGGCGTTGGCGATCCCGACCCACAGAAGTCGAGTGTTTCAGGCACCGGCTGGGTAGATCACAACAAGCAGCCAATCGACCGCAACTTCATGAAGCCCGGCGACTAGTTTTTTTTTAGCGCCAGTCAACTGCTCAACCGAATTTCGCACAAATCGCCTCAAGCACGAATCACATTTCCCGAGCGGCAGCCGAGGGATCTAGGGTGGTGGGGCGCTGCATGGCACGCTCAAACAGCAGTGGCCTAACTAGCCCAAATGCCGACATCAAAGCTGCCAACCACCGGCGAAAGAGTGCACGAAAACCCTCGCGACACGCCCCACCAGATCCCTCCTACGTCGGGAAATCAAATGTGGGCATCCTGATATCTGAGGTAACGGATCAAGTGCGCAATGACTGAAAACAGCGATTAGGGACTCACGCACCCGTAGTGAAAAACTACTTACGCTTCTGAGAACGCCTTCGGTGTGAACTCTTGCGGCTCTTGCTTGCAACCGAGAATTTTCTACTCGGTGCCGCGTGTTCAAAATCGTTGGACGAATTGGCCACAGCAACGATCTCAATCATCGGCTCTTCAGCAACCACATCCTCAACAGGCACTGGAGGAGGCGCTATCCCACCGGCGCGTCTCAACTCAGCCTCAACAAAATTAAAGTCTCGTTGCGGAATGATGTGCAGCATTCCGAAGAACGCGTGTGGCCATAGATGTGGCGGCCACTTCTTCACGTACTCGAGAGTCGGACCAACCTGATAGCCATCGATGTAGTCAGACTGGTCTAAAACGACATCAGCATCGATTTCTACGCGATGAGGGAATGTCTCCTTCTCGCGGTGATGCTTCCAGATTCGTTCTTCATCTTCAAAGCTATCGGAAGTAACGGTCGCAGTAGCTGCAAACCCTTTTTTGTCCGAAATGTAATAGAGAACCCTATCTTCGGGTCCCATCCGAACCGCTTTTTTGCGATTCTTGGTATCGACGCCCTGCATCGAAAAACCACGAGCGCGGGTGATGTCCAGATTCTCCTGGGTCGTCACAAGCATCCAGTAGGTTTTGCCCATAATCAGATCGTTCCCGGTCTTCGGTGTCTCCGCTGATGGCGACAATGATATTTCAACTGGCCATGTCTGTGTGAATTATTAGCTACACTGCCCTGCATTCAACCGACTTATACGGAAATTCTCATGCCCGATTCAGCATCAAACAAAATCATCGAAGCCAGTGTCACCAGTTTCCTCGACACAACCAAAATCGCCTACGACATTGTGGAAATCGATCCTGATTTCGCCGATACTGCAGCATTTTGCGAGAAGTACGATTTCCCGCTTGAAAACTCTGCAAACACGATCATCGTCGCATCGAAGAAGAAGCCAAAGACTTTCACCGCTTCTGTTGTCCGAGCCACGCACCGCATCGATGTAAATCACGTGGTGAAGCCGATGATGAACGCCGGGAAAGTTTCGTTTGCCCGTTCCGAAGAAACCGCCGAGCTTACGGGAATGATGATTGGCGGTGTAACGGCACTCGCACTACCGCCCGAAGTACCGATATACGTCGATCACGGTCTGATGAGTCTCGACTACATCATTCTCGGCGGTGGCAGCAGGTCGATCAAAATCAAAATTTCACCTGAGATTTTTCACTCGGTACCCAACGCACAAATCGTTGAAGGCTTGGCTGGCGAGTAGTTCGGCGGGGCGTAATCCGTTCGAACATGTTTCACAATTCGCAAAACCGTCACCCTGAACTTGATTCAGGGTATCGATCAAACGGAAACCCACGACCAACATTGTCATGCTGAACTTGATTCAGTATCACGTGACAAGGGAGTAATTACTCGACTTAGATGGTGACTGACGAGCAAATTGATTTTCAGCTGGAAGTAATACTGAATCAAGTTCAGCATGACAACGTCGAGAGTGACAGCCAGTCGGCGAGTAACTAAACCGACTCGGCCTTCCCTGTCGCAGCAGAACGATACGCGGCGGAAATAACCTTCGAAGGTCCCAGCGCCCTTGCCGCCGACATCACGGGCTCCCTGCCCTGCTCTAAGCAATCTAGGAATGCTTCAATATCGTCGGGATACCATCGAGTTTCGTCGGCAAGCGGAGCATATGTCGTCTTCTTAGGAATCCCAGCGGCCTGCTGAGTCGAACGCCACATCCCCATCGGGTCCTGCGGATGAGGCTCTGGCAACTTCGGAGCTTCAGCAGTCGAATAGATCTCGACACGCGGCTCCCAAGCATCGAATCGCTCCATGCCCAACTCGCCCACTATCGTGATCCTGTGCGGACCGCCCGCCGGGTGACTATTCCAACCCATGCGCCCGCCTGTCGCCGTTGCAACCACACCGCTCTCGAATGACATCGATACCGCACCGAAATCTTCGGTGTCGTTTCGTTCATGCTGCTCGAAGAAGTAATTTCCGGTTACCGCCGATACTTCTACCGGCACGGCATCGGCCAGCCACAAGCAAAGCCCAATCGGATACACGCCAAGATCGAAGAACTCTCGCTTCGATTCCACAAACGTGAATTTTTCAGGTTCCGCAGATTCGACCCGAGAAACGTTACTAGTCGCCGTGCCACCCGGTCCTTTGGCAAACAAAATATCGGCATGAACCGAAAGCAATTTCCCGAGTCGACCTGATTCCACACACTGTTTAGCAGCCTTCGCCCAGGGAGTGTTCACGAACGAATACATCTGCGAAACAACGCCCGATTCGGCAATCGCTTCAACCATCGATTCAGCAAGCCCAGCCTTTGAAGCAAGCGGTTTATCCAAAAATAGAATCTTGCCTGCTTTTGCACAAGCTATCGATACTCGATGTCGATACTCCACATCGGCACACATGCTGACGATATCGACTCCAGCCAAAGCCAAAGCTTCGTCGATTCCTTCGATATATGGCACACCGTACTGCTCAGCAAGACGAACGTTCAAATCACGACGCCGCTCATCAACATCCGCTTCGTCAGCGACCGCAACGATATGAGAACGCTCATCGTTGTGAAATCCTGCAGCATGGTTCTCCTGATGGGTCTGCAATCCACCGATACAAAGTACGCCAAGAGATTTCATGATCGGACCACCTGATCAACCGTTGGCGATCCACCAAGTGCGCCATCAAAGTACATCGCCCCCGACGAGCCCAGCAGCATGATTTCAGGTTCCGTAGTCACGCCCGCGCCGGCAGGACCAAACGAAATCAACGCACTGGAACCGTTCGCCCAAACAGCATGAACTGTCTGATGTTTCACACCATCACCCGATCTATGTTCTCTAACAGGCTGCGATCCGAACACCCGGTTACAAATTTCTAGTGCGTCTGTGATCGAATCGACTGACGATATCGACTCAGGAACGCGATCCAGCCAACGAACAAAACGCGGCAACCCAATGCGCCCATCTTCAACGGCGCCAACAAGCGCGCCGGAAAGGCGTTCCAAGTAAAAAGTTTTAGATGATGAAGCAGGCATGACGAGATGATAACGCCCGCCCGGTGCTGATTGGCAGCCCTATTGGTCGGGTCGCGTCTGATACTTGCTGCGAATCCAAATCGCCACGCCGTTCATGCTAAGCAGTACGACGAGCAAGACCACGATGGCGGCAGCTGCAATACCTCGGAAGTCTGGATTCTGGTGACCAATCCACGTAAAGATCTGAAGTGGAAGCACTGTGAATGCAGAATCTGGAGAGGTCGGTATGAATGCCACGACCACAAGCGATGAGATGATCAAAATTGGCGCCGATTCACCGATCGCACGTGACAACGCCAGAATAATCCCGCTCATCATCCCCGGCATAGCCTGTGGCAGCACTACCGATTTCACCACTTGCCACCTGTTCGCACCCATGGCGTAGGCGGCGTCACGATAGCTCGATGGCACCGCACGAATCGCCTCCTGAGAAGCGATCACCACAATTGGCAGTACTAGCAGTGTCATCGTCAGCGCACCGGCTGTGACGTTACGTGATCCGTTAAACAGGAACTGCACGAACATTGCCAAGCCGAGCAATCCATAAATAACGCTAGGAACACCGGCAAGATTCGCAATATTGAGTTCAATCAACCGGTTCAATCTGCTCTTGCTGGCAAATTCTTCCAGATATATGGCGGTACCGACACCGATAGGAATTGTGAACAGTGCGGTCAGCGCTACTATCCACAGCGTTCCGCCTAGTGGTCCAAGAATTCCAGCTTTGTGAGGTTCCCAAGACGAATAACTAGTCAGGAAATCGAAATCAAGAAACGGCAAACCGTCCAGCAGCACATCAAACATCAGTGCAAAGAGTCCAGCAACCCCAATAAGCACTGCCATCACGAATCCGGCAACGAACACACGGTCGCGCCAAATACGCATCGAGTGTGAACTGCCCTTCATTTTTGTTGAAGATGAATCGTTCATGCTATTCGTACTTCTGCCTGAATCGAGATATTACCAACCGGCCAATGATGTTCATGCCGAGTGTCATCAAGAACAGCAGAAGCCCCACTGCGAAGATGGTCTTGTACTCGATAGAACCCTGAGCCGCCTCACCTCCGCTGATCTGAACAATGTAGGCGGTCATGGCCTGAATGCTCTCGAGCGGGTTAAGTGTCAGATTCGGAGTCGCACCTGCTGCGATTTTCACGATCATCGTCTCACCGATAGCTCGTGAGAGACCAAGGATGAACGATGCAACAATTCCCGATAGAGCCGCCGGCATTACGACTTTGGTAGCGACTTCAAACCGAGTCGCTCCCAGCGCATAAGCAGCATCACGTAACGAACGTGGAACAGCGACCATAGCGTCTTCACTCAGAGTCGAAACCATCGGCATGATCATCAGCCCCATGACGATTCCTGCCGAAAGTGCGTTGAACACGCTGACCTGATCAGGCCCGAAAATACTTTGAAATATTGGCGTTACAAACGTCAGGGCGAAGTAGCCGTAAACAACCGTTGGGATTCCGGCCAGCACTTCAAGAATTGGCTTCAGGATTCGTCGTAGTCGTTCGGGCGCATATTCCGAAAGAAATATCGCAGCACCGAGACCAAGAGTCAGTGAAACAATTCCCGCAATGGCGGCAACTAGCAGCGTGCCGCTAACTAGCTCGAGTACACCCGAGTGCTGGGGAGAAACATGAGGGGCCCACTCGGTTCCTGTCAAAAAGTTCCAAATCGAGACTTCTTCGAAAAAGCCGATGCTTTGAGAAACAAGAAGGACTACAACACCAACGGTAGTCAGAATCGAAATCAGAGCGGCAGCGACAAGCAATACAGTGACGAGCTTCTGCTCGTTGTGCTGTCGACGCCTGCGGCGTGCAACTCGTTCTAGTTGCTCAGTGCTCGCTTCGGTGAGAGTGTTAGTCAAAATCTAATTCGATGTGGGGACGTGAAGACCTGGGTCGCGAAAACGGTTCAGTGGACACGAATTCCTATTAGGAACTGGTTCTAGCTTGCGGGGAGATTGTTAACTCACGGTTATTGATATCGAGCCATTTTCCAGCGACTCAGATGCAGTTCTACGAGAACGATTATTTAATGAGTGCTAGCTGAGAAATGTAGTCTTCCTGAGGCAAGCCGACATATCCAACAAGCTCCGATAATTCACCAGCATTTTTCAAGAAATATGTGATGAAATCTCTCATATCTTGGCTCTCGAACGAAGCGTTGTTCACGTATATAAACATTGGGCGTGACAGCGGCTTATAAGTACCGTCGTTGATCGTCTCAAGAGTGGGACTAATACAGCCCGACCCATCGTCGACCGCAAGCAAATTCAATGAATCTTTGTTGAACGTGTAATACGCGAAACCGAAATATCCCATCGAGCCCTGATCGCCAGAAACGCCTTGCACAAGCACGTTGTCGTCCGACGAAGCTGTGTAATCAGATCGACTCGAATCCTCTTCGCCGTTAATAGCGTGGGTGAAGTAGTCGAACGTACCTGAATCGGTATCCGGGCCATAAAGCCTTAGCTTCTTGTCAGGAAAGCCTTCTCGAACCTGATTCCAATTGTTTATTTCGGAACCGGGTTCCCAAATCGCCTTCAACTCATCCACGGTGAGGCATTTCGCGAATTCGTTCGTGGGGTGCATGACAACCGAAAGACCGTCAAAGGCAATCGAGAATTCGGTGAATTCAATCCCGTTTTCCGCAGCTTCTTCTCGCTCAGAATCTTTGATAGCCCGAGAAGCACCCGAGATATCGGTTTCTCCGTTCACAAATCGTTTGAAACCGCCACCGGTCCCTGAAATTCCAATCGGGATTTGTACCCCGGGATTTTCTTTGCGAAATTCCTCAGCGACGACTTCAGCAATCGGAAAAACAGTCGACGATCCGTCAATCGTGATTTCCTTCGAAGCACCGCCGGAACAAGCCGAGACAACAAGCACCAACAGTAAAACAATCGTAAACAGCGGGCTATTTGAGCGGTTCCAAATGGTCATTTGAATATTTCTGATCAGGAGTTCGAGGAACAAGTCTGGGGATTAATTCAACGCGCTTAGCAGCTGCTAAATCGAGCGCTGGTTAAAGACTCAACGATCTCCATTAACTCGACGTTAACTAGATCGAGGTTATTCATACCGATAACTGGTGAGTACGCGTTGCCGCGGCAGATACCCTGGCCAACCAGCGACTAATCAGCTGTAGCTGGGAGCACTGTGAAGGCAAACTCACTGCCTTCGCCAACAGTGCTGGTGGCAGAAATAACGCCACCATGTGCATCGACAATATGCCGAGCTATCGAAAGTCCAAGCCCCGTACCCGGTTGCGTTCGAGCTGGATCGGTTTTGAAGAATCGTTCAAAAATATGAGGCAGGTGTTCGGGTTCGATTCCCAACCCGCTATCGTCAATACTGAACCAAACCGTGCCGTCATCGACCCAGCCTTTCACAACGATAGTTCCGCCAGCGGGTGTCCATTTCATAGCGTTGCTAATCAAGTTAGTGAACACATGATCAATCTTCTCAGCATCTACTGAGACCATCGGCATGTCGGCAGCCAATCGTGAAGTTAGCTTTACTTCCGCTTCGACTGCGATAGCTGAGAACTGTTTCAGAGCGGAATCAACCAATTTTGCAGGTTCGACATCGGCGAACACCAACGAAGCTTCGCCAGATTCAAGACGAGAAAGTTCGAGCATCTCCGTGATGAGTTTGTCCATACGGTCGACATCTTCTCGAATCATCTTCAAGAACTGACCACGTCCCTCAGGATCATCGATAGCACCACGTTGTAGCGTTTCTGCCGAAGCTCGAATTCCTGCAAGCGGTGTACGAAGCTCGTGAGATGCGTTCGATACAAATTCGCGCCGAGTAGTGTCCAGTCTCCTTAAATCGGTGAGATCTGTCAGCAGCAGCAACGCTCGTGCGGCATCTGACTCCGGACGGGGGAATGGAGTTGAGACAGCCATCAATGTACGTTGGTTGTCGAACAGTTCAATCTCCCCAGAAACCGCCTGTTCGCTCTCGATCGAACGTGTAACAACGCCGATCACATCAGGGTGATTTGTAAGCGATGTCAGTTGCATGCCCGGCTCCACATCACCAAGTGATGAAAGCATCTCGATAGAAGCCGGATTTGCCGATTCGATCACTCCCTGATCATCAACAACAACAACGCCCTCGCGCATCGAATCGAGAATTGAAGCAAGCCGAATACGTTCTGCGCTGTCTTCAGAAATCGAATCATCGACACGGTCGACAAGCCGATTCACCGCACGTGCAAGTCGAACCAATTCAGCCGGCCCAGTGGGATCAATCCGGTGCGAGCGCTCAATCGAGGTCATCCGAACTACGTCTTCAGTGAGATCGGAAAACTGGCTTGTGATCCGAAGTGAAAGAATGACCACTGCAAAAACGGCGACAATACCCGCCAGAACGGTTCCGACAACCCCGAACAAAAGCGTACCGGCCGCGACAATCGCCACCAGCACACCAGTTTCGATCAGCATTCGCCAACGTAGGGAAACGTTACCCAATTACAGTTCCTTCTTCACGTTCACTAATACGCGAACGCCTTATCCATGCGTCATCGAGCAGTCCGGCTCGCTCACACGCTTATGCGATATCCAACCCCGCGTACAGTTCCGAGCAATGTTGGTTTCGATGGGTCTTTTTCGATCTTTAGCCGAAGCCATCTCACGTGAACATCCACCGTCCTCGTGTCGCCAGAATACTCGAATCCCCAAACATCCTGAAGCAGTTGATCTCTGGTGTAGACACGCCCGGGATTCGCCGCCAAATGCGCCAGCAAGTCAAACTCTCGCGGTCGTAAATCTAATTGCTTACCTTCGAGAGTTACGGCTCTAGAACCTCGGTTGATCACTAGGTCGCCGAGATCAATAATCTGGTCTCCCGAAGTTTGAGAAACCGACTTGAGCATATCCATACGCCTGATCTGAGCGCTGACTCTCGCGATCAGCTCCCGCATGCTGAACGGCTTGGTGACATAGTCATCGGCACCAGATTCCAGACCACCAATGCGATCTATCTCCGCATCGCGGGCGGTCAGCATAATTACGGGAACAATCGATCCGTCGCGCCGGAGCGCTTTGCAGACTTCGATACCGCTCAAACTAGGAAGCATCAGATCAAGAATAATGACGTCGGGATCGTCTTGGCGAGCGCTAAGTAGTCCCTCGCCGCCATCATCGGCAACAAGAACTTCATAGCCGTCGGCAACCAAGTTGTAGCGCAGAGCCTCGCGCAGGGTTCGATCGTCTTCTACGACGAGAATCTTGAATTTTCGATCAGATGACGAATTTGATACCAAACGATTGCGCTCCAAAGCGATCAATCAAAGCGAGAGGACGTTTCGTCAACGAGTATACGGACTTGGCAACACGAACTGATCAACAACAACTACGCAACCGGCGAGTTCTACGCCGCTAGAGCTGTCTCTTCTTGTAATTCGCTGCTGTATTCCCGCGGCATGCGCAGGGTAACCGTAGTGCCCTTACCGTTTTCACTTTCGGCAGCGATATCGCCGTTGTGGTATTCGACAATCATTCGGCAAAAGTAAAGACCTATGCCTGTTCCAGACTGAGCACGAGTGCCTTCATTGTCAGATCGGAAGAACGCACCAAAGACGTGATCAAGATCGAACGATTCAATTCCGATGCCCTGATCTTCAACTGTAATCACAATATCGTCGTTATCTGATGTGGCAATGATCTTCACCTCACTGCCTTCACCAGAATACTTCGAAGCGTTGGTTACAAGATTGGATACCACCTGAGTAAGTCGAATCTGATCGGCGAATATTTCGGTAGGTGCTTGTGAAAGATTGAGAACGAATTTCTGATCTTTTTCACGCAGTATCGGTCGGAACGAATCCGTCAGATCAGTCAGCATTTCTGCCACATCGAAGCGAACTGGCTTGAGTTCGAATTTACTCTGTTCGATATGAGTAGCGTCAAGCAAATCGTCGATCAACACGGCCAAGCGTCGACCGCTTCGTTGAATGATCCCAAGCTGTCGTTCTTGTTTAGCAACCAAGTTGCCCGGCTTATTGCGGGTAAGAACATCGGCAAACGCCAGAATGCTTGTCAGTGGAGTTCGCAGTTCATGCGATACGGTCGTTAGGAAATCTGTTTTAGCAGCAGCCACACGCTCAAGTTCTCGGCGTTCTGCTTCAGTCTTTTCCATTTCTAGCCGGGCCTCGGCAAGCTCCATGGAACGTTTATGCATTTCAGCCGCAGCAATGGCTCCGGCGATGTTTGATGCAACGGTATTCAGCAAAGATAGATGATGGCGCACGTATCGCTGTCGTGGAGAACCAACAACGGTAATAGTTCCAACCGTCGATCCTCCAACCTTCATTTCTGAAGTAAGCGTGCGCTGGTGAGGTGAGTCGCCGGCAACAAGAGTCACACCGAAAGACCAACGGTCCTCAGTGTCGTCATTGACTCCTGTTGCCAGCGAAATTGACACACCATTTGCTGGAACAATCTTGAAGAGATCATGCGCAAAATCTGGCATTGAACTCTCTATGTCCAGCGATGAACTAATTATCTTGGCGATAGCGGATACTGTTTCGCGTTCGATTAGTTCACGTCGCAGTCGCTTGTGCAAACGTAGGTTCGCGAACGAACCAGCAACTGCATCAGCAAGCATTTGTGCGGTGCGGACATTGGCTTCGTCATAGCTGTTCGGCAATTTACTTGCCACCATCAAGACGCCAATCACAGTAGCGTCGGCAATGATCGGGGCAGTGATCATCGAACGCAGGCCTGCTCTATACATCCACCAGGCCACAGATTTCCCGTCATGGGCTACCTGCTCAACCTCGCACATTGCTGCTAATTTGGTCGAAAACACCTCAGGCTGGGGCACAGCGTCGAGGCCAACCGACCATGTATCGGACATTCCGCTAATTCGAGCTCCACACTGGAGCAAGTTATCAACGGTCCACTCGGTGTGATCCACTTGAGCAAGGCTGAGATAGTCGAAATCGATTACCTTCGCCAACTGCCCTACGAATCGTTCTGAATGGTTAGGTGACTCGAAGTTATCTCCGAGCATCTGTCCTGCTTCTAGTAGTAATTCGGCTTGACCGTCTCGACCTGATCCAATGCTTGCAACCTTTGACAGCCAGCTTTTCAGCCGACCAGATTGAGCTTGGTCAGAGGGGTATGTCGAAGTGGCTATTGCCATGGGGCTAGTCGAATCCGAACCGCTACTGAGAAAACATCAGTGCTGTTGCACCGACATAACCTCAGTATTCAGCCCGATACGACCTCGCGGCTATGACCAGTCGGATTCACTAGGTAAAACTACTGGCTCATCGGCTCAGACGTTGATCCCACAGGTCCATTGCGGAATGCGTATGGGTGGCTCTACACACTCCCTAGCAATCACAACTTACACGGATGCGGATCGGCCGCTTTCGACAGAACGGTATGCAGCGTCAATCATTTCAGTGGCTCGCATGCCAGCCCACCCGGGAGCCCAGTTCGTTGAGCTCTTGCCGCTAACGATATCGGCAAAGTTAGCTGTAGGCCCGCCGCCAAAATACTCTCCAGCATCCCGCGCCAAATCCATGTCGAAGTTATTCCCGTCGTGACGCAACACTTCGAGACGAGCTCGATCTACATCAATAGTCATCACGCCTTCTGAGCCGAAGATCCGAACGTCCAACTGGAACTGCTGGTTGTCGGGTAGCGCACCGGCTCCGCTAAATGAGCCTATCGCCCCACCAGCGAACCGAACGGAGAAAGAATCGTAGAGCTCGACCTTGCTGGTCGGAGATGAAGTCAAAGCAGAGACCGTTTCGGCTCGTAGCCCTGTGAGCCAGTAAGCCAAGCCCGCTGAATGCGACATCTGAGCAAGCGCATAGCCGCCACCTGCTATCACAGGGTCGGCCCAGGTATCGGCAGCCGGTGCAAACATGTTGTCGCCAGCGCCACCACCGGTTGAAA
Source organism: Chloroflexota bacterium (assembly GCA_018650845.1). Taxonomy (GTDB): domain Bacteria; phylum Chloroflexota; class Dehalococcoidia; order Lucifugimonadales; family Lucifugimonadaceae; genus Lucifugimonas. The sequence goes on along the minus strand of JABIFF010000008.1, from coordinate 13,162 downwards.
GAAACTGCTTGCCTTCTAGCAACGAACGAACAGGGGATGCCATGTGGCACATAACGAACTCGATCTCGCCGACAGCACCTTCGTCCATCCGACGTTTCGCCTCCTGAATAAACTCGCCGTAGTGCCAGCCATACGGAACCATCAGTTCCACGCCCTGTCGTTCGGCCTCTTCTACCAACTCACGTGCTTCATTAGCTTTCGTGGTCAGCGGTTTTTCACATAGAACGTGCAGGCCTTTTCTAAGAGCAGCTAAAGCATGTTCGTAGTGCAGAGTATGCGGTGATGCGACCACAACCCCTTTTAGATCAGGAGTATCGAGCAGCTCTTCAAAATTCTCGGTGGCGTGAGTAAATCCGAACTTATCTTTGACCTGCTGAAGTTCGTCTGCGCCAAGCCTGCACACGCTCGCAAGCTCGATATCGTCCCGCTCGACCAACACCGGCAAATGATTAGCAGTCGCCCACCACCCAGCACCAATCAGCCCAATCTTAAATTTTTCAGTCATTTGGTTTAATCTCTCTGAACTCTTCGATGATCATTGGTCTCAGTGACAACTCTCTGAGCCAACATCTGACTTCCCGACCGAAGCAAAGCGGAGTGGAGGGACCTTGGCGCTCAGATTCGACATGCCCGGCTAGTAGCATTCACCTTTACTTCGAAAGTCGTACCCATCGAGATCCCTCGACTCCGATGACTCCGCTCGGGAAATCAAATCTTCGACTCAATCACCTTGAAACCTGTCGAAGGGTCTATTCGTCTTTCTCACCGAACCCCAGCATGTCCATAACATCGCTAATCGCCGAATCAGCCACTTGCTTCTTCGATCCTTTGCCGCGTTGCGATTTCGGCTTTCGCTTCTTTTTCACCTTTGGACGAGCAGCCTCAAGACGACGTGCCTGGCATGTTGCGCACGTACACGTCTTCGGGTGCTTGCTATCGGTTCGGTGGTGGCGTTCTTTCATGCCCGAGATTCTAGTCGAAGTTTTTTATCTGCGAAACGTAACCGTTGCCAAAGTGACCCCATATGACATTGAATACAGCGTTCTTTAAGGACTGTCAGTAAACTTCGACAATGATCATTCACCTTGTGAGACACGGCTTGCCCAAGACTGGTTCCGACGGCCTATACCTGCCCGACGCAGGCCTAACCGAACTTGGGCATCAACAGGCATCGCTAGCCGCTCACAAAGTGATTGGATTAAATCCCGACGCATCCTTTACAAGCGATGTGCCAAGAGCCGTTCAATCGGCCGCTCACTTCGAACGGGCAACAAAACAAAACGTACGCCAAATTCCAAACCTTGCCGAGATGAAAACTGGAAACATTTGGGATGCGCCCGTTGTAATAAAGAAGCGAATCTCAAGCGGCGACTACCACGTCGATTTCAAAAGCATGGGCGGTGAAACGATCACCGAGTTCAGCAATCGCGCCATAACGGGATTTTCAGAGCTGCTCCACATTGCCACTTCTGCACGACTCAACCGAATAGCAGCGTTCCTTCACGAAGGCGTAATTGGCACGATTATCGATCACCTAGAAGGAAGAGATTCCTTCGATCCCAAACGACGCGAAACCATGCCATACGGCGCAATGATCACAGTCGATACCGAAACCAGCGCACCACACTTCCCCGGCTACTGGGATACCGATCATCTCGACTAAGCCGTCGACCAACGAGCTAATGGAACGCCGGGTGATGCTCGCCTGAATCTCGCTCGATCATCAGGTTGACGTCGTCGATAGTCAAAGGATTGGTCGGCCAATCGTCAGGCGACACGTGAGATAGGCGAAGCAACAAGCGAGATAACTGCCCTGCGTATTCCTTCAACTCTCGAACGTTCAGTTTGTTCGCAGCATCACCGACTTCGTGATGGAAGTTGGCAGTTTCATGCCTACCCCAGAATCGCCATCGCCAAGTAATCGACGCATCGATTGCCTGCTCAACAAACGGGAAGTGATCTGAGTGGGCATCCATGTGCGCAAGAACGTGACACTTCAGGCCATCGTTCATCGTATCGAGCTGCGATTGCATGAACTTCCGCAAATGCGGGAAGGTCAGAACGATGCCCTTCATGTGCCCCGTCGAAAGTTCATCAAGGTTAATATTCAGCAGCGGCTTAGCTTCTCGGTTCGCTGCACCCTCTGAATAGTGTTTCGCCACATACGCCTTCGCACCCTGCAGGTGCTGCTCCTCGGCGCTCCACGTGGCGAAACGAATCGACATACCGGGTCGAACGCCCATCTCCTCCACCAAGGCAGCCATGATCCGAGCCGTCTCCATCACACCAATAGTTCCCGACGTATTGTCGTTACCGCCCGGTGTATTCAAAACGGTGTCATGGTGACCAGCGAGGATCAGATGTCGTTCCGGGTGAGTTGAGCCTTTGATCTCGGCAACGGTGTTATTCGCCTCAGCTTGAAAATATTTTGCTTCGACGTAAACCCGCACGATCGGAGATGATCCAGCAATCCGACGCAGATAGGCACCATCTTCAGAACTAGTCTTCACGACGGCTATAGCGGTCTTCTGTGGCCCCACGTTCAGCCATTCATCGGAGTTTGCGTACTCCATCCGACCGCCGGTCTTCGGTTCGATAGCGATGATGCACGCGGCTCCCGCTTTGGCTAGACGAACGATCCGTGCTGTAAACGGTTCAGGGGCAGTAAATGGCTCAGGGGCGATAGTAGCGAGTACCACGGCTCCTTTCACTTGGTTGCCAAGAGCCGCTACCTCATGCGGAGAGCCGTGACCGGCGTCGACAAGCGGAGTTGTTACATCGATCGGCTTGCAGCGCAGGAACGGCAATGCGGCAATGGGTCGATCGTTGTCATCCGGCAGCGAAATCGAAACTTCGCCATGATTCCATGTTTCCATAGTGAACGGCTCTAGCTCAGCACGATCTAGTCCGGCAGATTCCATCTCGCTTCGAATGTACTCAGCGGCACGAAGATCTTCAGGCGAACCTCCCCATCGAGGTCCGATTACGTCAGCAAGTTCGGTGAGGTGCTTGTTGATCAGCGATCCTGACCATGCTTCGCCCACCAAGAATCGATCTATTTCGTGCCAGTTCAGTTCCAAAATACTTGCCAATCTGGTTGCTCGCGGTGCGGGTCTTGAAAACGGAATATACCTATCAAGAGATCAGAGCCGTATCTTACTCACGATTCGCTCTCAATTGTGTGTAATTTCCTTACCGATTAGCCATGCTAAATAGCTCGTTCGAAGGTCCTGTTTTGATAGCCTCTGATACATAGCGAAGCACACAAATAAGTGCCGGTTCTGATGCAGTGGAAAAATGAGGCGAACAATGATCGTATCGACTACTCAAGATATTCCAGGTCGTGAAATTACCGAAGTTCTCGGTCTAGCTCGCGGCAACTCCGTGCGAGCCCGACACGCCGGTCGCGACATCATGGCGGGATTACGAAATCTTGTCGGTGGCGAAATCAGCGAGTACGCCAAGCTTCAGGCCGAGACTCGTGAGATGGCAACCCGACGCATGGAAGAGTTTGCTGAAAGCATCGGAGCAGATGCCGTTGTCGGTGTTCGATACACCACTTCGATGATCGCTTCCGGTGCTTCCGAAATACTCGCCTACGGAACAGCAGTAAAGCTGAGCTAGCGTTTTACTCGCCACCACCCACATTCGATATCCCGACCGCAGCAAAGCGGAGTGGAGAGATCTTCGGTTGCGAGGTGATCGGGGTGCGTTAACTACCCGCCGTACGTCGATTCGACGTAGCTCTCGACCATGTCGATAAAGTCGGTAGCAATGTTTGGACCCGACAAGAATTTCACACGTTCGCCATCAACAAAGACAGGCGCACGGGGCTCTTCGCCCGCTCCCGGCAGCGAAATACCGATGTTCGCAGCCCGAGATTCACCCGGGCCGTTCACCACGCAGCCCATAACGGCAACCTGTAGCGATTCGGAACCAGCGTGACGAGATTTCCATTCAGGAAGTTTGGCGTCGATGTGAGTCTGAATATCCTGAGCTAGTTCACGGAACAATGTCGATGTAGTTCGACCACAGCCCGGGCATGCCGTGACCGATGGCCTAAAGCGTCGTAGACCAACCGCCTGCAAAATATCCTGACAAAGGCGAACTTCCTTCGACCGGTCACCACCAACTTCAGGAGTTAGCGAAGCGCGAATCGTATCGCCAATGCCCTGCTCAAGCAGAGTGCTCAAAGCGGCAGTAGTCGTAACGACACCCTTCTGCCCCATTCCAGCTTCAGTGAGTCCTAAATGCAATGCGAAGTCAGATTTCTCAGACAGCTCGCGATAAACAGCGACCATTTGAGGCAACCGTGAAACCTTGCAAGAAATAATTATCTGGTTCGGTGTAAGCCCAATATCAAGTGCTGCTTCGGCGCTCGAAAGTGCGCTTTCTACAAGCGCCTTATTCTCGACCTGCTCAGAATTCAGTGGTGAGGCGGTACGAGAGTTTTCGTCCATCTTCGCCGCCATAACGTCGGGATCAAGACTCCCTGCGTTCACACCAATACGAACCGGCGTGCCAAGGTCTCGGGCAATTTCTACAAACTGGGTGAAGTTCTCATCGTGCCGAACGCCGCGCCCAACGTTTCCGGGGTTAATGCGGAACTTTGCGAGAGTCGCAGCGAGATCGGGATAGTCCTTGAGCAGACGGTGTCCGATGAAATGAAAGTCGCCAACCAATGGAACGTTGCAGCCCAAGTCAGCTAGTCGCTTGCTAACTTCAGGCACCGCCTGCGCGGCTGCGGCATTGTTGACAGTGATACGAACTATCTCGCTACCGGCATCGGCAAGCAGCTTCACTTGGGCGACAGTCGCTTCGATATCAGCTGTGTCGGTGTCCGTCATCGATTGAACGACAACTTGGTTGCCTCCACCGATCATCACACCGCCAACGCTCACTGGGTGGGTGTTATCTCTTGCCGCCAGTTCAATTGCTCCAACTAATAGTGCTCAAACGAAATACGCCAACAATTTTACCTGTCGGCTGACAGAAATTTCAGCACTCTCTGCACAATTGTGAAACTCAGCTTCTGCCGATCAGCCACACGGCTCGAACAATTACGCCGATGACAGCGATGCCCAACACGCCAAAGAAAGCGTTCCACACCAGCCCGCCATCGCGCTGCTTATGAGCCAGAAAAGCTGGAACCCATAGCGCTGCGATCACAAACGGCAGAGCGTAGTTCATCGATCGGGGAAGATCGCCAACCGCCCAAAGTGTCGCCAACAACACAGAAGAAATCGCAGCGATAATTAGCTGGTTCCGACGTGCCTGTGACAGGGTCAATTCAATCGTCCTCTAGATTTGCGAACGCGTACGAAGCCCTACGAACATCAAGACGAACCGTTTAGAAGAACGATTCGCCCTTGATGATACGTGTTACGTCCTGCACTGAAATCACAGCGATAAGCCCGATAAGCAGCGCAAACCCAACGAGGTGAACAAGTCCTTCTCGTTCAGGAGAAATCCGCTTGCCACGTCGAACGATCTCGACGAAGACGAAGAAGATTCGTCCGCCATCCAAAGCTGGAATTGGGAGAATGTTCAAGATTGCCAGTGAAAGGCTCAGAGTAGCTGCCAGTGTTGCGAAAGTAATGATCTTCGCACCGAGTCCGGCATCAGCAACGGCAATCTCACCAGTGAGCTGACCGATACCGATCGGACCAACAGTCGAAGGACCTTCGAACTGAGGATTCGAACTACCGATGATCGTAGTCGTTAGGGCGTTTCGAGTCAGCACAAGCGTGTCGAGCGCATGGCGCCAACCAAGCGGGAACGCCTCAAGCGGACTAAGTCCTTCGTTCACGATCTCGCTGTTTTCAGTCGAAATCTGAACTCCGGTCGCACCCTCTTGAACAGTCGTCTTGATGCCAAGCCCATTGTCGTGCAATCGAGCGTCAGCTAGTGAAATCTGTTTACCAGCCTCTTCAGCAGTTACCACCACTCGAAGAATGTCGCCCATCGAAGCAGGCGGATCGAGTTTTGCTGCGGCTTCGTTAGATATCTCGTAAAGAGTGTCAGTAGGTTCATCTACAACAGTCAAAATCGTGTTGAGTCCAACTGCGACATCGAACACACGTGCGCGAGAAAGTGCCATTTCGGTGGTTGGGTCTTCGACTACAGCGACGATCTGACGACTAGGCGGCTTCCATCGTGGGATGAGCGTCGCCTTCTCAACATCGCCTGTGTACTGGTACTGCGGCTCAGCAGGTCGAGCGAAAATATTCGGCACACCCGATTGAAGCTCCCAAGTGCTCTCGGCACCGAGCTTTACGGTAACCGCCTGCTGCAGTTCCGAAATGTTTTCAATTCGGCGGCCATCGACCTTCACGATCTTGTCACCGGGTTGAATTCCAGCGAGATCAGCGGGAGAACCAGGGAACACCGTCTGAATAGTTACATCACCAACGGGTTTCTCAGACGGAATCATGAGCACGAGCGGAAGCAGTATGAACGGAATTACGGCGTTCACGAACGCTCCAGCCGCCATCACAACAATCCGCTGCCATCGTGGCTTGCTTCCTAGTGAATTCACAGCGCTGCTGCTCTCTTCACCCACCATGCGAACGAATCCGCCGAGTGGAAGCCAGTTGAACGACCACAGCATGTCGGCTACGACAATCTGGTTTCCGTCTACCGACTTGACCTTACCTGTGACAATTTGCCCGCCTTCGGAAGCTTCGGCGTCATCGCCTTTGGCTCGGGGGCGAACGCTCACAGCGACGGTCTTACCTTGATCGTCTCGCATCGTTCGAATCGTGACTGTCTTACCGACAAGCGATTCTTTGTCGATTTCGTAACCGGTTTCATCGTCAATGATGACCGGCGTCTTACCGCTCCAGATACCACCAGCTCGTGGCGGGTATCCGAATCCGAATTCGAGAGTTTTAACTCCGAAGCGTCGGGCGGTGTATAGGTGACCTAGTTCGTGGAGGATTACGAGGGGGCCGAGCACAAGTAGAAATGTGACGACACCGAAAAATACTGTTTCTGGCATATTTCTTAATGCTAGCTCAGATTCATGAACTAATTGTGGCGAGCCAGTGTGGTTTCGGTTGCCCACTGCGCAGCTTCAATCGTATCGGCGATAGAAGGCGCAGTTATTGGCTTGTGAGCACCGAGTGTTTTTGCGACGACATCCGGTATGTCGGTGAACCGAATTTTGCGATTTAAGAACAATTCGACAGCTGCTTCATCGGCACCAGCAAGTGCAGCCGGAAAAGTCCCGCCCTTCTTGCCGTACTCCAAAGCCAACTCAAAGCACGGGTACAGCGTTGAGTCCATCTCCTCGAACGTAAGCGAGCCCATAGTGACCGCATTTAGTTTGGGAAGATTCTCGTTCGCCTGTCGTTCGGGATGAAATAGCGCATGCTGAATTGGCTGAAGCATGCTCGTAGGCCCTAATTGCGCTTTGATCGTTCCATCGGAGAACTCGACCATCGAGTGAACGATGCTCTGGCGATGAATCGTGACGTCTATCTGGTCGAAAGGCATGTCGAACAGCCATCTCGACTCGATCACTTCGAAAGCCTTATTCATTAACGTTGCGGCATCGATCGTGATTTTGGGGCCCATCGTCCAGGTTGGATGATTCAATGCTTGCTCAGGTGTGACATCGCCAAGCGAATCCCACGTACGGTCCCTGAACGCCCCACCCGAAGCAGTAATGATCAATCGAGACGGTTCGCTAATTTCGCCCTCAACACACTGCCACAGTGCTGAAGGTTCGCTATCGATCGGCAATATTGCTGATCCACTCGTGCGTGCCGCTTCCATAAGCTTCTCGCCAGCCATGACGATCACTTCTTTGTTGGCTAGCCCAAGCGCTTTGCCTGCCTGAAGTGCAGCAATAGCTGGCGGCATTCCTGCGCAACCGACTGTGGCGGCGACAACGAGATCGACTTCAGGGAGAACGACTATCTCGTCTGCTGGAGCGAACTTAGCTCCACCATAACCAGATTCGATATCGCCGAGAGTATTGAAATATTTCGGCTTGAATTCATCGATCTGTTGCTTGAACAACGGCGTGTTGTAACCGTTGCACAGCCCAATGATTTCGAATCGGTCAGGGAATGCGCGAACAATGTCGAGTGTCTGGGTTCCAACCGATCCGGTCGACCCCAGAATTACTAGCTTTTTTATAGTAGGCTCCATACTGCAGCCCAGTATACGACCGCCAAGTTAGGTATCACGCTATCCAAACGGTCCAGAATTCCACCATGACCGGGTATCAACGTGCCGCTGTCTTTTACTTCAGCACGACGCTTGATCCACGACTCGTAAAGATCACCAACAACACCTGTTACGCCGAGTACGGCTCCCAAGATCCCTGCAGTGACAACGGAAAACGGGATATCGAATGCGGCATCGATGGCAATTGCGGCAATAACTCCGCCAACCACTCCACCGACCGCGCCTTCCCACGATTTCTTAGGACTGATCTTTGGCGCCAAACGGTGTCGACCTATCGATACGCCCACAAATAGCGCAACCGAGTCGACAGCAAACGTAGTGAGGATCGCCAGCAATATCAGCTCACGCCCCTGATCCAAATTCACCAGTACGGGAGCATGCGCCAATGCAAGTCCAACGTAGGCTGCAAACACCCAGTAAACCCATTCTTTGGGATTCCGACCCGAGGACGAACGCCCGAGGCTAGCGGTATCTCGAACCAGCACAGCGAGAGCGAAAATCGTTGCCAAGAGGATGGGCATATAGTCGCCACTCAATCGCCCCTCAGAAACCATCCAAGTAGCGATTCCAGCAAGTAACGCCGGCCCCATAACCAACGAGATGATTCTCACGCTGCCGGTGCGTGACGCCCCAGGCCGCATCATGCGATGAAGCTCAAATCCACCGATTAACCCTGCAAGAATCGCTAGCGCACCGATACCCGGCAGTTCAAGCCAGATCGCCAGCAGGACGATTGGAATCCCGACAATTGCGCTGATTATTCTTACACGCAAGTGAAATTCCTGTTGGGGCTTTCCGGTTGGCAGTCGGCGAAATGCGCTGAGTCAATCGCAACAACTAGAAACAAGTTAAATCCGTTTACCAAATCGACGTTGGCGTTCATTGAACGATTCGAACGCGTCATCAATATGTTTGCCATAGAAGTCAGGCCAAAGCACATCCGGAAAATAGAACTCGGAATACGCAGTCTGCCACAGTAGGAAATTGCTGATTCTGTAATCGCCACCAGTGCGGATCATCAGATCAACTTCAGGCATATCCGATGTGTAGAGATATTTAGAGAATTTCTCTTCGCTAATGTCTTCAGCAGCCACGCCATCCGCCATCACGTTCTTAACGGCATCAACGATTTCGGCACGACCACCGTAATCGAACGCAATGCCAAGAGTGAGTCCCGTGTTGTCAGCGGTCATATCGACAGCCTGTGCGAGTTCATCACGAAGCTCGTCTGAAAGTCGATCGACACGACCCAAATGCTTGATCCGAACATCGTTCTCGTGCAACTGCTCTGCTTCGTGGGCGATCACAGCAATTGCAAGTTCGAGAATGCCAGTTACTTCTGGTTCCGGACGATCCCAGTTCTCAGTAGAGAACGCGTACATGGTCAGATAACGAACGCCACGCTTCGCGAAATCAGCAACTACCCGTTGCAGATTTTCAAACCCAGCGTGATGACCTTCGGAAACATCCACTCCCCGCGCATCGGCCCAGCGGCCGTTTCCATCCATGATGATCGCGACGTGATTAGGAACGGCTTGAGAACCTTCCCCCGTACGTTTTGATGCTTCTGGATTGGCAGTCATCTACAGTTCGTTTCGGTTCGTCAGTTTTAGCAACTAACGATGCTGAGGGCAGGATTAAACCTGCATCACCTCTTCAGCCTTAGCCGCAGATTCGCTATCAATAGTCGCTACTGCATCGTCGGTGAGTTTTTGCAAATCCTTCAACGAGCGTTGGCAATCGTCCTGAGAGGCGTCGCCATCTTTCTCGATCGTGCGGATCATATCCTGCGCATCACGACGAGTGCTACGAATCGATACCTTGCTCTCTTCGCCTCGTGACTTGAGCGACTTCACAAGATCTCGACGGCGTTCTTCCGTCAAAGGGGGCAGATTCAGGCGAATGATTGCGCCATCAATGTTCGGAGAAATACTCAGGTCGGAATTCTGAATTGCCTTAGCAATCGGATCGATAGCGTTCTTGTCCCACGGCTGAATAACCAGCAAACGCGCATCGCCAACGCTGATTTGAGCGAGCTGATTTAGCGGCATATCACTACCGAAGTAGTCGATTTTCAGATTCTCGACCAGGCCTGTCGCAGCACGCCCTGTTCGCACGCCCGCCATTTCCCTTTTCAGGGCATCAACGGTATCCGCCATACGCTGTTTAGCGTCGGAGAGAGTTTCATCCAGCATCGTAGTTCCCCCGGGACCTATCTCTGCAGATGGGTAAAGGGTTCCATCCGCTCACACAAAAAATACAACTGACAGCGGATGATTTCCACCCGCTAGCCAACGGCAAACCGGCAATTATTAGTTGGAATCGTCGCTAATAAGCGTGCCAACATGCTCGCCAGAAAGAATCGAAGCGAGATTTCCAGCCTTGAATATATCGAACACCACGATTGGTAGCGAGTTATCCATGCACAAAGAAAGAGCCGTGCTATCGAGAGCCTGCAATCGCTGCGACAGTGCATCGTAGTGAGTGAGCTTCTCGTACTTCTTCGCAGCGGGGTTCTTCATCGGGTCTGAATCGTATACGCCGTCAATGCCATTCTTGGCCATGATCAACGCCGTAGCGCCGATCTCAAGCGCCCTAAGTGCCGCTGCGGTGTCGGTCGTCATGTACGGGTTACCGGTACCACCAGCGAAAATCACTACACGCCCTTTTTCGAGGTGACGCACTGCTCGACGACGGATGTAAGGCTCGGCGACAGAAGGCATAGAAATAGCCGACTGTGTGCGAACTGTGACACCTACACGTTCGAGCGCGTCTTGCAGTGCAAGAGCGTTCATGATCGTTGCCAACATTCCAGCGAAGTCGGCTGTCGAGCGGTCCATACCGGTCTGCTCGTAATCAGCACCTCGCCAGAAGTTACCACCGCCAACTACTACACCGACTTCGGTACCCATATCGGAAATGTCTTTGATCTGTTGTGAGACAAAGTGCAGAGTGTCGGCATCTAAGCCGAATTCACCATCGCCTTTAAACGACTCACCAGACATTTTCAGAATCACACGAGAATATGCTGGTTCAGTCATTCGTAGCTCTCCCTGTCGTCACTTTTTTCACACTTACAAAAATGCCCGGCCAATTGGCCGGGCATTCAGTTGATCAATTATCCGCCAAGTTCGAAGCGAGAGAATCGTCTTATACGAATGTTCTCACCGAGCTTGCCGATTGTTTCCTTTACGAGCTCAGCAATCTTCATGCTGGAATCTCGAATGTACTCCTGCTCGGAAAGAAGCTGCTCGTCGGCAACTTCTTCACCCTCAGGAACCGATTCACGATCAACGTGAAGCGGGCTCATAGCAGCAACCTGCATCGCAAGGTTTCGACCCAGCGCTTCGAACTCTTCAGTTCGAGCAACGAAATCGGTCTCGCAATTCAGTTCGACTAGCGAACCGACTCGGCCACCGGTGTGAATGTAAGAAACAACTAAACCTTCTGAAGTCTCTCGACCAGCCTTCTTAGCGGCTGAAGCCAAGCCCTTCTCATTGAGAAGTGCTTCGGCCTTTGCAATGTCGCCATCCGCTTCTTCAAGAGCTCGCTTGGAATCCATGATTCCAGCACCGGTCTTGTCGCGGAGTTCTTTTACTTGTGCAGCTGATACTGGCACGTCTTTATCCTCGTTCGACAACCGCAGCGCCTCAGAAGTAAATCCTGATGAACGCCAGCGACTGCCTAAATTATTTCTATTCGTCTACTGAAGCTAACTGACCGAACTAACTACTTAGAGTCAGCCTTGTCGTCAGCTTTAGCTTCTGCCTTAGGAGCTTCTTCTTTTTTAGCTGCAGGCTTTGCCTTGGCAGCTGGCTTTGCAGCAGCCTTCTTAGGAGCAGCCTTTGCCTTAGCGGCAGGCTTCTCTTCAGTCTTGGCTTCCGCCTTAGCAGCTGGCTTGGCTTCTGCCTTAGCAGCCGGCTTAGCATCGGCCTTAGCTGCAGGTTTTGCAGCTGGCTTAGCTTTCGCTTCTGCCTTAGGTGCGTCCTTAGCATCGGCCTTTGCTTCAGCAGTTTTTTCTGCTTTAGCTTCTGGGGCTGGCTTTGCAGCTTCAGCAGCTTTGGCTTCTGCAGCCTTCTTAGCGTCGGCGGCTTTCTTCTCTTCAGCAGCCTTAGCAGCTCGTTCAGCAGCCTTAGCCTGAGCAGCTGCTCGAGCAGCTGCTTCCTGTGCTTCGAGTTCAGCTTCAGCAGCCATTCGTTCTTCACGAAGAGCCTTAGCCGAAGCTTTACCAGCCATGATCGACTCAGCAATGTGCTGTGTGATCAAAGTGATAGAACGTACAGAGTCGTCGTTACCAGGAATGGCGTAGTCGACTTCTGTTGGGTCGCAGTTTGTGTCAACAATTGCAACGATCGGGATACCGAGTCGTTTTGCTTCCGCAACAGCGATCTTTTCTTTTTCAATATCTACGATGAACAGAACCTGTGGCAGCTTTTCCATTTCCTTGATGCCACCAAAGAACTTGTTCAGTCGTACTACTTCAGCAGCAAGCATGAGTGACTCACGCTTGGTCTGAGCAACAACTGTGTCCTTGGCGAAAGCATCTTCAAGAAATACCAGTCGTTCGATACGACGTTGGATAGTCTGGAAGTTCGTCATCATGCCACCCAACCAACGTTGGTTGATGTACATGGAACCGGCTCGTATGGCCTGTTCTTTAATGGGAGTCTGAGCCTGGGCCTTAGTCCCGACCATCAAACACTCGCCGCCCTGACCAACAATCTTCTCGATGAATTCCTTAGCGGTTTTCAGAGATACAACTGTCTTGGAAAGGTCGATGATGTGTGCACGCGAGCGCTTGCCGAAGATGTATTCAGACATCTTAGGATTCCATCGCTTAGAAGGGTGACCGAAGTGCACACCAGCGACAAAAAGCGAACGCAGGTCGAGAGGCGCCAGAGTCTCCTCTTGCTCAGTTTCTACTGCAGCAACTTGCGGGGTCTCTGAAGTCGTCAATTACTTGCCT
>JABIFF010000011.1 GCA_018650845.1 Chloroflexota bacterium | reverse complement strand
GGGGAGTGGATGGGTCCCGGTGGGCCTCACGGACTTCAACTCCGCTGGCGTGCGTCCTTCGGCGTGCGCGGAGGGTTCGACTCCCTTGCACTCCCGCCAGCCTGAATTTCGGCTATGATGCGCCCGTATCGCGAAACCTAAATCGCCAAGGGCTGGCATATGAACTTTCCACGAACTGTTGATGAGATCACGCCTGAATGGCTGACGCAGGTCCTGCGCGACGGCGGGGCAATCAAGCTGGCTCGGGTCGAGTCGATTTCCGCTACCCGAATGGGTGAGGATAGCGGGGTAACGTCTGCGATTAATCGTCTTGAGCTTACTTACGATACGCCCGAACACGGTGCGCCGACCGTACTAATTTCCAAACAAGCGGTTACCGAAGAAGCGATACGACTTGGAATGCCACACGTTCGCTTTTACGAGACTGAGGCGAACTTCTATCGAGACTGGGCTCCCAAACTGGAAATAAAAACTCCGAAGATTTTCTTTTCAGAGTTCGATCCCGATACCAAGCACGTTTTAATACTTCAGCAAGATTTGAACGGCATGAAAGCGTTCAGCGGTTCCGAAGACTGTGACATCGAGTATGCGCTGTCGGCGATACATGACCTATCAATCGTTCACGCCGCGTGGTGGCGACATCCAGACCTCGATAAACACAGCTGGTACAACGTCTTTACTGGCGATGGTTCTCCGGAAAACATGTCGAACCTCCTGGTCGAACGCCTTGAAAAAGTACTGTCGTTTGCGGGTGAGTTCGTCCCAGAAGGTGTGGAGGAACTAACTCGCAAGCTGGCTCCAAATATGCACGAGATGGGAGCTGCGATAACGCAGCAACCAAAGACGCTGATTCACGGCGATTTTCGTACGGCGAACATGTTCTTCGATCACTCAGAATCCGGAAGGCCAAGGGCCGTGGTGTTCGACTGGCAAAATGTTCAAGCTGCGAGAGGCGGAATGGATGTGGCGCATTTCCTGAGTTCAAGTTTCACCGTGAATACGAGGCAAGCGGTGGAACACCGGCTGATGGACGAATACCACACCACACTGATCGATCATGGTGTCAAAGATTTTTCTAAACAAGAGCTAGAACGAGATATCCAGCACGCTGTGCTCACCAGAGTGTTCGCCAGATTCGGTGGACTCAGTTTTGGCGGGCAAAAAATGCTCGAAACTGAGCAAGGGAAAAACAATCTGATCGGGATGCTCGGCCGTCTACAAATGCTCATCGACTGGAACTGCGACGAGGTGATTCCGAAGTGAGCAACTTTCCACGAACGGCCGATGAGATCACACCTGAGTGGCTGACGCAGGCACTGCGCGAGAGCGGGGCGATCAAGCGGGCGCGGGTTGTGTCGATTGAAGCCAGTCCACTGGGTGAAGACAGTGGCGTAACCGCTGCGCTTCACTTGCTCACCGTCGGATATGACCACATCGAGGATAACGCTCCAGAGAAAATCGTAGCGAAGCATCCTGCTGCTGATTTCGGCCCCGATGCCCCCAAGATACGGATTCAAAATTACTCGAGGGAAGCGAGTTTTTACAGAGACTTAGCTCCTAAGCTCGACCTCAAAACCCCGGCAGTTTTCTTTTCTGATTTCATCGCAGACACAGGGCACTTCCTGATTCTTGTTGAGGATTTGAGCCATCTCAGATCGGTAGATGGCTCGGATGACTGCAACTACGAGGATGCTGTCGCCGTATTTGGTGATCTGGCTCGTTTGAATGCAGATTGGTGGGGAAGTCCAAGGCTGCATGAGTACCCGTGGCTGTCGGGTATGTATACCTTCGGGACACCCGATCAATTATCGAGAAATTTCTCAAACACACTCGATAAATTCGTCGAACTTAGAGGCGAATACCTTCCGGCAGGCATAGAGGAATTGGGGCGCCGTTTAGCTCCGAAATTTCATGAATTGAGAGTTAATCGGACGAACAAACCTACAACTCTTACCCACGGCGATTTTCGTACTGCGAACATGTTTTTTGATGATTCACAGAATGGATCGACTCATCCCGTTGTGTTTGATTGGCAACAGCCACAAGCGGCGAAGTGCGGGATAGATATGGCCCATTTTTTGGGTTCAAGCTTTTCGGTCGAATCAAGACGTGCAATCGAAAGTGACCTGATCTCGGAGTACTACACTGCCCTCATCGACGGTGGAGTTCGTGACTACACCAGATCTGAACTTGAGCATGATATTCGCGAGGCTGCACTGACCCGATTTCCATTGAGGATGGTCGGCCTTGCAATGGGCGGGGAGCAAATGCTCAAGACTGAACAAGGTCGCCTGAACATGATCGCAATGTGCGACCGCCTACAAATGCTCATCGACTGGAACTGCGAAGAGGTGATTCCAAAGTGAGCGGTTTGTAACCAGCATGCGTGTAGATAGGTGCAAAACAGCGTTTTTGGAGAGCCGATTTATACTAATATGTCGGCTTTCTGAGAATTTCAACTCCGCTGGCGTGCGCCGTGCCTTCTGCGAGGATTGGCGGCGTGCGCGGAGGGTTCGACTACCTTGCACTCCCGCCAAGAAACAGCTTATTCAACGAACGAACTGGGTACAGCGAGCTTCGGCCTACTGTCCAACTCTTAGTCGACCCACAGCATCTTCGTCTAACTCAAATCCCCAACCGGGAGTGTCAGGGAGAATTAGACTCCCCTCGACTATTTCCGGGTAAGAACTGAACATCTCGTACTTTCGATCCCATCGCGTGAATTCGAGTTCGTCTTCGGGGCCGTATTCAGCTGGATTCGGAAATACCTCGACCATCAGACCATTCGAGACTGCCGACACGAGATGTGCGTGAATTAGTGGTCCGTGGTGAGGAACCATTGGAATACCGGCTTTTTCGCAGATTGCTGCTACCTTGAGCCATTCTGAAGGCCCGCCGGTTCGCATGCCATCGAACTCCATATAACTAATAGCACCCGATTCGACCAGATCAGATGCTTCCCAGCGGGCAGCTGCTTGCTCGCCTCCAGCGACTGCAATGCCACCTTCTTCGGCCACTCGCTTCCATACCGAAGATCCTTCATACCAGCGAGCCGGCTCTTCAAACCAAAAGATATCGTGTGCAGCGAATGCCTTCGCAGCCTCGATTCCATCATTCGATTCATACGCTTCGTTAGCGTCGAGCATCAGCCAAACATCAGGGCCGAGTGCCTCACGAGCCACTGCAACGCGTTCGAGATCAACATCGAGCGAATCTCCGCCAACTCTCATCTTCACAGCAGTAAATCCCTGACGACGGAAGACTTCCATCTCACGTCTAAGGTGTTCGATGGTCTTGCCTTCTCGATAGTAGCCACCAGCCATGTAACACCGGATGGCGTTTTCTGAACCACCAATAAATTGATACACAGGCTTCTCGACGCGTTTGGCAGCAATCTCCCATAGAGCCATATCGATCGCAGCGATGACAGCCATCAACTGGCCTCGGGTCCAGCCGTTTCGATTCCACCTTCTCTGGAAAGTCACGCCGAACATGTCGTTCCAGCGTGATTCGATATCACCAGCGTCTTTACCAATCAATAGAGGCTCGATCAGATCCGGAAGTATGCGTGAGGCAGCGTTAGGGCTAGGTTTACCTGACGAGTCGATTCGATAAATCCCCGGAATTTGATCGGTGTGGCCAATTCCCACGACACCTTCATCGGTGTGAACTTTGACTATCAATTCGTGCGGTCGATTGACGGGTAATAACGACATCCAGAACTGTGGGTTGAGTTCTGGCCATACTAAGATTTCGTATTCGATTTTGGTAATTATCAATAGTTTGCCCGTGGTTCTATCTCAGATGGATTGGTGCGGGAATGTGGCAGGAACGATCTGCTAGTTTTTGTTGCATCGTGAGCCAATCGTTTCGCATCTTACTGCGATGAAGCACGCAGTGTGCTTTCGTATCTGCTCGCGAGTCCGATCAATGGATGTCGACGTATCGTTGAAGTGTGGAACTGGAAAATATGAGTTCTGTTGACCATGGGTTAAGCCATTCGGGTCTTCCAACTGAAGATTCGATAATCACGGGTTCACCGGTCAAACAGTACGCACTCGCAAGCATATTGATTGTTCTCGCTGCACTAGTGGCTGTGAATTTCGTTTCAAGCCGCGTTGAACGTGAGAGCGTTATCTCGCGTCTGGAAACAGAGGCACTCGGCCCGGCTAAAGTTTCGACATTCCGCATCGTCGAAGAGCTAAGCCAAATTACCGATCCGACCGCTGGCATGCTGCTCAGCCTGCCAAACGACATGTCGGTTATCGATCGGATCGTCCTCGACGCCCTTGCTGGCCAGCAGGTTGCACGTGTCGATATTTTGGACAACACAGGCGAGATCATCTATTCGACTGACCCGTTCTACATCGGCGACGACTCGTTGTACGCAGAAGGCCCTAACACTGCGAATGGTGAATACGTAGGTGCGGCGGCTGTAAGCGGCCTAGACGGGCATACAGCGCTGATTGAGGCCGTAATCACTCGTGTGCCAGTGTTCACTGAAGGACGAGTGCCTGGGCCCGATTCTCACGAAACCACAATAGTGATGTTCCGAGATGTATCGACAGCTATTGATGCGGCAACTTCCGCTGGCGCTCAGTTTAGGTTCTGGATGGTTATTGGAGTAATGACCGTCGTGTTCGCCAGTTTGATGATTGTCGTGATGCGCGGGCATCGTGCTCAAAACGAGTCGCGATCCAAACTACAGCAGCTACTTGTTCATGAACATATGTTGGTATCTGAACTTGACCAGAGAAACGCTGATTTGAAACTGGCAGACGAATCTCGATTACGACTTCTTTCGGTAGTTACCCACGAACTTGGAAATCCGTTGACCAGCATTTCAGCTTTTGCGGGAATGCTTATGAAGAACAAAGAAGAAAATCTGTCTGATCGACAGCTAAGCATGGTGGCAGCTATTAATCGTGGTGAGACTCAAATGCGAGCGTTGGTGAAAGATCTGTTGGATTTGTCACGGGTCGAAGCCGATGAGTTGGAACTCGAATTGGCGAACCTGGATGTCCGAGAGATTATCGACGGTTCAATCGATTCGATGAACCCAATTTTCGATGCAAAATTTCAAACGATCACCAGCAGCGCTGATTCTGATTCAATCTCAATTGATGGTGATAGGACCCGACTAAACCAAGTCATTACGAACTTGTTGTCGAACGCGTCGAAGTACTCGCCTGAAGGTTCGAATATTTCGGTCAACACGTATTCGAACGAATCTATTTTTGTGACCGAAATTACAGATGACGGAATCGGAATATCAACCGAAGACAAGTTGCAACTGTTTACTCCGTTCTTTCGGTCAGACAACAGTGAAACACGTCAGGTTCCCGGAAACGGTCTGGGGTTGGTCATCTGTAAGCAGATCGTCGAATTGCACGGGGGCAGTCTGACTGTGGATTCGACCAAAGGGCAGGGGACCACTGTGAGGGTCGAACTGCCGATGCTGAAACTTGGTGAGAGTTCCGTCGATGCTGCTTAGTTGGTGAGCGAATCGGGAAGCTGACCGCACGCTGTGTAGTTCGATGATTCTGTGTAGGACGCGTGAACATTGACCAGCGCTCCACCTTCAGTGATCTCGGCAATCGATTGATCAATGATCGTCACGGACATGCCTTTCACGATATTCTGCAGCGCGTGCCGAACGGTTCCGACATCTGTACAAACGCCGGTATGAACGTGAATTGGCTGTGCCTCAGCCGCAGGAGGTTTCACTTCGATTTCGACCGTTGTCGTTGAGCCGTCGGATACAAACGTCGCTGTACCGGTTTGCCCTTCACCTTCGGTCGGAGCCAGATTGACCACGATAGTAGTCAATCCATTTTGGTTGGTCACGACGGGCGTCGGTGTTGGACTAGCGATGGCAGCTGCGGCACTAATTTCGCTGGCGGTCTCCTCGGTCGAACATGACATCGTGAGAATCGCTGTAAGTAGTACTAGACTCAAATTAGTTAGAAAGCGTTTTGCCATAAAGGTGTTCATCGATTGGATAGGTGAGCCGGCCTGTACCGGGCGCGTCGAATAGTACGGACATCGTTCAAAGATGGTTACGCTAGCAGCTCAGGCACAGATTCAGCCGATATCAAAGAGTGATCTAGTCGTGATCGAATACGCCGTGCCAGTCGCCCTGTAACGGCCACGTTAGCTGTTCTTCGATGTCTTTGTGATCGGCGTACGAAACTTTCACGGTGTCGATAGATTCACCGACAACCTCGATGTCGTCGAGTGCTAGATTTCGCAGTTCCATCGCGTATCGAAGGTAACCGACCTGGTTGAGGTCGTAGCCCATGACTTGGAGACCAACGACGTCGGCAGCAATACCGTGATGTGAAGCAACGACAACATTCGATGGCATCTCGAAACCGTCAATAGGTCCGTCGCCTTGCATCCCAATCACGCCGTCGATAACGGTGAGATCTGGAACTACATGCTGTGCCATCTTGGCTAGCGTGAGGTTGATTGCCTTACTGCCCTTGTGGATTTTGCGCTTCTCTTCGACACCTGAAAGTGTTCCAACAAGGATGTTCTTCAGCCCGAGCGTGACAACCACGTTGTTGTGAGTCTTCATCGGACATACAGATACGACGTACGACTCTGACAGGCGTTTTGACATGTAGAGCGTCTGTGGGTTCAGGTGATCATCGAATGCGGGTACGGGGATACGATCGTCGGTGTTCAGATCCATGAATTCGATTTTGAAGTCATTGGTCAGATCGCGGTAGCCATAGTTGTCGAATCCGGAATCGGGTGTTCCAAGTGCTGGACCAACAGCGATCACGAAATCGCTGACACCTTTGCCTGAGAGGTATTCCAATGTGGCTCGGGTTGCATCGACATGAGTGGCTGCCAGTTGGTTCGTTGTCGTTACGAAATTCGGCTTAACCATCACTGGGCGATCTGGGATAACGACTTCGGAATCGATTAGTTCTAGAGACTGAGCGACGCCTTTTGCGCGATCTTCGCTGCTGGCGATACTGACTTTGATCATTGATAACCCCCGAGTGATGTGTAGCTGAACACTACTGCTGCACAGATGATATCTGATTCGAAGCGCCGGCTTTGGCCGGTCTATCCACTGGCTGCGGTGCTAGAGTGCGCAGCAATTCGACATTTCTTGCCTTTAGGAGAACACGCGTGCAGTACAACTCGCTCGGAAACACCGATATCAAAGTTTCAGAATTCGCACTTGGATGCTGGCCGTTTGCAGGTGGAAGCGTTTGGGGACCTCAGGATGACGCCGTTTCGATTGCGACTGTCCATGCTGCTCTCGACAAAGGAATCACCTTCTTCGATACAGCGGAAGGGTATAACGACGATTCTCATTCTGAAGAAGTACTCGGTAGGGCGTTGGCGGGTAGGCGTGATGAAGCGGTAATTGCTACCAAGATCAGCCCTCCACATCTCGTGCCCGATCTCGTTGAAGAAACTTGCGACGCAAGTCTTCAAAAGCTTCAGACTGATTACATCGACCTATACCAAATCCATTGGCCAAACCACAGCGTTGCTGTTGAAGACTCGATGGCTGCACTTTTGAAACTTCGCGATTCAGGGAAAATTCGTTCTATCGGAGTGTGCAACTTTGGCGTGGGCGATCTTTCAGCAGCACTTGAGTCGGCTGAAATAGTCACCGACCAACTGCCTTACAACTTGCTATGGCGTCCTATCGAAGTTGAAATCGCTCCAAAATGCCTCGACAACAACATAGGTCTGATTTGCTACAGCCCGCTGGCTCAAGGTCTTCTGACTGGACGATACGCTTCTGCCGACGATGTTCCAGATGGTCTTTCACGATCGCGCCTATTCAGCAATGATCGACCGCTATCTAATCATGGTGAAGACGGTTGCGAAGCTGAAGCATTCGATGCGATTGCACAGGTAATCAAAATTGCCGACGAGCTTGGTGAACACCCGGCTAAAGTCGCACTAGCGTGGGTTCGTTCTCGCCCTGGTATTACGGCTTTGCTTGTCGGTGCACGTTCGCCTGAAGAGCTGGATCTGAACATCCCAGCGTTCGAATACGAATTGCCAGACGGTGTAGCCGATCGACTTTCGGCAGCGACCGTGCCGGTAAAAGCTAAGTTGGGTGCTAACGCTGACATGTGGTCCGGCGACAACCGAATGCGCTAAAGCGGCGGCTAGCCTAGCTGACCGCCACTTGTGGCGCAGCCTCAAGTCCAAAGTTCTTTACAGCGAGATCGGCGATGTAGTTGCCGATAACGAGTGAAGATGTTGCACCGGGAGACGGTGCGTTCAGCACGTGAATGGCACCTCGTGATTCTTCAATTCTGAAGTCATCGACGAGGTTTCCGGCACGGTCGACTGCTTGGGCTCTTACACCCGACCCTGTACCTGCAAGATCGTTGCTAGTCAGTTCAGGCACAAGCTGCTGAAGACTGTCGAGGAACACGCCCTTTCGAAGAGATCGATTGATCTCCCACACGCCAGTTTTCCACTCGCGTACGCCCATCTTCCAAAAGCCCGGGAAGGTGATCGTTCGCAGGAAATCTCGCATCGAAAAATCACGCTTGCGATAGCCCTCACGCTTAGTTGCGAGCACGGCGTTTGGTCCTGCTTCAACCCACCCCTTCATAGTTTGGGTTAGGTGAACACCGAGGAACGGGAACGCTGGGTCAGGAACAGGGTAGATAAGACCTTTGACGAGGAATTCGCTCTCTTTGCGGAGCTTGTAATACTCGCCACGGAACGGGATGATGCGGAGCCCGGTCTCGACTCCCATGGTCTCAGCCACTAGGTCGGAGTGAAGCCCGGCGCAGTTGATTACGTTTGAGGTTTCGAAGTCACCAGAAGTGGTGCTGAGGACGGTCGTTCCGCTTACTTCTTTGGCACTGTTGAGTTCTGTGTTGAAATGAATGTCACCACCGGCAGCACGCACTCGGTCGGCGTAGACCTTTGTGACATTGCGGTAATCGACGATTCCGGTTCCGGGTGCGTAAAGAGCTTTCAGGGCAACAACATGAGGCTCGATTTCAGCCATTTCGTTGTTGTCGACCATCTTCAAGCCTTCGACTTGATTGGCAGTACCGCGCTCTTCTAGAGCATTGAGTCGTTCAACCCCGGCAGCATCGCTGGCGACAATTAGCTTGCCGCATGTCCAAACTGGAATTTCATTCTCTTCGCAGAATTGGGTCATCGACGCCCGTCCTGCCACACAGAAATCAGCTTTGAAGGATCCCGGGCGGTAGTAAATTCCTGAGTGAATCACCCCGGAATTGTGACCGCTTTGCTGCGTGCCTTCTTTTGCGTTCTTTTCGAGAATTGCGAGTTTGATTTGCGGAAATCGCTCTAACAAATTCATAGCTGTCGAAAGGCCGATAATACCCGCACCGATGACAATCACATCGTATTTCGTTGAACGCACTTTTATTCTTTCTCTAGCTTTCACTGTAACTATTGAAAAAAAATACCACAGCCCAGCCGGTTAGTAACGCTAGAAATTACCGTTTATCAGCAACGGGAATCTGATAATTTCTATTGATGCCAAATGACTCATCAGATTCAACGATTCCTAAACACGTAACACTATTTGCTTCTTGCATGGTCGATCAGCTCGCACCGTCTGTAGGCGAAAGCACAGTCGAAGTGCTTGAACACCTTGGCGTGAACGTTCATTTTTTGAACGATCAAACCTGCTGTGGCCAACCTGCGTTCAATAGTGGATTTCGATCTGAAGCCCATCCGGTGGCAGCTCGGTTTATCGAATTGTTTGAGAAGACTGATGGGCCAATAGTAGTTCCGTCAGGATCATGCGCAGCGATGGTCCGTAACTACTACGTTGATTTATTCCGTGGCGACGCCGATCTACTGCGACGAGCGGCTCTGGTTGGCGATCGCGTTTTCGAACTCACCGAGTTCATATCCAAGTATTTCGGCACGTCTGCGATTTCTGGAGAACTCAACGCTTCGGCGACGTATCACAAGTGCTGCCATTTACTTCGTGAAATAGGAATTAACGAAGAACCGCTGGACATGCTTTCGAACATCTCAGGTCTTGAGATGACCCCGTTGGAACGAGCTGATGTTTGTTGTGGCTTCGGTGGTGCGTTCTCAGTGAAAATGCCTGATATATCATCGGCAATTCTCGATGAGAAACTCGATTTCATTGAGGCAACCGGTGCATCAACAGTGATTGCTGGTGACACAGGCTGTGTCTACCAGATGCAAGGCGGATTGCGACGGCGTGACTCAAGCGTGAAGGTGATTCACATTGCCGAGGCGTTGGCTAAATCGATACGCAATTCAAGCTCGACGGGAGCGTCGAATTGAAGCCAATCACAGCTAACTTTCGATCGAAAGCAGCTCAAACGCTGAACAACGCTCAGATTCAAGAATCAATCGAGCATGTTTACACGGGCTTCTTCAAAGGACGTTTAACAGCAGCCAGCGATACGCCTGAGTGGGAAGATCTGCGAACTAAGGGCAAGGCGATCAAAGATCACACGATTGCTCATCTCGATTACTACTTAGATCTGCTGGCTACCAATGTCGAGAAGAACGGCGGAAGTGTGTTCTTCGCCGATGACGCCGAAGAGGCGCGCCAGCACATCATCGACCTGGCCCACAAGCGTGATATCAAGACGGTTATTAAGTCCAAATCGATGGTCTCGGAAGAGATGGGACTCGAGAAGGCGATGAACGCCGAGGGGTTCGAGACGGTTGAGACTGATCTGGGCGAATACATAATTCAACTGGCGAACGAGACTCCCTATCACCTGATTGCACCTGCTGTTCACAAATCTCGTGAAGACGTTGCAAAACTTCTTGATGATGATTTCAAGGAAGGCGACAGGGTTCCCGACGCCACCGAACTAACGATGATGGCTCGCAAGAAGCTACGTGGAGTGTTCGAACGTGCCGAT
This sequence comes from Chloroflexota bacterium, assembly GCA_018650845.1. Taxonomy (GTDB): domain Bacteria; phylum Chloroflexota; class Dehalococcoidia; order Lucifugimonadales; family Lucifugimonadaceae; genus Lucifugimonas. The sequence goes on along the minus strand of JABIFF010000011.1, from coordinate 96,372 downwards.
ATGTCGGTAACAGGCGTGAACTTCGCTGTGGCCGAATCTGGGTCAATAGCGTTGGTTACAAACGAGGGGAACGGTCGCATGTCGACCACAGTGCCTCGCGTCCACGTTGCGGTGATGGGCATGGAGAAGATCGTTCCGTCTATTCAGGATCTGAGCACGATGCTCCGGATTCTTATTCGATCGGCAACGGGTCAACGTATATCAACCTACGTAACGATGGTGAACGAAGCCCGGAAATCGGACGAAGAAGAGGGGCCTGAAGAGTTCCACTTGGTGATCATGAACAATGGTCGTCAGAACTTGCTCGAAGACCCTCAAATGCGAGAGTCATTGAACTGCATCCGCTGTGGGGCATGCTTGAACGCTTGCCCCGTCTACCGCAAGGTCGGTGGGCACGCCTATGGATGGGTATATCCAGGTCCTATCGGAGCTATCGTTTCGCCAGTGCTTACGGGTGTCAAAGATGCCAGCAATCTCCCAAGTGCGTCGTCGCTCTGTGGGGCGTGTCATGATGCTTGTCCTGTGAAGATTAATATTCCGCGAATGCTTCTTGAGCTTCGATGGCGAACTGCCGAGGGATCTACGGATAAGAGCGAACGTGCGTCTTCTGCCAAAGAACGTGGTGTCTGGAAGATGTGGCGCATGGGAATGATGGGACGCAAACGCTTCGATATGGGAGCGCGATTGGCTGGATTAGCGCTTCGTCCTCTGTCTAGAAACGGATGGCTGAAGAAAGCACCACCACCGATTTCAGGTTGGACGTCGACTCGTGACTTCCCGTCCATTTCTTCAGGTTCTTTGAGATCGAAACTAAGCAAACGATTAGGGAGGTCGAAATAATGGCCGACCGAGCTAAGTTCATTTCAATTGTCACGACCGGGTTGGGACGAGATCAAATCGTCGCTCCTTCAGCTGATTCTGCCACGGCTGGATTCGATGATGCTGCCGTCGCAAAGGCGAACGCAGATAGCGCTATGGCAGATGCCAATTCACGTTCAACAGAACTAGCCGATCAGATGGCGACGATGGCAGATACGAACGGATGGAAAGTCCACCGCACTAGTAATCCCGAAGATGCTGCCGATCTTGTTGCGAAAATTTGTGAAGAGAAGAACGCCAAATCGGTTCTGCGATCGACTCACGAAGTTCTTAATCAAATCGGTGTCGACACGGCTGTAGCCAACACTGGAGCTAGTCTTGGAATTACTCAGCATGATGGCGACAACAGCGCAGAGCTAGTCGATGCTTCGAAATCGGCTGCGTTCACGGCCGACATTGGGATCACCGGGGTTGATTACGCTATTGCTGAAACCGGAACTGTCGTGCTGCATCCTCGTAGTGGACTATCTCGCCTGGTTTCGCTCGCACCGCCAACCCACATCGCTGTGCTGAGACCGGGTGAAGTACTTGATTCACTAGACGAATTGTTCGCCATGGAACGCAACGATTTCATGTCGGGCAATTTGGCTGGTTCCATGAACCTAATATCGGGTCCGAGCAAGACAGCCGACATCGAAGGAACGACCGTAACGGGTATTCATGGACCGTTAGAAGTCCACTTGATCATTCTCGGCGAAGCCTAACCAACACACTAAAGGTTGATGGCGATTGCTCGACAGGCTTCTTCGGTTGCGATGGCAACGAGTCGACTTGTGTCATCCATTGCCGCTTTGAGCGACATTGGCCTGTTTACCAGGCTGAAGACTGCGTCGATGCCGTGTTCGTGAACTTCTCTGAATCCGCCACCGAGTGAACCGGCGATTCCGATCACGGGAGTGCCATATCGTTTTGCTCTAGTTGCCACGGCTACTGGAGATTTGTTGAAGACGGTTGAACGGTCGAACTGGCCTTCACCCACGATTACCAGTTCGGCATCTTTTAGGTGATCTTCAAGTTTTACGGCTTCAAGGACGATATCGGCGCCAAGCCGCAAACGGGCGTCGAAGAACCCCATTAGGCCGGCTCCTAGTCCACCTGAAGCACCAGCACCCGGAATTTCGGCGACATCGGTGTGAAGGTCTTTAGCGATAACTTCTGCGAAGTTGCCTAGTGCAGCATCTAGTTCCTGAATATCTTCTGAGGTAGCCCCTTTTTGTGGGCCAAATATCGCCGATGCACCGCGTGTTCCACAAAGAGGATTATTTACGTCGCATGCGACAACGACGTTGACCTCTGCCATTCGCGGGTCGAGTCCTGATACATCGATGTTTTCAAGCGAAGAAAGCGCTATGCCACCACGAGCGATTTCGTCACCGTTCTTATCCGTGAGCTTTCCACCCATCGCTTGAATCATTCCGGCACCACCATCGTTGGTAGCACTGCCACCGACTCCTATGATGAAGTCGGTGAATCCAGCGTCGAGAGCTTCGGTGAATAGCTGCCCAACGCCGAAAGTAGAGGCGTTACGTACGTCTCGTTCATCTTGACCAAGGCGTGCAAGACCTACAGCATTCGCAACTTCGATAACGGCTGTACTTCCATTGCCGAGTGCACCCCAATCAGCCTCGATTGTTCGACCGATAGCGTCTTCAACATTGGCGGTTCTTACTTCGCCGCCCGAGCTGTCGACTAATGCCTGCAGGGTTCCGTCACCACCGTCGGCAACCGGAATGAGCACGGTTTCGGCTTCAGGCCAAACGCGTTTGACGCCTTTCGACATGGCGATTGCGATTTCCATGCCGGTTAGGCTTTCTTTAAATCCTTGGGGAGCAATTACTACTTTCTTCATGAATGTGAGTATAGGCGAGGAGGTAGCCACAATATGGTCGAATAAAGAAGCTATTTATGACGGCTCCAACGGAATCTAAGTAGGGTGACTGCTACACTCGCCGACGAACCCACTAGATTGCGATGAAAATTCCCGATGGCTGAACGCGCCAACTTAAAAAGCTCTTTCAGCTCAACGGTCAACCAACGATCAGATGAGCTAGAGCGTATTGCCCGTGACATTCTCGACCACCCTGAAAGTGGGTATCGTGAGGTTCGAACCTCGAAGCTGGTAGCTGACTGGTTCCGAGACGCAGGACTAGAAGTTCAAACCGGAATCGCTAAAACAGGCGTTATTGGAATGCTTGATACAGGCAAGCCGGGGCCTCACATATCGGTGATGGGCGAGCTTGATTCATTGATCGTTCCCGGTCATGCCCATGCCGATACCGATACAGGCGCCGCTCATGCATGCGGACATCACGCTCAGATAGGCTCCATGCTTACGGTTGCAGCTGGACTAACCGAACCATCGGTAAAAGACGGGCTGGTTGGCAAAATCAGTTTTATGGCTACTCCAGCTGAGGAGTACATCGAGCTCGAATATCGGGAATCGCTACTAGAGAAGGGCGAAATCGAATTCTTTGGCGGCAAGCAAGAATTTATAAAACTCGGCTTCTTTAACGATGTCGATATTGCCATGCTCACGCATACCGGTGGTGAAACGGCGGGAACTCTTGGAATCGGTGGCTCGAATAACGGAATGATTGGTAAGACCGTTCAGTACATCGGCAAGGCGGCGCATGCTGGTGGTTCTCCTCATCTCGGAGTAAACGCACTGAATGCGGCCCATCTGGGTCTAGCTGCGATTCACGCCCAGCGAGAAACGTTCAGAGACGCCGATACCGTTCGTGTGCACCCAATAATTACAAAGGGCGGGGCGGCAGTGAACTCGGTGCCAGCCGATGTGAGGATAGAAACCTACGTTCGAGCTTCGAACGTTCCAGCGATTCTCAACACTTCAGAAAAAGTGGACAGAGCATTCCGTGCAGGCGCACTCGCTACTGGTGCTCAAGTTCGAATTACTACTAATCCCGGCTACCTTCCTGCGAAGTACGACGAGAAACTTACCGATATTTACAGGCACAACGCGGCGTCGCTGATCGGCGACGACAACGTGATTCGCCTGAATCACAGTTCTGGCTGCACCGACATGGGTGACGTGAGCCAAATAGTGCCAACGATTCAGCCAACCGCAAATGCCACCAGCGGCAACGGCCACGGAATCGACTACATGGTGGACAACTACGATCTTGCAGTGATCAAAGCCGGCAAGGCGATGGGTATGACGGTCATTGATCTTCTCGCCGACAACGGTGAGAAGGGACGGAAAATTTCAGGCTCGTTCAAAACTCCTATGAGCATTAGCGAATATCTCAGCCGAATGCGTGGCTTCCGTTCCGACGCCACATATTCGGAATAGCCCCATGAAATCTTCAAATATGGCCGAATTGGCAGAATTACGGGCGCTCGCACTACGCACTATCGATGGTGCAACGCGTGATCTGATTTCTGCGGCAAAAACTGCTTACAGCACGCCAGAAACCGGATTCAACGAACACAAAACTGCTGCGTTCGTGCAAGAACGACTCCAATCACTAGGCTTCGTTGTGGAAACGGGCATTGCTCGCACCGGAATGAAGGCCGTACTCAGAGGCGCTAAACCGGGGCCAACCGTCGCTGTTATTGCAGAACTAGACGCTTTGCGAGTGCCAACACACCCGGGTGCCGATCCTGAGACGGGTGCTGCTCATGCTTGCGGTCATCACGCTCAAATTGGGTCGATGCTCGGCGTTGCAACGGCTCTAAGTCAGCCTGAATTCAAAAATGCTCTATCGGGCAATATCGCGTTCATCATTACTCCTGCTGAAGAGTTCATCGAAATACAGGATCGACTCTCACTAAAAGCTTCAGGTGAGCTGGAATTTCTCTCTGGCAAGCAAGAGATGATTTGTCTGGGCACATTCGATGATGTCGATATGGCGATGATGGTTCACACCTCGGCCGGAAACGGCGACGCTGGCTTGAGTGTCGGAGGAACATCTAACGCTCACGTATCGCACCAAGTTCGATACATAGGACGATCCGCTCACGCAGGCGGTGCACCTGATCAAGGTGTGAACGCACTTCAGGCCGCGATGCTGGCGAATTCAGCCATCAACGCTCAACGAGAGACGTTCAGAGAAGCTGACGTTGTTCGGGTTCACGGAATCATTTCGAATGGCGGTTCGTCGGTGAACGCAGTTCCTGGCGAAGTTCTTTACGAAGGACGAGTGCGAGCTAAATCGGTCGAGGCTATCGAGCCGATAGCTGAACGGGTTATCAAGTGTTACCGAGCTGGTGCGCTAGCGATGGGCGGATCCGTTGAAGTGCAGGCTGTCGCTGGCTATCACGCCCTTCGACAGGACTTAACGTTGCAAAAACTATTTGTAGCCAATGCTGAACTGATTCTCGGACGAGATTCGATCAGTGTTCTCCCGAGTGATCAAACTCACGGCGGGTCTACCGATATGGGTGATCTCAGTACGATCATGCCTGTTATCCATCCCTATGCAAATTCGGCTGCGGGTGTTGGGCATGGTCACGATTACCTAATCGAGGATTACGACCGTGCTGTGGTTGCGCCAGCCAAAGTGATGGCGGCGACCGTATTGGAACTGTTGAGCAATGACGCTCAGTTGGCTAGAGAGACGATCGACAAGCACAAGCCACTAATGTCAGCAGATCAGTACGTTGCGGTGCAACGAGGGCGTTTCACGACAGATCTGTACGAATCGAAGTAACGAACTTCTAGGCCGCCGGTGGTCGTGAATCTAGTCCGTCGAGCCGCGGTGTGGTTCGTTTGAATGTTCCATCATTCAGTTCTTCGCAGAACGTGTGGCTGGGTGTGACGTTCGGAGTCACAGTCAACCAGACCTCCAAACGACCTTCGCCGACGTTCGCTAGCTCGTGCTTTTCTTCTGCTGGAACGTACAGAACTTCGCCGGCAGAAAAACGTTCCACATGGCCATCTACTTTGGCGTCGCAATCGCCTTTCAGGAAGACAAAAACTTCGGCAGCAGCGTCGTGAGAGTGGTAGGTCGCAACTTTGCCTTCATCTAGGTAGAACATTCCACCACGAACCAGACCTGAATCGGGGAAGCGATCGTAGCGATCGGTTCGAAGAATTGTCACGCCGCCAGTGACGATCTTTGGATCGTGTGTTTCAGTCGCCACCAGCGGTGCGTCGGGGCAACTGGCGATCAAATACGAGGCTTGCGAATCTCCAGCCGTGATCTCAAAGCTAATTCCTGCATTGATGTATGCCTGAGCAGATCCCGAAACTGAATGTGAGCGATCAGCCGTAGTGATCGTCAGATCGCCCTCGATGAACAGTAGGACGAGGTCGGATTCGCAAGCGACTATGCCAGTCGATTCGCCAGCCGTCAGCCGTTTCGATTCGAGTGCAAACGTATCGTCTTTCGCCAATATTCCAACGGTGTTTATCGACGAACGGTGCATATTTAGATACTCACGTTTCTCGGGGGGATTCGCATTGATTCCGACTCGATGATCTCGACCACGTTTTTCACTGTTACGTCGAGTTCGTCCTCCTCGTTGGTCACAGTGAAGTCGAACAGGCTGGCCTGGCTTATCTCTTCAGTTGCAGCAGCGAGCCGTTTGGTCATCTCTTCTTCAGAGTTGACGCCGCGTCCTTCGAGATGCTTTCGAAGAACATCGAGTGAAGGCGGGATGATGAAGATTAGGAGCGCCTCAGGGATGATTTCGCTGAGCCGTTTCGCACCCTGAACGTCAACACGCATTATTACGTGATTGCCCTGCTGAAGTGCATCTCGCACTTGTTTCTTGGGAACGCCGTAGTAGTTGTCGTATACCTGCGCCCATTCGAGTAATTCGTCGGCGGCAATCAGATTCACGAAGTCGTCGACAGAGACGAAGTGGTGATTGATTCCATCCTTCTCGCCGGGACGGGGATCACGAGTTGTTGCGGTAACTGTGAAGTGAAAACCAAGACGACCAGATTCGATCATGCGATCGATCATGACATCTTTTCCGACTCCCGACGGGCCGGAGATTACGACCACGATAGGATTCTTGCTAGTGCGAGATTCGCTACCCAACCAACCCACCAAACTCTTCGATGATTTTCCAGAAGCTTGGGTAAGAAATACCGGCGACATCTGGGTCTAATACTGTAATCGGTTCGCTAGAAATCAGACCTGCGACTCCGAGGCTCATAGCCAATCGGTGGTCGTCATAGCTCTGGAACTGCCCGCCACCGATTGTGTTTCCACCGGCGAGGATCATGCCATCGGGAGTTCCTTCGGCTTCAACACCGGCTCCGTTTAGCCAAGATATGCTCGCTGCGATCCGGTCTGATTCCTTCACCCGAAGTTCTTCGGCGTCTCGAATCACTGTTTCGCCATCGGCAATTGCTGCAGCGACTGCTATGACAGGAATTTCGTCGATTAGGAGCGGAACAATGTCGCCATCAAGCTCGATGCCCTTTAGCTGACTTGTTTTGACCAAGACATCGGCAACGGGTTCTCCGGCTACATCTCGTTCATCGATCAGGGTTAGGTCGGCGTTCATCATCTGTAGGGCAGTGATGATGCCGGCGCGAGTTGGGTTGATTCCAACGTTCCTGATCAAAAGTTCAGCGTCGGGATGACAGATTGCTGCAACCATCCAGAATGCCGCACTAGAGATATCACCCGGAACTTCAACATCTACGGTTTCTAGTTCGGATGGTTCAAGAACAAGATCAAGACCATTCTTTTGCAGATTTACACCCATCGCAGAGAACATTCGTTCCGTGTGATCGCGTGATTCGGCAGGCTGAGTAAGAGTGGTTACTCCATCAGCACGAAGACCAGCTAGCAGTAGGCAAGATTTGAGCTGGGCGGATGCCACAGGCATTTCATAATTCGTGCCGGTTAGCGAACCTCCATGGAACACCAAAGGTGCCAGAGTATCGTTTGCACGACCTGATATTTCTGCACCCATCGCGGTAAGCGGCTTTACGACTCGTCCCATCGGCCGAGAGCTGAGTGAATCGTCGCCGGTGAGAATCGTCATGATGTCTCGACCTGCCAAGATTCCCGACATTAGTCGGGTCGTTGTGCCACTGTTTCCAGCGTCTAGGATTCCTGATGGCTCTTGTAGGCCGTTTAGCCCCACGCCTTTGACGGTCAGGCTATCGCCGGCACCGTTCTCGCCATCTTTCCTGGTGATCTCTACGCCAAGTGAGCGCATGATCTCCACCGTTGAAGTGCAATCGGCACCCGGTGAGAAGTTGGTCACGTGTGCTGTGTCTGTATTCGACAGAGCGTTAAACATGATTGCTCGGTGTGAAACTGACTTATCACCGGGAGCAATTATTTCTCCGCGAAGAGATCGCGGCCGTGCAATAGTTACTGGCATTCGGGTCCTGTTAGTTCATTCTTCGACGATCGTATTTCGTCGAGTCTTTTTTAGGATCGCTTCCACGGCCCATTACTTTGGCAATGCGGCTTCCGAAGAAGAGCCCCATCATGCTTTCGCTTGAGGAAGGTATCGGAGCTCGTTCGGCGGATTCAGGTCGACGATCAGCTACTCCAGCTTCAAGTCGCGCTCGTTGTTCCCACGCCTGAATGAACGAATCGGCCAATACACCGTCTGAAGCGAACCGTGCTTCGTCATCGAGAAGCCCTGCGCGAATAGCCTGGAATCGCTCGATTAGCTGATCGATCCAGTGAGCCAGCATGTCGGCGTTGGTAGCAGCCGCACTCTGGAGGGAAGCTGGATCACCAGTAGATGGTGAAGTGATGTTGTCGAAATCTTTACCAACAAATCTGCTTATTTCAGCCCATGAAGGTGAAGTGCTGACAGCATTCATCACTGCGGCAGATACAACGGCCGGGATGCCGGTTGTGGCAGCTGAGAATGAATCGTGTTCGTGCGGATCCATGAATACTGGCTTTGCACCAACGTGTTCGATCAGGTCAGTAACAGCGCTGATTGCTTTGCTACCGGCAGTCGGTGGCGCTACAACCGCCCATTTGGCGTTGTGGAATATATATCCAGAGGCTTCTTTTTGTTCTCGAACTGATGCACCGGTCAGCGGGTTTCCACCAACGTAGGTAGCCCCTGAGGGGAGCAATTCTTTTGCCCACTCCATCACAGCGCGTTTGGTTGGTGAAGTATCGGTAACAACAGCGTCTTGCTTTAGGTGGCGAGCAATACCGTCGAAGACGTCATAGATCGAGCCTGCTGGAGTAGCGACGATAACGACATCGGCCTTTTCAACAGCCTTGTCCATGTTCCATTCGATATCGTCTACTGCACCCATTCGCTGGGCGAGAGTTTGAGCATCGTTCTCGGCGTCGTAGCCGGTTACTTTGGCGTCGCCCTTGGAACGAATCGCCATACCGAGAGAGGTTCCGATTCGTCCGAGTCCGATGATTGTGTAGTTGGTCATAGTGAATTCCTAATGAAATTTGCCGTTTCAAGATTGGTACGTCCTAAATCGGTCGATGGCCTTTTAGCTAGCTGACGACTATTCCCAGTCCTCGTCATCGTGATCGTGATCATGGTCGTCATGATCTTCTTCTTCCTGCGTCGCTGAATCACCCGGTCGTGGCAGGGTGGCACCGGCTGCGCTCTTCTGCTTCTTCGGCTCAAGCTTGTCGATAGTTTCTCGGAGCGATTTCAAGTCTGCTTTGGATGCAGTTTTTGAGTCGTACATGAGTGCAGAAATTCCGATATCTCGAAGAAGTTCCAAGTTAGTTTGATCTGGAACTTCAGAGACATTTAGGAAAATGTGCTGAGAATATCGAGCGAGTTGTTCTTGAATATCAAGAACGGAACCAACGCTAAGCGGAAGTTGTAAGTCGGTTCCATCAAGAATCAGAAAATCGAACGGGCCTGAGGCGATCGCCTTTGAGCGATCTTCTGAAACATCCTTGCCAAGAACATAGCCCTTGCCTGAATCATCATCTTTTAGAGCGGCTCCCGGAGCAGAATCTCCCTCAGCCACGATGAAGTCAGCTCCAGCTTCAACTGCTGCTTCGATCTCTTTGGCTGATCCTCCCGCTACAGTCACTCCCCAAATGTCGGCGCCTTCAACAGAAGTTGACTGTGCTGAGCCTTTTGAGCCTGCGCCAACCAGATAGATGTCCGCTTCAAGCCCTTTAGCATCGGCTGCTTTATCGACAGAAACGCCGATAAGAATCACGGGGATTTTCGTGGCTGCTGCGCGTGCGCCGAAACCAAAGCCCGATCGTTCGACCTGGCCGAGTTTAGTTAGTCGTTCTGAAATCTTGCTCAATCGTTAGTGTCCCCATCAGCAACGTCTTGTTCCGAACCGCGTTGCTGGCGTAAAAAGTCTTCAAGTTCCTGCACAAGGGCAGCTGGCTCGGGGCTTTGTCGAAACTCTTCTTCAGAGTCGTAACGTTCCTCAAGCCGTTTCACATAGCCTTCAATTTCTTGTTGATCAGAGAGAGCTCGAACGAGATTATCGTCGAATTCCTTGGCTTCGTTCGCCAATTTACTGAGCTCAAGAGGTGCAGTGATGAACTGCTGTAGCTCGGAGAGAATCGCATGCGTGAGCGTTGGATTCTGTGCTACCTGCAAATAATGAGGTGAGTGTCCCCAGATGCTTGCTGATGGGATTTTGTCTTGGCTAAGACTGTCCATCAGCACCGACGTGAGCCCCGAGGGGCCTTCGTAGTTCGGCACGGCGTACTTGATGTGCTCAAATCCAGTGCCAAGATCGGCATTGATCGATGAACCAGTGACACGAGGTGCTCTGGTGTGTGGGACTGAATCGAGTAGGGCGCCTACGGTAACCAGAAGCTTTGTATCGCTTTCACTGGCTACTTTGTGAATGAGATCGGTGTAGGTTCGCCACTTCAAATTCGGTTCGACGCCGATGAAGATCAAAAGGTCGCGACCGCCGTCGTCAGCTTTCCAGTAATAGAATTCGTTCTTTGGCCAAGTCAGCTTGCGAGAACCATCAGATTCGTTTGAAATGACAGGCCGCTGTTCGGCGAAATCGTAAAAATCTTCGGCGTCGATAGTCGCGAACTTAGTCGCTGATATCTGGCGTACGAGTTCACGTAGTGATCGTGTTGCCGATTCGGCTGCGTCTGGCCAGCCACCCCAAGCGGCAAGAAATACCGTGTTGGATAGGATTGGGTGTTCGGTGTACTGAAGTGCCGACAATACTCTCGCCAGTTGTTCTCGATCGCTTGCTAAAACGATTCGATTTGTTGAATAGACGCTAATGCCGCTGCGCTCACGCGGGATCGCGTGCGCCCGTGTGGGATCGAAGCAGCAAGTCTAGCACCCATTCAGCGCATCATCTGCACAAGTATTGAACTAACGCTGAATCATAAGGCAGTGTTGAGGTATCGAACTGGGCAGGGGAGAAGAAGCCCGGCACTGCCATTGGGGTACCTACGGAGTTTTGCCCGTAGGCGTATTCAGCGAGGCGTGGAAGTGAAGTGACATCTTCCGCGTTATACCGAATCAACGTTTCCACGGCATTTGGTTCGCCATCTTGAGCCATGTTCCATAGATGCACGGCGTCGCGACCTGTGAGCATCGAAAGATCATCGCCGCGATCAAGTCCTACGGCTTTCTCGATTTTCTTTAGACCACCTCGCATGCCGACTGTTCGCAGCACATGCATTAGATCGACGTGGGCGGCGGTTTCAAGAAGAGGTCCCAGTTCACGACGAAGCCACGGGACTTCGAACGATATGCCATTGAACGTGACAACGATTTTGTATTTTTCGAGGTCGTGAACTAGATCGTCGATATTTTCACCGCGTACATAAGCGGTGAAGCCGGAAGAATCGAGAATGCCGCACATCGTGAGATATGAATCACCGCCTAGGCCGGTAGTTTCGATATCGAGGAATGCGGTTTCGTCTTCGAAATCAGGAAGAAGTCTCCACCGTTCACCGGCACGATACTGCCGATCAAAGTATGCGGCGTCTCTTCTCTCTAAGGCTTGCTGAGATTCTTCTAAGGCGACTTTTTGCTTGTCGTTCAGATGACTGGAGGCGATTGCGCCATCCCAATCATGAATGCCTTCTGCCCATAGATCTTCCTCGTCATCGACGTTGAATCCGGGCAGGTGTAAGAAGGAATTACGGAGCAAGTAGGGGCCGAAGCAGGATAGTTGCGGAGTTATTACCGCAAGACTAACCGGTTACCAGCCCTGACGTACTAAGCTTCGTCAGGCGACTCGCCCGCGAAGCGTTCGCCCATGGCTGTTATTAGCGTGTCGGTTACTAGTGACTGGGATCCGTCGTAAACAACGATCATACGACCGTTGCGGAAGAACTGAGGAGTGTCGATCCAGTTGATGTACTTGAGACCGATGCCGTAGCCGTCGGGAGATACGAGGGCTGCTTGCTCTGTCGCTTCCTCGATCGTTGCAAACTCATAAGCGAGAATATCTTGACCACTTGCGGTCATTTCGATTCCGGGAACTGTGAATAAACCTGCGAAGAGGAAATTATTCTCAACTTGTTCGCCAACCTTCATGCCGGCTGATTCGAGCGCAGCTGAGAGCGACTCATAGGAATCGGCAGGTTCGATTTTGGCGGTGCCACTTGAACAGGCGACCGACATGACCGAAAAAGCGGTGAGTGCAAGCAGTGCAACTAGGAAACGACGCAACATCATCAACTCCGTAATTAATTACGAGACCGGTAAATAACTACAAAAAGTTTAGGTGTGCCGAAGGTGTGCGGAAGGTGGGGTAAACCCACAAATGATCTACCGGCGTGCGTACATACCTGAGAACGAACCTGTTCCTACAACCTTGCCGCGCAAAGCAGCCGATACGTCCTGTGGAGTGGGACTACCTTCCAGCTCTAGAGGTGCTGACAGGGCGTAAATAAAGAAGACGTATTCGTGTTCTTGTCCGCTGGGAGGGCACGGACCTCCATAGCCAATGTCGCCAAAATCGTTGCTTGCTTGGCGTCTGGAATCTTTGAGACTGTCAGTCTTCGGTTGGTTGGCAGCGAGTGAACGCGTTGCCGCCGGAATGTTGAACACTGACCAGTGCCTGAATATTCCAGATGGGGCGTCAGGATCATCGACGACTATGGCGATAGAGCGCGTTCCGGCTGGAACGTCTGACCATCTGAGTGGCGGTGACGTGTTCGCGCCGTCGCAGGTGAATTCAACGGGGATTTCAGATCCATCTTCAAAAGCAACGGATGATATTTCCAGCGTGGCGATAAGTGATGACTCAGGATCGAACGGGATTGATTCATCATCGCCACTGCAAGCTGCCACTAGTAACAGGGAAGCGAACGCCGCCACGGCGACAATTAGAGACGATCGTGAAATGGTGTGAGAAGTTTTAAATGCTGGTGACAACAGTGCGTAACTTTGTTTCGTTCAGTGATGTGCTGGGAATTGGTGGCAAAAACGAGCGAACTGCCACTCTGCATTAGCGAAATTGTTTCACACGCCTATTTGATTGGGTGATGTATTTCGACGATTTGCCACTGGATTCGCCCAATTTCAGCACGACAGGTTGTATCGTTGTTAATGTCAGCCACTGGGGACTCAATGGCTGACATAGGCTTCGCTAGCGATCCAACGCTGGCGGGGCCGCTTTTGTTTAACGCGTTCCGCCTTCGTACGAACGACGCGAGCTAAAGCGTCTTCTCGAACAGTTTCAAGTCGTTCGCACCTAGCACACCCGCGATCACATCGTGTGAATGCCCACGTTGCAGAAGTGCTTCCGTGACCAATGGCATCTTTGAGATATCGTCCAGGCCGATCGGAAAATGCGAGGCTCCATCGTAGTCGGTGCCTATTCCTACATGCGTCGTCCCTGCGAGTTTTAGTGCATGGTCAAAATGATCCATGAGACGACTAATCGGAGGCCCTTCACCTTCTCCCTTTTTAGTTAGGAAGTCGAATGGGTCTTTCATTTCGGCGGCATCGGGCTTTTGAGAATGCCGATAGCCAGTGGATAGATCGCCACCCACAAACCCGGCAACGAAGTTCACGTTTATTACGCCATCGGCCTGACCAAGTGATGTGATCATGTCGTCGGTCATGTTCCGCGGATGGTCTTGCAATGCCCGACAACACGAATGAGACGCAAATATAGGGCGTGCCGCAACTTCGAGAACGTCCCAGTACGATTTGTCTGAAACGTGAGAAATGTCGACAATCATGCCCAGTTGCTGCATCTCAGTGACTACTCCTCGGCCAAAGTCAGTCAAACCACCATGGCGTTCATCGTTGTGACTGTCGATCCAACCGGTAGCGGCGCCCCAAGCGAGCGTGATCGAACGAACTCCAAGTCGATAGAACGTACGCAGTACGCCCAGGTCTTCGTCGATGCATCGCCCACCCTCGATCGAGATCAGTACGGCTATCTTGCCTTCGGATTTCGCCTGCACAACGTCATCGGCATCTAGAGCGAGAACTAGATCGTCAGGATTAGCGTCGATAGTCCGGTGGATAGCGTCAATCTCGCGGATTGTAAGGCGCATGGCATCGAGATCACTGCCTTCGTCATTAATCCAAACTGCGAAGAACGCAGCGTCGACTCCACCTTCTCGAAGTCTGGGAATATCGACATGACCGGCATCTAAGCGAGCACTGAACTCAGGATTTCGCCAGAGCAGGTGAGTAGCGGTATCTATATGGGCATCGAACACGAATGATTTGTCGTGAATCTGTTTCGCTTCTGTCGAGACTTGTGACTCGGATTCCAAAAAATAGGTCCTTCAGTTATTCACCACTGGCAGTCGACTAATGTCGAATTCGAAGTGATGTTAGCCCACATAATACTGTTGATATACGAACTGCCTGCGATTCAACAAAAAAGCCCTCAGCTAAGTGGCTGAGGGCTTTTAGATTTACATATGGAGCCAACGGTGAGGATCGAACTCACGGCCTGCTCATTACGAATGAGCTGCTCTACCACTGAGCTACGTTGGCGTACTTTTTCTCTAAGGAGCTTGATCGTAAGTACCGTTCAGTTCCTAAGAGCAGATTAAGACTACGACGGGCTGGTCAGATGAGCAATGCATTTACGGGTGGGTAAGTAGGAATCGTTGTTCTAGTCGCAGGAAGATCGATGATTCCCAAACGAGCAGGTTTCTAACAACCTACTCGTCGCCATCGCGGCTGTAACCCATTTCGTCTACAACTCGGTTGGAAGGTTTGATTCCTGACTTCGTAGCGAATTCCAGTCGATTGCCTTCAGGGTCGTACACATAAAAGGCACGCTGGCCATCAGCACGCTCGATGGGGCCTTTGATGATCTCGTATCCGGCAGCAGTCATGGCCTCAAGCGCTTCATCGAAATCGTCGACTTCGAATGCGGTGTGGATGTTTGGAGTGTCGTCGGCGGGGCGTTGCACAAGGTGAACCATCGTGCCGTCTGCCGCTTGCATCCAAATAAGCCCATCACCAGTTTCCTGAGATGGAATGATCTCCAGCCCAAGCAAATCTCGCCAGAACCCAAGCGCCCGACCGCGGTCTCGCATCGGCATCGACTGATGGTGAATAGTGTTTATCTTGATCTTTGCCATTTGGTGTTTATATATGCCTTGTTCAAGTAGTAATACAGATGGTCATGAAATTGCTTTGCGGGCTGAGTCGAGAGCGTTGTAGCAGAACTCGGCTGCGCCGCGAGGGCTGTAATCGGCTTCTCGCGATTGCTGCACGCTTACTTCTGCGAATACTGGAAGGTGCTCAAGTCCGTTCGACCTAAGCGCGCTCATAAACGCTGGAATATCGATACCGCCGTCGCCAGGCAAGCAGAACTGCACATCATCACCGATTTTCTCGCCGTCCTTGATGTGAACCATTGCTGAATGCTCGGCAGTTAGGTTCACGCTGTGAACCATCTCGCTACCTTCGACAACGAAGTGCGAAATGTCTAGATCGAGCTTCAAGTTTGGGTGTTGGGTCTGTTCCATCATCCAAACAGCCTTCTCGGGAGTTTCAAAGTCGGTGCCAGCGTGAGCTTCAATAGCGACCACGATGTCGTTTTCGGCTGCCATATCGGCCAAAGTCATGAAGGCATCGCGTATCTGCTCTTTGCCTGAAGACCACGGCGGTGCCGAGTGCCCAGGCGTGGTCGTAATGAGAATCGGCGAATCGTCGTAGTGCAATCGTTGCGCCATCTCGAACTTCTTTTTTGTGAGTTCTAGCATCGGCATTCGATCGGAGTGCGGTGCGCAAACGTCGATCAAGGCGAACATTATTGGCGAATCGAAGCCTAGGTCCTGCGAAAGCTTGGCTAAATCGCTCTGCTTACTCGCTGAAAACTCGAGTGGAGAAGACGGCCAGCCATCGGCGGCACATATTTCTAAGGCGTCGTAGCCGGTGTCTTTAATCAGCTGAACCGCGTCGAACGGATCGAGCATGCGTAGTGCGTAGGTCGAATATCCAAGAGTAAATGCCACGAAATAAGTTCCTCACCGGAATGTGTGTCGAGCTAGAAAACGCCAGCGATTCTAGCAATGGTGACCCTGCTGCGGACGTTCAACACGCCCAAATCAAACGGAATATGAGGGCTGGCACACAATAGCAACGCGTTGTAGGTATTGCGCAAAATACGTATTCAAGCTGGGGTCTTATCCCTCATTGATCTAGTGTGTATACCGAGCGACAGATTATTAGGGACGTTGGATATTAGTAATACTGCCCTGGCGGTGGATGTTCGTTCGGTGCCCTATGCGCTCTGGCCGGGAGTTGCGTTTGGGTACCTTGCGAAGTTCCACCGCCGGGGTTATTTATCCCGGTAGGGCTCGCGCGCACAGGCGCACCGCTTCGAATGTTGTTCGCACAACACCAACCACGAAGCGAACAGGTTGCCAACGTTTTGCAGACCTACCAAGTTTCAGGTAAGCCAGCAGGAAGGCCACAAACGTTGGACACAATCGCTCCGAGTGAAATCTCAAACGGTCATGCAGTTCTCGACTTCACAGTTGGGGTGCCTGATAACTCGATGACTCGAGCGCTTGCCGATGACGCAGCGACTATCGCTACCGAAATCCAACGAGTCGTCGTTACCTCGCCTCAGACTATCCAGCTTTCGATACTGGGGCTTCTCGCTGAAGGTCATATCCTGCTCGAAGATGTTCCCGGTGTTGGTAAAACCCTGCTGGGTAAGACTCTTTCGAACTCGATTGATTCAGAGTTCAAGCGAATCCAGTTCACTCCCGATCTGCTTCCAACCGATATCACCGGCACAACCGTGTTCGACATGAAGAGTTCAACCTTCAATTTCGTTCCTGGTCCGATCTTCTCGAACATTGTTCTTGCAGACGAGATTAATCGAACGGGCCCACGCACGCAGGCGGCCTTGTTAGAGGCAATGGCCGAACATCAGGTTTCTATTGAAGGCGATGTAATGAAGCTGCCTTCTCCTTTTATGGTGATCGCAACCCAAAATCTTTCTGAGAGTCACGGTACATTCCCGCTCCCTGACAGCCAGAAAGACCGATTCATGGTTTCCATGGGTATGGGGCTGCCATCTCCTGAACAGGAAGTTGAGATTCTTTCCCGATCTCAACACGGCATGCCAGAAGCAAGTCCAGTTATCGCTGGTGACCGAATCGTTGAAATGCGAGAGATGGTCAAGCGAATCGAAGTTGACGACAAGATCAGGCAGTACATCGTGAAACTGGCTGGTCAGACTCGTTCCAACTCTGCAGTACGACACGGACTTAGCCCCCGTGGTGGTGCAGCTCTACAAAGAGCTTCACAGGCATGGGCTGCTATGGACGGGCGTGCGCACGTGGAACCGCAGGATGTTTCTGAGATAGCGGTATTCGTGATTGCTCATCGATTGATGATGCAGCCATCGGCAACTATGTCGGCGCAAGACGTCGTTCGTACAGCCATTGACGAGACGCAGGTGCCTTCGTAGGCATGCAGGTGATCAACAACACCTTTAAGGAAAGAGCTGAAAGGGCATACGCCTCGTGATTACCCGAAGAGGTATTGGGTTTGTTCTAACTGCTGTCGCCGCGTTCTTTATCGCCAGCGCCACAAGAGTTGGCTGGGTTCACCTCGCCGATGCAGTGCTGTGGGGAGTCGTAATACTTTCCGCTTTTACACCGTGGGTATCCGTATACGGACTTCGAGTAAACCGTGAAAAACGATACGTGTCACGGGCAAACTTGGCGGGTCCGGTTGAAGGCCAAACTTTCGATGTTGATCTTGAGCTGACGAACCGATGGTGGATACCTCGATTCCTGCTAAACGTTCAATATTCAGTTGAGTCACAGAGAGGCTCCACTGACCAGAAGATGGTTCTAGTTGGCGTAGGGCCTCGATCTCGCTCTGAAGGCACTACATCGCCGTCAGTATCGACTCGTGGCATGCATGAACTCTCGGAAGTTACCGTCGAATCGTTGGGTTTGTTCGGATTGTTCCGTCGGAAGCGAAAATTTACGACCACCGATTCTGTTCTCGTGTTCCCTTCATGGGAAGATATTTCTCAAGTAGGCATTCTCGAATCGTCGATGGGTGTTTCAGAAGGCTCGTCGAAATCTCGTTCCGGAATCGAAGTAGCAGGCACACGTCGCTACGTTGCTGGTGATGCGTATCGAAATATTCACTGGCGCAACTCAGCTCGTACGGGACGTCTCGCAGTGAAAGAATTCGACTCGTGGTCGGAGCGATCAGTTGCGATTCTGGTTGATGCAGATGATTTGCCTGTTCAAGAAGTTGGTGATCGCCCGTCGGATTACGCAGTTCGAATGGCGGCTACGGCTTCGGCCCCACTGATCGAAACTGGCGGAACTGTACGCATTGCTACTACTGAAGGCGGAGAAATTCGTACTTCATGGGCAGACGTGATGGTCGATCTGGCCAAAATTGCTGACCAGCCCGCTGGCACATCTTCGAGATGGACAGAAGAGATCAGTGTTGGCGAACGCGTGCTTGCGTTTGTTCATTCATCTAATACAGAAATGCTGGCTGCGCTAACGGCTATGGCTCGTTCAGGATCTGAAATCGCAGCAGTCATATTTGAAGGATTTATGCCGGGTGACGACGCCGGTCACGCTGTTAGCTCGTTGACTTCGGTTGGTGTAAACGCAGTGACTTGTCGACAAGGCGAGTTTTCGAAAGCTGTCCGTGAAATGGAACACGGTGCTGGAACTGGTGGACACACATCAGCGGCACCAACTCCAGGACTTGAATCCGATGCTATTGGCCTAGAGGAGTTGGCGGCATGACCACGACTCAACGCACATCTGATTCAGTTGCACTACAGCGTTATGAATCGACACTCGGCAAGGCGTACAGGAAAGTATTCAACGATAGTCCTGAACTTTCGGTACGGCTCCGTGTTCTCACTGCTGTCACAACAATTTGGGCAGCACTGACGCTGTACGTCATCGGCGTGTCTACGATGATCCCGCTGCTAATCATTCCAGTGACACTTGTTGGTCATTGGGTGGCGGTCAAAGCTATTCGTAAACGCATGCCGTGGATTTCTATGATGATTGCAGGAACGATCATCACTGCTGGTGTGACGATGCGATTTGAACTTGTAGAAGCGCTTCAGGGAAACCGAATTCCCGTGGCCAACTTCTTGTTGATAGCTGGAGCAGCTTCTGTATTCGATGCACGAACCCGAGCAGGACTGTACACACAGCTTGTGTTCAGCGGTTTGGTGATGTTCTTTGCGGCCGAAAAGGCGTTCGGGAACGAATTCGTCGGACTGCTTGGCGGATACATGGCTCTTGTCGTGATGCTTCTCGCCACAGCTCAGTACGTCGACCTAACTGCTGGTGCTTCCGTGAAAGGCATCAGCAATCGATTTGGATCTGTCGCTTACTGGATGGGAGCAGCGGTAGCAGTTTTGATTGCTTCGTTTGCGTCGTTCATGATTCTTCCTTGGGACACATCGCAAACTCCACAGGCTGCAAGGGCAGCGTTCTTACCGGTTACGGGTCAAGACTCGCCGTTGCCGAACATTGATCCTTCAATGGCACAGTCGATGCTCGATGATCAAACCGGCGATCCGTTTGCCCAGCCTCAGATCGACCCTGACTTGTTCGCTCAGGGCGGGTCGATAGATGGCCCAGTTGTCCAAGACGATTTCTTTGGCGAGGCTTCTGATGCGACCGGTCAAATATATGGAAAGCCGCTGATTGGTGATATCGGCGGTGGTGATCGAATTGCTTACGTTCGCAGTGCTGTAGCCAGCTACTGGCGAGGCAGGACGTACGACACGTTCGATCCACAGGCGAACGATGATCTAGGTCTTTGGTATTCGACAGTCCAGGACGATCGTAAATTCCAGTCACTTTACGGTCAGTCAGCCGATGCGGCGGATCACGATCGTTATTTGCAGACATATTTTATTCAACAGGATCTAGGCAATAATCTCCTGACCGGTTACGAGCCGCTCGCAATCGCGGTACCTCGAGATAATCGTGGAAGAATGAATCTTGCTCCGGGTTCGACATACCAAGTTGTCTCGAAACAACCTGAAACTGACCCCGACATCCTGCGACGGGATCGTGCTGAGTGGATTAGCCGTGAATACGGAACTATTCCGCAAGGATTCCCAGAACTACAGACTCTCGCTAATGCGCTGACTAAGGGCGCAGAGAACGATTTCGACAAGGCTTCGGCACTCACTTCGTACCTCCAAAATCTTGAGTACGATGACCGAGCGGAGTCACCTCTGCAGCCATCGACTGATCTACATAGATTCGTGATTGGTGAACTGCCTGGATCGGCTATCGACTTTGCTTCAGCTCTTACTCTGATGGCACGTTCAGCTGGACTGCAGTCACGAGTGGCTACGGGCTACTTGCCGGGCGAATACAACTCGTATTCAGGTGCCAGCAAAATCACTCCGGAAGACGCACATGCATGGTCGGAGATTTACTTCCGAGGCGCAGGTTGGATTCCGTTCGACGCATCGACTCGACCTGATCTTCCAACTCCTGCAGAACTTGAAGAGGCTCCGCCATCGGGTCTAAGTTCGTTGCTTGATCGAAGATTGGGCGACAGTCTTGCTGCTGCCGCAGGTCAAACACCTGGAGCGGTTATGAAGGGCTTCGAATTTGCAGTGAAGAACGGACTCAACTGGGGCCTGTTTGCCTTGGTGTTGGTCGGCTTTACGGCGGTTGTTGTTTGGTACTTGTTCTTCTACCGTAAGAGCGAATCGGTCAAGCCTTTGAAATTCGATTATCTGACCGTTGATGGAAACGACAGGAAGGCTGTTATCGCTGCCTTCGTTTCGGCGGAAAAGCATCTGGCTAAGAACGGCTTCAGACGTCGAATGGAAAACGAGTCGTATCGTGAATACGCCTTCGCCGCTCAGCTTTACGCTGGCGACGATGCTGTATCACTCAACTGGCTTGCTGACATGGCTTCACGTGCAGCCTTCTCTTCGACTGGAATCAGTGCTGAGCAGACTATCTCGGCGTTGGATCACGCCAAGGATTTGCGAACTAAGATCAGCTAGTTGGCGCTAAATGCCTGATCGTGCTTTGCCGAGCACGTCGGGGTTGATCAAGTTCTCTGGCGTTTCGCCTTTCAGCACGCGTACGACTTCGCCTGCCGTGCGTTGTTCTAGCTCGAGCGTTGAAGCTTGCGAGAAGAACGCTGTGTGAGGCGTGATGATCACGTTTTCTTGCTGCAGTAGCGCGCTATCTGGGCTTGGTGGTGTTGGCTCGACTACATCTAAGCCGGCACCGGCTGTGTGACCGGATGCTAGCGAAGCGGCCAGCGCATCTTCGTCGATGAGACCACCCCGTGCGCAGTTCACGATTATTGAGCCGGGCTTCATTTTTGCTAGTTCAGGCGCACTAATCATGTTCTGTGTCGCCGGAATCAACGGCACGTGAAGAGATACGAAATCAGAGTTCGCTAGAACGTCGTCCAACGATACTGCCTTGGCACCGTCTACATCAGCACCCACTTCGATCATTGGGTCGTAGGCGAGGATGTCCATTCCAAAGCCGACAGCTTTGGCGGCTAGTGATCGACCAATACGGCCATATCCAACGATTCCGAGAGTAGCGCCGCGTGTTCGGTGCATTGGCTGGTCGAGAGCAACGTCGTTCCAGCCACCCTTCACGACCGTGCTTGTGTGCGGAACTAGGCGCCGGTTTAGGGCGAGGATCATTCCCAGTGCGTGGTCGGTTACTTCGTCCATGCAGTAGTCGGGAACGTTCGTGACTACTATTCCAAGTTCGGTTGCCTTGGCGATATCTACGTTGTCGACACCGATGCCGTAACGGGCGGCAATTTTGCAGTTAGTGGCTGCTTCGAGCACTTTTCCAGTGACCTGTGCGAAACAAAACATGATCGCATCGACGTCTTTTGCGAGATCGGCGAGAGTTGCTTCGGAAGTGTCGGGAGCTATTACTAGCTCGATGCCAGCGGCCTCTAGAACTTCCCGTTCAGGATCGGTTGAAGGCCATACGTAGTCGGTAATTAATACTTTGGTAGTCATGGCGGCGAATGATACCTCGCGATTGAGATATCAGACGATCCTAAGTCGCCATTATTCGCATAAGTGGCCGAACAACACAGCGGGCTGATGCTATTGAACCGCACCGGGATATCCGGGGAAACGGGCTAGTAGAACTGGCAAGGGCATCCCGTTCCAATGTTGAAACTCTACTTAGCTTCCATTGGCTTGAATAGGCAGCCTTCGACGAAGAAGTCGAAAAAGTCGGGAGCGGTTTCAAGCTCTACGTGCTCGATGGTCGAGGTCAACTTTTCGATTTCGTCGCGTTTGATCGTAGACAGCAGCATGATTACTGCGCCTTCAAGCGAAGCATTTCCGACCTTCTCGACTTTATCGAGAGGCATGTTGGCGATGAACCCGATGTCGATAGCGTTCGTCTCGTCGACGTAGTTGGCGAAACCGCCAGCCAGATACAACTTCTCGAATTTGTCGAGTGGAAGTCCGTACTCCCTGAGCACGATCGCCTGACCGCAGTAGTTGGCAGCTTTGGCTTGCGCCAGTGCCGAAATATCGGCCCGCGATAGTGTGAGATTGTTCGTTGCAGCGAACTCATATTCGCTTGATCCATCGGCGAACTTGCCTAGCTCGTCCATCAGATCCGTCCGTTTGAGTTCAGCCAGTAAATCGATCAACCCTGAACCACAAATTCCAATAGGGTCGGCTTCACCGATAACGTCCGAAGTGGGCTTGCCGCTCGAGTCGATAGCTACCTTCTCAACGGCACCGTCATAGCCCGGCATTCCGTAGGTAACTTCGCCACCTTCAAACGCAGGTCCGGCAGGGCAGGAGGCAGCTAGCAATCGTTCGCTGTTGCCTATGACCACTTCGGTGTTTGTACCGACATCTACGAGGATGATCGGTTCTTTCTGATCTTCTATTCCAAGTGCTAGTAGGTCAGCTGCGGTATCGGCACCCAGATGAGAAGCGATTAGCGGACCACCGTAGACGGTAGCTTTCGGATGTATACGTAACTCAAGTTCAGCGGCAGTTGTGACCAATGCCGTCGTTGGTCGCTTCGAGTCACGGAATTCATCTTCGATAATCGATTTATAAGGTCGCGTTCCGATGCTTTGGACATCTATTCCAAAGAACAAATCACGCATGGTCGTATTCCCAACCGCGACGATCTCGAAGATTTGTCGACGACGGATTTTGAGCGCACGAACCATCTCGCCGACTTCAAAATTGATCGACGAAACCATTACAGCTCGAAGTTCGCCTGAATCTGAACCGCCGTCGTAGCTGATTCGATTCATGATGTCGCTGCCACCGAATCGTTGGGGGTTTTCGAATGAGGCGGTGTACTCGACATTGCCGGATTCAAGATTTACCAAATTCAGGACTACAGTCGTCGTTCCGAGATCGGCAGCTATGCCGTAGATGGCTCCTCGGTACTTATCGACGATCACAGGACCTTCTGGACCGTTGTAGACGACATCATCGTCGAGTCGGACGTACGCCGGATTAAGCTCAGTTTGGCGTTTTGTTCCCTCAGTGAGTATTCGAGGTTGTCGACGAAGTACAGCAAAGTCGATATCGGCTTCTGGATCGGCTACACATGCCTGGCAGGCGAGTCGATAGTTGCCACGGAGGAATTTTTCTTCCTCGGTAGGGGGCGTGAGTGATTCGGAGCCTTTGCGGACTTCGACAATACATTCGTGACACTCGCCAGTGCGGCCGCAGGAAGTAGGGACTCTGATCGAAAGCGAATCGGCGAAATCAAACAGCGAATCGTTTAGATTCGCATCAAGTTTTTCGGAATTGAGGAATACGGGACTCAAATTATTTCGTCTCTGGTGACTCGATGAGTCTGGATACGGAGATTAAATCTGGACTTCCCCAGAAAAGAACGCTGAACTGAGCGGGAGAGCCTCCACGGTCGAGAACACTAAGCAGTCCGAGAGTTTAGGTGTCCCAGGCTTCTCGGTAGTCGATCTGATCACTACCAGCGCAAGCGGGCAGGGCAGTCGGGTCTTTCGTGAAGAACTGGTTACGACAGCCAAATTTGGCAGTGCAGCGGCTCGAAGCATCCTTATACGGACATCGAGTAAGCATCACTTCGTCAGCGGTCTCAGCAATATCTTTGTAGATATCGAAGAGACGATCTAGACTGGCGCGTGCTTTGGCGGAATCCACTTCAGGATTTTCGTTCCGGGCCTGTTCGTCAGCCATTGAACATCCCCCAAGCGCAGGTCATTCACTCGTTAGTTCGCCGCAGTTAGCTGGATTTTAGTTCAGCGAGTAGTTTGACGAGGTCTTTCGCCTTGTCGACAGCATCGACAGCGTTATCACCGTAAGCGTCAGCGCCCATCTCATCTGCGAAGTCCTGCGTAACAGGCGCTCCACCAACCATGATCCTGACTTCGTCACGCATACCCATGTCTTCGAATGTTGCGATGGTTCGCCCCATGTTCGGCATGGTCGTGGTGAGCAGTGCCGACATACCGACAACCTGCGCTTCGTGCTCTTCAGCAGCGTCGATGAAATCTTCAGGCGAAGAGTCGACACCGATATCGTGAACAACGAAACCTGCGCCACGAAGCATCATGATGCAGAGATTCTTGCCAATGTCGTGCAGGTCACCTTTTACGGTTCCCATGATGACAATTCCGGCAGGTTCTGCACCGGAAGCGGAGAGGATTGGCTCGATGTGAACCATTCCGGCTTTCATGGCACGAGCAGCAACCAGCACTTCGGGAACAAAGATTAGGTTGTCGCGGAACTTCACTCCAACGATTGCCATGCCGTTCAGCAGGCCGTCATCAAGAAGTTGATTGGCGGTAAAACCTTCTGCAAGAGCTTCCTGAGTAAGGCGGTCGACGTCTGTGTTGTTTCCAACAATCAGTTCGTAGGCAAGTTCCTGCATGATCGGGGCAGTGCCATCGATCGCTTCGGAAATGTGCTTCTGTTCACCAGGGTTAGTGACGAACTCGAATTCTCGGGCCAGGCCTTCGTGCGTAATCGGCATTAAAAGTCTCGGAATGTGTAGATACGGGGTCTATGGATAGGCTCGACAACTCAGTTGTGAAACCGGCTCCAATCATTCATTGTCTCATCGGATCGATAGAAAATGAATTAGAAATTTCGTTGAGCGTGATATTTGGTTTAGTTCTGCCTAGTTTTGACCACGTTCTGCAACCCAATCTTCGATGGCAATTGGGATCTCAAGCAGGTTTTCCAACTTAGTTTTGAGAGGAATTGCACATTCAGGGGCAATGAGCTGAACGCCAGCATCGAGTGCTGCGTTTACTTCAGCTCGAACCTCTTCAGGACCTCTCGCGTACAGAGTCGTTGGGTTATTGATGTTTCCCACAAGTCGAATCTTGCCATCGACAGCGGCCATGGCTTCGACAGGGTCGTTCTTCGAATCGAAATGGAATGCTGCCATGCCGGTTTCGGCGATGTAAGGCATTCGGTCGACCGTTGCACCACAGATATGAAGCATCAAGGGAACATTAAGTTCTTCTTCAATTTCCTGATGCATTTCCATTAGGAAGCGTCGGTAGTACTCACCACTGACGAGATCACCCGTTGCATGGTCAGGGATTGTAAGAACGTCGGCGCCAGCATCGATCTGAGCCTGACCGTACAGAATCGTGATTTCCTTGAGAGCTTCGAGAGATTTCATAGTTTCGGCAGGATCATCGACGGTGCCGAGCAAGAACGGTTCTACGCCAAACACGTGGTAAGCCAGGGTCCACGGTCCCATCGTCTTTCCGACAATCGCTACTTCGTCACTGAATTCTTGTTTCAAAATTCTGATTGAGTCTGTTATCGCCTTGGTGTCCTTGTGTTCAAGGAACCCCGCAGGGATTTTCACGTCAGCAGAACCGTTCCAGATGGGATTAGACATCCGAACAGTCGGCCAGTTGTCTTTCTGTTCCCACTGCATATCGCAGCCGAGAGCTGAAGATTCCTGAATGATCGAAAAATATGGTGCAATCGTGTCGAATCCGAGCTCGGTGTAGGCAGTTGCTGCCAGACGAGCATTCATTTCGGGGTCGCGGTTTGCTTCGGGGAATGGTGCGTCGACCAAATCCATCAGCTCAACGGTTGCAACGTTGGTTGGAGTACAAACGGGTGGACGGTCGACTGGTTCACCAGCCAAGGCTGCCATAGTCCGTTCACGGGAAGTCATTTTTTCAATTACGGGTGACATTTGATTGTCCTGAGGACCTTTTCTTGGAATTTGACTAGCTTTGGGCGAAACCGAGCGTTTGCGTGTTCATCTGGCCAGCCATCTCATCAGCTTCAAGCTGTGCTTCGACTGCGCTGACGTTTCGTGCGAGAGGAAGAATGAGTCGGGCGAAATTGTCGTACTTCTTCCCATCGGGGAATGAGAATTTGTTTTTGTCCACACGCACGCAGCCTGAATAGCGAATAAATCCGCCAACTGCGGCTCTGACACGCATCACAGCTCGATCGGATTCGCCTTCAGCTGAGACTGTGTAGACGTATTGACCATTTTCTTCAGCTCCATCGATAACGAACGTGAGCTTGGTTTTCGTGTCTGGAGCCGTGATACGTCCGGACGGAAGTTCCTGCGTAGGATCCTTCTCGACGGCTGCAATAAACATGAATCGGAGTGCTCGATCGAGATATAGATCTGAAATCAGTCGAAGTTGATCGGTAGTACCTTCAACAGCTTCGACATCTCCGAGCAGGGTGCAACGATCTCGTATCTGCTCGATCCGAGCATCCACACCTTCTAGAGTGCTGTAGGTCGAGATGGTCATGACGCCATCTTTAATGAAGAGACCAATGGTCACATCATGAAAATGTGGGTCGATAGATACAAGCTCAATACAGTTACCGAGCTTTTTGATTTTTTCGACTACTCGAGGTGGCTGCGCCAGCGGTGACATCGATTTATTCTCCAAATGGATGTTTCGACTAATTTCGTTTTAGCTTCGGACAGATTGTATGAGTGCTCGGATGTGATCGGCAGTGGTTCCGCAGCATCCTCCGAGGATATTTATAGGCAGTTCGGCAAGTTCACGATAGTGCTTTGCCATGAACTCAGGAGTTTCGAGATAGCAGGTTTCACCGTTTTTGATAATCGGTAGCCCGGCATTCGACTGAACGACAAGGTACTTGTCGGTAGCGGCTCGCATTCGGGTCGCAATTTCAACCATGCGTTCAATTCCGTTGCCGCAGTTGGTGCCAACAACGTCGGCTCCAGCCTCTTCAAGACCTTCGACTGCCTGCTCAGGAGTTACGCCCATCATGGTGAAGTAACCGCGAGGTCCTTTATCGAACACCATTGTCGCCATGACGACTAGACCAGTCGTTTCTTTGGCTGCACGAACAGCGATTGCAGCTTCTTCGATAGCGAGTTGAGTTTCGATCATTACGGCATCAGCGCCACCGGCTTCGAAAGCCTTTGCCATCGCCGAGAAGTTGTCGTACAGCTCATCTTCAGTTGCTGTACCCAGCGGTTCGATAAATTCGCCTGTAGGTCCGATAGAACCAGCAACAAACTTTCCTTCGGGAGCGACGGCCCGTGCATGTTCGGCAGCAAGTTTGTTGAGTTCAACAAGTCGTTCACCGGCGCCGTAGCGATCGAGCATGAACTTGTTTCCGCCAAACGAGTTGGTGAGCACGATATCTGAACCGGCGTCGAAGTATTGCTTCGACATTCCCTGAACCACTTCCGGGTGGGTAGCGTTCATTAGCTCAGGGCTTGCGCCCGGCTCTAACCCGTTGTTCTGAAGGTACGTCCCGGTCGCTCCATCAAATATCAGGGTGTCGCCAGCCGCGAGGCGGTCGAGGATTCCGGGTTTTCCGTCAGAAGCTGCCAAATGATTTCTCCATTATTTTCGATAAACGTATTAGGGCAGTAGATGTTTTAGATTCAGTCTGAGTGATTTACGACTCAACCCAGTGGTCGATTGCACCGGGTGTCGGAGTTCTTGTGCCATCTTCGTTCATATTAATGATGCGTTGGACGAAGTTGTTGGGCATTTTTTGCAATTTGAGGGCAAGTTCTTCGGCAGCTTCGGTAGCTGCTGCATTCGATTCAGAGTACGGGCCGAACTCCCAGGCATCGAGATATTCGTCGGTGCCTTCACTACCATCCTTCATCGCAACCGCGTCGGCAGCTTTCTGGAACCTATCTTCTAGTTGCCTCGAAACCCTGCCACCGTCATCTTCAGCTTGTACTTGTACGGGAATTTCCTTCCAGTACATCACACGCACACGCGCCATATTCATCCACCCCTCGTTATACGGTACTGGATTCAACCAGTTCGACCGGACAATAATCGTAGCATCGAGATGCAACGGAGAAGGTATTAATCGAGCAGAATCTTTGCTTCGCCTATATGCTCGGTGTGCTTGACGATGATGCGATGAATAACGTGAGAGCGTAGATAAACAGTTGGAATCGAAACCTTCGGAAAATCGAATAAAGATTGTTGTGCCAGATGACGATCCTCCAGTTTTCGCTGATTCAGCGGCCATGGCACGTTTGAACCGGATGCCAAATCTGGATGTTAAATCGTATACAGAACGCCCGAGCAGTCCTTACGAACTGATGGAGCGAATATCGGGTAGTCACACGTTAATAGTGGTGCGGACGACTACTCGGCTCACCAACGCAATTCTTGAGCAAGTCACTCCTGATTTGAAACATATTGCAATTTGGGGAACCGCAGCCGACCACGTTGCCCTTGAATCGGCACGTCGGTTGGGTGTTGTAGTAACGAATACGCCAAACGCCGCTACCGTCGCTGTTGCAGAGCATGCGCTGGCACTACTGATGTCGCTTGCTCGAAAGATCCCCCAATTAGATCTGCGGGTGAGAGAGGGAGAATGGCCCGGTGGCCAACTTACTCAGCTTGCGGGGAAAACGCTGGGAATCGTTGGCACGGGCGCGGTTGGGATTCGGTTGGCCCGAATCGCCGAGGGAATTGGCATGCGAGTGTTAACGAGTTCTTTGAGTGAGGGGACAGATTCAACCGAAACGAATGATTCTTCGAATCGTGCAGAAGTTAGCTTTCCCGAACTTCTGGCCAGTTCCGATGCGATATCGGTACATGCGCGATTGACACCTCAGACTCGATCAATGTTTGGTCCAGCCGAATTTTCGCAGATGAAACCCACGGCTCTTTTCATCAATACCGCCCGTGGCCAATTAGTGAATAACCGCGCACTTGCAGAAGCGTTAGCAAACGAGACTATTGCAGGCGCAGCTCTCGATGTATTCAATAGTGAACCGTTGGATAGAAATTCCACTTTGGCTCACTTGCCAAACGTCATTCTCACTCCACATATCGCCTCTAACACCGCTGAAGCTTTGACGGTTTCACTGAACATGGTGGTGGACAATGTGGTGGATTACCTGCAGGACCGAGTGCGCCACAGGGTTAGCTAAAAGAACGTTTTAGAGCCCCATGAGTGAGCCATATGGCTTGCTTGAACGTTGACACTTTGAAAACTCTCTTCATATAATTCCACAGCTTGGTTTTGAGGTGTTCAGCGAACACTTGTTGTTTCAGTGCGCGGTTTGCGTGCATGTGAGCTAGCGGGCTGATCCCAACGATTACCTCAAAACTGCGACATGACGTGGTGTCTGGATTTTGATCTGGATACCTGACAACGACCCGATCTTGGGTCATTGCACGTCTGAGGAGGAAATTTTTGTTTAAGCTAGACAAGATGAAGCTCGTAATGGGGCTTCTGATTGGTGCAGCTATGACAGCAGTTATCGCTTGTGGTGGTACAGAAACCATCACAGTTGTCGAGACTGTAGTAGTCAAGGGTGACAACGTTGTTGTTGTTGAGACCGTTGAGGTAAAGGGTGACGACGTTGTTGTTGTTGCTACTGCCACTTCAGTTCCAGCAGCTGCGCCTGACGAACCTGAAGACCTAATCACTGCACCAGACACATCTACCCCTGCTGATACCGCGGTCATTGCGATCAACGGTAACACCATGGGTGCAGAGAACGGTCTGAACGAAGCTCAGTCACCTGACGGTCTTAAGAACGTCGGAGTTGCAGAGACTCTGTTCCGCCGAGCCGCTGACGACAGCACTTTGAACTGGCTCGCTACTGACTTCACAATTTCGTCGGACTTGTCCCACGCAACTGTGAAAATTGCTCAGGGCGTTCCATTCCAGGTTGTTGACGGAAACGACTTTGGTAACTTGACCGCACATGACGTTGCGTTCTCAATGAACAACGCCAACAGCGCTACTACTCCTGAGTCCATTCACGGACAGGCTGGTGACTTCGCCGGTCTATGGGACGAGTGGGTTGCAGTTGACGACGAAACTATTGAGTTTGACTTCACGTCATACGACTCGACTTGGAAAGACGACTTCGTCAACCAGTCAGGTCAGGCCCTTTCGATTCTTTCGAAGAAGGCTTTCGACGACATGGGCAAGGACTGGGTACGTGACCACATCGTCGCAACCGGACCTTTCCAGGTTGAAGAATGGCTACGAGACGAGTCATACACCATCGTCAACCGTGACGGTGCTCACTGGCTCCCAGAGCTCGAGCCAAAGACAGAGCGAATCCAGCTCGTTCAGGTAACAGAAGCAACGACTCGTGCGTCACTTCTCCGAACTGGACAGGTTGACATTGCTCACCTCGAGCCAAAAGATGCTGCTAAGTTCGACCTAACTGAGTTCACCCAGGCTTCTGCCGGTGGTGCTGTTCAGCTTGGTGTGTTCTTTGCTGGTAACTTGTGGGAAGACACATACGCCAAGACTGGCGAGCCTCTTCCAACTAAGGCTACTTTCGTTCACGACCTTCCGTGGATTGGTAAGCCAGATGGCTCACACGGTGCAGACGACCTCGAGCAGGCTGTGGCAGTTCGCCGCGCTCTCGCTGTTGCTATCGACCGTGACCTCGTAAACGACACTCTTCTTGCTGGTCTTGGTGCGCCTGTCTACGTTGAATACTTCAACGCAGCTTCGCCTAACTGGGATTCCAAGTACGAGTACCCTTACGATCCAGACGAGTCCGTTGCCCTAATTACGGCACAGGACAATGACTACCAGCACGGTTCTGCTCCGAAAGACGGACCTCTTGGCGAACACGCCTTTGAGATCTCCATCTACGCCGGTCCAGAACTCGGTGGTGGTGCTTCTGTAACTGGTGAAGTTGCTGATGCTGTTGCTGGCTTCTGGGCCGACATCGGACTCACAACTTTCTCGCTGAAGT
This sequence comes from Chloroflexota bacterium, assembly GCA_018650845.1. Taxonomy (GTDB): domain Bacteria; phylum Chloroflexota; class Dehalococcoidia; order Lucifugimonadales; family Lucifugimonadaceae; genus Lucifugimonas. Next base: position 64,951 of record JABIFF010000011.1, on the reverse strand, counting down.
TCTCATACCAGACCTTCCGACCAACTGTTGTCGGTCGTTCTAACACCCACCCATGGATCACATCTTGTGACAAGGGTAAGGCGTCTAACCCATGGCACTTCCCTAAGGGCCTTGTTCAGACAACTCTCACCCGTGGTGGTTTCTCATGTGGTTTCGAGTCTCCAGTAATTCTGGACCTCTACACCCGCATGGCTCAGGCTCCTGACACTGCAACTGCAACTACTGCTGCAAACGAATACCTCGAGTACGTTTACAACCAGAACCTGCAGCCAGGTGTTGTTGCTGTCCCAGACTCTTTCTACTTCAACAACAAGAAGGTAAAGAGCTTTGAGATGGACCTAGCAGCCGCTGCTGCACTGAACTCAACCTGGAACATTGAACTCAAGTAGTTCGACTTCAGATTGAGTCAGCTGTGAGAACAGTTGACGTGCAATTAGTGAAGGGGCTCACCGTTATGGTGGGCCCCTTCGCATTTAAGCCAAGAACCTATGCGAAATAAATGGCGCATTTACGCCTGACTTTGGAGAGTGAATCCGAATGTAGAGTGCTCGTGATGTGGTACTCTCGCTTGGCTTTATTCACTAGTAATTAATTATTAAGATTCAAGGGAATCAATGCGGCGCTTTATTATTCGAAGATTCATCTTCTCGCTGGTCAGTATTGTGGTTGCCACAATGGCTGTGTTCTTGCTCTCCAGAGCCGCAGGCGATCCACTGCTGCTGTACGCAACGTCGGGCTATGGTCTGACTCCTGAAAGCGAAGCAGCACTACGTAAACGCTTGGCGTTAGACCGCGCTGTCCCTGTGCAGTACGCTCTATGGCTAGGTCGCACTTTGAAGGGCGACATGGGCGAAACCATCAGAGACCGTAAGCCGGTATCTCGTGTGGTTACTCAACGACTACCATCGACTCTTCACTTGGGTGCCACAGCGTTCATTCTTTCCTTCCTTGTCGGAATTCCGCTTGGGGTCTTATCAGCTGTGAAACGTGGTTCCATATGGGACTACTTAGGTAGATTCGTCGCACTTTTGGGACAGGCGGTGCCGCAGTTCTGGCTCGGTCTTGTTCTCATCATGGTGTTTGCCGTGAAGTGGCAATTATTCCCGGCAGGCTTGAAGGGTGATGGCTTCTTAGACGTCAAACATTTAGTCCTGCCCACAATTACGTTGGCATCGGGTGGTTTCGCGTTCTACATGAGGATCACCCGAACGGCGATGTTAGAGGTTCTCGACTCTGAGTATGTTCGGTTGGCCCGAGCTAAGGGTGTTGGGAACAATAAGGTGATCTGGAAGCACGCTTTCAAGAACGCGTTGATCCAGCCTCTTACTGGTATGACTCTTGGACTGACCTTCTTCCTAACAGGTTCAGTTTTGGTTGAGCAGATTTTTGCTTGGCCTGGAATGGGACTCATGGCCATCGATGCTGTAAACAGCAACGACTTCCCGGTTCTTCAGGGAGTTGTGTTCTTCTTCACGATTCTGTTCGTTGGTATGACCTTCGTTACAGACTTGCTGTACGCATACATCGACCCTCGAATTCGGTACGAATAGTTCGATCCAAACTTTCTAGACCAACAACACTTAGTGCAGGCATATGGCTCAACAGGCTGAAATACATTCAACGGATACCGATGACAACGTCGGTATGAACGCGGACACTCGAGCGGTTGTAAAACGTTCGATTCCTTCGCAGGCTTTCTACTTCCTACGTCGATGGCCACTAATTCCTATGATCATCATGGGCGCTTTACTGATCACCGGAATTTTCGCTCCAATCGTGTCTCCAGCAGATCCGATCGAGCAGTCGCTCGGCTTCAGGAACTACCCGCCAACTTGGGGTGCTGCTAGGCCAGAGCTGAACGTAGCTCCCAACCCGGCAGATTACGACCTGACGGTTACGCGGGAACGTTCTGCGTATAACCGAGCGAAGAAAAACTTCTTCCCTCGTTCGAAGTACATTCTTGGTGCCGATAACCTCGGTCGTGACGTTCTTTCTCGTGTTGTTCACGGCGCAAGAATTTCGCTCAAGGTAACTGCGTACGCTCTGACATCAGGAGTCATCATTGGATCGCTGATGGGTATTGCTGCCGGTTACTTTGGTGGTTGGACTGACGAATTCTTAATGCGATTCGTCGACATTTTCTTAGCGTTGCCGTTTATTTTGATAGCGCTTGTGATTGCTCAGCTGTTCATAACTTCAGGAGGTGCTGCCGAAGGGGTCGTTATCCTACTGATTGCTCTAGTTGCTTGGACGCCGTTCGTACGACAGGTACGTGCTGACGTTCTTACGATTAGAGGCCAGGAATATGTTCAGGCAGCGAAAATTGCTGGTGCGTCTCCAATTCGAATCGTGCTCAAGCACATTCTGCCCGGTACGTTCAGCACGATTCTCGTTGTAGCTTCACTACGAGTTGGTCAGCTGATTCTGACCGAATCGACTCTGTCGTTCTTGGGTGCTGGTATTCCAGACCCGATCCCTGCATGGGGTAAGAGTGTTGCCGACGGACGTCAGTTCGTTGAAGAGGCATGGTGGATTTCGTTCTGGCCTGGATTTGCGATCTTCTTGGTCGTAATGGCTTTGAACTTCTTCGGTGACTGGTTGCGAGACCGACTCGACCCACGGTTGCGTCAGCTCGACTAGTTTCGAATACTTGATAAGTAGAAAAGGCGTCGGAATTATCCGGCGCCTTTTTGTTTAACCATTTTCTAATCAGTGGTATATCTCAGCCGAGCCCAACTAGTACCACCTGAGTTGCGGATATAATCGCTGCGCTGATCGAGAGAGCACTTCTCCCGTAGGCTCATTCTTTTCACCGATACCGTGCATGTTCAGCGGTACCTTCTTGGGAGTTCTCAAATAATGTCAGTCGGGTTTGTAGGTCTTGGTTACATGGGACAGGGAATGGTCGACAACCTTTTGGAAAAGGGTGCCGATCTAACTGTGTTCACTCGCACACAGTCGAAGATTGAAGCGATGATCGATCGTGGTGCCAAGGGCGCAACATCAGTCGCAGATCTCACACAGAAAGTCGATACGGTATTAGTCTGCCTCCCAGACGTGAAGACTTCTCGTGACCTTCTACTTGGCGAAGATGGCGTTATCGCCAATGCACGTGCCGGCCAGGTGATCGTTGATCACGGCACGGTAGATATTGCAACTTCCCGAGATTGTGCTGAAGCAGCCGCTGCTAAAGGCGCTCACTTCTTAGACGCTCCGATCTCTGGTGGTCCCGGCGGTGCAGCATCAGGAACATTGTCGATCATGGTAGGCGGATCGGAAGAAGCGTTTGAGCTTGCGCATGAGCACTTTGCCAAGATGGGTGCAACTATCAAGCTGATGGGGCCTACAGGCGCTGGAACCGCTATGAAGCTAATCAACCAGCTTCTGGTGGGTGTTCACTCTGTCGCAGCCGCTGAAGCGTTCGCATTGGCGAACTCAGCCGGAGTCGATGTTCAAATCGCAGCTGATCTATTAGGAGTCAGCTGGGGTGGCAGCACGATGGTCGAGCGCAACGCTCCGATCACCGCGGCTCGTGACTTCCCAGATTCAGCAGCACCGCTTCGCCTTATTTACAAAGATCTCGGAATCATTGGTCAATTGGCTGAGGGCGAAGGACTTTCGCTTGAATTAGCCACAAAAGCGCTCGAGATGTACCAGACGATGATGGATCAGGGCAAAAACGAGCACGACATTTCAGGTGTGCTCGAATTAGTAGAAGAACGTTCCAAGTAAACGAATCATCGCACTCCCACATATTTCAATTCACGTAACAAGCAATTAATAGGAATTCGCACGAATGGCAACTCACAAAATAGCAATCGTCAAAGGCGATGGCATCGGCGTTGACGTAGTAAACGAGGGCATGAAGGTCCTTGACGCTCTCGCACCTAAATACGGCATCACATGGGACTACACCGAGTTCCCTTGGAGTTCGGATTACTACTTCAAAAACGGCCGTATGATGCCGGAAGACTCGCTAGAGACACTTGAAGATTTCAATGCTGTGTTCCTTGGAGCAGTCGGGCACCCTGACATTCAGGACAACATCACGCTTGATGGGCTCCTGCTTCCTATCCGACGACGTTTCGACCAATACATCTGCCTTCGACCTTCAGTTCTGTACCCAGGTGTGGAATCTCCACTTTCAGGCAAGAAGCCGTACGACATCGACCTGACCGTCATCCGAGAAAACACCGAGGGTGAATATCTCAATATCGGTGGATTCGCCTACCACGGCACTGCCGACGAGGTTGCTGTTCAGACAGCGGTCTACACAAAGAAGGGTTGCGACCGCGCAATTCGTTATGCGTTCGATCTGGCTCGCAAGCGTGGCAAGAAGAACCACGTAACTTCGATTACGAAGTCGAACGCTCTTGGATACATGACTATCTGGGACCGCACTTTCGAAGAGATTTCTGAAGAATACCCAGACATCGATTCTGATTCACTGCTGATCGATGCTGCATGTATGGACCTTGTACGACGACCAGAGATGTTCGACGTGATCGTTGCTCCAAACCTGTTTGGTGACATTGTTACCGACATCGGAGCAATCATCACCGGAAGCATGGGTCTGGCTTCGAGCGCCAACATCAACCCTGACACATCGGTTCCTTCGATGTTCGAGCCAACTCACGGTTCTGCACCTGATATCGCAGGGCAGGGAATTGCTAATCCGATGGCTCAGATACTTACTGGAGCGATGATGCTGCGACACCTCGGCGAAGATGCTGCTGCGGCAGACGTTGACGCTGCTGTATTGCAGTTGCTGGAACAGGGTGAGATTCTCACTCCAGATCTGGGTGGTTCATCGACGACCGAAGGTGTTGGCGATGCAATCGCAGCGCTGGTATCGAAGTAACTTCTAGATAAGCAAGTAACAGCCAATAGGGCAGGTCATCGATATGGATCCATTTGAGAGAGTTCAACTAGGTAACACTGGCATTTCAGTACCGCGACTTGGTCTTGGTACTGCGCCATTGAGTGGAACTGTTATGGGTGACGGCCTGTATGGCGGAACAGCCAATGATGTCGCTGTAGGAGTGATCAACCGGGCTCAAGAGCTTGGCATCTCCTACGTCGACACTGCGCCGCTCTATGGCGAAGGTCGCGCTGAGGCTCGGGTTGGTCAGTCGTCATATGCGACTGCCGACCGAGATTCTTTCGTGATCTCGACAAAAATTGGTCGAGTGTTGAATCCTGTGCCGGGCGGAATGTCGGCAGCCGATGATCCAGACGGCATTGGTCAGCTTACGTCTGTGAACTCATGGACCCGCGATGACGTTCACCGATCTATCGAAGAAAGCCTGAAAAGGCTAAATCTCGACAGTGTCGAGATTATTTACGTTCACGATCCTGATGTTGAAACATATGGTGAGGATCAGGCTTTGAACGAGGCGTTTCCAGCTTTGATCGAACTGCGTGAACAGGGGACCATCAAAGCTATCGGCTGTGGAATGAACGAATGGCAGATGCCACTCAAGTTTATCCAGCGGTTTGATCTAGATCTCATCCTGCTTGCAGGTCGTTACACCTTGCTCGATCACTCAGGACTCGCTGAGTTCTTACCGGCCTGTGTTGAACGCGATGTGAAGATTACCGTTGGTGGTCCTTACAACTCGGGTATCTTGGCTCGTGATCTTTCTAAGCCGGTGACGTTCAATTACGAAAAGGCTTCTGAGGATCTCGTTTCTACAGCAAAGAAATTAACTGAGATTTGTGTAGCTCACGGCGTTGACCTAAAGGCTGCAGCGTTGCAGTTCGTGTTGGCTCATCCAGCCGTTGCGACTGCTGTACCGGGTGCGCAATCGATTTCTGAATTGGAACAAAACATCGCAATGGTTCAGCAGGAGATTCCAGCCGCGGTATGGAGCGACATGCGTTCAGCTGGGCTTATTCCCGACAACGCACCTACGCCTGAGTAGGGTTCACATCAAGACAGAATGATCCTGTTGGCGATATCTCCCTCAACCTAGCCTTCTCCCGCTGGGAGAAGGGATAGGCCAGTCTGAGAATCAACCCGTGTGGAATCCTACGTTGTGTCCAGCGACTTCAACGTGGGTTTCTACAGGCGTCTTTCCAATCAGGAAATCGAAGTCACACCCGTCTTGAGCTTGAGTGATGTGCTGTGCGTACATCTTGCCGTAGCCACGGGTGAATCCACCGTCTGCAACTGGCTCAGGAAGCGCTGCACGGCGACGTTCTAGTTCAGCCGCATCAACGTTGAGATCGAGTACTTTGGCTTCAACATCTAGCGTGATCATGTCGCCAGACTGAACTAGGGCTAGCGGTCCACCAACGTGCGATTCAGGCGATACGTGAAGAACGATAGTCCCGAACGCCGTACCGCTCATGCGGGCGTCGGAGATGCGAACCATGTCGCGTACTCCCTCGGCTAGCAATTTCTTCGGTAATGGAAGGAATCCAGCTTCTGGCATTCCAGGACCACCGACAGGGCCGGCGCCTTTCATGACGAGAATGTCGTCTTTCGTAACGTCTAGATCGGGATCGTCGATACGATTCTTCAAATCAAGTGGGTTTTCGAACACAATGGCTCGCCCAGTGTGCTTCAACAATTCAGGCGATGCTGCAATGTGCTTTATTACTGCGCCATCGGGAGCAAGCGAGCCCTTGAGTACGGTTAGCCCGCCTTCTTTGGCAAGAGGAGCCTCTGGAGAGAGCACCACATCATCATTGTGGCACTCAGCGTCAGCAATGTTTTCGCCCAGTGAATCGCCGGTGACCGTTAAACAGTCGAGCTTCAGTAGACTCGACATTTTCTTCAGAACGGCCTCAACACCACCTGCGTAGAAGAGGTCTTCCATCAGATATTTTCCACCGGGTTTCAAGTTGACGATTACAGGCGTGGATTCTGAAAGTTCGTTAAATCGTTCGAGCGGTAGTTTGATTCCGGCTCGACCAGCAATTGCTGTGAGGTGGATGATTGCGTTCGTTGAGCCACCTGCAGCGAGAAGCATGCGAATGGCGTTATCGAAAGCGTCTTGGGTCAGGATGTCTGAGGGGCGGATGCCCTTTCGAACAAGATCTACCGCGGCTCGCCCTGAATTCTCAGCGAGAACTTTTCGACGTGAGTCAGCTCCGGGAATTGCGGCGCCACCCGGAAGCGACATTCCGAGAGTTTCGACAATGGCGCCCATGGTCGAAGCTGTTCCCATGACCATGCAGTGGCCGGGGGATCGATAAATAGCGGCTTCCATCGAATCGTAATCGGCCTGAGTGATCGTTCCAGCCCGTAGTTCCGACCAGTATCGTCGGCAGTCGGTGCAGGAACCGAGTTCCTCGCCTTTCCAGTTGCCCTTCAACTGTGGGCCACCAGTAAGAACAATGGCAGGTAGATCGGCCGAAGCGGCTCCCATAAGCATTGCAGGCGTTGTTTTGTCACAGCCTGAGAGAAGAACGACACCGTCGATAGGAAGCCCGCGGATCATTTCTTCAGTGTCCATCGACATCAAGTTCCGACAGAACATCGAAGTTGGTGAAAGGAAGAATTCACCGAGTGAAATCGTTGGGAATTCGATTGGAAATCCGCCTGCTGCCAAGATGCCACGCTTTACGTGCTCAGCGAGTCCTCGAAGATGAGCGTTGCAGTGTGTAGCTTCCGACCATGAGTTGGCGATTCCGATAACTGGTCGACCAGCAAACGATTCTTCCGACCAGCCCTGGTTCTTCAGCCCGGCACGATGCAGAAACCCTTCAAGGTCTCTCCCTCCAAACCACTCCGCCGACCTAAGTATTTTGCCGTTGGTCTGGTCTGTTCCCATCGTTACGTACCCTCACAATTTGCTAAAGAATTCTCAAGAGGCGGCGAGTCTAGCAAACAACCAAGTGATATTTTGTTGTCATTCAACATTGTCACCAGATATTTCGACTCCAAGTAAGACAAAGCAGACGGCATGACTTCAGAAAGCAACACTCGATTCCCTGAACTTACAGTGGCAGGATCGCCCGCAGAAATGGGACGTCAGATCGGCGAACACTTTCGCAGCAAGATAGTCGATTTATCTGAACTGGTGCTGGAAAGGTTCAACAAAGGTTCACAAGCGAAAATATCGTGGAACCAAGCGGAACAAGTGGCAAAACGAAGCTTTGATCGAGTGGGAGAGTTCTTTCCTGACCCCCTCGATGAATTGCGTGGCACTGCAGATGCTTCAGGCGTGCCTGTGGAGCGGCTTATGGTGCTCAACGCAAGGAATATGCTTGCTGACACGTCGGAGGGCTGTACGTCGATCATGGTCGCAGCTGAATCATCGGATTCGGGCAAAGGCTTCGCCGGGCAGAACTGGGACAACGACCCTGCAATGGCACCGTTATCTGCCGTGATAACTAGAAAGGGCATTGGAAAAGCGTCATTCACATCGTGGCTGCAGCCTGGAATTGTCGCTTATATGGGATTCAGTTCGGCAGGAATTGGCATTTGCATGAACGCGTTGAACGGCCCTTCTGAATCGTCAGGGCTGCCGTGGTATTTCTTTGTGAGGGCGATTCTTGAGGCGGAATCAACTGCGTTGGCGATAGCTTCTGTGAATTCGGCACCGAGAGCTCTTACAGCGAACGCCGCGATGATTACGAATGCAGGACCATTGAACCTGGAAATATCGCCAGGATCAGTCGAATCGATTGAAGCTGATTCATCTGGAGTTCTGGTTCACACCAACCATTGTGTACATCCAAGCATGACCGAGAACAATGAGCAATTCCCTGATCGTATCTATGGGCAGTCGTTCGCACGCCTGGATCGCGGGCAGGAAATATTGTCTACGAATCTAAATGACGGAAAAGTTTCGATCGATCATGCCAAGGCGCTGCTTTCTGATCACGACGGATTCCCGACATCGATTTGCAGACACCCCAATGATGACCCAAATACGGGTTGGCAACGCAGTGTTATTTCGATCATCCTTGAACCGGGCGAAAATCGAATGCATGTATCGAACGGTAATCCGTGCGAGAACGCCTATGAGACCTACAACGCTGGCTAACGCAATCCAGAACAATGAACACTTTTCAGGAGATCGACTCAGTTGAGATTTAGCAAACCGGCATTAATGGGCGCTGGTCTTGGATTCGTGATGGGAATCGCATTCCTCGTCATATCCCTACTGCAGTTCGACGATGAAGTTACTAACGCCAAGGATGTTGCTTTAGTCAGCCTGTTATTCGGAATACCATTTTCGGTACTGATAGGGCTGGGCATTGGTTGGGCGTGGGGCAAATTCTTTGGAACCGACAGCCTCTAACGTTTGTTCTTAGCATTCAGCGTTTTAGGCGGAGAGCTCTTAGAATTCGTGCGAATAAACCTTTTGGTCCCGCTTCGGAGTTCCGCTTAAGACGACCAGCTGTGCAAGATGCGCACGTGCAGTACGGCGGATGTTTCTTGCCTCGGTAAGCTTGTTCGTCCACAGCTGATCGCTTTCTTTGACCGTTGTTGCAGCATTCTGGCTAGCACTAGTTTAAATGCAATCTTAGATAGTGCGATACAGGTTTGATCTGAACGCGCAAAATCCCCCGCTACTGATCAATTGATCGCGGGGGATTGAAATAGGTCAACCTGAAATAATTAGGCTGACTGAGCGAGGAGTGGTGGGTCTTGGTTCGGAACCACACTGGCCGCTTTTAGCGCCCAATTGACACACATCTCGACTTCACCGGGTTCCCACGGCTTGGTGACGTAATCACGAACACCGAGCTGAACGGCTTTGACCATGTTCTGGCGGTCGCCCTGAGCTGTAACCATGATCACTGGGAGATTCGAGCTCTCTGGCTGATCCTTCAGACGTCGCAATGTCTCGAGTCCATCCATTCCGGGCATGGCAATGTCGAGCAGGATGACATCAGGTCGAGAATGGGAAACGATTTCTAAAGCCTGCAAACCATCTGCAGCCTGAAGAATATTGTGTCCTTCTTCTTCGAGAATCTCAGCGAGTGCTTCTCTGATTTCTTCGTGATCATCAACGACAAGAATTGTCGGCATGGTTTATTCCTGTACTTTCGTAGCCTGTAACTCACTTGTGGCGGGACAAGAGCGTTCTCACAGACATATCTTCCAACTAATACTCAGACAATATGGCTGGAATAGGCGCGAGATCTGGTTTAGCCGAGGTGTGAATATGGTTTGCGCAGAACAGTGACATTTCGATTTCGTAGTGGCGACCAACCCTCATAACATGCTCGTTGGACATAAGAACTCGCTTATGGCCATGAGAATGTTTGAGGAACTCTTACGATGCTTGCTAAAACTCGTACTTGTGCGCTAGTTGGGCTCGATGGCGTTGTAGTCGAATCAGAAGTGGATATCGCTCCCGGACTCCCCGCATTCCACATCGTGGGACTTGCCGATACCGCCGTTCAAGAATCAAAAGAACGAGTTCGCGCCGCCATCAGAAATTCTGGTGTTGAATTTCCAATGCGCAGGATTGCAGTGAGCCTCGCTCCTGCAGATGTTCGTAAATCGGGACCTGCGTATGATCTGCCGATAGCTGTAGGGATATTGACGAGCACTGGGCAGGTTCCTGAGATCGATTCTGGTTCATTGATGCTGGGCGAACTTTCCCTCGATGGTTCTCTTCGTACGACGCAAGGGATTCTTCCGATGGTTGCTGTTGGTATGCAGCAGGGATTTACTCGAGCTTTTGTGCCGACCGTTAACGCTGCTGAAGCGGCTCTTGTGAGTGGCATCGACATCATCCCAATTGAGAATCTTGCTGAGATGATCGCGTTCTTGCGGTCAGAAATAAAGATTGCACCTGTCGATGAACCTGTCGATTTGAACGAATACCGTATGAGCCGTAGAGAAGGTCCTGACATTTCAGATGTTCGTGGTCAGGAGCATGCAAAACGCGCAGTCGAAGTAGCGGCGGCAGGCGGTCACAATCTGTTGATGGCTGGACCTCCTGGTTCAGGGAAGACATTACTGGCGCGTAGTCTGCCGTCGATTCTCCCTTCGATGACCTCAGATGAAGCGTTGGACGTTACGACGATTTATTCGGTTGCTGGTCACTTGCCTTCAGATAAGCCGATGGTTAGCGAACGTCCGTTCAGGGCACCTCACTACACAATTTCCAACGCCGGTTTAGTTGGCGGTGGGGCGAATCCTCGTCCTGGAGAGATCACGCTGAGTCATCGTGGAGTGTTATTTCTCGATGAGCTTCCTGAATTTGGCCACGCGTCACTTGAGGTGTTGCGACAGCCAATAGAAGACAAAGTTGTGACGATTAGTAGGGCGCAGGGAACAACGACATATCCTGCGAATTTCATGCTGGTCGGTGCGATGAATCCGTGCCCATGTGGGTACAGCGGGGATACTGAACAGCAGTGCACGTGTTCCCCGAGTTCGGTGAGTAGGTATCAACGGCGGATTTCCGGACCGTTGCTCGATCGATTCGATATTTTTGTCGATGTGCCTCGTGTTGAATACGAGAAGCTAATCACTCCACCTTCGTCTGAGAATTCCGACGTGGTTAGAGAGCGAATATCGAGAGCAATTGCAATTCAGCGAAGACGTTTTAGTGATTCTGCGCTGTCGTCGAATTCCGATATGGGGCCGGTTGAAGTATGGGATCACTGCAAAGTTGAGGATTCAGCACGGTCGCTCATGCAGATGGCGATGAAGCAGCTGAGTCTTTCAGCTCGCGGTCTTCACAGAGTTTCGAAGGTCGCTAGGACGATTGCCGATCTTGCAGACTCACCCGACATTCTTACCCCACACGTTGCTGAAGCTCTTCAGTACAGGCCGAGACTGACTGCTTGATGCGTTGATTTGCATGGCGGGATAACCCTGAGGGGTGTATACCCTTTGGGTGCTTATAACAAACTCCGCCGATGTCGCCGATTTCTGCGCACGTGCCGCCCAATCCAACTTTGTAACTGTCGATACTGAATTCGTACGCGAGAAGACCTATTGGCCTATTCTCTGCCTGATTCAGATTGCTACACGCGATGAAGCAGTAGCTATTGATCCGCTTGCCGACGGAATCAATCTCGACCCCGTTTACGACCTGATGAGGAACACCGATATTTTGAAGGTGTTCCACTCTGCCAGCCAAGACATGCAGATCATGTTCAACGCCAGCGGGGGAATGGTCGAACCAGTATTCGACACCCAAATCGCAGCAATGGTTAGCGGTTACGGCGACCAACCCGCATATGCAACTCTCGTGCAGCGGATTGTTGGCGAAACGATCGATAAGCGCTCACAAATGACCGACTGGGCTCGCCGTCCGCTTACTGATCGTCAGGTCGAGTACGCTATCGGTGACGTGACGTATCTGATCGACGTCTATGACAAGTTGAGCGAAGAGCTTGATGAAGCCGACCGCGCCAGTTGGGCTCACGAAGAAATGAGACACCTACGCGATCAAGACCTTTATGAGTCTGACCCGCGTGATCTGTGGCGAAAAGTTCGACTCCGTCGACCAACTCGTCGTGCTCTTGCAGTTTTGCGAGAAATTACTGCTTGGCGCGAAGAAAGCGCTCAGCGACGAAATATTCCAAAAGGCTGGGTGTGCCGCGATGAAGCACTCGCCGAGATCGCACTCAATACGCCAGAAACTCCTGCAGCCCTTGAACGTGTACGAGGCGTAAACGAACGATTCGCACACGGTCGCGACGGCAAAGCATTGTTGGAAGCTGTTCAGGTAGGTCTGGACGTACCAGATGACGAATGTCCAGATCCTGAAAAGGGACGTCCGCCACTTCGAGGTCACGAGACCTTGGTGGCACTGCTTCAGGCTCTTCTCAAACTCAGGAGTGACGAGAATGGTGTCGCTGCGCAGTTGATTGCGAACCGGAAAGAGCTCGACCGAATCGCAACTGAGGAAGAGCCTGACGTACGAACGTTGGCTGGCTGGCGACGCGAAATCTACGGCAATGACGCAATCGCTCTCAAGCGAGGCGAGATTGCGCTGACTGCCGATGGTTTGAGCGTTCGAGTTGTGACCGCCTAGAACGGCACGGTACGTAAAGTCGATTTATACTCGGCTGACCGTTTCTCAGATCACAGGCTAGTAGTTAGAAAGCTTCTTCATGGTCAACGCTCTCAAAAGCGATGTATTCATCACTGGTGCAGCTCGAACTCCGCTCGGTAAATTCCAAGGTGGACTCTCGACGACTGCCGCGACTGATCTAGGCGCAACGGCGATCAAAGCAGCGATTGAACGTTCGGGTATCGCTCCCAACGAAGTCGAATACACGGTTATGGGCAATATGCTTTCGGCTGGACTCGGGCAAACACCTGCTCGACAAGCCGCGATAGCAGCTGAAATTCCCAATTCTGTTTCGGCCCTGACTATCAACAAAGCCTGCGCATCAGGGATGCAAGCTGTGATTCTGGCTTCGCAATCGATTCAGCTCGGTGAAGCGTCGGCAGTGGTTGCCGGGGGCATGGAAAACATGAGCGCTGCACCGCATCTTTTGCTCAATAGTCGCACCGGACAACGATTGGGCGACACGAACCTAGTCGATTCGATGATTCACGATGGGCTATGGTGCCCGTTTGAGAACCGTCATATGGGTGGTTCCGCAGAAGCGATTAGTGAGAAGTATGGCGTCACACGCGAGCAACAGGACGAATTTTCTGAACGGAGTCACCGGTTCGCTGCGGCAGCTTCAAACGAAGGCGCATTTGCAGAAGAAATCATTCCAGTTGAAGTAAAAGGCCGACGCGGCAAGGTGACCATCGTCGATACCGATGAAGGACCTCGCTCCGACACTACGCTTGACGGCCTATCTGCGCTACCGACTGTGTTCCCACCCGGTACAACTGTTACTCCCGGAAATGCATCTTCGATCAGCGATGGTGCGGCTGCCGTTATCGTCACAAACGAACAAGCGGCTTCGAACTCATCGAGAGGGCCTGTCGCTCGTATTACAGGCTATGCGCATGCAGCTAACGAGCCGGGGATGCTGTTCGATGCTCCCCGGATTGCGGTAACCAAGTTGCTTGAGAAAACCGGACAGTCATTGGACGAATTTGACCAAATTGAAGTCAATGAGGCTTTTGCGGCTCAGGTGTTGGCGAATGGTCAGGCACTGAATTGGGATTGGGATGCCGTAAACCTACGAGGTGGTGCGATTGCCCTTGGCCACCCGATAGGCGCTAGCGGATCACGTATTCTCGTCACTCTGATGTACGGACTACAAGCTAACAAAGGCACCGAAGGACTAGCCGTGATTTGTCATGCTGGTGGCGGCGCCGTGGCTATGAGCGTTTCACTTCAATAGTTGCTCAAGCTTATTTGAGAAGAGGAATTCAAAATGGCATTTGATCCAAGTGAGATGGATGTAATCGATCGTCGGCGTGTTGAGGCGATGATTCTCGGGCCAATGCTTCGTGAGTTCCAAGAAGAAATCGGCACCGAACGCACAAACGAGATCGCTCGTGCGGCAATCACCAAGTTGGCTCGTGAACAAGGTGCGCAGTTCGCCAAAGGTATCGGGTCGAACGGACTCGAGGATTACGCGTCAAACAAAGATGCGTGGCGACGACACGGGGCACTTGAAGTCGACATCATCGAGAACACGCCGAGTCGTTATTCGTTCGATGTAACCCGATGTAAATATGCCGAAATGTACAACGAACTAGGGTTCGGCGATCTTGGAGACATTTTCTCTTGTACTCGTGATTTCGAGTTTTGTTCGGGGTTCAACTCCGAAGTGAAACTCGAGCGTACCCAGACGATTATGCAAGGTGCAACGCACTGTGACTTTAGGTACACCCTAGACGACGCCGAAACTACAGATTCGACACCGAACGCGTAACTCCGGGTTAAGTCGAAACGAAACGGATTCGAAGTAGAGTTCGTACAATGAGATATCAGTTCAATTATTCAAAGGGCTCTGGAATTTGTCACAACTAACATGTCCGGTAGATCAATCTCACCTCGTCGAGTCAAAAACTTCAGGTGAAGAATCGTTCAAGTGCGACCAGTGCGATGGCGTATGGCTAACGACTGCTGCGCTTGAATCGCTGGAAGACAACGCTGCCAGCGACGATATGGTCAAAGGTCAGAGACAGTACGGCAAGCACGTTGTCGACCACGCTTGCCCTCACTGTAGTGATCAGATGGTTCGATTCCGCTACCGCGGGTACAACCTGGAGATTGAAGCGTGTCCTAACGACGCTGGATTCTGGCTCGACAAGAGCGAAGATCGAGAGATTAGAGACGTGATGAAAAAGCGTGGCTCGAATCTAGGTAGGTCAGCGTCCGCTGAGAAAAGTTGGCATCAGGCTCGTCGTGGCGAGAAGGTCGGCATTTTCCAGCGTGTGAAGCAGATATTCGGAATTAACTAAGGCTAGAATCGATAGATGTTTGATTCTGACCGCGGAAACGCCGATATAACACTGTGTATTTTTCCTCACCTTCGTGAGTTCTTGGCAATCGACGCCCGAAAAGACCGCGCAGGCGGTCCAGCAGTTCTCAGTCTTTCCATTTCGAATGTTTTAGGCGAAGAGTTCTATTCAAACGTCGAGAAAGATTTTTCCAAACTCATTCGAAGACATGACATCGGTTTTCTTGAGCTAATGGGTATTCCGCAACAGGTTGAAGCTGTTGTGAGAGCCAATTCGCTCAAACGCATAATCGCTGAACTTGGAATCAATACGCCCGAGGGTTCGAACGAGCCTGGCGGTTCCGTAGGAGTGCTGTTCTTCACGGGTACATTGCTGACATTTGAACTACCGCAACTCCAAGAAGCGACGCGTGAGCTATTCGGGAAGAAGCTTTCTCCGCAGGCGATTGAACAACTGAATGAGCAGTTGTTTGGACTGATGACCAAAGAGCGTGAGTCGATCAAAGACACGACCAAACAAGATCTCGCTGGCCTGATTTCCGGAAAGAGCGGACCATACGTCACACTCTGGGAAAGTAGCGGGAAGTAGCACCCGTTCAGTTTGAGATACAGGTCGACCTGTATCGTCTGTGTTCATCTACTGACCACGAACCGCGACGTAATCATTTATTTGTCGCAGAATCTGACGCTACAAACCGGCTATGGGCGATTCTTTCCTCGATACGTTCCTCGGACACCCTGCTGAAGGCAGCTTTATGGCTTGGCTTGCGGAAGGCGGGCTTTGGGCTGCGCTAATAGCCGCCGGCGCGATTATCGGTTGGTGGGTGGTTCGGATCATCTTGCGTCGTGGATTGCGACAAGCGGTTCGAGGACTAGATCAACACGAAGCTACCGCCGATGTGGGTATGGCTGTTCAGGCTGCCGATTCGTGGATTTCGAACTTCTTAGTCGCTGCTGTATTTGCTGTAGCTGCAATTCTTGGGATTCTGTCCGTTCTTGGGAACAATATCGATCCAGCCATCGGGTATTTGAAAGACGCTGGTTCGGCTACAGGCAACTGGCTGGCGACCGATGGACTCCGCATCGTTCTGATTCTGTTTATGAGCTGGGTCGTCACCCGGATAGCTCGCAGAGTAATTCCTAGAGTGTTGTCTTCGATCATGCTCGGACAAGCATCGACGGCAGATCACGATGAGGTGTTGAAGCGTTCAGAAACGCTATCCAGCGTATTTGTCGGCGGGGCTGTCGCACTTATTTACGTATCAGCTCTGTTTATGGTGCTGACTGAACTTTCCGTTCCGATTGGGCCGGTACTTGGTGGATTCGGAATCGCTGGTATCGCTGTTGGATTCGGGGCTCAGTACCTTGTTCGTGATCTGATCGCGGGGATCTTCATTCTTGCTGAGAACCAGTACCGCACTGGCGACGTTGTGACGATTGCCGGCATCTCGGGTCTTGTTGAGTCGATCAACCTGAGGCGCACGGTGCTTCGTGATCTCGATGGTCAAGTCCACGTGATTCCTAACGGCGAAATCACCGTGGCTTCTAACAAGACGAAGTACTGGTCGAGAGTGAATCTTGATATCGGCGTCGCTTACAAAGAGGACGTCGACAGGGTGATCGAAGTGTTGAACGACATCGGCGAAGAGATTGCAGCCGATCCTTATTACGGTCTGATGCTCATCACTCCTCCGCAGGTTCTTCGCCTGAACTCACTCGATGATTCAGCCGTTACTTTCAAGATGCTGGGCGATTGCAAGCCAATGAAGCAGTGGGAGATTATGGGCGAGATGCGTAAGCGCATTAAAATTCGCCTAGATGCTGAAGGAATCGAAATTCCGTTCCCGCACCAGACTGTTTACTGGGGCGAAGCGCAACCACCGTTCAGACCTGAAGTTGTTGCAGACGCAGTGCGAGATACAGGCAAACCTCCAACCGCAACCCCGGCTGCTAGGCCCACACCCAAGCCGACACGCCCCACTACACCGGTTGGAAGCCACGATGACTTGGAGATGACGCCTGAGCGTCGTGAAGAGTTGCTGGCAGCGACGGCGATGGCTGCTGCTGCGAGAGTCGCTGACGCCACTATGGACATTCAGGCTCGCACGCTTCTCGTCGACACCGCCGACAACGAATAGTTGGCTTTCGGCTAATCGACAGTTTCGATGAGTCGTTCGATGATCTCGTATATCGGCTGCCCAGAGTCGGTCGCTCCTACAAGGTTTTCGATAGTCCTGCGAGTATCGTCTGACTTGTTTTTCCGGGACGATGAATCCTCTGCGACAGCATCTGACATAGCGCTGGCCATTGCTGCAACGTCGGAGAAGCCGACCAACGAAACTTGATCTGCCAGCAGTTCTGCCGCGGCAGTCGTTTCGCTGAGAATCATGCCTCCCTGTTTCGTGTTGACCAGCGGACCATCAAGGATAGACCGTCCGGTTCCATCAACCAGCGGCACCGAGACTAGCGTGTCGTATGTAGCAAGTGCTGCAACGGCGCGAGAGAAATTGCCGTCCTCACGAATATGTACCGGGTTGACACCATTTGATCTGTCGTTCACCCGGCGAGCAGAACGTCGAATTTCTTCGAGCAGACGTTTGTAAGCCGAGATATGGGCTGGTCCGGGAGTGAGATAAAGGAGAAATCGCACATCGTTCGTTAACTCAGGTTGCTTCTTGAGAAGCTCTCCGAAAGCGTTGATAGATCGGACAATATTTTTGTGTGGCTCAGCCCGGTCGACAGTAACGAAAGTGTGTTGACCGCTCCATTCGTTCAATTGACTGATTGCTCGTTGAGTGGCTTCAAATTCTGCGACCAGTTTGAATCTTGAAGAGCGAACTGGAGGCGGTGAAACCGTGAGCTGTATTTGGTGATCGCCAAACGAGAGATGTTGAGATTTGGAATCCTCTACTCGAATTTCGTCACCTAAAGTCGACTTCGCACATGCAATAAATGCGTCTATATCCTGATTCGACGAAAACGAAATAACATCGGCCAACAATAGACTATGAAGCAATTCATAACGCCAATTGCTCGGAAGTATTTCGAAGTCTGACGGCCACGGCCAAGGAGTTTCGAATGATTGGTGAATAATCGCAGTGGGTCGCTGTTTCCGAACGTACCCCGAAACCAGCATCAGTTGATAATCGCGACATAGCAGCGCAATTTCTTCATCGCCGGCAAGTTCGACAACAGTCGTGGCAAACGATTCGTTTACGGCTTTATATCCCCGTTCCCACGCATCGTGTTCATCGGATCCGATGTTTGGAGTGAACGTCGGGCTCCACGATCGGTGCAGCATGAACCATAAGAGAGGATTGCAGATGACGTTGTAGAACTTGTGATGAACGCGTCGGGGCAACGATACGAACCTTGTTGCCCAATCTTTGGGAAGTACATCGTTCTGTATTAGGCCGGCGGGATCGCCTAAAGTATCGGCGGCTTTGCGATCAGCAGCACTGACAGCTCCCGTCACCCATGAAATCTCGACATCAGAGAAGGCTTCAAACTGTTCAAACCCGCGTGATGGCTCCGAACGTGGGGCGAGTTGCCCAGTATGATCTTCAGTGAACGACAAAGGACCGCGGTTTGCAGCAACAATTAGTTTGCGATTGCCTAACAAACGTCGTGCGGCATACGACAAACTAGTTGCCGGTGTACTGTCGATATGAGATTTATCACCGCTCGTTGGAGCCATGTAATTTGCCCTGCCGGGATGCCCGCTACGACGAATCTTCGTAGCAAGTCACGGTGGTCGTAACGATTCTGAGACAAATTCAATCACTCGAAGTGGTCCCCGTCAAAGTTCAAATGACGCAAATCAACTTTGACACACAAATTGCCCCATAACTAAAATCAGTTCTTCGATTAATTTCAGATGAACACTTTGCGTGCAGTTCGGATACAAAATGACATCCAGTCCTCCAAAAACAGCAGATGAACTACGAGAGGCATTTCTTTCGTACTTCGAAGGTCATGATCACCTTCGAATGCCCTCGGCATCGCTGATTCCTGCCGCAGACCCAACGCTGTTGCTCATCAATTCTGGAATGGCTCAGTTCAAGCCTTATTTTTCTGGTGAAAAAGAGCCACCACACCCACGCGTAACAACTTCACAGAAGTGTTTCCGCACGACTGACATCGAAGAGGTTGGTGACGATACTCACCTCACGATGTTCGAAATGCTGGGGAACTTCAGCTTCGGCAACTACTTCAAGAAGGAAGCATGTGCCTGGGCGCTCGATCTGCTGACGAACAGGTTCGGCCTCGATCCGGAACGGCTGTATTACACCGTCTACACAACTGACGACGAAGCCGAGAATATCTGGAAAGAACTCGGTATACCGGCTGATCGCATCTACCGATTCGGTGATGAGGACAACTGGTGGGGGCCTGCTGGTGATGAAGGTGTTTGTGGCCCGAGTTCAGAGATCAACTACTACCGCGGCTCGCTAGACGATGTGCCAGCGTTCGATGATCCGATTCGTAATGGCGAGTGGGGACCGAACTATCACGACGATTTTGTAGAGCTCTACAACCTCGTTTTCACTCAGTTCTACCGTGATCTAGACGGCAACGACACAGTTCTCCCAGCTAAGAACATCGATACCGGCATGGGATTCGAGCGCATGCTCGCTGTGTTGCAGGGTGCTCCGAACGTATATGAAACCGATGCTTTTCGACCGATCATCGCGCATGTGGAACAGCTGTCTGGAAAAGAGTGGGGACAAGACACCGAGACCGACCGGTCGATTCGAGTAGTTGCCGAACATTCACGTTCTGCTTCGTTCTTGATTGGTGATGGCGTAATTCCGGGCAACTCGGGACGAGGTTACGTACTTCGCCGACTAATCCGTCGAGGCATGTTGTTTGGTCGAGAGCTGGGAGTGGACACTCCAATGCTTTCTGTAGTCGCCAAGACAGTGTCCGACCACATGGGTCACGCTTACCCAGAGCTTGTTGGCAACTACGAATTCATCAAGGATGTTCTAGAGCAAGAAGAATACAGTTTCTCTCGAACACTGGAATTCGGTGCGCTCGTACTTGCTGGCATGATCGACTACCGCAGTGAGAATCCAGACGCTGCTGAACTTCTCAAAGACGGAAAGACGCTGAAATCTCCCGCTGGTGATGATGGCCGTTCTGTTGGAACGCGACTCGCCATATCCGAACTGGAGCGACTCGTCGAAGCGGGTAACACAGACGACATCGACGAATGGCGCAGTAAAGTTTCAGGCACGGAAGCATTCGTTCTCTATGACACTTACGGCTACCCAGTGGAAGTTTCCGAAGAGGTAGCTGGAGAAGCCGACCTATCTGTGGATCGCAGGGGATTCGAAACCGAAATGGAAGCCCAACGGGAGCGCGGTCGCGCTGCTGGCGGATTCGGCGGTAACGCTGATTCGACCCGTGTATATGAAGATCTCGGCGTAGAAGACACCCCGTTCGTTGGGTACGAGACACTCGTTTCCGAAACATCAATAGCCGCAATCGTAAAAGACGGTGTGGCTGTCGAATCTGTTAGCGAAGGGGACGAAGTCGAGCTAATTCTTGGTGAGACACCGTTCTACGCTGCTCGTGGTGGTCAGGTAGGCGACACCGGAACTATCGTTGGCGACAGCGTCGAAATATCTATTACGGATACGCAGGCCCCTTACGGACATGTGAATGTGCACTACGGAACCGTCACAAGCGGTTCTCTGACCAAAGGTGCCAAGGTGACAGCCACCATCGACGGAGAGCGTCGAGAGCGCATTCGTCGTAATCACACAGCTACCCACCTGATACACGCTGCCTTGCGAGAAATCGTCGGTAGCCACGTTCGTCAGGCTGGATCAGTTGTTGATCCCGACAGGCTCCGGTTCGACTACACAAACATGCAGGCGCTCACTCGTGACCAGATCAAGGCTGTCCAAGATCGGGTCAACGAGAAGATTCGCTTAAACCGCGATGTTGAAGTGCACTGGACAACGTATGGCGAGGCTGTCGAAGAGGGTGCATTGGCGTTCTTCGGAGATACCTATGACAACGAAGTTCGGACGATCAAGATTGACGCCCCATGGAGTTACGAACTCTGTGGTGGAACTCACATGGATCACACCGGCGGTATCGGCACGTTCGTTATCACTTCGGAAACCGGAATTGGTTCAGGAATGCGACGACTTGAGGCGATCACCGGGGTTGCTTCAGAAGAGGCGATTTTCGACCGATTCGGCGCACTCGACGATATTGCAGCGAAGTTCCGCGTCGGTGTTTCGGATGCAAGTGGCAGAGTTGATGCACTGGCTAGCGATTTGGCACAAGCCCGCAAGCAAGTCGCTCAATTAGAAGAGCAGCTTCTGCAGGCCAGTGTTGGTGGGGGTAGTTCCAACAATTCATCCAACAGCTTTGATATTGATGCTGACGGTACTTCGATTCATGTCGAAGTTAGTGAGGTTCCAGCGTCCAATGTTGGAGCTTTGCGAAAAACGGGCGATCATCTTAAGAACCAGATCGGCAAGGGCGTTGTAGTTCTGGGCAGCGTTATCGACGGTCGACCAATGGTGGTTGTGATGGCTACCGACGACACTGTGAAAGCCGGAATTCATTCCGGGAATATCGCAAAGGCAATCGCTGGTCGTATGGGCGGTGGCGGCGGTGGAAGTCCGGCTGTAGCTCAGGCTGGTGGAAAGAATGCAGATCAGCTTCAGGATGCTCTCGGGTCGACTGAAGAGATCATTCGTGATTCTCTGAACGGATCGGGGAGCTAGCTATCGCTGATCACGGTCGCCTGCTGGGTGTTGATTACGGTGAAGCTCGTATTGGGCTTGCTATAAGCGATCCCACGGGTTTAATTGCGACGCCAATCGACGCGATCAAAGCAGCCGGAAATCAGGATGCGGCGAATATCGCACGTGCTGCTGTGGAGCAAGAGGCTCGTGGAATCGTTGTGGGACTCCCGCTTTCTTTAGATGGTTCGCAAGGACCTGCAGCTCGAAAAGTGAATGCGTTTTGCGCTCGACTGCGTAAAGAGACCGATCTCTCGGTAGTCACCTGGGACGAGCGTATGACGACTGTCGAAGCTCATTCACTTCTTCGAGAAGCAGGAAAATCGCCTTCAAAGGCACGTGGAGCAGCACGGGGCAAGATAGACTCAGCCTCTGCGGCAATCATCCTCGACTCGTACATGCAGTCGAACTAATTTAGTCAACTATCTACGCCCTCTGGGCACTCGGAGAACTATGAGCAGCAATATCGGCGTGATGGGTCACCCCATTGGTCACACAAAGTCCCCTGTTTTCCAGCAGGCTGGTTTGGACGAACTCGGTATTAAAGAGACGTTCGAGGCTTGGGACGTTGCGCCGGAAGATCTCGCAGAAAAAGTTGCTACGTTCCGAGAAAGCGGTTTTCTTGCTGGGTGCGTAACGCTGCCACACAAGCAGGCAGTAATTCCAATGGTGGATGAACTGACTGAGGCTGCTCAGGCCGTTGGCGCTGTCAACTGGATTTTCAATCGTGACGGCAAGCTTGTTGGACACAACACCGACGGGTCAGGATTCCTACGAGCGCTGAAAGAGAAGGCCGGATTCGATCCTAAGGGCGTTGATGCAGTTGTATTTGGTGCCGGTGGTGCTGCTCGGGCAATTGTTTACGCACTGAAGAATGCTGGTGTGAATCGATTAACCATTGCGAATCGAACCGTAGAAAAAGCACAGGCACTGGCATCCGAATTCTCTGAAGGGCGATTCAAACCAAATGCCATCGACATGAGTCGTGATTCGCTGTCGAACTTTGTTCCTTATGCAACGTTGCTGGTGAACACGACGTCATTGGGAATGGCCGGTGGTCCAGCTGAACTGGCAACTCCGGTCACTGCCGACATGATTTCCGCCGATGCTATTGGATATGACGCCGTTTACGCTCCTCCAATGACCAAATTCCTACGTGAGGTCGAAGAGGCCGGTGGTGAAGCTGCTGGTGGAATGACGATGCTCGTGTTCCAGGGAATTGAAGGATTTGAGATGGCGACTGGCCAGAAAGCCCCGGTCGACACAATGTTTGCGGCTATCGAAAAAGCAATCAAAGAAGGCTAGTCGGCACTACTTACTGGCAACTGCCTATAATCGAAGGCATTAATTCCAGTTTTCCATTGCAGGGTCGATTACGACCTGATTCAACTACCGACTGCGGAATGCAGTCTTTTTGAAAAATAACGAGATTCAATACGAATGACGACATTTCGATACCTCACGGCCGGTGAATCACACGGTCCCGGACTCACAGTAATAGTTGAGGGCATCCCGGCAGGACTGGAAGTTACCGAGGAGTACATCGAGAAACAGATGGCTCGGCGACAGAAGGGCTATGGCTCTGGCGGTCGTATGAAGATCGAGAAAGACCGCGCCGAGATTCGTGCAGGTGTTCGCCACGCTACTTCGCTTGGGTCGCCAATTGCGATGTGGATTGAGAACCGTGACTTCGCCAATTGGACCGACGCTATGTCGATTTCAGAAGTTGCTGACGATGTTGATAAGAAGGTCTACACGAAGATCGTTCCGGGTCACGCCGACTTCCCTGGCGCCTTGAAATATGTTCAGCACGATCTTCGGAACGTGCTTGAACGCGCTTCAGCTCGTGAAACTGCGGCTCGAGTTGCTGCTGGTTCAATCGCACGACGTTTGCTCGAAGAGATCGGGATATCTATTCACTCACGTGCGGTTGCTACAGGCGATCAGGACGGTCGCTCAGTTGCGACAGAGGATGTTGACTGGAACGCTGTCGAAGCTTCTGAAGTTAGGGCTTCTGATGATGATGCAGATGCTCGATTCAAAGCAGCTATCGATAAATCTAAAAAAGAACGCACAACCATCGGTGGCGTGTTCGAGGTAGTGGCATTCGGTTCACCAGTCGGACTGGGCAGTCACGTTCACTGGGACCGAAAGCTCGATGCACGCTTAGCGCACGCCATGATGAGCATCAACGCTGTGAAGGGTGTTGAGATTGGCACTGGCTTTGCGAATACTCAGAAACCCGGCCGTGACATTCAAGATGTTATCGAGCCAGACCCTTCCGATCCTCGGAAATTCAGGCAGATCACGAACCATGCTGGCGGTATCGAAGGCGGCATGTCGAACGGTAACCCGATCGTTGTCAATGTAGCTATCAAGCCGATTGCGACTATGACTAACCCGCTGCCATCGGTAGATATTAATACCGGGGAACTAGTAGATGCGGCGTACAACCGCAGCGATATTTGCCAGGTTGCACGAGCTTGCCCTGTGGGTGAAGCGATGATGGCGCTGGTACTAGTTGAAGCAATGCTTGAGAAGTTTGGCGGAGATTCGCTGGACGAGATCAAACGCAACTATGCCGGGTACGTCGAATCGCATCAGGCGTTCGGCAATCCTGAGTAATTTCTTATTGCTCTCGGGCTTAGGCTCTGGAAGTTTGTAATTTTGACCGAACCTGCGTCTTCAAAACCGAATATTTATCTGATCGGACTTTCTGGGACAGGAAAGACTCGTTCAGGTCGGCGCGTGGCCGAGCTTCTTGGCTGGCCGTTCGTAGAGATGGATGGCGTGATCGAAGATCGAGCAGGAAAGCCTATTCCACGTATATTCGAAGAGAACGGCGAAGATTATTTCCGCGATCTTGAATCGCAAATATTGGTCGAAGTTGCTGAACGTGGTGGCCGGATAGTTTCGACCGGTGGTGGTGTTCCAATTCGCAGCGAGAATAGCGACGTGATGAAAAATTCAGGACTTATCGTTCGATTGGCGGCGAGTCCTGAGATCATTCATCAGCGACTCGTTAGTTCGACGACCCAACGCGGCCGAACTGTTCGACCTCTACTAGGTGATGACGCACCGATTGAAAAGCTGCGAGATATGTTGGCCGATCGGGAACAAGCGTATTCGGTAGCTCACGTAATCGTCGATACTGAACTCAAGTCACATGACGAAGTGGCAGAAGCTATATCTAATGCTTGGCACATGAGTGGATTTGCGGAAACGAATGTCTAATCAAGATCAAAATCTGGCAGCGACCGTAAACACGACTCAGGGTAGTTACCGAGTAATAGTGGGTCGCGATGTCATTGATGCTCTTGGACTTGAGCTTCAGAAGACGGGTCTGAAGGGCAGGGCGTTCCTCGTTGTCGATGAAGTGATGTTCCCGAACCCAAGTCGCCGCGCCCAAGAAGCACTAGAACGGGGCGGATACGAAACTCATGTTCTTGCTTTACAAATCGGCGAAGCCAACAAAAATCTTGAAACAGTCCAGACTGTGTACGACTGGCTAGCTGATCTCCGTGCAGAACGCTCTGACATCGTTGTAGCGATGGGCGGCGGTGTTACGGGAGATCTTGTGGGTTTCGCTGCTGCAACATGGCTACGTGGAGTCGCAGTGGTCCAAGTTCCAACGAGTCTCGCAGCCATGGTCGATTCGTCGATTGGCGGCAAGACTGGCGTGAATATTCCGAAAGGCAAAAACCTTCTCGGCGCATTTCACCAGCCAAAGTTGGTGTTGCAGGATGTTGGGCACCTGAAGACACTTCCAGCCAGAGAGATGTCGGCTGGTTGGGCTGAAGCTGTGAAGCATGGCTTAATTTTGGACGCACAGCTGCTGGATACTTTCGAACGACTTGCACCTCAGATGAAGGCGCTCGAAGGCGATGAACCTGTGGCCGCGATACGTCGAAGTGTGGCGATCAAGGGCGAAATTGTTTCTGCCGACGAATTTGAAACCGGCGACCATCGTGTTCTGTTGAATTATGGTCACACGATTGGCCACGCTATCGAGAAGGTTTCGGGATACGGAACTTACTTGCACGGCGAGGCGGTGGCTATCGGAATGATGGCTGCGGCTGGAATTGCCGAGCGGATGGGGATGATCGACACAGAGTTGGTAGATCGTCAGCGTCGAGTGCTCGAAAGTTATGACTTGCCAGTTCGGGCTTCAGGGCTAGATGTCGATTCGTTGATAGACGCCACGAAGTCTGACAAGAAATCTCGTGGTGGAACGATTCGCTGGGTGCTGCTTGAAGGGCCTGGCAAGGCGACGACTCGTCGTGATGTACCTGAAGAAGTAATTCGAGAAACTGTTCTAGCGATTCTCGACTAGATTTCTACGATCAGATTTCCGGCTTTCCAGTCGGGTAATTCAGCGACGATCTCGCCTTCCGGCCCAAACAGTGCTGACCAGCCCGGAAAGTCTTCATCGACTGTTGCTCCAGCTTGAGTAGCTAGAGCAATACTTATCCCAAGTTCTTTCGCCCGACTACTGTGCTTTTCGATACACGAAGTTCGCCACCAGTCGAATCCGCTCTGCCAAGACGCATCGTCGGTCTTACGTTCTCCGTATAGTCCGGGAGCGGACGAATGGAACACGACGCCTGCTCCAGACTCCGAGGCGGTTACGAACTCGTCTGCCACCTCATAGTCGGCACAGACAGCGATTCCAAAGGGTTCTGCGTCAACTTCTCCCTGATATGCGTCAAGACCGGCTGTGAACGCACTCTCGTTGTCCGCTAGGTGTCGCTTTCGATAGATACCGAAAATGGCGCCAGAAGAAGCGTGAATCTGAGATATGTAGAAATTGTCATCGGTGCCGAGTTCAGCAATACCGAATAGAATATCGACCGAGTGCTCTTCGCCATATTTGACCAGAGCCGCTATGTAAGGCGAGTCGAGATCAAGACAATATTCGCTATGAATGGCAGGGTCGAGATAGCCCGTGAGCGACATTTCAGGAAAAACTACAAGATCACAGGCGGCGTCTGATGCTTCTCGAATCACTCGCTTGTGAATTTCGAGATTAAGTTCGATTTCCGCCTTTTGGCAGTTTATTGATGCTAGTAAGACTCGCATTCGATTTTTCCTAAATAAAAACACCCCAACCAGGAATCCTGGAAAGGGTGCGTTTTATATTTCAGGTAGCCGAGGCTACGACCGCATCGGCGTTACTTGATTCCGCCAGCAACCGCAGGAACGATGCTGAGCTCATCCCTGTCGCTGACAGCGCTGTCCAGACCGTCAAGGTAACGAACGTCTTCACCGTTTAGGTAAATGTTCACGAAGTGACGGAGTCCGCCTTCATCGTCGATCAATCGTTCTTTCATTCCAGGGAATTCCGACTCAAGCGCCGCAACGATCGCACCGATGGTTGCACCATCAGCGTCGACACTAGTCGCGCCATTTGTCAGTTTCCTGAGAGGAGTTGGAATTTTTACTGTAACGGCCATCAGTTTTCCTGTTTCACCCGAACCTATCGGGGTTTTCTCACTAAGTAGTGAGAGATAAATTTTTTCTACAAGTATGTTAGACGCAAATTTTGCGAAATCGTTGCAAGATGCTCGCCAATATCAACCAGCGAGAATATCGCCTTCCAGCGCACTGACCTCGACACCTTGCTCGGTTACCCAAGCAAGTCCGCGGTCGATTTCTTCAACTGAACCTTCAAGTTCGAGCACGACCCAGCTAGTGTCCTGACCGACATCCGCACGGCGAATGTTGGTTACTATCTCGAACTCTTTCCCGAGTTCGTAGATAACCGGACGTTGTATGAGGTCGGTTCTGAACGTAAATCTGACTCTGCGAAGAGGCATTAGTTGACCGCCGTTCCCATGACAATTTCGTCGAACGATCGAACGGTCGGATCGATTGTCTTGGTTGATACAACGTCTTCGATAGCCTCAAGAGTCTTTAGGCCAGTTCCAGTGATAAGTGCAACAGTCTCTTCATCAGGACCGATTACGCCTTCACGAGCGAGTCGTCGAAGCGTTGAAATAACTACGCCACCGGCAGTTTCGGTGAAGATTCCTTCGGTTTCAGCCAGAAGCTTCATGCCTTCTGAAATTTCGCTTTCAGGGACGATTGTTCCTGAACCACCAGTTTTGTTGGCGATACCAACGCTGTACATACCGTCGGCAGGGGAGCCGATGGCGAGCGACTTAGCGATAGTGTCGGGAACAACTGGCTTAGGGTGAGCCACGCCTTCAACGAAAGCCTTTGCAACCGGTGAGCAGCCGAACGGCTGGGCGATGTGCATTTTAGTGTCGGCGCTATCGATTATTCCGAGCTGGGCGAACTCCTGCAGGCCTTTGTAGACCTTGGTGAAGAGCGAGCCTGATGCAACCGGCACGACTACGTGCTGAGGAGCACGCCAGCCGAGTTGTTCGGCGAGTTCGTATCCGATCGACTTGCTGCCCTCGGAGTAGTACGGACGCATGTTGATGTTTACGAACGCCCAGCGTCGGTCGTCGCCGAGTTCTGAGCAAAGTCGGTTCACATCGTCGTAGTTACCGTTTACGAGAACTACTGATCCAAATACTGCTGCGCCAAGGATCTTGCCTCGTTCGAGGTCGGACGGGATAAACACCATAGTGTTCATTCCGGCTTTTGCACCGTGAGCAGCTGTTGCACCGGCGAGGTTTCCCGTTGATGCGCAAGCGATGGTGTCGAAATCGAATTCAACCGCTTTGGTTGAAGCAACTGAAACCACGCGATCCTTGAACGAATGCGTTGGGTTGGCTGCGTCGTTCTTGATCCACAGATTGTTGAGACCTAGCTCCTTACCGAGGTTGTCGGCTTTGAGGAGCGGCGTCATGCCAGCGCCGATGTTGACTGCATTGTCCCTGCTAGCAGGAAGAAGCTCGTCGTATCGCCAGATGGTCAATGGACCGTCTTGGATCGATTCTCGGCTAATGTTTTTGGCAATCGCGTCGTAGTCGTAGTTGACTTCAAGCGGGCCAAAACAAAAGTCGCACACATAGATCGGCTCTTGTGGGTAGTCGCGACCGCATTCTTTGCAGCGGAGGGACTGGACGTTTGGCAATTTCTAAACTGGACCTCTCAACGGAAGGAGTTGCATACATCACTTCCGGCAGTCCGGCCGGGAGTGACAACAGCAGCTCCTGATCCGAAGCTCGTTGATTCACCGACAACCTGAAGGATTCATAATTGGAATCTGAATGCTTCAGGGAGTAGAACTAATTATTAATAGTATGGGTGAGATTCCATAGCGTCAATTTGTTAGGCATGGTCAATCTCGGTAATAGCGAACTTTACCGCGGCTGAAACGTCTCGGTTGAAAAATCACGTGAGCGCTCCGCTCGCTTCGAGATCACGCCGATCGATGAATTTTCTGAGTGTGCTGTGCGTTCCGTCTCTATCTACCCACCAAATAGATGTGGCGTAGTTATCGACGAAGGTTCGATCGTGCGTAGCGGTAACTACGGTTCCCGAGTACTGGCCAAGCGCTTCTTCGAATCGTTCTCTTGAGGGGATATCGAGGTGGTTTAACGGTTCGTCGAGCAGTAGCAGATTTGGTTCTTTCACAACGATTCCTGCGAGAGTGAGTCTAGAACGCTCCCCGTAGCTCAGATTCGTTATAGGCGTGAACACTCCGTCTCCTTGGAAAAGGAAGAAATGTAGAAAATTCCTTGCTTCGGTATCGGTGATATCGGTGACGGATCGAATGAATGCCAGTGGAGTTCGAGATCCGCCGAAGTCTTGGGATTCCTGCGGCATGTACCCGACAGTGACACCGGTTCCCAGCTGCATTGAACCTGATCCGAGTTCAAGTTCGTTTCGGAACAACTTAAATAGCGTGCTTTTGCCTGAGCCATTTGCGCCCATGAGAGCGATTCGTTCACCAAAGCGTAGTTCAGCGTCGAGAGAGTCGTAGATCGGCGATGAGTCGTAGCCAACCGTCGCCTGATCGAGCTTTATTAGCAGATCACCGCTGCGATTCGCTGAATCGAGTTCGAGTTTCATTTTCCACGCCTGTTTCGGCTTCTCGACTCTATCTTCAGAGGTCTCAAATCTCGAAAGTTTCGATTCACGGGTTTTCGCTCTTCTAGCGATAACTTTGGAAGTGTTTTCAGGTGCCCAGTATTTGTAGCTGGTGTCCTTTGGCTTCCGTTTCGCGGCCATGTTGTTGGCGGCTTCTTTTTGTTTTGCGATATCAGCCCGAATTCGCCGAGCCTCTGCTTCTTGTGATTTCCACTGATCCAATTGATTAGCGCGTTGAGCATCTTTCGATTCAACAAATGCTGAATAGTTCCCTGCGAAATTCAGGATCGAACCATCGAGTTGTATTTCGACAATTCGAGTAACTGTTTGATCGAGGAACAAGCGGTCATGCGAGACGATCAGAGTCGTTCCTTCGTAAAGATTTACAAAGGATTCGAGCCATTCGAGCGCCGGTAAATCGAGATGGTTGGTGGGTTCATCAAGTAGAAGGATTTCGGGTTCAGCCGCAATGATTCCCGCTAGCGCAACTCGTGACTTTTGACCACCGCTAAGTGTCGATACTTGTTGGTCGAACAAGATGTCATCAAGCTTGAGTGTTCTGAGTGATTCATCGAGTCGATCGAGAATGTGTTGAACTCCCGACTGTTCGAGTATTTCAAGCGCGCTGGTGTACTCATCGAACAGGGTTTCGGCTGCACCATGTTCGCCTAGTAGAGTTTCTAATCTGCGTACTTCACGGAGTGCGGATGAGCCACCATTAACGACAGAACAAGCGGCAACTTCGACTGTCATCGATTGGTCCGATATTCCCTGTCGTAAGTAGCATAATTTTGATTTTGCACCCTGGGTAATCGAACCTGATTCTGGCAATAAATCGCCAGCGACGAGATTCAATATCGTCGATTTCCCGGATCCGTTGGGACCTACCAGAGCGAGCTTTTCGCCCCGGTTTACGTGAAATGACACGTCTTCAAGGATGGTTGTGGGACCGAATGATTTTGTGATCCCGGATAACTGCAGCATGACCTACACCATGACGAGCGCGCTCGTAAAAACGAGTGCGTCTCGATCAATTCTCATTTGTGAGTGGAAATAGGTTTACTTTCGCAGGTCGCCCTCGCAGTTTGCGAATCCGATTCAAGGTCACGGTGATGTCGTGAAACGCCCCAAATCGAGTCCGATGCGTGCAGAATGCCACCAGCATATCGAATTCCGGCTCTGGTCAACGAGTAACAGGTGAGTATTAATGATTATCGAATGGAACGCACACATCTTCAGTACTGACACTGATCGGTACCCGTTCCATGAACGCGCTGCGTACGAACCACGCGAGGAGATGCGGTTCGATGACCCGTTGGGCGACTACATTTCGAGGATGGAAGAAGAGGGGATTGATCGTGCTGTACTCGTTCATCCCGAGCCGTACGGAGACGACCACCGGCTTGCGCTTGATTGCGTCGCTGCTCGGCCTGATCTGTTCAAGACGACAGCCTTGTTCTATCCAAAAGATGATGCTGCGCCGGCTAAGCTAAAGGCTTTGGTAGCTGAACATGGTGAATCGTTGGTGGCGTTCCGATTTCATGCTCACGAGGGCAAGCGTGAATATCTCGATTCTTTCCGAGACCCGAACGTGAGAGAGCTTTGGAAGACCGCTGGTGAACTGGGCCTAATCATCGAACTCCACATTGGGCCTGACTATTCTGCACAAGCGACTGAACTGGCTCGGGAATTCCCAGATTTCACAGTGCTGGTCGATCACATGGCTGAGGCTAAGTTCGGTTCAGCTCCTGAATTTTCCGACACGATTCGCATGAGTGAACTCGACAATGTTTACATGAAGCTGTCGGGTCTAAATCATTACGCAACCGATGAACCGCTTTACGAAAGTGTGATTCCGTTTAGTCGGTGGGTTGCCGATTCGTTCGGACCCGATCGAATGGTGTGGGGAAGTGGAACGCCGGCAATCGTGGATACGCATCTGGCTCACTGGTCGGAAGATGATCGCTCGAAGGTAAAGGGCGGGAACCTTAAGCGATTGCTTGGTTTTTAGGGGGCTACAGCGACGACTGTCGCGCCAATTCCTATGCAAGCAGCTCCAATGATTCGATTTCTCGATATTGATTCTTTCAGTATCAGAGCGGCCATCAACACGCCAAATACGATGCCTAATTCTCGAAAAGGCCCGATGTAGCTAACGGGCGAAAGTCGGAAGGCCGAGAGAATAAGACCGTACGCAGTGAACTGGAGAACACCGCCTAAGATTCCGATTTTCCAACGCTGACGAATCTCACCGATGAATTCTCTACGGGCGTAAGAAGCCCGCAAAAGTGGGTATACACCTACCGAACCACCAAGCTGCAACATGAACATGTAGAAGACGGGTTCAACGTGCTCTACCCCTCGTTTATCTAACGATGAATAGCTGGCAATCAAAATTCCGGTCATGATCGCAAACATGACTCCTCTATCAGCAAGAAGAGCTTTTGGTCTTAGCCATACTTTCAAGCCCTCTGACGACGACGATCCGACAGTGACGACACCGAGGAAGATTAGGACAATTCCAAGCCCAGCGATCAGCGTTACGGATTCTCCTAGCACACCGATGCCCAGAACAGGGATCAGTGCCAGCCCTAGTCCGCGTGCAACGGGATAGACGATTGAAAGATCGCCATGTTTGTACGCTCGGCCTAGAGTGAAGAAGTAGGCGATGTGAAGGGCGATTGTCCCTGCGATGAACAACCAGCCAATTCCGTCAGGCGGGCTGGTAACCAAAAAATAGATTGCAACAGGGGTAACAAGAACTGCAGCAGAACCGGCCATCATCCAGTTTGCGAGTTCAGGTTTTTCGGAGCGCCTGACTAGGAGGTTCCACGATGCGTGGGCAACCGCGGATATCAGGACGAGAACGACCGCTAATCCGGTCATACAGAAAGCCTCAGCAGATACTTACGCCGAGTGATTAACGGCTTTTCTGTTCGTGGTCGGCGGCTAGGGCCCAGTCGACTCGAAGTTCGACATCACCGTCGGCCCAGGGCTTCGTGATGTATTCGACAGCGCCTAGTGAACGGGCCATTGCCATGTCTTCAGGGCGACCTTTGGCGGTAACCATGATTACTGGGATTGGGCTGGTTCGAGTATCGGCTTTCAACGTCGCAAGCGCATCGAATCCGTTGACTCGAGGCATCATCACGTCGAGAAGTACGAGATTTGGAGATTCGGCGACTGCAAGATCGAAGACTTGATCACCATCTTCGGCTTCGATCACATCGTGACCGGCGTCTTCGAGGATGGTGGCGAGTGCTAAGCGCACGTCAGGGCTGTCATCAACTACAAGAATTCGAGCCAATTACTTATTCACCCCTAATAAAGCCGCGTAACAGCGTGACCAACCCACACCGAGCGGGCACATCTACCGCCGTATATGTGATTCTTCCACAGTTCGGCAGTGTTTGCACCCGATTGGAACGCTAAGATGCAAGATAACACCATGATCAACATATTCTTTGTAATACATTGGTACTACAAAGGCCGTTTCCCTGCGATGCAATAAGGATCTCTATGCACTATCAAGATGAGCGAACTACCGGCTGCCGAATCTCAGATTCATGGACATATAGGGGTTTAAAGACTGTCGTTTTAGAGAACGAAATTGTGAAAGTTTCGATTCTGGCCGACAAAGGTGCGGACGTATTCGAACTTGTTCACAAGAAGTCTGACACTGAGTTCATGTGGAGAACGCCGTGGTCGGTGAGAAACCAGAGCCTTTCTACGCCGCCTACTGGTAATGGCGACCACATTTGGCACGACGCTTACATTGGCGGATGGCAGACGATTGCTCCGACTGGTGGACCACCTCAGGAATATGCGAACGCCGATCTGGGGCAGCATACCGAGGCGACTCTTATGCCGTGGGACGCTGTGATTCTTGAAGATACCCCTGAACGCGTTAGCGCAAAGTTCACGGTTCGAACGGTGAGAACTCCGTTCTGGATCGAAAAAACAGTAACTATCGAGGCAAATAGTCCCGTAGTTACCGTGACCGACACTCTAACGAACCAAGCAGAGGAAAACGCAGAGGCTGAATGGGGACAACACGTTACGTTGGGAGATCCATTCCTCACGCCGAATTGTCGATTAGATATGGCTCCTGCAGATCACTTTGTGCCTGAAGGGGGCAGCAGGCTCAAGGATGGGCATGTTGGTGTTTGGCCAATTGCTGAAGACCCTGATGGGAATACTGTCGATCTGACCAAGTTTCCGCCAAAATCTGATCGACTTCAGGACTACTCGGTTTTCAAGAATCAGACCGAAGGCTGGTATGCCATCACGAATCCTGATCGTGGTGTTGGTTTCGGCTTGTCGTACCCAGTCGAAACCTTCAAGTACCTCTGGTATTGGCAGGTATTTGGTGGTGCGATGGGATATCCGTGGTACGGACGAACCTACAACGTTGGCTTAGAGCCGTTCACGAGTTTGAGCGCTGGTATTCCTGAGCCGGGATCGGATGAACGCACTGCGATCGTCTTCAAGCCGGGCGAAACCCGAACGGCTACAGTTCGAGCCGTTGTGTATGAGAGCACAACCGGCGTTTCACACATCTCACAAGATGGACAAGTAACGACTAGCTAGTCAAACCGTGAAAACAAAAAAAGGGGCGGGAGTTCTACATTTTGAGTAGATATCCCGCCCCTTTTTTATTGACTGCTATCTAGCTTTTTAAGCTTCAGCTAGCACGCCTTCATCGGTTTGGTGTGCTCGAATCCAGTCCCAATCGAGCGGAACGCCGATTCCGGGTCCATCTGGAGCGTAGACATTGCCTTCGCTATCGATGCCA
Source organism: Chloroflexota bacterium (assembly GCA_018650845.1). Lineage (GTDB taxonomy): Bacteria > Chloroflexota > Dehalococcoidia > Lucifugimonadales > Lucifugimonadaceae > Lucifugimonas. Next base: position 30,079 of record JABIFF010000011.1, on the reverse strand, counting down.
TCGAGATCGTCGTTGTAACCGAGGTATACCGGTGCTTTAGTAGTTTTCACCTTCGGGTGAACCAATCCAAGTTCGAAGAAGTTGGTGTTTCGGATCGAAGACATGATGTGACGGTGAACTGGACCAGGGCCGTGAAGTTCGACGTCTAGACCAAATCCTTCTGAAGCGTGTGCAATTTTCATCGCACCGGTCACGCCACCGTCTTCGTGAGCACCAGCTCGTACGTAGTCGGTGCCATCAGCAACGATAAAGTCGACGTGTTGTTCGAGTAGTCGAATGTGTTCAGTCTGAAGAAGCGGTGTCTTGACCATCTGACGTAGTTTGCGGTGAGCAAATTGAGATACACCACCGTCCTGATACGGGTCTTCCCACCAGAAGAATCCTGCTTCATCGCAGGCCTGCCCGAGTCTTAGGGCGTCACCGAAGTTTTTGACCTCACATGCAGGGTCGATCAAGAGGTCCATTCGGTTTTCAAATTGTTTGCCGAGATTCAGAACGTTGTCGACTTCTCGTCGGATATTACTTCCGGCCAGTCCCCAACCATGAACTTTGAACGAACGGTAGCCCATCTCGTAACACTGTTCGGCAAAATCAGCGAAGTCTTCTTTAGTTTGCAGTCCGCCGTTTTCATCACCGTGAAGCGTTGAAGCGTATGCAGGAAGAGCTTTCTTCTCGCCTCCAAGCAATCGATAGAGCGGCTCGTCGTAGAGTTTTCCTGCGATGTCCCACAAGCAGATGTCGATCACGCCGACGCCGAGCATCGCGCCATGACGCAATCCACGTTTCGTATCGTTGTAGATCTTCTCTCGGTTGAGAGCGTCCTTGCCGATTAGGTACTGGGCAACAGTTTCTACGTCGCCAATCGCTCGGCCTATCTCTGGATACTCACCAACGATGCCTTGATCGGTGTGAATCTGAAGCACAGTGCCTTTTTGCTTCATCTTCGATCCGGCTTCGTAGACCATGTTGAAGGTGTTGTAATCCTTGCCAACGTTTTCGAGCTCGTGCTCGTAAGTAGTGACAGTGACTTTGGTGATCTTCGGGCTGGCTTTCATTTCGAACTCCTGATTAGGCTGAAATTGCCTGCTTATGAACGATGTAACGGGTCGGGCTTGTGGTCAGGTCAAAGGAACAAAATACTCTGACTTGAAATGATTTCGCGGCGGGATGTTAGCACTTAACTGCATTACAAATCCTTATGTAATAGGCGATTGCGGGGCAATGCGCCGCGTGTAGAATTCCGTCGGAAATCAAGACCCATAGAAATCGACTGTGAAACCAGATGCAAGCAATCGTCTATCACGACAATAAAGATCTACGTCTAGAAGACATTCCGGAACCAGTTGCTGGTCCCGGCGAAGTAAAGCTTCGAATAACCGGGACATCGATCTGTGCTACCGATATCGAAGAGTGGCAGTATGGTCCGCTCTGGGTTCAGCACGGTTCACCGAACGCAATGACAGGCAAGCAGACTCCGTTAGTTCTTGGTCACGAAACAGCAGGAACGGTCTACGAACTTGGCGAGGGTGTCGACAACGTTGCCGTTGGAGATCGCGTTGCGATCAATACTGTTCTCACGTGTGGAACTTGTTTCTGGTGCATGCGTGGCCAACAGGCCGTTTGCCCGAATATGGCAGTAGCAGGCTTCATGGCAGATGGGGGCTTGGCTGAATTCATGGTTTGGCCTGCTGAGAAGCTTGTGCCTATGCCAGACACTATTTCCGATGCTGAAGGCCCATTGCTTGAGCCGGCTACGGTTGCAGTTCACGGTGTTCGACGTTCAGGTGTGAGACCCGGAGACAATGTCGCTATCGTCGGTTGCGGAACCGTCGGACTTCTTACGGTCCAAGCATTCAAGGCGGCTGGTGCGCGTGTGATTGCGCTTGATGTGCGAGAGCAGAGTCTAACTCTGGCCAAGGAATTAGGAGCGGACGAAGTGTTGAGTTCGCTCGATGAGAGTGCAGCTAGTGCAAAGTTGCTGGAGCTGACTGGCGGGATTGGTCCCGACATTGTCGTCGAGACGGCAGGGGCTAATGAGACTCCCCGCATGGCAATCGAGTGGACGCGTCGCGGTGGAACGACGTTGCTGCTTGGGATTTATTCAACTACTCCCGAGATCAACTTCAATAACGTTGTAGGACCTGAAATTACAGTTATTGGATCGGTTGCCACATCACCTGGCGACCTTGAAGCAGCAGTTGAACTGGTGGGTTCAGGCAAGATCAATGTGAAGCCGTTGATTTCGGAAATTGTCCCTCTTAGTAGGGCCATGGAAGACGGATTTGAACGAATGCTCGATCCGAACAAAGATATTTATCGAATCGTGATTCAGCCGGGATCGTAGGAGAACGCCGTTATGCACTATCAAGACGAACGAACTACAGGCTGCAGGGTTTCCGATTCATGGACGTATCGCGGTCTCAAGACAGTCGTGCTCGAAAATGAACTCGTGCGAGTTACTGTGCTCGCCGATAAGGGAGCTGACATATACAGCTTCGTACACAAACCGACCGACACAGATTTCATGTGGAAATCACCGTGGGGCGTTCGTGATCCCAAGATGACGACTCCACCAACGGGTGACCCGAGTTCGATTTGGCTCGATTTCTACGAAGGTGGCTGGCAAACCGTTGTGCCGCATGGCGGATACTCAGATCAGGTCTATGGTGCCGATTTTGGAATTCACGGCGACGTGAGTCTGATTCCGTGGGATGCTCAGGTCATTGAAGACACCGCTGAGAAAGTCAGCGTGCGGTTCAGTGCTAAGAGCGTTCGAATGCCGATGGCTGTATCGAAAACACTATCGCTTGTTTCAGGATCAACAACGCTCAAAGTTGAGGAGTCGGTTACTAACGAAGGTGAAGAAGATCTCGACATCGTTTGGCTCGAGCATATTGCCATCGGGCCTCCGGTTTTATCGGACAAATCACGGCTGTATGTCCCCGATTCAAAGCTTCTTAGCCATCCTGAAAGTATCGACCCAAATTCCAAACTTGAACCTGATTTCAGTGGGTCATGGCCTAACATGAACGCCAAAGACGGTTCTGTTCTCGACTTCACCAAAATCCCTCCAAAAGAAGATCGCTCTTTGGACATGGCTTACATGACTGAGATGTCGGAGGGTTGGTACGCACTACTGAATGAAGAGACGAATATTGGTTGGGCAGTCAGCTATCCAGTCGAGACGTTTAAGTACCTCTGGTACTGGCGGAATTTCGGTGGTGGATACGGCTATCCGTGGTACGGAAGGTGCTACAACGCCGGTCTTGAGCCCTGCACAAGCTTCGGAAATGGCGGTATAAAGCAAGCGCAAGAAAATGGAACCGCGCTGAACATAGCCGCTGGCGACACAGTATCGGTGACGATTACGGCAGGGCCATTCACCGGATCTGGCGCAGTGAAACGTGTTGATCCCGATGGTAATGTGTCGTTCGAATAAATATCTTTCAGCACAAAATATTTCAACTTAAAACAAGTAATAGCTAACTCACAACTAAGGAACTAACTGACCATGCGAAAGCGAATGTTTGGTGACTCGGGACTAGAGACCTCCGTAATCGGTTACGGCGGCTGGCCAATGGGTCGAGGTATGTACGGCGATTTCGATGACGATCAGGCTATTGCAGCTGCTCGAACGTCTTATGAGAACGGCATCACGCTATTCGATACCGCAGCTGTTTACGGCTGGGGTTACGGTGAAACTCTGATGGGCAAGGCGCTCAAGGGCATTCGTGAAGATGTTGTTCTTGTCACAAAGGGAGCCCGAGAGTGGGTTCGAGATAACCCGGACCGTCGCGCAGCAACGGTTTCTGACTCTGACCCAAAGCGTTTGCTTGCTTCCATCGACGAAAGCTTGCAACGTCTGCAGACCGACTACATCGACCTCTTCTTGATTCACTGGCCTGACCACGATCGTGCATTCTCAGAGCCAATGGAAGCTCTTGAACAGGCTAAGAAGGCCGGGAAAATTCGACACACCGGAGTTTCGAACTTCAATGTCGACATGATGACTGAAAGTCGAGAGACGAGCCCGATCATCACCAACCAAATCGGTTACCACATCTTCGACCGACGTCCTGAAGCCGACGTAATGCCATATGTGAAGAACAATGGCATGGGCATCATGGCTTACGGTTCGTTGGCTCACGGTTTGCTGACTGGTACTTGGGGTGCCGACAAAACGTTTGGCGACGACGACTGGCGCAAAAATGGTGCCAACTTCGGTATCAGTTCTTGGGGCCCAGACAACCTGGCTGCCAACGTTGCAGTTGTCGAGAAGCTGAAAGTTATCGCTGCCGATCACGGCAAGACGATTCCTCAGCTTGCGATTGCTTGGGTATTGGCTAACGAGACCATCAGCGTTGCGCTGGCTGGATCGGTCACACCTGCAGAAGCTACCGAAAACCTCGGTGGTGACTGGGAGATGTCGGTTGGTCTCAAGAAAGAAATCGATGATCTGGTTCTCGCAGAAGGATCAGGCGTTGGTGAGTCTGGCATGGAAATCGCTACGTAAGCGGCGTTTTTCGTTCGAACACCTAGTCAACTAGAAACAAAACTGAGTAAACCGCATGATCATCGACACCCATTGCCACGCAGGAAATAACTGGTTCCTTCCTATCGAGTCTCTCGAGTTCGAAATGAACCAAGCGGGTGTCGATGCTGCGGTGCTTATTCAGCACGGTGGCACCTACAACAACGACTACTTGTTCGACGAAGCTGCAAAGCGGGGCGATAGGTTCAAGGTCGTTGTGTTGGTCGATCCAGAAGATTCTGATCCGCTTGGCACGCTTGAGAAGCTAGCTGAGCAGGGTGCTGCTGGAATACGAATTGCTCCAGACGGAGTGTTCAACGCTCTTTCAGATGTAACTGACATCTGGCGTAAGGCTGGTGAACTTGGGTTAGTTGTGAGTTCTTTGGGTGATGACAAACGATTCTCCACAGACGGTTTCAAGAAGATCATCGACGATTGTCCTGATACTCAAATTGTGATCGAGCACCTTGCTGGAGTTGGAATTACGGATCCGCCGTACACCGACTACGAATCGGCACTTGAATGTGCGACTCGACCCAACACGACGATTAAAGTGCCGGGGCTAGGCGAAATTACTTCTAGGCCGCCACGATTGCTTCCAGAGTTCCGTTTCGACAATATTCCACCACTATTCGAGATGGCTTACGAGGCGTTTGGTGCTGATCGGATGATGTGGGGGAGCGACTATCCACCAAGTGCGGGTCGAGAGGGCTATGGCAACTCGCTGGAGGGTGTTAGAAGCCATCCTGCGTTTGCGAACGGTGACGATATCGACTGGGTGCTGGGCAAGACTGCAGCTCGAGTGTGGGGCTTCTAGTAGGCCTTTACGGTTCGCTGGCGTTGAGCGCTACTCAGCCCACCATGACGCCCCGACTAGGCCGGGGCCGGTATGTGCGCCCATGAACGGGTGAAACGGGGTTACGAATAGCTCAGCGCAGTCGAATTTTAGCTTCGCCCATTTCCGAAGTTCTTCAGCATGTTCATGTGCATCGGCGTGCATCACATTGATGTGAGCGGTTTTTCCTACCAAGTCACGCTCCATTTCTTTTCGAATCCGCTCAAGCGCCTTATTGGTTGATCTCGGGCGAGCTATTGCGCCTATCTTCCCGGTCGAAAACTCCATGACCGGCTTGATGTTCAATGCCGATGTTGCCCACACCGCAATTTTTGGCACTCGGCCACTACGGTGGATGAATCGCAACGTATCTAGCATCGCTACTAGTCGAACCTTCTCGGCAACCTGTGCCGCTACAGCTTCGATCTCATCGAGAGTTCCACCCGCTTTTGCTGCACGAGCTGCTGCAGAAACTATTAAAGCTTGTGAACTGGCGGCAGTACCGGAATCGAATACTTGAACTTTTAGATCAGGATTCTGCTTTATCGCCATTTCAGCGCCGACTGTTGCGGCGTCGTTGGCGGCACTTAGCTTTGCCGAGACAGTAACGCAAAGCACGTTGTTGGTTGTTTCAGCCGCCTTCAGAATCTGAGTTAAATATTCAGCCGGTTTCGGTGCCGAAGTAGTGGGGATGCTCTCGGAATTGGCGAGTTTCGAGTAGAAGGTGGCGAGTTCCATGTTTGCGCCATCGATCAGAGTATTTCCGTCTATGGTGATTTCCATACGGGCGACGAATATTCCAAGATCGTGAATCTGCTCAGCCGGAAACGCTGCGGCGGAATCAGTGACTATCGCGACGTTGAATTTTGTTCCGCTCATACGATTCGTTCTGAAGATTGCGTTATTAGTAGTCGATTAGAGGCCAATATCTCCTCAAATTACACGGTTCATGGTTTCAGTAGGGAGGCAGTTTGGGCAAACTCGATTAGAATTGATTGCTCGCACTCGAAAATAACCGGGCTTTGTCGGCCATAATTAATTAGCAAGATGAACTCTCAATTCGAGCCCGTACGACGGCTCCCAAATATGCAGGACGTAAGTCCAAACGAACTTGCAGCACGTGATGCTGCGATTTCGACTTTGCGCGGCGCATTCGGTTTACGCGGATATGACCGCGCCGAAACGCCAATTCTCGAACAAACCGAGTTGTACATTCGAAAATCCGGTGGCGCACTATCGTCACGGCTTTATGGATTTTCTGAACCCGGTGGGGCGGAAGTAAGCCTGCGGCCTGAATTCACTTCAGCGATTCTCCGACTTGCAGCTGACAATGGCGCAAGTTCGAGCACGGTTCGCATCATGTACGACGGTCCGGTATTTCGATACGCGGGTCCTGAAGATGAAGACGGCGAAAAAACTCGCCAGTTCACTCAGCTTGGAGCCGAATTGATCGGTGCTCCAGCACCTTCAGCCGATGGCGAAGTAATTGCCATGGCTCTCGAAGGGCTAGACGCACTTGGATTCGCTAACGCACGTGTCGTTATCGGTCACGTTGGGGTCGTTCTTGCAGCACTGACGGAGTTCAATCTTTCAGAACGTGCCAAATTGTTCTTGATAAACAGCGTTGCTCAGTTGAAAAATGGCGATTTAGACGCCGTTACTGAACAAGCGTCGACTCTTGGATTTATCTCAGATGCAGTGGTTGATGATGCGCAAGCAGCTGCCGATCGTGAACGATTTGCTTCGACTATCGAACAGGTAATGACTGAGGGAATAGGTGTCACGCTCGGCAAGAGCACAGGGGCAAGATCTCCTGAAGACATCATCGCTCGACTATCTCGAAAGATGTCACAGGCTGATAATCCAGCTGATTTCAAACGTGCGCTAGAGATGCTTTCGGCTCTTTCGAAAGTGAGCGGTCCAGTGGCTGCAGCGATATCCGACGGCACCGCTGTGCTAAGTGCTGCAGGAATCTCAACTGATTTGATTTCTAATTTGAGCGATGTACTCAGTTCCGCTGAGCTTGAAGGTGTTTCTGCCGATCGAATTCGAGTCGATTTCGGTATGGCCCGTGGAATCGCTTACTACACTGGGATGCTGTTTGATCTGTACGCAGACGATGGCGATACAGAGACTCTCGGCGGTGGTGGTCGTTACGACGGCCTAACTCGGGCGTTGGGCTACGACAAGGACGTTCCAGCGCTGGGATTCGCTTACAACCTCGATGCGGTAGTTGCAGCCAACAACGATTCAGGTGATGCGGACGACGAAATTATTTCTGTTTCACCATCGAGTGAAGGCTCGGTAGCTTCTGCTATTCAGAAAGCACGAGACCTTCGCAAAGACGGAAAAAGGGCAGCTATCGATTTCCAACAATCTACAGGTAGCCGAGCAGGGGAGGGATCGTAATGAGTAATCTTCGTTTCGCCCTACCGTCGACAGGCGCATTGTTCGATGGCACTTCAAAGCTGCTTTCCGATTGCGGACTTTCTGTAAGGCGCGCAAATTCGCGTCGCTACACAGCAGATATTCCATCATTGCCGGGAGTAGATATTCTCTTCCAGCGCCAATCTGACATTACGATCGAGATCGATGGCGGCAGCGCTGATATTGGCGTTGTAGGCCTCGACAGGTACTACGAGTCGAGACTCGAACGTGGAGACACGGTTCTTCTACATGAAGGACTCGGCTTCGGCGGTTCCAAACTCGTAATCGCTGTACCCGATTCCTGGCTCGATGTTACGAGCATGGCTGATCTTGCTGACGTTGCATTGGAATTCCGTGCGAAGGGTCGCGATCTTCGTATTGCGTCCAAGTACGAACGCCTGACGAAGCGGTTTTTGAATGAGAACGGCGTGAACTATGTTTCAATTGTTCACGTTTCAGGCGGGCTCGAGGCTGCACCTGTAATGGGTTATGCCGACATCATTGCCGATATCACTGCAACGGGTACTACACTCCGTGAGAACGGTTTGAGAATTCTCGTCGACGGAGCGGTTATCGAATCACAATCGGTGATTGTGGGTAACGGTCGCGCACTTGCGAATGATCCAGAGAAGCTTGCACACGCTCGTCAGATTCTTGAAAAGATCGAAGCAAGCCTTCGAGCTCGGAAGTATCAGAGGGTAACTGGCGATATTCAGGGCGAATCTGAAGACGAAGTAGCGCGTCAGGTGATGAAGCGACCTGAACTAGGCGGACTCGATGGTCCGACTATTTCTGCGGTGCACACTGGCAAGCAGGACAACTGGTACACAGTTCAAGTCTTGGTTAGAAAATCCGATCTGTCAGATGTGGTTAGTCACTTCCGTGACCTTGGCGGTATTGGCATTGCAGCTAATGACGTGCAGTACGTCTATCGAGAACGTTGCGAGTCATATGACCGGCTCGTTGAGAACCTAAAACCATTCAGGGATTCGGAAGCTTAGTCGTGAAACGTGTAATTGGTGCCGCAGCCGGGATCGAACACTTCAAGCGCGAGCGGAATTTGCCTATCGACGCAGTGTTGTCGGATGGACGCGGGTTATTTCCTGACAAAGTTTCGCCAAACGAATTCGCAGCCCGGGTAATCGAGATCGTCCGCAACGAAGGCGATGCAGGTCTGGCTCGAATAAACACGGCTCTCGATGGTTCTTCCCCAGCGGTGTTCGAGGTTCCCCAATCTGAAATAGATTCAGCTTTGGCTAACTTAGATCCTGCGTCGATTGCAGCGTTTGAACTAGCTGCCGATCGTGTTCGCAAATTTCAGACACGTGGTCTTCCAAAGAGTTGGAGCGATGGCACGGGTAAATTCGGCGAAAAAGTTACGCCGATGAATTCGATTGCGGCATACGTGCCCGGTGGTACAGCTCCGCTCGCTTCCACCGTAATCATGACCGTGGTTCCTGCTCAGGTAGCCGGCGTGAAAGAGATCATTGTTGCTACACCAGCTCCTGGGGATGCGATGCCGCACCCTGCGGTATTGGCAGCTGCGAAAATCGCAGGGGCATCACGAGTGTTCAAACTCGGTGGAGCACAAGCTGTCGCCGCGCTTGCTTACGGCACCGAATCTATTCCGGCTGTAGATCTTATTTGTGGCCCCGGTAGCGCATGGGTTACAGCAGCAAAGAAGCTTGTGTTCGGCGATGTTGGTATCGATGGGCTATATGGACCGACAGAAACGCTGGTGATCGCTGACGATTCGGCCGATCCACGATTTACAGCTTCTGATCTAATTGCACAGGCTGAGCACGATACCGTGGCTATGCCTATTCTCGTGGCGTTATCAGAAGATATTGTCGATACGACCGAGGCTGAAATCGAGCGACAGCTGGCTGATCTACCACGAGGAAGCACGGCCCGTGCTGCGTTTTCTAATCGTGGAGTTGCAGTAGTTGTAGATTCCACTTCTGAGGCTATCGACGTTGCCAATGCGGCCGCTCCCGAGCACTTATGTATTTTGACTGCCGATGCCGACGATTTAGTCGACAAGGTAACCAGCGCAGGCGGCTTGTTCGTAGGGGAATGGTCGGCGGAAGTTATGGCTGATTATGTGGCGGGACCTTCCCACGTGATGCCAACTGCCGGTACAGCTCGGTTTACTTCGGCGCTTTCGGTTCGGAACTTCGTGCGGGTCACTCCTGTTCTTACGTTCGATGATGAGACGTTCCTCAAATTATCGAAGGATGCAGAGTTGCTTGCAAAGCTTGAAGGCTTGCATGGACATGCAGCAGCTTCTGAGTACCGACGTCGCCATATGGTTGGCGAATAGACGTTGAATAAATGGCGAACGCCTGACAAATAGTTCAAACTTCCCAAACATGTCAAAACTAGAAGATCTCATGCGGCCGCACATGGCCAAAATCGCCACCTACCACGGTGTCGACCCGTCAGCAGAACTCGCTCGTAAGGCTGGAATAAAGCCTGAGGATGTTATTCGTCTAAATGCGAATGAGAATCCATACGGCGCTTTCGATAAAGTTGCAGAAGCACTTACGAATCTGGATCTCCACCTTTATCCCGACACGCAGCAGCGAAAACTACGGGCTGCGCTTTCGGAGTACACGGAACAACCGGCTGAACGAATCATTGCCGGAGCAGGTGGCGACGAGATCATCGATCTCTTGATGCGTCTGTTCGTTGGTCCCGGACAGAAAGTGCTCGATTGCGAGCCAACTTTCGGCATGTACGCGTTCTCGGCACGACAAGCCGACGCCAAGATCGTTTCGGTTGATCGAAATTCGACTTGGGATATAGACATTCCTGCGATGCTCGAAGAAATCGATGAGTCAGCTCGAATCGTATTTTTAGCATCTCCGAACAACCCAACTGGAAATTTACTAACTGAGTCAGATGCTCGAGCACTTCTCGACACGGGCATAGTTGTTTGTGTCGATGAGACTTATTACGAATTCGCCAGCAGTTCGTTGAGCCACCTGCTCGACGAATACGAGAATCTGGTCATTCTGCGATCGTTCAGCAAGTGGGCAGGCATAGCAGGGCTTCGAGTCGGCTACGCAATCGCTTCAGCAAATCTGATTCAGCACTTGCTAGACATAAAACAGCCCTACAACGTCAACATCGCCGGTGAGGCTGCAGTTCTTGCAGCTCTGGAGCACCGAACTGAGTTGTTGGAGCGTGCAGGCAGTCTGGTTGAGCAGCGGCAACGATTAGAAGCTGCGATCGACGATATGGACGGAATTTCGTATTACCCGTCGCGTGGAAACTTCCTGCTGTGCCGTTTTGAACGTCGCACAGCCGAGGAGGCTTACGTTGGTCTTGCCGAGCACGGAATCTTCGTGAGACGGTTCTCTCAGCCTGTTCTAGGCAACTCGTTACGCATCAGTGCGGGTACTCCAGAACAGACAGACCGGGTAATCGCTGCACTCAGAACCGTTGTTTAGCGGCTGTCTCGACAGTTAGCATTCTATTTAACGCCTCATTAACCGGCGTAAATTTGTGAGATCAAAGGCACAGGCATGTCAGAAAAACAGGCTCGCGTTGCGACTATTGTCCGCGAGACCGGCGAAAGCAGAATAGCCGTTACCGTCAATCTTGATGGAACTGGCCAAGTAGAAGTCGATACACCTATCGGCTTTTTGAAGCACATGCTGAATCAGATCGCTCGACACGGTTTGATTGACCTCAAGGTGGAAGCCAATGGCGACCTTGAGACTGGTTCTCACCACACTGTTGAAGACACTGCGATCGTACTTGGAAGGGCAATCGACCAGGCACTAGGTGACCGTAAGGGCATCGTGCGAATGGCCGACCGGACTTGTCCTTTAGACGAAGCGCTAACTCACGCTGTTCTCGATCTTTCAGGTCGTGGCTACGCCGTGATCGACATGGCGAGCGACAACAACGTTGGAGAGTTCCCTGCCGACATGGCACGTCACTTCTTTGAGGCGATGGCTGTCGAGGGTAGGTTCTGTTTGCACATTCGTGTGCTGGCAGGGCAGAACGAACACCACGTTATCGAATCGTCGTTCAAGGCGTTCGCACGTGCGCTTCGTGATGCATCCCGTATCGATGAGCGAAACCCTGATGCAATTCCAAGCACCAAGGGCACTCTGACGGACTAAGGTTCTCTAGAACCGTCGGCAATCTCTAATTTTGAAACGCTTAATTCCCCGAGGTATTCGAGGAGTCTCGAAGGCTGTCCCTGACATCTCCGGGGGGATTAGTAGCGTGCCTGCAAGCAGGTTTGTTGCCGCGAGGTCTCTCCACTCCGCTTTGCTGCGGTCGGGAAATCCAAAATTTCCGGATCGATATTCAGGCGAACATGAGCGTTTGTCGCGCTCTAGATAGTTTCTAGTTCGTAGGTGAATGTCTCGATGACGGGATTTGCCAGCAGTTTCTCGCACATCGATTTCACATCGGCCTCTGCCGAAGCTTGATCGTTACTGTCGATCTTCACTTCGAAGTATTTTCCTGCACGTACCGAATCAACTGAATCGAAACTCAGTCGACCTAGTGCGCGCGCGATCGTTAAACCTTGCGGGTCGTTGACCGTTGGCTTTAGCGAAACGTGAACCTTTGCGAGAAACATTCGTTGCCCTTTGGCTTTTGGCGTAGCTAGCTTGTGACGTTAAGTCGTTATTACTTTAGAACGAGTTACCTTGAACACTTTCAGGTGCTCGGTCCTGGTATTCGTCGATGAAGCGTCGGATCTGTTCAACATCAACCTCGTCTAGGTAGAGATGATGCCTCCAAGCAGTGATAGCAATCTTGCTTGGCATGCCAGCGTAAGGCGACATGATGTACTGGATTGAACCACGTGGAATCAGATCATCCAGAGCTTTCACAATATCTGGGCATTCTTCTTCACAATCGTAGTGAAATCCGATACCACCGTGTTCGAGGTTGTGAACGAGAACTTCATCTGGAAGTGCCTCAACGTAGCGTCCCCATCGAGCCGGAGAAGAAACAGCCGCTGCGGTGTTTGCGCCAAACCAGTGAGCACCTGAAGTTGCAGGAACTACTGAGTAAGGGCCGCCGCGATCGGTGTTGTTCTCTATGTGGCCACGGCCGTCATCGGCGTCGAGAGCGATGTGACCGCCAGAGTTAACTCCGCCACCAGTTGAGGTGTCGGTGTTCCTTGGAACGACCAGCGCTGTAATAAATACTATTGCGAAGAGAACACCGGCGAAGGTGAGTATCGAGCGCTTGCGGCGTGCTCGTGCTCGACTGCGATCTCGACGTTCTTCTCGAATTTGTCCTTTTGTCATGCCTCGGCGGCTATCAGGACGGGTGGTTGCTTTGCGCTTTGTTTCTGCCATGCGATTCCATTTGTCACACTCAAAGGTGTGTCAGTAATTTCAACAGCTATCTACAGTACCAGTGACTTGCCCGAGAGTCGCCGATAAGACTCAAGATATCTCATCTGCGTTTGCTCAATAATCTCATCGGGCAGTGTGGGTGGGGGTGGTTCTCGGTTCCAATCCGTGCCTAACAACCATTCCCGCAGGTACTGCTTGTCGAACGCTGGTGGGAAATTCCCCTCAGCCCAGTCGTTGACGTCCCAGTATCGGCTCGAGTCTGGTGTAAGGACTTCATCGATAATCGTGAGTTCACCATCTACAAGTCCAAATTCGAATTTCGTATCTACGAGAATCATCCCACGCTCACCTGCGTAGTCATGGGCGACTTGAAATACTTCTAGGCTTTTCTGCTCGAGTAGAGCGTGCATTTCGATACCCAAAAGGTCTTTGGCTTCCTGCGGTGTCATCGGCATATCATGCCCGGATTCAGCCTTGGTAGAAGGCGTGAACACCGGTTCAGAGAAACGTTGTGCGGCTTTCATTCCTTTCGGAAGGGTCTGGCCGTTCATCGTTCCCGATTCTTCATATTCAACCCAAGCTGAGCCTGCAATGTAGTTTCGAACGATACATTCGATATCGAGACGTTCAGCCTTCTTTATCACCATGGATCTACGAGCGATTTCAGGTGAAAGATCTATTAACGCACCTGTTCGTTCGACATTAGCCATCGCAACTTCATCGCTAGCGGTTGCAATGAGGTGTGTAGGCATCACATCGCCAATAACATCGAACCAGAAATCTGACATTTGCGTGAGTATGACGCCTTTGCCGGGGATTGGCTGATCCATCACGACATCGAAGGCCGAAATACGGTCCGACGCGACCATCAATAGGCGATCATCACCTAGGTCGTATGTCTCTCTCACTTTGCCTCGATAAAGAAGTCCAGGCAGGTTTGTTTCGAATACAGCTTCAGGCAATTGCATCCTCCGAAATTCCAACGCGCTTGTAGATGTGGTCGACGTGACCGAGATAGAAGTTGTAGTCGAACAGATCGTCGAGTGCTTCGGCTGAAACTTTTTCTGAAACGGCTGGGTCGGTCTTGATAAGTTCTCGGAAATCGAGTTCTTCATCCCATGAACGCATCGAATTCCGCTGTACTGCGTCATAGGCGGCATCACGATCGACACCATGTTCGACGAGCAGAAGCATTACGCGTGGTGAGAAAACGAGACCTCGAGTCGATTCAAGGTTCTGCATCATTCGATCTTCATGAACCACCATGTCTTTGATGATTCCGGTCATCAGACTCATGATGTAATCGAGCCCTAGCGAAGCGTCGGGCAGAATCATGCGCTCGGCAGACGAGTGAGAAATATCACGTTCGTGCCAGAGAGCGACGTTTTCGAGCGCAGTGATTGAATGTCCACGAATTAGTCGAGCAAGCCCACAAATGCGCTCTGAGAGCTCAGGATTGCGCTTGTGAGGCATCGATGAGGAGCCTTTGGTTACATAGCCGGGCTTGCCGAACGGTTCTTCTACTTCTCGAACCTCAGTTCGTTGGAGTCCACGGATCTCTGTCGCCATCTTGTCGAGAGTTGCAGCGATCAGGGCAAGCACCTGAACGTACTCGGCATGACGATCGCGCTGGATCACCTGGTTGGAGACTTCAGCAGGTGAGAGATTTAGCTGCTCACAGACTGATTCTTCGATGACGGGAGGGACAGATGCAAATGTTCCGACTGGGCCAGAGAGCATTCCAACAGCAACTCGTGTTCGAGCGGATGCAAGTCGATCTCGGTTGCGGTTCATTTCAGCGAACCAGAGTGCGAGTTTCATCCCGAAGCTCATTGGCTCGGCGTGTATACCGTGAGATCGACCAATACAAGGCGTGTCTTTGTAGTTGATTGCCTGAACCCGGAGAGCGTTGAGTAGTTCGACCAATCCTTTATCGAGAAGATCGCAAGACTGAGTGAGCTGCATGCTGAGAGCAGTGTCTTTTACATCGTTGGAAGTAAGGCCGTGGTGAACCCAGCGTTTTTCGTCGCCAAGACTTTCGCCTACGGCTCGTGTGAACGAAACGATGTCGTGTTTCGTCTCGTCGAACCAGCGGTCGTATGCGGCACGGTCGAACTTGGCATTTTTTATCTTTACCATGTCTTCAGCCGGCACGACACCTTCGTCGGTCCATGCTTGAGAGGCTGCGATTTCTACCTGAAGCCATAGTTCGAAGGCGTTGTTTTCCGACCAAATAGCGTTCATTTCGGGTCGTGAATATCTAGGGATCACTGTTCTATTGAGCTCCGTTGGCTGTCGTCTTACTTGTGACGTAGCTTAGTACCGGTTCGAAGTTATCGCCGAATTCTTCAACGGCGATTCCATTTTCATTGCAATAAGAGAGAAGCCGACCAGTTGCAAAAACTTTATCGGCGGCGTTTGTAGCAGCACATACATCTGCACCAGTTCCATCACCCACGAATACGACTTCGCCAGACGGCTTAAGATCGTTTATCACCTTGCATTTGCAAGTGACCCAATCGTCTTCACATGAGTCGTTCCAAGAAGGGTAATCGTACCTAAACGGGGGCAGTTTTGAAGTGTCAGAGGTTATCTTTCCGCTGTTGACTTTTATCCGACTGAGATTGGCTTTATCGAGTACAGGCTGGATATAGAAGTCGAGACCTGCGGACGCTACAGCGACAGTGCCGCCTGATTCCCAAACTTGATTACAGACTTCAGATGACAAGGGGCGTAATGACGCACCATCTGCTGCTCGGGTGGACATTTCAGCAGGTGATTCAGTCGAAAGATTGAATACTTCTTCTTGATATTGGCGAAGAGAGGTTTGTTCAGACTGAAAGCGATGGCTGGCTTTTTTGACTTCCAATTCATCGGTGTAGCCGCGAAACATCAGCCCACCAACAAATGATGTTGCGAGCGATCCGTCGAAGTCGAATACAACGTTGATCTTTGTCACGATTAGTCCTGAATCGCCCGTTCTGCGATATCTCGCCTGAACGTCATGCCTTCGAATGATATTTCGTCAATGCCAGCGTAGGCGGCATCACGGGAATCTTTGATCGTATCGCCAAGCCCCGTCACGCCGAGAACACGACCGCCAGAAGTCACGAGCTTGTCGTCGTTGCTAGCCGTTCCAGCGTGAAAAACCACTCCATGGTCTTCAGCGGCTTCGATTCCGGTGATCTCTACGCCTGTGTCGTACGAGCCGGGGTAACCATCTGAAACAGCTACTACAAATGTGTGAGGTTTGGTCGACCACTCGACCGTAGTCTCTGAAAGACGGTTTTCGGCAACGGCCAAACAAATTTCTAGAAAATCAGATTGCAGCATGGGCATCAGGATTTGAGTTTCAGGATCGCCCAATCGACAGTTGAATTCGATGATTTTGGGTCCAGCTTCAGTGATCATTAAACCCGCGTAGAGCACACCCGAGAACGAACTGTTCTCAGCGACCAACGCTTTCGCAGCGGGTTCGAGGATGTCTTTTCGGACTTGGGCGGCTAGCTCTGGAGTCCAGAACTCCG
Source organism: Chloroflexota bacterium (assembly GCA_018650845.1). Taxonomy (GTDB): domain Bacteria; phylum Chloroflexota; class Dehalococcoidia; order Lucifugimonadales; family Lucifugimonadaceae; genus Lucifugimonas. The sequence goes on along the minus strand of JABIFF010000011.1, from coordinate 13,426 downwards.
GAGGACCATATGAGCCCATTCCACCCGTGTTGAGACCTACATCGCCATCTCCGGCGCGTTTGTAATCGCATGAGGCAACTTCTGCGGATACGTGCTCGCCGTTTACGAAAGCGAATACGCTGGCTTCGGGTCCGGACATTCGTTCTGCCAGGAGAATGCTGGATGACGATTCGCCGAATGCACCGTGATCGAGCATTCCGACAATCGCTGTATCTAGATCATCGTAGGTTTCAGGAATTATTACGCCCTTACCAGCAGCTAATCCATCGGCTTTGACGACTAGTGAGCCTTCAGGCTTGGTGTGGCCATATTCCATCGCCACGCCAGAATTGCTGAACGGTTCAGATTCGGCTGTTGGGATGCCGTATTTGGTCATGAGGTTGTCAGACCAGATTTTCGATCCTTCAATGCGAGCGGCCGCGGCTGATGGGCCGAACGTCGTGACGCCAGCTTGCCTCAATTGATCGCAAAGACCATCGACGATTGGCTGATCAGGAGCGACTACGACGAGGTCGATGTTTTCGTCGAGTGCATATTTCACGATGTCGTCGTGGTCATCGACGCCGATGTTTACGTTTGTTCCGACATCTGCGGTTCCAGCATTGCCGGGAGCAATGAAGAGTTCAGTTAGTTTCGAACTTTGGGCGAGCTTCCACGCCATAGCGTGCTCGCGTCCGCCGGAACCGATCAATAGAACTTTCAACTAGACCTCACTCAGTGATTCAACAACTCGCTACCAAATCAAACGAGTTGAACTATTCCCACTCGATGGTGCCCGGTGGCTTGCTGGTGATGTCGAGCACTACTCGGTTGACTTCGTCGACTTCGTTGACGATTCGGTTCGAAATTCTTGCGAGAGTGTCGTAAGGCAGTCGAGCCCAGTCAGCAGTCATAGCGTCGTCGGAGGTGACGGCTCGGATAGCTACAACGTACTGATAGGTTCGCTGATCGCCCATCACACCTACAGTTCGAGTGTTCGTGAGAACAGCGAACGATTGCCAGAGTTTGTCGTAGAGCCCGTCGTTTTTGATCTCATCGATCACGATCCAGTCGACTTCACGGAGAATCTCGAGTTTTTCGAAAGTGACATCGCCCATTATTCGGATCGCAAGACCCGGTCCTGGGAATGGCTGCCGGTTTACGCTCTGTGCGGACAGGCCAAGTTCTCGACCGGCTTTCCGTACTTCGTCCTTGAACATGTACCTGAGTGGCTCGACGAGCGAAAGGTCCATGTGATCAGGCAACCCACCTACGTTGTGGTGCGATTTGATCACGTGAGACGCAGACGAAGTGGTGCTGATGCTTTCGATTACGTCGGGATATACCGTGCCTTGCGCCAGATAGTCGACTTCGCCAATGTCGTTGGCTACTTCTTCAAATATCTTGATAAATTCTGCGCCGATAGCTTTTCGTTTGACTTCGGGGTCGGATACGCCTTCTAGGACGCTCAAGAATCGGTCGGTGCCATCGATAAATATCAGATTCACACCAAGTTGAGCTGCGAAGACGTTTTGAACTCGATCTGCCTCACCTTTTCGCATAAGACCGTTGTCTACAAATATGCAGGTGAGACGATCGCCAATAGCCTTGTGAATGAGGGCAGCAGCGACCGTTGAATCGACTCCACCCGACAGTGCACAAATAACTTTGCCATCGCCGACCTGTTCCCGAATACGAGCAACTGTGTCGGATACGAAGTTTGCTGGCGTCCAGTCACCTACAGCCCCGCAGACTCCGAATACGAAGTTCTTGAGAATCTCAGCACCCTGTGGAGTGTGAACCACTTCGGGGTGGAACTGGATTCCGAACATCGTTCCTTCCTCGTTGCCCATCACGGCAAGAGGGGAGTTCTCGGTATATGCCATCGATCGGAAGCCTGGAGGTAGAACCTCGATACGGTCACCGTGACTCATCCAAACCGGAACTTCGGTGTCTAGACCATCAAACAAGATGTTGTCCTGGCCGTCCTTGTGCACAACAGCGTGCCCGTACTCACGTTCAGTCCCCGGTTCGACTTTTCCTCCGAGCTGGTGTGCAAGCAATTGCATTCCGTAGCAAATGCCGAGAATCGGGACGCCGGCCTCGAACACCCATGTCGGGGCAACAGGTGAGTCATCGTCGTATACGCTGTTCGGTCCGCCCGACAGGATTACGCCGATAACGTCCTGTTCATCCAGAATTTCTCGACCAGCATCGTGAGCAATAACCTCGCAAAAAGTGTTCGACTCTCGAACGCGACGGGCTATCAATCGTGAATACTGAGAACCAAAATCGATGATGACAATCGTCTTCATCCGCTCATCTACGGGTGGATTTCCACCGGAGACTTGATCGGCCTGAGCGATTTCTAGATAGGTACCTACTTCGATATCGTCGGAGGTCGATACTCGTCGAGACGATTCGTCGTTTGTTGGCTTTTCGGTCATGGCTTGGTTCCCCGCTCGAAGTAACAGAACAGGCTAGCCAAATGCCGTTTTGGACACCTCATGACGCTGCGATGGCGCGCCGTGCGATCTCGTCCGTTAAGCCTGAAAGATAAATCTACCTCTCCCCGCCGGTTGAGTCACCGTTTAATTTGAAGGATTTTCATACCGGTGGAGGACGTTTGAACGGACTGACGGCAGCTAATATTGAATCATGCTGATTTCGACTGATAATTCTGGGCTCCAGCAAGCGGCCAATGCGATAAATCGCGGCGAGCTAGTGGCGTTCCCAACCGACACTTTTTTTGCACTCGGTGCAGACGGATTTAATTCGGCTGCGGTTGAGAACGTTTTCGTTACTAAAGGACGCAACCCTGGAACTCCCGTGCCTTTACTCGTGAGCGGTACGGAGATGGCAGAAATTCTCGTCAAGGAATTTCCAGAGCCGTTGAAACTGCTTGCCGATGAATTCTGGCCGGGTGCTTTGACGGTAGTGCTGCCAGCGTCTGATCGAGTACCTGAAGTAGTGACAGCTCGGACTGGAACAGTTGGAATTCGGGTTCCTGGTCACGATGTTGCTCGAGAGTTGATTGAACTTGCTGGTGTTCCTGTGACAGGAACGAGTTGCAATTTGACCGGCCAAGATCCGATCAATGAAGCGGTAGTGGTGGATCAAGTATTTGGTAGCCAAGTCCCCGTCGTGGTTGACTCACCATGTGGTGATAGTTCGGCTCCAAGCACAGTAATTTCGTTCGAGAACAAGAAGGTTGTAGTGCTCAGAGAAGGTGCGATTAGTGCCGAATCTCTCCGTAATATCGTTGGCGATATTGTCGTGAGCTGAGTTCTCTCGGTTACTCTTGTTTAGCTCGATTAGTTATTCACGGTTTTCACGGCACATTTGTTAGCCATTTTTCGGAGAATTTGATTGTCTTTTACGGGAATCCTCCCAGGTCTCACAGCAGAAGATGCGGATAAGTTCGAATCCGCACTAAAAAAGTTCGTCGATTCACGCGAACTACCGCTGTACAAGATGATGGCGTACCACCTCGGCTGGGTCGACCAAAATGGTGAACCTGAACCGGTTGTGATGCAAGATCGTTCACACGGTCATCTCGTTCTTTCGGTGGCGAAAGCGCTTGGTGCAAACATCGAAGCAGCTATACCGTACGCCGTTGCGGTTGAGATGCTCTACAACTTCCTACTTGTTCACGAAGACGTACAAAACGCCAACACTGAACGGAATAACCGACCGACCATCTGGTGGTCATGGGGGCCAGCACAAGCGATCAATGCTGGCGATGGAATCCACGCCATGGCTCGAATATCCATTTTCGAACAGCGAAACGCCAGTGGGGCAGCGGGAGATCCTCGAAACATTTCTCTAGCTCTCGAATCGCTAGATACAGCGACGCTCGAAGTGTGTGAAGGCGAATATCTCGACATCTCGTATCAAGAGCGCGCTGCTGTTGGAGTTGAGGAAATTGTTTCTGTTGCTCGAAAGCACGGCGCACTGTTCGGTCTATCGGCAAAGTTAGGCGGAATTGCTGCAGCAGTCGATGATGACGTGCTGGAAGCTCTGAATAAGTTCGGAACCGCGGTTGGAGCTGCTCAAAATCTCAATATCGATTTGAAGGCTCTTTGGCCAGACGAGGGAACCGAACGTAACGAGGTTCAACGAGGTCGACTTCAATCCAAGAAGAAGTCGATAGCGACAGCGCACGCAATCGAGACCGGAACTCCAACGACACGACGTCGTTTGGGCGAAATATTCATGAAGCGAGTTTTGGATCCGTCAGATCTCGATGAAGTTACTGCCATTCTTGCTGAAACCGAAAGCAGGGCATTCGCCGAAACTCGGGTTAGCGAGTTGATCGACGAATCGACTGAAGCGTTGGATTCCGCTGGCATCTCGGCTTCTCAGAAGGATTCACTGATCGAAAGTTCAAAGCTGATCGCTGGCTAGTTGAGGATAGAGACCTTTTCGGATGAGTAAACGATCAATCAAAGACGTAGATGTTGCCGGCAAAACCGTACTTGTACGGGTTGATTTCAACGTTCCGACACGGGGCGGAGTTATCTCTGATGATTCACGTATTCGAGCCGCGTTGCCAACGATCAAGCTCCTACGAGAGGGCGGGGCGAAAGTCGTAGTTTGTTCTCACTTTGGCCGACCTAAAGGTCAAATCGTTGAAGAGATGCGTCTCACTGCGGTTCGTGAACGACTTGCAGAACTTCTCGATACCGACGTCGCAAATGCTAGTGGCCCTAGCGGGACGACGCCTTCTGAAGTTGTATCAACTTTGAAATCAGGCGAAGTCGCACTTCTGGAAAACCTCAGATTCGAGCCGGGTGAAGAAGCAAACGACGCCGAATTCTCGAAGCATCTCGCTGGGTTGGCAGATATATACGTAAACGATGCATTTGGCGCTGCTCACCGTGCACATGCTTCCACAGCCGGGGTTGCAGCACACCTTCCTGCCTACGCTGGACTGCTGATGGAACGTGAGCTGGAGATGTTGGGTAGTTCGCTTGAAGGATCGACAGGCGCGACCGTTGCGATTGTTGGCGGAGCTAAGGTGGCCGACAAAATTCAGGTTCTGCTCCACCTTGCAACGAAAGTCGACACGATTTTGGTTGGTGGTGGGATGGTCGCAGCTTTCTATGTGGCACAAGGCATGTCTGGCGGAGCAGCTGAGGTAACAGAAGAAGACACCGACGCTGCGAAACGCTTACTCAGTTCAAGTGGAGCAAATGTCGTGCTGCCAGCTGATGTCGTTACGGCTCCTGAGTTCAATGAGAACTCACAAGCGAGCGTGTGCGATGCTTCGGATGTGCCGATAGATGGCTTGATTCTCGATATTGGCCCACGCTCTTCTAAGGAATATGCACGCATCATCTCTCTGGTTGACACCGTTATATGGAACGGGCCTATGGGTGTGTTCGAGTGGCCGAACTTCGCAAAGGGTTCGAAATCAGTGGCGAAGGCTGTCGCTGCAAATAAGAAGGCAACATCGGTAATCGGTGGTGGCTCAACAGCTGAAGTTGTTGGTTCGCTTGATCTTGTAGATCAGATCACACATGTATCGACCGGCGGTGGTGCATCTCTCGAATTCCTCGAAGGCAAGATACTTCCGGGCGTAGCTGCACTCGATGACGCAATTTAACTAACTACTTGGCAATCGACTAGAAATTAGACAGGAATATTGAATGGCATCCCGAATCCCAGTAATTGCTGGTAACTGGAAAATGAACACCGATCTGGAATCGGGAATCAATCTCGTCAAAGAGATTGTCGCTCTGAGCAATGCCGTTTCAGGCGTCGACAAAATTGTTTGTCCGCCGTTCATTTCGATCTCTAGTGTTGCCCAGTCGGCGAGCGGATCGACCGTTCAAGTCGGTTCACAAAACGTCAGCGCCAATTCTGATGGCGCCTTCACGGGAGAAGTTTCTACATCGATGCTGCGAGGGTTAGTTAGCCACGCAATCGTTGGTCACTCTGAACGTCGGGCTCTGAACGGTGAAACGTCAGAACAGGTTGCAGCAAAAGCGATTGCAGCAGCCGAAGCAGGTATTAGTCCAATTCTCTGTATCGGTGAAGACCTATCAGTTCGTAAAGCTGGCAATGCAGCGACATTTGTTGCCGATCAGCTCGAAGCGAGTTTGGCGGGGTATTCAGATTGGAATTCGCTGATTGTTGCGTACGAACCGGTTTGGGCCATCGGTACTGGTGAGGCTGCGACTTCTGAGCAGGCGCAAGAGATGACGGCTGTTTGTCGAGAAGTAGTTCGAAAGCTTGCACCTGATGCTGCGGATTCCGTACGTGTTTTGTACGGCGGCAGCGTGAATTCAGGCAATGTTGCAGAACTACTTACCCAACCTGATATCGATGGTGCTCTGGTTGGTGGAGCAAGTCTGAAGGCTGACGAGTTTTCAAAGCTGATAGCAGCTGCCGGATCGAAATAATTTAGTTTCCTTTCGCAGATCACCACCGTGTCTAAATCGCCCAAACCCAAAGTTGTAGCCGTTGTCGGTGCAACAGCTACGGGGAAAACCGGGCTTGGGATCGAACTGGCGCTGGCAGCAGGCGGTGAAGTGGTTAATGGCGATTCAAGGCTGTTTTATCGCGGCATGGACATCGCCACAGCGAAGCCATCGACAGAAGAAATGCGAGGCGTTCCGCACCATCTGATCGATTTCCTTGATCCGGATGAGAGCTTTAGTCTCGCTGACTATCTAGATCGTGCCAGAGCTGTGATCGGCGAGATATCGTCTAGAAATAAAGTTCCAATCTTGGCTGGTGGTTCAGGTCAGTACTTGTGGGCGCTTCTGGAAGGCTGGGAAGTGCCTCGAATCGAGCCTGATTTCGAACTTCGAAGTGAACTCGAAAAGATACTGGATTCAGAGGGTGTGGAAGCGTTGGCAGATCGTCTGGCGCAGTTGGCTCCTGAAGTCGCTGAGTCCACCGATCTGAAGAACCCTCGGAGAGTCATACGGGCGATCGAGCGATTTCACAGTGGTGTAACGGAAGCTGATTCTGGTCGGCAAAAAGCCGACGAACCGCCTTACGATGTTCAAATCATCGGCCTGTCAGCCGAGCGCGCTACGCTTCACCAACGAGTTTTAGACCGATTGGATTCAATGCTTGAGAACGGCTGGAAAGCTGAAGTTGAGCAGTTGCTGGCGTCAGGATATTCAACCGACGATCACGCTTTGAGCGGAATTGGATATCGTCAGATGATCGGCCATTTAGCGGGTGAATACGATCACGACGAGGCGGTTCGCCTGACTGCGGTGGCGACGAATCGATTGATCAGGCGTCAGAACAATTGGTTCAAGCAGAACGATCCTCGAATCACTTGGTATGACATGACCGACGAGTCTGAAGTGGCAAATACCGTGATCATATCGAGCATCAGTGACTGGCTGAACAACAGCTGAGTACCGTTAGAACCGCACTACAAACTAACCAAATCAACACGCTAAATACAACTAAATTAATCAAGTTCGCAGTTTGAGTGAATCGAACATAGAATCATTTGTCGGTTTGAACTGCACATACTCAGGGTTGAACGTAAAGATTCGGGAGAAACCATGTCCGTAGAGTTCGCAAAATTGCACGGCGCTGGAAACGACTACATCGCTATCGACGGTCGAGGTATTGATCGCGACTGGGGTGCATTGTCGAAAGAGATGAGCTTGCTAGCATTCGGTGTTGGATCGGACGGTATCGTTCTGGTTCAAGACTCCGAAGTCGCTCAGATTCGCATGCGTGTCTACAATCCTGATGGTTCAGAAGCCGAGATGAGCGGAAACGGAATCAGACTTTTCGCCAAGTTCGTAATCGATCGCAAGATTGTTATTCCGGCGGAAGATGGTATGACTGTCGAGACTGGTGGCGGCGTACGCACTGTCTGGCCAACGATGGAAGGCGACAAGATGGTCGCAGCCAAAGTGGCAATGGGCGAGCCAACCTTTGTACCAGCAGAGATTCCTGTGGACACAGCGAAGATCGGCGACCTCGACATCGTAAAAGCCTTTCCGATACAAGCTGGTGATCGCGAGCTGAAAGTAACGTGTCTCGCAGTTGGAAATCCACACGCTGTCGTTGTGATGGATGAATCTGTTGAGGATTTCCCGCTTGTTGAAGTGGGACCGTACGTGGAGAGCCACGAACTGTTCCCCAATCGAATCAACTTCGAAATTGTGAATGTGATCAGTCGATCGAAGATTCGAGCTCGAATATTTGAACGCGGTGCCGGCGAAACTATGTCGTCAGGAACTGGCTCCACAGCATCGGCATCGGCAGCACGAGCCCACGGCTTGGTTGATGACGCTGTCGATGTGATCGTCGATGGTGGCGTTCTTCGAATATCGTGGGATGAGACTGGTGAGGCCTTCCTAGAAGGACCAGCAGTCGAAGTATTTACCGGAGTGTGGCCTGACTAAGGTCAGTCCCAACTTCATACCTACGAACTAGTCGAAATATCACACGTTGAGCATCGACTCGTTTACGATTGTTCTCTGCTACAAACTACTTGCTCTCAAATCAACTCAAATAAGTACGGAATCAAACGAATGAAATTTGCTGAACGCGTTGAAAATCTGCCTCCATATCTGTTCGTTGGTATCTCTCGAGCCATCGCAGCGAAAAAAGCTGAAGGCATCGATGTAATTTCATTCGGTATTGGCGACCCTGATATGCAGACACCGGCGCCAGTGCTCGATGCATTGGTAGCGGGTTCCAAAAAGCCTGCCAATCACAAATACCCTGAGAGCGAAGGACTTCCCGAGTTTCGAGCCCGTGTAGCTAAGTTCTACAACGATCGGTTTGGCGTGAAGCTCGATCCTGCTACCGAAGTGATCAACTTGATCGGTGCAAAAGAGGGGATTGCTCACGCTGCTTTGTGTTTCATCGATCCCGGCGATATTTCTATTAGCCCGGATCCTGCTTACCCCGTATATGAAATTGGAACGATGTTTGCAGGTGGTTCGACCCACTTTGTGACTCTCAAAGAAGAGAACGGCTACTTGATCGACTTTGCTGACATTCCAACGGATGTAGCTAAGAAGGCAAAAACGCTGTGGATCAACTACCCGAACAACCCAACGGGTGCGATTGCTCCTTTGAGTTTCTTCAATGAAGCTGTGAAGTACTGCAAAGAGTTCGATATTGCTCTGTTGCACGACGCCGCTTACACCGAGGTGACCTACGACGGGTACGTTGCTCCGAGTGTTCTGCAGGCTGAAGGTGCAATGGACATTGCTATGGAGTTCCATTCACTATCGAAGACTGCCAACATGACTGGCTGGAGAGTTGGATTTGCATCGGGTAACCCGGACATGGTCAACGCCTTGATGCGCGTGAAGTCGAATATAGACTCTGGTCTTACTCAGGCGAACCAGGAAATGGGTATAGCCGCACTCGATCTTCCAACAGAGTGGCTCGATAACAACAACGCGGTATATCAAAAGCGCCGTGACAAGGTAGTCTCTGTACTGAATGAGATCGGCGTTCCAGCAGTAGCTCCTAAGGGAGCGTTGTATATCTGGACTCCGATCCCAGAGGGATACACATCGGCAGAATTCGCACAAAAACTTCTTGATGAAGTGGATGTAGTTGTTACACCAGGAAACGGCTACGGTCCCGGTGGTGAGGGATACATTCGTTTGTCGCTTACTATCCCAGATGACCAGATCGACGAAGGTCTACGCAGGCTCGCAAAACTTCGCGTAGGTGGCTAATTAGCGCTCAGTAGGAGCCAGAATCGCCCATATGGCAAAAAAACGTACACATTCCACAGGTCCTTTTCGCGAACGCGCGTTTCTAGTGGGAGTTAGCGTTCGCAATCAGGGCGATTACTGGGCTCTTGAGGATTCTCTTGCAGAGCTTTCTGAGCTGGCACGCGCTGCAGGGGCGAATCCTGTCGAGACGTTTTCTCAGACGATGAACAAGCCTTCGCCAACTTACGTTGGTAAAGGCAAGATCGATGAACTGGCTCACGCGGTCAAGCACACCGAAGTCGACACCGTGATTTTCGATGATGAACTTTCTCCCAACCAGCAAAAGACGCTGGAAGAGAAGCTTGGCGTCAAGGTAATCGACCGAACGGCACTAATTCTCGATGTGTTCGCTCAGCGGGCAAGATCTCGTGAAGGGCGCCTTCAAATTGAACTAGCCCAGACCGAATATTTGCTGCCACGTCTTCAGGGCCAGTGGTCTCACTTGGAGAGACTTGGTGGTGGTGTGGGAACTAGAGGTCCCGGTGAAACCCAGATTGAAACCGACCGACGTCTTGTTCGCCGCAAGCTATCGCGAGTGAAGAAAGAAATCGCTCAAGTGCAGTCGCAGCGGAATCAGCAGCGAATACAACGCACCAGCGGCGAAGCAAAGATCGTTTCGTTGGTTGGGTACACAAATGCTGGTAAATCGGCTTTGTTCAACAAGATCACCCAGTCAGGCGTGATTGAACGAAACCAACTGTTCTCAACTCTCGACACAACAACCAGACGAATGTGGTTGCCATCGGGCGTACCGGCCACGATCAGCGATACCGTTGGATTTGTACACAAACTGCCTCCAATTCTTGTGGCGGCGTTCCGAGCGACGCTTGAAGAGGCTCTTGAGGCAGATCTATTGCTTCAGGTGGTCGACCTATCGAGTCCGTACGCTGCTGAGCAGGCTCAGGTTGTTTCCGATCAGTTAGCTGATATGGGAATAGGGGATACACCGAAAGTTCTAATTTTGAACAAGTTAGACCTGGTCGCTTCAAGCGCCGATGAACCATTAGCACTCAGCGTGCTAGAACAAATCGATGTTTCAGAATTTTCTCGAGTGGTTACAACTTCGGCCACCAAGGGTTGGGGCATGTCCGATCTGCGGGATGCTATCGAAGCAGAGATTGGAATTTCTGGCGCCAACAGCCCAGCGGATATGATCGGTCAAAACGCCTAAAAGACTCGATTTCACGGTGTTAGGGCAGGGTTGTAACTACTGCCACAGCACGTCGCACTATCCTTGTTATGTAAATTAGGAAGTGACTTTTAGTAGTGCTGGTTCGCTATATGCCGCTTTCCTCCTACTCTTTTGCGTGTGCAACCGTACATCGAAATTGAGATCACTGGCGTATCCTCAACGAGATAGATATTTCATAAGGCGACTCAGACTCCACCCTCTGATTGCTATTCAGATACTCGGCACCTCAGCTCTTCGGCACATATCCAAACATGACTTCCCTGATTACACGTCCTAGTTCGTTCAGACTCGCTTCGATTCTTGTCCTCGCATTTGTTGCGTTGTTCATCACCGCTGCATGTAGCGATTCCGATAGCGAGAATCCATCGTCGCGGAACGAAGGACCAGTGATCCTCTCAGACGGCTCAGTGGCGACTCCAACGGCTCAACCTATAGCTAACGAGCCTGCTGCGGTCCCTGACGGTCTACAAATCGTTTGGGAGACCTACTCGATTCTCGTCAGAGAGTATGTAATTCGAGAAAACATCGATCCGAGTGCTTTGGCCGAGGCCGCTGTAATCGGAATGCTCGATTCTCTCGACGACCGTTACACGTCATATATTCCGCCTTCTACATTCAAAATCGATCAAGAAGGTTTCCAAGGAAACTTTGGTGGTATTGGCGCACAGGTCGAGGCATCGCCTGACCGAAACGGTGTGATCATCACCAAGCCGCTACCAAATACTCCAGCCGAGAAAGCTGGAATCAAGGCTGGTGACAGGATTCTTGCTGTCGATGGCGAAGATGCTCTTGGTTGGAGCGTTCTAGAGGCCGTGAACAAGATTCGTGGCGAAAAAGGAACTGATGTTGTTCTGACCGTTGAACACGTTGGAAGCCTTGATCCAGTTGACATAACAATTACCCGAGACACGATCGACGACCCAAGTGTTACGGCGAGCGAAGTTGCTGACACGAATTACGGTCGCATTAGGATTTCGCAGTTCACTGCTGAAACTCCACGTGAAGTTCGAGAAGAACTCGAAAAGTTCGTTGATGCAGGCAAGACCGGCATCATTCTCGATCTGCGCGGTAACCCAGGCGGATTGCTTTCTTCGACAGTAAACGTAGCTTCTGAGTTCCTCACGGGCGGTCTTGTCACCTACGAAGTCGACTCCCGCGGTGAACGTGAAGACTGGAAGGTCAAAAAAGGCGGGCACTTCCCCGATATCCCTCTCGTCACACTCGTCGACAATTTCTCTGCCAGTGGATCTGAGGTGCTCACCGGCGCCCTGCAGGATCACGGTCGAACGGTTGCGATTGGCACCAACACTTTCGGTAAAGGAAGTGTGAACTTGCTTCGTGGTCTTTCAAACGGTGGTGGCGTCTACCTGACAATTGGTCGGTGGTTCACCCCGAATGGACGAGTCATTGAAGAAGTCGGAATCGATCCAGACGTTGTTGTTGAGGCTGCGGAAGCTACTGGTGGAGCAAATCCACAGACTGGTGATTTCTCAGATCCTCAGATCGAAGCAGCCATCAAGCAGCTCGACTTCCAAATCTCACAGCTCGCTTCAGCGCCGTAGGCATATTTTCACCCATGTCTAAATCTATCCTCCTTCATTCGGGCCTTCGGGAAGGTGTTAGAGGATGGGTAGATTGCGACGCTGAGCCGAGTTACAAAGTAACGAGCGCGACTAACGGGATCTGCGGTCTTATGCGACATAGTTTGATTTAGTGATGAATCTTCGATGTCCCTTATCGTTTGGATTCCCTAAACTAGAACGATGGCCGACCAAGACACACAACGCGCACTCGCTTCGAACCGACGTGCTCGCTACGACTATTTCATCAACGAAACAATCGAAGCGGGAATGGTGTTGCTTGGCTCGGAAATAAAATCGGCACGTGAAGGTCGGATGAGCATCGCCGAAGGCTACGTGTACATCAAGAACGGCGAAGCCTGGCTTGAGAACGCTCACATTCCGCAATATGCACCAGCTGGCGAGCATGGACAGCACGACCCTACCCGCTCGCGCAAACTTCTTATGAAGAAGAAGCAGCTTCAGTTCCTTGACGACCAGGCTCATCGTGATGGCCAGACCATCGTTCCGTTAAAGGTTTACATCAAGAACCGAGTGGCAAAGCTGCTCATTGGCGTCGGTAAAGGTAAGCGACAGGTTGATCGTCGAAACACGATCAAAGAGCGTGACGCCAAGCGTGAGATGGACCGGGCAATGCGCTCGAAGGTTTAGATTACCTGCATCTATCCCTTCTCCTTCGGGAGAGGGCCAGGGTGAGAGTAGATTGCAGCTTGGAGCAGAGTAGCCCGACGACGAGCGCTACTAACGCTCCCCTGCCCTCGTATAAATAACCATTCTCCTGTAACGCTCGAAGCTATAGAATTAATTCTGTAACTTGGGGACGCGTGGTTTCGACAGGGAGATCACCGCTCGATCGCGGGTCGTGGCGCCGTGCACCACGTAAAAAGCGGCAAAAACGTAAACGGCGAACGTGAATACGCCCTCGCTGCCTAAAGGGTAGCGACTTTCCT
>JABIFF010000023.1 GCA_018650845.1 Chloroflexota bacterium | reverse complement strand
GTTCATCTGAGTTTCGACTTCAAACCATTCGTTCGGCTTCACAGTCATGGTGACTGGGTTGCTGGCTGAGTGTTCGTAGTACAGAGTTTCGGTCGTGGCTTTCAGCATCGAGTTATCACCGTGTTCACTTATGGAAAATTCGCTGAACGGCAGTGTAGCTGCGGTAGCCGTCGGTGCAACCAGCGAAACACGTTAAATATTCGTGACTCAAAAAAAGACCCGAGGAAAAATCCTCGGGTCTGAATCGCTTATTTATTATTTTGAGACTAAGCAGCTTTGCGAGCTGATGCAGATCGGGAAGTCCGCTTCTTAGTTGAAGCGCGCTTCTTGACTGGTGCAGCCGTGAACTCAACAGGCTTTTCCTGAGGTAGTTCAGCGCTCAAGCTCGATGAGAATGCACGAATACGTGCGGTCTCGGTAAGTAATCGCTGTGCTTCCAGTTCATCTTCAGCCGAGGCGCGAGCAACTTCGATGTCTGCAAGAATCTTGCGAATATCTTCGGCTGAATCCGTTCGCATTCGAGTCGCCAATTCCTCGGCACCTGATCGGGTCTGATCCATCAGAGCATCCGAAGCTCCACGAGCTGTCGCTTCGAGTTTTGATGCGTATGTTCGAGCATTCTGACGCTTGTTCTCAGCATCTGAAAGGCGGAACTGAATCTCTTCTTCCATCGCCGCTGCCCATTCAAGAGCATCTGCTCGAATACTCTCCGCTTTAGTCAGAGATGATTCTGCCTGTTGGAGTCTTGCGTCAGCTTCAGCCCGAGCATTTACACAGTAGTCTTTCGTCGCCGTAATAGCGTCGGATTCTGCTTGGTCACGAGTTGCGTGAGCTTGTGCGAGTCGCTTTAGAGAAGCGGTCCGCGGGCTTGATCCGAGCTGCCTAAAAGCGAGTGCTTCTCGCCATGCCGCATCAACCGACGCATTGTCGGAAGTTGGCAGATTTAGATTCGAAATGGTAGACGATGTGCGTGATCGCTTTGCCATCAATATTCCTCGCTTCGAGCGTTTGTGCAGAACCAAAATTGGTGAGTGCACGTCTAGATGTTCCATTCACCATGCGCTATTCGTAACTAACGGTGGTGGGCTGTTGGGAGAGAAATATTGTGATGTAGGTTTGTCCGATGTTCTTCATAAGAGCAAATGAATCAAGTGATGGGAACGACGTTTTAAACAAATCAGGGCTCTCAACCGAAGTCGAGAGCCCTGACGTTTACTAACTAGTAGCTAACTACGCAGCTTTGCGAATTGAAGTGATTTTTGCCTTGCGGGCAGGTGCCTTCTTCGCAACAACCTTGCGAGCTGTCTTTGCCTTAGCCCGTTTTACTGGTGCAGCTTTTGCTTCAGGCTTGTTGGTTCGAGCCATCTCATCTTCTGCATTTTCTACTGCCAAGCCGTGTGAGAACGCTCGTACTCTTGCGGTCTCAGTGAGGATTCGCTGTGTTTCGAGTTCATCCTCAGCAGATGCTCGTGCAACCTCAACATCGGTAAGAATCTTGCGGATGTCTTCCGAAGTCTCTCGACGCATTCGGCTAGCCATTTCATCGGCACCGGCTCGAGTCTGGCTCAAGAGGGCGTCGGCAGCAACACGTGCATTGTTCTGAATTTCTTCAGAGTAGGTCTCTGCATCTTCACGGATCTTCACTGAGTTAGCGAGTTCTGTGTCGATGTTTACCTGTATACGTGCCTGATAAGCGTCAGCATTGCCTTTTACACGTTCGGCATCGCCGAGAGTGTCTTCAGCTTCTTGAAGCTTCATGCGAGCCTGAGCCTGAAGCTCAGAGCACATTTGCTTGGTAGCGGTAATCGCTTCGTTCTCTGCATATTCTTTCGCAGCTTCTGCTTCTGCGCGTCGCTTTCGGGCAGTTACTCGTTCATCCCGGGAAAGCTCTCGAAGCAGCAGAGCCTGTCGCCACGCAGCCTCAGCCGACGCATTGTCGGTAGGTAGCGAGCTTAGGCTTGCAAGCAGAGAGTCTTTTTTAGATCGCTGGGCCATGATTCTCCTCGTTTATCTTTATATATAACCATGGTGGCACGTTCGTGACGCCCTGGCCTATCGCCATCATGTGGGTGAGCTTTATATGCTCGGTTAGTTATTCACACCTGACGCTTATTACCGTAGCCTTGCGCCCACTAGGAATACATGTTGCTAACAACGAGTAGGTGTGTGTGTGCACACTCAATTGCAACCTGCCACCAATTAATTTCATGCAGAATTGCCGAGTAGGGCAAACGAACTCAAAATGAACGAGAATTTCGAAAATTTTGCGAATTCGCTTCCGATCATTGGGAGTCGTGTGTCTCACCTCGAAACAACGACGTCGACAATGGATATTGCATGGGCGCTCGCAACTGAAGGCGCACCGGATGGCACTGTTGTTATAGCCGATCACCAATCGGCAGGTCGTGGGCGCTATGATCGCTCTTGGGTATCGAAGCAGGCGGAAGACATTCTTTGCTCCGTACTGCTCCGCCCCCGTGTTGCGCTAGCTGGGGAGTTGCTGATGCTGGCGGCGCTGGCTGTGGCGAACGTTGCTGAAGATCTTGGGGTGGATGTAGGTATCAAGTGGCCCAACGATGTTCAAATCGAAGGTAAAAAGCTCGCCGGAGTGATCGCTGAATCTAAAACTGGCCCTGAGCTTACTGTTGGAGATGGCGCGATTGGATCGGGTTCATCTGAAGCTAGCGTCGATCGAATCACGGCTGTGATCGGAATTGGTATGAACATAAATTTCGACCCAGAATCGTCAACCGGGATGGCTCCCAATTCCACGAGTCTAGCAAGTGAACTTGGACGACAGCTCGATCGACGCGAAGTTTTCGAAATGCTCATGCAATCTCTCGATAATCACTACAGTGCCATCACTGCAGGCGGCACGGTACTTCCGGAATGGCGAGAGCGACTAACGACTCTAGGTAAGCAAGTGACCGTAGTTAGCGGAAAGACGGGCGGTTCGTCAGAAGAACTGAGTGGAATCGCCCACGATGTTGATTCAGCCGGACGTTTGATCGTGCGAGACGAGAGTGGTCGAGACTGGCCAGTGGCGGCCGGTGAAGTAACTGTGAAGGACATCAGTTAGCGATATGAGTTCGACGAACGTTCTTAGATATTCAGGTGTTGTTTTGTGGAAGGTCGATCTCGTGTTGTTGCAACGACGATCGTTGCAGGCAGAGTCGATGCCAGGCGGTTGGGGAGTCTTTGGCGGGCACATCGAAGGCGATGAATCTCCGATTCAAACCGCTGTGCGTGAGATCGAGGAAGAATTGATGATTCGACTAGACCCAAACAACCTAAAAGAGCTTGGGGTGATTGAGATTCAGAGAACTATTTCGACTTATGTCACCCACTACTACTCTTCAGAGCTGCCGGTGCAGTTGTCAGATCTTTCGCTGCGCGAAGGTATCGGTATGGCCCTTTGGGCGAAAAAAGAAGTTCCATTGCTGCATTTGGCATATGAAGATCTAACGGCGGTGATGAGACATTTCGAATGAATGCTTCCCGTATCACCGTTCGACTTCAGCCTCGTGCATCTCGTGACGAAATTCTGGGGCTGAACGATGACGACGCGCTACGCGTGCGCGTGAAGGCGCCACCTATCGACGGTGCTGCAAATGAGGCGCTAGTGAAGCTTCTCGCCAAGGCGCTAGGTGTTCGTAAAGGTAGCGTCAGACTGGTTTCGGGCGCGACGGCACGGAACAAGATCATCGAAGTTGAAGGGCTAACGGCTGGCGAGCTTAAAACCCGCTTGACTGACCCGTAAGCTGACTGGAAATTGTGAACAACACGAGTATGACGATCATAGGGCTAATGTCGATCATACCGATTCGAGGAATGATTCGAGAAGCCGGAACCATCACTGGATCAGTGATCTGATACAACAGTTGAACTATCGGGTGGTTTCGAGCGTCGGGGAACCAAGATGTCAGTGCGCGCGCAACGATCAGGTATCCGAAGATACGCAGAAGCCAACCGATGTAGGCTAGAAATTCCTCACTCATTTGCCACTCGCCAGTTCTTCACCGCGTTCGTAAGCCGAACGAACAGCTTCGGCGACAATCGCC
>JABIFF010000020.1 GCA_018650845.1 Chloroflexota bacterium | reverse complement strand
CCGCTTGAAGCGGATATGCGGGATGGTAGTTGTTTTATATGCCGAAAAGCAATCCCGATACCTTCGCAGTAATTACAGAACCCTGATAACCAATAAGAAGTACGCCTCTAGCGTTACACACGTGCGTTACCGCTGTAGTCTGAACGCTTGTTATTTCGACAGCATTCACTGTTGATCAAATCAATGCGACCGCAGCAACGGGCTCGGCGCACAACAAGCTCGAAGAACGAACTACAAATGCGAAGCTCCCAACTATTCGGAAAAACCCTCAGGCAAGCACCCGGCGATGCCGAAACCATCAGCCACCAGCTGCTAACTCGGGCTGGATTCATCCAGCAGATCGCAGCAGGAATATTTAGCCTTCAGCCTCTGGGCAATCGCTCAATCACGAAAATCCGAAACATCATCCGAGAAGAGATGGATCGAGCTGGCGGGCAAGAAATCAACATGCCTGTCGTTCAGCCTCGCAGCCTGTGGGAAGAATCGGGCAGGGCGGATACATTCGTCCCACCGCTGGCAAGCTTTGAAGACCGCCGTGAGCGCGACATGGTCATAGCTCCTACCCACGAAGAAACAGCCACTGCAATGGCTCGATCTGGCGTGACCAGCTACCGTGATTTGCCGTTCACCATTTACCAGATTCAAACGAAATTCCGTGATGAAACTCGACCCCGTGGCGGTCTTCTACGAGTTCGTGAATTCGAGATGAAAGACGCCTACTCGTTCGATGCGGACGAAGAAGGCATGGACAAAAGCTTCCAGGCAATGGTCGCTGCCTACAAGCGAATATTCAAACGCTGTGGTCTGGAAGTAGTGATGGTCGACGCCGACTCAGGCGGGATCGGCGGTAAAGACTCGAACGAATTCGTGCTGCTTACCGATAGCGGTGAAGACACGATTCTGATGTCGAACGAAAGCGATTACGCAGCCAACGTCGAAAAGGCATCGTTCATAAAGAAAGCCTTCCCGATTGGCGATCTGGGAGAAGTCGAAGAATTCGCTACTCCTGGCATCAAGACCATCGATGAGCTTGCGAAAGCCGAAGGTGTATCGAAATCTAAAACCGCCAAAGCCGTTTTCTACAGCGTCGATGGCGAAATAGTAGTTGTCACAATTCGAGGCGACTACGACGTTAACGAAACCAAGCTACGAAACCTGCTTGGTGGCGCAGAACCACGCCTTGCAACACCTGAGGAAGTGAAGGCTGCCGGATTAGTTTCTGGATCGGCTTCAGCTGTTGGACTCGAAGGTATGAAGAGCGTTGTGGACGATTCGATCACGATGGGATCGAACTATCTTGCAGGAGCCAATAAAGAAGGCTTCCACCTTCGGAATGTAAACCTTGAACGAGATTTCAAAGCTGACATTCTTGGCGATATCGCAGAAGCTAAGAAGGGCTACCTTTCGCCCGATGGCAAAGGCAAGCTCGTTTCCAAGCGTGGAATTGAAATTGGCCACGTGTTCAAGCTCGGAAATGTCTACTCGTCAAAAATGGGCGCCGACTACACCGATGAAGATGGTGAACATAACGAAATTTTGATGGGCTGCTACGGAATTGGCGTCGGCAGGATGTTAGCTGCAGCAGTGGAATCGCATCACGATGATTTCGGGATGATTCTTCCGCAGGCAATTGCTCCGTATGACGTGTATCTGGCAGGTTTGGGGCTGGATGACGCCGATATTTCGGGCAAGGCTGAACAGCTCTACTCAGCATTACAAGACGCTGGATACGATGTGCTGTTTGACGACCGTGACGCACCTCCCGGCGTGAAGTTCAAAGACGCCGATTTATTGGGAATCCCAGCTCGAGTCGTGATCAGTTCACGCAGCCTTCAAAGTGGTGGAGCCGAAGTTAAAGCACGCATCAGCAAAGACGCTGAAATCGTTGCTGAAGACAACGTTGTTGAAGCCGTGAAGAAACTGCTCGGATAGAAGTAGCGCCTCTTGATCAGGCCGTTTTTTAGCGACCATGTCATTCTGAACTTGATTCAGAATCGCTTTCAACTGGCTAAATCTAACGCCGTTGGTCAACAACACCTGCGTCGGACACTCGATCTACAGCACGAAATTCTGAATCAAGTTCAGAATGACAATGTTGGTTGTTAAATCCGCTTACTGATTATTGAATTGGGTGGTCTGCGAATGAATGGCGTATCTCCGTAATCTCAAATCATCTGAATGGTCAGTAATGGCTATTCACAAAAATCCGTACTGAACCGAACAGGTAATAGATCAGTAAACGTGGTAAAGTTAACTAGGTAGGGCTCAGATATTTCAAGAGCTTGACGTTGAGAAGTGGGCGCCGCCCGCTTTTTTTGTGTCTGGCAATAGTGTGAACCGGAGAAATCGTTGAAGAGTGATCTGCTAATAGCGGTTACCCAACTTGCTGCAGAACGTAATCTGCCGCAGCCAATCGTAGTGAAAGCTATCGAGGCTGCGCTGGCGGCTGCGTATAAGCGCGATCCCGCTGCTCAAGGGCAGGATGTGATCGTAGATATGGACCCGGACGACGGTGATGTTGTCGTCCGAACGGTTCGACACGTTGTCGAAGAAGTCGAAGATCCACTCATGGAACTTACGGCCGACGACGCACAAGAGCTCCAAGAAGGCGCCATTGTTGGCGACATCATCGAAACCGGTCAGCTCGAGTACAACCCCGGCCGAATCGCTGCTCAAACTGCTAAACAGGTCGTTATGCAACGACTTCGTGAAGCTGAGCGCGACATCGTATTTGAAGAATTCATCGACAAAGAGGGTGAAGTACTCACCGCAACTATTCAGCGAGTTGAATCACGTTGGGTAACTGTCGACCTCGGTAAAGCCGAAGCAGTAATGCCACCGGCTGAACAGTCGCCGTTCGAGCGATACCGCCCGGGTCAGCAACTAAAGTTCTTTGTAGTTCAGGTTGGGCGAACAATTCGCGGACCTGAAATTGTTGTTTCCCGAACACACCCCGATCTCCTACGTCGACTATTTGAAGTCGAAGTGCCTGAGATCTTCAGCGGCGTGATCGAAATCAAGGCAATCGCACGAGAGCCTGGCGCACGATCAAAGGTCGCTGTTTCATCGAACCAAGAAGGTGTCGACGCTGTCGGCGCTTGTGTTGGTCTGCGTGGAATTCGTATCCAGAACGTGGTCAACGAACTACTTGGCGAGAAGATCGACGTTATTGAGTGGGACGAAGACCCAGTCAAGTTCATTTCAAACTCTCTCAGCCCAGCTGTTGCAGATCGAGTCGACCTCAACGAGGAAGACGAATCGGCAACCGTGCTGGTTCCAGATCGCCAGCTTTCACTTGCAATTGGTCGTGAAGGCCAAAATGCACGTCTCGCTGCGAAGCTGACTAACTGGCGAATCGATATTCAGGGCACTAGCGCTGTTGTCGAAGAAGAGCCTGAGACTCCTGAAGTAGTTGAAACTGCCGACGCTGTCGCAGCACCTGCTGAAGGTGAAGCCGCAGCCGAAGTTGCTACTGAAGCTCCTGTAGCAGCAGCAGAAACAGCAGCTCCGGCCGCTGAAGTTGCTGCTCCAGAAACTGCGACTGCTCCGGCTGCTGAAACTGCAGAAACGCCAGCAGCTCCGGCCGCTGAAGTGGCAACTGAAACAGCACCTGCTGAGCCTGAAGTTGACGACGAAGCAGCCAAAGCTGCTGCCGATGCTGAATTGCTTGCGCTGGAAGAAGAACTTGCAGCGCTTGAGCGTGAAGAACAAGAACGCAAAGCTGCCGCAGAAGCCGAGACGCTCGACGTTTCGTCTGACGACCTATGGCAGGTTGATGGCGGATCAAGTTCCGATTCAGCTAAGAAAGACACTGGCGGTATCCGGTTCGCTGAAGATATCGCAGGATTCCGTGAAACTGATGCTGGTCGACGTGGCGGTCGACGAGGCGGAAGTAGCGCACGGAACCGACGTCGCCGTTAGTTATTAGTAGCGCAGGGAGCGGTGAGATGAGTCACAAAGATGGGCGCATCCCAATCCGCACCTGCGTTGTTTGCCGAGAAAAGCGGCAACAAAATGAACTTCTCAGGATTGTTCGAACACCTGAGAGGCAAATCAAGTTCGATAAGACCGGACGAATGAACGGTCGAGGAGCGTATGTGTGTGACGATACCGTCCACTTGGATATGAGTGATCCAAGCGCCGGTATTGATGCGTTGGGTAGAGGTAAGCTTAGAAGCGCACTAAGAGCAAATTTAGACGATACGACAGTGAAATTACTCGACGAGGCAATTGCCTCACACTTGGCCGAGCAATAGATCTAACAAGGGAACTAACTGGTACATGGCACAACGTCGCGGACAACGAGGTGGCCCAAGAGGCCGAGGAAATAGGCGCAATCGTTCAGACGGTCCTGGTGGACCCGGAGGACAGCGCGTCGTTGTCGAAGACAAGACTCCTCGCTCACCAGTAGCACTTCCTGCTCAGGCAACCGTCGGTGAACTTGCCGAAATTCTTGAAATGACCAACGTCGACACCATCAAGGCGCTAATGCGTTTGGGTGTCATGGCAACCGTCAACGAGACAGTTGAATTTGAAATTGCTGCCAAGGTCGCTGCATCATTCGAAATTGGTGTACTCAAGCCAAAAGACCGTGAAGAAAGTTCCGCAGCCGTAAAGGTTGGAACAGACGAAGAACTGACTGACGAAAACTCAGTCACACGTCCTCCAGTGATCACCGTTCTGGGTCACGTTGACCACGGCAAGACAACACTTCTTGACGCTATTCGAGGCGCAAAGGTTGTTGATACTGAGGCTGGTGGAATTACACAGAGCATCGGTGCTTACCAAGTCGACAGGAACGGTCAGCAGCTGACGTTCATCGACACTCCGGGTCACGCAGCATTTACTCAAATGCGGGCCAGTGGAGCGCAAGCAACCGACATCGCCGTGCTTGTTATCGCAGCCGATGACGGTGTGATGCCCCAAACCCTTGAGGCTATCGATCACGCAAAAGCAGCCAATGTTCCGATCATCGTAGCGATCAACAAGATGGACTCTCCGGGTGCTGATCTCGACCGAGCTAACGCACAGTTGGCAGAGCACGAGATCATTGTTGAGTCGTACGGTGGTGACACCGTAGCCGTTCCAGTTTCAGCCTTGAAGGGCGATGGAATCGACGATCTTCTGGAATCGCTTTTGCTTGTAGCCGAAATTCAGGAGCTAAAAGCTAACCCTGAACGGCCGGGAATTGGCGTAGTTATTGAATCTCACATGGACCGAACACGAGGTGCAGTTGCCTCGGTTCTGGTTCGATCGGGAACTGTTCGAACGGGCGATAACGTAGTAGCCGGCATGTTCCGTGGTCGCATCAAATCGATGATGGACGGATTCGGTAACGTCGTAAAGGAAGCCGGGCCTTCCACTCCTATCGAAGTACTTGGCCTAAACGGCATTCCTGCCGCTGGTGACCAGTTCGATGTTGTGAAGAACGACCGAGCAGGTCGTGATCTTGTAAATACCCGTGAACGTCTCGCCTCCAAGCGGAAAGACCAACGGGCTGCAACAACCATGGCGGAAGTCATGCGACGTGTTCAGCAGTCGGGTGCCAAAGAACTTCTGGTCGTTATCAAGACTGGAAGCCACGGTTCAATCGACGCGGTTCAGCGAGCAGTTGAGCAGGTATCTAGCGACGAAGTTCAAGTTCGAGTGCTCAGTGCAGCATCGGGCGCAATCAACGAGGCAGACATTCTTCTTGCTTCAGCGTCTGACGCAATGGTCATGGGATTTGAGACTTCGGTAGAAGCTGGAGCCCGCCGACAGGCCGATGCTGAAGGTATTGCGATTCGAACCTACGACATCATCTACAACCTCATCGATGAAGTTGAAGATGCTGCTCGTGGTCTACTCGAACCAGAACGCAAGGAAGTTGTTCTCGGTCACGCAAACGTTCTCGAAGTGTTCCAGCACGGTAAACGCGAGCAGATCGCCGGAGTACGTGTTACCGATGGCCTCCTGAAGCGATCAGGTCGCATGCGTGTGATTCGCAACGGAGACACAGTCTTCGATGGTGCGATTACTTCTATGCGTCACCTAAAAGATACTGTTCGTGAACTTGCGAACAACTTCGAAGGTGGTCTGATGATCGACGGCTTCCACGAATATCAGGAAGGCGACGTTCTCGAAGGCTACGAGGTTCAGGTAACCCGGCGATAATCGCCGGGGTCTGATTTATCGTTTGGGCCGTCGATATTCTCGACGGTCACACACGATGGGAGTTACGTAGGCAGTGGATCAGAGACGTGGCGGACGCGTTAATCACACCATTCAGCGCGAGCTGGGATCACTCATCGAAGAGTTGAGCGATCCTCGATTGTCGCCAATGACATCGGTCACTGGCGTCGATGTGAATCGTGATCTTTCGATGGCGAAGGTTTACATCAGCGTTCTAGGCACAGATGCAGAGCGAGAAGATACTCTCGAAGCACTTCGTTCAGCGGCCACACGGCTTCGAATGGAAATATCGCACCGAATAGTAATTCGTAAAATGCCGAGACTGTCGTTCTACTCCGACAACACGATGCAGACTGGTGCTGATATGGATCAGATCATTGATCGTGTAATGGGCGAAGACAGCCGACGTCACGCCGACAGAGACGGCAGTTGACCGGCGAGTCAGAGAACACGGTTCGCAAAGGATTCAGTGCAGGCGGTTACCTGAATATCAATAAACCGCAGGACTGGACCTCAACCGACGTTGTGCGCAAGCTCAAAGGAATCACGCGTTCTAAGAAGATAGGACACGGCGGAACTCTTGATCCTTTGGCGACAGGTGTGCTTCCCATCTGTGTAGGCTCGGCAACCCGCTTTGCTGACACCGTTCTACTCGGAACCAAGTCTTATCGAATAACGATGGAACTCGGTTCTTCGACCAATACTTACGATTCCACGGGCGATAAAACCGTAGAGGCTGAATGGTCGGCTATCACACGTGAAGATATCGTCGCCTCCCTGGATCAATTCCGAGGTAAGTTCGATCAAATCCCACCTATGTTCTCGGCGCTTCATCACAACGGAAAACGGCTGTACGAACTCGCCCGTCAAGGCATCGAAGTTGAACGCCCAGCGCGACCCGTCGAAACGTTCAGCCTAGAGCTGATCGAATTCAATGCACCTGAAGCCATAATCGACGTCGAATGTGGTCACGGCTTCTACGCTCGGACACTAGCCCATGACATTGGCGAGTCGCTCGGTTCGCATGCACATCTAACTGGCCTGGTTCGCACGCACGCAGGCGCATTCAAGCTCGAGGACACTGTGACCATCGAGCAGGTTGCTGCCGCTGCCGAAGCTGGCGACTGGCGTGAAGTTGCAATGCCTATCGACACCACACTTCAGCACATGGCTCAAACGACGTTGAGCGAAGCATTCGTCGAGATGGTCAAGCACGGTCGGCAGATATCGGTTGGCGAAATTGGAAAGCCCGGCGAATATGCATCCGGTGATCGGATTCGGGCGTACACACCAGAGAACGAACTTCTGGCGATACTTGTTTTCGAGCCAGAAAAACTTGGGTGGCGCCCAGAGAAAGTGTTGGCGGCTATTTAGATGTGAGTCTCGTGGACATTCCAAATTGATGGGGCATAACTAAACTTGTGCTTGCTATAGTCGAACGCAGAATTTCTGCGTTCCTCTCAAACGGAACGCTTCCTTCCACTATATAAATGAGCAATATGCTCACGAGATTCCAAATTGCACGATAGTCCGCTGGCAGTAGTCGCCGAACTTATTCTCCTACTGTCCGTCATCCTTGTAGCCGCCAAAATTGGTGGTGAAGTTTCCGAACGTTATTTGAAGATCCCGCCGGTTCTTGGCGAACTTGGCGCGGGAATACTCATCTCCCCATTCTTGCTGGGAGGAATCCACTGGTTCGGCGGTGGAGCACTATTTGAAGTTGCCCACGATGGCAGCGGGTTACCCGTAGAACCACAACTGTTCTTCGTGGCTCAATTGGCAGCGATAGTTTTGCTGTTCGAGGCTGGATTAGAAACCGACCGCGACCAGTTCATGAAGTACGTGAAGCCGGCGACAGCAGTTGCCGCTGGTGGAGTTTTACTGCCATTCGCAATGGGATTCGCAGCAACCGTAATGCTCGGCTTCGCTGATATGGATTCGATCGAAGGCATGATTCCAGCCATGTTCGTTGGAGCGATCATGACGGCTACTTCAGTCGGTATTACTGCGAGAGTTTTGGCCGATATCAGAAAACTCGATTCACCCGAAGGTGTGACGGTTCTAGCCGGAGCGGTAGTCGACGACGTACTCGGAATTATTATTCTTGCCATCGTTGTCGGAATCGCTGAAGAAGGAACTGTTACCGCCGGCTCGATCGGCATCATCTTCGCTAAAGCAGTCGGCTTCTGGCTTGGACTCATGATCATCGGATCGATAGTTTCGAAGTACATTTCGAGCGCAGTTCTTTGGTTCAAGAGCGCTGGTGGCGCATTGGTACTGGCGCTGGCTTTGGCGTTTATCGCTTCAGCAGTGGCTGAGATCTATTTCGGACTCGCCATGATCATTGGTGCCTATACGATGGGACTCGCTCTTTCGAGCACCGAGCTCAAACACCAAGTTGAAGATTCGATGCGGTCGGTGAACAACTTCCTCGTTCCGATCTTCTTCGTAGTAATCGGCATGCAGGTCGATTTCACAGCATTTGGTGCTGGCGATACCTCGCTCAGTTCAGCGGTGATCTTCGCAGCCGTACTCACGGTCTTCGCTGTAATCAGCAAGATCGTCGGTTCTGGTTTGCCAGCACTGTTCGTTGGGTTCAATCGAATCGGTGCGACCCGAGTCGCACTGGGTATGCTTCCACGTGGTGAAGTGGCGTTGATCGTTGCCGGTATCGGACTGACGTCCGGAGTGATCGGCCAAGACATCTTCGGAGTGGCGATCGTCATGACAGTGGTCACAACGGTTCTCGCACCAGTATTCCTAATTCCTGCCTTCAAGGGCGGAAGCGGTCTGAAGAAAGACACGGAAGCCCAGGCCGAGTCAGACGAGTAATTCGTACTCCCTAAGAACTTTGTAGGAGTGAAAATATGTCCGATCATAAATTCGAACAGGTAATCGCTACCGAGGATGATCTCAGGGAGATACTTGGAACGCCCTCGAAACGAGCGGCCGACAAAGTGATCGATCACATCGACGAGCACTGTGCGGCTCTTATCGGTAGCTCGCCATTTTTGGTGATCGCTTCGGCTGATGCCGACGGAAACATGGACGTATCGCCGAAGGGCGATCCGGCTGGATTCGTGAAAGTTCTCGACGAGCACACGCTTGTGATTCCTGATCGTAAGGGGAACCGGCGTGGCGATACGTTCTCGAATATTTTGCAAAATCCTAAGATTGGGTTGATATTCCTTACGCCGGGTTATCAGGAGACTCTTCGCGTAAGCGGAACTGCTCAGATCGTTCGAGATCAAGAGCTTTTGGAATCGATGGCGCACGACGGAAAAGTTCCGGAGTTT
Source organism: Chloroflexota bacterium (assembly GCA_018650845.1). Lineage (GTDB taxonomy): Bacteria > Chloroflexota > Dehalococcoidia > Lucifugimonadales > Lucifugimonadaceae > Lucifugimonas. Next base: position 23,575 of record JABIFF010000020.1, on the reverse strand, counting down.
GCGACTGTGGTTGCTGTCGAGAAAGCACTGTTTCACTGTGCTAAGTGCATCATTCGTTCAGGTTTGTGGGAACACGATGGCGTGGACGGAGTTCCGAACTTTGGGGCAATCCTCAAAGATCACGCCAATCTCGATCAGACGGCGGAAGAAGTGCAGAAAACCATCGACGAATCGAAGTTAGCGAATCTGTACTAGCTGTAAGCAACCTGGCAGAAGCCGTGGTTGCAGTAGCCGTAAGGGTTCTTCGCCAAATACTGCTGGTGCTCTTCCTCGGCGTAGTAGAACTCGTCAGCCTCGGCGATCTCAGTCGTTATCTCGCCAAAGCCAGTTTCCGTAAGCTTTGCCTGATACCCAGCCAAGCTCGCTCGAGCAGCCTCAACTTGTGCCTCAGTCGTTCCATAAATAGCCGTTCGATACTGACTACCTAAGTCGTTTCCCTGACCCATGTACTGCGTCGGGTCATGGTTCTCCCAGAAAACCTTGAACAACGCCTCTAGATCAACCTCAGCGGGATCGAAGACGACTATCACCGCCTCAGTGTGACCCGTCCGAGAAGTGCACGTCTCCGGGTAAGTCGGATTCGGAGTTGTTCCGCCGCTGTATCCCGCGGCAGTCGTGAACACCCCGGGAACCTCCCAGAAGAGTCGCTCGGCACCCCAGAAGCAGCCCATGCCGAAGACAATCGTTTCCATGTGCGCAGGGAAGGGCGCCGTCATTGAAGTGCCGTTAACAAAATGCTTGCCGCTGATTTGAACCGGAGTCTCTCGACCCGGCATAGCGTCTTCCGGTGCAATCACGCCCTCTGACTTGGTCCTAAAGAAATTCATAATTACTAACTCCTAAGACCAAGTACGTTTCGTGCTGCGGTTGCGGTTTCGGTTACCTGCTCGATTGTTCCCATTCCAAACATCACGGATTCAACGCCGACATCGTTGAAAGCGTATTCAAATGCCTTCTCGCCCAAATATCGCCCACCGGCCATTGGCTTGATTGCGATTACTGGTTTGTTGGTATTTCGCACTGCATCCACGACTCGATCCTGAGTCGGGAACATGTACATGCCCGGCTGGTTCACCGGCACGATATAGCCGTCGAAATCGATTCCTTTTTCTTCGATCAGAGGGATGGTTACCCCGGCGTGATGAACGCTGGAAATCACGGTGTCGAATCTGTCTCGTAGGAAGTCGAGATATTCTTGAATAAGATCGAATCTACCCACTGCCGCTAGAAGATCTATTTCAGCGCCGGGGTCGGCTACGAAAATCTTGCAGCCAGCGAAGAAGCCTAGATATTGCTCAAGCGTGGCGTAATCAATCTCGAATTTTTCTGCATCTGCTTGGCTGTATGGATTGACAGTTTTAGGTGTTACGAGATTGTCTAGAGTTCCACCCACGGTGTACTCAAGAATCTTGTCCTGCTTGATCTGCGCCATGTAAGCATCTTCGCCAACAGCAGCGAGATCGTAGCCAAACAGAGTCGAGTGCGCTCGTTCCAAATAGGAAACTATTTCACCGTTCAGGGTGATCGGAATGAGGATGTAAGCGAGCAGGTTGATATCGCTTTGAAGCCGACGTTCAGTCTCCCAGATCGCTTGCAGGTGAAGTCGATTAAGCTCGGGATTCATGTGGTCGACCTGCGCCACTGAAAAGCCAAAATTCTGAACGGCATGACCAATTACATCTGCAACCGGATTTACTTCGCCAAATAGCTTCAAATTATCGGCGTCGCGCTTTTCATCCTGATAGGAAACACCGTCGTACGGATGTATGCCCATCGTTAGCCGGGGGAAGTCGATCTTCCCTAGTGGAATGGTCGGAATAGATTGCACTCTGCTGTGAATGGACATTTTGTGGATAGCTCTTAGTGACGATTACGTTCGAACGCTGTGAACCAACATTGTAGTTGTTGTGCGCAACCGTGCTGGAGCTATCAGGGAATTCGTCGGGTCAATCCGTATGCCAGTGGAGTGAAGTTCCGGCTTCGCCAGAATCCTGAGCCTTCAATATTGGTCGATTCGAAATCGACTGTTACATACGGCGCGGAAATCTGGCTTGCCCAGCGAAAGATGTCGTTCAGCATCGCCTGCGCAATATCGCTGTCTCGATGATCTTCATCTACGAAAGCACCATTGATGGCAGGTATGTTCGAAGCCCTCATCGGCTTGAACTCTTGGACACCTAATCGGCTACTGATGAACCCAATCAACTGCCCCTTGAACTCTGCCACGCTGATGTAGGAATCATCTCTTGGTATTACGTATTTGGGGTTATCGGTCGGATAGCCATATTCCCTTAATTCAAGGTAAGTCGGCGGCTTTGAGAGATGCGTCCAAAGCTGTTCGTCGAGCTTGGCGATTGCGGGAATATCATCGGGGACAACTGGCCGAATTTTATAGCCAGCAGGTAGCTCAACAATTTCGTGAGATTCCGGAAGAGCCAGAACACCTTCCATCATGTGCACACCGAATTCGAGATTCGTGAAGGCTGTTTTGGTAGCTGTGTCGGCAGCGTACACAGAAATAGCGTGAACTTGAGATTGGTCGATTTGGCCGCTACGGCTAATCCAAGCGTACATTTCTGCCAGTAGGCGGCTTGGTGTCGAATCGGCAACGGCGTGTGCCCAATCGGGAGAGAAAAACGCTTTCTTCGAATGGTAAAAATCGATGAATTTACCGACTATGAAACCTTTTAGTTCGCCATCGTTGTGAGCAACTACCGAGGCTCCATTTTCAGCCCAATTCGATAGATCGACAGCAAGTTCGTCAACGCTGAACGCAGCCGCATTGATCGCACTATGAGTCGCAGCGATCTGCTCGAATTTTGCAATGACTAGGTTCGCAGCTTGGTCGGCAAAGATTGTGTTGAGTTGAGTAAATTGCATCTGGCAATGTTATAAAGCCAATGTCTCGGTGGAGTACGATATGAATGGTTATTTGTAGGTAGAATATCGCCGGCTTGAGAACGGATTAACGCCGATAGACAGAAGCGGACAGCGTTGCGAGTTTGAGCGATTCAGCAGGAACAATATGACGGAAAAATACATACCCAGCAATGCCGCCTGGGTTCGCGAGCAAGTCGAACTAATGGAAAGCAGCAACGGTACTGAGGGCACAGTCCTCAAGGATTCCGGCCTGCCCGTGATTCTCGTCACCCACCGTGGTCGAAAGACTGGTGCTATTCGAAAGACGCCCCTTATGCGAGCGGTCGATGGATCAAGCTACATACTAGTTGCATCGCAAGGCGGAGCCCCAACCAACCCAAGTTGGTACTACAACCTAGTGACCGATCCCAACGTCGAAATCCGAGACAAGACCGAGGTCTACTCGATGAAAGTTCGAGAAGTTGCCGACGCTGCCGACGCTGCCGAAAAGAAACGCCTTTGGGACATCGCAGTCGAGGCATACCCTCCCTACGCCGAATATCAGGAAAAGACGACCCGCCCAATCCCGGTGTTTTTGGCGGAGTTAGTTTAGAGCCAAATAAACGACGATTAAGTGACCTGTTCACCCGTCTGGTTCCGTGAATCTCATTCATAATGACCGCCCATAGAAAGAGGTTGTTATGAGTAAATTGTTGGTCGTTCTGGCGCTAGTGGTTGGTTTCTCGATGTTCACACTGCTGGGTGCAGGTGAAGCATCGGCAATGAACAAGGGTGAGTTGATTGATGCCATCTCGAATGGTCCGGCAACCCCGGACGGCGCTGATCTAAGCAAAGCCGATGCTAAACGTGCGTTGGATGGTTTTGTAACCGCCACAAGCGATGCTCTGAAAAAGGGCGATCGAATCTCACTGGTGGGCTTCGGTTCATTCTTAATATCTAAACGTGCTGCCCGCAAGTTGGCCGAACAAGACGATCTACCTCCGAATGATGCCGGCTGTTTGTGGCTTGCCAGCAGAGCGCCCGACTGGATTCACGGACTGTTCTGCACAACCAGTGAAAGTGAACTGGTTGATCTGATGACTGCTAAACCGGCAGATGGAACTCCGGGTCTAAGCCGAGAAACTGCGCAATTATTCTTGGAACGTTTTAAGTCGGTCACGACTGCCCAGCTTGTCCTTCGAGATTTCGTTGAAGTCGAAGACTTCGGAACTTTCTCCGTAAAGGAAGGAAAAGGACGAAGACTAAACACTGTTGAGTTCGATGTAAGCCCAGAGTTCGCAGCGCGAGTGGGACGAAATCCTCAGACTGGCAAAGAGATAAAGATCGCTGCTAACAACAAGAACGTGGTCAAGTTCAAAGCCGGTGCCGATCTCTCGAAGAAAGTTAACTAGCTGATATGGGGTCGTCGTCCTAGGCGACCCCGTTACTTTGTCCGTAGCTGGGATTCCAACATTGCCATTTGGGCTATCTGATTACACGGGCTAACAGTTAGTCTGATGCTGAACCGTTAGGCAGGCGGCGATCCGCTTTAGCACGCGGTGCGGTGCTCCCGCTTTGTGAACACGTATTAGAGTCAGGCTTTGGCTTCGTAGATGATCAATCGAACTGAATCAGCAAATCGCAACGAACGCATTCATCACGTATTGCGTCGGCTGATTGACGACGTTCGGCAAAAAAATGGTCTCGAACGCATAACGATTGTCACGCCCACCAATCAGGCTTCATTCTACATACGGCGCGCCTTGGCAAAAGACGGACTCTTCAACGTCGATTTCAAACGACTAGAAGACATCGCAGAATTGTTGGCGGGTCGAGATTTTCAGCAGCCGCTGTTGCACGATCTTCAAGCATCCGAATTCGTATTCGAAGCGGCCCGTGACGAAAAGCTTGGTCGTCAACTGGGAGGCGAAATCGTATCGCCACAGCTACAATCGGCGTTGCACTCGACATTCCGAGAATTAGAACTACTCAACGACGATCAACTAACCCAGCTTTCTTCCCAGAGCGACGTGCAGTTGGAACTCGTGAAACGGTTCCGAAAATACATGGCGATGGCCAAGCCATATCGTCGCGGTGCAACAGTCGCTACGAAAGCAGCTGAGTACATTCGAAACGGCGAGCATAGCGACCGGCTCAACGCACTCGGCACAGTGCTGCTTGTGAAGGCGTCGACTGTCGCAGCGGTACAGCAGCCACTGTTCGACGCACTGGCCGAACTGAGCGGGGCCGTAACGGTATCGATCTCGGAAACCCCACCTGATATCGACCTCGAATTTCATCCTGCTGGAGAACCATCACGAATCACCCCCACGAGCGTTCCCGATGTCGCTGAAGAGGTACGTGGAGTAGTTCGTGAGATCGTTGCGCAAGCTCGTGCCGGCACGAGATTCCCTCGAATGGCAGTGGTATTTGAAGACGATAGCTACGCAAGCCGAATCGCAGAGGCATTGGAACTCGCGGGCATACCGGTATCCGGACCCGACCGAACCGCACTTTCCGATGCTCCGGAAGGTCATTTCATTACTGGTCTTCTCGATATTTTCCGCAATGATTTCAACAGGCTAGATGTAACAGCGTGGCTTTCGAGCGCACCTGTGAAAGATCCTTCGTCGACCCGGCCAGTACCTGCGGCTCGATGGGACGCCATTTCGCGCAAGGCAGGCGTTACATCGTCGGTAAGCGATAGTTGGGTTCCCCGCCTGAAGCGATTTGCTACAAACGTGGCAAAGCACGCCGAAAGATCGGAGCGTCTCGATGAAGGCCGTGCGAACGAGGTGGATGCTGCTAAGTCAGACGCTGAATACGCAGCTTGGCTCAGCGAGTTCATCGTCTCTCTCTCGAAACGTCGACCTACCAATGTTGAAGATTCATGGACAGGGTTCGGCAAATGGCTAGGACAATTGGTCGAAGACTACTTGCTGGTGGAAGACGAATCTGAGCAAAAAGCCAACGCTGGCAAATCTCAGTCGACACGATTGAGCACGCTCGTCGAACGACTCGAATCGCTCAACACAGATGGTCAGCAGCCGATGTTCGAGCATTGCTCAGGCGTACTTCGCGATCAGCTCAGCCGACGGTCGGCCGGTCTTAAGTCGCTGGGATCGGGAGTCTATGTTGGGCCAGTTTGGACAGCTGCCGGCTGCCCATTCGACACGGTCTTCTTCATGGGTATGTCGGAAGTAAATTACCCGAGCTATGGTCACACCGACCCTCTACTGCCAGACCCAATGAAGAAGTTGATCGACCCGAATGGCGAATATTTAAAAACCACCGAACGGCGCGTGGAAGAGAGTCACCGGGCGTACGTTTCAGTTCTCGAAAGTGCCGATCGGGTATTCATGTACTGGCCGAGCGGAATTCCCGGCGAATCGAGAGAGTTCGGACCTGCCCGCTGGTTCCTCTCGGCGGTTCGAGAGATTTCAGGCGAGCGACTACTACCGGCCGGCGATCTTGCGAAGGGCAATATCGAAGGTCTAACCACGAGACGAAGAACTGATTCGCAACATCTTCCAGCGGCTGAAGCTGCTGATGCCCATGAATACGATGTGATCGGCGCTCGCAATTGGAAATCTGGCGAGAACGAAGCTGAATTATTCCCACTATCTGCCGAAGAAACTTCAATCGGTGAATCGGTGAAATTCGAGTCAGGGCAGGAGAGCGATACCTGGACCGAATACGACGGCAAAATAAATCTTGGCAACGACAGTGCCGAATCATCGTTAACCTCGACCACGGGTTCCGCCACCGCCTTCGAAACCTATGCAGCTTGTCCATATCGATACTTCCTGTCTCGACGTCTCCATATCGAGCCAACAGAGTCCCCTGAGCCAGAAATGGCGCTCGACGCGCTAACGTTCGGAACTCTTATCCACGACGTTCTCGAACAATTTTCACTCTGGCGTCGAGATAGCAAAGCCGAAGGACTCTCTCGGGTAGAACTCGAAAAAATACTTCGCACGGAAACCGAAACTCACTTCGACGCGTTGCGTGACGACACACCGGGAAGATCTGAAGGCGCTTGGAAAATCGAGCTGTCACGAGCCTGGCTGATTCTGCGCCAGTGGCTACGTCGCGAACCCGATACGGCCGGTCAGCCTGACATGAAACAAATCGAGGCTGAGTATTCGTTCGGAAGCTCAACGCCAGATAGCGGACCTGCGGTTGAAGTGCGAACAGCTTCTGGCAAAACTGTGAAGTTCAGAGGACAAGTCGACCGGGTCGACATTTCTGATGACGGCAGTCGAGTGATCGTTTACGACTACAAATCTGGCAGCAACACCGCTTATGCGAAGCTCGATACTGATCCCGTCAAAAAAGGAACGAAACTCCAGCTGCCGCTTTACTCAAAAGCAGTGGCTCGCAAATATCCGGAATCCGACATATTTGCCTCGTACTGGTTCGTGCGTGAATCCTCATCCGAGCTGAAACCATCGCCTAGCGACTACCACAGCGAGCAAGCTGAAACAGCGCTCACCTCGGCAGTCGAAACCATCGTCGAAGGCATAGAAGATGGTGTGTTCCCCGCCCGCCCGGGTGGATCGGCAAGCTGGGGTGAAAGCAACGAATCGTTCGAGAATTGCATGTTCTGCGAATACGCCAAAGTTTGCCCGAAGAGCAAGGCAAGACTCTGGAATTCTAAGAAAAATTCTGATGAAGCATTATCGGAATATCTTGATTTGGCGGAGGGGCAAGAATGACCAATTCTCCATACGCCAGCGAGCCGGTACGTGATCGAATCGTTGGTCGTGCTGATGGCTCACTTGAGCAGACGATTTACGCGGGTGCAGGCGCAGGAACGGGGAAGACTCAGGCATTAGTCGAGCGCATCGCCAATCTCATCATGCTCGCTGATGTTCGACCCGAAAACATAGCCGCAGTCACGTTCACCAAGGCAGCAGCTTCCGAACTTCGACAGAGGGTTCGCGAAGAACTAGAACGTCGACAGCTTACTGCTGCAGAAGCTGGTAGTTCGATAGAAGAACTGGCATTAGCGAAAGCGTTAGAAGCTCTCGATTCTGCGTTCATAGGGACGATCCACAGCTTTGCCCAAAGCCTCCTTCGGGAACGACCTCTGTCAGTCGGCTTGCCACCCGTGTTCGAGGTGTACGACGGTGTGCAGGGAGATGCCCGATTCGACGAAGAGTGGTCGGAGTGGCTCGATGATGCCTTATCTGAACCAGAATTTTCCGATGCGGTTGTAAACGCCCAGAGATTGGGTCTAAAGCAACCTCTCGGCAACCTCAGAGATTTAGCCGGAGAGTTCCACGCTAACTACGATCTAGTAGAGCGAATCGGATCACTCCCAAAACCAAAACAGACCGACAAGCCAGCATTGGTTCTTGAATCGGTTCGGTCCGATCTCGAATCGGCCTACGAACTCCGTCGTTACTGCACGAATTCGGATGACAAGTTGTTGGCTCATCTTGAATCGTTGGTTCCACAAACTATCAACTGGATTCACGAAGCACTCGATACCGAATCTGACGAAGAATGCGTTCTTGCGCTCACCCAAATTGGCAAACTCAAAATTGGTGGTGGCAAGAAGGGCGACTGGACTGATCTCGATAGTGGAGAATCGAGCATCGAAGAGGTCAGAGCACTTCTTGGCGAGGCGCAAGAACGACTCGATACTGGTCGACAGTCACTCGGTGAGTCGACAGTTGTACCGCTTGTAAACGCTGTCGCAAAGATGGTTCTCGGCTACGCCAAAAAACGCCGGGTTGAGGGACTACTTGAGTTCCAAGACCTGCTCGTACTATCGTGCGAACTTCTAGATTCCAATGATGAAGTAAGGCGTTACTTTCAAGATCGATACACCCACGTTCTCATCGACGAATTTCAAGACACTGACCCATTGCAACTCAAGCTCGCAATGCGGCTCGCCGATCGTAATTCGACTTCCAAAGGCAAAGGCGCACCAACGCCCGGAGCCTTGTTTATCGTTGGTGACGACAAGCAATCTATTTACCGATTCCGTCGGGCAGATTTAACTCAACTCAAGGGATTGGTTGCCTCTCTCGGTGCTGAACGACTTTCGCTGGTGAACAACTTCCGATCGAATCCCGCCGTGCTGAACTGGGTGAACGCTATATTCGATCCATGGATGAACAGTCCTGCAGGAACAGCGCAAGACCCGAATCAGGCGCCGTACGTCGCACTTGAACCGGGCCTGGAAAATTACCCGGAATCCGACAAGCCGCGAGTAATGATCGCCGGAGAAGCCGCCGACGGTAACGTCGAAGTTGCCCGTGAATCTGAATCTAAGGATCTCGCTTTGCTCGCTCGCAGCATCGGCGCTGGCGAATGGCAATTGCCTGATGGCGACAAGAACATGCGCCAATCGAGCTTTCGTGATCTATGTGTGTTGATGCCAAGACGCACAGCACTTTCATATCTGGAAGATGCATTCTTCGAGCACAAAGTGCCTTACGTTCTTGAAGGGCAGGCACCGATATTTGAATCGCAAACTGTGCACGAGCTGGCGAATAATTTAGTCGCCATCGACGACCCGACCGACCAAGTGGCGATAGTCGCTTCGATGAAATCCCTGGCATGGGGATGCTCGGATCAAGATTTGTACGAGTGGGCGGCTGCAGGAAGAAAATTCGAATACGCCCGCAAGACCTACAACGTCGACGAATTCGATGAAGGTACGGGTTCTCGAAGAGTCGCTACGGCACTCGCTGGACTCGCTCGATATCACGAGAATCGACAGCGTATATCGACGCCATATCTGATCGAACAATTTGTGCGTGAACGACGATTGCGAGAAGTAGCTGCTCTTGCCAACGCGGATGGCGACCGAGAACGTTTGATGGACCTGTTGATAGAAATGTCGAGGTCGCTGCAACGTGCCGGAAACGGATCGCTTAGAGAGTTTGTTCGCTGGATATCGAGACAAACTGAAGCAAGCGTTCGGGTCGCCGAAGGTGCTCTCGCCAACAGCGAAGTGAACGCAGTGCGAGTGATGACCGTTCACGCTGCTAAAGGATTGGAATTTCCCATAGTGGCACTGATGGGACTTCAGGTGAGTGCCTCGAATCCGAAAGGGAATTCGATAGCGAAAGAAGAGAATGGCAATCCTGTAGTCGCAGTTCGTATCGGTTCGAAGAATTTAGGATTGGCGACCGCTGATTACGAAACGCGAGCAACCGCGAGCAAAGAGGCAGACGCCGCCGAGTTGGTTCGGCTTGCCTACGTGGGCGCGACTCGTGCGAGAGAGCATTTGATAGTTAGTGTTCATCGATCGGGCAGAGACAAATCGACACTCGCTGCAAAGATCGGTGAATTCGATGAAATCAATGATTCGTCTACAGCGTTTGCTGTCGATGAGGTTACCGACGAGCAAATTAGTCAGCGAAACGAAATTCCAGCTGAACTGAACGAGACGTATTCACTGGAAGCCCGCAGTCACTGGCGAGACGGACTTCTAGTAACGATCGAAGCGGCCAAATACCGGGGTTACGTCACACCTTCCGAACTGGCCGATCACACGATGTTCGAAGCGCCGAAGCCTGAAGACAATTCTGAATCGACGGAATGGAACACCGCACGCCGCGGTCGAGGTGGCACCGACGTCGGTTCGGCGGTTCACGGGGTGCTTCAGGACATTAATTTTGACGATCGATCAAACATTGGCGATCTGGTTCATCAAGCAGCCGAAGCGTATGCGATTCCTGAGCTGGAAGACGATATAGCGCAGCTGGTTTCGAACGTACTCGATAGCCCAACGGTTGCTGCTGCTACAAGTTCCAACAGCTGGAGCGAGGCGTGGATTGCGGCAGAAGTTGAAGAGGGAATTGAGATCGAAGGTTCGGTCGACCTGATGATTCAGCACGATGACAAGTCGATCACGATCATCGATTACAAAACTGACCGTGTCATTGGAACACTGCTCGAAGAACGGGCTAGAGGATATGAAAATCAGCTTGCGGGCTACGCCCTAGTACTCGAAAAGCAGGGAATGAACGTTCGTGACGCTATTCTGGTGTTTGCGAATGGTGGCGAAAACGGCGGGGCGAAAGAGTACGTCGTAGCCGATCTGTCATCAGCGAAAACCGCCGCCTTAGCTGAAATCAAGTCCAAAATTCAGTGATTAATTCTTGGCAGACCAAGCCAAGCTGAACCTCCGTAGTCGACCAACTCACGCTAAGATCGCATCTGAATATTTCTAATCCCAACTTCGGAGGTAATCGATGGGTCTGCTCGACGGCAAAAAAGCACTAATTACAGGTGCACGAAAAGGCATTGGTCGCGGAATTGCGCTAACTCTTGCGAACGAAGGTGCCGACGTCGGGGTCAACGATATCGTCGACGACGAAACTTCGCAGCGCGCAGTAGAACTCATCGAAAAACGTGGAGTCAAAGGCTCGTTCCATGCTGGCGACGTAAGTACGGTAGCCGGCATCAACTCAGTAATTGATTCGTTCCTCGAAACTCATGGTCAGATCGACATCTTGGTGAATAACGCCATCTTCCCAGATCAGTCACGACCACTGTTCGACACTGATGAAGCCTACTGGGATCGCATGATGGATCTTTCGCTCAAGGGCTACTTCTTTGGTTCCCAGCGCGCCGCCAAAGAAATGATCGCTCAGGGCTCGGGTGGAAGCATCGTATGCCTCTCTAGCGTTCACTCATATGTGGCGATCGAAGAGTGGACTGCCTACGGAACAGCCAAAGCCGGGCTCAAGAGAATGGTCAAAGGTTTTGCTATCGATCTGAAGGGCCACAACATCAACGCCAACTGCATCGCTCCCGGTGCTATTTCGAATGTGTTGCCTACCGAAGACGACGATGACGTGATCGATGGTGCACCGCACGATGCTTCACGATTCACCGACCGACTGCCTGCTGCTAAGGGCGGGCTCCCAAGCGATATCGCAAACGCTGTGTTGTACCTGACGTCCGAACTCGGACAGTACGTCAACGGCGAAACGATTTTGGTTGACGGTGGAATGATCGCAACGAAAGTTATGGACAACTAACCAAGAGGTACTGATGCCATGACAACCAAACTTCTCAAAGGCAAGAAGGCACTAATAACCGGCTCACGTCGCGGGATTGGTGCCGGCATCGCCCAGCTATTCGCTGAGCATGGTGCCGACGTTGGGATCAACGACGTAGTTCGGGATGAAGAAGCCGATTCGACAATTACCAGCGTCGAATCGCTTGGCAGAAAAGCTTCATGGCATCAGGCCGACGTTGGCAACTCCGAAGATCGAGAACGCATGCTCAACGAATTTGTCGAAGAGCATGGTCGTATCGACATTCTGGTGAACAACGCTGTCGCTTCACGCGACATGCATTTCACGAAGATTACTGAAGAGTTTTGGGATCATCTGGTCGGCCACGCTCTCAAGGGATATTTGTTCCTTGCGCAAGGAGCCGTGAACCGGATGATCGAGCACGGTCACGGTGGCAGCGTAATCAACATCAGCAGCGTTCACAGCTATCGAGCTTGGCCACATGACGGCGTCTACGGAATCGTGAAAGCCGGGCTCAATCGCATGGTTCAGTCGATGGCGCACGATCTTGCAGGAACCGGGATTACTGCCAACTGCGTAGCTCCAGGCTACATCGATAGTCGGGTGCTTCCTGAGAGCGAAGAATCCAACCGAGGCGATGACGAGTATCTCGGTTCAGCCAAGGGATTCATTCCGAATCATCGTGGCGGTCTGCCCAAAGACATCGCAGGAGCCTGTGTGTTCCTGTCGTCTGAACTTGGCGAATATGTGAATGGTCAGACGATCACGGTCGACGGCGGATTCCTCGCTGGTGGCGTGCCGCAAGACTCGCAACCTCTAGAACCCGGTATGCCGGGCGCAGCGGAGTAGATTTCTTTTGTCGGAACAATATCCACATATCGAACTTCAACCTGACGGCGAGAATAAAGTTTTTGAAACGCCGTGGATTGATTTCTATTACGACGACATTGTTCACGCCGATGGCAAAAAAGGGAATTACGCCTGGATAAAAAGACATTTTGACCACGGCGCAATGATGGTAATCCCGGTTACTCCATCAGAAAAATATCTCGTTATCCGCATCTATCGACATCCGATGAAGCGATATTTCTGGGAATTTCCAGCTGGACTGGGCGAGGCTGGAGAATCCCCTCTCGACACTGCCCGCCGTGAGTTGGTCGAAGAAACTGGAATAGCTCCGACAAGAGTCGAACTGCTGGGGCAGGATTCAGTGGTATCCGGAATTTTCGGTGAATCTTCCGCTGTAGTACTAGCGGAAATTCCGGAAGTGACAGTCGAAGATCTCGAATTGCAATCGGACGAGGGGATTGTTGAGGCTCGACTACTGACACGAAGAGAGTTGATCGATCTGTTCACATCTCAGGAGGTGGGCGATGGCATAACGCTATCTTGTCTCGCACGGTATTGGATGTGGCGAGAACAGAAAATGAACGAAAAGCAGGAAAAACAATGAACGATCTCTACTCGCACATTGATTCGCACGTTGATGAATCGATTCAACAGCTGTTTGAACTGGTTCGGCAGCCATCGATTTCCGCTCAGAAAATCGGGTTCGATAAAGCCCCCGGCCTGATGAAAGAGCTTCTCGAACGTAACGGATTCGACGCCGAGATCGTTCCAGTGCCCAATGACGGACTTCCAACCGTCTACGGATATAAGGCAGCATCGGAAAATCCCGAGACAGCGCCGACACTTCTCTTCTATTGCCACTACGACGTCCAACCTGTCGATCCGCTTGATCTGTGGGATACCGATCCCTTCGAACCAACTCAGGTTGGCGATCGCCTCTACGGTCGTGGGATGTCCGACGACAAGGGCAACATTGGTGCCCGGTTAGCTGCGATCAAAGCGTTCATTGATGAACGAGGTGGCGTGCCTTGCAACATCAAAATGTTCTGTGAGGGCGAAGAGGAATCTGGATCTATCAACCTTCCCGATCTGATCGCCGAGCGTGGTGATGATTTCAAAGCCGACGTCTGCATCTGGGAGGGTGGAGGTCGAAATCTGAATGACGACCCCTTCATGTATCTCGGGCTTAAGGGAGTGCTAGCTATCGGGCTAACCGTAAGCATGCTCTCAGGCGACGCACACTCGTCTTACGCTGCAATCCTGCCGTCGGCACCATGGCGCCTGCTCCAGGCTTTGCAGACCATCAAGGACACCGACGAACGAATCCTCATCGATGGCTTTTACGACGGAATAACCGAACCGAGTCCGGAAGCGATAGCTGCAGTCGAAGCATTGCCAGACGATGCGCCAGAATGGCTCGAAACTTTCGGTGTGAATGGATTCGTAAAAGGACTCGACGGAGAAGATCTTCGCAAGCAGCTAACGTTCCAACCAACTGCAAACATCGCAGGGCTAGATTCTGGATATCAGGACGCCGGTATGAAAACTGTTCTACCTGCGGCCGCCAGTGCCAAGATGGACTTTCGCCTAGTACCTGAGCAACGTCCGTACGACATCGTCGACAAACTTCGGAAGCACCTCGATAAGCACGGGTTCGAAGACGTCGAAATCGAAGTACTGGGAGCGGTGAACCCTTACCGCACCGATCTCAATTCACCTTGGGTGCAATTGGTCGCTGAAACAGCAGAAGAGATATACGGTCGGAAGCCGGTGATGACTCCCAACATGGCGGGGACAGGTCCGATGTTTGATTTTGGCGATACGCTGGGAATGCCAATCGCCACGTCAGGAATCGATCACCCCTCGCACAAGATTCACGCACCAAACGAGAACATCACCACTGAAGATTTTCTACTCGGGGCTAAGCACGCTGCGTTGATCATCGAGCGATTCGCCCGCGATTGGGGATAGGGCTTTCGTACAGGGCTCTATTTCAATGCTGTCATCCTGAACTTGATTCAGGATCATTTCCGACACGAAGGTGATAGGCGAATCTGCCGTCAGATCTCTTGCCTTCAGTCGGCTGAACGACACTAGTCGAATGTGATACTGAATCAAGTTCAGCATGACAGGGTCGCTGGTTGCATCGTAACGTGTGACGATTTAGCGCTCCTCTACATGTACCATTGTCACGTTTTGTTGACACCCTCAGCCGGAGAAAGCTTCCGCACATGGCCGTAATTCAGCCCACGCCCGACCACGTTCTCGATAAGGAAACAATCGAAAAGCTCAAACAGGTAAACACAACGGCAGTAGTCGATGTGCTTGCTCGCAACGGCTATGAGCCGCACTACGTCTACATGCCCAACGTTCGCACGATGAACCCGGGACAGCGACTAGTGGCACGAGCTATCACCGTTCGTTTTGTCCCTGCTCGACCCGACGGAATGGCAGAAAAACCCGGCGGAGAAGAATCTCCAGAATTTGCAGCATTTGAACTGGCAGGTCCCGGCGACGTGATCGTTATGGAATCGATGCGCAATAAGCGAATGTCCATCGGTGGCGATATCAAGTTCTTGCGACTCAAGCAGCGTGGCGTTGACGGTCTAGTGTGCGACGGTGGTATTCGCGATATGCACACGGTCAAAGACTACGGCGTTGGAATGTGGGGACTCGACAAGACTTCCAACCTTGGCACTCGAGTAGGCACTCCTTACTCGACCAACGACACTGTTGCAGTT
Source organism: Chloroflexota bacterium (assembly GCA_018650845.1). Lineage (GTDB taxonomy): Bacteria > Chloroflexota > Dehalococcoidia > Lucifugimonadales > Lucifugimonadaceae > Lucifugimonas. Next base: position 8,118 of record JABIFF010000020.1, on the reverse strand, counting down.
GACGGGATTCTCGTTCGCCCCGGTGACTACATCGTTGCTGATGATGACGGTGTTGTCGTTATTCCTCGAGGAGTCGCACCAGATATCGCTTTGAAGGCGATTGAGTACGATGATCTTGAAGAGTGGATTCGAGCACGCCTCGACAAAGAACAGCTCACACCCGGACTGTACTACCCGCCAGACGATGAAGTCATCGCCATGTACCGCAAGGAACGCGCCGAGAACAACTAGGGTTTGCTGTAGGGCTGACCGTCAACTGTGCCTGAAAGCGGCAGCCGTCAACGTTAGATTGCCTGAGCGGAGTCCTCTGAGTCGAAGGATCTGGAGTGGGGACGCGTCCGCACGATTTTTCGCGGCTCACGTGATTCCTCGGCGGCACTCGGGAAATCGAATGGTGCCATCACTGAAACGAACCCCGTCAACGAACCCGTAGCCCTAAAGCTCAACCTCGATAGCCATACCGTCGTGGGCGTACTGAATATCGAGACCTTCTGAATCTTTCAGCTTCGCCAATTCGGCGTTCACTGGAACATGATCTATGTCGTGCGTGGCATCCGTTAGCAAAGTGCGTTTCGCACCGAGACGGCGTGCCTCGTCGATAGCTTGTTCTACGGTGAGGTGGGTGCCGTGAGTTCTGGCAGGGCGCAGCGCATCGAGCACCAGTAGCTCTGAGCCAGCGACCAGCGCTGCAGTGGATTCTGAAATCGCAGATGTATCGGAAATGTAGCTCACCGATCCGAACCTGTAGCCGAAAATTTCGTGACCGCGACCGTGCTCAACAGGCAACGGAATTATCTCAAGTCCGTCAGCATCGAACGGCGTTTCGTCGATAGTTTCGAACGTCAGCTTCGCCACTCCGCCTCCGCCTGTTTGCTTCCTTCGATCGACAAGATAGAAAAACAGTGACTCAACAGAATCCAAATCGGTTTCACGAAGGTAAATTGGCAGCGATTCTTGGGCGTTGTTCGTCCAATCTCGCAGATCGTCGAAACCGCCCACGGCATCGGCATGGGCGTGAGTGATCACAAGTGCGTCCATCGTTCGCACGTTGTACTTCGGGAACCAGTTCATTGCCGACTCGTAGAAGAATTTTCCAGCGTCGATGACGATGTTCGACGTTCGGCCATCTGGCATTTCGCGCTGAATCAAGAGCGACGTATTACGCCGTCGGTTGGGCGATCCCGGCTTCATCGCATCCGGGCAAACAGGGCAGTCGCTATCGGGATTTGTCAGACACGAAACCCTCGGTACTCCCTCAGAAGTACCCGTCCCTAAAAACACTATTCGAGATTTTGATCCGGAATTTGGCATCGAAGAAGGATACCGGCTAAGTGACAAATATTTGGCACTTATATGTCCACGTTTTCCAAATACTGGAAAACGCCGGTCGGCATGACATCGCCCGACCAATCGATACTCAACTCCCGATTCTTCAAAACTCACGGTAAACTTTGTGCCGTTCAGGAAATTTTTATATGTCGGAATCGATCAACCGTTTAGATCCCGGCACCAGAAACGAAGAAGAGAAAATGAAAAAGTCCATTCGCGGCGAACTAAAGAAGAAGCTACAGGCAGGCGAAGTTGTAGTCGGACCGTTCACTATCGTTCCATCCGCAACGATGATCGACACTCTCGGTTACGCCGGAATGGATTTCTGCATTCTCGACACTGAGCACGGTCCGCTTTCGATGGAGAAAGTCGCCGATCTCGTTCTTGCCGCACAGGGAACAGGTGTTGCGCCAATCGTTCGAGTTGGTGGCAACGAAGAATGGCCAATTTTGCGAGCACTCGACATCGGAGCCGACGGAGTTCAGGTCCCGCAGATCAACCAGAAGTCCGATGCTGAGAAAGTCGTTCACGCTGCCAAGTACGCACCTATGGGCGAGCGTGGCGTTTCTGTGTTCACCCGAGCTGGCAACTACTACAAAGACGACGCAGTAGACCACCCGGCGCGCCAGAACGAAGAGACCATGACTGTGGTCCACATCGAAGGCCAAAAGGGTCTGAACAATCTTGAAGAGATCATGACCGTCGACGGTATCGACGTTCTATTTCTCGGCCCATACGACATCTCGCAGTCGCTTGGAGTTCCCGGTGATGTGCGTTCGAAGATTGTCGAAGACGCACTCAAAGAGGCTGCTGCGAAGGCACGTGCGCAGGGCAGGGTGATTGGTTCTTATGCCAAGGATGTTGAGATGGGCAAGTGGCTCATCGATCTCGGTGTGCAGTACCTGTCGATCAACGTCGATGCGACGATCTACATGCAGGCATGTGAAAAGATCGCCCGAGCACTGAAATAATCCCGCTCGAAGCTGCTTTGCCGCAGCTAGTCGAGCATCTCAAGAAGTTCGCTTAGGGCGCCGACCGATTCGCCATCCCATTGGTTTGAATAGTCGGCGTCTGGAGCAGAACCGGGTTCGTTCCACGGCTCGATCTTCACCGCTCGCATGCCTAATTGTCGAGCAACTGGCAACTCTTCTCCGTTGCCATCCGCAACGTACATGCACTCGCTTGTAGTGACGCCAAGCCCCTGTGCCGCGTTTTGGTAGAGAGTCTCGTTGGGTTTCTTAAGACCGCTCATGCTTGAATAAACCGGAAAGTCGATCAAATCGGCGAACGGCGAATCTGCCCAGTTCTTGGGAACCCACGGTCCGCAGTCTGATAATAATCCAGTCTTGATTCCCCGATCTTTCAAAGCTGTAAGCATTTCAATCGCCGACTCACGCGGTGCCATTAGGAAAGGCAAAGCGAATTCACGGTAGACCTGATTCGACTGGTCAACACGTGCTGAATCAGTAACGACTCGAAGTTGATCGCACACCCACTCAATATTCTCCGACTCGGTAGCGAACACGCCGGTTAACCGCTCGACGTAACAATCGCGCCACAGTTTCCTGAACTCGATAGGATCGGCACCCGCAGCCTCGCCCATCTTCTCGATCACTTCGTAATAGTGAAGGCGGTCATAGTTGGCAATCAGCGTTCCGAACAGATCGAAGATAACCGCCTGAACGCTCACAGTAGATCCTCGTTTGGGCCAACACCGAAGCCCGGAGCATCAGAAATATCAATGTAGCCGTCGATCAGCTCCGGTTCGCCGATCCAAAGATCGTCGCTAGAACCACCACGAACTCCTGGCAGCATCTCGGCAAAATCTTCGCAGTCGGTCGCTGCTACCAGATGCAGCCCCCACGTCTCGGCCCCACGATGAGGGACAACCTCAACGCCAGCGACTTTAGCCATATCGACTATTCGTGATCCCGCAGTAATTCCACCACACCATGTGATGTCGGGCTGCCAGATGTCATAAGCCTTCGCACGCGCAATATCGGCAAAGCCGTGAGGGCCGAATTCGTGCTCGCCACCCGCCATATTCACGGGCTGGATTTTCGGTCGAAGCTCTCCGAGTTCAATGAGATCATCTGGAGTGAGTACGTCTTCGTACCAGTGAATACCAATGTGCTTGAGTGCTTCGTGCATCTTGAGCGTCGTAGCTGAATCCCAAGACATGTAAACATCGAACATCACTTCGGCGTCAGGCCCGAATGTCGATCGGGCGTGCTCGCCCAACTTAACGCCCTCAGCTACCGATTCTTCGCCAGTCCAGCGGAACGGAAATTTCTGAGCTGTGAAGCCGAGGTCAGCGTAGTAGTCGGTATCGGGACCCGTCGCATAGCAGCGCATTCGCTCTTTGGGAGAGTCGCTCAGCAAAAGTGCGACAGGCTTATTTTCAGCCTTGCCTAGTGCGTCGTACAGCGCAAGATCGACTCCACTGAGAGCCATGATCGCCACGCCTTTTCGACCGTATGGGATCGATTCTGTGTAGAGAAAATCCCATATATCGCCGATATCGGAAACCGAGTCAAACGACTTGCCTGTGAGTATCTCGGCAAAGTGGCCGTTGACCACTTCGACCGCAGCCTTACCACCACCGCCGTATCCCCAACCAACCTGACCGGTGTCAGTTTCAACCCTGACCACGATCTGCCAGAGATGCGTGCGCCATGACGGCACAGTGTGCTTGTACTTTGGGTAGACGGCGTGAACAGATGTGATTTTCAATCGGGGCTGCCTTGGAACTCAGATTCGAATGGATCTCGTTGTAGGCAGCGATAGTATCCCGACTGATCAAATAGCGACAGCCAAAATCATGCTCCGGCTGTAGCTAACATCGACCGCTGACTAGGCAATTTCGGCTTGAGATCCGAACTCTATTCGAGACGGAACCTCGGTAGTCGCACCGCACTGCAGGCAGTCAAGGTACTCGCCATAGTGGTCGGATTTAACGTGCACGTCGCCCTGGCAACGAACACAAGATTTGAACACGATCATTTTGATTCTCCTCATCAAATGAGGGTAGGAACAACGCTGTAATAGCGTCGAAGTGAAAATTGATCGCCCGTAAGTTACGAGCAATAGGCGCCGGACACGGGCGATGACCCGGCACCAATTGCTCGATACACAATAGTTTTATTGCACCGTGCTTACGGTTTCGTTACGAATTGCTGGGAGTTTGCTGAGAGTCTGGACTGGAGAAAATGCGAGATGCAATTTGCACCAGCGCAAAACCCACAGCTCCGATACCAGCGATGATCGCAACAGCAGTCGGTGCTCCAAGCGATTCGGCAGCTCCACCCATTGAGAGTGCGCCGAACGGCATGAGACCGATAACCAGGAACCGCACGCTAACTACTCGACCACGAATGTAGTCGGGAGTCATGATCTGCACCACTGTCATGTTCACAACCATGAACCCAGTCGTAGCGAACGCAGTTATCGTCACAAGTGGAATCGATAGCGCATACCAAGGAGAAAGTGCGAATCCTGTAAGGGCGGCTGCACCGAGTAGTCCAAAGAATAGTTCAAGCTTCTGGTGGCCAATGCTTTCGCCAATTGCCACAACGCTAATAGAACCAATCAAAGCACCAACGCCAGCAGCGAGCATCAAAACGCCAAGCCCACCAGCACCGACGTTCAATACATCTTCAGCGAATACTGGCATCAACGACTGGAACGGTCCGACAGTGAGAATCATCACCATCGCCCCGAGCATCAGGAATCGCAGAGTTGAATTCTGGAATGCGTAAGCAAGTCCAGCTTTTACGTTTTCGACAATCGAACCTTGTGCATCGTTCACACTGGTGTGGTGAACAGGCTTCAGGGTTGAGTACAAGAAAATCGCCGGCACTACGACGATGGCACTAACGGCAAGAGCCCATGTAGCACCAACGATCGGAAGCATCACGCCACCGATTGCAGGTCCGATAATCTGAGCCGAGTTATATGTAGTCGCTGAAAGTCCGACCGCTGTGCGCATTTGCTCGCGGTGAACCAAGCCCGAAATCATTGCCTGTCGAGCCGAAACGGCCATCGAGAACGCTATTCCGTTCACAACAGAAATAGCAATGATGTGCCAAGGTGCCATGATTCCGGCAGCTGAAATAGCGAAGAGCGCAACGAAGCTTGCCAACAGCGTGACGTCTGAAGCGATGGTGATCATCTTGCGATCGACGCGATCGGCCAGTGCGCCACCTACTAACGACAGGAACAGCATCGGCATCATCATCGCAGCGGTAACCATGGTCACCATTAGCGGAGACTGAGTCAGGTCGTACATCATCCAACCGCGGATCAGCATTTGCATGTTGAAACCGGTGAAAGTAGCAAAGCCCGCGGCCCAGTATCGACGGTACTGACTATTTCGGAGCACACCTAAAGGGTGCCCGCGTCGAAGATGATGCACAGGTCGTGCATTTGAGGTAGAACCGTCGGCGACTTGAGTCGTTCGTTGCCGGTGGAGCATTCGTAGGGTTGCCGTAGCTAGAACTCCGTCGCAGTCCCGAAATGGGATCCGCGCTTTATCTAGAAATTGTCTGAAATAAATGAGAAATCAGCGGGTGGCGCTGCTCTCTTATTAAACGCTCGCGCTTCGGCTGCAGAATCTCAATACATCTGGCACCAATAATTTGGGTGAAACGCGCAATATGTCAAAAGTTTAACTTTCAGTGAGTAGTCGTTCACTAACGCCAAATTCCGTATTTATGGCAAGCAATTTCCAAAGTTCGTCAATAATTGCCCATATTCGGTTATGTGAATTCGCGTTTACGGTTCTACAATAGTTAGGTTGCTTTGTTCCGACACCGGTACAAACGACAGAGTCGGGGTGTGGCGCAGCGGTAGCGCACTCGCTTTGGGAGACCGTGGTAGTCAATACCGCACGAAAGATTTTTTGAATTTTTCAGGTTTTATCGGATAGAGTTATTTTTCGTCGGGGCGTGGCGCAGTGGTAGCGCACCCGCTTTGGGAGCGGGGGGTCGCAGGTTCGAGTCCTGCCGCCCCGACCAGTAAGAATCCCAACAAAGACCCAGCACTAAGCTGGGTCTTTGAATTTAAGCTTTCAGTAATAACACCGAATAAATAGCTGTTTCAGGCTGCTGTCGTACCTACTGGCAACACCTGCCGCCGATACCCACAAGCTCCCATTGTTTATATAGATGGTGGGGGCAGGGTGCTGAGGGGCGAGGAGTCTTCGATTTCTTCACCGAAATTCTATTGCCCGATACCGTCGAGCAGGCACCTATCTAATCAGCGGATGTGATCAGAGTTCGTTGCCGGGTGAACTTCTCCAGCAACTCCGGATCTGGTTCAGGCAGGCCGTTTTCGTACGGCAGCATTGTTTGACGCTCGGTGAGTACAACTTCGGGCTGACCAAGGTCACGTGTGTAGAACCGAGAGGAAGGAAACAGATCGCCGGGATAGACGAAGTTCGGAAGGGTTGCGAGTTCGACACACACTGCAGAACCGACGGCACTTTCGAGCATGCCACCGACCCAGACAGGAACACCTGCGTCCTGGCAGATGTCGTGGATCCGGACTGCGTTGGTTAGCCCACCTACTCGACCTGGTTTGATGTTTACGAATTTACAGGCGTCTATTTTCAGCGCCTGTTCAACGACTCTCGGGCCGGTTACCGATTCGTCCAGACATATCGGTGTACCTATGGACCGGGCCAGTTCGGCATGGTCGATGATGTCGTCGTTTGCCAGTGGCTGCTCAATAAATTCGAGATTGAATTTGTCGATCTCTTTGAACATATCCAAGTCGTCGAGGGTGTAACCGGAGTTGCAATCGATGTGAAAATTTTCGTTTGGGAATGCAGATCGAACCGCACGAAGCATCTCAACGTCCCATTCCCGAGCAACCTTGAGTTTCACTCGAGGGAATCCGGTATCAATCGCTGTTTGGATGTTTCCGAGCAGCATGTCGAACGAATCTTGAATTCCAAAGTCGGCACCGGCTTGAACTTCCCTTGTTGTGCCGCCGAGAAGTTTGTGGAGCGGGGTGTTTGTGATCTTAGATTCCAGGTTCCACCAGACGATTTCGAGAGCCGCTTTTGCGAATGGATTGCCCTTGAATACTGAAAGGGTATCGGTCACTTCGCTTGCTGAATCGTATACGCCATCAACCACTCTGGGAGCGAAGTACTCTGACACGTTAAGGTAAACGCTCGCAGCGCCTTCGGGACTGTACGCAGGCTTTTCGAGCGGTGTCGATTCTGCCCACGCGAAGTGATCTCCGCTTGTCGCTTTTACCAGTACGGAGTGAATGTCGTAGTCGGCACCGTACGCCGTCCGCCACGGGTAGATCAGCGGCATTGCTACGTGGAATATTTCGAGGGAATCTATCTTCATGTCGATGTGTTGAGGTCTAGTTTATGGATGAAACCTGTTTTTAGAGCCTGTTCTAAGTTATTTAACATGGGCCTTAGTCTGCTTTGCAAGCAGGAGGTAGAGGGTTCGAGTCCCTCAAGCTCCACCAAACTGCAAATGAACTAGAGAAGCCCTCGCAGAAATGCGGGGGCTTTTCTGTTAGTTACAGTGAAGTTACAGTAATAGCACCGAATAAATAGCTGATTCGCTCGTCTGTCGTACCTGCTAGCAACACCTACCGCCGATACCCGCAAGCACCATTGTTTATATAGATGGTGGGGGTCAGAGGGCTGAGATACTTAACTAACTTACCCGTGCTATGTCAATTCAATCATTCACCTGTAGAGTTTTCATATAACCGATTAATAAATCCAATTCCTCAGTTCCGAGCTCTTCAAACACATTGTGT